>JADBYZ010000022.1 GCA_020402745.1 Phenylobacterium sp.
GACCCTCAGGGCCAGGGGCAAACCGCCCAAGATCGTCACCGTCGCCGTCATGCGTAAGCTCATCGAAGCCGCCAACCTCGTCCTCCAACGAGGCCAGCCCTGGGTCAAAAACATGCCCGCATGAAACATGGTTGCTCACCCCCCGAACTTCCGACCCATCCACTCCAGGATGTCGCGGTTCACCTCTTCCGGCTCAGTCAGCTTCGCTGACAGCTCCCCCTTGGGGGAGCAATTTGGTCGGTCATTCCTCCCCATCAGGGGAAGGTGGCGCGCGAAGCGGGCCGGAGGGGGTCAGCTGAAGCGCCGTTGACCCCCTCAGTCAGCTTCGCTGACAGCTCCCCCTTGGGGGAGCAATTGGGTCGGTAATTCCTCCCCCCAGGGGGAGGTGGCGCGCGCAGCGCGACGGAGGGGGTCAGCGGGGCATGTTGTCTCTCACCCCGCCTCGGGAACAACCGGGGCCAGGGGATCGGGGCCAAAGCGGTTGTCGCCCACCGTTCCGCGCCGGCAAAACCATACGATCAGGGTAATGAGCCCTACGACAGGAATGATAAGGACGTAGATGGACGAGCCTTCCTTGTCGATATCATGGAGCCTGCGCACCTGCGCAGCGAGCATCGGGATCAATGATCCAATGAACAGAAACTGTATAATGAATGCGATAACATCGAATCCTTCGATGTAATTCTCGAATAGAAAGTATAACGCCATCAGTAAATGAGACATGATATAGATAGGGAAAAACTCCATTCTGCTCGATCTGCCTCTGAATTCAGCATATCGCTCAAATGCGGTAACAATTCCCTCAAATACATTCATTTTCATTCAGCATCCAGAACACCTTGACGAGTTCGCCCTGGCAGGCGGGCGCACGGGCGGTGCATGCGTCTGGATGGGCACATAGACCCTACCCCCCGAACTTCCGACCCATCCATTCCAGGATGTAGCGGTTCACCTCGTCCGGCTTTTCCTGCTGGGTCCAGTGGCCGGAGCCCATCACCAGGGCCTTTTCCAGGTCCTTGATCCGGTCCTCCATGCCGTCGGCCATGGAGGGCGGCAGGACGGCGTCCTTTTCGGCGCAGATCATCAGGCAGGGGACGTGGTCGATGCGCTTGGGCAGGTGGGCCGAACGCTCCCAGTTGCGGGTGAAGTTGCGGTACCAGTTGATGCCGCCCGTGAAGCCGGTGGCCTCGAAGGTCTCGACGAAGGCGGCCAGTTCGTCAGGGGTCAGGAGCTGGTTGGCGGTGTCCGACTTGTCCCACTCAGCCAGCATGTCGCGGAAGGCGAAGGTGGAGGTGGTGGCGGGGCCGGCGTCCCTGTCGATGGTCAGGCCGCCGCTGGGCGGGGCGGGCTGGTCCTCGGGCGGGCGGCGCATGAAGAAGCGCATGGTCTTGTCCACGTCCTTGCCGAGGGCCGCATCGGCCTCGCCGGGCTTCTGGAACCAGACGATGTACATGTCCTCGCCGAAGGCGAAGCGCATGGAGGCGATGGGGTCGTAGTCGCCGCGCGGCATGAAGGGGGTGTTCAGGCCGATCACCCCGGCCACCCGGTCGGGGTGCATCAGGGCCATCTGCCAGACGACGAAGCCGCCCCAGTCATGGCCGCAGAACACCGCCTTCTCGATGCCGAGATGGTCCAGCAGACCCACCAGGTCGGCGGCCAGGTGTTCCATGTCATAGTCCTCGACCGCATCCGGCCGGGTGGTCAGGCCATAGCCGCGCTGGTCCGGGGCGATGGCCCACTGGCCCGCCGCCTCGCAGGCCTTCAGCTGGTGGCGCCAGGAGAAGGCCAGCTCCGGAAAGCCATGGCAGAAGACGATGGGCACGCCCTGGCCGCGGGCGACCTCGTAATAGGCCATGTCGATCCCGTTGACCTGGGCCTTGGCGACGGGGGGCATCTGGCGGGCGAGTGCGGACATTCAGGGGCTCCTGGAGAAACTTCCCCTATCTTGGCCAGACCCGGCGGGGGTATGGCAAGGGCCAGCGCGGGGGAAGGCGGCATGACGACGGCGAACGGGGGCGGGGCGGGAGCCAAGGGAACCGGCTGGGGCCTTGTCGTCCTGCTGGGCGCCCTGACGGCCTTCGCGCCCATGGCCATCGACATGTACCTGCCCAGCCTGCCAGCCATCGGCGCGGACCTGGGGGTGGACGCGGCCTACACCCAGATCACGGTCTCGGCCTTCCTGGCCGGCATGGCCATCGGCCAGTTCTTCTATGGCCCGGCCTCGGACCGCCTCGGTCGAAAGGGCCCGATAATGGCGGGCGTCGCCCTGTTCGTCCTGGCCTCCTGCGCCTGCGCCATGGCCCCGTCAGCCGAGTTCCTCGTCGCCGCCCGGTTCGTCCAGGCCCTGGGCGGCTGCGCGGGCGGGGTGGTGGCCCGGGCCGTCGTCCGCGACCGCTTCGACCACACCGAGACGGCGCGGATGCTGTCTCTCCTGACCCTCGTCATGGGCCTGGCGCCCATCCTGGCGCCCCTGCTGGGGGGCGTCCTGCTCCAGCTGGGCGGCTGGCGTTCCATCTTCTGGGCCCTCGCCCTGTTCGGCGTGGCTGTCGGGCTGGCCACCCTCTTCCGGCTGGAGGAGTCCCGCTCCGAGGCCACCGCCGCCCAGGCCCGCTCGGAGTCGCCCCTGGCCGCCCTCGGCGCCCTCCTGAAGGACCCGCGGATGGTGGGCTACGCCCTGGCGGGCGGGCTGAACGGGGCGACCCTCTTCACCTGGATATCCGCCTCGCCGGGCCTGCTGATCGGCGTCTGGGGCATACCGGCCTCGCTCTTCGGCTGGGTCTTCGGCCTCAACGCCGCAGGCGTGATCGGCGCCGGCCAGCTCAACCGCCAGCTCCTGCTGCGCTACACCCCCGAACAGGTGCTGAGGGCCGCCAGCGCCTTCGGCGTGGTCGCCGCCGCCCTGCTGCTGGCCGCCGCCTTCACGGGCTGGGGCGGAATGTGGAGCGTCCTGCCCCTGATCTTCCTGGTCCTGTCCAGCTACGGCTTCATGGCCGGCAACACCATGGCCGGGGCCCTGAATGTCGACCCGCGCCGGGCGGGCTCGATCTCGGCCCTGATGGGCTCAGCCTCCTTCGCGGCGGGGGCGGCGGCCTCCAGCCTGACGGCGGCCCTGGGCGACGGCTCGGCCCGGCCCGTGGCCATCACCCTGTTCCTGGCCATGTCCGGCTCCGCCCTGGCCCTGCGGACCCTGGCGCTGAAGGGGACGGCGCGGGTGTGAAGGGGGCAGCTGAGCCGCCGGTGTTCCCCCTCCGTCGCGCTGCGCGCGCCACCTCCCCCAAAAGGGCAGGAATTACAGCGCCAATTGCTCCCCCAAGGGGGAGCTGTCAGCGAAGCTGACTGAAGGGGTCAACGGGGGTCGGTTCGGTCTACGTCCCGGGCCGAGACCGCCAGCCAGGCCCAGCCGATGAGGAAGAGGACGCCGCCGATGGGGGTGACCGCCCCCAGCCAGCGCGGGGCGCCGAAGGCCATGGCGTAGAGGGTCCCGGCGAAGATCAACGAGCCGGTCAGGAAGAAGGCCGGGGCGAAGCGGGCGCGGGCCGCGCCCATGCCCATCAGCGCCGCCGAGGCGAAGGTCGCCATGGTGTGCCAGAAGGCGTACTGGGCGCCGGTGCGGATCCATTCCACGGCCCTGGGGTCCTTCACCGCGTGGGCGGCGAAGGCGCCCATGGCGATGGCCGAGAAGCCGTTCAGCGCCGCCAGGGTCAGCCAGTCGCGCCGGGCGAGACCCTTCACGCCCAGACCGCCGGGCGGCGTCCGGCCCAGGGCGCCTCGCGCTCCAGCTGGCCGGCCAGCCGGAAGAGGGTGGCCTCGTCGGCATAGCGGGAGGTGAACATCATGCCGACCGGCAGGCCATCGGAGGTGGTCTCCAGGGGCAGGGACAGGGAAGGCTGGCCCGAGAAATTGAAGGGCGGGGTGAAGGGGAAGACCTGGCCCTGCCGGCGGTTGACCTCCTTGGGCTCCAGGTTGACCGGATCGATGAAGCCGATCTCCGGCACCGGGGTTCCCAGGACCGGCGTCAGGTGGACGTCGCGGTCGCGGAAGGCGGCCAGGGTCACCCGGTTCAGCATCCGCAGCTCCTGCAGGGACCGGAAGGCCATCTCGCCGGTCACCTTGCGGCCGCCCTTGAGCGACACCCAGGTCAGGGGCTCCAGCTCGTCCGGCTCGGGCTCGCGGCCGATCTCGTCGATCAGCCGCGCCATGCCGGCGGCGAAGTTGGCGCCCGAGACGGGGCCGCGGGCGGCGTAGAGGGCGCGGTAGTCGATGCCCAGGCCCTCCTCGACCACCTCGTGGCCCAGCCGGCGCAGCAGGTCGGCGGTGCGCTCCAGCGCCGCCTGGACCTGGGGGTCGATGGGCCGGCCGGAGACGGTTTCCGACGACCAGGTGATGCGCAGGCGTCCTGGTGCGCGGCCCACCTCGTCCAGGAAGGGGCCCGCCTTGGGTGGAGCGGGGTAGGGACTGTCGGGCTCAGGCGTATCGGTGGCGTCCATCATGGCGGCGCTGTCGCGCACGGTGCGGGTGACCACGTGGTCGACTACGAAGCCGGCGGCGTAGTCGAAGCCGTCCGGCAGGTTGGGGATCCGGTCTCGGGTGCCCTTCAGGCCCACCAGGCCGCAGCAGGCCGCAGGGATGCGGATCGAGCCCAGGCCGTCGCTGGCGTGGGCCATGGGGACCATGCCCGAGGCCACAGCGGCGGCCGATCCGCCCGAGGAGCCGCCGGCGATGTGGCCGGGGTTCCAGGGGTTGCGGCAGGGGCCCAGGAGGGCGCTCTCCGTCGTGCCGGTGATGCCGTATTCCGGCGTGTTGGTCTTGCCCAGGGGGATGACGCCAGCCCGGCGGTAGCGGGCGGTCAGGCCGCCGTCCTCGCGGTCGACCATGTCCCGGGCGAAGCGGCTGCCGGAGGTGCGCGGCCAGCCGGCCACGGGCATGGCCAGGTCCTTGATCAGGAAGGGCACGCCCCGGAAGGGCCCGTCGGGCAGGTCGCCCAGGGCCTGGCGCCGGGCCTCGTCGAAGGCGGTGTGCACAACGGCGTTCAGGACGGGATTACGCCGCTCGATGATGGCGATGGCCGCGTCCACGGCCTCCAGCGGGGTGGTCTCGCCCCTGCGGATGGCGTCGGCCAGGCCAAGGCCGTCGAGGTCGGCGTACGCTTCGGGGGTCATGGGATCACCGGGTCTGGGAGAGGAAGGCCATCTTGGCCACGGGGGCGAGGCCGGGGGCGGCGGTGCGGAGCTCGGCGAAGGACGCCTCGGCGGCGTCCAGGGCCTGGTCGATGTCCGCCTCGGTCATGGCGTCGCAGAGGAACATGTTGTGCCAGGGGTGGACATAGACCCCCTTGGCCAGCATGGCGCTGGACCAGAAGAAGCCCTTCCTCAGGTCGGGGTCCTCGTCGAACAGGAAGAGGGGCATCTGGCCGGGGCCGGTAATGCGGAAGCCGAAGCCCGCCGCGTCCGCGCGCTCAGAGAGGCCTGAGGCGAGGCGCTCTCCCAGGGTTTCCAGCCGCTCCAGGTAGTCGGTCTCGCGGATGCGGCGCAGAACCTCGATCGCCGCGGCCATGGGGGCGGCCTGGTACCAGAAGGAGCCGGTGGCGTAGATGGCCTCGGCCCCCTTGCGGGCGCTGTCCGAGCCCAGGAGGGCCGAGAGGGCGTGGCCGTTGGCCAGGCCCTTGCCCCAGGTGGACAGGTCCGGCTCGACCCCCAGGCGCGACCAGGAGCAGTCGCGGCTGAGACGGAAGCCGGCGCGCACCTCGTCCAGCACCAGGAGGGCGCCGGTCCGGTCGCACAGCTCGCGGGCGCGGGCGGCGTAGGCGGCCTCGGGCTCGGCCTGGTCGATGAAGGCGTCGTGGCGGAAGGGGGCGGCGAAGATGGCGGCCAGGTCGTCGCCCGCCGCCTCCACGGCGGCCTCCAGGCTGGCCACGTCGTTGTAGTCGCACAGGATCTGGTGCGCCCGGTCTGACTCCAGGACCCCGGCCGTGCGCGGCGTGCACCAGGGGGTGGAGCCGTGATAGGCGCCCCGGGCGCGGATCACCACCTTGCGGCGGGTCTGGGCCCGGGCGACGGTCAGGGCCATGGTCGTCGCATCGCCGCCGTTCTTGCAGAACAGGGCCCAGTCGGCGTGGCCGATCATGCCGACCAGGGCCTCGGCCAGGTCGACCATCACCGGAGCGGGGCCGGTCAGGGTGTCGCCCTGCCGCAGCTGGTCGATAAAGGCCGCATCGATGGCCTCGTCGCCGTATCCGAACAGGTTGGGGCCGTATGCGCACATCAGGTCCAGCACCTTGCCGCCGTCGGCGTCCCACAGGTGGGCGCCCTTGGCCTTCACGAAGTACTGGGGATAGTCGTCCGGCAGGAGGGCGGTGGACTGGTGGCCGAACATCCCGCCCGGGATCACCGCCTCAGCCCTCGCCCTCAGGGCCCTGTCCTTGCTCCGGTCCATCGCCTGCACCTCCCGCTTTCCCCCATCCTGTCCGCGACAGGCCCCTGTGCGCAAGCGCCAAGGCCGTTGACCCCCTCCGGCCCGCTGCGCGGTCCACCTCCCCCTGGGGGCAGGGCTATCGCATATAGATTCCGCCTATAGAACGACTTGGCTGCGCAAGACTCGCTCGATCAAAAAACCGGGAACAAAACGGAATCGGTGACTGCCTCTTGGACTGCAGA
>JADBYZ010000023.1 GCA_020402745.1 Phenylobacterium sp.
CCCGTCGGGGCTGCGGACGTCGGCGCGAACCCATTTCAGGCCCGGCGCAGGTCGCAGTTCAGCCGTGACCTCCGGAAGGCCGCGAATCGGGGCCGGCGTGCGGGTGGGTGGCTTGCCGTTCCCGCCGGTGACGAACTCGACAATGCCGTCCCGCAGCCCTGGGACCGTCGCCGTCAGGCGCAGAGGGGAGCCGCCCCGGACCCGGAGGCTCTCGCCCATGCCCGCCCGCACCTTGCCGGAGGCGATCGTCAGGTCGACCGAGGCCCCCGTTGGGGCGCCGAGGTCCACGAAGACCCGACCGCGCCTCAGGCCCTCCAGGATCGCGGGCTGGGAGAGTTCGGGGGCGTAGACCACGGTGGCGGGCCGGCCGACGGGGGACTGGCCGCCGCCCTTGGCGTCGGGGTCATGGTTGTCGCTTCCGGCGATTCCCGTGACGCGGCAGCCCCGGTCGAGAAGGCTCTCCCAGAAGGGCAGGCCGGACAGCGGGCCTTCAGCCGAACCGGTCATGCGAAGGCCGCCGCCGTTGGCGATCTCAACGGCGCCGATCCGCGAGCAGTCGGGTATGGGCGCGACCCAGCCGCATCCCATGCACGCTTCGCCCGACGGCATGCCGGGATGATTGATCGACAAGAGGCCGCCTTCGGCCTCCACCGCGTCCAGCACGGCGTCGAGGCCCGGCGCGCGCGGGGAGCCGAGCTGGAAGGGAAGGGCGCTGGTCACGCCGAAGACATTGGCGTGGCCCTGGAAGGTCGTGATCTCCCGCCCCGGCAGGACCAGCAGGGTGTCGTAATAGGCCTGCAGCGCTCTCAGCTCGGGATGGACGGAGGTCGAGTTATGTTCGGTCAGGGCGATGAAATCCAGGCCCGCCGACCGGGCCGCCTCCAGCGTCCGGAAGACGGGGCAGGGGACGCGGCGTCCGGAGAGGCTGTCGCAGCTGCCGTCGCTGTGGCCGGAATGGGTGTGAAGGTCGCCCCGGTACCAGCCCGGCCCAGTCCTGATCGCGCCCGTGTGGAAGGCCGATCCCGTCGACGGCGCCCCCTTGGGGTCGAGTTGGACCGTAGCGCGCCACGACGCCTCCACGCCCTTCCGGATGTTGGGGACGCCCAGGATCAGCCGCCATTCGCCTGTGGGCAGGGTTCCGGGGATGTAGGCGGAGGTGGCGTCGCTGCTGGCCAGCGTGAAGGTCGACCTGTTCCCGCCGCTCCAGCCCCGGAAACCGTTCGGGTCGCGGATCCCGAGATCGATGACGGTCCTGTTCGCCCGGTCGTACTCGAAGGTCACGGTCAGCCGCTCGGTGTCCTCCGGGACGGTGAAGGGGACCTCGACATAGGTCTCGTGGTTCTCATGGGTGATCACGCCCCTGAGTTCGATCTCATTCGGGCCCGCACGCACGCCGCCGGGTGAGCCCAGCAGGCACAACAGGCCAAGCAGGAAGGCCCATGCCTGGGGATGAAGGCTGCGGCCCTCTGTCTGACGTCGGATCATGCTCTGTCTCCGGTCCCGGAGCGCGGAGTCTGGCGCCCCAGGATGACAGGATGATGCCGGCCGGGCGGGATTACTCTGCCGCTTCGGCCAGGATCACCGCCTCGCGGCCGCCCCGGACCAGGCCGCCGGGCAGGGCGCCGGTGTGCTGGCCGTCCTCGAAGGTCACCTGGCCGGACTTGATCGTGTAGCGGTAGCCCTCGACGCGCTGGACGAGACGGCGGCCGCCGGCCGGCAGGTCGTGGATGGCTTCGGGGCGGAACAGGCGCAGGGCCTCGAAGTCGATGACGTTGAGGTCAGCCAGCAGGCCCGGTGCGATCCGGCCCCGGTCGTTCAAGCCGTAGGCCCGGGCGGTGTCGCTGGTCAGCTTGCGGACCAGGAACTCGAGGGGGAACTGCTCGCCCTTCACCCGGTCCCGGGCCCAGTGGGTGAGGATGAAGCTGGGCATGCCGGCGTCGGCGATGACCCCGCAATGGGCGCCCCCGTCAGACAGGCCGAACAGCACATTGGGGTGCTGCATGTTCTTGCGGAAGAAGTCGAAGTTGTAGGTCTGGTAGCCGCCGAGGGGCTGGTAGAAGAGCTCGCGCCCGCCATCGCGCAGCAGCAGGTCGTACATCATCTCCACCGGGGAGACGCCGGCGCACTCGGCCAGGCCCGCGACGCTGCCCTCGCGGTCGGGCTCGTAGTTCGGGCGCTCGCCCAGGGGGAAGATGCGCCACAGGAGGCCATCGAGGCCGGCGACCTGGCCGCCCACCGGCGCCGAGGTGGCGGCGCGTATCAGGGGCGAGTCCTCGGAGAGCAGGGCGGCGCGGATCTCCGGCCGGCCCATGGCGGCGACCTTGTCCTCGACGGACAGGGCCTCAAGTTCCGATTTCCAGGTCGGGCTGGCCAGGAAGATGTGAAAGTTCGAGGTCAGGCCGTGCAGCACGCCCGTCGGCCGGCCGGCGATCTGCGGGCGGATGTCCATGCCCTTCTGGCGGGACTCCTCGGCGATGTTGAACATCTTGTCGCCCAGGTAGGCGCCGGCCGAGGTGGCCACGAGGGTGACAGGCAGGCTGGTTTCCTCCACGAAGCCCTTGACCCAGGCCCACTCGTCGTCATCGCCCAGGTGGTCGGAGACCATCTCGAAGACGCCGTGTGTCAGGCCCTTCATGGACAGGCCCAGGGCCAGCATCTCGTCCGAACCGGCGAAGGTACCGGGCACGTGGACGCCATGGACATCCTTGTGCAGCAGGGTGCGGGAGGTGGAGAAGCCCAGGGCGCCGGCGGCGACGCCCTCGCGCACGATCTGGGCCATTTCGGCGATCTCGGCGGCGTCAGGCCTGTAGTCGGTGTTGCAGCGGTCCCCGAGGACATAGGCCCGGACCGAGCCGTGGGGCACGTGGACGCCCACGTCGATGGTCCGTGGCTTGGACTCCAGGGCGTCGAGGTATTCGGGGAAGGTCTCCCACTTCCAGTCGATGCCTTCGGCCAGGGCGGCGCCGGGAATGTCCTCGACCCCTTCCATCAGCTCGATCAGGAAGTCCTGGCTGCCCGGGTGGACGGGGGCGAAGCCCACCCCGCAATTGCCCATGATGGCCGTGGTCACGCCATGCCAGCTGGAGGGCGCCATGACCGCATCCCAGGTCGCCTGGCCGTCATAGTGGGTGTGGATGTCCACCCAGCCGGGGGTGACAATCAGGCCCCTGGCGTCGATCTCGCACCGGGCGGGGCCCTCGACCTTACCCACGGCGACGATGCGATCGCCCTGGATCCCGATGTCCCCGACGACGGGCGCCGCGCCCGTCCCGTCCACCACAGTCCCGCCCCGGATGATCAGGTCCAGCATGTCGTTGTCTTCCCAAATGAGCGCCAGCCTCGAGCCGGTCTGAAATTCCAAACCACTGTAGGGCCGAAACCCGGCAGGTTTCCAGTCCTTTGCCCAACGACCCCTGGGGCCCCTACTGCCGGCGCAGGGCCGCCTCCAGACTGGCCTGCGGATCGGTCTGTTGGTCATCCCCGAGTTCGACCTCCACCCGGTGCAGGACGCCGGTGAAGGGGAAGGGTGCCTCGAAGTCGGAGACCGCCGGCCTGGGCGCCCGGCCGATCTCCATGCCGATGAAGGAGGCCTGGGCCCGGTAGGTCTGCGGCAGCACCGCCGACCCGCAGGGTTGATCGTCGATCCGCAGCTCGCCCTCGGCGGTGTATTCGCCGGTCTTGCGCACCACCCAGCTGAGGGTGTGGCGTCCCGCCGGCACGGGCTGGGCGGACCGGGCGACATAGTGGCGATTCACGAAGTTGTAGTCGTGGATGAGATGGCCGTCCTTCAGATAGAGGGCGTAGCCGCCGCACCAGTCGCCCTGGGCGATGAGCACGCCCTCGGCGCCGCCCTCCGGGATGTCGACATGGGCGGTGATCCGGTAGGAGCGGTTGCGGATGTCGGGCGCCGCCGCCTGCGGGATGCGGCCGCCCCCGGGCTGGAGCACCCAGTTCCGGCGCGACGCCACGCTGTGGGGGTTGGAGCTGACGAAGCGGTTCAGGGTGTCGTCCAGGGGCAGGACGTTGCAGGCCCCGGCTTCGGAGAACCAGCGCGCGATCATCGCCTGCAGGCGCGCCGGTTCCTGCCCGGCCAGGTCGTTCATCTCGTTGAAGTCCTGGTCCAGGTTGTAGAGCTCCCACTGGTCGGCGTCGAAGGCGGTCCCGGGCTTGTGCCAGGTCACCGCCTTCCAGCCCTCATGCCAGATGCCCCGGTGGCCGAGCATCTCGAAGTACTGGGTCCGCTTGCGGGTGGGTTCGTCGCCGCCACCGAAGGAGTAGGCGAAGCTGGTCCCCTCGATGGGCTGCTGGGTGACGCCGTGGATCTCGGCCGGGGCCTGCACGCCCGTGACCTCGAGCACGGTCGGCGTGATGTCGCAGACATGGTGGAACTGGTGACGGATCTCGCCGCCCTGCGGGATCCCCGCCGGCCAGTGTACGATCATCGGATCGCGCACCCCGCCGCCGTGGGTGTTCTGCTTGTAGCGCTTGAGCGGGGTGTTGCCGGCCATGGCCCAGCCCAGCGGGTAGTTGTTGTTGAGGTGGGCCTCGCCGATCGCGTCGATGTGCTCGAGGTTCTCGGCCAGGGTGTCGCGCACGCCGTTGAAGTAGCGAAGGGCGTTCACCGTGCCGAAGGGCGAGCCCTCCTGGCTGGCGCCATTGTCTGAGATCAGGGTGATCAGGGTGTTCTCCAGGCAGCCCTGCTCGCGCAGCCAGTTGACCAGCCGGCCCACCTGCAGGTCGGCGTGCTCGAGCATGCCGGCGAAGGCCGCCTGGAGCCGCACGGCCAGGCGCCGCTCGTCGTCGCTCAGGGCGTCCCAGGGCTTCACCCCCGGATTGCGCCCGGGCAGGACGGTGTCGGCGGGGATAAGGCCCAGGGCCTTCTGACGGGCCAGGCGGTCGGCCCGGGTTGCGTCCCAGCCCTTTTCGAAGACGGACTCGTAGCGGTCGATGAAGGCCTTGGGCGCGTGGTGCGGCGCATGCTGGGCCCCCAGGCACATGTAGAGGAAGAAGGGCTTCTCGGGCGTGATGGCGCGCTGGGCGCGGATGAAGCCGATGGACTGGTCAACGATGTCCTCCGACAGGTGATAGCCCTCGTGGTCCGGCGCCTCGATGTGATGGTTGTCGAGCACCAGTTCGGGGTGCCACTGGCTGGTCTCGCCCTCCAGGAAGCCATAATAGCGGTCGAAGCCGCGCTGCAGGGGCCATTGGTCGAAGGGCCCGGCCTGCGAGGTCTCGAAGGTGGGCGTCAGGTGCCACTTGCCGGTGGCGAAGGTATTGTAGCCGGCGGGCCTCAGCATCTCGGCCAGGGTCCCGGCGCTGCGGGCGATGCGGCCGCGCATACCCGGAAAGCCCAGGTCCCAGTCGGCCAGACCACCCATGCCCACCGAGTGGTGGTTTCGTCCGGTCAGCAGGGCGGCGCGGGTCGGCGAGCACAGGGCGGTGGTGTGGAAGTTGGTATACCTGAGGCCGCTGGCGGCCAGGGCGTCGATGTTCGGCGTGGCGATCTCCGAGCCGTAGCAGCCGAGGTCCGCGAAGCCGAGGTCGTCGAAGACGATGCAGACCACGTTGGGCGCGCCGAGAGGCGCCTTGGCAGGCTCGGGCCAGAACGGCCGGGACTCGCTGGCGGTGAGACCGAGGCCGTTGCGGTTGGGCGTCTGGCTCATGGAGTGTCCTTTCGGGAGGGATCGCGCCGAAGTCCGGGCGGAGGGTCGGCGCAGAACGGGTCAGCGCACACCTTCCGGAGCCTGCCGCAGACACTCTCCGCCGGGCCGGAGTTGAGCCAAGGCTTGGCGCCATGGGCCTCCGCCAGATCACAGCGGCCAACCCTGCTCATCCTGCCCCCCTTGAGGGTCGTCTGTCCCTGCTGAGTTTATGACCGAACACGCCAGTTCGGCCAGAGGCTACCGGCCGAGATCACGGATCAGGGAGTCCCAGTGCACCAGAGCTCCGGGAATCGCGGCGAGGGGCGCCCGCTCGTTCAGCCCATGTGCGTAGGTGTCGCCCGCCTTGGAGAACAGGCCGGAGACGCCGTAGCTCGGCACGCCGGCGGCGCGAAAGTGCATGCTGTCGGTCGCCCCCGCCGACTGGGCCGGTACAACCTCCAGGCCGGGGTGGACGGCGTGCACCGCCCGCGTCACGGCCTTGACGACATCCGGCCGGAGCGGCGAGGGCGGACTGTCGATGGAGCCGTCGTCATTCCGTGTGATCGAGAGGGTCGGATCCGCCAGGACCTCGACCAGGGTCTGGCGCACGGCCTCCGAGGACGCCCCGGGGAAGATCCGGCAGTTGACCGTGGCCTCCGCCCGTTGCGGCAGGGCGTTGGGGGCGTGCCCGCCGCTGATCTGGGTGGCGACGCAGGTGGTCCGCAGATAGGGCGCCCAGGTGGGGCTTGAGGACAGGCGCTCCGCGGCTTCGGCGTCCGACGGATCCGCGGCGAACCGGCGCAGGGCTTCGCCCACCGGGCCCTCCATCTTGCGACCGCTGCCCGCCAGCGAGGCGCGTGTGATCTCATTCGACTGGACAGGGAACCGGTAGGCCTCCAGGCGCTCCAGCGCCCGGGACAGCCGGTAGATGGGATTGCCCGGGGTCGGGCGGCTGGAGTGGCCG
The DNA here is from genome assembly GCA_020402745.1 of Phenylobacterium sp. Lineage (GTDB taxonomy): Bacteria > Pseudomonadota > Alphaproteobacteria > Caulobacterales > Caulobacteraceae > Phenylobacterium. The sequence continues at coordinate 6,607 of JADBYZ010000023.1, forward strand.
CCGGGGTCGGTGGCCCTCAGGGTGAAGTCCGCGTAGGTTTTCTCGGCGCCCTGGATCCCATAGGACAGGGGCTTACCGTTGGGATCGAGGTCCCCGCCGCCAGCGTCTGAGTTCAGGACGAGGTCCGCATGCTTCAGTCGCTGGGCGAGGATGGCGCTGCTGCGCATCTGGGTCTCCTCGTCCCCCGACAGGGCCAGGATGACATCCCGGTTCGGTCGCCAGTTCTCGGCCTTCAGACGGGCCAGGGTGGTCACGACCATGGAGATGTCGAATTTGTTGTCCGTCGCTCCCCGGCCAAAGACGTAGCCGTTCTCGACCACCGGGGTGAAGGGATCACGGGTCCAGTCCTCGGCGCGGGCCTCGACCACGTCCATGTGCCCGGAGATGACCAGAGGCTTTCGGGCCGGATCGCGTCCGGGCAGACGGGCGACCAGGGTGGCGGTCCCGGCGACAGGCTCAACGAGGATGTCCTCCGGACGATAGCCCGCCTCGACGAGGACGCCCTTGATCCAGCCCGCATAGGCCAGAAACGGCTCCGGGCCGGCGCTTGCGGTCGTCTTGTAACTGATGCCGGTCTTGAGGATCTCCAGCGCGCGGTCGCGATCCGCCGGCCCCGGGGGCGCGGCGAAGGCGGGATGAACGGCGAGGAGGGCTGCGGCCAGAACAAGGGTGCGCATAGAGACTCCGGGGAGTGATGGAGGGACGGTCCTGAATAGAGACCGGCCCAGGGCTTGTCAGCCGTCCAGAAGGGTTCTGGCCCGGTGGAAGACCGCCTCGAACATCTCAGGTGTCAGTCGCCCGGTGTTCGTGTTCAGTCGCGAGCAATGATAGCTGTTCAGCACCGTATAGGGGCCCGCCTGGAACTCCGCGCCATGGCCCGACACCCCTGCAGAAGCTGCAAGGCCCAGAGCCCTCAGGAGGTTTCGCCGTGCGACATCACCAAGTGTCACGACAACTTCCAGGCGGGGCAGGGCGGCCAGCCGGGCCGCCAGGAAGGGTCGGCAGGCGGCTTCCTCTGAGGTTTCCGGCTTGTTCCCGGGAGGCGCGCAGCGCACGGCGTTCGAGATCATGCAGTCAATGAGGATGAGCCCATCGTCCGGCCGGGCGTCGTAGCGTCCTCGGGCGAAACCCGTCGCGAGCAGGGTCTGGAACAGCAAGACGCCCGCGTGGTCGCCGGTGAAGGGGCGTCCTGTGCGGTTGGCCCCGGTGCGGCCGGGCGCCAGGCCCAGGACGAGAAGCCTCGCTTCGGCATCGCCAAAGGAGGGCGCCGGGCCATTCCACCAGTCCGGGTACTGGCTCCGGTTCTCCTTACGGTAGGCGACGAGGCGGGGGCACCGGTCGCATTCCCGACCGGGTTCGGGTGTGGCGGCGACCGTGAGCGCCGGCGAAGTCACGCGTCCGCGTCGTCGCGGTCGGCGTCCATTCGGCTCTCCTGCAGGAAGCGCGGCAGACGGGAGGGGCGGCCGATGAGGTCTGCGAGGTCAGCCAGGTCGATGAACGAGTCCGCTTGCCGTCGGAGATCGTCCGAAGCCATAGGCGGCTGAGACTTGACCGTGGAGACCACGGTCACCCGGGAGCCGCGCCTCTGGACAGCTTCAAGCAGGACCCGGAAGTCGCCGTCTCCGGAGAACAGCACCAGATGGTCGGCGTGGGCGCTCATCTCCATCATGTCGACGGCGATCTCGACATCCATGTCGCCCCGCCAGCGCTTGCGTCCCTGGGAGTCAGTGAATTCACGCGCGGGCTTGGTGACAAGGCGGAACCCGTTGTAGTCCAGCCAGTCCACGAGGGGGCGGATCGGGGAATACTCCTGATCCTCCACCAGAGCGGTGTAGTAGTAGGCCCTGATGAGCACGCCGCGCTTGCGGAACTCGTCGAGGAGCTTGCGGTAGTCGATATCGAAGCCAAGTCCCTTGGCGGCGGAGTAGAGGTTGGCCCCGTCAATGAAGAGCGCCAGCCGGTCGGTAGGGTAGAAGGTCATTGGGTCAGGGTTTTCCGGAGTGTGGCGTCGGCGCTTCCCGGCCCGTTCGGGCGGTCGTTGCGCTGGGATCGAACCTTTCCGGCGACTACGGATCGCCGCTGGATCTGCTCGAAGCCGCTCTCTCTTTTTTCTCGCAGGCGGGATTGCCGGTGTTGCGTCGATCGTCCTGGTGGAGGTCTTCCGCCTGGCCGGATCTTTCCGCGAATGAGTATCGCAACGGGGTCGCCATTGTCGAGGCGACGATGGACGCTGAAGCGACGATTCAGCGTTTGCTGGAGATTGAGAGAAGGTTTGGTCGGATTCGCGGCCGCCGAAACGCTGATCGCACCCTTGATCTCGATCTGATCGATCATGGCGGTCGCCTCATGGAAACGTCTGTATTGACCCTTCCTCACCCCCGGGCTCATGAGCGTCGCTTTGTCATGGGGCCGCTCGCCGAGATCGCCCCTGACTGGCGTCATCCACGGCTGGGCCGTTCGGCGTCTGACTTTGCAGCGGAGGCTGTCATCGGGCTTGATGCGAGGCCGGTGCCATGATCCATCCAGCGACCCGGGGGCTGGCGCCGGGCGCCGCAATCGTGCAGAAACCCGGGCTGGGAGAGGGGGCGGGCCGCGCTTTATCGTCGCCCGGAGGAAACGGCTTGGCCTATCGGCTTGTCATCTTTGACTTCGACGGCACGCTCGCCGATAGCGCTGACTGGTTCATCAGCATGGCCAACGAGGTCGCGCGCCGTTTCCGGTTCCGCCAGATCTCCGATGATGAAGTCGCCATGCTGCGGGGTCGCTCGAGTCGGGAAGTCGTGGCCTACATGCGGGTTCCAGCCTGGAAGATGCCCTTCATCGCCCGCCATACCCGGCGGCTGGTGGCCGAGAACACCTCGGAAATCCCCCTGTTCCCGGAGTCTCCGACCCTTATCCGGACTCTGCACGAGGCGGGTGTGGCCCTGGCCCTCGTCAGCTCCAACTCTGAGGCGAATGTCCGTAAGATTCTGGGTCCCGAACTCGCGGCATGCATCGATCATTATGCTTGCGGGGCGTCTATGTTCGGCAAGTCGCCTCAGTTCCGGAAGGTGATCCGCAGGACCGGCGCAAGGCCCCCCGAGGTGCTGTCGATCGGCGACGAGACCCGGGACATCGAGGCCGCCCACCGCGCTGGCATTGACTCCGGTGCGGTGACCTGGGGATACGCCCGTCCGGAAATCCTTGAGGCGCACCGCCCAACCTTCCTCTTCAGCTCCATGCAGGACATCCCGAGGGTCATTCTCGGACAACGGTGAGCTGGCGATGCGGCCCCTGCGGCGTTGCACAATCCCCCCCAAGGCTCTATGGGAAACCTTTGAATTCGCCTGTCGAGGTAGCTATGGCCCGCGTCACCGTCGAAGACTGCATCGAGAAGGTCCCCAACCGCTTCAGCCTTGTGTTGCTCGCGGCGCATCGGGCGCGCGGAATCTCGTCGGGCGCCCCCCTCCTGGTGGATCGGGACAACGACAAGAATCCCGTCGTCGCGCTCCGTGAACTGGCCGACGACATGGTCGATCCCGAGGAGTTGAAGGAAGCTCTGATCGGCACGCTGCAGCGCGTCGATGAGCGATCAGAGGCCGAGGAGGAAGAAGAGACCCTCGCCCTTCTGGCCGACCCGACCCACATGCAGATGAGCGAACTTGAGCTGGTTCGGGCCCTGCAGAGCGACCGCGATGGCGGTCAGGAAGAGCGCTACTGAGCCGGGACGCGCCAGCAGAACGCTTGCCTGAAGTTCAGGCTCCGGTCGCTGAGACCCAGGGCCCCCAGGCGGGGATGACATTCGTCTCATCCCCTGCTGAAGCTGCGCCGCGTCGGCCCATGCTTCGCCAGTACGAGTTGATTGAGAAGGTCCGCTCCTACGACCCGAGCGCCGACGAGGCGACCCTCAACCGCGCATACGTCTACGCCATGCGCATGCATGGATCCCAGAAGCGCGCCTCGGGCGACCCCTACTTCGCCCATCCGATCCAGGTGGCGGGCATCCTCACCGAGTACCGGATGGATGCGGCGACGATCATCACGGCCCTCCTGCACGACACGGTCGAGGACACCGAAGCCACCTCCGCCGAGATCGGCCGCCTGTTCGGGGAGGAGATCGCCGGGCTGGTGGAAGGGGTCACCAAGCTCACCAAGCTTGAGCTGAACAGCGAGCACACCCGCCAGGCCGAGAACCTCAGGAAGTTCATCCTGGCGATATCGAAGGACGTGCGGGTCTTGCTGGTCAAGCTGGCCGATCGCCTGCACAACATGCGCACCCTCCAGCACATCAAGGCGCCGGCCAAGCGGGAGCGGATCGCACGCGAGACTCTGGACATCTACGCCCCGCTCGCCCGGTCCATCGGCTGCCACAGGATCTGCACTGAGCTAGAGGAACTGGCCTTCACCCACCTCAATCCGCTGGCCCGGGACGCCATTAACCGCCGGCTCGCGACCCTCCGAAACGATCAGGGCGGCGCGGTGGCCCTGGTATCGCAGGAGATCGTCAGCCGACTGGAATCCGCCGGCATTCCCAGCCGGGTCCTCGGCCGGGAGAAGAACGCCTATTCGATCTGGCGGAAGCTGCAGCGCAAGTCGATCGGCTTCTCGCAATTGTCGGACATCTACGCCTTCCGGGTGATCGTCGACACCGAGGAGGACTGCTATCGCGCCCTGGGCGTCGCCCACCGGGCCTGGCCCTCCGTGCCGGACCGCTTCAAGGACTACATCTCCACCCCCAAGCGGAACAACTACCGCTCCCTTCACACCACGGTGGTCGGGCCCCGTGGCATGCGCATCGAGATGCAGATCCGCACGGAATCCATGGACCGCATCGCTGAGGAAGGGGTGGCGGCCCACTGGCGTTACAAGGACGCCTCCTACGGCTTTGATGCCGAGCACCAGGCCGAGCAGGGCGGCCGTGATCCTTTGGTGAACCTCCGGCACCTGGTCCAGGTGCTTGAACACGGCGGCGACGTCGAGGAACTGGTGGAGCACGCCAAGCTCGAGATGTACCTCGACCAGACCTTTGTTTTTACACCCAAGGGCCGGCTGGTCAGCCTGCCCCGGGGCGGCCTGCCCCTTGACTTCGCCTACGCCCTGCACACCGACATCGGCGACACCTGCATCGGGGTCAAGATCAACGGTGAGCCGCGCCCCCTGCGCACGCCCCTGCAGAACGGCGACGTGGTGGAGGTGGTGCGTGGGCCCAAACCGGTGGTTCCGGCGGACTGGCGCTCACTGACCGTCACGGGCCGGGCCCGCTCGGCCATCCGCCGCCACATCCGCCAGACCGAAAAGGAAGAGTTCACGCGCCTCGGCCGGGCGGCCCTGGACCAGACCTTCAGCCGGGCTGGTAAGTCCCGAAGCGACGTCTCCCTGGCTCCGGCCCTGGAGCGTCTGGCTGTCGGCTCTGCTGACGAGCTGTTCGAAAGGGTTGGCCGGGGAAGCATCGCGCCGGCGGAGGTGCTGGATATCCTTTTCCCGCGGCTCGATGCGGCGGCGCGGGAGGCTGCGACGGCGGTCCGACGCATCGAGGGCGGCACCGGCGCGCGCCTCTATGTCCGCGGCGGTGGCCTGACCCCGGGGGTCAGCCTGCATTTTGGGACCTGTTGCACGCCTGTGCCCGGCGACCGGATTGTGGGAATCCTGGAGGGCGACGGGCACGGTCTGACGGTTCACACCATCGACTGCGCCGAGCTGGCCGCCTTCGAAGAGAAGGAGGACCTTTGGCGGGACCTGCAATGGACCCCCGAGGCCGAGCGCGACACCCTGACCCAGTCCCGGCTGACCGCGACCATCCGAAACGCCCCCGGTGTCCTGGGCCAGGCCTGCACCACAATTGGCGAGGCTGGCGGCAATATCGTCAACCTGCGCATGCACCGGCGAATGACGGACTTCTTCGATGTCGACTTCGATATCGAGGTCAAGGACGCCCGGCATCTGACCAACATCGCTGCGGCCCTGCGCGCCAATCCCGCCATCGAGACGGTCGAGCGCTCCAAGCGGGCGGGGTAGATCGTCAGGCCGGATCGACCGTGACCCGGCGCATGTGCCGGCGCTGGCCGGGATAGTCGTTCAGGGCGAAATGCCAGACCTGCCGGTTGTCCCAGAAGGCCACCGAGCCCGGCCGCCAGTGGAAGCGACAGGTATACCCCTCATACCGGCAGTGCTGGAACAGGAAGTCGAGGAGAGGCCGGGACTCCCGCTGGGTCCAGCCCTCGAACCGCAGTGTGAAGGCGGGATTGACGTACAGCGCCTTTCGGCCCGACTCCGGGTGGACCAGGACCACCGGATGGATGTACTCGCCAACCGCCCCCTCGGCCTCAGTGACGCTCATGGAGGCCCGCTTCTGCGCCGAATGCCCCTGCGGGGAATACTCCCGGCCGGCGGAGTGGACGGCGCGCAGACCGTCCAGAGTGGCCTTCATCCCCGCCGAAAGGGCCTCGTAGGCGGCGACCTGGCTGGAGAACAGGGTGTCGCCGCCCCACTCCGGCAGGTCGGTGGCGTGCAGGATGGAGCCGATGGCCGGCCGCTCCAGGAACGACATGTCCGAATGCCAGCCCCCACCGAAGTTGGTCTTGTCGCCCGGCTCCTTGATGACCTCCATGACCTCTGGATGGTCGTCCATACCCCGCACATAGGGATGGATGTTCAGCGGCCCGAAACGCCGGCCGAAGGCGACCTGGCGGGCCGGGGTGAGGGCCTGGTCGCGGAAGAAGATGACCTGATGTTCAACCAGGGCCGCGCGGATTCCGGCGATCACAGCATCCGGCATGTCCTGCGACAGGTCGACGCCGGAAATCTCGGCGCCCAGCGCCCCGGCGACCTTGCGGATGGTCAAGCTCATGCGGTCCTCCCTCAGACGGTCGCGCACCTTGCCTGTAAGCGCGAGGCTTGCAAAGCCGGGCGAAAGCCGCTTTCTCAGGCACGGCGCGGGGAGGGCGCGATATGACCGCAATGCCCTGGCGTCACGCCCTCCTAGCCCTCGCCGTGGTGGCGGTGTGGGGGACCAACTTCGCGGTCATCAAGTCCGCCCTGTCGCATCTTCCGCCCTTCACCTTCGCGACCCTGCGCTTCCTCTTCGCCTTCCTGCCCGCGGCCTTCTTCCTGAAGCGCCCGCAGGTTCCCTGGCGCAACCTGGCCGCCTACGGGATCCTGATCGGCGTCGGCCAGTTCGGGGTGCTGTACTTCGCCATGGACGGGCGGATCTCTCCAGGCCTGGCCTCGCTGGTGGTGCAGAGCCAGGTCTTCTTCACCATCGGCCTCGCCATCTGGCTGAAGGGCGAGAGGCTGAGCCTCCGGCAGGGAATCGCCCTGGTTCTGGCCGCGGCTGGCCTTGCCGTGATCCTCTCGAATGTGGACGCCGCGACCACCTCGGTCGGACTGGGCCTCGTCCTTGTCGCCGCCCTGAGCTGGGCGCTCGGGAACATGGTCCAGAGGGCGACCCCGGAGGCGCCCAGCCTGGCCTTCGTGGTCTGGGCCAGCCTGTTCTCCATCCCGCCGTTGCTGGTCCTCGCCCTGGTGTTCGAGGGGGCGCCGGCCCTGGTCTCGGCCGTGGCGACTATGACCCCGGTGGTCTGGGCCGAACTCCTCTACCAGTCCTTTGGCAACACCCTGTTCGGCTATGCCGCCTGGGGCTGGCTGCTCGCCCGCCATCCCGCCGCCATGGTCTCGCCCTGGGCCCTGCTGGTGCCCGTCTTCGGCCTGACCGTCTCGGCGCTCGCCCTGGGCGAGCCCCTGCCTCCCTGGAAGCTCGCAGCGGCCGCCCTGGTCATCGGGGGGCTGGCGCTGAACACCCTCCCGGCCTTCCGCCTGCGGCGTGACAGGACCGGCGCCGTGGGCTAATCCGGGCGCGCAAGGAGCGCCCCATGAACACCGAACAGGTCCTCGACGAGTTCCGCGCCGCCGGCGCCCTGCGCGAAGGTCATTTCGTGCTGTCGAGCGGCCTGCACTCGGGGGTCTTCCTCCAGAAGAACCTGGTCTTCCAGCATCCGGATCGCACCGAGCGCCTCTGCCGCGCCCTGGCCGAGAAGATCCGCACGGCGGTTGGCGGGGTGGATATCTGCGTCTCCCCGGCGGTGGGAGGGATTATCCCCGGCTATGAGACGGCGCGTCAGCTGGGCGTGCCCTCGGTGTATGTCGAGCGGGAAGGGGGCGAGTTCCGCCTGCGCCGCGCCTTCGAGATCCCCAAGGGCGCCCGGGTCGCCATGGTCGAGGATATTGTCACCACAGGCCTGTCCTCCCGCGAGTGCGTCGAGGCGATCCGGAAGGCCGGCGGGAATGTCGTCGTGGCGGCCTGCATCGTGGACCGGTCCGGCGGCCGGGCCGACCCGGGGGCACCCCTGGTCTCGCTGGCCCAGCTGGACGTGCCGGCCTATCCCGCCGACCAGCTTCCCCCGGAACTGGCCGCCATCCCGGTGGAGGACCCGGGCAGCCGGCGGCTGTCGAAGTGAGCCGCCTTCGCCTCGGTGTGAACATCGACCACGTCGCGACCCTGCGGAACGCCCGGGGCGCCGACTATCCGAGTCCGATCCGCGCCGCCGAGCTGGCGATGGATGCGGGTTGCGACGGCATCACCGCCCATCTGCGCGAGGACCGCCGGCACATCTCTGACGCCGATATCGAGGCCCTCGCCGACCTCACCCGCAAGCGCGGTGTGCCGCTGAACTTCGAAATGGCCGTCACCGCTGAAATGGAGGCCATCGCGCTCCGGAGCCTGCCGCACGCGGCCTGCCTGGTGCCGGAACGGCGGGAAGAGGTCACGACTGAGGGCGGCCTCGATCTCCTGGGCGGGTTCAACCGGATCGCCCCGGTGGTCCAGCGCCTGGCGGGGGAGGGCGTTCGCGTTTCCTGCTTCATCGACGCCGATCCCGCTCAGGCTGCGGCGGCCCAGCGCGCCGGCGCCCAGGTGGTGGAGTTTCACACCGGCGCCTATTGCGACGCGGTGCGCGAACGGTCGCCCGAGGCGCCGGCCCTGCTGGAGCGATTGAAGATCGCCGCCTTTGAGGCGCAGCGCATGGGACTGGAGGTCCACGCCGGTCACGGGATCGACTTCGAGACGGTCACGCCGATCGCCGCCATTCCCCAGGTCGTCGAGTTGAACATTGGCCATTTTCTGGTGGGCGAGGCCGTCTTTATCGGACTGGCGCAGGCCATCCGCCGGATGCGGCTGCTGATGGATGAAGCCCGCTCCGGGCAGACGGCATGATCCTGGGCATCGGCTCGGACCTCAGCGACATCCGACGCATCCAGGCCAGCCTGGACCGCTTCGGCGACCGTTTCCGCAACCGGTGCTTCACCGAGATCGAGCGGCGCCGGTCCGAGGCCAAGCCCGACGCCGCCTCCAGCTATGCCAAGCGCTTCGCCGCCAAGGAGGCCTGCGCCAAGGCCCTGGGCACGGGCCTGCGGCGCGGGGTTTTCTGGCGGGATATGGGCGTGGTGAACCTGAGGTCGGGCCAGCCGACCCTGGCCCTGACCGGAGGCGCAGCCGCCCGCCTGGCGGAGATGACGCCCGCCGGCCACAGGGCGGTGATCCACCTGTCCATGACTGACGACCACCCCTACGCCCAGGCCTTCGTCATCATCGAGGCCCTGCCCGAAGGGTAGGGCTTGCCAAGTTTTCACCCACGCGCGGGCCGGTTTGCGGTATGTCCCGGCGGTAAACTGAGCTGGATCCCTTATGACCGAGACGACCGCCCCACTCCCGGCCGAGCGCAACGAGACGATCGAGATCATCAAGACGGTCGCCGTGGCCCTGGTGATCGCTCTTGTGCTGCGGGTTCTGCTCTTCCAGCCCTTCACCATTCCGTCGGCCTCAGAAGAGCCCAATCTCTATGAGGGCGACTACGTTATCGTCACCAAGTTCGACTATGGCTGGTCACGCCATTCCATGCCGTTCAGCCCAAGGATCTTCGAGGGAAGGATCCTCTCTCGGGCGCCCGAGCGGGGCGACATTATCGTCTTCAAGTTGCCGCGAGACGGCCGAACCGACTACATCAAGCGGCTGATCGGCGTGCCTGGAGACCGTGTGCAGATGCGCCAGGGCCTCCTTTATCTGAACGGACAGCCCGTGGAGCGTCGGCAGACGGAACTGGTCACCGAGACCGGCGGCAGCGGTCTCGTGCGCCCGGTCGCCCGGGTCGAAGAGACCCTGCCGGGGGGTCGGCGGTACATGACTAACGACTTCGGGACCGACGGGGACCTGGATGACACGCCGGAAGTCATCGTCCCGCCGGGGCACTATTTCTTCATGGGCGACAACAGGGACAACTCCGCGGACAGCCGGCTGCCCACAGAGATCGGCGTGGGCCTGGTCCCCGAGGAAAACCTGGTGGGCAAGGCCCGCCTGGTGCTCCTGTCCTGGTCGCCGGGCGCTTCCATCCTCAAGCCTTGGACCTGGATCCTGAACCTGAGGCCCAGCCGGTTTGGAAAGGTGCTGCACTGACCCGGCCGGACAGGCGCAAGGCGGCCGTGGAGGCCCTTGAGGCGCGGCTAGGCCATGTCTTTTCGGACCGCGAACTCCTGGAACGGGCCCTGACGCACGCCAGCGTCGGTAATGGCGGTTCGCCGGGTCGGGACAATGAGCGCCTGGAGTTCCTGGGCGACCGGGTCCTGAACCTGATGGCGGCCGAGCACCTGCTGGCCGCCTATCCCGCGGCCCGGGAGGGCGACCTGGCCCGTCGGCTGAACCGCCTGGTCAATTCCGGCGCCTGCGCCGAGGTGGCGCGAGACGTGGGCCTGCCCGAAGCCCTGCGCCTTGACGCCAGCGCGACCAAGGTCGGCGCCCGCGACAGCGAGCGGGTCCTGGGCGATGCTTGCGAGGCCCTGATGGCGGCCCTCTACCTGGACGGCGGCGCGGAGGCGGCCCGGGCCTTCTTCCGCACCGGCTGGCGCGACCTCGCCGACGCCCTGGACCGGGAGCCCGACCGCGACCCCAAGACCCGCCTGCAGGAATGGGCCATGGGCCTGGGCTTGCCGCCGCCGGACTATGTGGTGGTGCGCGCAGAGGGGCCGCCCCACGATCCGCGCTTCACCATCGAGGCTCGCCTGCCGGGCCTGGCCCCGGCGGCCGGCGCCGGACGCTCCAAGCGCGAGGCCGAGAAGGTCGCCGCCGCCCTGTTCCTTGAAAGGGAAAAGATCCAGCCATGACCCGCGCCGGTTTCGCCGCCATTATCGGCGCGCCCAATGCGGGCAAGTCCACCCTGACCAACCGCCTGGTGGGGGCCAAGGTGTCCATAGTCACCCGAAAGGTGCAGACGACCCGCTTTCCCGTGCGGGGCGTCGCCCTGTCCGGCGAGAGCCAGATCGTGCTGGTGGACACCCCCGGAATCTTTACCCCGCGCAGACGGCTGGACCGGGCGATGGTGCGGTCGGCCTGGGGCGGGGCGGAGGAGGCCGACGCCGTGGTTCACCTGGTGGATGTCCAGGCGGAGCTGGCTCTGGACGCCGGCGAAGCCCGTGGTGCGGACCGCAAGGCCCATGAGGATGTCGAGACCATCATTGAGGGGCTGCGCGCCTCTGGCCGCAAGGCCATCCTGGCCCTGAACAAGATCGACGGCGTTAAGCGCGAACGCCTCCTGGCCCTGTCCGCCCGCCTGTTCGATACAGGGGTCTATTCCGAGGTCTTCATGATCTCGGCCGCCGATGGCTCCGGCGTCGACGACCTGTTGCAGAGGCTGGCGGAGATCGTCCCGGAGGGGCCCTGGCTCTATCCCGCCGACCAGACCGCCGACCTGCCGGTGCGTCTCCTCGCCGCCGAGATCACCCGCGAGAAGGTCTACCTGCGGGTCCATGAGGAGCTGCCCTACGCCGCCGCCGTGGAGACCACCGCCTTCAGCGAGCGCAAGGACGGGTCGGTGCGCATCGAGCAGACCCTCTATGTCGAGCGCGAAAGCCAGCGCCCCATCGTGCTGGGCAAGAACGGCCAGACCCTGAAGTGGATCGGCCAGAAGGCGCGCGAGGAGCTGACCGAATTGCTGGACCGACCTGTCCACCTTTTCCTGACCGTCAAGGTCGACGAGCGCTGGGCCGACCGTCGGGAGTTCTACGGCGACGTCGGCCTCGACTTCGAGGCCTGAGGGGGTGGAGTTCGAGGACGACGCCTTCGTCCTGACAGCCCGCGCCCACGGCGAGAACGGGGCCATCGCCGAGCTCCTGACCCGGGGCCACGGCCGCTATCCGGCCTTCGTCGCCGGCGGCGGCTCCCGGCGGATCCGGCCCCTGCTGCAGTCAGGCACCCGCATCACCGCCCGTTTCCGGGCCCGGACCAGCGAGCAGCTGGGCTCGGCGACCCTGGAGTCGTCCGGCGCCGGTCCCTCGGACCTGTTTGATGATCCCCTGGCCCTGGCGGGGCTCGGCTCCGCCGCCGCCGTTGCCGCCGGGGTCCTGCCCGAGCGCGAACCGCAGCCCGGCGCCTTCGCCGCCTTCGAGGCCCTGTCGGGCGCGCTTCGCCACGAGGCGATCTGGCCCGCCGTCTACGTCCGTTTCGAGGCCGGCGTGCTCCAGGCCATGGGTTTTGGGCTGGACCTGTCCCGGTGCGCCGCGACGGGCGCGGTCGATGACCTGGTCTGGGTCTCACCCCGGACGGGGCGGGCGGTGAGCCGGGCCGCCGGTGAGCCCTACCAGGACCGGCTCCTGCGCCTGCCGCCCTTTCTCCTGTCCGCCCAGGGAGGGCTTTCGCCGGGCGATATCGGCGATGGCCTGGTGCTGACCGGCCACTTCCTGGACCGGTGCCTGTTCTCGGCCCTGAACCGTCCGCTTCCGGCCGCGCGGGTCTGGCTTGTGGACAAGCTGACCGAGGCGGGCCGGCTCTGATCGGGCGGGATGACGCCGCCGCACGCCCGGCCTAAGCAGGGGCGGGCGGCGCCGCCGCCGATTCGCCGCCGATCGCCAGATGACCGACACCCTTGCTCCGCCCCCCGAGGGCGACCGCACCATTGATGAGCCGCTGAGCGAGGCCCTGTCGCGGCGGTATCTCGCCTACGCCCTGTCGACCATCACGGGCCGGGCCCTGCCGGACGTCCGCGACGGCCTGAAGCCCGTCCACCGGCGCCTCCTCTACGCCATGCGCCAGCTGCGGCTGGACCCGACGTCGACGGCCAAGAAGTGCGCCCGGGTCGTGGGCGATGTGATCGGCAAGTATCACCCGCACGGCGACTCCGCCGTCTATGAGGCCCTGGTCCGACTGGCCCAGGACTTCGCCCAGCGCTACCCCCTGGTCGACGGGCAGGGGAACTTCGGCAACATCGATGGCGATAACGCCGCGGCCATGCGCTACACCGAGTGCCGGCTGACCCTCGCCGCCCAGCTGCTGCTGGAGGGCATAGACGAGGACGCCGTCGACTTCCGCGCCACCTACGACGGCGAGGAGGAAGAGCCGGTCGTCCTCCCGGCCGGCTTCCCGAACCTCCTGGCCAATGGCTCCAGCGGCATCGCCGTGGGCATGGCGACGTCCATTCCGCCGCACAATGTCTCCGAGCTGATCGAGGCCTGTCTGCGCCTGCTGGAACAGCCGGACATCACGACGGCCGAGCTCCTGGCCCTGGCGCCGGGGCCCGACTTCCCGACCGGCGGCGTCATCGTGGAGTCGCAAACGAGCCTGCTCGAAGCCTACGAGACCGGAAGGGGCGGGGTGCGGGTGCGGGCCCGCTGGACCCGGGAGGATCTGGGTCGGGGCCTATGGCGCATCGTCGTCACCGAGATCCCCTACCAGGTGAAGAAGGCCGACCTGGTCGAGCAGCTCGCAGACCTGATCGAGACCAAGAAGGCCCCCCTGCTGGGCGACGTGATGGACGAGAGCGCCGAGGACGTCCGCCTGGTGCTGGAGCCCAAGTCCCGGAATGTGGAGCCCGAGGTCCTGATGGAGAGCCTTTTCAGGCTGTCCGCCCTTGAGGCCCGGATCCCGGTCAACATGAACGTCATCGACGCCCGGGGCGCTCCCGGCGTCATGGGGCTGAAGGGGCTGCTGCGGGCCTTCCTGGATCACCGGCGCGAGGTGGTGGTCCGCCGCGCCCGGCACCGGCTGGCGCGCATCGAGTCCCGCCTGCACATCCTCGACGGCCTGATCATCGCCTTCCTGAACCTGGACGAGGTGATCCGGATCGTCCGCCAGGAGGACGAGCCCAAGGCCCGTCTGATCGAGACCTTCGACCTGTCCGACCTGCAGGCCGAGGCCATTCTGAACACCCGCCTGCGCCAGCTGGCCCGGCTGGAGGAGATGGAGCTCCGTCGTGAGCACGCCGACCTCGCCGAGGAGCGGGACGGTCTGAACGCCCTGCTGGGCTCCGACCGCGCCCAGTGGAAGCTGGTCGGGGTGGGGCTGCGCGACGTGCGTGAGCTCCTGGAGAAGGACGGCGCCCTGACGCGCCGGCGCTCGACCTTCGAGGTCGCGCCGACCGTCGATGCCGACGCCGCCCTGGAGGCCCTGGTGGTGCGCGAGCCCATCACTGTCATCCTCTCCGAGCGCGGCTGGATCCGGTCGGTGAAGGGCCGCGTCGAGGATCCCTCCGAGGTCAAGTACAAGGAAGGCGACGCCGAGGGCTTCATCGTGCCCGCCGAGACGACGGACAAGCTGCTGCTCTTCGCCTCGGACGGCCGGTTCTTCACCCTGGCCTGCGACAAGCTGCCAGGGGGGCGTGGGAACGGCGAGCCCGTCCGCCTCATGCTGGAGCTGGACGATCGGACCGAGATCGTCGCGGTCTTCCCGCACCGCCCCGGGGCGAAGCGGTTCGTCGCCTCGAAGGAGGGCTACGGCTTCCTGCTGCCCGAGGCCGAGGCGGTGGCCATGCGCAAGGCCGGCAAGCAGGTCCTAACCGTCGGCAAGGGCGGCGCCGCCTTCGCTCTGCCGGTGGAGGGCGACCAGGTCGCCGTGGTCGGCGACAATGGCAAGATCCTGGTCTTCCCCCTCGAGGAGCTGCCCGAGATGCCCCGCGGCAAGGGGGTCAAGCTCCAGGCCTATCGCGAGGGCGGGCTGAGGGACGCCCTCGTCTTCCGGGCGGAGGAGGGCGCCGCCTGGATCGATTCCGCCGGCCGCGCCCGGGCCTGGGCGGACTGGCGCGACTGGGCCGGTCGCCGGGCGGGCGCAGGGCGTCTGGCCCCACGCGGGTTCCCGACAAGCCGGCGGTTTCGACCGGGCTGAGGACGGGGACTCAAATCGCGCCTTTGCGGCGGACCCGCCGCCCGGCTAGCCTGCCCTCCATTTGATAGGGGGGATTCCATTGACTCAGTTTTTCCGCAGCCTGGCGTCGGCTGTCGCCGTCGCCGCACTCATTTCCGCGCCGCAGGCCCTGGCCGCGCCGCGCAAGGCCGCCGAGGTGAAGCCCGAGGCCGTCGGCTTCGACTCCGCCCGCCTGAAGCGCCTGGACGACGCCATGGCCAAGGTGGTGGCCGATGGCCGGGTCTCCGGCATGACGACCCTGCTGGTTCGCCACGGCCAGGTGGTCGGCTTCAAGACCTACGGCAAGAAGGACCTCGCCACCGGCGCGCCGATGGAGAAGGACACCATCTTCCGCATCTATTCGATGTCCAAGCCCATCACCGGCGTGGCCATGATGATCCTCTTCGAGGAGGGCAAATGGAAGCTGGATGACCCGGTGACCAAGTTCATTCCCGAGTTCAAGACCCTGAAGGTGATGACCGGGGTGGACGACAAGGGGAACATGATCACAGTTCCCGCCGAGCGCCCGCCCACCATGCGCGAGATCATGAGCCATACGGCCGGCTTTGGTTACGGGCTGGGCGACCGCCACCCCGTGGACCGCATGTTCCAGGAAAAGCGGGTGCTGGGGGCCAACGGGCTCAACGACATGATCACCCGGATCGCGGACATCCCGCTCATGTTCCAGCCGGGCACGGCCTGGTCCTACTCGGTGTCGGTCGACATCCAGGGGGCCATCGTCGAGCGGATCAGCGGCCAGACCCTGGGCGCCTTCATGGAGGCGCGGATCTTCCGCCCGCTCAAGATGGTGGACACCGGGTTCTACGTCCCGGCAGGCCAGACGGATCGGCTGGCGACCCTCTACATGACGGATCCCAAGACCCGTCAGAACGCTGTTGCCGCCGCCATCTTCGGTAACCCGCCGCCGGACTATACCAAGGCGCCCAACATGGAGTCCGGCGGCGGGGGCCTGGTCTCCACCACCTCGGACTATGGCCGGTTCTCCCAGATGCTGCTGAACGGCGGAGAACTGGACGGCGCGCGGATCCTGGCGCCGGCGACGGTGGAGCTGATGGGCACCAACATGATCCCCAAGAGCGTACTGGTGACCACCAACGGGACCTCGGGCTCCCGCTTCAACGAGGCGGTGGGCTTCGGCCTGGACTTCATGGTCAACCTTGACCCGCGCGCAGCGGGCAGCCTGGAGGGCAGGAACACCCTGAGCTGGGGCGGCGCGGCCGGGACCTGGTTCTGGGTGGATCCGACCAATGACCTCTACTTCGTGGGCATGGTCCAGCGCCTTGGCGGCACCGGCGGCGATGACCTCGGCACGGCGGCCCGGACCCTGACCTACCAGGCCCTGGTCGATCCCAAGAAGTAGGGTCCAAAGCAGCTCTGGTCGGCGTTCGCCGGGGGGCGGAAACCTTGACTTTCCGCCCCTTGCATGCGCCCTTCCGCGCCTTGAATTCCGGAGCCCTTGCGACCCCATGCACGCCTATCGCACCCATACCTGCGGCGCCCTGCGCGCCGGCGACACCGGCCAGTCTGTCCGCCTGTCGGGGTGGATCAATCGCAAGCGCGACCATGGCGGCCTGGTCTTCGTGGACCTGCGCGATCACTACGGCCTGACCCAGCTGGTCTTTGCGCCGGAAACCCCGGGCTTCGCCACCATTGAGCGCCTGCGGGCCGAGAGCGTCATCCGGGTGGACGGCGAGGTCGTGGCCCGCACGCCGGAGACCGTGAACCCCAACCTTGGCACGGGTGAGGTCGAGGTGCGCGTGCGCGCCGTCGAAGTGCTGTCCGAGGCCGCAGAGCTACCCCTGCCGGTCTTTGGCGAGCCCGACTATCCGGAAGAGATCCGGCTCAAGCACCGGTACCTGGACCTGCGGCGCGAGACCCTGCACCGGAACATCGTCCTGCGCTCGAAGGTCATCCACTCGATCCGCAACCGGATGATCGGCCAGGGCTTCCTGGAGTACCAGACCCCGATCCTGACGGCTTCGTCGCCGGAAGGCGCCCGGGACTTCCTGGTGCCCTCGCGGGTGCATCCCGGCACCTTCTACGCCCTTCCCCAGGCGCCCCAGCAGTTCAAGCAGCTGCTGATGGTCTCGGGCTTTGATCGCTACTTCCAGATCGCCCCCTGTTTCCGGGACGAGGACCTGCGCGCCGACCGCAGCCTGGAGTTCTATCAGCTCGACGTCGAGATGAGCTTCGTCACCCAGGAAGATGTGTTCGCCGCCATCGAGCCCGTCATGCACGGCGTGTTCGAGGAATTCGCTGAGGGCAAGCCGGTCACCCCCTATCCCTTCCCGCGCATCCCCTACCGGGAGGCCATGCAGAAGTACGGCTCCGACAAGCCGGACCTGCGCAACCCCCTGGTCATGCAGGATGTCTCCGAGCCCTTCCGGGGCGGCGGCTTCGGCGTCTTCGCCCGCATGCTGGAAACCCCGAAGACCGCCATCTGGGCCATCCCGGCGCCGGGCGGCGGCAGCCGGGCCTTCTGCGACCGCATGAACAGCTGGGCCCAGTCCGAGGGCCAGCCGGGCCTGGGCTACATCTTCTGGCGCGAGGGCGAGGAGGGCGGCGCGGGGCCGATCGCCAAGAACCTCGGCCCGGAGCGCACCGAAGCCATCCGCGAACAGCTGGGCCTGAAGGTCGGCGACGCCGCCTTCTTCGTCGGCGGTGATCCCAAGGTCTTCACCAAGTTCGCCGGCCTCGCCCGCACCCGGGTCGGGACCGAGCTGGGCCTGGTGGACGAGAACCGCTTCGAGTTCGTCTGGATCGTCGACTTCCCGATGTTCGAGCTGAACGAGGAGACGGGGCTGGTGGACTTCTCCCACAACCCCTTCTCCATGCCGCAGGGCGAGCTGGAGGCGCTGAACACCCGCGATCCGCTGGACATCCTGGCCTACCAGTACGACATCGTCTGCAACGGCTATGAGCTCTGCTCTGGCGCCATCCGGAACCACCGGGCGGACGTTATGCTCCGGGCCTTCGAGATCGTCGGCATGGGGGCCGAGGACGTGGAGAGCGCCTTTGGCGGCATGCTCAACGCCTTCCGCTACGGCGCGCCGCCGCACGGGGGCCTGGCGCCCGGCATCGACCGGATTGTCATGCTGCTGGCCGGCCAGACGGCCATCCGCGAGGTCATCGCCTTCCCGATGAACCAGCAGGGCCAGGACCTCTTGATGAGCGCGCCTTCGGCGGTCGAGGACAAGCAGCTGAAAGAGCTGCACATCCGCACCGCCCTGCCGATCAAGGCCTGAAGCCGCAGGTCAGTCGCGGGGGCAGGGGCGCAGGGTGAGGCCCCGGGGCAGGCGGACGGTCCCGGTCGTACAGGCGCCGTCCAGCTGCTCCTGCTTCAGGTTGCGGGCATTGCTCAGATCGACCCCGGAAAAGGTCACGCCCCGCAGGCTGGCCCCTTCAAAGTCCGCCCCATCGAAGCTGACGCCGCGGACCCGTGCGCCATCGAGGCGCACGTCCTTCAGCTGGGCGCCGTCAAAGTCGGCCCCAGTGATGGCGGCGCCGGTCAGGTCGCTGCGGGTGAGGTCCGACTTGCTGAAGTCCGACCCGGTGAACTGGACATCCCGGAGATTGGCGCCGACGAGCGCTGAACCGGAGAAATCCGCTCCAAGGAAGCGTGCGCTGGGCAGTTGCCGGCCCGACAGGTCGCAACCGATGCAGGCTCCGCCGAAGCTGACCGTGCGGGGAATGTCCTTCGCGGGCATCAAGGTCAGCGCCTGCGCCATATGCGCCCCGCCGAGGGTGGCGAGGGCGGACAGGACGACGGCTCTGGAAACAAGACGCCGGAACGGGGGAGGGTTCATGGGCGGCCTATGGGCCAGGCAGACGTGCCCCGCCACTTAAATTGCTGTAACTCAATGCCTGCCGCCATCCTCGGAGCTGCGCCATGAGCCTGCGTCCTCCCCGCCTTGGACAGACCTCCGCCCCGGACCGCGAGACCGGACTGAGCGCTCTTGAGGCCGAGATGATGTCGGAGGCCGCTGCGGCCCTTGGCCGGGCCGGGAACCGCGCCGAGGCGGCCCTCGCCCGGCTGGCCGATCCCGAAGCCCTCGCTGAGGCGGGGCGGGAGGTGCTCCTGCGCCAGGCTGCAGAAGCTGTCTGGAGCTTCTTCATCCAGCGGGAAGCCTGCGGGCTGAAGGACCAGCGGCAGGTGATCGCCGACCTGGGAATCCCCCGGGCCGTACTGGTCCGCCTGGGTGCCCGCTAGGGGATAGAACCTGACATTGGAGACCCGTTGGGGACGGCTCGGCGAGGGTCCGCTTGCGGGCGACGAGGCAACGGGAAGAAGCGACCCGAAGCGGCGCCCCCGCCGGCAGCGGTTGCTGAGCTCAACGCGATATGAAAACCTTGTTTGATGGCTGATCTTCTCTTCGCCGATGCCGAACTTGCGGCGCTCTATGAAGCGATGAATCCCTGCCGGGACGACTACGACTTCTACCGCCCAATGGTGATGGCCGCCCACTCGGTCCTGGACGTCGGCTGCGGGACCGGGTCCATGCTGCATGAGGCCCGCGACGCTGGGCATACCGGGCGGCTTTGTGGCCTCGATCCTGCACCGGGCATGTTGGCCCAAGCGCGCCGGCGCGACGATGTCGAATGGGTGCTCGGCGACCTTTCATCGGTCGCTTGGGACGCAGAGTTCGACCTGATCGTCATGACGGGGCACGCCTTCCAGGTCCTTTTAGGCGACGACGAACTGCGCGACGCCCTGGCAAGCATTCATGCAGCCCTGAGGCCGGGCGGCCGCTTCGCCTTTGATACACGCAATCCCTCCGCCCGGGCTTGGGAGACATGGGAAACCGAGGTTCGCGATGCCTTCGACGGCTCCCACGGCGAAAGGGTGCGGGTGAGCCGCAAAGTCACAACGCCCTTCAATGGACAGGTGGTGTCGTTCTCACACACGTTCCAGAGCGCAGTGTGGGACGCGCCGCGAGTCAGCAACAGCACCCTGCGGTTTTTCAGCAAGGCCGAGCTCGACGCCGAACTGGCGCGTGCGGGCTTGGCACCGGATGCTCAGTTCGGAGACTGGGACAAGAGCCCTCTCAGTGAGACTAGCCCCGAAATCATAACCATCGCCCGCCGGATATGAGGTTCGCAATCCCCCCATCTCGGAACTTCGGAAGGTCCGCTCACGGGTAGAACGCCCAAGTGGCGACTTCTGCAGTCGGGCCGCAGCTAGGCGGGTGCCAGGCCTCAGAAGCTATCCGCTGGATCAGGTTCCGATCGGCAGGAACTGGTCATCGGATCGAGACTTGATCGGGTTGTCTTGATGCAAAGCCGTCAGCCGGTGAAATTCGACCCATTGCGGACATTGTCAGCCGCGTGCCGCTGATTCAATATCCGGGGTGGGGAGCAAACTTGGAGGCGTCGTGAGCGATCCGGAACAAGCAAGAGCGAACCCGCTCAGAAACATCGAAGCGAAGACAGGGTCGTCGATTAGCGGGATGCGCGCGGCAGTATCCGCGGCGGGCCACGATCTTAACCCCTCGACAGGTGACATCCCATGATCAAGCCGACCTCGACTGTTACGAACAAGCCGGACCGTACTCCTCGTCCGTGGGCGATTGCGCTCGCCGCCGCATTCGTGCTGACCGGCGGGGCCGTCGCCGCCGTCGCGGCCCTAAAGCAGCCCTCAGCCCCACCCAACGCGCCGTTCCAGATCGAGGAAATCGCCGACCTCGACCAGCCCTGGGCCATGACCTTCTTGCCCGACGGCCGCATGTTGATCACCGAGAAGGCTGGCCAGCTGTTAATGCTCTCAGCAGACGGCAAACAGCGAAAGACCGTGACCGGCGCCCCCGCCGTGACATCCCAGGGACAGGGCGGGCTGATGGATGTCGTGCTTCACCCCCGGTTCGCCAAGAACCGGATGGTTTACCTCAGCTATTCGGAAGCCGCCGGGAAGGACTCGAGCCTGGTCCTGGCGCGCGGCGTGTTCAATGACGGAGACGCCCCGTCGCTAAGCAACGTGCAGACGCTTTTCCGCGGCCCCAAGTATGACGCCAGGGCGGGCCACTATTCTGGCCGCATCGCGTTCTCGCCCGAAGGCAAGCTGTTTTTCGCCGTCGGTGATCGCCAGCAGTGGGACGGTTTCCAGCGCACGGAGCCGCAGGATATCAGAATCCTCTCTGGCAAGGTTCTGCGCCTCAACGACGACGGCACGCCGGCAGCTGGCAATCCCCTGGCGGCGCGCGGCGGTGATCCCGCCATCTGGACCTATGGCCACCGCAACCTCCTCGGCCTGGCGTTCGACGCAAACGGCAACCTGTGGGAGCAGGAGATGGGCCCTCTGGCTGGGGACGAGGTCAATTTAATCCTGCCCGGCCGCAACTACGGATGGCCGGTCGTCTCCAATGGCGACAACTACCCGGGCCCGCCGACCAATGGGGCGGCGATCCCGGATCATAGCCCTGGCGACGGCTTTGAGGCGCCGAAGGTCTGGTGGAATCCCGCGATATCGCCCGCGGGGATGATGGTCTATTCCGGCAAGCTCTGGCCGCAGTGGCGTGGCGATCTCTTCATCGGCGGTTTGTCCAGTCAGAGTCTGGTCAGGGTCGATGTCAACGGAACTGAGGCCACGAAGGGCGACCAGTTCGCGCTGGGTACGCGCATTCGCGAGCCGGAGGAGGGGCCTGACGGCTCGATCTATCTTCTCACCGATGGCCGGCGCGGCTTCGACGGGAAGCTGGTGAAGCTGACGCCCAAGAGGTGACGCAAGGGGCCGTCCAAGAGTGACGCCTGGCGTACAGCGGACCGGCGCAACCTGGAGTTTTGCCCAGCGGAAGCGGGAAGGTCTGCTCACGGGTAGAACGCCCAAGCGGCCGCGACGTGATCTTGCTCTCTTGATGCAGAGCCGTCAGCCGGTGAGGTCGCCCTCGGCGCGGACGCCGCAGGTGTCGCAGATGAAGTCTGCACCCAGGTGCCGAGACAACGGTGAGGGTCGACCCATGGCGGACCTTCAGGTGGTCGCGGCGGGCTTGCCAAGCCACGCTGGCTCGGAACAAATTGGTCTATGCGCCACTGGACCAAACAGACTCCGTTCACCGATCCAGGCGAAAGCGCAGCGATGCTCGCAACCATCGGCCCCGAACCCGAATGCGTCATCGCAGCGATACAGGGGTTTTTGATCCACGGTGGCGCCATCGAATACTATGGCCTAGCGCCACAAGAATTCAGCCGTGAAACCCTCTCGGTCGAAAGTCGGCTTGGGGCCATTCTGACGGAGGATGACCGTCCGTTAAGCATCGAGCGCTTGCCGCAAGATCGAGCTCTCGGCACCTGCCGAGACTATGCGGTCTTGGTCTGCGCTGCGATGCGAGAGCACCGGCGTCCAGCTCGGGTTCGTTGCGGCTTCGCCTCATATCTTGGCGGAGGGAAGTGGGAGGATCACTGGCTCTGCGAGCTTTGGTCAAGGGGCCGTTGGCAGCGCATTGACGCCCAGTTGGACCCTGTCCTCCAAGACGCGTTCCAAACTCAGTTCTCGCCTGCGGACGTACCGCAGGACGCGTTCCTCACCGGCGAGACCGCTTGGCGAGAATGTCGCGCGGGTCGCCTAGATCCAGCAAGCTTGGGTCATGGCGACGCCACGGGACTGTGGTTTGTCTACGTAAACCTCGTCCGTGATCGGCTTGCACTTGAGGATCGAATAACCTCAATTTGGGACGACTGGCGCACGGCAGCATCGAACCCGCTCCACATGAGTGCAGAGATGTTGGCCTCGGCTGATGAATTGGCCAACAACGACCCGATTGGGGCGTCGTCGATCATCCCCTGGTGGGTCAGGACGTAGAGACGGCGGGGACCGCTTTCCCCCCTTCTCGGAACTTCGGAAGGTCTGCTCACGGGTAGAACGCCCAAGCGGCCGCGACGTGATCTTGCTCTCTTGATGCAGAGCCGTCAGCCGGTGAGGTCGCCCTCGGCGCGGACGCCGCAGGTGTCGCAGATGAAGTCTGCACCCTTTCGCACGAGGGCCGTGTCGCCGCAGTCCGGGCAGACGTCAGCGTCCCTGCGCAGTCCGCCAAGCGCACCGCGCTCCTGCGCCGTCGGCAGGAAGACCAGGTTGTCGGGCGCCGCGCCCCGGGAAAAGCCCCGGGAGATGAAGCGCGAGACCGGCTGGGGGTCCTGCGCCTCCTGCGGCTGGCCATCGGCGGCGCCGCGACCGAGACCGTCGGCGTTCAGCTCTCCGTCGGCGTTCGCCAGGTCGTTCCGGCCCAGGTAGGAGATGCCAAGCTCCCGGAAGATATAGTCCAGGATCGAGGTCGCCGAGCGGACGCTGTCATTGCCGGTCACCTGCCCCGCGGGCTCGAAGCGGGTGAAGACGAAGGCGTCCACGAACTCGTCCAGGGGCACGCCGTATTGAAGGCCCAGCGAGATCGAGACGGCGAAGTTGTTCATCAGCGAGCGGAAGGCGGCGCCTTCCTTGTGCATGTCGATGAAGATCTCGCCCAGCTCGCCGTCGTCATACTCCCCGGTGTGCAGGTAGACCTTGTGGCCGCCCACGGAGGCCTTCTGGATGTAGCCTTTGCGGCGATCCGGCAGCTTGCGCCGGGTGGGCGGGCGTTCGATCTCCACCCGCCTTTCGATGATGCGTTCTTCCGAAGGATCGACCTTCGGCGCTTCCCCCGAATGGGGCCCCAGCTTCGGATCGGGGCGGGCGGTGCTCTCGGAGGAAAGGATCGGCGGCCTGCGCTCGACCATCGGCCGAACGATGACGCCCTGCGCCTTGTCAAGCCTCGCCACCAAGTCCCTCACCTCGGTTGCGGTGGCCGCCTTGAGCTCGACGACCGGCGGCATGGCGAGGAGGGGGGCGAGGGCGCAAGCCATGGCGATGCGCGCGGCGGGGCCGACCTCGTCTCCCAAGGTCAGCACTTCGATCTGCTCAGGCGACAGCCCGGGAAGATTGGACAGTTTCCCCGCGCCCAGGACCGCGGCGTCCGCCAGAGCCAG
The DNA here is from genome assembly GCA_020402745.1 of Phenylobacterium sp. Taxonomy (GTDB): domain Bacteria; phylum Pseudomonadota; class Alphaproteobacteria; order Caulobacterales; family Caulobacteraceae; genus Phenylobacterium. The sequence continues at coordinate 30,710 of JADBYZ010000023.1, forward strand.
TTGCCCAGCGCTGAATCCCATCCGCACCGGCAGATTGAGCTCAGGGTCAGAGAGCTCGGTCTCGCTCAGGCCCAGGATATCGGTGAGAAAGCCCGGGTCGATCACCTTTGGGGAGAGGGCGTCGCCAAGCCGCTCGGCGAAGGGGAGGGCGGACTCCACGGCGGCGATCTCGTGATCGGTGAAACCCAGGGACTCCAGGGCGCAACGATCAACTCCGGGGGCGGCGGCCAGCGTCCTGCACCCAAGGGCGTGAAGGCGAGCGTCCGCCGTATCGAGGCCCAGGGCCTCAAGCGCCCTGAGGGCGGGGCCCGACAGTGTGCGAAGACAGGACCCGTCAGAGGTCTCAATCCGAAGTATGGGGCCTCCGGATGGGCCTCCGGCGGTATCCGCCGCGCCGAGCCGAAGGGCGAGGTCCGGGTCGTTGAAGAGCGCGAGGCCGACATCCAAGCCCGCGGGGATGGCTCTCTGGGCGCGCTTGAAGAGGGATCGCGCAGTCTTGCGAGCCTTGTCGGAGTCAAAGGCTAACCCCTGGGCCAAGATCCAGTCGCCGAGGCCGGCCAGGGTGATCAGGCCCTTATGGCCAGATCCCGAGAGGGCCAGGGCCAGGTCTCTCACCGCCTGTTCGAAGGCGGCCGTTTCAAAATCTTCCCCGAGCCCGAACGCCGTGAGGTTGACGGCGGCGCGGACCCTTCCCGCTGCGGCGGCGAGGGCTGTGGCGGTTGCTACGGTATCCGCAATGCCAACTGCACTCACGAATACGGAGAGAGGAAGACTCGCGGAACTCGGAGAGAGCACGAGACGCAGGTGGGCCCTCGGAAGGTCTGGAACCGTCGATCGCCAGACCGTCTCGCCCGCGCGGGCCAATTCGAGGGCCTCGCCGATGAGATCCCCCGGGACTCCGATCGCCCTGGCGCCCTCGACGGCTCGGGCAAGCTTGGGATTGTCCCCTGGATTGGCGCAGGCATCGGGGTCGCCCTCGCATTGCGCGACAGCGTCAAGGATATCTTGCAGCCGTCCTGCTGCGACATCCGCTACGGCCTCGGCCAGCCTCTCCCCGCGTATGGTGGACAAGAGCGGCTCGAGACGCGCATCGAGGTCTTCCGCTTGGGCGTCCACCAAGGTCGGCGCCGGACCCTCGGGTGAGCCAATCGCCGCCGCACCCTTCAACATCAGGGTTGCCAGACGGTCAGACAGATCGCGTTCGTCCGCCTTTCCGCCCAAGCGGCCTTGTCCGCGACTGGCGGCGGCGATCCTGTCGGCCAGAGACCCGATGGCGCAACCAAGGTCCTCGGCGCCGCCGAGAACGTTCATCCAGGCCTCGACCTGGGCGTCGGTCCAGCTGGAGGGTGCGAGAACCTCCACGTATCGGTCCACCAGCTCGACTTCGCGTGGCTCAAGGATGGGTGGGGTGTGCATCTCATAGGCCTCCAGAGGCGGAGGTTAGGGCGGCGGCTCAGGGCCGACAATAGATGTTGCGGCCGCAGGGTCGGGCATCCACAAGATGTTGCGGCGCCAGCATCGCTGGACGCTGAGAGCTGCGCCACATATAGTCCGCTCGCGTTGAACCTAAGTGGAACTGTAAGGCCGTGCTGAGAGCAATCTTCACCTGGTGGAACGGGGCCACAATCGGCGCCGCTTTTCATATCAAGCGGCGGAGCGTCCTCGTCGGCGAGGACGATTTTGGCAACCGCTATTACGAGGCGCGCGACGCCAGCGACTCCTACGATGGCCGCCGCCGCCGCTGGGTGATCTACAGGGGTTATCCCGACGCTTCCAAGGTGCCGGCCGAGTGGCACGGCTGGCTTCACTACACTTTCGACGATCCGCCGACGGTGGCGCCCCTGAAGCGGCGCTCGTGGGAGAAGGACCATCAGCCGAATCTGACCGGCACCGTTCACGCCTGGCGTCCCAAGGGCTCCATCACACGGGGTGGGGAACGCGCGCGCGCGTCTGGCGACTATGAGGCCTGGCGCCCTGAGTAGGATGCGACGGCCTCCGAAATCCAGGGTCCCGGTCGCGGTTGTTCTGGCGTCCTTCACGATTCTGATCTGGGGGGGGTGGGCTCCGGCGCAGCAGGCGCCGCCGCCGGCTGGACCGGAGACCCCGGATATGGGCGCGGCCCTTGTGGAAGAAGCGCCGCCGGCTGTCGTGCAGGCGCCTCCGCCAGCGGTTGCGCCTCCGCTTCCGGCCTCCGGAGTGGCCCCGGCTGAACCGCCTGCGCGTCGGGTTGCCGAGCGGCCGGCGGAGAGCCTCAAGCAGCGAGAGCGTTTCAACGCAGCGGTGCTTCAGGCCGTGGACAAGGTCACCGCGGAGACCATCCGCTTCGAGGCCCCGGTCGGGCAGCCCGTCCGTTACAAGTCGCTGATCCTGACGGTAAGAGCGTGCGAGCGAACGGCGGTGGATGAACCCACCGAGGACTCGATCGCCTACCTGACCGTGGAGTCACAGCCGCGCAGTCAGGGAGGGCGTCCGGCTCCTGGACCGCGACAGGTTTTCCGGGGCTGGATCTACGCCTCCTCCCCCGGGCTGAACGGGCCCGAGCACCCGGTCTACGACGCCTGGCTGATCACCTGCAGGACTTCGACGCCGCTCAGGGCGGCGGGGGGATCCAGCACCCCCTCGACAGCCAAGGCTCCGGCCAGCCGCTCAAGGTAGGCGGAGCGCGGGATTTCCTCGGCGCCGAGGCTTGCCAGGTGATCGGTGATGAACTGGGCGTCCAGCAGCTGGAACCCGCCGAGGATGAGCCGCGCCGCCAGGTGGGCCAGGGCGACCTTGGAGGCGTCGGTCTCGATCGAGAACATGCTCTCGCCGAAGAAGGCGCCCTTGAGGCTGACGCCGAAGAGCCCTCCGACCAGCCGCCCGTTCCTCCAGGTCTCCACGGAATGGGCGGAGCCGTCCGCGTGCATCGCCTGGTACATCCGCTTCAGGGCCGGATTGATCCAGGCGCCGGGCCGCTCCGGATCGGCGCAGGCGTCCAGCACCGCCTGGAAGGCCGAATTGACCCTGACCTCAAAGCGGTCCTGCCGAAGGGTCCGCTGCAGCCGGCGGGGGAGGGCGAGCCCCTTCAGGGGGAAGACCCCCCGGAACTCGGGTTCGACCAGGAAGACCGACGGGTCCGTCGGAGATTGGGCCATGGGGAAGACCCCACGGGCGTAGAAGTCCAATGCAGGGTGGGGACGCGGCCGTCGGCTCACCCGGCCTCCGACTGATCCTTCAGCCATCGCTCCAGCCAGTGGATGGTGTAGTCGCCCATCAGGAAGTCCGGCTGCAGCAGGAGGTCCTGAAAGAGGGGAATGGTGGTTTCGACCCCGCTGACCACCATCTCGCCGAGACACCGGCTGAGGCGGGCGATGCACTCCTCCCGGTCCCGTCCGTGCACGATCAGCTTTCCGATCAGGCTGTCATAGAAGGGGGGGATGACGTATCCGGCGTAGATGGCGCTATCGAGGCGCACCCCCAGTCCGCCGGGGGCGTGGAAGTCCGAGATCAGGCCGGGCGAAGGCGTGAAGGTCTTGGGATTCTCGGCGTTGATCCGGCATTCGATGGCGTGGCCCTCGAAGGCGATGTCCTTCTGGGAGAAGGAGAGGGGCAGGCCGGCGGCGATCCGGATCTGCTCGCGCACCAGGTCGATGCCGGTGATGGCCTCGGTCACCGGATGCTCCACCTGCAGGCGGGTGTTCATCTCGATGAAGAAGAACTCCCCGTTCTCGTAGAGGAATTCGATGGTGCCGACGCCGAGGTAGCCGATCCGGCGCACGGCCTCGACCACGACATTTCCGATCTTCTTCCGGGCGGCGGCGTCGATCACCGGGGAGGGGGCTTCCTCAAGCACCTTCTGGTGGCGGCGCTGCAGGGAGCAGTCCCGTTCGCCAAGGTGGCAGACATTGCCGAACCTGTCGGCGATGACCTGGAGCTCGATGTGCCGGGGTCCCTGGAGGTACCGCTCCATGTAGATGGCGTCGTCGCCGAACGCGGCCTTGGCTTCGGCCCGGGCGGTCGCGACCGCTTCGGCCAGGTCCTCCTCGGTCCGGGCCACCTTCATGCCCCGGCCGCCACCACCGGCTGCAGCCTTGATCAGGACCGGGAAACCGATCTCCCGGGCGGCGGAGAAGGCCTCTTCCTCGGTCGTGATCGCGCCGTCGGACCCGGGCACCACCGGGATTCCGGCCTCCCGCACCGCCTGCTTTGCGGTGATCTTGTCGCCCATCATGGTGATGTGCTCGGGGAGGGGGCCGATGAAGGTGAAGCCGTGGGCGTTCACGATCTCGGCGAACCGGGCGTTCTCGGAGAGGAAGCCATAGCCGGGATGGATGGCCTGGGCGCCGGTGATCTCGGCGGCGGCGATAATGGCGGGGATATTCAGATAGCTCTTGGCGGCGGGTGCCGGACCGATACAGACGCTTTCGTCCGCGAGACGGACCCACATGGCGCCGGCGTCGGCCTCGGAATGAACCGCAACCGTGGAGATGCCCATCTCCTTGCAGGCGCGGTGCACCCGCAGGGCGATCTCGCCCCGGTTGGCGATCAGGATCTTGTCGAACATGGCTTAACCGATGATCGCCAGGGGCTCGCCGAACTCGACCGGCTGGCCGTTGGCCACGATGATTTCGAGGATCTTTCCCGCCCGCGGAGCGGGAATGGGGTTCATGGTCTTCATGGCCTCGACAATCATCAGGGTCTGGCCCTCGGCGACCGTGTCGCCGACCTTGACGAAGGAGGGCGCATCCGGCTGCGGCTGGAGATAGACGGTTCCGACCATCGGCGACTTCACGGCGTCACCGGCGGCGGCGGCCGGCGTCGGAGCGGCGGCGGCGGGTTCGGCGACGGGCGCGGGCGGAGGGGGCGCAGCGAACGCCGGAGCCGCCATGGCGACGGGCGCTGCGGCGGTCAGGGTGCGCGCGACGCGGATCTTCAGTCCGTCGTGCTCGACCTCGATCTCGGAGAGTCCCGTCTCGTTCAGGATGCCAGCGAGGCGGCGGACAAGACGTGCATCGATCTGTTCGGCGGGAGCCTTCGGACTGGACGGCATGTGGGGATCCTGTGCTTCGTCGTCTCGGCGGCCGCGCGTGCGGCGGACGTCCTGACCTTCTATCGAACCTGAGCCGACGCGAACATGGGGAGGAGTCCCGCCCCGGACACATCGGCGTGAAGCCGAGGCCGTTTCCCGCCAGCAACCCTCCGGTAGGCGCGGATGCGCTGAAACCGGATTCGCCGTCTTGTAACGGCGGGCGGCTGGGGTCACAAGCATGGGCATGAGTCTGAGCCTGGTCCTGAACGGTGAGAGCCGCGTCATGGAGGCGGTCCGCACGGTGGCCGATCTGGTCGGCGCCCTGGGCCTTGATGCGCGCAAGGTGGCGGTGGAGCGGAACCTTGAGATCGTGCCCCGCTCCCTGTACGACCGCACCGAGCTGGCCGATGGGGACCGGCTTGAGATTGTCCACTTCATTGGCGGAGGCTGACATGTCCGGCGACAGCATGGCCGGCGGGACGGCGGAGGACACCTGGACCGTGGCGGGCCGGACCTTCCGGTCCCGTCTCATCGTCGGCACCGGCAAGTACGCCGACTACGCCCAGAACGCCGCCGCGGCTGAGGCTGCGGGCGCGGAGATCGTCACCGTGGCCCTGCGCCGGGTGAACCTGCCCGATACGTCAAAGCCCATGCTGGCCGACTTCGTGAAACCGGAGCGCTTCACCTACCTGCCCAATACGGCCGGCTGCTACACTGGCGAGGACGCCGTGCGCACCCTGCGGCTGGCCCGCGAGGCCGGCGGCTGGGATCTGGTGAAGCTGGAGGTCCTGTCCGAGACCCCGCACCTGCTGCCGGACATGGAGGAAACCCTTCGGGCGCTGAAGATGCTGGTCGCCGATGGCTTCCAGGTGATGGTCTATTGCAGCGACGATCCGGTCTACGCCCGCAAGCTTGAGGACGCCGGGGCTGCGGCCATCATGCCGGCGGCGGCCCCGATCGGGTCGGGGCGCGGCATCCAGAACGCCCTGAACCTCGGCCTGATCCTGGAGCAGTCCAAGGTCCCGGTCCTCGTCGACGCCGGTGTCGGGACGGCCTCGGACGCGGTCATCGCCATGGAGATGGGCTGCGACGCCGTGCTCATGAACACCGCCATCGCCGAGGCGAAGGATCCGATCCGGATGGCCGACGCCATGAAGCACGCCGTCATCGCCGGCCGGCAGGCCTTCCTGGCCGGGCGGATGGCCGAGCGTCGCTATGGCGATCCCTCCTCACCCCTCGCCGGACGGATCTGATCGGCCGCAGTCCCGCCCGGGACGCTCGCGGGGGAAGCCGGGCGCGCCTATATCTGCGGCCTCGGTGTTTTTCAGGACCCCCCATGAAACTTCCCATCGGCAAGCCCTGGTTCGGGCCCAGGCGGTTCGGCTTCGGCGTTTCACCCATGAACGGGCAGGGTTGGGCCTGTATTGGGCTCTACATCCTCACCATGGCGATGATCCCGTCCCTGATGGGTCGGGAGGCGAGGGGCGCCGACGCCCTTGGGATCCTGGCCGCGCTTCTGGGTTGCACGGCCCTGCTGCTGGTCGTGGTCTGGCTCAAGATGGACAGATCCAAACCCCTGCGCTGGCGCTGGGGCGAAGACTAAGCCTTGGATTCAGGGCTCAGTGTGGATCGAGCCGATGCATGACGGTGGCAGCGATGATGATGGCGGAGACGAAGGTGCGCGCGCATCGATCATCAATCGTTCGGGCATTGGCCCTTGGCCGTCAGTTCGGGGAAGATGCGGTTGAAAACCCCAGGCTGGCTCCGGCGTACAAAGCGGTTGTAGATTATCATGTGCGGTCCGCACTCCCTCGGCGCATCGCGCCAGCGCAGGCCGTTCTTGATCACGAAGATGATCCCTGAGATCACGCGTCTGTCATCCACTCGTGGACACCGCGAGACTGCGGGAAGCAAGGTTCGATCCGGCGTATCGGCGCTTCTGAAAGCTAAGACAGGTGACCCATGGCAGCCGCTTCCCGCCACGAGTGAATCCGATCAAGAATGTTCCGGGAGTCCCTTTAATGGGTCCTGAGCGTAGGTCAGCGCAAAAACGGAGGTACGCCCGACGGCTTCACGGCTCGGGCGTATGACGATCTCCACGTCCTGCTCCAGGGCATTCAGGAAGCTCATCAGCTTCTCGACCGAGAAATGATCGAGCCGATAGTTGGCAAGCGCCGACACTTTGGATTGCGGGATGCGCAGGATGATCGCTGTAGCCGTCTGTTTGAGGCGACGTTCTTTCAGCAGAGCGTTCACGGCCATCGCCAGCCGCGTCTTGGTCTGACGGTCTGCGGCGTCTGGGAGGCCCAGATCGGCGAAGACGTTGCCGGCGCCTTCGGTGATGTCACTTGCCACGTTTGCCTGCCTTGCCCTTCGTGGGCTGTTGGTCGTTGCTCTCATAATGTTCGCGGGCGCGTTTCAGGCGCTCGCTAACCAGATCGATATCCGTCTGTGCCGTTCGGATGCCCGAGGGCGACTTCTTCTGAAAGACGTGGAGGACATAGACCACGCCCTCAAAGCGGACGGTGTAGATGCCGCGATAGGCGTTGCCCTCGAAGCTCTCCACGATTTCAAACACACCCGCGCCTTCGCCCTTTCAAGGCTTTGCCTGCGGGTGTTTGCCTCCTAGCTGAGCCAAGCCCAGCGCATAGCCCAGATCGCTCACCACTTCCTTCGGCAGCGCCAGCAGGTCGGATTTGGAAGACCCGATCCAATGGACGGGCTTCTCGTTGGCTGGCGGAAGGTGAAACATACGACCTCATTTATACCCAATTTGGTATATTCTAGCAAGTGAATAACTGGAGGGTCACTCCAATCCCCTGCAACAGCCGGCGCGCTTCGTCGGCGCTAGACGGCTGGGCGGGCCGCACAGGGATGGAGCGGGTTTATGCAAGAGCGAATGACCTACCGCGTCAATGAAGTGCTGGCGATGACGGGGGTTACGGTGCTGGGTTAAGGTGACCCTGTCCGAAACTCCAGCTTGGTGCGACTGATTTCCTTCACCCTGGGGAGCTCCACGGGCCAGAGTGGCTCACGTCGTTGTCCCAGGCCTGCCGCACCACGTCACCCTGAGAGGCAATCACCGGCAGCCAGCCTTCTTCACGGTTTGCGGGCGACCTTTGCCGCAGCCCATCGCCGATATAGCGCCGGCATCCATGCCAGGCTCAAACTGACCGGCCATCTGTGGCAGGGCAGGTTCAGCTCCACGGTGTAACTCTATTTCATGCAGCTTCACATGAACCACCAGTTCAGCCGATTTAAGCAAATCGGTCGTTGTATAGCGGCGAATATTCGTAGATCATTGGTATCTCAAGCCTAGCCACGCTTCGCAACCTTCGGCTATCTTAGGCAATGGTCAAATCAGGAGTGGGGTTTTGGCGAGTCCCAGAATCTGGCAGCACGCCATCGTTCTCACCGGCGCACTTCTGCTCACGCCCTTGTCCCCCGATGGGTCTAGGTCAGCTTGGGGGCAAGCTGCGTCGAGCGTTCCAGCGCTATCGCCCGTCGCCGCAAGTTGGCTCGAGAAGTGGCAGCTTGAAGCTTCCGAGGCTCGCGCCACCCGTGCCAAGACTGAGGTCGGTCTGACCGGCTTCAATCGCTTAGTGCCTGCCGCCGCCCTCGACCGCCGGCTTCGTGAGGGAGTTACAGAGCTGATGAAGAGCGATGTTCCGCCGACCGAGCGCGGGCAGGTGTTACGGGTGATGTTTGCGGTGATAAGCGCGGTGGATAGAGAGAACACCGAAATCTTGCGCGCCAACTTGCCTGCAACGGGTTGGTTTGTGGACACGGCGATTGCCTCGGACGCGTGGCTGATCGCACAGCATTCGTCTGACCGCGAACTCCAGAAAGAAGTGTTGGGCCGTTTGGAGCGGACGGCACGCGCCGGAGCGTTCAACGGATGGGAGTACGCGCGTCTCTACGATCGACTGGAAATGTTCCAAGGGCGTCCGCAGCGGTACGGCAGCCAAGCGCGCTGTATTTCCGGTACTTGGAGTTTCGGCGAGGTCCCCAGCGAGCAGGAGGTTGAGAGGCAACGGGCTGTGATCGGGTGGACCGAGTCGCTGGAGCAGACAAAGATGCGATTGAACATCGGCGCGCCCTGCTGATCTGCAGTTGCATAAAGCGCTCCTCGAGTGACGAGCTTGTTCCGCCCGGAAGTCGCCCCACAGCGCGGAAATCGGCTGTCTGGGGAAGTCCTGCTGGCGACTCCGCTTTCAACGGGGGTGATCGTCGCGCTGCGATCTGCCTTGGTCGCTATAGTCGCCTGGGTCGTTGGCATGGGATCTTGTGCCGCCTACGAGACGGTCCAGGGGCGACTGGTCCCGAATAAGGGACTCATCACAGTCGCGAGCAACTGATCTGGTGCAGTAACGCGCCTTGATGTCCGGGAAGGGGAAGGTGTCGCTGCGCGAGAGGATTACGGTGATACCGTCCGAGACACCGGTCCTGAGCGACTGAGTTCCTTCGCCCTTGGGATCCTGGCCGCGCTCCTGGGATGCACGGCCCTGCTGCTGGTGGTTGTTTGGCTCAAGATGGACAGGTCCAAACCCCTCCGCTGGCGCTGGGGCGAAGACTGAGCCTTAGATTCAGGTCTCAGTGTGGATCGAGCCGATGCATGACGGTGGCAGCGATGATGATGGCGGAGACGAAGGTGCGCGCGCATCGATCAATCGTTCGGGCATTGGCCCCTTCGCCTCCCGCCACGAGGGAGTCCGATCACGAATGGTCTGGGAGTCCCTTCAGTGGATGCTGAGCCTGGGTGCTCACACGCCCTCGAAGAGCGCGCTCACGGATTCCCCGTTGTGAATTCGCCGGATTGCTTCGGCCAGCGCAGGTGCAACGGATAGCACTTTGAGTTTGTCGCTGCGGATCGCCGCAGCGACCGGAGCGGTGTTCGTGCAAACGATCTCCTGCACGTCGTCAAATGCACCAATCCGTTGGACGGCGCCGTCTGCGAAGAGGCCGTGCGTGCACGCAACTCGAATGGATCTAACGTGATGCAGCTTCAAATGATGGATCAGTTCGACAACGGTCGAGCCCTTCGCGATCTCGTCGTCGAGAACGATGATATCTTTCCCAGCGACATCGCCGATGATGGTGCTGATGCTGACCTTGTCATCGCTGAAGCGCTGTTTCGCCGCTGCAGCGACGCCCGTTCCGAGCATGCGCGCGAACGCCGCCGCTTCCTTGGCGTTTCCAAGGTCAGGGGACACTACGACCGTATTGGAGAGGTCATACTGGCGGAAGTGCCGCGCAAGTTCGTGCAGCGCATGCAGGTGGTCCACCGGCACGCTGAAGAACCCATAGACCTGTGGGGAATGCAAGGTCGTGGTGAGCACACGGTTGGCGCCGGCTGTAACAAGGAGGTCCGCCACCAGGCGCCCGCCGAGCGAGATGCGCGGCCTGTCCTTCTTGTCTGACCTCGCATAAGCGAAATGCGGGATGACCGCCGTAATCCGCGCGGCCGAGGCGCCTCGCGCAGCATTGATCATCAGGAATAGCTCAAAGAGATGCTCCTGAGCCGGGGCGACAATCGGTTGGATTATGAAAACGTCACGCTCTCGACAGTTCGCCTCCAATTGGACTTCGAGGCAATCGTTGGCGAACCTCCTGAACGTGGCCGGCAGGAGCGGCACTCCCAGCTGGTCACAAATGTCCTTCGCCAACTCGGGGTGGGCGCTTCCGCTGAAGATCGCGGTCTGACTCATTGCGCAAGTCTCCTCGGTTCTTCCGCAGTGACCAGGTTCAGAACTGATTGTGGATCGAGCCAGAATATGACGGTGGCTGCGATGATGATAGCGGAGAAGAAGGTGCGCGCGCATCGACCCTAGTGGAAATGGATGCGCCACCAGTCCTTAGGTCTCCCAGACATGATCTCGACCTTGTGGCGCTGGCTCTAGGCTCTGGACTCAATCGGAGTCCACCAAGTGACGGCTGCGGCGAGTAGAACCGCGGACAGGAAGTTGTCTGCTCGTTTGTCGTAACGGGTTGCGATGCGGCGGAAGTCTTTGAGACGACAGAACATTCGCTCGA
>JADBYZ010000024.1 GCA_020402745.1 Phenylobacterium sp.
ACAGGAAACCGACGCTGGTAAGCGTCTGCAGTCCAAGAGGCAGTCACCGATTCCGTTTTGTTCCCGGTTTTTTGATCGAGCGAGTCTTGCGCAGCCAAGTCGTTCTATAGGCGGAATCTATATGCGATAGCCCTGCCCCTGGGGGGAGGAATTAGGGCGCGATTGCTCCCCGAAGGGCGGAGCTGGCTGAGGGGGTCGACGGTGTAGGGGCTTAGTCCCAGCTGATCCCCGTCAGGGCCTTCAGGCGGGCCTGGTCGGGGGCGTAGACGCGCTGAAGGAAGGCGGCGTCTTCGGGCGGGATGGGGGCGGGCTCGCCGACGTGCACCCGGCGGGGTTGGACGGGCGGGGGCGGCGGGGTTCCGGCGAAGGCGGAGAGGCCGGCGAGAACGGCGGCCGGGTCGGCGTCGAGGTCCTCGGCCCGGGCGATCAGCACGTCAGCGGGATCGAAGAGGGAGAAGAGGCGCTCGACCTGCTCGCCATAGAAGCCGCGCTCGACATAGGAAAACTCGCGATGATGGCCGAAGGGTTCGGCTTCGAAGAGCCGCTGCCGGCCACGGCGGATGCACCAGGAGAAGGGCCGGGACTCCGCGCCACGGGCGGTCTCCATGCGCCAGTGGGACCAGGCCCTCTCGACGGGATCGCGCAGGAGAAGGACGAGGCGCACCCCGGGGCAGGCGCCGGCGATCCGCTCAAGCGCCCCGGGCCAGTAGATGTAGATGGGGGTGGCCTCGACGCGGACGCCCGGGCGGTCGGGGAAATGCGCGGCGTAGGCCGAGAGGTCAGGGGTCGGCGCCGCCGGGTCCTCGACATCGAAGAAGTGCACCTCCTTGACGTCGGACCGGACGAAGGCGGGATCGTCGCCCAGATAGTCAAACAGGGCGGTGGTGCCGGCCTTCTGGGCGCCGATGATGATGAGATCGACGGGCCGTTCAGGCTTCATTGGCGCCAAGGTTCGGGCTAAGAGGGGGCGCGCGCAGGCGGCGCGCGAGAGGGATGCAGAGCGTCTTGACCCAATCCGACAGTCCCGCAGCGGGGATGAAGGCGGTGATCCTGGCCGGCGGCCTGGGCACTCGGATCTCCGAGGAAAGCCACCTGCGGCCCAAGCCCATGATCGAGATCGGCGGCCGGCCGATCCTCTGGCACATCATGAAGCTGTACTCCCACTTCGGGGTCCGGGATTTCATCATCTGCCTCGGCTACCGGGGCTACATGATCAAGGAGTATTTCGCCAACTACGTCCTTCACAACGCCGACCTGACGGTGGACCTCGCAAAGGGCGCGGTGGAGTACCACGCCACCCACCACGAGCCCTGGCGTGTCACCCTGGTGGACACCGGGGCCGAGACCATGACCGGCGGCCGGTTGAGGCGGGTGGCGGGCTATCTGGAGCCGGGCCAGCCCTTCTTCTTCACCTATGGCGACGGGGTGGCGGACGTGGACATCGGCGCCCTGGCGGCCTTCCATCGGTCTCATGGCCGGCAGGCGACGGTGACGGCGGTCTCGCCCCCAGGTCGCTATGGGGCCCTGGACATCAATGACGGCGAGGTCCGCCGCTTCGTCGAGAAGCCCCCCGGCGACGAGGGTCTGATCAATGGCGGCTTCTTCGTCCTCCAGCCCGAGGTGGTGGGCCGCATTTCCGGCGATCCCATGCCCTGGGAGTCCGAGCCTCTTCAGGGCCTGGCCGCGGACGGCCAGCTGATGGCCTTTCCCCACGCAGGCTTCTGGACCGGCATGGACACCCTACGCGACAAGAACAACCTCGAGGCCCTGTGGGCGTCGGGCCAGGCGCCCTGGAAGCTATGGTCCTGACCCGCCCCGATCCCGCCTTCTGGGCCGGCAAGCGGGTCCTTTTGACCGGGCACACCGGCTTCAAGGGCGGCTGGACGGCCATCTGGCTGGCCGCCATGGGGGCGAAGGTGACGGGGCTGGCCCTGGCGCCCGACCAGGACCCGGCCCTGTTCGACCTAGCCGGCGTGGGCGGACGGGTCGATTCCCGGATCGCCGACCTGCGGGATGCGACCGAGGTCGCTCAGGCCCTGATGGCCGCCGAGTTCGACCTCGTCCTGCACATGGCGGCCCAGCCGCTGGTGCGCACGGCCGTTGCCGATCCGGTGGCCACCTTCGCCGCCAACATCATGGGCACGGCCCACCTCCTGCAGGCTTTGCGCGACCGGCCGGGTCTCGCCGCCGTGCTGGTGGTGACCTCGGACAAGGTCTACCTCAACGCCGAGACGGGCCGGGCCTTCGTCGAAGGCGACGCCCTGGGCGGCAAGGACCCCTACTCGGCCTCCAAGGCGGCGACGGAGATCGTCACGGCCTCCATGGCGCGCAGCTATTTCGACCGGGCGGGCGTACCGGTGGCCACGGCCCGGGGCGGCAACGTCATCGGCGGCGGCGACTTTTCCCGCGACCGGATCGTAGCCGATATCGTGCGGGCTGCGGCGGCGGACGAGGCGGTGGTTCTTCGCCATCCCGAGGCGACCCGGCCCTGGCAGCACGTGCTGGACTGCGCGGCCGGCTATCTCGTCTATCTCGAAAGGCTGGCGAAGGACCCGGCGACGCCCCGGGCCCTGAACTTTGGACCGGCGCCCGGCGGGGCCGAGGTGACGGTGGGCGAGTTGGCCAGCCGGGCGACGGCGGCGCTTGGCGGGCGGCCCTGGCGGCATGAGCCGGACCCCGCCTCGCTGGAGGCCAAGGCCCTGGGCGTCGACGCCGGGCTGACCCGGAAGGTGCTGGGCTTTGAGAGCCGGCTGGCGGCGCCCGAGGCCATCGACTGGAGCATGGAGTGGTACCGGCGGCAGGCGATGGGTGAACCCGCCCTGGCCCTGTGCCGCGAGCAGATCGCGCGGTATGAGGCCCTGCCATGACTGCGCCCGCCTGCCGATTCTGCCGCACGCCCCTGACCCAGGACTTCCTGGACCTGGGCCTCCAGCCCCTGGCCAACGCCTACCTGACGCCCGAACAGCTGGCGGCGGGGACGGAGAAGACCTATCCCCTGCGCACCCGGGTGTGCGGGTCCTGCTTCCTGGTCCAGGCGGACGATCCCGTGCCGGCGGGCGAGATCTTCGACGACGGCTACGCCTATTTCTCGTCCTACTCCGAAAGCTGGGTGGCCCACGCCAAGGCCTACGCCGGAGCCATGGCGAAGCGGTTCGGCCTGGGGTCGGGCTCGCGGGTCATCGAGGTGGCCAGCAATGACGGCTACCTGCTCCAGCACTTCGTCGCCATGGGCGTGCCGGTGCTGGGGATCGAGCCCACGGCCAATACGGCGGCCGCGGCGCGCGACCGCGGGGTTCCCACCGAGGTGGTCTTCTTCCACGAGGCGACAGGCAAGGAACTGGCCGCCCGCGGCCTGACCGCCGACCTCATGGCCGCCAACAACGTCCTGGCCCACGTGCCGGACATCGGCGACTTCGTCGGCGGCTTCCAGCACGTGCTGAAACCCGAGGGCGTGCTGACCTTCGAGTTCCCGCACCTGTTGAACCTGATCGAGCAGGTGCAGTTCGACACCATCTATCATGAGCACTTCTCCTACCTGTCCCTGCTGGCGGTGGAGACGGTGCTGAGGGCCAAGGGACTGCGGCCCTTCGACGTGGAGCTCCTGACCACCCATGGCGGATCACTTCGGCTGTTCTGCTGCCGGGCGGAGGCGTCCCATGCCGAGACCGAGGCCCTGAGGGCCCTGCGCGCCCGGGAGGCGGCGGCGGGCCTGGATAGGCTGGAGACCTATGGCGGTTTCACCGCGCGGGTCGAGGCGGTGCGGGCGGCCTTCCTGGCCTATCTTGCCGAAGCGAAGGCGGCGGGCCGCAAGGTGGCGGCCTATGGCGCGGCGGCCAAGGGCAACACCTTCCTCAATTACGCCGGGGTCGGCGCCGCCGACATCGTCGCCTGCTTCGACGCCAACCCGCACAAGCAGGACCGCTTCCTGCCCGGGACCCACATCCCGATCCTCGCGCCGGACCAGATCGACGCCGTGCGGCCGGACGACCTCCTGATCCTGCCCTGGAACCTCCGCGAGGAGATCATGGCCCAGACGGCGCGCATCCGCGCCTGGGGCGGCCGGTTCGTCACCGCCTCGCCCGAGCCCCGGATCTGGGACTGATGCGCTTTACGCCCACGCCCATCGCTGGCGCCGTGGTGGTGGATATCAACCCCGCAGAGGACGAGCGGGGCGCCTTCGCCCGTCTGTTCTGCCCCCGGGTCTTCGCCGCCGCCGGCCATCCCTTCTCGCCAGCCCAGTCCAGCCTGTCGCGGAACACCGCCGCCTTCACCCTTCGGGGTATGCACTTCCAGCCCGCCCCCTTCGACGAAGGCAAGCTGGTGCGCGTGGCGCGGGGGCGGATCTTCGATGTCGTGGTGGACCTTAGGCCACATAGCCCGACCTTCCGACAGTGGACCGGGGTGGAGCTGAGCGCCGAGACAGGGCGGGCCCTCCTGATCGGCCGGGGCCTGGCGCACGGCTTCCTGACCCTGGAGGCCCACACCGACGTCCTCTACGACATCGACCGCTTCTTCGAGCCCGGGAAGGGCGACGGCGTGCGGTGGAATGATCCGGCCTTCGGCATCGACTGGCCGGCCGAGCCCCGGGTGATGTCCGACCGCGACGCGACCTGGCCGGACTTCAGCCCCGCCTGATCATGACCCGGATCCTCCTGACCGGCGCCAGTTCCTTCACCGGCCTATGGATCGCCGAGGCCCTGGCCGGGGCCGGGCACGAGGTGGTCGCCCCCCTGACCCGGGAGGCCGGCGCCTATCCCGGCCTGCGCGGCGAGCGGGTCGACCGGCTGGCCGCCAGCGCCGCGCGGGTGTTCGAAACGCCCCTCAACAGCGACCGGTTCCGCGACCTCGCCCGCACCGGGCGCTTTGACCTCTTCGCCCACCATGCGGCGGACATTCCCGGCTATCGTTCGCCCGACTACGACGTGGCGGCGGGCGTGGCGCGGAACCTGGCGGGCGCCGGGGCGGCCGTTCGGGCCGCGGCCGATGGCGGCTGCCGGGCGTTGGTCTCCACCGCGACGGTCTTCGAGCCTGGCGAGGGCGGCGAGGGCCCCGACGCCCCGGCGGTGAGCCCCTATGGCGTTTCGAAAGGCCTGACCGGACAGACCCTGGCGGGCTTTGCAGCCGAGGCCGGGCTTTCCTTCGGGCGGTTTGTCATCGCCAATCCTTTCGGCGTGCTGGAAGAGGGGCGGATGGCCTGGTCCCTCTTCCAGGCCTGGTTCCGGGGCGAGCCTGGCCGGGTGCTGACCCCGGCCTATGTTCGCGACAACCAGCCGGTCCCGGACCTGGCGGCGGCCTACGCCCGATTGGTGGAACAGCTGCTGGCGGCGGCGGGACCGGTGCGGATCGATGCCCGGCCCTCGGGGCTTGTGGGGACCCAGGGCCTCTTCGCCCGGCGGCTCGCAGACGAGGCGGGCCCGCGCCTGGGCCTGTCCTGCGACCTGGTGCTGAACGACCAGGTCGACTTCCCCGAGCCCCGGGTGCGGGTGAACGATGCGCCCTGCCTGCCCCCGGATTGGACCGGCGAGGGCTTCTTTGACGCCTATTGCGCCTACTACGCCCGGCTGGCGGCCGAGGGGCGGCTCAACGGGCCGGCGTGATGTCTGTGATGTCGAGGTGGTCCATGAGCCGGTCGATCTGACGGGTCCAGGACAGGTCCTCCATCAGCCGGGCGTGGGAGAGGGCGACTTCCCGGAAGGCCTCGCGGTTCCGGTAGACGGCTTCGAGGCGCTCGACGATCTCGTCCACAGAGCTTTCGCCCCAGACGTCGTAGTCGGGATTGGAGCTGGCCTCGGGGACGGGGGTCTGGTCGACCAGGGCGAAGCCGATCTGCCGGTCCAGAAGGTCCATGTGGCCGGTGTTGGCTGAGAGCAGGGAAGGCACGCCGAGGGCCAGGGTCTCCATCGCCACCAGGTTGGTGCCGCCCTCGCAACGGTTGGGGAAGATGGCCACGTCGCACTCGCGGATGACCGGCGGCAGCAGGGCGTTGGGAATCTCGGGCAGGGCGATGACGCTATCTTCCGGCACGCCGTTCAGGGAAAGCCATCGGCGCACGTTAATCCTGCCTTCAGCGTCCAGGAGGTTGGCGCCGTCGAAGATCCGGGACGCCATGATCTGGCGCACGCCTTCGGCCTTTGGCCAGGCGTTGTGCCAGGAGGTCACCAGCACAGCGTCGTCATGCCGCTGACGGAAGGCGCGGAAGGCGGCCGCGACGATGTCCTGGCCCTTGCGATGCTCGATCTTGCCCCCGGAGAAGATGGCGAAGCGGTCGCCCAGCAGCCCCCTGCGGGGCGCCGGATGAAAGCGGGAGGCGTCGATGCCCTGGATATTGTCGATGACATTCCGGACGCCAAGGTCCCGGAGGTGGGCGCCGTTCCAGGCGGACCCGGCGATAACGCTGTCGAACCGGTTGAGCTGATCGATGGCCTCCGGCGAGAAGGTCGTCCGGTCGAAGAAGATACAGGCGTGGTTGGCGGTTCCCCGGGTGCGGGGGGAGAGCCGACCGAACTGGAGCTCGGCGTTGTTTCCCCGGGCGTGGATCACTGGGAACTGGCAGATGATGGGCCCCTCGCCCTGCTTCTGGATCAGCTCGACCAGGCGCGGGCGGAAGTCCATGGCCGGCTTCAGGCGAACCGCCTCAAGACCGTCCAGGGTCAGGGGCCCCGGCGATTCCAGCAGGGTCGGCAGCCGGCCGCGCCGGGTCAGGCCCAGGGCGAGCTGGGTCCCGTAGACGCCCCAGCCGAAGGTCGATCCGATCTGCCAGGCGATGCCGACATGCGGGTTCACGTTTCCTGGCCCGCCCCTACTTCCGCACCGGTTCGGCCATGGCGCGCTCGACCATGGCGTACCAGTCGGTGGAGAAGCCGCGAGCGTCGCGCAGGGGGCTGGCGCCCAGGCGGTCGCGCAGGGTGCGGCGAAGTTCGCCGATCCGGGCCGGGTCTGAGGCGAGGCGCACGGCGATGTCGACATACTCCTCGGTGGTCTTGCCGACGAGGTCGCCGAGGCCGACATTGTTGAGGATGGAATAGCTCATCCGCTCGAAGACGGCGTCGCCCACCCGGGCCACGACGGGAACCCCCATCCAGAGGGATTCGCAGGTGGTGGTGCCGCCGGTCTGGGGGAAGCTGTCGAGGGAGATGTCCATCTGGTTGTAGAAGGGCAGGTGCCGGCCGCGCACCGTCTCGAAGATGACGCGATCAGCCGACACCCCCTGGCCCTCGAACACCTTGCGGATGTTGGTGGTGAAGGTCGGGGTCGTCCCTTCCGGTCGCACGAACATGAACTTCGAGCCCGGGGTCCCGGCCACCGCCCGCGCCCAGGCGGTGACGGTCTCGCGGGTGTACTTGTAGGGGTTGTTGGCCGTGCCGAAGGTGACGTTGCCGTTGCGCTCCACCGGGGCGACGGGGTCCACCGCCGGCTGCTCGCGGAAGGCGCGCTCGCCCATGGCGTACCAGGTGTGGGCCAGGAGCAGGGGCTTTTCGATCACCAGCCGCGGGTCCGGCGGATTCATCCAGGGGTCGAGGACCAGATAGTCGATGGTCTCTGGACCGGCGGAATGAGGGTAGCCCACCCAGCTCGCCTGCCGGGGGGCCGGCCGGTAGGACATGACCGAGAGCTTGTTCATGTGGGTGGTCGCCCCCAGCTCGAACAGCATGTCGAGGTTGTCGTCGGCGATCAGCTGGGCCGCCTCGCGGTCAGTGATGTCCTTGTGCCAGCGGAAGCCATCGACCCACTGGGTGATCTGCTTCTGGGTCGGGTCCGCCTCGCCCTGGTACCAGGAATAGCAGAAGACCTCGAACCGGCTGCGGTCGTAGTGCTCGAACAGGGGCAGGGCGAAGTAGGCCACCGGGTGACCCCGCAGGTCCGAGGACATATAGCCGACGCGGATCTTACCGCCGGGGGCGCGCGGCTCGGGGTGGGTGATGGGCCGCCGGGCGGCGGCGGCGTCGGCCAGCCGGCCCCAGATACGGTGCTGCTCGACCAGCTCCAGCCGGTCTTCCGCCGTCTTGACCCGCGCCAGGTGGGCCATCAGGGCGGTATGGCGGCCCGCCTCGGCCCAGGTGCGGCCGACCTTAGCAAAGCTGCCAAGAGCCTCCAGCCGGTCGTAGTCGGCGACGCGGACCAGGAGCTCGTAGATGACCTTCAGGTTGCCGGGGGTCAGCTCGGCCTGGTCGAGGACCCCGACCATGGTGCGGTAGGCCGACTCCAGGTTGCCGCCCTCATCGCCCGTCCGGTCGCGCCCCAGGCTTTCGGCGTAGGTGATCCGGTAGTCGACCTTGTCAGGGTCCAGCTCGATGGCCCGCCGGAAATGCTCGTTGGCCCGGGGCCGGTCATAGTCCGTCAGCGCCCCGCCCAGCTGGAAGTGCAGCCAGGCGGCGTCCGGCGTGGCCTTGAGCATCTCCAGCATCTGTTGTTCGGCCTCGCGCATCCGCCCCGAGCGGCGGAGCATGGACAGCCGGGCCTCCTGCAGGCGCGCATCGCCCGGACAGGCCTTGAGGCCGCGGTCCAGGGCCTCCAGTCCCTCCACGGGGCCGCGGGAGTCCGAGCTGGCGGCGGAAAGGTCGAGCCAGGCGTCCACCATATCGGCCTTCAGCCGGGTGGCGAGGCTGAGTCGCTGGAGGGCCTTGTCGAATTCCTTGGCGAACCAGTGGGCGCGGCCGAGCTGACGCTGGAGTTCGGCGTTCGAGGGGGCGGCCCGGACGAGCTGCGAGAAAACCTTGATGGCGCGCGGGTCCCGGGCGTCATTGAAGACGTTGCCGAGGTTCTGCTGGATGGCGTCGCTGCGCGGGTTCAGCCGGGCCGCCTTCTCGAGGGCGTCCACCGCCTCGGGATAACGCCTGAGGCGACGCAGGGCGACGCCGAGGATGTTCCAGAGCTCCGGGTCGCGGGGATGTCGCTCCACCGAGCGCCGTCCCACCGTCTCAGCCAGGGCGTAGTCGCGGTCGCGGATCAGCATGGCGCCGAGGTTGCGGTAGATAGCCGAAGGCGCGTCCGGGTCCGACTCCAGTTGCCCGGCCATCAGGCGCTTGCCCTCATCTCGCCGTCCGGCCTGGAACGCGGCTTCGGCTTCGGCGAATCGGTTGAGGGACATGGGGGCTCCGAGGGGGGCGTCGCCGACGCGGACGGCGGAGGGGCAATCTAGGGCCTGGCGCTCGCCGGGACAATCGCCGGGGCGATGATGGCCGCGACTCCGTCGCCCGAGGGGTCGGGAGTTGGCCTTATTCCGCCACTGTCATCAAACTGTCACGCAAGCGTCATACTTGCCGGATGTCATGGGCGTCTTGCCCGACCGAGAACCCGACTTGCCTCAGCCCGAAACCCGCACGGAGCCTGCCGGCGCCGCCCTTGCCCTCGGCATAGCGGCGGCTCTGATGGCCGTTGCGGGGGTGTGGGCCTGGGCCGGCCGGGGGGCCACCGAGATCGCCCTCCTCCTGCTGGCCGGGGCGGCCGCAGCGGCGATTGCAGCGCGGCGGTTCCGGCCGGCCGGAATCCGGCCTTCAACTGAGGCGACCGAACACAGGGTTCGCGAGGCCGTCGAGCGGGTCGAGACCCGCTTCGCCGCCCTCCTGGACGCCGCCCCGGACCCCCTCCTTGTCGTGACCGCCCGGGAGCCCGACGACCTGAGCAGCCTGAGGATCGAGCGGGCCAACGCCGCAGCCCGCAGTCTGTTCCGCATCTCCGCCCCGCCCATGCTCCTGGTCTCGGTGCTGCGCGATCCCGAAGTGCTCTCCGCCGTCGACGAGGCGCTGTTCGGAGGCGTCGAGGCCCGGTGTGGCTTCACCTCCGGCGCCTCCCAGGAACGCAGCTTCCAGACCCTGGTCCGCCCCCTGGATGTGGAGGAGGACCAGCTGCGCCGCGCCGTGCTTCTGTTCCGGGATGAGACCGACTTGCGCAGGGCCGAGCGCACCCGGGCGGACTTCCTCGCCAACGCCAGCCACGAACTGCGGACGCCCCTGGCCTCTCTCTCTGGTTTCATCGAGACCTTGAAGGGACACGCCCGGGATGACCGGCAGGCCCAGGATCGTTTCCTCGGGATCATGCAGAACCAGGCCGACCGGATGGGACGGCTGATTGATGACCTCCTCTCCCTCAGCCGGATCGAGCTGAACGAACATGTGGCGCCGCAGGGTGAGACCGACCTTGTCCTGGCGGCCGCCGATGTGGTGGACGCCCTGGGCCCGCAGGCCGCGCGCCGGGGGGTCAGGATCGAGGCGGACCTCCCCGCCGCAGGCTCGGTCAGGGTCCGGGGCGACCGTGACCAGCTTGTGCAGGTGATCCAGAACCTGACCGACAACGCCGTGAAATATGCGCCCGCCGACGGCCGGGTTCAGCTGGTGGTCCGCTCCAATGTGGGGCGGGAGGCGACCCAGGCGGCGATCCTCGAGGATTCCGCCCGCCTGACCCTGGTGGCCCCGGACGCCCCCGGCGCCCGATACGCCATGATCCGGGTCCAGGACGAGGGGCCGGGCCTTGTGCGGGAGCATCTGCCCCGCCTTGCGGAACGGTTCTATCGCGTAGAGGGACAGAAGAGCGGCGAGCGTCCCGGGACCGGGCTTGGGCTCTCGATCGTCAAGCACATCGTCAACCGTCACCAGGGCGTGTTGGCCGTGGAGAGCGCACCTGGCCGCGGCACGGTTTTCACGGTCCTTGTGCCGGAGAGACTCCCCGTAATGGAAGTGTCGCAGTAATGACCTACGGCATGACGAGGCGTGTCCGTTCCAGGGCCTTTCCCGAAGGCTTAGGGAGGTCTTGCGCCAGGCCCGGAGAGAGCCGGAAGTGATCCAAAGATGCTGACCCTTGTCGCCCTTCTGGTCCTGACGGCCTTCTCGGGCGCCGTTTTCTGGGCCGGTCGCAGACGCGCGGGTGCGATCGCCCGGGGGTCAAGCGCGCCCATCAACTCCCGCCCCGGACACCATGGCGCCTACGCTGCTGTCTGGACCGCCGCCCCCGCCGCCCTGGTCCTGATCCTGGTGGGTTTCCTCGGCGACCGGGTGGAGGAGTCCCTGGTGGAGTCCCGCCTGCCGGCCGTCGTGCGCGCGATGGAGGCGGCCGAGCGGCAGGTCTTCCTGGACGACGCCATCTCCCTCGCTCGGGGTCAGGCGCGAAGCGAAACGCCCTACGCCCCGGAAGTGCAGGCCGCCCTGGAGGTCGCCGCCGCCGAGGTGAAGGCGCTGGAGTTCCGGCTGCACCTCTTCAGCCTGGCCGCCGCCGCCGTCCTGGCCCTGGCCGGGGCCAGCTGGGGATTGACCCGGATCCGGGCCGCGTTCCGCGCCCGGGAGGGCGTCGAGCGCTGGGTGAAGGGCCTGTTGCTGGCGTGCTCTGTCACGGCGGTTTTCACGACCGTCGGGATTGTCGCCTCCCTTGTCTGGGAGAGCTGGCGCTTCTTCCAGGCCGTGCCGCTTCCGGCTTTCCTCTTCGGCCTCGAGTGGGATCCGCAGAGCGCCATGTACGCCGACCAGGTCGTTTCGGAAGGCGCCTTCGGGGCCATTCCCCTGTTCGCCGGCACCTTCCTGATCATGCTGATCTCCATGACGGTGGCCGCGCCCGTGGGCCTGTTCGCCGCCATCTATCTTTCTGAATACGCCTCCGCCCGCACCCGTAGCGTGGTTAAGCCCCTGTTGGAGGTGCTCGCGGGGGTGCCGACCGTGGTCTACGGCTTCTTCGCCGCCTTGACGGTGGGGCCCCTGTTCCGGGCCGGATTCAACGCCATCGGCGCCGAGCTGGTCGGCGGCCCGTTCAACGATCTGGGGCTCTACCTGGGCGAGGTCCAGAACCAGATGGCCCTGGTCGCCGGTGCGGTCATGGGGGTGATGCTGATCCCCTTTGTCTCTTCTCTGTCTGACGACATCATCAACGCCGTCCCCCAGTCGCTGCGCGACGGCAGCCTGGCCATGGGCGCCACACGCTCTGAGACCGTGAAGAAGGTGGTGCTGCCCGCAGCCCTGCCGGGGGTTATGGCGGCTATGCTTCTGGCGGTCTCACGGGCTGTAGGCGAGACCATGATCGTGACCATGGCCGCCGGCCTCCAGGCCAATACGACCCTCAACCCGCTGGAGACTGTGACGACGGTCACGGTGCAGATCGTCACCCTGCTGACGGGCGACCAGGAATTCGACAGCCCGCGCACCCTGTCGGCCTTCGGCCTTGGCCTGACACTCTTCGTGGTGACGCTCGCCCTGAACGTGATCGCCCTGCGGATCGTGCAGAAGTATCGGGAACAGTATGACTGACATCCGCCCTGCATCGGACGACCTCAAGGCCGCCGTAGCCCGGCGGCTTAAGGCCCGGAACGCGGCCGAGCGGCGCTTTCAGCTGTATGGCCGGATCGCGATCGCCGTCGCCTTGGGTTTCCTTGTTCTTTTGCTGGGGCGTATCGTCCAGCAGGGTTGGTCGACCTTTATCGACTACCGGCTTACGACGCAGGTCTATCTGGACCCGACGCGGATCGACGCCGCGGATCCCGGCGGGGCCAATTACGACCTCCTGATCGCTGAGCAGCTGCTCAAGCGGATCGGCGTGGCGGACGATGAGTACGGCTCGCGCAGCGACGCCATGAAGGACCTTCTGTCCGGCGACCTTGGCTTCCAGGTCCTGGACAGCGTCAAGGCGGATCCCGCCGTCATCGGCAAGACCTTGACTCTTTCTGCTCCCCTCAAGGCCGATGCCGGCCTCTACTTCAAGGGCCAGATTCAGCGCACCTCCCCGGCCGAGGAGCGTCCGCTCAGCGACGAGCAACTGGACTGGCTGGATCAGCTCAGAGCCGAGGGCCTGGTGCAGTCAGGCTTCAACACCACCTTCCTGACCCGGTCCGACTCTACTGAACCCGAGCAGGCGGGTGTCTTGGGCGCTGTGGTCGGATCAGCCCTGATGCTGTTGCTGACCGCCGCCCTCGCCATTCCTATCGGCGTTCTGGCGGCGACCTATCTTGAGGAGTTTGCGCCCAAGAACCGGTGGACCGACCTCGTCGAGGTGAACATCAACAACCTGGCCGCAGTCCCCTCCATCGTCTACGGCCTGCTGGGCCTTGCGGTCTTCATCAACTGGATGAATGTGCCCAGATCCTCGCCCCTGGTGGGTGGGCTGGTCCTGGCGCTGATGTCCCTGCCGACGGTGATCATCGCCACTCGGTCCGCGCTGAGGGCGGTTCCCCCGTCGATCCGCGAGGCCGCCCTGGCCCTCGGCGCCTCAAAGACCCAGACTGTTTTCCACCACGTTCTTCCCCTGGCCCTTCCAGGCGTGATGACGGGCGCCATCCTGTCCCTCGCCCACGCCCTGGGCGAGACCGCGCCGCTGCTGATGGTGGGCATGGTCTCCTTCGTCCCAGGCGTCCCGGACGCCCTGACCTCGGCCAGCACCGTCCTGCCGGTCCAGATCTTCATCTGGGAGAATGCGTCCGAGCGCGCCTTCCAGGAGCGCACAGCCGCCGCCATCATGGTGCTGCTGGCCTTTATGATTATCATGAACCTCGCCGCCGTCCTCCTGAGGCGCCGGTTCGAACGCCGCTGGTGACAAGATGACAGACGCCCAAGTCTCGCCCCCTCGACTGAACGCCTCCGCCGCCGCCGCCGCCCCGGCCGAGGGTGCGCCGCGGATATCGGCCAGTTCAGTGAATGTCTTCTATGGAGACAAGCAGGCCCTCTTTGATATCGACCTGGACGTGCCCGACCGGGCGGTCACCGCCCTGATCGGCCCGTCCGGCTGCGGCAAGTCCACCTTCCTGCGGTGCATCAACCGCATGAACGACACCATCCCGGGCGCCCGGGTCGAGGGTCGCATCCTCCTGGATGGCGAGGACGTGAACGATCGCAGTCTTGACCCGGTTCTGCTGCGGGCGCGTGTGGGAATGGTGTTCCAGAAGCCCAACCCCTTTCCGAAGAGCATCTTCGAGAACGTTGCCTACGGGCCGAAGATCCATGGGATCGCGACCTCCCGATCAGAGCTTGAGGGCGTGGTCGAGCAGGCCCTGAAGCGGGCCGGCCTCTGGAAGGAGGTCTCTGACCGCCTGGACCAGCCGGGCACCGGCCTGTCCGGCGGCCAACAGCAACGCCTGGTGATCGCCCGCGCCATAGCCATCAATCCCGAGGTGATTCTGATGGACGAGCCCTGCTCGGCCCTCGACCCTATCGCTACGGCGCGGATCGAGGAGCTGATCGACGAGCTCCGAGCGCAATACTGCATTATCATCGTCACCCACTCGATGGCCCAGGCCGCGCGGGTCTCGCAGCGCACGGCCTTCTTCCACATGGGCCGGCTGGTCGAGGCCGGACCGACGGGCGACATCTTCACCCGTCCCGGGGACTCACGGACCCAGGACTACATCACCGGCCGGTTCGGCTGAGGGCGATCCCATGAACGAGCACATCGTCAAGTCCTACGAAGACGAGCTGAACGCCCTGGGGGCCGCTTGCGCCCGACTCGGGGGCCTTGCCGAGGCCCAGCTGGGGGACGCCGTGGACGCCGTCGTTCGGCGTGATCCGGCCCTCGCCACCAAGGTTCTCCAGCAGGACGACCGGCTGGACGAGATCGAGGCCGACATCGAGCAGAAGGCCATCCGGCTGATCGCCCTGCGCCAGCCCATGGCCAACGACCTTCGCAAGACCATGGCGGCGATGAAGATCGCCTCCAACCTCGAGCGGTGCGGCGATCTCGCCAAGAACATCGCCAAGCGCACTCTGATCCTGTCGGAGATCGAGCCCATGCCGACCCTGAACCGCTCCATCGAGCGGATGGGGCGCCTGGTGGAGACCCGGCTGAAGGAGGTTCTGGACGCCTACATCTCCAAAGACGCCGAGCGGGCGATGGAGGTCTGGCGGCGCGACGAGGAGGTGGACGCGCACTACAACAGCCTGTTCCGGGAGCTGCTGACCTACATGATGGGCGATCCCCGGACCATCACCGCCTGCGCCCACCTACTGTTCGTGGCCAAGAACCTCGAGCGCATCGGCGACCACGCCACCAACATCGCCGAGATCGTTCACTACGAGATCAGCGGCGAACAGGTCAGCCCCGCGGACCGTCCGCGGGCTGACGACCTGAGGGTTTAATCCCATGTCCATGAATCCCCGGATCCTGGTGGTGGAGGACGACGACGCCCTCGGCACCCTGTTGCGCTACAATCTCGAGAGAGAGGGTTATGCGGTCGCCGTGGCCACGGATGGCGAGGAGGCCCTTATCCAGACGGAGGAGCATCTTCCCGACCTCGTGGTGCTGGACTGGATGTTGCCCAAGGTCTCGGGGATTGAGGTCTGTCGCCGCCTTCGCCAGCGACCGCAGAGCCGTAACATCCCCATCATCATGCTTACCGCCCGGGGTGAGGAGAGCGACCGCATCCGCGGGCTCGACACCGGCGCCGACGACTATGTGGTCAAGCCCTTCGCCGTGACCGAGTTGGCGGCCCGCATACGTGCAGTTCTGCGCCGGCTGAGACCCGGGCTCGCTGAGGACACTGTGGTCCGGGGCCCCCTGGCGCTGGACCGCTCCGCCCACCGGGTCACCCGGGAAGGCGAGGAGGTCCACCTGGGACCGACCGAGTTCCGGCTCCTGGACTTCTTCATGCAGAACCCGGGCCGGGTCTTCAGCCGGGAACAGCTGCTGGACGCTGTGTGGGGGTCGGACGTCTACGTCGAGGCGCGGACCGTCGACGTCCACATCGGCAGGTTGCGCAAGGCC
The DNA here is from genome assembly GCA_020402745.1 of Phenylobacterium sp. Taxonomy (GTDB): domain Bacteria; phylum Pseudomonadota; class Alphaproteobacteria; order Caulobacterales; family Caulobacteraceae; genus Phenylobacterium. The sequence goes on from JADBYZ010000024.1 coordinate 15,667, forward strand.
CTGTCCCGCGGTGCGCCCGGCTTCGATCCTATCCGGACCGTCCGGTCGGCGGGTTACGCCCTGGAGGTCGACCGTCGGAAGGTTGGGGCCGATTGACCTGAACGCACGGCCGCGCGAAAGGCGGGCCATGAACATCCTTCTCGTCGGATCGGGCGGGCGCGAGCACGCCCTGGCCTGGAAGATCGCCGCCTCCCCCCTGACCCGCCGCCTCGTCATGGCCCCCGGCAATCCTGGCATGGCGGCCCTCGGTGAGCTTGTCCCGGTGAAGCCGACCGAGGTTGCTCAGCTGGTCGCCCTGGCGCGAGAGATCGCCGCCGACCTGGTGGTGATCGGTCCCGAGGCCTCAGTGGAGGCCGGGCTTGCCGACGCCCTCGCCGTCGCCGCAATCCCCTGCTTTGGCCCCATCGCCGCCGCCGGCCAGCTGGAGAGCTCAAAAGCCTTCACCAAGGCCTTCTGCGACCGGCACGGCCTGCCCACCGCCGCCTGGGTGGCGTGCGAGGACGCCGCCTCGGCGCGGACCGCCCTGGACCGGTTCTCGCCGCCTTACGTGGTCAAGGCCGACGGTCTCGCCGCCGGAAAGGGCGTCACTGTGGCGCCCGACCGGGCGACGGCGGAGGCGGCGATCGACGACGCCCTGGGGGGCCGGTTCGGCGCTGCGGGCGCCCGAGTGGTCATTGAGGAGTTTCTCGAGGGCGAGATCGGCTCGCTGTTCGTGCTGTCGGACGGCCAGACGGTCCGGTTCTTCGGCGCGGCGCAGGACCACAAGCGGGCCTTTGACGGCGAACGGGGCCCGAATACGGGCGGCATGGGAACCTACTCCCCGGCGCCGGTCTTCACCGCGACCCTGGTCGATCAGGTGATGACGAGGCTGGCCATACCCGCCGTGAAGGGTATCGCCGCCGAGGGCGCGCCCTATCGCGGCGCCCTGTTCGTCGAGCTGATGGCCACAGCGGATGGGCCCCGTCTGGTGGAGTTCAACGCCCGCTTCGGCGATCCCGAATGCCAGGTGCTCATGTTGCTGTTGAAAAGCGACCTGGTTCCCTACCTGCTCGCCTGCGCGAACGGGACCCTGGCGGATCTGCCGGCTCCGGAATGGCGGGACGAGGTGGCGGTCTGCGTGGTCATGGCCGCTGAAGGGTATCCGGACGCCCCGCGCACCGGATCGGCCATCCTGGGCGCTGAACAGGACTTCGGGCCGGATGTGGCGGTCTTCCACGCCGGCACGACGCGGGACGCCGAAGGGTTCCTGAGGGCGGCGGGAGGGCGGGTGCTGAACGTGTGCGCCCGGGGTCCTGACCTGCAGACCGCGCGTGACCGGGCCTATGCGGCCATCGCCCGCATCGACTGGCCCGAAAGCTTCCACCGCACCGACATCGGCTGGCGCGCCCTGACTCCCCGAAGCTGAGGCTCAGCAGGTGACGTCCAGCAGGTCAGTCTGACCACCGCATCGATGGCGTTGTCGGCCTCGGCGTCTGCGAACCTCCTGGCCAGGCCGGCCGCCGGGAGACTTCCCGCTGGCGAGGCGACGCCGCGGAACGCACGGCCCGTCCCGTCCCGCAGCGTCGATCTGAAGCTCTGAGCGCGGGGATCAGACGACGATGTCGCCGGCGGCGATCTCGGTATTGTCAATCCCGGTGAGGACGATCACCTCGTCCGCCACCCCATCGGAGTTGGTGTCGATAAACAGGTAGCCGTTCGTCGCGTCGAACTGGAAGGCGTAAAGCCGGGCCGCGGATGAGGTCCCGTTCAGGGTGGCGAGAGCGGCGTTGGCGTCGGTCAGGGCGGCGCTGAAGCTCGCCGCCGCCGAGCCAGCCTCGACATAGTTCCCGGTACCCGCAGTGGGATTTCCGGCCAGACCGAGCCTGAGCACGTCGACCCCACTGGCGAAATCGCCAATCACGTCCGCGGTCGGCACCGTGATCCCGGAGGCGCCCGTCGCAAAGACAAAGGCATCCGCTCCGGCCCCGCCGGTCAGGCTGTCCGCGCCCGCGCCGCCCGTGAGGGTATCCGCTACGGCGGAGCCGGTCAGGGTCTCGGCGCCGCCGACCCCCGTCACGGTCACGGCGAGGTTGGTCAGACCGGTCAGTGCCGCGAGGGTGACGTTCGTTCCTGAAGCCGCCGTCACCGCAAGGGTCTCGGTCCCACCGCCTGTGGTTCCGCTCACCACCCAAGCCTGGCCCGTGATCTGAGCGTCAGTGAAGGTCGCCACCGTTCCATCGGCCAGGCTCAAGGCCTCAATGTTGGCCAAGGTTACGCCGGTCAGATCGGTGCTTGCGGTCAGGCGCACGGTGTCGGTCCCGGATCCCCCGTCCACCGTTTCTCCCGTCGCAGCGTCAGAGGTTCCGGCGTAGATGAAGGTGTCGTTGTTGCCGCCGCCGCTCAGGGTGTCGGCCCCGGCGCCGCCAACGAGGGTGTCGTCCCCGGCGAGACCCGAGATTGAATCCCCCCCATTCAAGCCGGAGATGTTCTCATTCCCGCCTGCGCCTACAAGGTTCAGGGTCAGGCCGCTATAGCCCAGGTTTGGCGCGGTGTAGGACGTGCCTGAGGCGATATTGACCTCCAGGCTTGCGCCGCCGGAACCGCTCGCGGACCCAAAGTTCGCCAACTGGCTGGTGCTCAGCGTCGCCGTAGACGCCACCACAACAAGGTTCTCCACTTGAGTGAAGTTGACCCCGGGGTCGAACGCCGTGGTCGCCGTCACCCGCACGGTATCGGTCCCGCCGCCGCCGTCCACTGTCTCCCCGGCCGCCGTGTCGGACGTACCGGCGTAGACGAAGGTGTCGTCGCCGCCCCCGCCGATGAGACTGTCAGCCCCGGCGCCGCCGGAGAGGGTGTCATTCCCCTGGTCTCCGTTCAGGGTGTCGTTCCCGGCCAGGCCCGAGATCGAGTCCACTCCGACCCAGCCCGTGATGCTCTCATTTCCGATCGCCCCCGAAAGGCTCGGCGTCAGGTTTGTAAAGCCCAGATTCGGCAGGGTGTATGTCGCCCCCGAGGCCACATTGATCACCAGGGAGGCGCTTCCCGCGGCGCTCGCCGAGCTGAAGGCCGCCATCTGGGTGTGGGTCAGGGTCGCCGTCGCCCCGGTGGCGATCTCCAGCACCTCGACATTGGTGAAGGTGGCGCCGGGGTCGAAGACGGTCGTCGCGGTTACCCGCACTGTATCGGTCCCGGCGCCGCCGTCCACGGTCTCTCCGGCCGCTGAGTCCGATGTCCCGGCGAAGAGGATCAGGTCGTCGCCTGCGTCGGCGCTCAGATTGTCGCTTCCCGCGCCACCCGACAGGATGTCCGCCCCCCCGCCACCGGAGAGGGTTTCGACGCCCGCCCCGCCGGCGAGAGTATCGGCCCCGTCATCGCCGCTGAGGCTCGCGGCGCCGGTCCCGCCGGACAGGCTGTCTCCGTCAGCCCCGCCAATGAGCGTGTCCGCGCCTCCCCCAGCGACGGCGGTGTCCGCCCCTGCGCCGCCGATGAAATAGTCGATTCCGCCGGCGCCGAGCAGGCTGTCGTCGCCCGCCCCGCCGTCCGACAGCACGGAGGCTCCGCCGACTGAACCGGTCAGGTCAAAGTCATCGTCACCGTCACCGCCGATCAGGGTGGCGACCCCGGCGCTGGTCATCGCCTGGGCCAGGGTGTCGTTTCCGAGGCCTCCGTCGACGGAATCCACGCCGCCGCCGGCGCTCAGGCTGTCGTCGCCGCCGCCGCCGAGCAGGCTGTCGGCGCCGGCGCCGGAAGTCAACGTATCCCCGCCCTCGCCCCCGAGGACGCTGTTGTCGCCGGCGGCCGCCAGGAGGCTGTCCGCTCCGGTTTCGCCGGTCAGGGTATCCGCGCCTGCGCCCGCAGAGGCCGTGTCGGCGCCATCGCCCAGTTGGATGACGTTGGCTCCGCCGCTGTCGCTGACGCTGTCGTCACCGCTGCCGGCGAGGATGTGGTCCGCCGCAGTTCCCGCCTGGATCCGGTCATTTCCGGCGCCGCCATCAATGGAATCTGCTCCGCCGCCGCCAACCAGGGTGTCGGCGCCATCCGCGCCGATCAGGAAATCGCTCCCCGTGCCCGCGGTGACGGAATCATCTCCGAGGTCGCCGGTGAGGTAGTTGGCGCCGTCGCCTCCCGACAGGGTGTCATTACCCTGCCCGCCCAGCAGGGTGTCGCCGCCTCCAAGGGCTGTCAGGACATCATCCCCGAGATTGCCATGGGCGTAGTTCAGGCCCGCATCGGCAACGATGCTGTCGCCGCCCTGGCCGCCGAGCAGGGTGTCCCCCTCGGTCCCTCCGACTAGGGTGTCATTGCCCTGGTTGCCGTTGGCGAGGTCTGCTCCGCCGCCGCCCGTAATCAGGTCATTCCCGTCGCCGCCGTACAGCTGCTCGGCCGCGGTTCCCCCAAGCAGGGTATCGTTGCCAAGATCCCCGGAGAGATAGTCGGACCCGCCGGCGCCGGACAGACTGTCATTACCCTGGCCGCCGAGCAGGGTGTCTGCGCTGGTCCCGCCCAGGAGAGTGTCACTCCCCAGATTGCCGTGTCCGTAGTTTTGCCCGTCGCCGAGCCCGAGGGTGTCATCTCCCTGGCCACCCAGAAGGGTATCGGAGCCGCTGCCGCCCGCCAGGCTGTCATTGCCCTGGTTACCCTGGAGATAATCATCGCCGGCCAGGCCGGCCAGGGTGTCCGCGCCGTCGCCGCCGTGCAGGGCGTCGGGCGTTGTCCCGCCCGAAACCGAGTCCGCGCCCTGGCTGCCGATGAGCAGCCGGGACCCGTCGGGGAAGGTGATCTGTCCGGCGGAGGATCCCAAGCCGGCTATGCCTGGCGGGGTGGTGCCTGAGCCATTGAAAACGAGGGTTCTTCCACCGAAGGTGATGGTCACCGAGGGCGTCGATCCGACCTCTCCGGTGAAGAAGTTCGGCGGGATGTAGGGCACCAGGGTCAGGGTTACATCCCGGGCGGTGGCGCCGGGAGTCGAGAAGGTCAGGGTGTCTGTCGATACGAAGGCCGCCGCTTGCTCGGCGGTCATGCTCTCAAAGACATAGTTGGTCACGGCCGAATCCCTCAATGCCCAGGCTCACGAATCTCAAGTTCGTAAACTCGATAGGGTTAACAAATTACAGTCGCTGATCTCTGACGCGACCATGCTTGCCGCAGGACCCCGCCGTTCGCTAAGACCTTCTTCCAAGACACAGAACCGAGGGGAGCGAGGCTCATGGCCATGACGCCGGAACAGGAACGCGAGGTCGCCAATACGGGCACCAAGTCCGTGGCCGAGTCCCACCGTTTCGACGAGGCCGCCCTGGCCGCCTGGATGCAGGCTCATGTCGAGGGTTACGAGGGCCCCCTGGAGGTCCGCCAGTTCAAGGGTGGCCAGTCCAACCCGACCTACCAGCTGGTCACACCGGGCAAGAAGTACGTCATGCGCCGCAAGCCGCCGGGCAAGCTCCTGCCCTCGGCCCACGCGGTGGACCGCGAGTACAAGGTCATCACCGCCCTTTACCCGACTGGCTTTCCCGTGGCCCGGTCCTACGGCCTGTGCACCGACGAGTCGGTGATCGGCACCTGGTTCTACGTGATGGACATGGTCGAGGGCCGGATCCTCTGGGACCAGACCCTACCCCAGTATGAGCCCGCCGAGCGCCGGGCCATCTACATGGCCAAGATCAAGACCCTGGCCGATCTGCACAATACCGATGTCGACGCCGTGGGCCTGTCCGACTTCGGCAAGCCCGGCAATTATATGGGCCGGCAGGTCGACCGCTGGACCAAGCAGTATCGCGCCTCCGAGACCGTCAAGCTCGACACCATGGAGCGGCTGATGGACTGGCTGCCCCAGACCCTGCCGCACCAGGACCGCAACACGGTTGTCCATGGCGACTACCGCCTCGACAACATGGTCCTGCATCCCACCGAGCCCCGGGTCGCCGCCGTCCTGGACTGGGAGCTGTCGACCCTGGGCGATCCCATGGCCGACTTCACCTACTTCCTCATGCACTGGGTGAACGGGACCATCGCCGGTATCCCCGACCTGAACGCCCACGGGATTCCCACCGTGGAGGAGACCGTGGCCGAGTACTGCCGCCTGACCGGCCGGGACCAGGTTCCCAACGTCGACTGGTTCTTCGCCTACAACCTCTTTCGCCTGGCCGGCATCTGCCAGGGCATTGTCGGCCGGGCCCGGGATGGCACCGCCAACAGCCCGCAGGCCGCCGCCATGGAGGAGCGCGTGCCCCAGCTGGCCTCCGCCGCCTGGCACTTCGCCCAGCGCGCCGGCGCCTGATCCGGCTCAGCGGCGGGGAAGGCGTCCGAGCAGGGCGTCCAGCGCCGCCGTGTCTCCAAAGACCGCCCGGACGGGCCAGGCCGTGACCCGGGCCCGCCAGTCCGGGGGCAGGCGCACCCAGTCCTTTGTGGTCGTCACCAGGCCCGCGCCGTGTGCGGCGGCCAGGGCCTCCAGCGCCTTCAGCCGCGCCGGCGTCCAGTGGGCGTGATCGGGGAAGGCGGCGAAGTCTGCGAGCTCGCAGCCGGCGGCCCTGAGGGCGCGCTCCACCTTCCAGGGCTTTCCGACGCCGGCGAAGCCGACCTGCGGGCCGGCGGGCGGCGGGGCCTCCGGCTCCAGGCGGGCGGTCAGGAGGGCCGGGCCGGATAGGGCGGCGACCAGGTCGGGGTCCGGCTCAGCCAGATCCGCCGGCAGGAGCATGACGACGGCGTCGGCGCGGGCGAGGCCGGCCGCCAAGGGTTCGCGCAGGGGGCCGGCGGGAAAGACCCCGCCATCGCCCAGGGGCCATTCCCCGTCGCGGGTCTCGCCGTCGCTGACCACCAGGGACAGGGTCTTCAGGACCGAAGGGTTCTGGTGCCCGTCGTCCATGAGGATGACATCGGCGCCGCCCCCGGCTGCGGCCAGGGCGCCGGCCGCCCTGTCGCGGGCGACCCAAACGTCCACTCCCAGCAGGGCCTGGGCCAGCATCAGGGGCTCGTCGCCGGTCTCTTCAGCGGAATGGCGCGCCGGGTCTACCCGGACGGGTCCCTCCAGCCGGCCGCCGTATCCCCGCGAGAGGATGGCGGGACGCCGGCCGGCATCAGACAGCCGCCGCGCGAGGGCGGCGACCACCGGGGTCTTGCCCGTCCCGCCCAGGGTCAGGTTGCCGACACAGATCACCGGGACGCCCGGGTCAACCGGACGGCCCCGGGCGATGCGGCGGGCCGTCGCCGCCGCCCAGACCCAGGACAGGGGCTTCAGGAGGAGGTGCAGGACCGGCCCGGGCCGCCCCTCCCGGACGTACCACCAGCGCGGGGTCGGCAGCTTCATGCGGCGCTCATTTCCGAAGGGGGCGGCAACAGGGGCGCCAGGTCGTCGAGAGCCGCCGAAAGGCTTTCGCCCTGCCGCGCCGCATAGCCCAGGGCCGCCTCGCCCATGCGGCGCCTCAGGGCGGGCTGGCCCAGCAGGCCGGCCAGTTTGCGCCGGAGGTCCGCACCGTCGCGGGCGATGAGGGCGCAGGCCTCGTCGAGCATCTCGCCATAGACATCTGCCGAGTTGGCGATGTCGGGACCGGTCAGGACCGGGACCCCCAGTCGCGCCGGCTCCAGCGGGTTGTGACCGCCGATCCCGCTGGGAAAACTGCCGCCCATCACCACCAGGTCGGCGAGACGGAAAAAGAGGCCCATCTCCCCCAGGGTGTCGGCGATCCAGATGGGGTCGTGCGGTCCGGGGGACTGGCCATGAGCGCGCCTCGGGGCGCGGAGGGCGGCGGCGATCTCACCGCCGCGCTCGGGATGCCGCGGGGCCAGGATGAGGAGGGCGCCCAGGCCCTCCGCCGCGCCGGCGACCAGGGCCTCCTCTCCGGGATGGGTGCTGGCCGCCAGGATGACGGGGCGTCCCCCTGCGAGCCCCCGTAGGCGCTCCAATTCGGCTGGATCGAACGGCAGGGGCGAGCCCGCCCGCTTTAGGTTCAGCTCCCGGCCGCAGGCGGCGCCGAGCTCCGCCAGGCGGGCGGCGCTGGCCCGGTCCTGCGGCAGGATGAGGTCAAAGAGGCCCAGGAGGCCTCGGGCCGAGGCTGGCGCCCTTCGCCAGGTCCTGGCGGTGCCCTCGGTGATCCGGGCTGAGACAAGGGCGAGGCGGGTCCCGCGGCGCCGGGCCGACTGAAGGAGGTTGGGCCAGAGCTCGCTCTCGGCGAAGACGCCGAGGTCTGGCCGCCAATGGTCGAGGAAGCGCTGCGCCGCCCGGGGCCCGTCCACCGGCACATACTGATGGACGACGCCTTCGGGCAGTCGCCGGGCGAGGAGTTCCGCCGAGGTGCGGGTGCCGGAAGTGACCAGGAGGGCGAGATCAGGCCGGCGCGCCCGAAGGCCCTCGACGAGGGCCAGGAGGGAGAGGGACTCGCCCACGCTGACCCCGTGCAGCCAGACGAGGGGCCCAGCGGGCCGGGGCCGGCTGGCCCGCCCCAGGCGTTCGCCCAACCGGTCAGGGTCCTCGCGGCCCGCCGCTGCACGCCGGCGCAGGAGGCCGGGCGCCAGGGGTTCGGCGAGGCGCGTGGCGAGGCCGTAGAGGGAGAGGGGGAGGGTCACACCACCTCGTCGGGGGCGAGTTCGCAGTCCAGCTCGCCCGTCTCGACCTGAAGCGTAGCGTGGTCGATCCCGAAGGTCTCCCCAAGGCCATGCGCAGTCTCGGCGAGGAAGGCGTCGGAAGATCCCCCCTCGGGGCGAACCAGATGGGCGGTGAGGGCGGTGCGGGTGGTCGAGAGGGACCAGACGTGCAGGTCGTGGACCTCGGCCACGCCGGGCCGGGCGGCGAGCCAGGCCCGGACCTCGGCCACGTCGATCCCCGGCGGCGCGGCGTCCATGGCCATGGCGGCGGAATCCCTCAGCAGTCCCCAGGCGCCGGACAGGATGACCGCCACGATGACGAGGCTGAGGACGGGATCCAGCCACTGGAGGCCGCCGGTCAGGAGCATGAGGCCGGCTGAGACCACCACGGCGGCCGAGACAGCCGCATCGGCGATCATGTGCAGGAAGGCGCCCCGGACGTTGAGGTCATGCTGGCCGCGCAGGAAGAGAAGGGCGGTCAGGGTGTTGATGACCACGCCGATGGCGGCGGTGATCAGAACGGGTCCGGCGGCGACCGGGCTGGGCGAGGCGATCCTCTGGACGGCCTCCCAACCGATCGCGCCGACAGCGGCGACCAGCAGGACGCCATTGGTCACCGAAGCCATGATGGTGGCCTTGCCAAGGCCGTAGGTGTGCTGGGCGCCGGGGCGGCGGCGCGCGAGGACTGTGGCGCCCCAGGCGAGGATCAGGGCCAGGACGTCGGCGGCGTTGTGGCCGGCGTCCGCCAGGAGGGCGAGCGACCCGGAGACGATCCCGACCCCGGCCTCCACAGCGACAAACCCGGCGTTGAGAAGAATTCCGAGGGCGAAGGCGCCGCCAAAGTCCTTGGGAACGTGCCCGTGATGGCCATGCCCGTGATGGCTATGGCCGTGATGAGCCTGTCCAGGATGGGGATGGGGGTGAGGACCGCGCCAGGCGTCCGGGCCCGCGTGATCATGGCTGTGCGCCTTATCCCGGTCGTGGTGGGCGTGATCGTGCGGCATGGCCCCTGTGTCTCACCCACCCGGCGCCGGATCAACTGACGCGCGCCCCACCAGGGATTCCGCCCGGCGGGTGGCTGCCGACAGCCGTGCGGACAAGTCTGCCCGCAGCGCGTCGATCTCAGCCTCGCCGGCGTCTGCCGGAACGTGGAAGGGCCCCTCCCAGATGCAGCCCCCCCGGCCAAAGGGAGCGGCGACCATGGCGCGGTCCCACAGGCTCTCCAACTGAATGGAGGGGGAGACGGCCAGGCCGGTGAGGAAGATGGGCGCGCCCGTGCGCTTGGCGATCTGCAGGGCGCCCGCCGCGATCACTTCGTTCGGGCCTCGGGGGCCGTCTGGCGTGATGATCAGGACGCCGCCACCGGCCACATGCTGGACCGCCTCCCGGAAGGCGGCCACAGCCGCCCGCGCCTTGGCCGAGTCGCCCTTCTTGGCCGTTGACATGCGGATGGCGGGGAAGCCGGCGTACTCCAGGGCAAGGGCCACAAACTCTCCGTCGGAGGAGGGCGAGACGAGACAGCGCCGGCTGTCCTTCCGCCACCAGGTCGCGGCCATGCCGAGGCAGATGGGGATGCGGCCGTGCCAGAACAGGCCGATGGCGCCCTGGCCTGACGCGAACATGGGCTCCAGGGCCTCCAGGCCCTCATGCCGCCAGCGCGTGGTGCGCCGGATCAGGATCAGGTAGCCGGCGAGCATCCGTCCCAGAACGGCCTGGACACCGGGCCGGCGCAGGAGCCCCTTCATGCCGGGTCCTCCAGGGTCTCGAGGTCGCCGGCTCCGGCGAGGCGGGCGTAGAGGCCGCCGGCAGCGATCAGGGAGTCGTGAGTTCCGCTCTCGGCGATCCGTCCCTGGTCCAGCACATAGATGCGGTCGGCGTTCCGAACCGTGGACAGGCGGTGGGCCACCAGCAGGGTCGTTCGGCCTTCCATCAGCCGGGACAGGGCGGCCTGGACCTGGGCTTCGCTCTCCACATCCAGGGCGCTGGTCGCCTCGTCGAGGAGCAGGATGGGGGCGTCCTTCAGGAAGGCCCGGGCGATGGCGATGCGCTGCCTCTGGCCGCCGGAGAGCCGCAGGCCCGCCTCTCCTGCCGGGGTGTCGTAGCCCTGGGGCAGGGCCAGTATGAAGTCATGGGCGGCGGCGGCCCGGGCGGCGGCCTCGATCTCGTCTTGAGAGGCGTCTGGCCGGGCATAGGCGATGTTGGCGCGGAGCGTGTCGTCGAACAGGAAAGGTTCCTGAGTGACCAGGGCGATCCGACGCCGGAGCGAGGCCAGGGTCAGGTCGCGCACGTCGCGCCCATCCAGAGTCACCCGGCCCCCGGTCACATCGTAGAAGCGCGGGATCAGGTTCAGCAGGGTGGACTTGCCCCCACCGGAGGGCCCGACCAGGGCCACGGTCTCTCCCCGCTGCACGGTCAGGCTGACGCCCGAGAGAACTTCAGGGCCCTCCCCATAGGCGAAGCGGACCTCCTCGAAGGCCACCCGGCCCTCGCCCCGGGGTGTCTCGACGGCGCCCGGCCGGTCGCCCACCTCGGGCTCGACATCGAGGGCGGCGTAGAGGCGGCGGGCGGCGGACAGGCCTTCCGAGAAGACGGTCTGCAGGTTGGCCAGCTGGCGAAGGGACTGGGAGGCCAGGGCCAGGGCGCCGATGAAGGCCACGAAGGCGCCGGGATTCATTCCGCCGTCCTGTGACCGCAGGCCCGCCCAGGCCATGACGGCCGCCGTGATCAGGGTCATCAGGGTCTCGGTGGCCGGCGCGGCGCGGGCCCGGGCGTTGGCGCCCCTGACCAGGAAGGCTTGCCGCCGGTGCACCACTTCACCGACCCGGGATTCTTCGAAGGCCTCCCGGTTCTCGATCTTGACCACCCGCACGCCGTCCAGGCTCTCCATGATGGCGGTGGACAGGGCTGAGGTCTCGACCATGGCGCCCTGGGCGGCCCTTGAGGATCTTCGGGCGTAGCGGCGCATGATCAGGCTTGCGACCGGGGCGGCGACGATCAGGGCGAGGGAGAGGACCAGGTCGTTGGAGACCATCACGCTGACCGCCCCGACGACGGTCAGGGCGTGCTGGGTGTAGTTGATCACGCCCGCGGTCGCCGCCTCGCGGATCAGGCCGGCGTCGTAGAGGACCGAGGAGACGAAGGATCCCGAATGCTGGGAGCGCAGCCGGGCCAGGTCCGCCCGGACCAGCCTGCCGAAGAGCTGGACCTGGACATCCCCCACCACGGCGTTGCCGATCCGGTTCACGAGGGTGGCCTGGAGGACCTGGGCGAGACCGCGGGCGATGGCGAGGCCGGCGATCGTCAGAGGGATCACCAGCAGGGCGCCGGGCTTGGGCGTTCCCAGAAGGTCGTTGATCGCCGGCTCCAGGATCTGGACCAGCTTGGCGCTCAGAATCGCGACCACGACGGCGGCGAGCCCCGCGAGGGCGAGGCCTGGCCAGCGGGGCGCAAGGTAGACACGCCAGGTCCTGGCGAGGATCTCGCGGCTGGACAGCCGGTCCGGATCGGCCTGAGCGTTCATCGTGCTGGGGTCGGCCCTTGGGCCGGGGAAGTCAAGATGTCGCCCGGGAGCCAAACGTCGGTGGGCTTTGCGGTGCGGCGCCGGCGCCCTAGATTGGGCCGACAAGCAGGAGCCCCGACTTGGCGGACTACGACCTCACCACGCCGAAGGGGCGGCGGCGCGCCTACCTTGAATTCCTGTTCAAGGACCACGCCTTCCTGCGCCTGCGCTTCTCCAACGCCCATGCAGTGTCGGAGGAACTTTACCGGGCAAACCAGCCCTGGCCGTTCCAGCTTGAGGAGTGGAAGGCGCGCGGGATCCGCTCGGTGGTCAACCTGCGCGGCGGGTTCGACGCCAGTTTCTACGCCTTGGAGAAGGATGCCTGCGCCCGCCTCGGCCTGAACCTGGTGGATTTCACCATCACCTCTCGGGAGGTCCCCAGCCGCGCCCGGGTGCACGGCGCCAAGGCCCTGTTCGAGAGCCTGGAGTACCCCGCCCTCATGCACTGCAAGTCTGGGGCGGACCGGGCGGGGATTATGAGCGTGCTCTACCTGCACTTCAGGAAGGGCGTGCCGATCCGCGAGGCCCTCGCCCAGCTCAGCCTGAAATACCTGCATGTGAAGGCGGGCAAGACCGGCGTTCTGGACTACACCTTCGAGCGCTACCTGGCGGAGGGCGAGCCCGCTGGCCAGACCTTCCTGGAATGGGTGGACAGCCCGGCCTACGATCCGGACGCCATCAAGGCCGACTTCCGCTCCAACATGTGGGGCCGGGCCCTGACGGAGACCCTGCTGCGCCGCGAATAGCTCAGTGGTCGTGGTCGTCGGTGTCGGGGTCCAGCAGCTTGTGGGCGTGGATGATGAAATACCGCATCAGGGCGTTGTCCACCGTCGACTGGGCCTTGGCCCGCCAGGCGTCGACCGCCTCCTGGTAGCTGGCGTAGGCCCCGACCAGGTCGACCTTCGAGAGGTCGCGGAACTCGACCGTGTCGACGTCGACGAGTTCGCCGCCGATGACGAGGTGAAGCAGCTGGCGATGGGGCATGCGTTCGACTCCTGAAATCCCTTTCCTACCCGTGGCGATAGGCCCGCAGGGGTTAAGGATCAATGGACCCTTCCCGGAATTCACCCGTTTGAGGTCCTTCCATGCTGGGATTGACGCCAGAGGGGGCACACGAACCCCGCAGCCAATCCTAACGGGGTTCTATTTGCCGGCGATGGACAGAGTGTCGACCAGCAGGGAGGGGGCGTTGGCGGAACCGCGAAGCTCCAGGTCAGAGCCCGGGACCAGGCGGGCATAGATATCGGGCAGGGCGCCCGCCACGGTGATCTCCGAGACTGGGTAGGCGATCTCGCCGTTCTCGAACCAGAAGCCCGAGCAGCCGACCGACCAATCGCCGGTGTTGGCGTTCAGAGACGGGCCGAACATGGAGGTGACCAGGAGCCCGGTCCCGGCGTCGGACATGAGGCCGGCGAGGTCGCGTTCACCGGGCTGCAGGGTCAGGTTGGAGGTTCCGACGCCCGCTGGCCCGGCCGAACCCCGGGTGGCGTGGCCGGTCAGGGCCATGCCCAGCTGCCGCGCCGAGGCGGCGTTGTGGAGCCAGGTGGTCAGGACGCCCTTATCCACCAGGGCTATGCGGCGGTTGAGGGCGCCTTCGTCATCGAAGGGTGAGGACCCCAGTCCGCGTGGCCGGTGGGGGTCGTCGATGAGGGTCACCCGCGGGGCGAACACCGCCTCACCGAGGCGATCCTTCAGAAAGGAGACGCCGCGGGCGACCGAAGGGCCGCTAATGGCGCCCAGGAAGGGGCCGATCAGGGCGGTGGCGATCCGGTTCTCGAAGATGACCGGTGCGGTGGTTGAGGCGATCTTGCGCGCGCCGAGGCGGGATGCCGCCCGGCGGGCCGCCTCCCGGCCGACCTGTTCCGGTGATGGCAGGTCCGCAAACCAGCGACGGGACAGGCCGTCATAGCCGCTTTCCATGCCTTCGCCCTCGCCGGCGATGACCGCAGCGCCGACATGGAAACCCGTCGCCCGGTGCTCGCCGAAGAAGCCGTTGGAGGTCGCCAGGCGCCAGGCCGAGCGGGACGAGGAGGCCGAGCCGCCGTCGGAGTTGGCGATGCGCGGCATGTCGAGGGCGGCCGCCTCCGCCTCCCGGGCGAGGGACTCGAGGGTCTCGGGGTCGGGATCGGCGGGGTCGAAAAGATCAAGGGCCGGATGGGGGCCGCGCGCCAACGCTCCGGCCTCGACAAGGCCGGACCAGGGGTCCTCCGGCGCCAGGCGGGCCATGGCCACCGCCCGCTCCACCAGCCGTGCGCGGCCGTCGGCGGAGATGTCCGAGCCGGATACTGTGGCATGCCGCTTGCCGACGAAGACCCGAAGGCTCAGGTCCCGGGACTCCTCGCGCTCGACCTCCTCCAGCCCGCCGTGCCGGACGGTGACCGACAGGGCCTGGTGCTCGGCGTCGATGGCCTCGGCGGCGTCGGCCCCCGCCCTCAGGGCGGCGGCGACGAGGTCTGCGGACAGTTCGGTGCTCATCCTCGCCATATGGCCGCCCGGCGCTGTCGGAGCAAGCGGGCAGGATCCAGGTCTTAGGGCAGGGCGTAGAAGAGCAGGGCCACCGCGAGGTAGATGTAGGCGCCCCAGGTCGCCGCCACCCCCGCCGCTCGCATGGGCGAGGCCTCGCCGGACAGGGACAGCCCGATGGCGTGCGCCAGACGGCCGCCGAACAGAACCAGGCCCGCCGGATGGACCGCCAGCGCCGGGGCGCCCGCGAGGGTCAGGGCCGCCAGGCCGACGAGCCCCATGGGGATGTACTCGGTGGCGTTGCCGAAGGCGCGGATGGCGCAGGCCAGTTCTGGTACGCCGCCGTCGCCGAGGGCGACGCCATGGCGGCGGCGCTGCCTCACGACAAGCAGCGACAGGCCCAGAAGCAGAAGGAGGTGCAGAGCGCTCCAGAGGGCCAGGGCGTGGCCGGCGGGGATCAGGTCCATGGGCGTCGCCTCCGACATCTGAGGATCGGATTGTCGCCTCTTCCCGCCTCCGCGTCCATGTCCGAAGCGCCGATCGCCTGGCCAGGCTGCACCCTTTGTCGCCGACCTGCCGTCTTGCGGAAGGGTCGGGCCGGGCTAGTTTAGGGGCAATGAAGCAGATCGACCTTGATGATCTTCCTCCCCGGGTGGCCCAGATCCTTGCCGGCCTCGCCGCGGGAGAAGCCCTGCTGCTCGTCCAGAACGGCCTCATCATGGGCAGGCTGACCAGCGTCGGGGCCGAGCCTGTGGCCGGGGCGGACTCCGGCCCAGCGGAAGACTCCGTCAATGGATCGCCCCCCGCAGGAGAGGCCCGGGCGGCAGAGATCTTCGAGCATTTCCGCTCGCTCATGGAGGACGACTTCTAGGCGGGTCAGGCGCCCCGGGGTCCTACCAGGCCAGGGCGACGCCATCCTTGCGCATTTCCGTGGCGGCCGCGTAGCGTCCGGGCCAACGCTGGATCGCCTGATAGCCGCCGAAGCCGCCGTCGCTCTCGCCGATCCTCCAACCGAGGGTCGCCAGGGCCTCGCGGGTCGACGTCGGGATCCCGTTCTCCAGACGGAGCAGGCCGGAGCCGGGTCGGGCGGCCTCGCCGGTCGGTTCGGGAGAGCCTTCATGCCGCCAGCGGGGTGCATCGCCGGCCTCCTGAACGCCTAGACCGAAGTCGATCATGTTCGACAGGACCTGGGTCTGGCCCTGAGGCTGCATGTCGCCCCCCATGACGCCAAAAGCCAGCCAGGGTGAGCCCTCGCGGACAGCGAAGCCCGGGATAATGGTCTGGAAGGGGCGCTTTCCCGGCGCATAGATGTTGGCATGACCATCCGCCAAGGCGAACATCTCCCCGCGGTTCTGGAGCATGAAGCCGAGGCCGTCAGGCGTCAGGCCAGACCCCATCCCGCGATAGTTGGACTGGATCAGGGAGACCATCATGCCCTCCGAGTCCGCAGTGCAGAGGTAGGTGGTGTCCCCGCGGGAGGGGGCCTGTCCTGGCCGCAGGCCGCTCAATATGGCGTCGGACCGGATCATCCTCGCCCTCTGGGCCGAGTACTCGCGGGACAGGAGCCAGTCTGTCGGTATCCGGGCGAAGTCAGGGTCGGCGAAGTATCGGGCCCGGTCCTCAAAGGCCAATCGCTTGGCCTCCACCCCGTGGTGGATCGCAGCGGCGGACTGGAAACCCATTCCGGAAAGATCAAAGGTCTCGAGGATGTTCAGCATCTGCAGGGTCGCCAGCCCCTGGCTGTTGGGCGCAAGGCCGAAGACCTCAACCCCGCGATAGAGGGTCCTCAGGGGTGGGTCCCAGCGGGCCCGGTGCGCCGCCAGGTCCGCCCGCGTCATCCAGCCGCCGATCCGGGCGAAGTACTTCTCGATCCGCTCGGCGATCTCGCCGTCATAAAAGGCGTCGCGTCCGCCCTCCCCGATCAGGTCATAGGTCCGGGCGAGATCCGGATTGGAGAACACCTCGCCTTCCGCCGGGGTGCGTCCCTCCCTCGCCCAGGTCCTGAGGAAGTTCTCGACCTCCTCGATGCCGAGTTCCGGTCTTGTGAAGCTGCGAAGGGATCGCGCCAGATAGTAAGCGACGTTCTGGCTGACCGGGGCGCCCTCGCGGGCCAGAGCGGCGGCGGGCGCCAGGAGCTCCTTCCACGGCAGCTTTCCGTAGCGCTGGTGGAGGGTCCACCAGGCGTCCACCGCCCCAGGTACGCTGACCGAGATGGCGCCAAAGGAGGGTATCAACCCCCGCACCGCTCTTTGACGTACGGTCTCAAGGCTGAGTGCCCGCGGGCTTCGGCCGGAACCGTTCAGGCCCTCCACTCGACCTGTTGCGGGATCCCAGAGCATGGCGAAGGCGTCGCCGCCGATCCCGCAGGCAATAGGCTCCACAAAGCCCAAAACGGCGTTCGCGGCGATCGCCGCATCGACGGCCGAACCCCCTTTCCGGAGAATATCGATCGCTGTCTGGGTGGCCAGGGGATGGGCGGTCGCCGCCGCGCCCTGTACGCCCCAGGCGGCGCTCCGGCTGGCGAAGGTGGCGCCGTCGATCCGGTCTCCCGGGCCGATGTCGGGCCGGTTCCGGTTGGGGTTGGCCTCACGGCTCTGGGCCACGGCCCCGCCGGCTGCCGCGAGGGCGGGAAGGGTGGCGAGGAAGGTGCGTCGCAGCATGGGCCGGGCTCCGGGTCTGTGCGCCGGAGGGGCGACCCGGCGTCGTTGCCCGACGACTACCGCGGCTCGAGGGTCAGCGCCAGAAAGCTGAGGGCGTCCTCAATGGGAATGAAGAAGTTCAGGCCCTGGATGCGGTCGGTGGGTTCCGAGGCATAGCGGGAGACCGTCATGGCCACGACCCGGCCGGACTCATCGAGGAGGGGCCCGCCGCTGTTGCCGGGGTTCACCGCGGCATCGCTCTGTATGAAGCGGTATCCGGCCAGGGTCCGGCTGGCCGAGATCACGCCTCGGGTCAGGGTGCCCTGAAGCCGCGTCTCCATGGGGGTTCCCAGGGCGAAGACCGTCTCCCCCTGCCGGACAGGTTCGCTCCGCAGCCGCAGGACAGGCCCCGGCCGGGGGTCGGTTCGGATCAGCGCCACGTCACGGCCCGCGTCCGAGCGGATGACCTCGCCGATGCTCTCCGAGCCGTCGGACCAGCGCAGCTTCAGGAGGCGGGTTGAGCCCACCACGTGCCGGTTCGTCAGCAGATACCCCTGGTCTGAGACGAGGAAGGCGGTGCCCAGGCTGGCGCCGGTCATCACCGCCGCCACCGCCCGGTGCGCATCGGGCACGCTCGCCGGCGTCCTGCCCGGCGCGAGCCGCAAGGCTTCGCCAGGCTGGGGCTCCACAAGGCCAGAGGCCGCGCGGATGGGAGTCGTGACCGCCTTGCGGAAGCCGTCGTCGGCGGCGAGGGCGCGCAGGCTGTCCCGCAACAAGGCCTGGTAGATCGCCTCAGGGGCGTTGATCACCGGGGTGGCGGTCTCGACCCTGACGGTCGTGCGGATCCGGGCGATGGTCCGGGACAGGGCGGGGACGTGGATCTGCCACTCCACGGTCATCTGCCCCACCCCGGTGCCGATGGCTGTCTCCAAATCCAGCTTCTGCTCGCCCGGCCTGAAGCCGCCGCAGGCCGAGAAGCTGTAATCGGTGATCAGGGCGCCGACCTGGAGGTCGCCCGCCGGGGCCTCGGCGTCCCGGAAGAGGTCTGTGGGATCCCCCGCCACCCGGAAGCCGAGCCTGGTCAGGGTTTCGTGGAAGATCCGGTCATCCACCTCGGTCTTCTCGAACGCGTCATTGGCCTCGTCCCAGGTCACGAGGCTGTCCGGCGCACATTTCCGCCCCCAAAGCACGAGGGCGTAGGGCGAGCCGTGTCGGATCGACGAGGAGAATCGGGCGAGGCCCAGGGTCTGGCTGGGCCTGTCCGCTTCCAGGGGCCGGTCGATGACAGTCGCCGGCGGCGGCTTGGAGAAGACTGACAGCTCGGGCGGCTCGGAGGCCGCGGCGGCCCCTGAAAGGCCGAGGGTCAAGGCCCCGATGAGGGCGGCAAGCCAGGGCGGGCGCGCGAGAGAAAAGGCCGTCAGAGAGGAGGCCGCTGGAATGCGCCGCCCCCAGCGCAGGTCCGGTTCAGGGAGGAGGTGGGTCACGGGAGCGGATCCTTCCGGTTGTTCCTTTTATGTTCACACTGGATCAGCCAGGCGGAAATGTCCAGACCGCGGTCCGCTTTACTTCCATGTCCTCGAGTTCGCGGGTTGTGGGCACCTGGTACTCCGCAAGGCGGACCAGGCCCTCGCGGGGGAAGTAGGATCGCCCCGGATCGCCGATCAGGACCTGGGCGCCCCGGCGGGCGCCCGCCTCCAGCCAGGCCATCACCCGGGTCGCCAGGGGTTTCTCGTAGCAGATGTCCCCAGCCAGGATGACGTCGGCCTCGGGCGGAGGCTGATCGAGCAGGTCCTGGTCGGTGAAGTCGGCGGTCACGCCGTTGGCCTCGGCGTTCAGGGCCAGGGCGGCGCCGCAGAAACCGTCGATGTCCGCTGCAAGTACGCTGCTCGCCCCCGCCCGGGCCGCCGCCACGGCGACGATCCCCGACCCGGAGGCGAAGTCGATCACCCTCTGGCCGGCGACGGTCTGAGGCGCATCGAGGATGTAGCGGGCCAGGGCCTGTCCCCCCGCCCAGGCGAAGGCCCAGAAGGGCGGCGGCAGGCCGATCTCCTCCAGGGCTTCCTCCGTCATGCGCCAGATCGGCGTGATCTCGTCGGCCAGGTGGAGCGACAGCTCGGGGGTGTGGGGCGGGCTCTGGAGGCGGGTGTTCGCCAGGATGAAGGCGCGGCGGCTCGCGGGATCGGCGCCGATCATCCGGCGGCCGCGGCGGGCGTCTCCGGGCGTGAGGTGGCGCGGGCCAGGACGAAGCGGTAGCCGCCCGGCTCGTGGAGCATGGCGTCCAGCACCCCCTTCCCTGCCAGCAGGCGGTGGGCCCGGGGCAGGTTGTAGCAGGGCAGGTGCATGAACATGTGGTGCTCGCAATGGTAGTTCACCCAGTAGGGGGCGAGCACGGCGCGGGCCAGCCAGCCGGCATGGGTGGTGCGCGCCTGTCGCAGGGGGTTGGGTTCTCCCCGGGCGATGCAGGCGTGCTCGGCGATGTTGCGAAGCCGGGTGATGACCGGGAACCATGTGGCCTGGGGCAGGACCCAGAAGACCGGCCAGGCCCACCAGACGCCGAACGCGCCGCCCACCAGGGTGATGACCACGCCGCCCAGCAGCCAGCGGCGCTTGCGGCGCACCTCTTCGACCAGGATTGGCAGAACCGGCTGGCCCGGCGCGCGGTCCTTCAGCCGGCGGACCAGATCGCCGAACCTCTGCTTGAAGAAGGTCCGCCCGGTCAGGTCGCGCAGCATCTTCCGCCGCAGAGAGGTGCGGGTGATGGGGAAGGGCGCTGACAGGCCGATGTCCGGGTCCTCGTCCTGCTGGGCGTACTTGTGGTGGCCCAGATGGTAGGCCCGGTAACGGGCCAAGCCCCCGCCGGTCAGCCACTCGCCGGCAAGGTCGTTGATCCTCGGATTGGGATGCAGGGCCCCGTGGGCCGCGTCATGCATCAGTATGGACAGGCCCAATTGCCGGCCGCCGATGATCATCACCGCGAGGGGAAGGGTCAGAGGCCAGATCACCGCCATGGCCGCCGCAGCGAAGATCACCCCCCAGGCGTGCGCCAGCAGGGCCAGACCCTTCCAGCGGGAACGTCGGGCGAGGGTCGCCCATTCCGCGGGGCTGAAATAGGCCTTGGGATCGACGCGGGCGGCGGCGGGCATGGATCGCCGGTCCGGGTCAGCTGGTGATCGGCTTCAGGACGATCTCGACCCGGCGGTTCTTGGCCCGACCGTCCGGCGTCGCATTATCTGCGAGGGGCGCCGTCGAGCCCTTTCCGGCCACGGCCAGCCGCTCGCGCATCACGCCGCCCGCAGTGACGAGGTACTCGGCGACCGACCCGGCCCGTCGCTCGGAAAGGCCTTGATTGTAGTCGGCGGCGCCGGTGGAGTCCGCATGACCGACAACATCGACGGTGGTCTGCGGGTACTTGTTCAGGGTGCCGGCCACGTCGTTGAGCACGGTGTAGAACTGCGGCTTGATCTCGTAACGGTTGGTGTCGAAGGTCACATCGCCGGGCATCTGGAGAACGATATTGTCGCCCTGGCGCTCGACGTTGACGCCCGTGCCGGCCAGCTCGCGACGCAGCTCCGCCTGCTGCTTGTCCATGTAATTGCCGACTGCGGATCCGGCGAGGGCGCCGAGGCCCGCGCCGATCAGGGCGTTCCTGCGGCCCTGGTCGCTGTTGTTGGTGTTGGTCAGGTAGCCGAGGGCGGCGCCGGCCAGGGCGCCGGTCAGGGCCCCGGTCTTGGTGTTGCTGCGCACGGTCTCGCCCGTAGTGGCGTCGATGGTGGTGCAGGCGGTGAGGGCGGCGGCGCCGAGGAGGCAGGCTGCGAACGCGAGGACCTTGCGCATGGTTTCTTTCCTGCTGTGAAGGCTTTCAGGGCTGTGGGTACGCCGGATGCGATCTTCCTTACAGACATTTGAGGCCGGAATCAGGCCCCGGTCCTCACGACGAGGGTTTCCAGCCCCCGGAAGAAAGGAAGCTTGCGCCAGGAGGGCTCCGCAGTTGGATCCGCCAGGGCGAGGTCCGGATAGCGGGCGAAAAGGCGCGGCAGGGCGACCTGGGCCTCCAGTCGGGCCAGGGGCGCGCCGATGCAGATATGGGCCCCTCCGCCGAAGGACATGTGGGGGACCTTTTTCCGGGTGATGTCAAACTCGTCGGGGTTCTCGAAGGCCTCCGGGTCGCGGTTGGCGCCTCTCAGGAGCAGGTTGACGCTTCGGGTCTTCGCGACCGGGCAGCCGCTGATCTCGAGATCCCGGGAGGCGACCCGCGAGGTGGCGTCGACGGGGGGGTCGAAACGCAGCACTTCTTCCACCAGGGCGGCGGCGAGGCCTGGGTCGGCCATCATCTTGGCCTTCTCCGAGGGGTTCAGCATCAGAAGCCGCGCGCCATTCCCGATCAGATCGGTAGTGGTCAGATTCCCGCCCACCAGCAGGGCTGTGAGGTTGATGCGCAGCTCGGTATCGCTGATCGGCGCTCCCTCGCCTTGAAGGCGGACCATGTCTGAGATCAGGTCGTCGCGGGGATGGGCGCGCCGGTCGGCGAGGGCCTCGGTGAAGTAGGCGGTGAGGGCGAGGCTGGACCGCTCCATATGGGTGGTCTGGTCGGCGTTCCGGAACGGGTTCAGGCCCTGGATCAAGCCCTCGGACCAGTCCCGGAAAGCCTCGAGCTGGTCATGGGGAACGCCCAGGATGGAGGCGATCACGTCGATCGGGATCGGCACGCAGAACAGGTCCATCAGGTCGACTTCGGCCTGGGTCCCGATCCGGTCCAGGGCCTCATCGACGATCCGCTCGACCTCGGGCCGGAAGCGGGCCACCCGGGCGTAAAGGGCGCGTGAGAGGGGGCCTCGGATGCGGGCGTGGTCCGGGTCGTCCAGGGTCAGGATGGAAGAGGTCTCGCTGCGCGGCAGGCTCGGGTCCGGCGGATCGAAGCGCTGCAGCCGCCGGCTCTCCGGGTCGGCGCGCAGCGGGTCGCGCCATAGGGGGACCGTTGCAATATTCGGAACACGGCGGAACGGATCGGATTCACAAGCTGAACGTAACGGACTCAGATCGGGAATATCGTTCTCGTTTTACCCCATTTCGCAACAGTCCCATAGGGTCAGGTCGGTGGCGAGGCCGCGGACGTCGGAATAGCGGGATACGAGGGTCGCCCCGCTGAAGGCGTCGTGGTGGACGGGGCAGGCGCTGCGCAGCTTCGAAAGGACCGTCGCCGGGTCGCGGCGGTAGTCCTCATCGAGCGGCGTCAGCTGCAGGATCGTCGGAAGGGCGTCGTCGGCCATGTCATCCTCCCTGGCGTTGGCTTCAGACTATCGGGTCCCGCTGGCCGCTCTACAAGCCCCCGCCGCCCCAAAGTCCCTGGCCGAACTGACCGGCGGCCAGGGCCGCGAACAGGATCAGGCCGGCAACGGCGTTGGAACGGAAGAGGTCGAGGGCGCCGGCGGGGTCGTCGAGGTCCAGCCGGGCGGCCTGACGGGAGAGGTGCAGGCCGTAGCCGGCGGCGAGCGGCAGGAAGAGGGGGCCCAGGCGGGCGGCGAAGGCGCAGGCGAGGACGAGGGTGAAGGCCAGAACATAGAAGCCCAGCACCGCCCTCGGCGCCAATCGCCCGAGCCTGCGGGCCGAAGACCGGATGCCGGCCAGGGCGTCGTCCTCCATGTCCTGGACGGCGTAGATGGTGTCGTAGCCAAGGGTCCAGAACAGCCCGGCCGCATACAGCAGGTAGGCCGGCGTCTCCAGCTGGCCGGCCGCGGCGGCAAAGCCCAGCAGGACGCCCCAGTTGAAGGTCAGGCCCAGCCAGGCCTGGGGCCACCATGTGATCCGCTTCATGAAGGGATAGGCTGCGACCAGCAGCAGGGAGGCGATCCCCAGGCCAATGGCCAGGGGCGGCAGGGTGAAGAGGATCAAGGCCGCCGCCAGGCTGCAGGCGACAACGAAGGTCCAGGCCTGCCGCACGGAAATCCGCCCTGAGGCGACGGGCCGGCCCGCCGTGCGGGCGACCTTGGCGTCCAGGTCCCGGTCTACGATGTCGTTGTAGGCGCAGCCCGCCGCCCGCATGAGGGCGGCTCCCACAAAGATCTTGGCCAGCAGGAGCAGGTCCGGCCAGCGGCCCGCCATGGAGGCGGCCAGGGCTGCGCCCTGCCAGCCCGGCAGCATAAGCAACCAGATTCCCGCAGGCCGGTCGAACCTTCCCAGCTTCAGCCAGGGTCGCATGCGGTCTGGGGCGTACCGGTCCACCCAATTGTCGGGCCGGGCGTCGGGCAGGATGTCGGTCGGGCGCACGTCGGGCATGGCCGGGTTCTACCAGACTGTGGCGTGGCTGCATCAGTCCAAAAGGACCCTGAGGCGGGTGGTTGACCCCGAGCTTACGCAAGGGCAAACCCACCCTGTTCCCAGCTGCAGGAAAGGAGGGGCCGAATGACGGAATCTGTCGCCAACCCCCTCCGCAAACCGGAGCGTCAGGGGCGCTGAGCCCCCGAGAGCCCCCGGTTCGCCGGCGATCCCCGCCGGACCCCTTCCTTGATCCTGTCGCGCCCGTGCGCGGCCTCGACCTGACCCTGCTGCAGACATGACCGAACACTATGAAGACGAGGACGAGGCGCCTCGCGAGCGCACCCTCTCCAACCTCCAGGTGATGGGATTCATCGCCAGCTTCTGGCTGCGTCGCCCCTGGCGGCTGACCTGGGTGGTGACCTTCGCCCTGGTCTCGATCGGCCTCGACATGGCCATGCCCTGGGCGGCGGGGCGGATGGTCGACACCCTGACCCAAGGCTCCGCCCTGGCGCCGGACGCCTGGCGCTGGTGGGCGATCTTCATCGGGCTCGGCGTGGCCCTGGCCCTGGTGCGGAACATCCGCGACAAGCCCTGGTGCCAGCTGGCGGCCTTCAACATGAAGGAAATGACCGACGCCGGCTTTGCGCGGGTCCAGGCCTATTCCGCCGACTGGCACGCCGACGCCTTCGCGGGCGCCACCGTGCGCAAGCTCAGCCGCGCCATGTGGGCCTACGACCAGATCTCGGACGCCGTGATCATGTGGATCGGCCCGGCCCTGCTGGTGCTGGTCGGCCTGTCGGTGATGATGATCCTGCGCTGGCCCATGGTCGGGCTGTTTTCGTTGTTCGCCGTCGCCTTGTTCATCGGCTCCAATATGTTCCTGATCTCCCGCTACGCCCGGCCGCTGAACCAGCGCTCGGTGTCGTTGGACACCCGGATCGGCGGCGCCCTGGCGGACTCCATCTCGGGCAACACCGCCGTGCGCAGCTTTGGCGCCGAGGCGCGGGAGGAGGCCCGGATCGCCGACGTGACCTCCCTCTGGCGCGACGCGGTGATCCGCACCTGGTACAGCTTCACCGATATCTGGCTGGTGCAGAACCTCCTGCTGGCCTTCCTCCAGGCCGGTCTGACGGGCCTCTTGATCCACCTGTGGACCCGGGGCGAGGCGACTCCCGGCGATGTCGTCTTTGGCGTCACGGCCTTCATGCTGATGAGCGGCTACCTGCGGAACCTGGGGGACAATATCCGCATGCTGCAGAAGGGCCTGGACGACGCCGAGGATCTGGCCCGTTACATGCGCACCGCGCCCCAGGTGCCGGACCGGCCGGACGCTCGTCCCTTCGCACCCGGCGCCGGCGAGATCGTCTTTGACCGCGCGGGCTTCGGCTACGCCAAGTCGGGGCGCAGCCTGTTCAACGATTTCTCCCTGCGTATCCAGCCTGGCGAGCGTGTGGCGCTTGTGGGGCCCACAGGCTCGGGCAAGTCGACCTTCGTCAAGCTGATCCAGCGGCTCTACGATGTGAACTCCGGCGCGATCCGGGTGGACGGCCAGGACGTGGCGTCGGTGACCCAGACCAGCCTGCGCCGAGCCATCGCCGTCGTGCCGCAGGATCCAGCCCTGTTCCATCGGAGCATTGCCGAGAACATCGCCTATGGCCGGCCGGAGGCGACTCCGGCGGAGATTGAACTGGCCGCCCGCCGGGCGAGGGCCCACGACTTCATCGCCCGCCTGCCGGGCGGTTACGGCACCCTGGTGGGCGAGCGGGGGGTGAAGCTGTCCGGGGGCGAGCGTCAGAGGGTGGCCATCGCCCGGGCCTTCCTGGCGGATGCGCCCATCCTGGTCCTGGATGAGGCGACATCGTCCCTCGACGTGGAGACCGAGCGCGAGGTGCAGGCGGCCATGGAGGCCCTGATGGAGGGGCGGACCACGGTCATCATCGCCCACCGGCTTTCCACCGTCCGGAATGCGGACCGGATCCTCGTCTTTGAGGACGGCCGTATCCTCGAGGAGGGGGGGCATGATGAGCTGGTCCGGCGCGGCGGCGCCTACGCCCGGCTTCACGCCGTGACCCTGGGCGCCGCCTGAGGACGACTTGAGCCCGCCTCTCCAGGGGCGCAGAGTGTCGGCGAAGCGCCGGAGTGCGGATGGCCAGTTACCTAGAGACGGTCCGGGAGTGGTTCCGCGCGCGGCTGGATGCGCCGGGCGGCCTCTCCACGCCGGAGGGTGCGACCCTGGGCCTTCGGGTCCTGGCCATCTGGCGCTCCCGGATGATCGCCCAGGCCCTTCGCAACCTGGAGGACGGCCGGGTGCTGGGCGGTCCGTTCGCGGGCATGGCCTATGTGGAGTCCGCCACTGAGGGCGCCCTGGCCCCCCGCCTGGTCGGGACCTACGAGGACGAGCTTCATCCTCACCTGGCCACAGCTCTGGCGGCGGACCCGGAGGTCATTCTCGATATCGGCTGCGCTGAGGGATACTACGCCGTGGGGTTGGCCCGGTTGGCTCCCCGTGCGGTGATCCACGCCCACGATACCTCCGAGACCGCGCAGGCGGCATGCCGGCGGATGGCGGAGCTGAATGGGGTGGAGGCCCGCGTCCGAACCGGGGGCCTCTTTCACCCGGAGGACTTCCAGGCTTTCGCCGATCGCCGCTGCCTGGTCATCGTCGACATCGAGGGCGCCGAGGAGGACCTGCTGAGACCAGACCTCGCCCCGGCCCTGGCCGGCATGCGGCTGATCGTCGAGACGCACGATGTCTATCGCCCGGGGGTGCTGGACCGGGTCCGAGCGCGCTTCGAGGCCACCCACGAGATTACGGTGGTGCATCCCGGTCCCAAGACCGCGCCCCTGCCGGAGATCCTGCGCAACCGCAGCCACCTGGACCAGCTGCTCGCGGTCTGGGAGTTCCGCGCCGCCCCGACGCCCTGGCTGGTGATGACGCCGAAGCGCTCATTCCGATAGGAAAGAAAATGAACAAGGAAACATACTACAATATTATTAAAACGCTGTTCTGTTTATTGTTCCCGATAATCATGGGATCTATGGCATTTGTGATCGGAATTGATGGAGGAGTGAGCAAGTTTATTCGTGAATATCAAACATTGATATCATCATTTGTTGGAGTAATTGTTTCTATTGTTGGGGTTATAGTTATTGTGCATCAGATCAATGAAAATTCACGTATTGAGATGAATATCCGAAAAAGAAAGGTAAATAGTGCTGTCGCTGGAATTACAAATGAAATTTCAGAGATATTAAAATGGACAAATCAAATAAACAACAACTACAAGGCATTAATAACTGCAAATGAATGTAACGATAATCTAGTTGTCGATAGAGGATTTCACTCCATGGATAATTGTCAAATAGATACAGAAAAATTTACATCAATGAGATTGATAATGGAGAATACAGATGACAATGAAATATCTGCGAGAATTGCAAACTTGTTTCATAATATACAAATAAACAATTCAAGATATCAATCTGTAAGGAATCACAAGAAATATAATGTTAACACAAACACAATTCTATCAAAATTCTATATAACGTCTAACATGTCGTTGAATATACGAATACACGCAATTGCTTCCGACCTTATGTCGGAAACAAGATTTTCTCTAGGTGATAACGATATAATGAAACCGAGTGAAGAGAATATAAATAACAGTTTAAGTATCATGGGTGTATATGAAGACGATTTTCCGGAGATTCACAAGCAGTTGCGCAAGATCTGATTATGTAGACATGAACTCCAGGTCAACTTGTTGTTATCATTGTTATTCTCAATCGACGCCGCGTCTGGGAGTTCCGCGCTGCGCCGACGCCCTGGCTGGTGATGACGCCGAAGCGCTCAGTCTAGGCGGGCGACCTCGCCCGCGAGGCGGCCGGCCAGGTCGCCCCGGGGCTCCACCGCCTCCAGGCCCCGCCGGCGGGCCTCCCGGGCCGAAAGGTCGGCCTTCACCGGGCCAATCGGCCGTCCGACAGGGCGCCCAGTTCGAAGGTGAAGAGGACGGCGGGATCGGGAGCCTCGACCTCCCCGGCGATCGCCTCCGGCGCCAGGGTGCGGACGAGGTGGCGCAGGATGGCCAGGCGCGCCGGCTTCTTCTGGTCTGAGCGAACGCAGGTCCAGGGCGAATTCTCCGAATGGGTGCGCCTCAGCATGCTGTCCCGGGCCTCGGAGTAGTTGTCGAAGCGGGATTGCGCAGCCTCGTCCAGGGGGCTGGACTTCAGGACCTTGAGGGGGTCGGTGCGGCGTTCCTCAAGGCGCTTCTTCTGTTCCTTCCGGCTGACGTCCAGCCACAGCTTGACGAGCCTCACGCCGCTGTCGACCAGCATGCCCTCGAAGGCTGGAACCTCGCGGAGGAAGTGCTCGTGCTCGTCCTCCGTGCAGAAGCCCATGACCGGCTCGACCCCGCCCCGGTTGTACCAGGACCGGTTGAAGATCACGGTCTCGCCGGCGGCCGGAAGCCACTGGACATAGCGCTGGAAGAACCACTGGCTGCGCTCCCGGTCGGAGGGCTTGGGCGGGGCGATGACCCGGGTCGCCCGGGTGGACAGGTGCTCGGTGATCCTGTGGATTGAGCCGTCCTTGCCGGCCGCGTCGCGACCCTCGAAGATGATCAGGACCTTGTCGCCCTCGGCGATGGCGTGCTGCTGGTAGCGGACCAGGGCCAGTTGCAGGCGCTGGAGATCCGCCTCGTAGGCGTCGTTTGAAGAAGTCTTGTCGCTCATTTGGCGAGCCTAGCCGGGACGGCGGCTTCGGGTCTAGGAGGAACCATGATCCGACTCTTTGTCGCAAACGACCTTTCCGAGGGTGGGGAGATTGTCCTGCCCGAGACCCAGGGGCGGTACCTGACCCAGGTGATGCGGCGCGGGCCCGGGGACGAGGTGTTGCTCTTCAACGGACGGGACGGGGAGTGGCGAGCTCGGATCGCCACGGCGGGCAAGCGGGTGACGACGCTGGCATTGGTGGACCAGACCCGGGTCCAGCCGCCGCTGGGCGGGCTTGTCCTGGTCATGGCCCTGGTCAAACGGACGCCCCTCGAGACGGTGGTCGCCAAGGCGGTGGAGTTGGGCGTCGCCGAGATTCGTCTGGTTACGACCGAGCGGACCAACGCCGACCACACGCGTATCGACCGGCTAGAGGCCATCGCTGCAGAGGCCGCCGAGCAGACCGGGCGGCTTGATGTTCCTCGAATTCACCCGCCGGAGCCCCTGTTGATGGCGCTGGACACCGGACCGGGCGGAGGGCGGCTGATCTACTGCGACGAGGCTGGCGATGCGCCTCCCCTGTTGGAGGCCCTCGGCGGCCAGACCCCCGGCCCTATGGCTGTACTGATAGGTCCTGAAGGCGGGTTCTCGGCCTCCGAGAGGGCGGGACTGAGATCGCGCAGCGGCGTCATCGCAGCGTCGCTTGGACCGCGCATTCTGAGAGCGGACACGGCGGCCCTGTCCGCCCTGACCCTGGTCCAGGCGGCGCTTGGGGACTGGCGGACCTGATTTCCTGAACGCACTCGAGAAATCCTGATTTGCGCGCAGGCGACTTAACGGCGTAAAGATCGCCCCCGCCCGCAAGGCGGGAGCGGGAAGGGAACCTACGGGTAGAGGGGCATGGCCGACTCCAAGGTCGACGATCGACCGCTGGATTTCTCCGACATCGTCGGTTGGCTGCAGGCGGGCGAGACGCCCCCTGCCGACTGGCGCGTGGGTGCGGAGCACGAGAAGTTCGTTTTCAGGACGGCGGATCACGCCCCTGTCCTCTACGAGGGCGAAGGCGGCATCCTGGCTCTGATGGAAGGGCTCAAGGCCTACGGCTGGACGAACGTCCTCGAGGGCCAGACCGTGATCGGCCTTGAGCGCGGGCGGGCCAATGTCAGTCTGGAGCCCGGCGGCCAGTTCGAACTTTCCGGCGCGCCCCTGGCCGACATGCACGAGATCGCCGCAGAGACGGCCGGTCATCTGGATGAGGTCAAGGCGGTCGGCGAAAGGCTCGGCTTGGGGTTCCTCGGGTTGGGCTTCACTCCGGAATGGACCCTCGCCCAGGTTCCGGTCATGCCCAAGGGGCGTTACCGGATTATGCGCGCCTACATGCCCAAGGTCGGCGGACTGGGCCTGGACATGATGTTCCGCACCTGCACGGTGCAGGCCAATCTCGACTTCGAGAGCGAGGCGGATATGCGGCTGAAGTTCCGCACCAGCCTGGCCCTGCAGCCGGTGGTGACCGCCCTGTTCGCCAACTCCCCCTTCGTGGAGGGACGGCCCTCGGGCTTCCTGACCGCCCGCGCCAACGTCTGGACCGATACCGATCCGGACCGGACGGGCATGCTGGGTTTCGTCTTCGCAGACGGGTTCGGTTACGAGGCCTACGCCAATTATCTGCTGGATGTTCCGATGTACTTCGCCAAACGGAACGGCGCTTACGTCGATCTTTCGGGGCGTTCCTTCCGGCAGTTCATGACCTCGGGCTTCGAAGATCTGCCGGGCGACCGGCCGAGTCTCAAGGACTTCGCCGACCACGCCACCACGGCCTTTCCGGAAGTGCGCCTCAAGCAGTACCTGGAGATGCGCGGCGCGGACGCCGGGCCGCGACCGATGCTGGACGCCCTGCCGTCCGTTTGGACCGGGCTGCTTTACGACCGCGCGGCCCTGGAGGCGGCTTGGGACCTTTGTCGCGACTGGCCTCTGGAGTCCCACGAACGCCTGCGGGCGGACGTGACCCGGCTGGGCCTCCGGGCGCAGATCGGTTCCCGGACGGTCCGGGACGTCGCCCGCGACCTTGTCGCCATCGCTTCCGAAGGCTTGAAGCGCCGGGCCCGGACCGACGCCTACGGCGCAGACGAGCGCCGCTACCTCGAACCCCTGGCCGAGATCGCTGAGAGCGGCCTGACCCAGGCGGACCGGCTGCTGGACAAGTTCCACGGCCCCTGGGGCGGGCGAATGGGCCCGGTCTGGAGCGAGGCCGCTTTCTGACGCCGTCCGGGGTCTGCTTGCCTGATCCGGCGGCGCATGGTCTGTTCTGAGCCTGTTGACTTTGCGGGTCCGCTTGGCCCGCCCGGCGCCGGGGGGGCCCGAGATGAACATCGTCATCCTTATTGGACTGGTCGTCACCCTGGCCACCGGCATCCCGGTCCTGCGCCAACTCCTGCGCGAGCATCCCCGGGGACTGCTGGTCCTGTTCTTCGCCGAGATGTGGGAGCGATTTTCCTATTACGGCATGCGCGGGATCCTCATCTTCTACCTCACCCAGCACCTGATGTTCGACCGGGACGAGGCAAGCGCCCTCTATGCGTCCTACACCGCCCTGGTCTACCTGCTGCCTTTGCTGGGGGGCTTCATCGCAGACCGCTGGCTGGGCGCACGCAAGGCGGTCGCCTTCGGCGCCCTGCTGCTGGTGGCCGGTCACCTTTCAATGGGTTTTGAGGGCAGGCCTTCTCAGCAAGACCTGATCTATGGCGGAACCGTCTATCCGATTGTCTCTGAGGGCCGGATGGACGACCGGGTGGCTCATATCCTCGTCGATGGGACCAAATATCAGTTCGGTCCGCGCGAGGGCGGCGGGATTTCGATCCCGGGCGTTCCGATCGCTTCCGGCCTACCCACCTCGATCCCTGAGGGTGACTACGAAATTCGCACCCTGATCAATAACGGCTCGGCCAGCATGTTTTACTTCGCCGTGTCCCTGATCATCCTCGGGGTCGGCTACCTCAAACCCAACATCTCCGCCGTGGTCGGCGAGCTCTATACCCAGGGCGATCCGCGGCGGGATTCGGGTTTCACCCTCTACTATTACGGCATTAACCTCGGGGCCTTCTGGGCCGCGATCCTCTGCGGCCTGCTTGGCCAGCACTTCGGATGGTGGGCCGGCTTTGGGCTTGCCGGGGTCGGCATGTTCCTGGGCTGGCTCGTCTTCGTGCTGGGCAAGCCGCTGCTGGAGGGCAAGGGGGAGCCGCCCGACCCAGAGATGCTGACCGAGCCTTTCGCCGGCTTTGTCAGCCGTGAGTGGATGACCTACTTCATGTCGATCCTCGCCATCGGCATCGTCTTCCTGACCGTCCAGAACAGCCGGCTCGTGGGCGCCGCACTGGTGGTCGCCATCCTTCTGTCGCTTCTGGCCCTGGCCTGGATCATCATCAGAGTCTGCCAGACGAAGGCGGAGCGCCAGCGCATGGGTCTCGCCGCGATCCTCATCTTAGGATCCGTGATCTTCTTCACCCTCTTTGAGCAGGCGGGTTCCTCCCTCAACCTGTTCGCTTCGACCAATGTCGACCTCTCCCTGACGAGTGCGGCGGGGCGGTTCCTGGGCATTCCCTACGGTACGCCCGAGCAACTCGCGGCGATTGGCGTCCAGACCTCAGCCTGGTGGAGCTGGATCGATACGTCGATGGGTGCGGCCCAAACACAGTCGTTCAATGCGGGCTTCATCCTGATCTTCGCGCCCCTGCTGGCGGCCCTCTGGACCTGGCTCGGTCAACGGGGCAAGGATCCGAACCCGACCCTGAAGTTCGGCCTGGGTTTGATTCAGGTGGGCCTGGGATTCCTGATCGTGGTCTGGGGCGCCAGCCTTCACGACAGCGCCTTCCGCGTACCCCTGGTCCTTCTCGGCCTGCTTTATCTGCTCCACACCACGGGCGAGCTGTTCCTTTCGCCCGTGGGCCTGTCCGAGATCACCAAGCTGACCCTGCCCGGCGTCGTCTCCTTCATGATGGCGGTCTGGTTCCTCGCCTCATCGATCGCCCAATATGTGGGCGGCTGGATCGCCGGTTTCCTGGTTACCGAGTCCGTGGGCGGGGAGGTGCTGGACCCGGAGCTTGCGCTCAATACGGCGATCAGCGGGTTCCGGACCCTGGGGTGGGGCGGGGTGGTCAGTGGCGTCGCCTTCATCGCGATCAGCTTCGTCGTCCGCACCTGGGCGCATGCGGACAAGCCGGTCCGGGCAGAGCCCCCGGCCCAGGCCTCCTGAAGCGGGCGTCCGGCGGCGGTCGTCGGGGTTCAGCCCCCGGCGCCGCCTACCGTCAGGCCGGTGATCTTCAACGAGGGCTGGCCCACGCCCACCGGCACCGACTGGCCTGACTTGCCGCAGACCCCGACGCCGGGGTCGAAGTCGAAATCGTCGCCGATCATGGTCACCCGGGTCAGGGCCGTCGGGCCGTCGCCGATGAGGGTCGCGCCCTTCACCGGCCGGGTGATCCGGCCGTCCTCGATCAGGTAGGCCTCCGTGCACTGGAAGACGAACTTGCCGTTGGTGATGTCCACCTGGCCCCCGCCGAAGTTGGCGCAGTAGAGGCCGCGGCGGGTGGAGGCGATCATTTCCTCGCGGGGAGTCGAGCCTCCCTCCATGGCCGTGTTGGTCATCCGTGGCATGGGGATGTGGGCGTAGGACTGGCGGCGGCCGTTGCCCGTCGTCTTCAGGCCCATCAGGCGGGCGCTCATGCGGTCGTGCATGTAGCCCACCAGGATCCCGTCTTCGATCAGGATGGTCCGTTCCGTCGGGGTTCCCTCGTCGTCGACGGACAGGGAGCCGCGGCGACCGGGCAGGGAGCCGTCATCATAGACCGTGACCCCGCGGGCGGCGACCTGCTCGCCGATGCGGCCGGAAAAGGCCGAGGAGCCCTTGCGGTTGAAGTCGCCCTCCAGCCCATGGCCCACCGCCTCGTGAAGGAGGACGCCGTTCCAGCCCGCGCCCAGCACCACATCCATCTCGCCTGCCGGGCAGGGGCCGGCTTCCAGGTTGACCAGGGCCTGGCGAAGGGCCTCTTCAGCCTGGGCCCGCCAGCGGTCCGGCGCGATCCAGGCCTCGAACCCGGCCCGCCCGCCGGCGCCGGCGTAGCCTGTCTCCCGGCGACCGTCGTGCTCGACCGTGATCTGGACATTGATCCGCGCCAGGGGCCGAACGTCGCGGATCAGCCGACCATCGGCGCGGAGGATCTCAACCGTCCTCTGCTCGCCGGCGAGGGAGGCCATGACCTGCACCACCCGGGGATCGCGGGCGCGGCACCAGGCGTCGATTTCCTGAAGCAGGGCGACTTTGGACTCAAAGTCGGGCGAGTCGGTGGGGTCGATGTCCTCATAAAGGCGTTGATTGGTCGGGCGTGGCCCCGCATCGGTCTTGCCGGAATATCCGCGCCGGGCCAGGGCGGCCGAGCCCGCCGCCCGTTTCAGCGCGGCCTCAGAAACTTCGCTGGAATGGGCGTAGCCGGCCGATTCGCCGGCCACGACGCGGAGCCCGAAGCCGTCGGAGGTGTCGAAGGCTGCGGACTTCAGACGCCCGTCATCGAACAGGAAGGATTCGCTGCGCGAGCGCTCCAGGAAGATTTCGCCATCGTCGGCATCCCCGATCGCCTCCGAAAGCACCTGTCGGGCCGTCTCCTGGGCCAGACCATGGGTGTCGAGGAGAGAGGCGGATTCAGGTAGGCGGGACATGCGGGACTCCGTCAGTAGGCTCTCGCTCACAGATAGGACGCGCTGGCCCCTGCGTCACCCTGTATGGGCGGCGGGAATGGCGCTGGGACCGCTTGGCAAGCGGGGCGCGAGCGCGTATCTACCCCCCGCGAGAGACCCGACTTCGGCCAACTGGCCGGGCGGACCTCGTAGACGTCGGCGGGGCCGCCCTCCCGGGCCGGAGCCGTCCGCGAGCAGAGACCGAGGGGACATGAAGTCTAGGGTTCAAGGGATTTGGGCAGGGCTGGCGTCCGCCGCCGCCGTAACGATGGTCTGGGCGTCTCCCGCCCTGGCCTCCGGGAATCTTGTCGGACAGCCGACTCCGGGCGCAATCGGGCTTCAACCGGGCGTGACCCCGCTGAAGCATGACGCCGCATTTTTCCACGATGTGATCCTTCTGCCGATCATCACCGTCATCACGCTGTTCGTACTGGCTCTGCTGGTCTGGGTCGTGGTGCGCTACAATAAGAAGGCGAATCCCACGCCAGCGACGTGGAGCCACAATACGACCATCGAGGTCATCTGGACGGTCGTTCCGGTCCTGATCCTGATGTTCATAGCCATCTTCTCGTTCCGGCTGCTTTACGCCTATCACGACATGCCCAAGCCCTACATGACCGTAAAGGCCACGGGTTACCAATGGTACTGGGGGTATGAGTATCCCGATAATGGGATCAGCGAGTTCATCTCAAACATCCTGCCTGAAGAGAAGGCCCGGGCGCAGAACGTCCCTTACCTGTTGGCGGCGACAGAGCCGCTGGTGGTTCCTGTCGGAAAGCCTGTACGTGTCATTGTGACCGGAGCGGACGTGATCCACGCCTTTGCCGTGCCGGCCTTCGGAATCATCAGCGACGCGGTTCCTGGTCGTCTGAACGAGACCTGGTTCAAGGTTGAAAAGCCCGGCGTCTACTACGGCAACTGCCGTGAGCTGTGCGGCGTTGACCACGCCTACATGCCCATTGAGGTGCGGGCTGTCAGCCAGGAAGAGTTCGACGCCTGGGTCGCTTCGAAGGGCGGCTACAAGGTGGGCTCTGCGCCCGCCCCAGCGGCTCCCTCGCCGGCCGCGACCCCGGCTACGATTTCAACCCCCGACGCGGCCTCGCCCGCGCCTTCCGCCACGTCTGCGCCGGTTTCGGCGCCGGCGTCGAACTGAGGTCAGGATAAGCCCAATGGCCCACGCTTCCACTGCTGATCACGACCACGACCACAAGCCGCCCTTCCTGGTCCGCTGGCTCTTTTCCACGAACCACAAGGATATCGGCACCCTCTACATCCTCTTCGCCATCATGGCGGGGCTGGTGGGCGGCGCCCTCTCGGGTCTCATCCGGCTTGAGCTGGCTGAGCCCGGCCTGCAGATCTTCGTCAAGGGCGGCTGGCTCGACCAGCTCGGGGTGGTTGAGGCCTCCAAGCACGGTTACAACGTCGTGGTCACCGCCCACGCCCTGATCATGATCTTCTTCATGGTCATGCCCGCCATGATCGGCGGCTTCGGCAACTGGTTCGTCCCGATCATGATCGGCGCGCCGGACATGGCCTTCCCCCGGATGAACAACATCTCGTTCTGGCTGCTGGTGGCGGCCTGGGTCCTTCTTTGCCTGTCCCTCTTCGTCGATGGCGGTCCCGGCAAGGGCTTCGGCGGCGGCTGGACGATCTATCCCCCGCTCTCGACCTCGGGTCACGTCGGCGCGTCGATGGACCTGGCCATTCTGTCCCTGCACCTCGCCGGCGCGAGCTCGATCCTGGGCGCGATCAACTTCATCACCACCATCTTCAACATGCGCGCGCCGGGCATGACCCTGCACCAGATGCCGCTTTTCGCCTGGTCGGTGCTGGTGACCGCCTTCCTCCTGCTCCTGTCACTGCCCGTGCTGGCCGGGGCCATCACCATGCTGCTGACGGACCGGAACTTTAACACCCACTTCTTCGATCCCGCCGGCGGCGGTGACCCGGTGATGTTCCAGCATCTCTTCTGGTTCTTCGGGCATCCTGAGGTGTACATCCTGATCCTGCCGGGCTTCGGCATCATCAGCCACATCGTGTCCACCTTCTCGCGCAAGCCCGTGTTCGGCTACCTCGCCATGGCCTACGCCATGGTGGCCATCGGCTTCGTCGGCTTCATCGTCTGGGCTCACCACATGTATACGGTGGGCATGCCGGTTGACCTGAGGGCCTATTTCGTGGCGGCCACCATGGTGATCGCCGTGCCCACGGGCGTGAAGGTCTTTTCCTGGATCGCCACCATGTGGGGCGGCTCCCTGGACTTCAAGACGCCCATGCTCTGGGCGATCGGCTTCATCTTCCTCTTCACGGTGGGCGGCGTCACCGGCGTGGTCCTGGCCAATGCGGGCATCGACTATACCCTGCACGATACCTACTACGTGGTGGCCCACTTCCACTATGTGCTGAGCCTGGGCGCCGTGTTCGCTATCTTTGCGGGCTTCTACTACTGGTTCGAGAAGATGTGGGGTGTGAAGTACAACGAGTTCCTCGGCGTGGTGCACTTCTGGATCACCTTCGTGGGCGTGAACCTGATCTTCTTCCCGCAGCACTTCCTTGGGCTGCAGGGGATGCCCCGCCGCTATGTCGACTACCCTGAGGCCCTGACCTTCTGGAACCAGGTGTCCACTCAGGGCTACCTGATCACTGTGGTTGGCGTCGGGGTCTTCCTCCTGATCCTCGTCGAGGCTGCTGTGCGCAGGCGGAAGGCCGAGGCCAATCCCTGGGGCGAGGGCGCCACGACCCTGGAGTGGACGCTGTCTTCTCCGCCGCCCTTCCACCAGTTCAACGATCCCCCGGTGATCAAACCGGACTCGCACCGCTAATCGCGCCGGCCTGGTTCAACAGGCCGGACTGAATAACCACATTGGGGGGCGCGGGCCGGTCTGATCCGGTGCGCGCCCCTCTCCGTGTCAGGTAACCAGGTCAGATGACCCCGCCCGCCGCCGTTCCGACTGTATCGCCCGCCCGCTGGCAGGACTTTGTCCAGTTGCTCAAGCCCCGGGTCATGTCCCTGGTGGTCTTTACAGCAGCGACCGGGCTGATCTGCGCCGGGGCGCCCATCCACCCCGTGATGGGTGCGATTGCGATCCTGTGCATCGCGGTGGGGGCGGGCGCGTCGGCGTCGCTGAACATGTGGTACGACGCCGACATCGACGCGCGGATGCGCCGGACCCGCGGTCGTCCGGTTCCGGCCGGTCGGGTCCAGTCCGCGGATGCGCTCGCGCTCGGGATCGTCCTCTCGCTGTTCTCCGTCATGCTTCTGGGCCTGGCCCTGAACTGGCTGGCCGCTGGCCTCCTGGCCTTCACCATCTTCTTCTACGCCGTCGTCTACACCATGTGGCTGAAGCGCTGGACGGCGCAGAACATCGTGATCGGCGGCCTTGCGGGGGCCCTCCCGCCGGTCATCGGCTGGGCCGCCGCTGCAGGCCAGGCGCCCCTGGACGCCTGGATCCTCTGCGCCATCATCTTCATGTGGACGCCGCCCCACTTCTGGGCCCTGTCCCTCTACACCAGCGAGGACTACGCCGCCGCCGGCGTGCCCATGCTGCCGGTCACGGCGGGCGCGGCCGTTACCCGGCGCCAGATCTGGATCTATAGCCTGCTCCTCATTCCGGTGTGCCTCGCGCCAGCCGCCACCGGACTGGGAGGCGCCGCCTACTTGGCGGTGGCCGCCCTGGGCGGGGCCGTCTTCCTGCTGCTCGCCTGGCGGGTCCGTATGGGCCGTGCCGGAGACGCCGCAGATCCCCGGGTGACCGACGGCCTCTATGACGTGAAGGCGGCGGCGCGGGACGCCCGCAACCTCTTCGCCTACTCCATCCTCTACCTGACTCTTCTCTTCGCCACGCTCCTGGGGGAACACCTCCTGGGTGGGGCGGCCCCCGGACTTCCAGGAGGTCTGACATGACAGAGCCTGACGCCGAAACGACGGCCTTGGCGCCGGTTGCGGACGATGCTCCTCACCGAGCCCGCCGCGGAAGGAATCTGGCCATCGCCCTGGGGTTGGTCGGGTTCGTCGTGCTGGTCTACCTCGTTACAGTCTTCAGGATGGGTGGAAATGTCCTCGACCGACCCCTTTGATGTCTCTCGCCGAAACACCCGGGTGGCTGCGTATTGCGCCGCCGGTTTTGTGGCCATGATTGGAGCCGCGTACGCCTCGGTTCCGCTTTACCGGGCCTTCTGCCAGCTGACCGGCTTTGACGGCACCCCCCGCCGGGCCGAGCAGGCGTCTGCGACAACTCTGGAACGGAATCTGGTCGTTCGCTTCGACGCCAACGTCCGGGAACTTCCCTGGAGCTTCCGGGCGCAGCAGACTTCCCAGACCCTCCGGATCGGACAGACCGGCCTCGCCTACTTCACGGTGACCAACAACAGCGACCAGCCCGTCACCGGCCACGCGGTCTACAATGTCACCCCCCAACTCGCGGGCGCCTACTTCCAGAAGCTTGAGTGCTTCTGCTTTTCGAACCAGACCATCCCCGCGGGCAAGACGATTGAGTTTCCAGTGGTCTACTTCGTCGATCCGAAGTTCGCAGAGGACTTCGACACCCGGGGCAAGTCAGAGGTAACCCTGTCATACACCTTCTTCCCGGCGCAGGATGCAGCGCCCAAGGCCGCGCAAGCGCCATCCGCCCTTGGCGGAATGCCGAAAGCGGGGCTATAGGGACACGATCAGAAGCGTTCACCGGGTCTGCGACTCACCGGGCGGACCGAGGCAGTAAGAGGAACAGGGGCGCAATGTCTGCGGGCGACGTCAAACACGACTACCATCTCGTCAATCCCAGCCCCTGGCCGCTGGTGGGTTCGATCGCCGCCTGCGTGATGGCGGTCGGCGGCGTCATCGCCATGAAGGGGCTGTTTGGTCTGCCCAAGGGCGATCTGACGGTGTTGCTGGCCGGCTTTGCCGGCGTGCTTCTGACCATGGCCGGCTGGTGGCGGGATGTCACTGTCGAGGCCAACCAGGGCGACCACACCCCCGTTGTCGGCATTGGCCTGCGCTACGGCATGATCATGTTCATCGCCTCCGAGGTGATGTTCTTCGTGGCCTGGTTCTGGATCTTCTTCGAGATGGCCCTCTTCAGCGAGTTTCGCACCCAATCGGGGATCGAGGAGGTCCGGCAAGCCTGGGCGACCTGGCCACCCAAGGGCGTCGAGACGGTGCCGGCCTGGAACCTGCCCCTGCTCAACACCCTGATCCTCCTGCTCTCGGGCACCACAGTGACCTGGGCGCACCATGCGCTTCAAAGCGGCGACAGAAGGGGCGCAAAGATTGGCGTCCTGCTGACCGTGATCCTCGGCGCCATCTTCACAGCCGTTCAGGTCTACGAGTACTATCACATCCTCGATCACAAGTACTTCTTCGGCGGGGAGGGCGCAGAGAACTCCGGCCTCTACGGTTCAGCCTTCTTCATGGCCACCGGCTTCCACGGCTTCCACGTTCTGATCGGAACCCTCTTCCTCCTGGTCTGCCTTGGGCGTCTGATGGGGACCGGCTTCACCCCCAAGCAGCACTTCGGCTTCGAGGCTGCGGCCTGGTACTGGCACTTCGTCGACGTGGTGTGGCTGTTCCTCTTCGCCTTCATCTACGTGGTGTTCGGCGCCTCGGGCGGACACTGACTTCCGGTGGCCGGCGTGAACCCCCTTCTGGCGGGGCTCGCCGGTCGCTGTCCCCATTGCGGGGAGGGCGCCCTCTTCCGGGGGTTTCTCACCGTAGCGGACCATTGCGAGGCCTGTGGCTACGATTTCAGCCGCGCTGACCCGGGCGATGGCCCTGCTGTCTTCGTCATGCTGATCGGCGGCTTCATCGTCGCCTTCGCCGCCCTCTTCACCGAGATCGCCTACCGCCCCCCCATCTGGGTTCACCTTGCCGTCTTCCTGCCCATGACTGTGGGGGTTTGCGTGGGACTCCTGCGCCCCATGAAGGGCGTGCTCCTGGCGGCGCAGTTCGCCAACCAGGCGGCGGAATCCCGCCATGAGGACTGAGCCTGTCGATCGGACCCGTTTTCCAATGGGCCTGACGCTCGCCACGGTGATCGGACTCGCCATTCTTGTGGCGCTTGGCATGTGGCAACTCCAACGCCTGACCTGGAAGGAAGCCCTCCTCACCCGGATCGCCAAGCTTGAGACTGCAGCTCCCATCTCCGTAGCGACGGCTCTGGACCGGGCCGCCTCACCGGCGGACCTCGACATGGTCCGGGTCCGGGTGGACTGCCCCGGACTGTCCCGCGCCGCCTATGTCGAACTCTTCGGACTGAAGGACGGGACTGCAGGTCGGCGGTTGATCTCCGCCTGCCCGGTGGCTTCCAGTCGGTACCGAAGCCTGCTGGTCGACCGGGGGTTTGTGGCGGAGGATGTTTCTGCGCGGCCAGGGCAGGAAGGTCCGCTGGGTCCGGTTTCGGTGACCGGGGTGCTAAGGGTTCCGGACTCGCCCAGCGTCTTTACGCCCAAGGCCGACCCCGCCGGCCGGCTGTGGTTCAACCGCGACATTCCCGCCATGGCTGCGACGCTTGGCGCGTCTCAACCCGCGCCGGTCATGCTGATGGCCGAAACCGCCTCCAACCCCGAGTTCTCCGCCCTGTCGCCCGCACCCATTCCGGCGGCCATCTCCAACCGCCACCTGGAATACGCCCTGACCTGGTTCGGCCTTGCCGCAGCCCTGCTCGGCGTATACGGCGCGCTCCTCCGCAAGCACTTCAGAAGCTGATGCGTTACATCTCCACCCGTGGCGG
The DNA here is from genome assembly GCA_020402745.1 of Phenylobacterium sp. Taxonomy (GTDB): domain Bacteria; phylum Pseudomonadota; class Alphaproteobacteria; order Caulobacterales; family Caulobacteraceae; genus Phenylobacterium. The sequence continues at coordinate 56,298 of JADBYZ010000024.1, forward strand.
CTCGCCTCCTGTCGGCTTCGTCGAGGCCGTACTCGCCGGTCTGGCGCCGGATGGCGGGCTCTACGTCCCGGAGACCTGGCCGACCTTCGACCAGGAGGAGATCGCCGCCTTTGCGGGCCAGACGTATGCCGAGGTGGCGGCTGCGGTCCTGGGAAGGTTTGCCGGCGACGAGATCCCGCAGGCGGACCTGGCGCGGATGTGCCACGAGGCCTACGCAGCCTTTAACCATCCGGCCGTGGTTCCCCTGGTGCAGCTGGGTTCCGACGTCTTCCTGGCCGAGCTGTTCCACGGACCCAGCCTGGCCTTCAAGGACGTGGCCATGCAACTCCTGGCCCGGCTGTCCGACCATGTCCTGGAGCAGGCGGGACGCACCCAGACCATCCTCTGCGCGACGTCGGGCGACACCGGCGGGGCGGCTGTGGAGGCCTTTCGTGGCCGGGCCAATACGCGGATCGTCGCCATGTTCCCCGACGGGCGGATCTCTGAGGTCCAGCGCCGCTTCATGACCACCGCCGTCGAGGACAATGTCAGGTGCCTTGCCGTGGCCGGGGACTTCGATGCCTGCCAGGCCATTCTGAAGACCGCCCTGGCGGACTCCCAGCTCCAGAAGGCCGTGGGCCTCTCAGCCGTCAACTCCATCAACTTCGCCCGGATCGTCGCCCAGTCGGTCTATTACGTCACCACGGCCGTCGCCCTCGGCGCGCCGCATAGGCCCGTCGCCTTCGCCGTTCCCTCAGGCAATTTCGGGGATGGCTTTGCGGGGTATGTGGCCCATCGCATGGGCCTTCCAGTCAGCAGGATCCTGATCGCCACCAACGCCAACGACATCCTGGCACGGACCTTCGCGACCGGGACCTACGCCCGAGGTCTGGTGGCCGAGACCCAGTCGCCGGCCATGGACATCCAGTCCGCCTCCAACTTCGAGCGACTTTTCTTCGAGGCCACGGGACGGGACGGGGCGGCGACGGCTGCAGCCTTCACAGGCTTTGCGGCCGGGCGTGACATCGTGACCCCGCCGGAGGCCCTGGCCGCGATGACGGCTCTCTTCGCCGGAGCCTCGACGGATGAAGCGGCCACGGCCGAGCAAATGCGCCGGACTCTTGCCGAGACCGGCCAGACCGTAGACCCCCACACGGCGGTAGCGCTCTCCGCTCTGCGGCGGACCCCAGGGCCAGGTCCCACCGTCGTCCTGGCGACGGCGCATCCAGCCAAGTTCCCGGAAGCGGTGCAGGCGGCGACCGGCCAGCCGCCCGCCACGCCGGTCCGGGCCCGGTCCCTCGCGGAACGCCCGGAACGTTTCGAACGCATCGCCGCCGATGCGGGAAAGGTCGCCGCCTATGTTCGGGCCTTCGCTGGGGGCTGACACGCCCCGGATTCACACCCTGTCCAACGGCGTCCGGCTGGTCTGTGACCCAACGCCCGGCGCCCACACCGTCGCCTTGGTCGCCGCGGCGGGTCGAGGGGCGCGGAGTGAGGGGGCGCGGGAGTCCGGCTGGTCGCACCTGCTCGAGCATATGGTCTTCAAGGGCGCAGCGGGCCGCAACGCCCGCCAGCTGGCCGAGGCGATCGAGGCCGGCGGCGGACAGATGAACGCCGAAACCGGGTTCGAGCGGACGGTCTTTCACGTCCGGACCCTTCCCGAGGGGCTGGACGGCGCCTCCGCCCTCCTTTCGGACATCCTCCTGCGTCCAACCCTCGATCCAGAAGACCTGAAGCGGGAGCGTCGGGTGGTTCTTCAGGAGATCGCCGAAGCTGAGGACGCCCCGGATGATCTCGTCTTCGAGATGGCCCAGGCGGTCGCCTTCGCGGACCAGGCCCTGGGGCGCTGCATCCTGGGCGACGCGTCCAGCCTCCAGCGGGCGGATGTCGCCGGCCTTCGCGAGTGGCGCCGGTCGCTCTATGCGCCGGACCGCCTTGTGGTCGTGGCTTCGGGCGCCGTGGACGAAGACGCCCTGCTGCGTCTGGCGGAGCGGGATTTCGCCACCGCCGAGCCTGCCCCATCTTCTTCTCCGCCCCCTGCACAGTTCACGGGGGGCGTCCGAACAGACGACCGCGAGCTCGAGCAGGCCAACCTGGTGTTCCTGTGCCCCGGCCTTGCGGCGACCGACCCCGACGCCTGGGCGGCGCAGGTCTTCGTGGAGTGCCTCGGCGGCGGCATGGCCTCGCGACTTTTCCAGGAAGCCCGGGAGGCTCGCGGCCTGGCCTACGCCGTCGACGCCTGGGGTGAGTTCTGGTCCGACTGCGGCATGATCGGCGTCTTTGCAGGCTGCGAGGCCGGGAGCGCAAGCGAACTCGCAGCCGTGGCCGCCGGCCAGATGCAAGACCTCGCTGGGGCGCCCCGCGAAGCGGAGCTCGCCCGCGCGCGGGCCCAGCTCAAGGCCGGACAGTTCATGGCGGCGGAGTCCCTCCTGACCCGGGCGGAACAGGCGGCACATCAGATTCTGACCCATGGGCGCCTCATCCCGCCGTCGGAGATCGCCGCCCGGATTGACGCCTGCGACGCCGCCGCGGTGAAGCGGGCGGGCGCGCGCCTGCTCGAGTCGGGCCTTGCCGCGGCAGCGGTCCTGGGTCCTGAAGCGGCCCATCCTGCGGCGGAAGCTTTCCGGGACGCCCTGAAGGCTGGGCCGCCCTTGACCCAGCGATGACTTGACGGACGGGAAAAACCTCGGAGTTTGCCATCATGGCGCTTCTGGACTGGATCACGCCAGGCGATAGCCTGAGGCTGCAGGGGGACGGGATCGAGATCCGCCCGCCGAGGCCATCGGACTTTCCCGAGTGGAGCGAGTTGAGGCGCGCCTCCAGATCCTTCTTGCAGCCCTGGGAGCCCACCTGGCCGGAGGACGACCTCACCCGCGCCGCCTGGCGTCGGCGCCTCGCCTCCTACGCCCGAGATATTGATCTTGGCTTGACCTACCCTTTCCTTGTTTTCCGGAAGGGCGACGGCGCCATGACCGGGGGCATCACTCTGTCCAATGTCCGGCGCGGCGTCGCGCAAATGGGAACGCTGGGATACTGGTGCGGCTCCGGATTCACGCGACAGGGGCACACCCTGGCCGCCGTACGCACCCTCTCACTCTTCGCCTTCCGAACCCTGGCCCTCCACCGACTGGAGGCCGCCTGCCTGCCCGAGAACACGCCGTCCCGACGATTACTGGGCCAGGCGCGGTTCGAGGAGGAGGGACTCGCCCGGGCGTACCTCAAGATCAACGGCGATTGGCGGGATCATGTCCTGTTCGGACGGGTTGCACCGCCGCCTCCCGGTAACGGTGCAAGTTCAAGACTCTCCGCCTGACCCTTACCGCGCGGGTCGGTGACGGCGTGGAGAGCGCCCAGCCAGCGCCCAGCCCGCATGTCGTTCCTGCGTCCTCGGGTGCAGATAGGGACGGGAAACCGACCCTGCGCCGGCCCTCACCCGGCAGGAGTCTAAGGTCAATCTGAGTCAACGCCATATGGACGGGGCCGCGTCCCCGACGCCCAGGGGCTGAGGGCCCCAGGCCTCAGGCCTGGCCCGCTTCGGCGGTCAGGAAGGAAGGGTCCACGCCCAGGCGGCCAAGGGCTGCCGCCCAGATCTCATGCAGCGGCGTCTCGAAGACGATCGCCTCGTCAGCCGGGCAGGTCAGCCAGACATTCCGCCGGATCTCCTGCTCCAACTGGCCCGGCCCCCATCCGGCGTAGCCCAGGGCCAGACGCGACCGGCGCGGAGTCCCGTCGTTGCGGGATATCGCCTCAAGGGCCTCCCGGGTCGGGGTGCAGGCCAGGCCGCCCGGCGTGTGCAGGGTGGCGCCATCCGTCGCCCGGAAATCATCGCTGTGCAGGACAAAGCCCCGCTCGGTCTGGACCGGGCCGCCCAGCAGCACGCCTTCGGTTTGGCGCGTCTCGGGGCAGGGGATCGAGAGCTGCTCGAGAACCTCGCCCAGCATCAGGCTCCGCAGGGGATGGTTCAGAACCAGTCCCATGGCGTGCTCGGCGTCATGCGCGAAAATGAGCGCCACCGCGCGCTCAAAGCGCGGATCGCCGATCGCCGGCAGGGCGATGAGGAGCTGGCCGGAGAGATAGGACGCGGGATCCATGTGCGGTTTCTCCGACGGTCTTGGGGCGGATTCAAGACGCCGAATGACACTTGGCCATTGCGGGGCCGCACCGAGGGGTTATCAGTGTCCATTCCCTTACGAACAGAGCCCCGGAGACAGGCCATGACCCTTAAGGTCGGAGATACGCTTCCCGCCGCCAACCTCATCGCCGGTACGGCCGAGGGGCCAAAGCCCACCTCCGTCGACGAGGTCTTCAAAGGCCGCAAGGTGGCCTTCTTCGCCGTTCCGGGCGCCTTTACTCCGACCTGCTCGGCGCGGCACCTGCCGGGCTACAAGGACCTGGCCGCCGACCTGAAGGCCAAGGGCGTTGACGCCATCGTGTGCCTGTCAGTGAACGACGCCTTTGTGATGAAGGCCTGGGGCGAGAGCCAGGGCGTACTGGGCGAGATCGAGATGATCGCCGATCCGGCGGGCGACTTCACCAAGGCCGTGGACCTGACCATGGACGGTTCCAAGTTCGGCCTGGGCCTGCGCTCACAGCGCTACTCGATGTATGTCGTCAACGGTGTCGTAAAGCAGCTCAACATCGAGGCGGCGGGCGAGTTCAAGGTCTCGGCCGCCGACTACCTGCTCGCCCAGATTTGAACTCGCGTCAGGCCCCGCCCAAAGCGGCGGGGCTTGACCGCCGCGCCTCCCCGGTCCGAAGTACGGACCAACAACAGACGGGGGGAGGGCGAACCATGCCCTATGTCGAGGGTTTCACGGTCCATGACGCGGATTCGCATGTCATGGAGCTGCCCGGAGAAATCGACCGATATGTCGAGCCGGGCCTGAGGGCGGCCTTCTCCGAGGCGATTCGCAAGCCTGGCGACCTGACCGGTTGGGAGGACAAGGCCCGCGCCCTACAGGATGATCCCGAATTCCGGTCGGGCGATGAGGCCAACCTGCTCCTGCGCAAGAACTACCAGGCCCTGGGCGCCTTCCGCCGGGAGGATCGGCCGCGCTCCCTCGACCTGCTCGGTTTCGCCAGCCAGCTGGTCTTCACCACCCACGCCCTGGGCAACTATGGCCTCGAGGAATCAGGACAGGCCGAGCTGGCCCTGGCCGGAGCCCGGGCCCACAATCGCATGATGGCCGACTTCTGCTCAGTCGACCGCCGGCTGCTGGCGACGGGCTATGTCCCCCTCCTGGACATCGAGGCGGCGCCCCGGATCGCCCGGGAGGCTATCGACCTCGGCTGTCGGGGCTTGATGGTCCCCTCGCGCTGTCCTCCCGGTCACAGCCCTTCCCATGTGGGCCTCGACCCGCTCTGGGCCCTCCTCGAGGAAGCCGGCCTGCCGGTCCTCTTCCACGTGGGCGGGGAGGAGAAGATGAATCCCGCCTACTTCGAAAACGGTCTGCCCCGGGTCCTCGACTTCCACGGCGGCGCCGAGAATTTCACCTCCCTGTCCTTCATGACCATCCCGGTCGCGGTCTGGCAGACCCTGGCGGCCCTGGTCTTCGACGGGGTCTTCGACCGGTTCCCCCGCCTGAAGTTCGGGGCCATCGAGCTGGGCGCCTCCTGGGTCCCGAGCCTGATGAAGTTCATGGACTCCGGGGCGGCGGCCTTTGGTCGCGAGGAGCGGCTCCAGCGGCTTTCGGCCCGGCCGAGCGAGATTCTACAGCGCCAGTTCCGCGCGACGCCCTATCCCCATGAAGGTGTCGCCTGGATCATCGCCAACGCTGGCGAGGACGTCTGTTTGTTCTCTTCGGACTTTCCCCACATCGAGGGCGGCCGCAACCCGCTGAAGCGCTTTGGGGAGTCCTTAGAAGGCGTCGGTGAGTCGGCCCGCCGGCGGTTCTGGCGAGATAACTTCATCGACCTGATGGGCGCCGGCCTGCCCGCCGAGCTGCATGACGTTCCCGGACTTCAGGCCGCCTGATCCTGCTGCTGACGATTGCCGCCGACTTGAATACTGGTGACCTCACCGCCAGATCCGTGGCTCGTGGAGCCACGGACAGGAGTTGTGCCCCGAATGTTCGCTTCTCTTGCGCGCGACCTTCGCTTCGCTTCCGGACTTTTTCGCACCTTGGGGCGGGTGAGGGGAATTCATCCCGCCAGTCCGCGCCGTATCTGCGACGACCTTGAGGCGGCTGCGGCGCGCTGGAATGATCGCGAGGCCCTGAGGTTCGAGGGGCGCAGCCTGACCTACGCCGGGATGGAGGCTCTGGCCAACCGGTTCGCCCGCTGGGCGCTGGAGGCGGGGCTGAAGCCCGGCGACCGGGTCGCCCTCTTCCTGCCGAACCGCATCGAGTATCTGCCGGCGTGGTACGGCCTCTCCAAGGTCGGCGTCGTCTCGGCCCTGATCAACAACCAGCTGACCGGCCAGGCCCTGGCCCACTGCCTGACCCTGGCGGGCGCCCATGAAGTCATCGTGGACGCCGAGACGTCGCCCGCCCTCCAGGACATCCTCGGCGACCTGGAACACACGCCCCGGCTCTGGAGCCTGGACGCGCCGCTCCCCGGCGAGGGCGACCTCACCACAGACCTTGCCGGGCGATCCGCCGATCCGCCGCCTGCGGCCGTTCGCGACGGACTCAAGGCCGGGGACACCGCCCTGCTGATCTATACCTCCGGGACCACCGGCCTGCCGAAGGCGGCGCGGGTGACCCATGTCCGGGTGCAGCTCTACATGCGGGGATTTGCAGGGTCGACGGGGGCTCGCTCTGATGACCGGATCTATGTCGCCCTTCCCCTCTACCACGCCACCGGCGGGCTCTGCGGCATGGGGGCGGCCCTTCTGAACGGCGCCTGTGTGGTCCTCAAGCGGCGCTTCTCGGCCACACAGTTCTGGGAGGACATACGGCGGGAGGGTTGCACGCAGTTCGTCTATATCGGCGAACTCTGCCGGTACCTTGCGAACCAGCCGCCACACCCGGATGAGAGGGCGCACAAGCTTCGCCTGGCCTTCGGGAACGGCCTGCGGCCGGATGTCTGGGACAAGGTCACCGGTCGCTTCGGCGTTCCCCGGGTCCTCGAGTTCTACGGCTCGACGGAAGGCAATGTTTCCTTCTTCAACTTCGATGGCCGTCCCGGCGCCATCGGCCGTCTTCCTGCTCTTCTTCGGCGTCGGTTCAACGGCCGGATCGTCCGCTTTGACTACGAAGCCGAGGCGCCCCTGCGCGGGCCGGACGGCTACTGCCAAGAGGCGGCTCCTGGGGAGGCGGGAGAATGCCTGGGTCGCATCGATTCCTCGGACCCTCGGGCGGACTACACGGGCTATCTCGACAAGGCCGCTTCCGAGAAAAAGGTGCTGAGGGATGTCTTCACGCCGGGCGACGCCTGGTTCCGGACCGGCGACCTCCTGCGCCAGGACGAGGATGGCTACGTCTTCTTTGTCGACCGGGTCGGCGACACCTTCCGGTGGAAGGGGGAGAATGTCTCAACCGCCGAGGTGGCCTTGCGTCTACAGGCCGTTCCTGGCGTGATCGAGGCGAATGTCTACGGGGTGGAGGTGCCCAAGGCCGATGGGCGGGCCGGAATGGCGGCCCTGGTGACCGGCGAGGACTTCGATCTCGGGATCCTGGCGGCCCGCATCGCCGCCGACCTGCCCGAGTACGCCCGTCCCGCCTTCTTGAGGCTCCAGCCCGAGATGGCCGTCACCGGCACCTTCAAGCAGCGCAAGGTGGAGCTCGTGGCCGAGGGGTTTGATCCGGCGAAGGTCGCCGCCCCCTTGTTCCACCGGGCCGCCGATGGCGGTTATCGTCCACTGGACACCGCTGTTTACGGGGAGATCGTCAACGGCCGTATCCGGATCTGAGAAAAGTACTTTACGTTTCAAAGTTACCTTGTAGGTTGGCTCCAACGTTTTCACGGAGCCTGCCATGACGGATGCCCAAACTCAGATCGGTGAGGATCTCGCCTACCTCAAGACCCTGGCCGAGGAGGGGCGCGGCGCCCCCGTGCTCGCCGGTCCCTACATGGCCCTTGCGGGAGGCGTCTTCGGGATCACCAGCCTTCTCGCCTTCGCGATCCAGGTGGGGCTTCTGCCCCTGCCGGCGCCAGCCCTCGGCTGGATCTGGCTGGCCAGCGGGCTGGCCTTCGCCCTCGCCCTTCCAGCGCTGAACCGCAGGACACGAACCCGCCCCGGAGCCGCCAGCAGCCTGAATGAGTCCATCGGTGTGGTCTGGAACCAGGCCGGCATCGCCATCTGGGTTCTCTTCGTCGCCGTGATGGCGGCGGGTTACCGGACTTCGGACTGGGGGGTCTTCAATGTCTTCCCTTCCATCATCCTGGCCCTCTACGGCCTATGCTGGATGGCGGCCGCCCACCTTGGCAGGACGCACTGGCTGCGCCGCGTCGGGGTCGGCAGCTTCATCGCGGCTGTCGCCGTGGCGGCGGTCGCAGGTGGGCCGCTGCTCTGGCTCGCCTACGCAGTCGCCCTCTTCGCCCTGGGCCTCGCGCCCGGCCTGATCCTGATGCGCCAGGAAGGCCGACGGTGAGTCCGGATCTTGATATCGAGCGGATTGATGAGGTGATCCATGGCCGTATCCGGCTGGGGATCATGGCCTACCTCGCCGGCGCTGGAGCCGCGGACTTCAGCGAACTGAAGACCCGTCTGTCGGCGACCGACGGGAACCTCTCAGTCCACCTGCGCAAGCTGGAGGATGCGGGCTATGTCGAGATCGAGAAGGCCTTCGCCGGTCGCCGGCCTCTGACGACGGTCAGGATCAACGACGCCGGTCGCAACGCCTTCGCTTCCTATCTCGAGGCCTTGCGCGGTCTCTTGCCGCCGACCTGACACAGGTTCCCGCCCCGGGGTCCCCACCGGGGCGGGAGTCGCCTATACCGGACGAATGTCCCTGGACGCCGAAACACCCCCTGCAGCCGAAGGCGCTTCACTCACCGGCGCCGAGCTGATCCGCGACCAGGTCCGGCGGTTGCCAGATGCGCCTGGCGTCTACCGGATGATGGGCGAGGGCGGCGAGGTCCTCTATGTGGGCAAGGCCCGCTCGCTGAAGAAGCGGGTCCTGCAGTACGCTCAGGGCCGGTTCCATACCCAGCGCATCGCCCTGATGGTCGATCTGACCCGGGCCATGGAGTTCGTCACCACGCGGACCGAGACCGACGCCCTCCTGCTCGAGATCAACCTGATCAAGCAGATGAAGCCGCGCTTCAACGTCCTCCTGCGCGACGACAAGAGCTTTCCCGAGATCGTCATCCGGCGGGACCATCCCGCCGCCCAGCTGCGAAAGCACCGGGGCGCCCACACCCTCAAGGGGGACTATTTCGGGCCCTTCGCCTCGGCGAACGCCGTCAACCGAACCCTCAACACCCTGCAGAAGGCCTTCCTGCTGAGGTCCTGCACCGACAGCGTCTACGAGGGCCGGACCCGGCCCTGCATGCTGCACCAGATCCGCCGATGCGCCGCTCCGTGCACGGGCGCGATCAGCCTTGAGGACTACGCCGCCCTGGTGGACCAGGCCGAGGACTTCCTGCGTGGCCGCAGCCGCGCGGTCATGACCCGGCTGTCCGAGGCTATGCAGGCGGCCTCCGACGAGATGGAGTTCGAGCAGGCGGCCCGTCTTCGCGACCGCATCCGCGCCCTGGCGGCCGTGAGCCAGGAGACCCTGGTCAATCCCGAAAGCCTCGAGGAGGCTGACGTCTTCGCCCTGCACAGCGACGGCGGCCAGGCCTGCGTCCAGGTCTTCTTCTTCCGGGCGGGCCAGAACTGGGGCAACCGGGCCTACTTCCCCCGCATCGACCGCACCGACCCGGACCCGGCGATCCTGGCGGCCTTCATCGGCCAGTTCTATGACGACCGGCCGATCCCGAAGCTCATCCTGGTCAGCTGTGAGCCTGACGAGGTTGAGCTCCTGGCCGAGGCCTTCAGCCTGAAGTCTGGCCGCAGGGTCGAGATCCGCCGGCCAGAACGTGGCGAGAAGCGCGGCCTGGTCGACGAGGCCCTGACCAATGCCCGGGAGGCCCTGGGCCGCCGGCTGGCCGAAGGGTCGGCCCATTCGAAGCTGCTGGCCGGAGTCGCGGAGGCCTTTGGCCTGGACGCTTCCCCGGAGCGGATCGAGGTCTATGACAACAGCCACATCATGGGGACCAACGCCGTTGGCGGCATGATCGTCGCCGGGCCGGACGGGTTTCAGAAGGCCCAGTACCGCAAGTTCAACATCCGCAGCACGGACCTTACCCCCGGGGACGACTACGGCATGATGCGCGAGGTCCTTCGGCGACGCTTCGGCCGCCTGGTCCGTGAGGGCGGTTCCGGCGAAACCACCGTACGACCGGACCTGGTGCTGATCGACGGAGGCGGTGGCCAGCTGGGCGCGGCCCTGGAGGTCATGACCGAGCTGGGGGTTGACGACATTCCGGTGGTCGGCGTGGCCAAGGGGCCGGACCGTGACGCCGGCCTCGAGCGCTTCTTCCTGCCCGGCCAACCGCCCTTCATGCTGGAGCCCAAGAGCCCGGTTCTCTACTTCCTGCAGAGGCTGCGCGACGAGGCTCACCGCTACGCCATCGGCAGCCACCGGGCCCGCCGGGCCGCCGACCTGCGGCGCAATCCGCTGGACGAGATCGAGGGGATCGGACCGACGCGAAAGCGCGCCCTGCTTCACGCCTTCGGGTCCGCCGCCGGCGTGGCGCGGGCTGCGGCCGAGGATCTGGAGAAGGTCGAGGGCGTCAGCAGCGCCCTCGCCGAACGCATATTCGCCGCCTTCCACAAGGAGCGCTGATGAAGGCCCTGCCCAACATCCTGTCCATTGTCCGCATCGCCCTGACCCTGGCCATGTTCGCCGCCCTGGTCGCCGTGGGCACCGGCCGTGATCCGGACGGTGGCCTGATGCACTTTGCCTTCTGGGCCTTCGTCATTGCCGCAGTGACGGATTTCCTCGATGGCTGGCTGGCCCGCCGGTACGACGCGGTCACCGTCTGGGGAACCATCCTGGATCCCATCGGCGACAAGATCCTGGTCTGTGGGGCGGTGGTGGGACTGATGGCCAGCGGCGCTGGCCCGGCCTTCGCCCTGCCAGCCGGCCTGATCCTGTTCCGCGAGTTCGCTGTCAGCGCCCTTCGCGAGGTGGGGGCCGCACGGGGCCTGAAGTTGCCGGTCACAGGCCTCGCGAAGTGGAAGACGGCCGTGCAACTGGTCGCCCTGGCGTCCATGCTGGGGGTTGGGCTGATTCCGGCCCTTCCGCCCCTCCTGCCCCTCGCCCTGGTCTGGGTCGCCGCCGTGCTGACGGTCTGGACCGGGATCGAATACCTGCTCCAGACCCGGAGAGGTCTCGCCAGCCTGCCGTGACCTAGCCGGGGACGTGGGGGGTAATGAGGCCCAGGGGCGCCGCCGTGGTGTTCTTCACCGAGCGGATGACGATCCGGCTCTCGATGTTCGAGACCAGTCCCAGGGACAGGAGGGTCTCCCGGAGGAAGGAGTCAAAGGCCGGCATGTCGCGGGTCACAATCCGAAGCTCATAGTCGGCCGCCCCGGTGACGGTCGCGCACTGGACGACCTCCGGCATGTCCAGGATGGCCCGATCAAAGGCGTCCAGGTTGTCCTTGGTCGGCAGGGCCAGCTTCACCGTGCAATAGACCTCGAAGGACAGGCCCAGCCTTTCACGGTCCAGGATGGTCACCCGCTTCTGGATGATCCCGGCATCTTCAAGGCGCTTGATCCGACGCCAGCAGGGGCTGGACGACAGGCCAACCCGGTCGGCGATCTCGGCCACCGAAAGGCCTGCATCGGCTTGGATCAGGTCCAGGATGCGGGCGTCGATGGCGTCCAGGGTTTCGGCCACGCATGCTCCTTGCATGATTTGCGCACAGTTCTGCCCAATGGCGGACGATCTGCAGCGTTCAGCGCAGGCTTCTGCCTCAAAATCCCCACAGTGCGCAATACCCGACCGGATCCGCTGGCGTCCGGGCGCCAGCTTGCTTTCCACCGGGACTGGTTTAGGCGTCAGGCATGTCTGGATTCGACTTTGACGCCGTGGTGGTCGGAGCGGGGGCCGTCGGCCTCGCCTGCGGTTACGCCCTGGCCCTTCGCGGTCTCTCCACTGTCGTCCTCGAGGCCGGTCCCCGGATCGGGGAGGGCGTCTCTGCGCGGAACTCCGAAGTTGTCCACGGCGGTCTCTATTATCCCACGGGGTCACTCAAGGCGCGCCTGTGCGTCCAGGGGCGGCGGTCCCTCTACGCCTTCCTCGCCGAACGCGGCGTTGCCTTCGACCGCTGTGGCAAGCTCGTGGTCTTCAACGGTCCCGAAGAGCTGGAACGGCTCGACGCCATCCTCAACCAGGCGCGCACCAATGACGTCGAGGGCATGGAGGTCCTGACCCCCGCCCAGGTCCGGGCCCTGGAGCCCGACCTGAAGTGCGATGCGGCCCTGCTCTCGCCCCAGAGCGGGGTCTTCGACAGCCACGGCTACATGCTGGCCCTGCAGGGGGAGATCGAGTCCCGGGGCGGCGCCGTGGTGCTGTCGACCCCCTTCGAGGGCGCTGAGCCGCTCGCGACCGGCGGTTGGCGGGTTTCCACTGGGGGTGATGATCCCGCCGTCCTGACCACGGCCCGTCTTGTCACGGCGCCCGGCCTGGACGCCCAGTCGGTGGCGGGCCGTATCTCCGGCCTGCCATCGGGAACCATCCCGCAAGGCTTCTTCGGCAAGGGTGTCTACTTCCGGCTGACGGGCCGGGCGCCCTTCTCCCGCCTGGTCTATCCGCCGCCCATCCCGGGGGCCCTAGGGACTCACTACCGGCGGGACCTTGGGGGGCAGGCGGTCTTCGGGCCGGATCTCGAGTTCGTTCCCGCCCCTGACTATGAAGTGGATCCCGGCCGGGCCGGCGCCTTCTACGACTGCATCCGCACGTTCTGGCCAGACCTGCCAGACGGCGCTCTTCAGCCCGATTACGCCGGGGTACGCCCCAAACTGCACGGCCCTGGCCAGCCGCAGCCCGATTTCCGCATCGACGGGCCTGAAGTCCACGGGCTCGATGGGCTGGTGGCGCTGTTCGGCATCGAGAGCCCGGGCCTGACAAGCTCCCTTGCGATCGGCGAAGAGGTCGCGGACCGGCTCGGCCTCTAGGGTTCGTACTCAATCAGCTTGCGCGGGTGGCCGAAGGCTGATTCTGAGATTCCGGGAGGTAGCCCGGATGACGAAGCGCAAGCAGGTTTATTGGCTTTCGGATGCGGAGTGGTCGGCGATAGAGCCGCACCTTC
>JADBYZ010000025.1 GCA_020402745.1 Phenylobacterium sp.
CGCTGGTAAGCGTCTGCAGTCCAAGAGGCAGTCACCGATTCCGTTTTGTTCCCGGTTTTTTGATCGAGCGAGTCTTGCGCAGCCAAGTCGTTCTATAGGCGGAATCTATATGCGATAGCCCTGCCCCTGGGGGGAGGAATGAAACGGCGCCAGTTGCTCCCCCAAGGGGGAGCTCCGACCGAAGGTCGGTGAGGGGGTCAACGGCGCTTGGATCTAATTTTAGGGAGTGAACCGCAGGTCCCGCGCCCGTTCCGCGGCCGCCAGGGCGGCGGGCGCTCCGGCGCCGATCTCCAGCAGGGCGAGGCCGTCGACGGCGGCGAGGATGAGGCCCGCCGTGGCCCTGCGCCGCTCCGGGTCCGCGATGTCCAGGCGGCTCTCGATCCAGGCCAGGAAGCCGGCGGTGACCTGCCCCGCGATGTTGGCGAAGGGCGCCTCGCCCCGGGCGGCGGCGGCGATGACCTCCATCCACAGGGCCATGAAGGGCCGCACCTTGGCCCCGGTGACCATCTGCGCCGCCTCGGCCAGCAGGCGCTCCGGCGCCAGGCGCTCGCCCGCCGTCACCGAGGCCTCGAGCTGCTGGCCCAGCTGGCCCGTCACCTGGGCCATGGCCTCGCTGAGGGCCTCGGCCTTGTCCTTGAAATAGTAGAGCAGCATGCGGTCCGAGACCCCCGCCGCCGCCGCCAGCTGCCGGACGCTGGTGCGCGACAGCCCGGTGGCCAGCAGGTGCCCCGCCAGCCGCTCCGTCACCCTGCGCCTCTGTTCCTCGCGGATGGTCATGGAGCGGGTTGTAGCGGAGGTGGGCGGGTGCGCCAATTGGATGGGGTGCAGGGCGCCGTCGTCGCCATTGAGGACCACGGTTGCGGTTGTGAGACAAAATCAGGTCATCAGCTTGTGAAGGCCCCGTCAGGGCTGTCAGGACAAGTCCCGGTCGCAAGGCCGTCAGCTTGACCTGCCCCGCCAATCTGCGGGTTGCATGACGGACAGCCTGTTACTGGAATCGGTCCGATACGCAAACGTGAACCCCTACGACTGTTTCGGGCTTCCGACCACGCCTGAGATTTCCCAAGTCGGGGGCTGCAACACTGTTGACGCGACAGCTATCGTGATAACAACTCGCTCAGATAAGGGTGCTCTGTATGACGGATATGGCTTTGGACCTGCGTGAGTTGACGGCTTAAGAACCGGATTGGATCGGCGGGGGTGACCGAGGAGATGCAACCGTTGGAGGCGCGTTTGCGGGCCCGGCGGGCTTTGTCTCTGGCGCTATTGGAGGTAGTCTCTCGGCATATCCTGTCTACGCGATTTCTCCGGCAGATTAGATCTGATTTTGGGAAATACTATTCATGAAAAAAGATCATTATGACAAAATCATAAGTGCATCAGGATTATTTGCTGTATTATCGTTAGTTGTAAACATCCCGAGTTATCTCGGTTATCCGAAGATGTGGCAGATCATTTTTTTCGGTTCTATTTCGATTATATTCATGACCCTATCTTTAATTCGGTTCAGGAAGATCTGATGAGATTCCGAACGGGCGGACTTCCAATAGCCATTGGCTCCGGTGGTCTTTCTGGAGCAGTTGCAGGCGAGACTGGCTCTTAGCTAGGAGGGGCGATCAGTGGAGCGGTATGTGTTCTTGCCAGCTACGGCTCAGAAAGGATGGTATTGACCAATGAATTTCCCACTAGAACCCGTATGAATTAGGGTGCCTGTTTCATGAGAATATTTCCACTTACCGCTCGTTTCACAAGTCCGCAGGACAAATCTTTCGTTGTCATTGAGGGATTTATACTGGTTCCATTGATTGGAGTTTTGGTTTCAGCGGCCTGTAGACGTGTGGGCTTAAGCGATTTCATAAGTAGTTCTTCAGCAATGTTTGTGAGCATATTGCTGATCGGGCAATATGGCAATTACCTTAACCGGTGGGTCCCCCGCCGCCGGAACCCAGAAGGTGTCTCCTCGGCCGCTGGAGACAATGGCGACAGACATGTTCTTGAGGCGATGTCCGGGCCTGCGGACAAGGGTCTAGGCGCAGAGCGAGGGACTTCCCCGCGCCAAGATCAGTGAAGCCGACAGACTCAGGATTCCGCGTGGCCTTCCAGCGCCGTAGTGAGGCTCTCGTCGGGCCAAAGGCCCCTCTTTTCAGGGTGTCTCGCAGGCCTAAGGCGGCTGAGGCAAACTGATTACCGCGGGAGGGCCGACCTTCGGTGCGGGCGTTTCCGGAGTGTGGCGCTTGTAGCGGTCGCTACAATATGCCACGAATGTAGCGACCGCTACATTCCGGAGTCCGGGCCATGACCCTCTTCCGTCTCTTCCTCATCGCCGCCCTGGGGATCATCACCGCCTATACTGCGGTCGTGGTGGCAAATCACGGCCTGAACCTCTTCCCGGCCTTCTTCGGCGACATGGCCGCCATGGGTTGGGCGGGGCAGTTCAACCTGGACTTCATGTTCATGCTGGCCCTGTCCGCCCTCTGGACCGCCTGGCGCAACGGCTTTTCGGCCGGCGGGCTGGGCCTGGCCGTCGTGGCCTTCTTTGGCGGCATGCCCTTCCTCTGCATCTACCTGCTCTTCCTGATCGCCCGGACGGGCGGCGACATGCGCCGCATCCTCCTGGGCGACGCCCGCGCCTGATCCTCCCGACAGCAGCACACGGAAACCGCCCATGACCGCCCCCACCGATCCCGCCGCCGTGGTCGACGCCTTCCTGGCCGCCATGGAGGCCAAGGACTACGCCGCCGCCGCGCCCTTCGTGGCTGAGGACTGCCGGTATGAGAACATGAACGCCCCGGGCACGGTGCATGTGGGCCCGGCCGGGGTGGTGGGCTTCCTGGAGCCCTTCTTCGCCCCGATCTCAAAGAACGAGTTCCACGTCCTGCGCCGGGCCGCCGCCGGGCCGGTGGTCTTCATCGAGCGCCTGGACCGGCACCTCTTCGGGTCGAAGTGGGTGGAGCTGCCGGTCACCGGCGTCTTCGAGGTGAGGGACGGCAGGATCGTCTTCTACCGCGACTATTTCGACGCCCAGGTCCTGACCTCCCAACTGGCGGGGTAGGCGCCGCGAGACGCCGCGCCCCTCTGGCGTTTTGCCCTTCCTGCGCGCATATGGGGCCTATGAGCCAGAGTCCTGACTTCTTCCCCGCCTTCTCTCGCGGCCTTCGAGGCCGCTGCCCCCACTGCGGCGAGGGGCGGATGTTCCAGACCTACCTGAAGGTGAACCCGGCCTGCCCGGCCTGCGGCGTTGACCTGGCGAGGTATCCGGCCGACGACGGCCCGGCCTATTTCACCATCCTGATCGTTGGCCACCTGGTCATCGTGCCCATCCTGTTCATTCCCTGGGTCTGGCAGGGGCCGACCCTAGTCACCGTGCCGGTGACCCTGAGCTTCCTGGCGGTTGTGACCCTGGGCTTGCTGCCGATCGTCAAGGGCGCCTTCATCGGGCATATGGCCTACCTGCGCGCCACCTCCGACCAGGCGGATCGCCATACGGCCGACCAGGCCTGAGCGCGCCGGGCCGGGAGGCGGAGGCATGACCGAGGTGTCGAAGCTTCGAAGGTTGTCCACCCGGGGGTCCGTCTGAACGAAGCTGGGGTCGCAAGACACCCACTTCACCGGAGCACCCCGGATGAACGTCCATGAGAGTATCCCTCTGACGCCTTCGGGTCGAGTGGTATTGGCGGGGTCGGGCTTTGAAGCGGCATCTGCACCCCAGTTCCCCCCCCGGGGGAGGTGGACCGCCCGGCGGGCCGGAGGGGGTCAGCTGAGGGGCCGCTTTTCCTCACTCGAGCGGGAGACCGTCCCCGGACCGGCCGGAGGCCGCCGCAGCCTAGTCCACCGGGCTCCACTTCGCCGAGGCGCCTTCGCGCTTCGGGCCGCGGAACGCGGACTGGTCGATGGGCCGGGTGGAGGCGAAGGCGCCCGGCTTGCCGCCGGCGGGCTTGGCCGACGACGGGCGGTTCCTCTGCTTGCGCAGGCCGCCGGGCAGATCGGAGCGACCCTCGGGACGGGACGAGCCGTCCGCCGCCCGGGCGCCGCCGCCGTTGCGGGGCGAGCCGCCCTTGCGGTGGCCGCCCTGGCCCTGGCGGCCCTTGGGCGCGGAAGGTTCCTTGGCGCCGTCGGGCAGGTGGGCGCTCATCACCGAAAGCCCCGCATCCCGCCGCCGGTCCTCGTTGGGGATGGTCTGGCGGGTGACCTTTTGGATGTCCTTGAGGAGGTTGCGCTCATCGTCGGCGCAGAAGGCCACGGCGGTGCCGTCGGCCCCGGCCCGCGCGGTCCGGCCGATCCGGTGCACATAGGACTCCGGCACATTGGGCAGCTCGTACTGGACGACATGGCTGACCGCGTCGATGTCGATCCCCCGGGCGGCGATGTCGGTGGCCACCAGGGCGCGGACCTCGCCGGCCTTGAAGGCCGCCAGGGCGCGCTCGCGCTGGCCCTGGCTCTTGTCGCCGTGGATGGCCGCCGCCTCGACCCCGGACTGCTCCAGGGCGCGGGCCACGCGGTCCGCGCCGCGCTTGGTGCGGGTGAAGACGATGACCCGGCGGAAGTCCTTGGCCTCAAACAGCTCGGCCAGCAGGGCGCGCTTGCGGTCCTGTTCGACGAAGATGACCTTCTGCCGGACCTTCTCCACCGTGGTGGCCTGGGGGGTGACCGAGACCTTGACGGGGTTGGGGTTGAGGAGTTCGCCGGCCAGCTGGCCGATCTCGGTCGGCATGGTCGCCGAGAAGAAGAGGTTCTGGCGGGCCTTGGGCAGGTACTTCACGATCCGGCGGATCGGGACGATGAAGCCCATGTCCAGCATCTGGTCGGCCTCGTCGAGGACGAAGGTTTCGACCCCCTGGAGGGTCACGGTCTTCTCGCCCAGGTGGTCGATCAGGCGGCCGGGGGTGGCCACCAGGACATCGACGCCGGGCGCCATGGCGCGCATCTGGCCGCCGTACTTCACGCCGCCGAAGATCACGGTCACCGAGACGCCGAGATGCCGGCCATAGGCCTTGAAGCTCTCGCCGATCTGGGTGGCCAGTTCGCGGGTCGGGGACAGGACCAGGACGCGGCAGCCGCGCCGGGGGGCCGGGCGGCGGTCCGCCACCAGCCGGTGCAGGATGGGCAGGGCGAAGGCGGCGGTCTTGCCGGTGCCGGTCTGGGCGATGCCCAGGAGGTCGCGGCCTTCGAGGACGGGGGGGATGGCCTGGGCCTGGATGGGCGTCGGCGTGGAATAGCCCTCGTCGGAAAGGGCCTTGAGGAGGCCGCGATCGAGGCCGAGGTCGGAAAACTGGGTCAAGTGAAGGTGTCTTTCGGTGCGCGGAATCAGGCGGCCCGTCTCGGGCGCGCCGTTCGGCGTGTCTTGGGGGGATGCCCCCGCGTGGCGGGGCGATCTGCGATGTCGCTTCAAGGCGCTCGACAGGCGAGTTGCCGGGGCAACCCTCACGCGACTGGAACGCCGATGTCGGCCCGGAGGAGCCGGGACGCAGGGGGGAAGTGGCCTTCCGGGCCCCGGAAGTCAAGCCCGGCTTGCCAACCGGGCCCGCCGGGGCGATCAAGGCGGCATGCCTGAAACCCGCCGCCTGCTGCTTGTGGCCGCCGCCGCCCTGATCGATGTCGATGGCCGTGTCCTGATCTGTCAGCGCCCCGAAGGCAAGGCCCTGGCGGGTCTCTGGGAGTTTCCCGGGGGCAAGGTGGAGGCGGGCGAATCGCCCGAGGCCTGCCTGATCCGCGAGCTGTCCGAAGAGCTGGGCATCGAGGTCACCGAGGCCTGCCTCGCCCCCTTCGTCTTCGCCAGCCACGCCTATGAGGACTTCCACCTGCTCATGCCGCTCTACCTGGTGCGCCGCTGGAGCGGGGTGGTGACGGCGAAGGAGCACGCGGGCCTGGCCTGGGTGAAGCCGAACCGGCTGGGAGACTATCCCATGCCGCCGGCGGACGCGCCCCTGGTGGCCTGGCTCCGGGACCTGATCTGAGTTGGCGGGGCTGGTCGAGGCCCTGGCTGAGCTCGTCCTGGCGCGCGCCGACCGGCCAGGCTGGGTGCTGGGCCTCTCAGGCGCGCAAGGCTCGGGCAAGTCGACCCTGGCGGCGGGCCTGGCCTCGGCGCTGGCGCAGGCGGGCCGGTCCTGCGCGGTCCTGTCCCTTGATGATGTCTATCTCGGCCCGGAGGCCAGGGCGGACCTGGTGCGGCGGGTCCATCCCCTGTTCGCCGTGCGCGGCCCGCCGGGGACCCACGATGCGGGCCTTGCCCTGAATGTCCTGGAGGCCCTGGGCCGCCCCGGCCCGGTGCGCCTGCCGCGCTTCGACAAGGGCAGGGACGCCCCCGTCCCGGAGGACGAGCAGCCGATCTTCGAAGGGCCCGCCGACGTCGTGATCCTCGAGGGCTGGTGCCTGGGCGCCCGGCCCGACCCCTCGGCGGCGGCCTCTGACCCCATCAACGCCCTGGAACGCGAGCACGACCCCGATGGGACCTGGCGCGGGGCGGTGGAGGCGGCGCTGGCGGGGCGGTATGCGGACCTCTTCAAGGCCCCGGACCTGACGGTCTTCCTGCGCGCGCCGGACTTTCCGACCGTCCGCCGCTGGCGGGGTGAGCAGGAGGCGGAGCTGGCCCGCGCCATCGCGGCGGGACGGCCCGGCCGGGCAATGGACGCCGCTCAACTGGACGACTTCCTGGCCCGCTACGAGCGGATCACCCGCCGGCTGATCGCCGACCCGCCCGGCGACATCCTGGTCGACCTCGCCCCCGATCGGACGCCGGGCCCGCTTCAGCGCCGCTGAGGCCGGGTCCCGGGGACGCTTTGCTCCTCCCCGCCCAGGGCGTCGGCCAGCCGCATCTTCGCGGACCCCGGCCTGAGGGGCTTCTGCTGGATCTCCGAGGGCGACCAGCCGGTCAGGGTGAGGATCTCGAAGGTGGCGGCGATCCGCCCATCCGGGCCGGCGAAGTCCCTCTGGTAGATTTCGAAGGCCCTGGCCAGGACCTTGCGGGTCAGGGGGCGGGGGTGCCGCTCGGCGAGGACGGAGGTCTCGCCCATCCGCCGCAGGTCCGCCATCAGCTTCAGGGGATGGTCGTAGCGCACCCTCACCCGGTCGACGTCGGCGACGGGCAGGGCGAAACCGGCCCTTTGCAGGAGGCCCGCCGCATCCGAGGGGTCGGCGAAGGGCGAGACCCGGGGCCCGGCCCCGCCGGTCAGCTCCAGCTCGGCGGCGGTCAGGGCCTGGCGCAGCTCGGTCAGGGTCGCCCCGCCGAACAGGGCCCCGATGAAAAGGCCGTCCGGCTTGAGCGCCAGCCGGGCCTGGACCAGGGCGCCCACCACGTCATTGGCCCAGTGCAGGGACAGGCTGGAGACGATGAGGTCCAGGCTGGCCGGGGCGAAGGGCAGGCGCTCCTCGTCGGCGACGATGCGCATGCCCGCCCGTCCCGCCAGCATGGCGCCGGACAGCTCCGCCTCGACCAGCAGGCCCACCCGGGGCGCCGCATCGCTGGCCGCCAGGGCTTCGGCGAAGGCGCCGTTGCGGGCCCCGAGGTCGACGGCGCGGGGGAAGTCGCGCATGATGGCTTCCAGGCGCATCACGATGTCGCCTGCGGCGCGGCGCTTCAGGAAGTCGGCCCCGGCGTATCCGGGGGCGGCCCGGTCCAGCCGCCGGCGCAGGAGGTCGCGGTCGAAGATTCGCGGGGGCGAGGCGGAGGGCGGCATGGGCCGCGACAATGAACCTTTCGGCCGGGCCTGGGAACCCGCCGGGCTCCTCGCACGGGCGGGCCGGGCGGCGCTGGACGTCATCTATCCCCACCGGTCCCTGGATGATGACCGACCGGTCCAGACCCCCGGCCTCTCCGCAGAGGCCTGGAGCCGCATCGCCTTCCTGGACGATCCGGTCTGCGACGGCTGCGGGACGCCCTTCGAGTTCAGCCTGGGACCCGGCGCCCGCTGCGCAGCCTGCCTGGCCAAGCCCCGGGCCTTCGACCGCGCCCGGGCGGCCTGCCTCTACGACGAGGCCTCCCGGGGCCTGGTCCTCCAGCTCAAGTACGCCGACCGGACGGACCTTTCCGCCCTGTTCACCGCCTGGATCTCGCGCTCGGCCCGGGATCTGCTGGCCGAGGCCGACGCCGTCGCCCCCGTGCCCCTGCATCCCTCGCGCCTGTTCCGCCGGCGTTACAACCAGGCCGCAGAGATCGCCCGGCCTCTGGCCCGGCTCTGGTCGCGGGACTACCTGGCCGACGCCCTGGTCCGCCGGCGGGACACGGGCGCGCAGGCGGGGCGCTCGGGAACCGGCCGGCGTCGGAACGTGGCCGCGGCCTTCCGGGTCCCTGACAGCCGCCGTCGCCATGTGGAGGGGCGGCGGATCCTCCTCATCGACGACGTCATGACCACCGGCGCCACCCTCGAGGCCTGCGCCCGGGCGCTGAAGGCCGCCGGCGCCGCAGGGGTGGACGCCGCCGTCATCGCCAGGGTTAAAGACCCGGCAAGCCTCACCATATAGAACTGACCCTGAGAGCCGAGGGAGACGCGCATGGCCGCCGTGACCATCTACACCAAGCCCTTCTGCCCCTACTGCGTCCGGGCCCTGGGCCTCCTGGAGCGCAAGGGCGCGGAAGTGACCGAGATCGAGGCCGCCTTCGACGCCGGCAAGCGGGCCGAGATGCTGCAGAAGTCCGGCGGCGCGGCCACCTATCCGCAGATCTTCATCGGGAGCCAGCACGTCGGCGGCTGCGATGACCTGCACGACCTGGAGGCGCAGGGCCGCCTCGACGCCCTGCTGGCGGGCTGAGGCGCGTGCGCGTCGCCCTGGTCCAGACCCGGACGCCGGCGACCCAGGCCGCCGCGCTGGATCATGTCCTGCCCCTGGTCCGCCAGGCGGCGGAGGCCGGTGCAGAGCTGATCCTGACCCCTGAGGGAACCAACATCCTGCAGAAGGACCGCGACCTCCTGAAGGCGGCCCTGACAACGGTGGAGGCCGATCCGGTGGTCTGCGGCTTGCGCGGCTTCGCCCGCGAGCGCGGCCTGCACATCCTGGTCGGCTCGGCCCTGGTCGACGCCGGCGGCGAAAGGGCGGCCAACCGCAGCCTGCTGGTCGGCCCCGACGGCGAGGTGTCGGCCTGGTACGACAAGCTGCACATGTTCGATGTCGACCTGCCCAATGGCGAGACGGCGCGGGAGAGCGCCGCCTATGCGCCCGGCGACCGGGCGGTGACCGCCAAGGCCGGAGAGGCCCGGCTGGGCCTGTCCATCTGCTACGACATGCGTTTCCCCGCCCTCTACCGCGCCCTGGCCCTGGCCGGGGCGGAGGTGATGACCGTGCCCGCAGCCTTCACCCGGCCGACCGGCGAGGCGCACTGGGAGATCCTGCTCCGGTCCCGGGCCATTGAAACCGGAAGCTTCGTCCTGGCCCCGGCCCAGGGCGGCTTCCACGAAGACCGGCGCGGCACCTGGGGGCGGAGCCTGGCGGTCGGACCCTGGGGCGAGGTGCTGGGCGTCCTTGACCATGACGAACCCGGCGTCCTTGTCGTCGATCTCGACCCGGCCGCCGCGGCCCGCGCCCGGCGCGCCATCCCGGCCCTGGCCAACGCCCGGGCCTTCACGGGACCGGAGACCCTGGCGTGATCCGCTACGCCCTGGCCTGCGGCGCCGGCCACGATTTCGAGGGCTGGTTCGGAAGCTCCGGCGATTTCGATGACCAGTCCGCGCGGGGCCTCGTCTCCTGCCCGCTGTGCGGGACGCCTGAAGTGCGCAAGCAGATCATGGCCCCCTCCGTGGTCAC
This sequence comes from Phenylobacterium sp., assembly GCA_020402745.1. Taxonomy (GTDB): domain Bacteria; phylum Pseudomonadota; class Alphaproteobacteria; order Caulobacterales; family Caulobacteraceae; genus Phenylobacterium. The sequence goes on from JADBYZ010000025.1 coordinate 9,736, forward strand.
CTCGAAGGGTAAGGCCGACGGGGCGCCCGGCGCCTCGCGCGAGATGATGATGGAGATGGTCAGCCGGGTCCGCCGGCACGTCGAGGACAACTTCGACTATGTGGGCGACACCTTCGCCCGCGAGGCCCGCGCCATCCACGAGGGTCGGTCGGAGGAACGCGGCATCTATGGCGAGGCCACCCCCGAGGAGGCCCGCGCGCTCCTGGAGGACGGGGTCCCCGTCGCTCCCCTGCCCCAGCCGCCCCCTGACCCCCAGGACCTCAACTGATCCTGAGGAGCCGGGCGGGGCCACCGACAACAAGGCGATGGCCGCCGCCGTCGCCGACAACATGATCCTCTAAGGAGTCGTCAAGCTCTACGCGCGGAACTGATCCGGGTTTCCCTGCGTCAGGGCGGTCGGGACTTGTGTTGCGCAAGCGCAACACTACATCCCCGGGGCGGCGGTTGCGCTTGATCAAGGTGACCGTCCTCCATCCGCCTTACGAGGGGACACATGAACATCGACCAGTATTCCGACCGCGCCAAACAGGCGGTTCAGTCGGCCCAGAGTCTCGCCCTGGCCCGCCGTCACCAGCAGTTCGCGCCCGAGCACCTGCTCAAGATCCTGCTTGAGGAGAAGGACGGGTTGTCGCGCGCCCTCATCCAAAGCGCGGGCGGGCGGCCCGACGCGGTTGACCAGGCGGTGGACACCCTCCTGACAAAGCGCCCGCGCGTCGAGGGCGGGTCCGGCCAGATCTACCTGGCCCCGGAGTCGGCCAGCGTCTTCGCCGCCGCTGAGGCCGGCGCCAAGGCCGCCGGCGACGCCTTCGTCACCACCGAGCGCCTGCTGATCGCCATCGCCAAGGAGGGCGGCGAGGCCGCCCGCGCCCTGCGCGACGCCGGTGCGACCGAGCCTGCCTTGGAAGAGGCCGCCAAGGCCCTGCGCAAGGGCAAGACCGCCGACAGCGCCTCGGCCGAGGAGGGCTATGACGCCCTCAAGCGCTATGCCCGCGACCTGACCCAGGCCGCCCGGGACGGAAAGGTCGACCCTGTCATTGGCCGGGACGAGGAGATCCGCCGGACCATCCAGGTCCTTTCGCGGCGGACCAAGAACAACCCGGTCCTGATCGGCGAGCCCGGTGTCGGCAAGACCGCCATCGTCGAGGGCCTGGCCCAGCGCATCGTCAATGGCGACGTGCCTGAGAGCTTGAAGGACAAGAAGCTGCTCGCCCTCGACATGGGCGCCCTGATCGCCGGGGCGAAGTACCGCGGCGAGTTCGAGGAGCGCCTCAAGGCGGTGCTGAACGAGGTGACCGCCGCCGAAGGCTCTGTCGTGCTGTTCATCGACGAGATGCACACCCTGGTTGGCGCCGGGAAGGCCGACGGCGCCATGGACGCCTCCAACCTGCTCAAGCCGGCCCTGGCCCGGGGCGAGCTGCACTGCGTGGGCGCCACGACCCTGGACGAGTATCGCAAGCACGTGGAGAAGGACGCCGCCCTGGCGCGGCGCTTCCAGCCCGTCTTCGTCTCCGAGCCGACGGTCGCGGACACGGTTTCCATCCTGCGGGGCCTGAAGGAGAAGTACGAGGTCCACCACGGGGTGCGGATCACCGACAGCGCCATCGTCGCCGCCGCCACCCTGTCCAATCGCTACATCACCGACCGCTTCCTGCCAGACAAGGCGATCGACCTGGTCGACGAGGCTGGCAGCCGGGTGCGCATGGCGGTGGATTCCAAGCCTGAGGAGCTGGACGAGATCGACCGCCGGGTCGTGCAACTGAAGATCGAGCGCGAGGCCCTGACCAAGGAGAGCGACGAGGCCTCCCGCCAGCGTCTGGAGAAGCTGGAGGACGAGCTCGACGACCTCGAGGGCCAGTCGGCTGAGATGACCGCCCGCTGGAAGGCCGAGAAGGAGAAGGTCTCCTCCGCCGCCCAGGTGCGCGAGGCCCTCGACCGCCTGCGCGCCGAACTGGTGGCCGCCCAACGCCGCGGCGACCTGCAGAGGGCCTCCGAGATCGCCTACGGTGAGATCCCGCCCCTCGAGAAGCAGCTCGCCGCCGCCGAGCAGAAGGCCGCCGGCGATGCCGTCAGCCCCGAGGTGGTGGACGCCGCCCAGATCGCCGCCGTTGTCTCTCGTTGGACGGGCGTGCCCGTCGACAGGATGCTGGAGGGTGAGCGCGAGAAACTGCTGCGCATGGAGGACTCCCTGCGTGGCCGCGTGGTCGGCCAGGAGGAGGCCCTAGAGGCTGTCTCCGACGCCGTCCGCCGGGCCCGCGCCGGCCTGCAGGACCCCGCCCGACCGATCGGCTCCTTCCTGTTCCTTGGCCCGACGGGCGTGGGCAAGACCGAGCTGACCAAGGCCCTGGCCGAGTTCCTGTTCGACGACGAGTCCGCCATCACCCGCCTCGACATGAGCGAGTACATGGAAAAGCACTCGGTCAGCCGCATGATCGGGGCGCCTCCGGGCTATGTCGGCTACGATGAAGGCGGAGCCCTGACCGAGGCGGTGCGCCGCCGGCCCTACCAGGTGGTGCTGTTCGACGAGGTCGAGAAGGCCCATCCGGACGTCTTCAACGTCCTGCTGCAGGTGCTGGATGACGGCCGCCTGACCGACGGCCAGGGCCGGACCGTGGACTTCCGCAACACCCTACTGATCATGACCTCCAACCTCGGCTCGGAATTCCTGGCCAGCCAGAAGGAGGGCGAGGATGTCGAGGCGGTGCGGGGCGAAGTCATGGGCGTGGTCCGCGGCCACTTCCGGCCCGAGTTCCTGAACCGGGTGGACGAGATCATCCTGTTCCGCAGGCTGGGCCGGGCGGAGATGGACAACATTGTCCGCATCCAGCTGAAGCGCCTTGAGACCCTGCTGGCCGACCGGCGGATGACCCTGTCCCTGGACGACGCCGCCATGACCTGGATGGCCGACAAGGGCTATGACCCGGTCTACGGCGCCCGGCCGCTCAAGCGGGTGATCCAGAAGGACCTGGTCGACCCGGTGGCGCGCAAGCTGCTGCAGGGCGACCTGGTGGACGGATCCGTCATCGCCGTGACCACCGGGCCGGACGGCCTGGTGATCGGCCGACCCCAGGTGCACTGACCCTGAGGCGGGGCGGGGCTCAGTCCTCGCCCCGGATCCAGACCCGGTCGTCAGAGGTCGGGCCGCACGTCCCGGCCCGAACCGTTCTGCATGCAGGCGAAGCGTTCCCAAGCGATACGATCCGCAATCTCACCGGTCGGTCGACCTTCGTGTTCCGAACGCTCAATCACCTGACCGAAGGTTTCCCCGAGCGAGGCGACGTGCCGCTCAACCGCAGCAGCATCCCACTTCGACCTCTGATAGTGCAGATTGATGATCCCGCCAGCGTTTGCGAGATAGTCGGGGCAATACAGGATGCCTCTTTCCGCCAGTCGGGCATCGTCCTCGGGCTGCGCCAGTTGATTGTTGGCGCCACCGACAATCGCCTTGGCTCTCAACTCCAGAATGGACCCGGCGGAGAGAACGCCGCCCAAGGCGCATGGCGCCAGGATGTCGCAGGGTTCGCGAAGGATCGCATCACAGCTGATAAGCCTTGCGCCTGTCTCAGTAGCCAGCACTTTCGCCTTTTCGACATCGGTGTCCGCCACGACAAGCTCCGCCCCCTCGCGCGCGAGAATGCGAACCAGTCGTTCGCCGACATTCCCAAGGCCCTGAACCGCAACCTTCAGTCCGGCCAGGCTTTCTGAACCGCAAGTGGCCCGCGCCGCCGTCAGCATGCAGTGATACACCCCAAGTGCGGTTGAGCCCGACGCATTGCCGGCTTCGGGCAGAAACCCGGCGGCATGACTTGTCCTTCGGGCGATCACCTCGACGTCCGCGAGTGTCGTGCCCGAGTCAAACGAGGTTATGTACCGGCCTCCGAGGCTCTCAACGAAGTCGCCCATGGCTTCCAGCAGGGCCTCAGTCTTGTCCCGGCGCGGATCCCCAATGATGATCGCTTTGCCGCCGCCATAGGGGATATCCGCGATGGCGGTCTTGTAGGTCATCCCCCGCGAAAGCCGTAAGACATCGCGGAGTGCGTCATCCATGCTCCGATATGGCAGGATCCGGCAGCCGCCGATCGCGGGCCCACGGTTTTCATTGTGCAGGGCGATGATGGCCTTCAGGCCGCTTCCGGCATCCTGGCGGGCGGTGACGAGGACGTGGTCAGAGAAGTCCGAAAGAGCGTCAAACATCAAAGTCTCCGGGTTCCCGACTGAGCGGGTGTTTCGAGGGCGTGCGCATCTCAGGCCAGTTTCGACACCAGGTCGGCGCGCGCGCCTGCGTATCGGTCCATGGCGGCTTCCTTGACGGGCCCGAACCCCCGCACGTCCTGGGGCAGACGGGCCAGAGCAAGCATGTCGTCTAGGTTTGCCGGCGACAGACGCGACAACCCAAGGGTCACGTCGGCCAGGTAGGCGTCGCGAAGCGCCCGCTCAGCCTTCCGCTCGTCCGTATGGCCGAAGGGGTCCAAACAGGTTCCACGCAACCGCTTGGCCTTTGCGAGGAGGGCCATGGCGCGGAACATCCAGGGCCCGAACTTCAGCTTGCGGGGTCGACCCGTAACCTTGTCCCTGCGTGAGATCAGAGGGGGCGCCAGATAGACGGACAAACGCCGGTAGCTGGAGAATTGCCCCTCAAGCGTGGCGTTGAAGAGCGGCTCGCTGTAGAGGCGCGCCACCTCGTACTCATCCTTGTAAGCCATCACCTTGAAGGTGTTCGCGGCTATGGCGGCGAGGAGTTCGGCGCCCTTTTCACCGTGCGGGGCCGTTGCTGCGGCGGCGGTCGCCATCAACCGGCGAAACCGGCCAGCGTAGGTGTTGTCCTGGTACCGTTCCAGTTCCGCTGCATACTGCTCGATCGTGCGGACGCCATCTGTTGGGGCTTCTGCCAGGTCGGGTTCGGTAAGGCCTGCGAGCGCCTGAACCTCCTGCAGGTTGACCGCAGCGAGCCGCCCCCACCTGAAGGCTCGCTTGTTGAGGTCGACGGCTATTCCATTCGCCTCGATCGCCGCATCTATGGCTGCAGCTGACAAGGGCAGCAGGCCCTTCTGCCACGCAAAGCCGATCATCAGGGTGTTGGCCGCCAGATTGTCCCCGAAGATCGCTTCTGCGATCCGTGTCGCGTTGAAGGCGAAGCCCTTGTCGCCCGCGAGTGACATCACGGCGTCGACCATCTCCTGGAAGGGCAGGGAGCTGTCCCGATCGCCGACAAAGTCCGAGGTCGGGGTTTCCTCCGTGTTCAGGACTGCGGCCAGCCTGTCTGGAGCGAATTTCCGAAGCGCATCGTTTGTCACCGCGACAACGGCGTCACAGCCGAGCAGCAGGTCTGCCTCGCCATCTGCGATGCGTACGGCATGGATGGGCTGGTCGGAGCCGGCTATGCGGATCTGGCTTGCGACAGACCCGTTCTTTTGGGAAAGCCCGGTGAAATCAAGCACGCTGACTGTCAGGCCGTCATGATGGGCGGCGGACCCGAGGAGGGCGCCGACCGTCAGAACGCCAAGGCCGCCAATCCCGGCGACATAGATGTTGAACGGATCCTTGAGCCTGGGCGGGGCGGGGTCTGGCAGGCTCGTGAATCTATTGGCCTCGAGGGCGAGAATCCGGGCGAGGTTCGGCTTTCGGAGGGCCGCGCCCTCGACCTCCACAAAACTGGGGCAGAATCCCTCAAGGCAGGAGAAGTCCTTGTTGCAGGCCGATTGATCAATCCGCCGCTTGATCCCGTTTTCGGTCTTCAGGGGCTGGATCGCAATGCAGCCCGACTGGACCGAGCAGTCGCCGCATCCCTCGCAGACGCGCGGGTTGATGAACAGGCGCCGGCTGGGATTTGGAAGCTCGCCACGCTTGCGGCGGCGACGCTTCTCCGCCGCGCAGGTCTGCTCGTAGATGATCGCGGTGACCCCGGGAAGATCACGCATTTCAAGCTGGATCGCCTCGAGGTCATCGCGGCTGGCGGCCTGCTTGCCGTCCGGCAGTATGGGCCAACGATCCGGGTCGTCGCTGACCAGTCGCACGTCGCCGACGCCTTCGGCAAGCAGTTGGCGATAGATTCCCAACGGATCGATCGCGCCTTCAGCGGGCTGTCCGCCCGTCATGGCGACCGCATCATTGTAGAGGATCTTGAAGGTGATATTGGAGCCTGCCGCGATCGCCGCCCGGATCGCGAGAAGACCGGAGTGCTGATAGGTCCCGTCACCCAGGTTCTGGAAGATGTGCGCGGTCGTGGAGAAGGGTTCCGCACCAACCCACTGGACGCCCTCTCCTCCCATCTGGCTGAACGAAGAAGTCTTCAGTTCGGGCACTGACAACGCAAGGGCGTGGCAGCCGATCCCTCCGCCTGCAAGGGATCCGTCAGGTGTCCGGGTCGAGCGATTGTGTGGACACCCTGCACAAAAGTAAGGCTTACGTCCTGGGAAGGCGGAGTGTCCGTCCTGCCTCGCACGTTTGACCAGGGCCATCAGCCGCGTCGGAATTCCGACCGGGTCCTGAGTGATCCGACTGGCAAGCGCCTGCGCAACTCTCAGGGGTGACAACTCCATAACCGCTGGCAGCAAAGGCCTTCCCCTATCGTCCGTCTTCCCAGTGACTCGGGCGGGCTTTGCATGACGGTTGAAGAGTGCAGCCTTGATCTGGTCCTCGACGATCGGAGCTTTTTCCTCGATCACCAGAATTTCGTCAGCCTGACTCGCGAAGGCGATCAGGGGGTCGACCGCCAAGGGCCAACTCATCGAGACCTTGTAGACGGACAGGCCCAAGGCTTCAGCCTCGGCAACCCCAATCCCCAAGTTCTGCAGGGCCTGCATCAGGTCTTGGTGGGCCTTGCCCACGGTCACAACACACAAGGATGTCCTGCGGCTTTCGATGACGGGGTGATCCAGACGGTTCGCCGCGGCCCAGCGCACTGCGGCGGGAATCCGCTCTTCGAGCATGCGCCGCTCCAACTCTGCACGCTGAGACGGCCATTGAAGTCGTGGATCCCAGTTGAGCCCATGCGCGGGAACTGAGTCTCCAGGCGCGGCGAACTCAGGATAGGGTTCAGGAAGTTCGAAACTTCCTGCGCTTTCGACAACCTCAGCGATTGTCTTCATCGCCACCCACAATCCGGCGTAGCGCGAGAGTGCGAACCCGGCGAGCCCGAGCGAAAGGATTTCCGACACGCTGGCGGGCTGGAGGATTGGGATCAGCGTGGACTGGAAGATGCCGTCGGTCTGATGCGGGAAAATCGAGGACTGAGCCGCATGATCATCCCCCGCGACCGCCAGAACACCGCCTAGCGGCGATGTCCCCAGCATGTTTGCGCTTCTGAAGACGTCGCCACAGCGATCGACGCCGGGCCCCTTTCCGTACCAGATGCCGAAGACCCCATCCACCTTGGCGGGTCCGTAAGCTCGGTGCATCTGAGCGCCCCAGAGGGCGGTGGCGGCGAGGTCCTCATTCAGGCCGGGCTGAAAACGGATCTGGTGATCACGAAGATGGGGCTCCGCCTTCCAAAGTTGCTGATCATAGGCCCCGAGGGGCGAGCCCCTGTAGCCGGAGACTAGGCCGGCGGTATTCAGGCGGCGCGCGCGGTCCAGCCTCCTCTGCATCATTGGAAGACGAACGAGCGCCTGAATGCCCGTCATGAAGACCGGACCACGTTCGGCGTTGTAGACTTGGCCGATCGTCATTCTGCTCGCGTCCGTCATCGACTTGCCTCCCGCAGGTCGCTACTTGCTTCTGTTTCGGATCGGCCCTGCCGACTCCTTTTCAGGTCTTCCGCCTGACTCGCCGCCGCCTGTCTCTGTCCGCCTGGTCCCAGCTCGAACCGGGGTTCGAGGAGGACCAAGCCGGGTCGAGCAACCAGGTGTCGCAAATGCTCCGCTCGGCCTCGACCTGACACCTGAACGGGCGCGCAGACGGCAGGTTTTGTGGGGGAGACTATAGACTCGAAATCCCGAAAAGATGTTTCAAAATTGCTTAAAAAACGGCTAAATTGGCAATTCTATTGCTCATATCGACGTTGAACAAAAAGTTTCCACCGATATGAAATCGAGTTGAGTCTCGGATCCTTACGGCCCCAGGTGCACTGACCCAGGGGCGAGGCTCAGTCCTCGCCCCGGACCTTTCCCCTGAGGGACTTCACGCCGCCCCGGCGCACCTTGCCCTCTACGCGCCGGACCTTCGAGGCCAGGGTGGGGCGGGTGCGCTTCCGCGGCGGCGGGGGCGGCTCGGCCGCCTTGCGGATCAGCTCCACGAGCCGCTGCAGGGCCTCGGCCCGGTTCCGCTCCTGGCTGCGGTGGGTCATCACGCTGAGCACCAGCACGCCGTCCTGGGTCAGGCGCCGGCCCGCCAGCTTCATCAGCCGGACGGCCACGTCATTGGGCAGGGACGGCGACCGACGGACATCGAAGCGCAGCTCGACGGCGGTGGAGACCTTGTTGACGTTCTGCCCGCCCGGGCCTGCGGCGCGGATGAAGCGCTCGGTGATCTCGTCCTCGGGGATGAGGATGGCGGGGGTGACCTCGATCATGGCGGTCGCCCGGGTTCAGGCGGCGCGGCAGGCGGGGCAGAGGCCGCGGGCTTCGAGGGTCAGGCTGCGCACCGAGTACCCCGCCTCCGCCGCCGCCGCCAGGCCGGCGTCGAGGCCAGGCTCGAACTCCCGGGCTGCACCACAACAGTCACAGATCAGGAAGGCGGCCCGGTGGGCGTCGCCCCGAATCCGGCAGGGCACGTAAGCGTTCAGGCTCTCGATGCGGTGAGCGAAGCCCTGCTTCTCCAGGAAGTCTAGGGCCCGGTAGACGGTGGGCGGCTTGGCCGGCGCGCCATCGCCCCCGAAGGCGGCGATCATGTCGTAGGCCTTGAGCGGGGCGTCTGCCGAAAGCAGCAACTCCAGGACCCGACGGCGGGGCGCGGTCAGGCGTTCGCGAGCGTCGACGCAGCGCGCCTCCGCGTCGGCCAGGGCCGCCGCAAGCCCCTGTCCGGCCAGGCCCTGTCCAGGGCCGTCATCGTGTCCACAATCGTGCGCCATAGCCAAGGGCTAGCCCCGAAGCTGCGCGGGCGCAACCGCGTCGTGGTCAGCCCTCGTCGCCCGAGCCGCCGCCCTGGCCCTCATCGCCCTCGAAGCTGCGCGGCGCCCGACGGCGGCGCGGGGGTCGCGCCTCCTCGACCACGGCCTCGGCCCGCGGGCGGCGCGGCCGCAGAAAGTCGGGCGCCTGGCTCTCGGCGCCATCCTCGCTGCGGAGGGTGGGAGAGGGCGGCCGGTCCTCGGCGGCGGGGGCGATGGCGCCGCCGCTGGGCTCGACCACGGCCATGGGGTCGCGCTCGGGCCGGTCCTCTCGGTTCCGCTCCGGACGGTCCTCACGGTCGCGCCAGCGGTCCCGGCGTCCACCCTCGAAACGCTCGCCGCGGGGACGGTCCTCCCTGGGCCGCTCTTCCCTGGGCCGCTCTTCCCTGGGCCGGTCCTCCCTGGGGCGCTCGTCGCGGGGACGATCGTCCCTTGGCCGATCGTCACGGGGACGGTCGTCGCGGTCGCGGAAGCGTTCGCGGCGGTCGTCCCGGTCGCGCCAGGATCCTCGGTCGCGGGGTTCAGCCTCCGCCTCTGAAGGCTCAACCTCGGCGCCCCCTTCGCCGGGCTCTTCCTCGAAGTCGACGTCGAAGCCCGAATTGTACTGGTCGCGGCCGATGATCTCGGAGGCCGGCCGGGTGGGCTGCATGGCCCGGATCAGGCGGAAATAGTGCTCGGCGTGCTGGAGGAAGTTCTCGGCAAGGACGCGGTCGCCGGAGGAGGCGGCGTCGCGGGCCAGCTGCTGGTAGCGCTCGAAGACGGTCTGGGCGTTGCCGCGGACCTTGACCCCCTCGGGGCCGTTGGACTCCAGGGCCCGGTTCGCATTGTGCTGCTGAGGCTTGCCACCGGCGCTGCGATTGCGACCGCGTTGACGCTTCATGCCCTTGAAATCTCTCATGTCCCGCCGTTCCGCCGACCCGCCGTCACTTGGCGGGCTAGGGCTGCTCTTCTGGTCTGTCCGCAGGGTTCGTCCCGGCGTAGATCATCCGAAGTTGAAAAGGTTCCCGTCGTCCCACCCGGAGCCTGGCGTTTCGCCTGTGACGAACGGCCTGCCGGCCCGGGGCCCGATCCTGAGGTCCGGGCGGTCCATGGCTTCGACGGTTTGAGTGGAGACCGAGAGTCCGTCTAGCGGCTCAGCCGCCAGTTTCCAAGGGGTTTTTCATGCCCGTCACGACGCGGTCGTGGGTCGACAGGTCGGGCAGGGTCTCGACCTCCAGGGCCCCCGCCTGCCGGAAGAGGGCCTCGACCGCCACCCGCTGGTCAAAGCCGATTTCCACCAGGAACCGCCCGCCAGGCTTCAGCACGCGCAGGATCTCAGGGGCCAGGGTCCGGTAGGCGTCCAGCCCGTCGGGACCGCCGTCGAGGGCCATCCGGGGTTCGTAGACCCGCACCTCGGGATCCAGGGTCTCGATCACGTCGGTGGCGATGTAGGGCGGGTTGGAGACCACAAGGTCGAAACCACTGTCGGCGAGGCCAGCCGTCCAGTCCCCCCGCAGGAGGGCGACGCGGCTAGCAAGGCCCAGGCGGGCGGCGTTGTCGCGGGCGACGGCCAGGGCCTCCTCCGAGGCGTCCACACCAAGGCCGCGTCCCGCCGGTCGCTCGGCCAGGATCGCCAGGAGGATGGCGCCCGAGCCGACGCCGAGGTCGAGGAGGCTGAACGGGCGACCCTCAGGAAACAGGCGCAGGGCGTGGTCGACAATGACCTCGGTCTCGGGCCGGGGCGTCAGGACGTGGGGCGTCACGCCCAGCATGAGGTTCCAGAATCCGCGCCGGCCGAGGATGTGACTGACCGGCTCCCGACGGATGCGCCGTTCCAGATAGTCGTCCAGGCGTTCGGCCTGTCCGGAGTCCAGTTCGCGGTAAGGATCCCCGACGATATCCGCCCGGGTGACGCCGCAGGCGGCCTCCACCAGGACCCGGGCGTCGATCACCGGACCCGGGATCCCCGCCGCCTCCAGGCGCGCCCGCGCGCGCTGCCAAGCCTCGAGGAGATTGCGGGTCATTCCGGGTCGCCGGGCGTGCTGCAGGCGTCGCCCACCCGTACGGTCCCGCCGTGGGTGACCTGGACATAGATCCCGCAGTCCCGGTGGCCGTACTGCTCGAAGAGGTGCTCCACCAGGGGCATGTCCCTCTTGGCGGTGTCCGGATCCACCTCGGTGGCTGCGCAGCGGACGATGGGGGCGAAGACCGTCGCCCGGGCGAAACCGAGCAGGAGGTTGCGGCCCTTCCAGCCGTTCTCGACCCAGGGCGGCCAGCCCTCGACATAGAGGTTGGCTCGGAAGCGCAGGGGGTCCACAGGCCGGCCGATCCGGGCCTCCAGGTCGCGGACGCTCGCCAGGTTGACGATGGAGACGTGCCCGGCGGGATGGTCGAGAAACTGGTAGTCCGGGGCCTGGAGCACCTGCACCCCTTCGCGGGCATCCTCGCCCAGGAGGTCGCGGACCCAGGCCGCGAAGCCCTCACGTCCGTCGCCGGCGCCGAGGTCGCCGTGGAAGTCGGGCCTGCCCGGCGCCGAGGCGGACAGGGCGGTCCCGGCGACGCGGGTGCGGGCGGCCGCCACCACGGGGTGGGCCGCCAGGACGGCGAACTTCATCTTCGGGATGTACTTCGGCGCCTCAGGATCGAAGCCGGAGGGGCCGTTCTCCACCACCCAGCGGCGGTCCTGGGCGATGGCGCGTCCGGGAACCAGTTCGGCCTGGGCCAGGGCTTCCGCAGAGAATCCCTTGATCGGATAGCGGAAGAGGCCGGTGATGAGGGCTTCCATCAGGCGAACTCCGCTTCCAGGCTGGCCAGCCGCGCCGCCTGGTCCTCGGCGATCAGCGGGTTGATGATGTCGTCCAGGGACTCGCCCTCCAGCACCTTGGCGAGGTTGTAGAGGGTCAGGTTGATCCGGTGATCCGTCACCCTCCCTTGAGGGAAGTTGTAGGTGCGGATGCGCTCGGACCGGTCGCCCGACCCGACCTGGCTGCGGCGGGAGTCCGCCCGCGCGGCGTCAAGGGCCTCGCGCTTCTGGTCGTACAGGCGCGCCTGGAGGACCTTCATCGCCCGGGCCCGGTTCTGGTGCTGGGACTTCTCCGACGACGTTACGACGATCCCGGTGGGGATGTGGGTGATGCGCACGGCGGAGTCGGTCTTGTTGACGTGCTGGCCGCCGGCGCCCGACGAGCGATAGGTGTCGATGCGCAGGTCCGCCTCGCGGATCTCGATGTCCACGTCCTCCACCTCGGGCAGGACGGCCACCGTGGCCGCCGAGGTGTGGATGCGCCCGCCGGCCTCGGTCTCGGGCACGCGCTGGACCCGGTGGACCCCGCTCTCGAACTTCAGCCGGCCGAAGACGCCCTCGCCGGTGATCGAGGCGATGATTTCCTTGTAGCCGCCGACCTCGCCTTCGGAGATGGAGTCGATCTCGACCCGCCAGCCATGAACGGCGGCATAGCGCTGGTACATGCGGAAGAGGTCTCCGGCGAACAGGGCGGCTTCGTCGCCGCCGGTGCCGGCCCGGACCTCGAGGATGGCCGAGGCGTTCTCGTCGCGGTCGCGGGGGGCGAGGAGCAGAGCGACCTGGCGCTCCAGCTCCGGCAGGCGGGCCTTCAGGGCCTCCAGCTCGTCCTGGGCCAGGGCGGACATGTCGGCGTCGCCGGATGCCGCCATCTCTTCCAGCTCGGGCGCCTCGGCGCGGGTCTTCTCCAGGGCCCGGACGGCCTCCACCACGGGCTTGAGCTCGGAATGCTCACGCGACAGGCGCACGATCTCTGCGCCGTCCGAGGCGGCGGACATGCGGGCCTCGATCTCGTGGAAACGGCCGAGAACCTGGTCGAGTCGGGCTTGGGGGAGTCGCAAGGGTCGGGATCTTCAGGGGGGCGGGAGAGGCAGGCTTCTAGCCCGCCGCGCGCGGCTTGCCAAATCCCGGAGGCTGGCCGGCGATGGGGCGGGCGACCCGCAGGGGGCCGCCCGCGATCCGCGTTCGGATCAGACGCGCACGCCGCTCAGCGAGGCGTTGCCGAAGGCGCCGAGCTTGACGTTGCCCGACAGGCTGTCGCCGCTGACGGTGGCTTCGAACTCCAGGGTCATCGGCATCGGGCTGGTGATGGACGAGGACCAGATCAGCTTGTCGCCGTCGACCTTGCCGGTGATGTCCTGCTCGCCCATGCGGCCCGAGGTCTTGCCGGTGAAGGTGTCGCCATTGGTGGTGATGGAGGCGTTCACTTCCTGAGCGCCCATCGGGGTGTTGATCGTGATCTTCCAGTTGCCGTCCGCAGACATGGCTCTCTCCTCTTTGCGAAGCGGCGCCTCATCAGGCCAGGTTCGGCCCTGCAAGCGGCGCTTCCGTTCGCCATCGACGGACTCGCCGCGGCAGCCGGTTTAGGTGGGGCTTAGGGACGCGCGTTCAAGTTCAGCGGCGCGGCGCTCCACCAGGTCCACGATATGGTCGACCATGCGGTCGTTGTCCATCTTGTGGTCGGCCTTGCCGGCCAGGTAGACCATGCCCGCCCCCTTGCCGCCGCCGGTGAAGCCGACGTCCGTCATCAGGGCCTCGCCGGGCCCGTTCACCACGCAGCCGATGATGGACAGGCTCATGGGGGTGGCGATGTGGGCCAGCCGGGCCTCAAGGGTCTCCACCGTGCGTATGACGTCAAATCCCTGACGGGCGCAGGACGGGCAGGCGATGATGTTCACGCCGCGGTGGCGCAGGCCCAGGGACTTCAGCAGGTCGAAGCCGACCTTGACCTCCTCCACAGGATCGGCCGCCAGGGAGACCCTGAGGGTGTCGCCGATGCCGGCCCAGAGCAGGGCGCCCATGCCGATGGACGACTTGACCGTGCCGATGCGCTGGCCGCCGGCCTCGGTGACGCCGATGTGCAGGGGACAGTCGATAGCCTCGGCCAGCATCTGGTAGGCGGCCACGGTCATGAACAGGTCCGAGGCCTTTACGCTGATCTTGAACTCGTGAAAGTCGTGGTCCTGCAGGATGCGCGCGTGATCCAGGGCGCTCTCGACCATGGCGTCGGGGCAGGGCTCGCCATACTTTTCCAGGAGATGGCTCTCCAGGCTGCCGGCGTTGACGCCGATACGGATGGAACAGCCGTGGTCCCGCGCAGCCTGGATCACCTCGCGCACCCGTTCGGGGCTTCCGATGTTGCCAGGGTTGATCCGCAGGCAGGCCGCCCCCGCCTTCGCCGCCTCGATCCCGCGGCGATAATGGAAGTGGATGTCCGCGACGATGGGAACCTTCGCCGCCCTCACGATCTGCGGCAGGGCGGCGGTGGAGGCCTCGTCAGGGCAGGAGACCCTTACGATATCCGCGCCGGCCTCCTCCAGCTGACGGACCTGGTCGATCGTCGCGCCTGCGTCCGCCGTGAGCGTGTTGGTCATGGATTGGACGCTGATGGGCGCGTCGCCACCGACCTCGACGCCGCCCACCCGAATCTTCCGGCTTTTCCGGCGGACGACGGTTCGCCAGGGGCGAAGGGTATGGGGCTGCGACATGGCTGGAGAATAGGGCTGTGGGATGAGAATCCCAAGGGGGGGTTCAGGAGGGCGGCGACAAGGCTATGGAGCTTGCCGAAGTCCGGCCAGCAGGGAGGACGCCAAGGGCCCTGTTATCGACAAAGATCGCCAGGACACCGGCCTCGACAGTCTCGAAGGTGATCCGCGCACCCTCTGGCGCCCGATAGGCTTCTCCGGCGGCGAGGGATCTCGCGAACCAGGCGGCTCCGTCGGGCCCCCAGACAATGAGAGCGGTCGGCCGACGGGCCTGAAGGACAAGCCTTCCGCCTCCCGCCGGGGCGCCGCTGACCTGTCCTTGCGGGGTAAAGGTGTCGCCCAGATCCAGAAGGGTGGGATCCTCTCCGGAAGAAAGCCCTTCGGGAAGCGCTGCCGATAGCTGGCTTTCGAGCCCGGGCGTAAGGTAGGGCGGCGGCGCATTTGACTCCACCGGAGCAGGCAGCGGGGACCCCAGGGAGATTGGCCCGATTGGAGCCGCCCGCGGAGGGTCAGCTGTAATGAGGCGCGTTGGGCCACGACTCTCCTCCTCCAGGGTCCCGCGGCGGATCAGGTTCCATGCCAGGATGGCTGACAGCAACAACATCCCGGCCAGCATCATGACCCGCAGGCGGGGATCGGCCATCCGACGTACCCCGACAGGCGCGCGCAGGGCGTCGTTGCGGTCCGGATCGTCGGCCTTGAACCGGGCGACCGCCGCGTCCCCCGGAAAGCCCAAGGCCTGGGCGTAGGATCGAATGTAGCCGATAGTGAAGGGGCGGCTCGGCAGATCCTTCAAGCGCAGAGACTCAACCGCCTCCAGATAGGCTGGCCGGATTCGGGTCTTGTCTGCGATGTCCTGGACCGTCAGGCCGCGCGATTGACGTATTGCCCGAAGGGCCGCCCCCACATGCTCACCGACCTCAAGGTCCAGGGTAGGCGCGGGCGGACTGTGTCCTTCCTCACCCTCCGCGGAGCCTTCCTCGGCCATGGCTGCGACGATCCCCTCAACGCGGCACGCCGATAGCATAGCGGGGAGGGGAGTCCAAACTACGCCGGACCGAAGAGGTTCAGACCGCGAGATACAGCTTGCGGGCCAGGGTCTCCACCTCATTCCTGATCGAGCCCGAGGCGCTGCGCAGGAGGCGTTGGATCCCCCGCCGGGCGGCGGCCCGGTCGCAGGACAGGACCATCTGTTTGACCGGCCCTATCCCCGCGGGCGGCATGGAAAGGGCCTCGAACCCCAGAGCGACCAGGACGAAGGCCTCCAGGGGGCGGCCAGCCATCTCGCCGCAGACAGAGACCGGCGTGCCCGTTTCGGCGCACGTCTTCTGAATCATCTCCAGGGCGCGCAGGGCCGGGGGTGACAGGAAGTCATACCTATCCGCGACCCGAGGATTCCCCCTGTCCGCGGCGAACAAATACTGCATCAGGTCGTTGGTGCCGACGCTCACGAAGTCGGTCATGGGCAGGAGAGCGTCCAGATGCCAGATCACCGAGGGCGCCTCGATCATGGCGCCGACGTCCAGGCGCGCGGGCTCGGGTCGCCCCCTCCGGGTCGCCCAAGCGATCTCCTGATCCACCAGGGACCGCGCGGCGCGAAACTCGTCGACGCTGGCCACGAGGGGGAACATGATCTTGAGCGGTCGGCCGCGAGCGGCGGCGATCAGTGCCCTTAGCTGCAGCCTCAGGAGGGCTGGTCGGTCAAGCCCCATGCGCACGGCGCGCCACCCCAGCGCAGGGTTGTCCTCCCGCTCGGCTTCCATGTAGGGCAGGACCTTGTCACCCCCCAGGTCGAGGGTCCGGAAGGTGACCGGCAGTCCCCCCGCCGCATCCATGACCCTGCCGTACAGGGCCGTCTGGGCGGTGAGACGGGGCATCTCTTCGGCCACCATGAACTGGAACTCGGTTCGGAACAGGCCGATCCCCTCAGCGCCCGCATCGCTGAGCATGTCCAGGTCCACGTCAAGACCGGCGTTCATGAGAAGCTGAATCTTCGCCCCATCTTGGGTCAAAGCGGGCCGGTCGCGCAGGCGCGCGAACTCAGCGCGCCTCTGAAGGCGGACGTCAAGGCGGGCCTTCAGGGCCTTCACGACATCTGGGCGCGGCCTCAGATAGGCCTCGGCGGTCTCGGCGTCGACGATGACGGTATCACCCTCCGAGACCTTATCCCGAAGACCCGCCAGGCGGCCGACACAGGGGATGTCCAGGGCCCGGGCCACGATGGCGGCGTGGCTGGCGGTGGATCCTTCCTCCAGCAGCAGCCCCTTCAGGCGCGTCCGGTCGTATTCCAGGAGGTCAGCGGGGCCAAGATTCCGGGCGATCAGGATGGCGTTCTCGGGAAGGTCGCGGGCCAGGCCGGCGTCCCCTGCCAGATGGCGCAGCAACCGGTCCGCCAAATCCTCGAAGTCGTGCAGACGCTCCCGAAGATATGGGTCGCGCGCCTGACCCAGCCGGGCTCGATGCTCGGACCGGACACGCTCCACCGCAGCCTCTGCGGTCAGCCCGTTACGGACGGCGTCCTCGAGTGAGCGCCGCCATCCCCGGTCGTGGGCGAACATGCGGTAGGTCTCGAGGACCTCATACGACGCCTCGACCAGGCCATGCTGGCCCTCCAGCATGCTGTCGATCTGGGCCTGAAGGGTCGTGATGGCCGCCTTCAGGCGCACTTCCTCGGCGGCGACGTCTTCAGCCAGGAGGTCTGATGGGGCCACCGGCGGCTCATGCAGGACCGCGACCCCCAGGGCGAGGCCCTCTGCGAACCGCGCGCCCTTGAGGCGCTCGGGCTTCTTGGGCACCAGGTCGATGTTCTTGAGGGGCCCCTCGGCGGCCAACTCACCGCCCGCAACCATCTCGGCCAGGACCATGGCGATGATCTGAAGGTCCTCAACCTCGTCCTCGGAGTAGACCCGCTCAGTCCGGTTCTGGACGACGAGGACCCCGATGGCCCTGCCGCCTCGAAGCAGCGGCACGCCCATGAAGGCGTGGAAGGGGTCCTCGCCCGTCTCGGGGCGGTAGGAGAAGGCGGGGTGGTTGGGGGCATCCGAGAGGTTCAACGGACGCCCCAGCCGCATGATCTCACCCACCAGGCCCTCGCCGGGCTTCATGCGTGTCAGGTGTACCGCGTCCGGAGAGAGGCCCTCCGTGGCGAACAGCTCCATATCGCCGTCCGCCTGGCGCATGTAGAGCGAGCAGACCTCCGCCACCATAGACCGGGCGATGATGCGCACGACCATATCCAGGCGCGCCTGGACGGGCCCGCCTGAGGCAAGGGCCTCGCGTATCTGCCGGAGCAGGCTGCGCTGCCCCCGCACGGCGAAACTGGCGGTCGATGTCGGCAATAGCGCCTCGCGACAGGGGGAAAACTCATGTCCTCAGTCGCCCTCCTAGCAGGAAGGGGTGACAGAACGGAAAACAATTGCCCGTGCGGACGGCGTTCAGCCGCCCGACGCCTGTTCTTTAGGCGGGACCTTGTCCTGCGGACAGGTCAGGGACGCCCCCTTGGAAATCTCAGACGCTGCAGCCTTTAGGTCGGCCTGGTAGGCGGGCGTCTTCGAGACCCTGTCGTAGACCGCAAGGCCTAACATGCGACCGGCGGCGACGTCGCTTGGCCAGTGCACCCGGCAGTCGACACGGTGCTGCCCCACATTCGCACCCCAGGCGCGGATCGCGTCGGAGCGGGCAGGCGCCGCATCGGAGAGGGCGAGGGCCAGAAGCCAGCCAATTCCGGCGTGGCCGCTCGGATAGGAGAAGCCCAGCCTGTCCCCCTGACCTGCGGCGACGAGGGGATCGCAGGCCGGGCCGCCATCCACTGTGAAGGGCCGGGGGCGCTTGTAAGCCGTCTTGGCCTGGTCCATCGGAACCACGAAGTCCACCATCAGGGTCATCATCAGCTTCTGGACCGCAGGGGTCTTCTCGGCGGAGACCTCGACGCCGACGGCGCAAGACACAGACTTCATGAAGGCGGCGTCGGGTAGGCGGGCCTCCCGGATCGCGCCTTCCCAGGCCGGGCCCTTCACTCCAGCCCGTGCGGCCGAAGCCGCTGTCCGGTCGAAGGCATCCTGGCTGGAGCCGGCCTCGGGCGGAGGTGGCAGCAACCGCACCGCATCGATGGGCGGTTGTCCTGCAAGGTAGCCTCCGCGGGTCTGGGCGGTCCCGAGCGTTGCCGGCGCGGCGGCGGCGATCAGGAAGGCAAGGGCAAGGGCGAGGCGCATGTCAGGGCTCCGTCTGTCGTCGGGGATCGACCCTTAGGGTAAGCGCATTGTCCCCGCGCCGCCACGGCGTCATAATCTCTTCACAAGGCGAGCGATGCGACGCCTCTTGGACTGTGGGGGAAACGCATGCGCTACCGGCTGGCCGCCCTGGGCGCGATCCTGATCATCGCCGGGTCTCTCCTTGCCTTCCTCGTGCAGGGCTCGGGTGGCGTCGAGGTCCGGGAGGCCCGCTGGCGGACGGCCGAGGGCGCCGTCATGTCTGGCCTGATCTACAGCCCCCCGGGGCTGGAGGCCGGGCGGCGCGCTCCCGCGGTCCTCCTCAGCCACGGCTACATCAACACCCGGGAGATGCAGAGCCCCTTCGCCATCGAGTTGGCGCGGCGGGGCTTCGTGGTCCTGGCCATGGACATGACGGGGCATGGCGGCTCTGGGGGTAATGTCGGAGCCGCCGGTTTTGGAGGGCCTTCCGCCCTGGCTTACCTTCGCAGCCTGCCCTTCGTCGATGCTGGCCAGATCGGCCTTGCCGGCCACAGCATGGGCGGCGGACCCATCCTTGCGGCCGCCCGTGCTGAGCCGGACGCCTACCGCGCCGTGTCTTTGGTCGGGTCGGCGCCGGGGCTGTTCGGACCACCCGACGAGGTCCGGCCGGACTTCCCTCGGAACCTGAACGTCGTCTTTGGCGGCCTGGATGAGTTCTCCGCCCTGATGTGGCGGACGCCGAAAGGGATTGATCTTCCGGTGTCGGAGAAGCTGAAGGCCGTGTTCGGCGTCGCCTCTGCGGTGGAGCCTGGCCGCGTCTACGGGGATCCTGCCCTTGGGACCGCTCGGCGCCTCGACCTGCCCCATGTCACCCATCCCTGGGAACACTTTTCGTCCGGCGGCGTCGCCCCGGTGGTCGACTGGATGCAGACGCGGCTGGAGGGCGAGGCCCATCCGCTGCCTCCGGAAAATCAGGTCTGGTTCTGGAAGGAGATCGGGACCCTCGTCGCGCTCGTCGGCGCCGGCGTTCTTCTGCTGGGCGTCTTTGAGCTCGCGCTGGGCCTGCCTTGGCTGTCGGCCCTGCGGCGTGCGCCCGAGCCCGCTGCGGCGGTGCGTGGGGCGGGGGGCTGGCTGGCCCTGGGCCTTACAGCGGTTCTGCCGGCCCTGACCTACCTGCCCTTCATGAAGCTCGGCGCCCTGTGGTTCCCGTCGGCCCTCTTCCCGCAGTGGGTACAGAATCAGCTCCTGGCCTGGGCCTTGGCCAACACCGTGCTGGCCATACTGATCGCCCTGCTGCTGAGGCGCGGCCGTCCGGTCTTCAGCGTCGACATCCCGCGGTCCCTTTTCGCGGCCGGGCTTTCGGTCGGGGCCGTCGCCCTAGCTCTGTCCGCAGTGGACCGACTACTGCATGTGGACTTCCGCTTCTGGGTGATCGGCTTCAGGCCCATGACGGAGGCGCGCTGGCCGACCTTCCTGACCTACTTGCCGTTCTGGGCTCTTCACTCGGTGATCGCGGTGAGGGGCCTCTGCGCCCTCCTTGCGGTGGACGGGGCAAGCCGTCGTCTGACCTACTTGGCTGCTGCGGGCGTCATGGGCGGCGGTTTCCTGGTCCTGGCGATCGCCCAGTACGCGACCCTGTTCACGACGGGGCTCCTGCTGACCCCGACCGAGCCGCTGAACGTCATCGTCGCCCTGCAGTTCATTCCCCTGCTCAGCCTGGTGGGCGTCATCGCGGTCTTCACCTGGCGAAGGACGAACAGCTACCTGCCAGGCGCCCTGATCTGCGCCCTGTTCCTGTGCTGGTACGTCACCAGCGGGACGGCCAATCACTGGTCGCCCGACTATCCGATGACCTTCCCGCCCGCGGCGGAGGCCCGATAGCCGCGCCTCAGAGCTTGTCCAGGCCGTAGGCGGCGTGCAGGGCGCGAACGGCCAGTTCGGTATAGGCGGCGTCGATCAGCACCGAGATCTTGATCTCCGAGGTCGAGATGACCTGAATGTTGACGCCCTTTTCGGCCAGGGCGCCGAACATGGTCTTGGCTACGCCCGCATGGCTGCGCATGCCGACCCCGATCACCGAGACCTTGGCCACGTCCTCATTGACCTTCACGTCCTCGAAGCCGATCTGGTCCTTGAGACTGCGGACGATCTCGACAGCCCGGCCGGCGTCCCGCTTGCCGACGGTGAATTCCATGTTGGCCGTGTCTGCGACCCTCGCATGGCTTTGCACGATCATGTCGACGTTGACGTTCGCGTCCGCCAGGGCCCCGAAGATGACCGAGGACACGCCCGGATGGTCAGGCAGGCCGAACAGGCTGATCTTGGCCTCGTCCCGGCTGTAGGCGACTCCGCTGACGATCCGCTTTTCCATGATCTCTTCCTCGTCGCACACGATGGTGCCCTGGCCCGGGGCCTCGCCCGGCTCGACAAAACTCGAAAGGACCCGGACTGGCACCTTCTGGGCCATGGCGAGCTCCACCGACCGGGTCTGCAGGACCTTGGCGCCCAGGGACGCCATCTCCAGCATTTCTTCATAGGAGATCCGCGCCAGCTTACGCGCCCGGGATTCGATCCGGGGGTCGGTGGTGTAGACGCCGTCCACGTCGGTATAGATGTCGCAGCGCTCGGCCCGCACTGCGGCGGCGATGGCCACGGCGCTGGTGTCCGATCCGCCGCGGCCGAGGGTGGCGATCCGGCCCGAGTTCGTCACGCCCTGGAAGCCTGCGATCACCGCCACCTCGCCTGAGTCCAGCGCGGCGGAGAGCTTCTCCGGCGGGATGTCGTCGATACGGGAGCGGCCATGGGCGTCGTCGGCGAAGATCGGAACCTGCCAGCCCATCCAGGACCGGGCCGGAAGGCCCATATTGCGAAGGGTCATGGCCAGGAGGCCCGCCGTCACCTGCTCGCCCGAGGCGACAACGACGTCGTATTCGTCATCCGAGGCGGGAAGGCCCTCGGCAGCGGGACCGGCGGCGTCGGTCCAGGCCACCAGCTCGTTGGTCTTGCCGGCCATGGCCGAGACGACCACGGCGACCCTGTGCCCGGCGGCCACCTCGGCGGCCACGAGCCGCCCGACGCGCCGGATGCGCTCGAGATCGGCGACGGACGTGCCGCCGAATTTCATGACCAGCCGCGACATGGCTCGAAATCCGCACTCCAGACCCGGAAAGACAGGCCTTCTAGCGGCGAGGCGGGGTGGGGGCAACACCTGCGCGCCGGGGCTTTTCACTGTGCAGCCGGCCCGGGGCTCTGGTATGTGCGGCTCATGCCCGAGCCCGGTTCCAGCATCGATCCCGCCGAAGTCGAGCGGTTCTCACGCATCGCCGCCGAATGGTGGGACCCCAAGGGCAAGTTCGCCCCCCTGCATCGTTTCAATCCGGTCCGGCTCGCCTTCATCCGTGAACAGGGCCTGGCCCATTTCGGCCGCGACGGCGACGCCCGCCGGCCCTTCGAGGGTCTGAGGCTGCTGGACATCGGCTGCGGCGGCGGCCTCCTGTCCGAACCCATGTCGCGGCTGGGCTTCGATGTGACCGGGGTCGACGCCTCGGAGCGCAACATCGGCACCGCCCGGACCCACGCCGAACAGGCCGGGGTTCCCGTCACCTATCTCTGCTCCACAGCCGAGGCCCTTGAGGCGGAGGGCGTGGCGCTCTTCGACGTGATCCTCAACATGGAGGTGATCGAGCACGTCGCCGATCCGGGCGAGTTCCTGCGCACCTGCGGCAGGCTGCTGGCCCCTGGCGGCCTGATGATCGTGGCGACCCTGAACCGCACCCTTCGCGCCCTGGCCCTGGCCAAGATCGGCGCCGAGTACGTCCTTCGCTGGCTGCCGGCCGGCACCCATGACTGGCGGAAATTCCTGACGCCGGAGGAACTTCGGGGCTTCCTGTCCGGGACCTCCCTGGACATGAAGGGTCCGTTCGGGGTGAGCTTTGATCCCCTTTCCGGCGTCTGGCGGCTCTCGTCGGATTCCGGGGTGAACTACATGATGACGGTGACGCGCCGGGCGGACTGATCGGCCGGGCGCCCCGGTCCAGGGAGGGACTGGCGCATGTTCGGATTGATGATGGACAGGCCCCTGACCCTGCCCTCCATCCTGTAGTACGCGGCGGCCTGGCACCCCACCCGAGAGATCGTCACCCGCACCGTTGAGGGGCCGATCCACCGCTACGGCTATGCCGACGCCCTTCAGCGCGCGAGGCGCACGGCCAACGCCCTTCGATCCCTTGGGGTGAAGCCAGGCGACAGGGTGGGCACCCTGGCCTGGTCCACTCACAGGCACTTCGAGCTCTACTACGCCGTCAGCGGCCTGGGGGCGGTGTTGCACACCATTAACCCGCGCCTGCATCCCGACCAGGTGGCCTGGGTGGCGAACCACGCCGGCGACAGCCTGTTGTTCTGGGACATCTCCTTCGCTGACCTCGTGCCCGAGATCGCCGGGCGCCTCGAGACCGTAAAGACCTTCGTCGCCATGACCGACCGGGACAACCTGCCGGCCTCCGCCCCGGGCGGGACCCTGGTCTACGAGGAGCTGGTCGCGGCGGCCTCGCCGGACTTCGACTGGCCTGAGCTCGATGAGCGCCAGGCCTCCGCCCTTTGCTACACCTCAGGCACGACGGGGAACCCCAAGGGGGTGCTCTATTCCCATCGCTCGACCGTCCTTCACGCCCTGTCGGTGATCCAGCCCGACTGCTTCGGCCTGGGCGCCGCAGACGCCATCCTGCCCTGCGCCCAGATGTACCACGCCAACGCCTGGTGCACGCCCTACGCCGCGCCCCTGGTGGGGGCCAAGCTGATCCTGCCCGGCCGGCGCCTCGACGGGCCTTCCGTGTGCGACCTGGCGGTGGCCGAGCAGGCGACCTTCCTCCTGGGCGTGCCGACCATCTGGGTGGGCGTGCTGGACCACCTGGACGGGACCGGCCAGTCCCTGACCTCGGTCCGCACGGTGGCGGTGGGCGGCTCCGCCCCGACCGCCTCGCTGATCTCGCGGGTCCAGGAACGCCTGGGCGCCGATGTCCGGCAGATCTGGGGCATGACCGAGACCAGCCCCCTGGGGGTGATCAACACCCCCCTTGCGGCGCACGCGGGCGATACCGCTGAGGCCGCCCTGACCCGAAAGCAGAGGCAGGGCCGGGCCAACTGGGGCGTCGAGCTGCGCATTGTCGGCGAGGATGGCGCCGTCCTCCCGCATGACGGGCGGCAGTCAGGCGCCCTGCAGGTGCGCGGACCCTGGGTGGCCTCGGCCTACTATCGCAAGGACGGCGCCGAAGCCTTCGGCGACGACGGCTGGTTCGACACCGGGGACATCGCCGCCATCGATCCCGAGGGTTACCTGCGCCTGACGGACCGGGCCAAGGATGTCATCAAGTCGGGCGGAGAGTGGATCTCGACCCTCGACCTGGAGGACGCGGTCTCGTCCCACCCCGCCGTCGCCCTGGCCGCCGCCGTTGGCATCCCGCATCCCAAGTGGGACGAGCGCCCGCTCCTGCTCGTGGTGCTGCGACCCGGCCAGGACGCCGATCCGGCGGCGCTGCGCGACCATGTGGCCGAGCGGGTGGCGAAGTGGTGGGTTCCGGATGAGGTGCGCATCGTCGAGGCCCTGCCCATCGGCCCCACTGGCAAGGTCCTCAAGCGGGAGCTGAGGGCCACGCTCGCCGGGGCCTGAAAAGAGTCTGGCGCCGGTCGCCCCAAGGGCGATAAGGTCGAAACAGTCCGGTGCGCAAGGCCGGTCAAGGCGACATGGCCCGCATGGGCGAGACTTGGGGAGATGCCGACATGAAGGCCGCCGTTCTGCGCGAAGTGGGCAAGCCGCTTCAGATCGAAGACGTCCAGATCAACAAGCCTGGCCCGCACGAGGTCCTGGTCCGCACCAAGGCCGCCGGCCTGTGCCATTCGGACCTGCACTTCATGGAAGGCTCCTACCCGCACCCGCTCCCGGCGGTTCTGGGCCATGAGAGCGCCGGGATCGTCGAGGCTGTGGGCGCCGAGGTGCGCACCGTGAAGCCGGGCGACCACGTCATCACCTGCCTGTCGGCCTTCTGCGGCCACTGCGAGAGCTGCCTGACCGGGCGCCTGTCCCTCTGCATCAGCCCCGAAACCAAGCGCGGCGCCGACGACGAGCCCCGCCTGACCCATAACGGCGCGCCGCTGCCGCAGTTCCTGAACCTGTCGTCCTTCGCCGAGTACATGCTGATCCACGAGCACGCCTGCGTCTCGATCCGCAAGGACATGCCCCTCGACCGCGCCGCCCTGATCGGCTGCTCGGTCATGACCGGCGTGGGCGCGGCCATCCACACCTCGGGCGTGCGTCCTGGTGAGACCGTGGCGGTCATCGGCTGCGGCGGCGTGGGCCTTTCCGCCATCAACGGCGCGGCCATCGCCGGCGCCGGACGGATCATCGCCATCGACATGTTCGCCGGCAAGGACAACCTGGCCCGGGAATTCGGCGCCACCGACTTCGTCGACGCCTCCTCGACCGACGCGGTGAAGGAAGTGCTCGAGATGACCCGCGGCGGCGTGCACCACGCCTTCGAGGCCATCGGCCTGTCCAAGACCGCCGAGCAGGCCTTCAACATGCTGCGCCGGGGCGGCACGGCCAACATCATCGGCATGATCCCGATCGGCCAGAACGTGACCCTGCCGGGCGCCGCCTTCCTGGGCGAGAAGCGTATCCAGGGCTCGCTGATGGGCTCCAACCGCTTCCCGGTCGACATGCCCCGCCTGGTGGACTTCTACATGTCGGGCAAGCTCAAGCTCGACGAGATGATCTCCCAGCGAATCCGCCTCGACCAGGTCAATGAGGGCTTCGCCGACATGAAGAAGGGCGGCCTCGCCCGCTCGGTCATCGTCTTCGACTGATCCTGCGCGACCAAGCGAAACGGGGGCCCCGCCTTTCGGCGGGGCCCTTTTTCGTGGCCCGCCTCAGAGGAGGGAGAGGGCCTTCTCGGGAGGCCGGCAGACGGCGACGCCGCGCGGCCCCTCGACCACCGGCCGCTCGACCAGGATGGGTTCGCGCACCATGGCGGCGGCGAGGGTCGCTTCGCTCACGTCGGGGGCGGTCAGGCCAAGCGCCTCGGCCGCGCCGCCGCGTGTGCGAAGGAGGGCCCGCAAGGGGACCCCGGCGCGCGCAGCCAGGGAGGTCAGCTGGGCCTCGGTCCAGCCGGCCTTGAGATACTCCACGACACGGGGCTCGACACCCTTCTCCCGCAGGAGGGCCAGGGTGTTGCGCGACGTCCCACAGGCGGGGTTGTGGTAGATGACCACCTCGGACACGGCTTCCTCCTCGGTCACCACTTGTGAGTTGCCTTCGCCCGGACGAGGGCGGTGTCGCTGTCGCCGAAGGCCATTTCCCTCGGGCCCCGGGCGGGCAGGGGCGCCAGCTGGGCGGGCCAACTTCCCGAGCGGGCCAGGGTGCGGACCTCAAGGGCGCCCGGACCCGCCGGCTGGAACTCAATGACCAGGGTCTCTGGCGGCGCCTGCAGGCGGATCCGGTTCCAGACCCCCGGAGCGGCCAGGAGGCCGGCGGGCCGTCCGTTGACCGTGACCGCCGTCGCCAGGGTGTTGCTGCGCAGGTCCAGGGTCAGTTCGGCGGCGTCGACCGGCGCCCGGATCACCAGCCGCTGGCGGTCATCGCCGAGGCCGGAAAGGGACGTCTCAGCGCCCTTCAGGGGCGCCGGGCGGGCGGGAGCCGCCCAGAAGTCCCTGCGCGCGACCAGCTCGTCCGTGGTCCGGGAGGGCCGTCCGCCATCACGGGCAAGGACGTCGGCCGTCCACTTCGAAAGTCGCGGCTCTGTGGAGATCAGCAGGGCTCCGGCGGCGCCCGCGTCCTGGAGGTGCTGGACAATCGTGACCTGGGGATATCGCTCGCTCCACGGCGGGCTCATCCGAAGGAAGATGGCGAGGCCGAGGCCCGCGGCCAGCATCCCGGCGGCAACAAGCCCGGCCTGGACCTGCCTCTGATCGGGCTCCGTGGCGTCGTGGGCGAGGGGCCAGAGGCAGAGGGCGGCGAGCCAGACGAAGAGGGCGAGCACGGCGGGCAGGTCGAGCCCCAGGAAGACGCCGTGGGCGTATCCCAGGATCCAGGCGGTCACCGGCGTCGCGACCAGGGCTCCCGCAACGAGTGTGATCCAGGACCGGGGGCTGGCGCCGAGCGTTGTCACGGCGGCCAGCAGGCTGGCCGCCAGCAGGGGCCAGGCGACCAGGAAGGCGGCCGCGGGGGCGACCACTTGCAGCGCCAGGGCGACCACCAGGCCGGTCAGCAGCATCCCGGTCCAGGCCGGAGCCACCCGCACAGGGGGCCCGAAGGTCATGAAGCCCGCGACGGCGGCGGCGACGCCCAGGGCCACGGCGGCGATGTCCCATCCGAAAGGAAGGGCCGCGGCGCCGGCGGCCAGGGCCAGGGCTCCGGCTTGAAGGCGGCTCCGTCCTCGCGCCGTGAAGCGCGGCGCCAGTAACAGGACGCCCAGGCCAATGAGCAGGAGGGCCGTCTCCCAGGTCGTCACGGGGGCTAGGAGCGATCTCTGCTCGAGGAAGCCGGCCCCCTCCGTCGCCACCCGGCGCGCCAGGTGCATCAGGGCGCCCGAGAGGAGAAGGATGTAGACGGCGGCGCCTGCGCCGCGGACCACGCCGGGGGCGTCAAGGAGGCCGTTTCGGCGAGCGTTGCGGACGGTGAGGGCCAGCAGGCCTGCGCAGCCGGCAAGGACCAGCCAGCCCATAGCTGCGGGATAGGCGATCAGCAGGTCCCCGAAGACATGGGAAAAGACCTGGTCTGGCCCCCTAGCCGGCAGGGTGGGGGACTGGGAAAGGTCCAGCGCGACCGCCGTGACCTGGTCGCCCATGTGCTGGAGGCTTCCGGGGTCCAGGTTGGCGGGGGTCGATGTGGCGGCGTGGTAGTCGAACTGCCGGCCGATGAAGGCGAAGTTCAGGCCATCGACCCGCGCGGCCCGGGAAACGGTGAAGTCGGTGTCGTTCGGCATCGCCGAGTAGAGCAGGACCGAGAGGGAGGAGGCTGAGGGCCGGCTGGCCGTCCGCTGCAGGAGGTCGATGGTCCCCTGGTTCCGGTCGCCGGTCTGGAACATCTGCACCTGGCCGCCGCCACCCCTCGCCTCCATGTTGACCAGGAAGCCGATGCGGCCGGCCAGGGGATGGCGGGCGAAAAAGGCCTCCGCGCCCAGGAGCCCGGCCTCCTCGCCATCCGTGATGAGAAAGATGACGTCCCGCGCGGGCGTTCCGCGCGCCTTCAGAACCCGGGCTATCTCCAGCGCAGCGGCGACGCCAGCCGCGTCATCGGCGGCCCCAGGCGAGCCGGGCACGCTGTCGTAATGCGCCATCAGAGCGAGGGCGGGCGCAGACCGGTTGCGTCCGGGAAGGACCCCGATGATGTTCTCGATCCGGCCGCCGAGGAAGACGGGTTGCTTAATCAGCGTGACCTTGCGGAGGCTGAGGTCGGACTGGACCTGGGGCGAAAGGCCCAGGGCGGTCATGCGGGAGACGATGTAGTCGCGCGCCCGGGCGTTCTCCACGGAGCCGGTGGGATGGGGCTCCCTGGCGATCACGCCCACGTCCGTCAGCGCCCGGCCCGCAGAGAAGACCTCCGCCGGCGCAGTCGCCGGCTTTGGCGACGGCGGTCTGGCCGCAACCAGGGCCAGGATCAGCGCGACGACCAGGGTGAGGCCGAGAACGGCGAGCCGGTTCATCTTCATTTCCCTCCCCCGGGAACGACGGCCGAACTTATCGCGGCGTCCGCCGGAAACAAGAACGCCCGCCTTGCGGGCGGGCGCTCATAGACCATGTCGGGTCCTGAGGTCAGGCGGCGGCCTGGCCCTCCATGGGATCGCGCAGCACATAGCCGCGGCCCCAGACCGTCTCGATGTAGTGCTTGCCGTCGGCGGCGGCCGCCAGCTTCTTGCGCAGCTTGCAGATGAAGACGTCGATGATCTTCAGTTCGGGCTCGTCCATGCCGCCATAGAGGTGGTTCAGGAACATTTCCTTGGTCAGCGTCGTGCCCTTCCGGAGGGAGAGGAGCTCCAGCATCTGGTATTCCTTCCCGGTCAGGTGAACGCGGTTGTTGTTCACCTCCACCGTCTTGGCGTCGAGGTTCACAAGGATGTCGCCGGTGCGGATAACGGACTGGGCGTGGCCCTTGGACCTGCGGACCACCGCGTGGATCCGGGCGACCAGTTCATCCTTGTGGAAGGGCTTGGTCATGTAGTCGTCGGCGCCGCCGCCGAGCGTCTTGACCTTGGTGTCGATCTCGGACGTGCCCGAGAGGATCATGATCGGGGTGTCGATCTTGCCGACCCGCAGGTTCCGCAGCACGTCCATGCCGCTCATGTCCGGCAGGTTCAGGTCGAGGAGAATGAGGTCGTAGTCGTAAATCTTGCCCAGATCGACGCCTTCCTCCCCCAGGTCGGTCGAATAGACGTTGAATCCTTCCGACTTAAGCATCAATTCAATGCTCTGAGCCGTCGCGCTGTCATCCTCGATCAGCAAAACGCGCATACCTGCCTCCTTGCCCCTCTCGCTCCAGCCCTGATTCGGTTCTCGATAGGGGCCAGCAGCATCACCCTGCCAGACGGTTAATTTAAGAAAGGTTAACGTCGGTAACCTTGACGGCGAAATCGTTAACCCGCTTCGCGAATCACCGGCAAGGCGAACTTCGGTGAAGCGTCCTGCTGGTCGGTTGAATCTTTTGTGATTGGACAAACAAGGCGAACGCATGTGGCTCGCCCGGACTGGCGCAGGGCGCGCTAAGGCCCATATTTGTGCGATCCGGCGGGTGGGCCGGCGCTTGGGAGACCCGCAAATGTCCTCGGATCTGGACGCCGATCCCGGTCCTGTGATCCTGGCCGAGGCCGGGGCCGGCCTGTCTCTCTCGGAGCGTTGCAGCGAAGCAGATCTCTCTGCGCCACTGGAAGCGCTGCCGCCTCAACCGTTCAGTCTGTCAGATGAGGTGCGTCTTCATCCTGGCCGAAGCCTAGGCGCTGTGCTTCTTGGAGGGGTGGCGCTGGGCTTCATTCTGGGCCGAACGCTTGGCCATCTGAAGACGGGGCCCCAGAGAGTCTGAGGCGGGCTTCTGGATGCCGTCTTCACAGCCGATTAAGCCTGTAGGAAACAAGCTGCAGAGATGAGTCGCCTCCTGGAGTCCGAGACTTGCAGAATCTGGTTGAGGCCGTCGAGAAGCTGGATCCGTTAGTGGTGACCGGACGGGTCGCGGCCGTCTCGGGCCTGCTCATTGAGGCCCGCGGCGGCATGACTCGCTTGGCGGTTGGCGCACGGGCCGCGATCCAGAGAAGAGGTGCCCCGCCCCTTCCGGCGGAGGTTGTCGGCTTTCGCGACAAGCGGGCCCTCCTAATGCCCTTTGGACCCGTTGAAGGCGTTGCGCCCGGAGCGGTGATCCAGATCGAAACCGAGGGCTCCAGTGTCCGGCCGACGACGGCTTGGCTGGGGCGGATTGTAAATGCCTTCGGAGAGCCGATTGACGGAAAGGGGCCGCTGCCCCGGGGGCTCGCCGCCTATCCGCTTCGGGCCGCCCCTCCGCCCGCCCACGCGCGAGATCGAGTCGGAGCCCGCCTCGACCTCGGGGTCCGCTCCATGAATGTCTTCACGACCTGCTGTCGCGGGCAGCGCCTCGGAGTCTTTGCAGGATCCGGCGTCGGTAAGTCCGTCCTGCTTTCGATGCTCGCCCGCCAATCCGAATGTGACGCTGTCGTCGTCGGGCTGATCGGAGAACGAGGCCGAGAGGTGCGTGAGTTCATCGAGGAGACCTTGGGCGAAGAGGGCCTCAGGCGCGCGGTGGTCGTCGTCGCCACCTCCGATGAACCGGCCCTTAAGAGACGTCAGGCGGCCTACATGACCCTTGCGATCGCCGAGTACATGCGAGATCAGGACCTGGAAGTCCTTTGTCTCATGGACTCCGTGACGCGCTTCGCCATGGCGCAGCGCGAGATCGGCCTGGCGGCGGGTGAGCCGCCGACCACGAAGGGCTACACCCCGACGGTGTTCACCGAGCTCCCCAAGCTGCTTGAGCGCGCGGGTCCTGGGCCGATCCGTCCTGATGGGGCGAGGGCAGGGCCCATCACGGGCCTCTTCACGGTTTTGGTGGACGGGGATGACCACAATGAGCCCATCGCTGATGCTGTGCGGGGCATTCTCGACGGCCACATCGTCATGGAGCGCGCCATTGCTGAGCGGGGCCGCTTCCCCGCCATCAACGTCCTGAAGTCCATCAGCCGGACCATGCCGGGCTGTCAGGACACCCGCGAGCGGGAGATCGTCAGGGATGCGCGCCAGGTTCTCTCAGCCTACGCCAACATGGAGGAGCTGATCCGGATCGGCGCCTACAGGACCGGCTCTGATCCGCTCGTCGACAGAGCGATCACTCTGAACCCGGCGGTGGAGGCCTTCCTGGGTCAGGACAAGGATGAGGTGACCAGCCTCTCGGACTCATTCTCGCGCCTTGAGCAGATTCTCTCGAGCGTCGCCTCGTGAGCTGGGAGCAGAGCCTGATCCGGATCTCCGGCTATGAGGTTGAGACTCGACAGAAGCGTCTCGCAGAAGTCGTTACTCGGCGGGAGGCCGCCGAGATGCGGCTCGTGATGCTGGAGGCTGAGATCGAGGCTGAGATCGCCTACATCCGAAGTGACCCCCTCGCCGCCTTTCACCAGGCGGCATATCTGGCCGAAAGCAAGGCGCGGCGGGGCAGAATGCTCTCCGAGATCGACACGGTCCTGACGGAGGAGCTGGGGGCCCGCGACGCTCTTGCGGAGGCCTTTGAGGCTCAGAAGAAGTACGAACATGTTGCAGCAGGCATCGCGCAGAGACGTGCGCTAGAGGTCGCCCGACGTGAGACTGCAGAGCTGGACGAACTGGGCATTCGCCAGGCGAGCCGACCACCAGCTGGCGCGAGCGGATAGCTAATCGCTGGCTGTCGGAGGGGTCAGATCGGAATCGCTTGCCCGACGCAGGGCGTGGATGTCGTCGCTGAGGCGGAAAAGCGCGACATACAGTTCACAGAAGGCCCGCCAGAGCAGGGCCAGAATCCCGATCACCAATGCCCCGCCGACCAGCACGCCGATGCCCAGAAGGAAGCCGAAGGGGGATTGCTCGCGAAGCGCTACGCCCACGGCCGTGCCGATGAAGCCAAAACCGACCAATGCGGTGATGCCAAGGCCCGACCAGTAGATGAGATGGATCACCTGCCGGGTCATGAGGGTCTCGAAGGACATCAGCTCCCAGAGCAGGTCGGGGGTAAACCTTGCCGGCCGGCTATTCGGTTTCAGGTCAAACATCAGCTTTCCATGGGCTGGACGGCGCCGGCGCGGGAGGCGTTTTCGCTAAGCCTGCTTCCTTCAGGCGAAGTATCTGAAGGGGAAAACAGGCTGTAAATCCAATATGTTAAATCAGTTTTCGATCCGATAACCGGTTCCCACTTAGCGGAACATGATCTAGCAGCACCTCGGTCGGCCTGCAACAAGGGTGGCGGTGATCGGTCGGCGCCCGTCATATCACGCCCACTGTCTTCAAACGGGTTCGCGGGTGAACTTCATTCTGGCTCATGACCGGGGTTTGACCCCGGAACCGCTCGATGAGCGAGCGGACGAAGGGGCGGATGCCCGGGCTGGTCAGCAGCACGGGGGACTCCCCGGTCTGGGCCGCCCGCTCGAAGGCTTCACCCACAGAACGGATGAACTCCTGAAGTCGCGAAGGGGCCATGGAGAGTTGTCGATCCTCACCCGTTCCCACCAGCGACTCGGCGAAAGCCGACTCCCACTCCGGTGAGAGAGTGACGATCGGCAGGGCGCCGTCGTCGCCGCGGTGGGCGAAGCACAGTTGCCGGCTCAGCCGGGTCCGGACCTGCTCGACCAGATTTGTCAGGGAGCCGCTGTGCGGCGCCGCTTCGCTCAAACCCTCCAGGATGGAGGCCAGGTCGCGGATCGAGACACGTTCGCGCAGCAGGGCTTGAAGGACGCGCTGGATGGTTGTCACCGACACGACCGATGGAATGATGTCGTCGACAAGTTTCTTCTGTTCCGCCGGCATGTCGCGGAGCAGCTTCTGGACTTCCGCGTACGAAAGCAGGTCCGGCATGTTGTCCTTGAGGATCTCGGTCAGGTGTGTGGTCAGCACCGTCGCAGGGTCAACCACGGTATAGCCGCGGAACGCCGCCTCTTCCCTCAGTCCTTCCTCTATCCAGGTCGCCGGCAGGCCGAAGGCAGGCTCTCGCATGTGTTCGCCCGGGAGCTCGACCTGTCCTCCGCGTGGGTCCATCGCCATCAGCGAGCCGAGGCGGACCTCGCCGACTCCGGCCTCCAGCTCCTTGATGCGGATGAGGTAGTTCTGCGATCCCAGCCTCATGTTGTCGAGGATTCGCACTGGCGGCATGACAAAGCCGTACTCAGACGCCAGCGTCTTGCGAAGGGCCTTGATCTGATCGGTCAGTCGCCGGCCCTCAAGATCGTTGATCAGCGGCAGAAGGCCGTATCCCAGCTCGATCTTGATCTCGTCGATGGCCAGGGTCTGGCTGATGGGCTCCTCTGTATCCTGCGGCGCGCCCCCTGGATCCTCAACGCCGAGCATCTCGGCGAGGGGGACGGCTGAGGATCGTCGCCAGGCGAGAACGGCGGCGCCGATCGAGAGTGCGGCAAAAGGAAGGACCGGCATGCCGGGAATGAGGGCGAGGACACCGGAAGCGGCCGACACCATGCCCAGGCTGATCGGATTCATCGCCAGCTGGGTCACCAGGGCCTGGTCGGTCGAGCCGTCCACACCCGCGTTGGAAACCAGGAAGCCAGCGGCGATGGAGACGATCAGGGCCGGAATCTGCGTCACCAGGCCGTCGCCGATCGTCAGGAGGGTATAGGTCGAGGCGGCCTCGCCGATCGGCATTT
Source organism: Phenylobacterium sp. (assembly GCA_020402745.1). Classification (GTDB taxonomy): domain Bacteria; phylum Pseudomonadota; class Alphaproteobacteria; order Caulobacterales; family Caulobacteraceae; genus Phenylobacterium. The sequence goes on from JADBYZ010000025.1 coordinate 43,338, forward strand.
CATGCTGGAAGACACCGATCAGGATTCCGCCGATGATGTTGATGGCGACAATGATCAGACCGGCGATCGCATCGCCACGCACGAACTTGGAGGCGCCGTCCATCGAGCCGAAGAAGGTCGATTCCTGCTCCAGCTCTTTTCGCCGGCGACGGGACTCGTCCTGGTCGATAAGGCCTGCGGAGAGGTCGGCGTCGATGGCCATCTGTTTGCCCGGCAGCGAGTCCAGGGTGAACCGCGCGGCGACTTCGGCAATCCGGCCGGAGCCCTTAGTGATGACGATAAAGTTCACGATCACCAGGATGGCGAAGACGATGATGCCGATCGTGAAGCTGCCGCCGGTCATCAGGCGACCGAAAGCTTCAATCACCTGTCCGGCGCCATGCACGCCCTCGTGGCCATGAGCCAGGATAAGCCTTGTCGACGCCACGTTCAGCGCGAGGCGGAACAGGGTGGTGACCAGCAGGACGGTCGGGAAGGACGTGAATTCCAGCGGCTTCTTGATGAACAGGGACGTCATCAGGATCAGAATGGACGAGGCTAGGGAGATCGCCAGCAAGGCGTCCAGCAGGAAGGCCGGAACGGGAATGATCAGCAGGACCAGGACAGCGATGACGCCCAGGGCAAGGGCTACCTCGCCCCGGACCAGCCACTTGATCATCTGGTTCGGCGTCAGTCGCCGCGGGGAAGGCCGGGCCAGGATTGCGTCGGACACGTATCCGCTCCTTAAGCTGCGCTCGCGCCCATCTGCGGGGCGGGAACATTCACACCCGCCTCGGCGTACTCCTTGAGTTTGTTCCTGAGCGTCCGGATCGAGATCCCGAGGATATTCGCCGCGTGGGTGCGGTTACCGAGGCAGTGCTCCAGGGTCTCAATGATCAGCTGCTGTTCCATGGCCGCTACGGTCTGTCCCACAAACCCCCGGGAGACCGCCTCCGCCGCGCTGGCGGCGGCCTGCGCGGTCCGCGCTGCGGGGTCTGCGGGGCCAAGCGGCTGGCCGTCCGGAAGTCGAACGGCCGCTTCGTCGATCTCCGGGCCGTTCGCAAGGAGAACGGCGCGGTGCATGGCGTTCTCCAGCTCCCGGACATTGCCCGGCCATTTGTGAGCCAGAAGCCTTCGACGCGATTCTGCAGAAAGGGTCTTTTCGGGAAGGCCGTTTGCGGCAGCGTACTTGCGAATAAAGAACTCTGCCATTGGGAGGACGTCGCCTGGCCTCTCACGCAGCGGCGGCAGCCGCAGGTTCACCACGTTGAGCCGGTAGAGAAGATCCTCACGGAAGGCGCCCTCCCGAACCGCCTGAACCAGATCGCGGTTTGAGGTCGCCAGGATCCGGATGTCCACCTTGACGGGCTGTGAACCACCGACCCGGTCGATCTCCCGCTCCTGAATCGCCCGGAGAAGCTTGGCCTGCAGTCGGGCGTCCATTTCTGAGATTTCGTCCAGGAGCAGGGTGCCCCCATTGGCTTCCTCGAACTTACCGATCCGGCGGGCGAGGGCGCCGGTGAAGGCGCCCTTCTCATGGCCGAAGAGTTCACTTTCGAGCAGGTTTTCGGGGATCGCCGCGCAATTCACGGAAATGAAGGGTTTGCTGCTCCGGCGGGACTTCTGATGGACATGACGGGCGACCACCTCCTTGCCCGAACCGCTTTCACCCGTGATCAGGATGGAGGCCTCCGACGGGGCTACCTGTTCGGCCATGGCGATCACAGCCCGCATCGCGGCGTCTCCTGCAATCATAGGGCGGTTGTCATCGGACACCGCGGCCAGGACAGCTGCGATCATCTCGGCATCGGGCGGTAGCGGAATAAACTCCTTGGCGCCGGCCCGAATGGCGTCCGCCGCCTTACGAGCATCGGGATCGACGCCGCAGGCGACGACGGGCGCCCGGATGCGTTCGGCTTCGTTGGCGGCGATGAGCGCACCGATGTCGAGGTTGTAGTCCACCAGCAGGAGGTCGGCGCCTTGACCTGCCCTCAGCGCGTGGGTCGCTGCGGCTATGGTCTCCACATGGCTGACCTTGGCTCCCTGCGACATCGCCATCTTAACAGCGGCCGCCATTTGCCCATTCAGTTGTCCGACGACCAGAAGTCGCATGTGTCAGTCTCCGTTGCGGTCTCCGGGTCGTCAGACCTGGGTGTCGCCGTCCTTGATGATTTCCGTCATGGTGACGCCCAGGCGTTCATCAACGATGACGACCTCTCCGCGCGCCACGAGGCGGTTGTTGACGTAGATATCGATAGCCTCGCCAACCCGGCGATCCAGGTCGAGCACACTCCCCGAGTTGAGCTGGAGCAGCTGGGAAACGCTGAGCGTGGCGCGCCCGAGGACCGCCGAGATGGAAACCGGGACATCGAAGATCGGGGCGAGGTCCGTCGCCGTCTTCTCGCCCTCGTCCGCGCCCGGTCCAGCGTCGGCGTCAGGCCCCAACTCATCGAGCTCGAGTTCGTTCTCACTCATGATGTCCTAGCCTTTCCCATCGGGAACCAGGGGTTCAGCATGCAGTCCCTCCGCCGCCAGAGCGGCCTTAAGTGCGTCCCAAATCCGCTGGCCGGCTGCAACCGGGTCGTAGCTCGCCGAGCCATCCCCAAAATCGAGGGTGAAGGCGGCTCCCGACAGCCCGGCGTCATCGCGGACCAAGATCTTTCCGGCAAAACCCGCCGCGGCGGCCGTCTCGGAAAGGATCTCCTGGAGCCCTTCGCTTTGCCCCGGTGCAACGGCGACCAACAATCGCGGTTCAGACTCAATCTCCCGCGCCAGACTCTCCAACGCCTTCTGGATCGCCGCCCGGGGAAACATGTCCATAACCTCACCGGCGATGGCGCGGGCACAGGCGAGGGCAAGGGCTGCCGAGCCTTCGCGATGCGCCTGGGCGACTTGGGCCAATCCTCCCAGCCCCTTCTCGGCGCTACGGGCGATCTCCGACAGGGCCTGGGCCTGGGCGCGGGCCTGGATCGCGGTCACATCCGCCAGCGCCTTCTGCTCCCCCTCTGCGAAGGCGCGTGCGCGAATGTCCTCCACCTCCTCGGCGGAGAAGAAGCGCTTCGGTCTCGGCGTGGCGTGCGTAACGTTTCCGCCGCCGTCAAAGACGGTGTCGAAGCCGAATTTCTCGAGGACGGGTTCAGTCATCAGTAAATCAACTCATCGTCACCGCTGGAGCCCGCAAGCATGATCTCACCGCTCTGGGCCAGATCCTTGGCGCTCTGAACCATGGCCATCTGGGCCTGATCCACGTCCCGAAGACGCACTGGCCCCATGTTCTCCATGTCTTCCCGGAGTATCCGCGCTGCGCGTTCGGACATGCACGAGAAGAAGAGATTCCTCAGATCCTCCGAGGCTCCCTTCAACGCCAGGCCGATTTGCCCCTTGTCGACCGCACGAAGAAGGGTCTGGATTCCCCCGGGATCCAGCTTGGCAAGATCTTCAAAGACAAACATCAGAGCCCGGATGCGCTCTGCACTGTCGCGATTGCGCTCTTCCAGGGCCGAGATGAAGCGGCCTTCGGTCTGCCGGTCGAAGGAGTTGAAGATCTCGGCCATCATCTCATGGCTGTCGCGCTTGGAGGTGCGCGCCAGATTCGACATGAACTCTGTGCGGAGGGTCTGCTCAATCCTGTCGAGGATTTCCCTTTGGACCGGCTCCATCCGCAACATGCGGGTGACGCACTCCATGGCGAAATCTTCGGGCAGGGCTCCAAGGACCCTTGAGGCGTGATCGGGCCTGATCTTGGAGAGCACCACGGCAACCGTCTGCGGGTACTCATTCTTCAGATAGTTCGCCAGTACGCTCTCACTGACATTTCCCAGCTTATCCCACATGGTGCGGCCGGCCGGACCCCGGATTTCCTCCATGAGGCTCTCGACCTTATCCGGGTCGAGAAAGGAGGAAAGAAGTCTCTGTGTCTGCTCGAAAGAGCCCATGACCGTGCCGCCGCCCGACACGTTTGAGATGAAATCGACGAGTAGAGACTCGACCACGGAGGATTGCACATTTCCGAGGGTGGCCATGGCCTGGGAAACCTCGCGAACCTCCTGCTCATCCAGCATCTGCCAGATGGCGGTGTGCTCCTCGCCCAGGGTAAGCAGCACGATGGCGGCCTTCTCCGGTCCCGTCAGCTGCGAGATCTCGGTGATCGTCCCGGGTCTGCCAGGCGCCCTGCTCATGCGGACTGATGCAGCCAGGTGCGGAGCATGGCTACTGACTCCTCAGGGTGAGATTGCACGAACTCAGCGACGCGCTTGATCGAGCTCGTCTTCACCTGGCCTTCGATCCGGGCGATCTCGATCCTCTGCTCCATTTCGCTCGGATCTGGACCCGGCAAGGCGAGCGGTTCACCGGTCGAGGGATCCGACGGCAGCATAATGGCCTGGTCCGCCCCGGGCATAAGGCGGGTGACGCCGGTCTTGAGGCCTGAGCCGCTGCCGAAGAGCGGGCGGACCACGAAGAAGATAGCCAGGAGCGCGACGATCAGCAGGATGACCCATTGGACCAGCTGCATGATGTCATTCTTGTCGAAGCCCATGAGCGGATTGGCTGTCACCACTCCGCCTCCAAGCCCACCGGCGTTCGGAAACTGCACATTGATCACCGTCACCTGATCACCGCGCTGGGAGTCAAAGCCCACAGCGGTGCGAACCAGCTGCTCGATCCTCTGCATTTCAGCCGCCGGGCGAGGGCTGTACGCTCCGGGCTTGCCGTCCTCTCCCGCAGGAGCCGTGATCCCGTCCACGGCGACCGCCACCGACAGCCGCTTGACCTGTCCAGGTTCCTTGACCTCGGTTCGGATGGTCTTGGAGATATCGTAGTTCGTGGTGGTGCCCGTGCGCCCGGAGTTCGAGGAGATCAGACCATCTGGATTAGGCGGCGCCCCGGGTATGTTGGCCGCCGCCGTTACCTGACCGGTCTGATTGGGCTGGTTCTCATTCGCATTCTCCTCGCTGGTCGTTTCCGAACGGACCACCTGACCGTCCGGATCGAAGGTCTCCTGCTGGATCGTCACCTGTGACAGGTCGAGCTCGGCCGTCACATTGACCCGAGCCTTGCCCTGGCCGACAACGCCCTCGACCATGGTCTTGATGGTCTTCGCAATGCGCGCCTCGACGGCGGACTTTAGACCATCAGCGGCCATCGCATCGCCTTCAGCGCCCCCCGACAGGGTCTTGGCATGTTGGTCGACCACGGTGACCCGATCGGGCTTCATGTTGGGTACGGCGCCCGCGATCAGGTTCTGAATCGCGCGGACCTGATCAGGTGAAGGCTCGCGGGCGCCCACGGAGATGCTGACCGAGGCGGAAGGGTGCTGGATCTCGTCTTCAAAGAGCTCCTTCTTGGGCATAACGAGGTGCACCCGAGCCGAGTTGACGCCGTCGAGGCTCTGAATGGTGCGCGCAAGCTCTCCCTCCAGCGCCCGCTGGCGATTGAGCTGCTGGACAAAATCTGTCTGCCCAACCAGGCTTGACTGGTCGAAAATCTCATATCCGACCGATCCTGCTGTTGGCAGGCCCTCGCCCGAAAGAAGTAGGCGGGTCGATGCGACCTGTTCACGGGCGACCATGATGGTTGAGCCGTCACCCTTGGCTTCGTAACGGATGTTGGCCTGGTCTAGCGCCCTGGTGATCTCACCAGCCTCTTTGAGGTCCAGGTTGGAGTAGAGTAGGGCGTTGGGTTGGTTCATGTTCATAAACACGGCGGCGAGCGCTGCGGCGGTGCCTACCCCGATACCCGCAAAGGCGGCGAGGCGGCCAAGGCCGAATCTCTGCAATGCGGCGAAGATCCCGTTCACGGTCCGCAGTCTCCCCCGTCGGCCGCACGGTGTGAATTTCCTGCCGACGTATAGGCAGGAATTACCCAGTAGTTGGTAAACGAGAGGTTTACATCGAAGCTAGCCGCCCCCGTGCCCGTCTAGCTGGACCAGGGCGACAATCCCCCCCACAGGCCGAGAAGCAGGCCGAAGAGCAACGACACCAGGACGGTCACAGTGAACCCCGCACGTCGCAACGGAGTCCAGCTGTCAAGCCTGCGACCACTCCGGAGCACCAGAGGCAGAAGAGCGGCGCTGACGACTGTCAAAAGGGTGGCCACCAGGGCGCATGCCGAGGCGGCCAGAAGCATCAGGCCCGGCCAGTCGAAGATCAGCTCGCTTTTCTGCTTTGTGGCGCCCCAGACCAGAAACAGCGCGATCGCCGACAGCCAGAGAATCGACTGAAGCCCCTGGAGTAGGCCCGCGCGGCTCTGGACCGGGGTCTGGCGAAAGTCCCTACGGTTCCGGAGAAGAGCGGAGCCCAAGGTCAGAAGGGCGGTCAGACCGGTTCCCGCCGCTGCTCCGCCGAGAAGGATGGTGTGACTCCAAAACGGCGTCCGTTCATAAACCTGGGTATTGAGAGACGTCAGAATCCTGGTTGTCCGCTCGCCTTCAAGAATGAAGATACGTCGGTCCCAGCCGGTATCCGAAATAAAGCGCCCCGCCTTAGCGGGCCCCTCTGGGACCCAGGACTGTATCCGCCCCCCCTCACGGGTGAGCAATCGCCCCTCTGGCGTCACCTCCACTCTGAGCTGCCCGTTCAGGCGCTCCAGCATGCCTTCCAGACCCGAATAGGCTCGCCGGGTGCCCAGGTAGCGCCCCTCATAGGCTCGCCGGTAACTGTACAGGTCAGATGCGGCCGGCCGGGGCCAGGCGCCGGGACGTCCTACAATCTCTTCAATCACGCGGGAGGCGAATCTTTGCGTCAAAGCGCGCCCTGTATCCGTGTTGGTGCTGACGAAAATCCCCAGCCCCAATTCGGGTGCGAGGGTCATGTTTGTCATGAAGGTCAGGGTGGCGCCATCGTGGCCGAACCCAGAGAGGTCGCCGGGGAGAGAGTAGGCGATAAAGCCGTGCCGCCAATTGTTAACTCCGGCAGGCGTCCGTTGCAGCGGGGTTTGAAGCGCGCGCTCGGTGAGATCTCCGAACACACGACCCTCGCCTACCCGGCCGCCGTTCAGAAGGGCGATCATGTACCGGGCCATATCGTCGGCTGTAGAGGAGGCTGAGCCAGCGGGCGCGATCTGGCCGATATACTCGAAGGGCTGTGATTGGAACGCGAAACCATTCCAGTAATATCCCTCCGACATGTCTGCAGACAGTGCTGCGGACATTGGAGCGGGCAGGTCATCTCGCTTTAGCCGAGGTTCGCGGAACGTCGTGCGCCCCATGCTCAAGGGGCGGAAGAGATCTTCCTCCGCCAGCTGCTCGAAGCCCCTGCCTGCGGTCCAGGCCGCCGCCTCCCCCGCGAGCGCGGCGCCGTAATTAGAATAGCTTGAAAGCTGGCCTGTCGGACGCACCCTCCGGGGGCGTTCCTGGCGCAAATACGTCTCGAGAGGACGGATCCTGTTAGGGTCCCGTTCGAACAGGTGTCCCAACGCCCTGTCCTCAAATCCGCTCGAATGGGACATCAGGTTGCGGAGGGTGACGGGCGACGTGAAACCCTGGTCGCGGACGTGTACGGCCTCCGGCAGGAAGAGGTTGACCGGGGCGTCCAGCCGCAAGCGTCCAGCCTCAGCCTCTTTGAGCACGATGAGCCAGGTGAAGGTCTTGGAGACCGAACCCAGGCGGAAGAGGGTCCGATCCGGATCTACGGGGCGCCAAGGGGAAAGGTCGGCCGCCCCGTAGCCCTTCTTCAGGAGAATCTTTCCGTCCTGGACAATGGCGACTGTGGCGCCAACGATATGATCCTGAACCAGCGAATCCCGGACGATCCCGTCAACAAAGGCTTCCAGTTCCACCGCCGGCGGTGTTGACCGCGTGATCACTGGAGGCGCGGACGGAGCCTGAGCCGGACGCGACTGGGCGAAGGCCGGCGTCGATAGGTGAAGAATCGACAGTGCGGATAATCCGACCCACAGGGCGAGAGCGCGAAGCAGGCTCATGGCCTGGACCTGTCGGGGAAGGCGTGCAGGGGCAAGAGGGGTTTGAGTTGAGGCCCGATGTATACCTGTGGCTCAGAGGCCGGGCGGACCCCCTCCCGGATCTCCCGCTTCGCAACACACGACCGGACCAAGTTCGCGAGACCACCGAAGTCCGCAGCGGAGCCCGTGCTCTGCAAGAAGCACTCGTCGAAAAAGGGGTACAGATTGGATTCCCCGCAACCAAAGGAGGTCCTGTCCGGCCGCGCTGCGGTCATCACCATTCGGCTGGCGCCGCCGAGGTCCGGAATGAACACACCGGAGAAGCAGGCCGAGATCACGGCGATGGTCGGGCGTGCGCCACACGTCCGGTCAAGCATGGCCGCCAGGATTCCCGGTGGGAGGATGGACTGGTCTATGACGGCCCCCTGAGGGACTCCGTGCGTCGTCAGGTAGATGAGGCAGCCATCAGGCATTCGTGCGGCGAGCCCTCGCAGACCCTCAAAGATCGACCGGATATCCGACTTGGCCAGTTTCTCCTTATCGTAGCGTTCCGGGCGAACGGAATACTGGACGATATTGACCGGGTCGAAGCCCAGCCGGACCAGCTCAGCGGACACATCACGACGAGCGTTGTCGAAGGCTTCGGTCGGACCTCCATTGGAGCCCTTCCAGTCTCCGGCGATCACCATCGCACCCCAGTTCCGAAAGGGAGACTCCGCCGCCGCCCGCTCTGCAACCGCCTGCAGAAGGGCGATAACGATGAGGACCGAGAAGACCCGAAGGCGCATCTACTTCTTGTACGACTTGAAGGGCGTTGGAACCGCCGTTCCTGTGGCCTTGGCTAACAACCGACCCTCGGGATCGTAGAGCTCCCCCTCGGTGAAGGCCAGGGTTCGCCCCCACTTGGCCACCCGACCGACGCCACGGATCAGTCCCGGTTGGGCGGGACGGAAGAAGGAGGTCTTCATCTCCGCCGTGGGTGCGACATGCGTCATGCCGGAGGCCACCATACAGGCGACCGACATACACTCATCCAGCATGGCGCAGAGGTAGCCGCCCTGGATCTGCTTCATCGGATTCAGAAGCAGGTCCGCCCGCGCCTCGAAGGTGACCTCCACGGACTTCTGCGCCTGATTCACCGCAGTGATTCTTAATCCCAGTGTCTGGGAGCCGGTCGGCTGGTTCTTGCTCCTTTGGAACCGGTCGAGGATCGCTTCGTCCGTCAGGGGATCAGCGCCCTCTGCGACTTCGATCTCCCGGATTTTCTCGGACACGAGGGGCCTCACTTCTTCCGGAAATGGTCGAGGGAAACAACGTTCGGCGTGCCGTCTGCGCGAGGCTCCGAGGGGGGCTCCGCAACCCGCCCAACCTCCGCGATCGCGGTATCGGATGGCGTGTCACACTCAAACTGCAACAGAAACTGCACGCTGGGGTCGTAGAAGCGGGTCAAGGCGGCGTAGGGCACCACAAGGGACTGAGGACGTCCGCCAAACTTCAGGGTCACCCCGAAAGACTGGTCACCGACTTCCAGGTCCCAGAACTGGTTCTGGAGGACGATTGTCATCTCGTCCGGATACCTGGACAGAAGCTCTTCAGGCCCCTCCACGCCTCGGACCCCGGTTTTGAAGGTAAGGTAGAAATGGTGCGCCCCTGGTAGGCCCCCTGGGCCTCCGGCGCGCAGCAGAGCGGCCCGCACCACGCCCCTGAGGGCCTGCTGAGCCATGGCCTCATAGTTCATGAAATCCTGAGCGGGCGGGTCCTGGGCCATCTGGGTCCTGTCTGGCGCGTATGGGGAGACAAACTAACGCGCCCGGACCATCGCGCAAGTTTCTCAAAGCCTTCTGCAGGCGGAGGGCCCTGGCGGCGCCGCAGATGGCTGGAAAAGGTGGAGGGGTTCTGTTGCCAGGCCCCCTCCTGGCCCCGCCTGACGCTGCTAAGACGCCAGGGCTTCAGGTCGAAACCCGTCGGGTCGCTTACGCGGCCAGACGAACCTCTTCAGCGAAGTTATCGTTCGCAGTTAGTTTAAAGCCCGAAACGGTGGGCTAGGCCGGGAGAAAGCAACACCTTTACACGTCTGTCGATGCTGATCGGCCCCGCACCGCCCCGCCGGAGCGGGGGAAAGGGTTTGGTGGAGCCGCCGGGAATCGCACCCGGGTCCAGTCCGCTTATTTCGTGCGCGTTTATCCCCATAGTCCGGCGAACCGGACCTCACTGATATAGGCTGGCCGGGTCTCGACCTCAATGCCACCGGGATGCAAAGGGTCTCCATTCCCGCGGTGGGTCGTGAATTCCTGTTCACCGACTCCTGTTTTTCGGTCAACTTGGAGCCCAAAGGGAGGGTCATATGTCGAGATTCATCGCGGAGTTCATAGGTACGCTTACCTTGGTGCTCTTCGGCTGCGGTGCGGCCGTCCTCGGCGCAGACAATGTCGGCCAGCTGGGGATCGCCATAGCTTTTGGCGGAGCCATCATCGCCATGGCCTACGCAATCGGGCCGGTTTCAGGGTGCCACATCAACCCCGCCGTGAGTCTTGCGGCCTTCGTGGCTGGGCGTCTGTCTTTCAAGGACATGGTGTTTTACTGGATCGCCCAGTTCGCAGGGGCCCTCGCGGGCGCTGCGCTCCTGTCAGTGATCGCTGGCTCGACCGCCTCCCTTGGTCAGAACGGATGGGGCCCCGGTTATCTGGGCGAGTACAGTCTTCAGTCAGCCCTGGCCTTTGAGGTCGTGATGACCGCACTTTTCGTAATCGTTATCCTGGGCGCAACCTCAGAGAAGGCGTCCCCGGGCTTCGCCGGCCTCGCGATCGGGGTGACCCTCGCTGTCATACATATCGTCGGGATTCAGGTCACAGGCGTGTCGGTCAATCCCGCGCGCAGCTTCGGCCCCGCGGTGTTGGCGGGCGGACAGGCCCTGGCTCAGCTCTGGTTGTTCTTCCTGGTCCCCGCCTTGGGCGCAGTCATCGGCGCAGCCTTCTATCGGTTCCGCCTGCTGTCCTGAAGCCCCGGCGTCTTCCGCCTCATCAGCCCGGAGCGAAAGGTCCGGGCTGGTCTGCATCTAAAGTGTCGTGGCGCCCCGGTTGATCGACAAGACTCCGGTCCTCGCCAGTTCCACGAGGCCGAGTGGACGCATGAGGTCGATAAACTTGTCGATCTTCGATGAAGCCCCGGTCAGCTCAAAGATGAAGCTGTCGATGGTGGTGTCCAGAACCCGCGCCCTGAAAATCTCGCTGATCCTCAACGCTTCCACCCGATCGGCGCCCACGCCCTTGACCTTCACCAGAGCCAGTTCCCGCTCAAGGCCGTTCGGATCCCGGGTCACGTCCTGAACATGGCGGGTGGCCACCATCTTCTGGAGCTGGGCCTCGATCTGCGTCAACACTTGGGGCGCGCCACGGGTGACAATGGTGACCCGGCTCGTATGGGCGTTCCGGTCGGTCTCAGCCACCGTGAGGCTCTCTATGTTGTAGCCTCTGGCGGCGAACAGGCCGACCAGCCGGTGTAGGACGCCGGGCTCGTTATCCACTAAGATGGCGAAGGTCGCGAGATTCTCCACCTGGTCCTCGTGTGCGAGGTCATAGACGGAAGCAGGCTTCAGATCTGTCATGGCGCTCTCTTGGGGCTTTGAGTGGCGAGTTGTCACAAGCCTTGCCGATGGGCAAGGCCCGTCATCCCCGCAGAGCCCTCTTGGGGCCTTGCTTCGCGACGCACATTCTGCCGGAGTGGTGAACCACGAGGTCGAGAACCGGAGTCGGAACGATGGCGGGCCTGTCTAGCGCGGGGCGCAACTCCCGACCGCCGGCACCGTCCGGCTCTCAGCGCTTGACCCAGTATGCGGCGCTCGCCTGGCGCGGTTCCGGCGGCAGCGCTGTCGAAATCCTTCTCATTACCTCACGAGAGACCCGCCGGTGGGTGATACCCAAGGGCTGGCCCATCAAGGGCCTCAAGCCTCATCAGGCCGCCGCCCGAGAGGCCTGGGAAGAGGCCGGCGTGGAAGGACGCTTGGGCGCGCGCAAGATCGGATCCTATGATTACGAGAAGCGTCTGTCTGCTGGGCAGTTGCAACCTGTTCGCGTGGAGGTTTATCCCCTCCAGGTCCTCCTGACCCACCAGGAGTGGCCGGAGGCGCATCAGCGCGAACGCCTTTGGACATCTGCGACCGATGCCGCCTCGCGTGTCGAAGAACCCGGCCTCAAGCGTCTCCTCGCCGCTTTTCCCGGGCGGATTCTCTGAACCTCAGGCCCTGCGGGCCATGATTGGCAGGGGTTTACTCAGCATTTCGCCCTTCATCGCGCCGACTCCCAGATGTGGGGAGACCGGTTGGGCGAGAATCTTGTGAACGGTCTCCATGCCCTCGATAACGTAGCCAAAGCAGGCGAACCCTAGGTTGTCGCCCTTGGCGGAGGGGTCCGCGTCGAGATAGGCTTGCTCACCCGCGCAGATGAAGAAGTCAGATGTGGCCGTCCCCGGCGCCCTTCGGCCCATGGATACGGCGCCGTCCGTGTGCTTGAGGCCCGTGCGGCTGGTAGGCTCATGCCGCACCGCCGGGAGGACCCAAGCGGGATTGTTCTGCAGGCCTCCCTGAACGACGCCGTAGTCGAAGACTTCGGCTCCGGGCGGTACGGAGCGACGGTAGAAGGCCGCCCTGTCCATGCGTCTCTCATCCACGTACCGGAGGAAGTTTGCTGTGGTCACCGGCGCCTTGTCGCCTCTCAGCTCAAGAAGAATGTCTCCAAGGCGTGTCGAGAGCCGAACTTTCACAACCCCTGGGGCGACAGCGAGCAGAGCGGGCGCGGCAGAGACCGATGCCGCAGCGGCAAGAAGATTTCGGCGACGGATCATGGGCGTCTCCTTCGAACGCCGATCCTAGTCGGCTAAAGGACTCCGTAAAGCCCGACGCTGTGTTGCGAAGCCATCTCAGGGCTCCCGGCCTGGACCCGGACGCCCGCCCAGCGATTGATGGTCGCGATAAGCTTGGCGGGAACGATCGGTTTGCCGATGTGGTCATTCATGCCGGCGCGCTCAGCCTCGGCGACCTGGTCTGGCAAGACATTCGCCGAGAGCGCGACAATCGGGGTTGTGCTGTTCTCCTGAGACAGCTGCCGGATGGCCCGCGCTGTCGCGAAGCCGTCCATTCCAGGCATCTGGAGGTCCATGAGAATGAGGTCGAACGTCTGACTCACAGCCAGGGAGACCGCCTGAGCGCCCCCGGAAGCTTCCTCCACCTTCTGGCCTACCGCCTCCAGAAGCGCCCGAACGATCTCTCGATTTGCATCGAGGTCATCGACGACGAGGATACGGAGGCTTTCTTCGGCCTCTTCAAGCGGCCCTGCAGGCGCCTCAAGCTGCGCTCCGTCGGCGGGTGGGGCGATCAAGTCGAAGGTGAACGTCGACCCTGCGCCGAGTGTTGATCGCGCTGAGATCGAGCCACCCATGAGCTCGGTCAACTGTCGGCAGATGGATAGTCCAAGCCCGCTTCCGCCGTATCTTCGGCTGATCGAACCGTCCGCCTGGGTGAAGCGCTGGAAGAGCTTCTCGACCGACTCACTGGCGATGCCGACGCCAGTGTCCGCAACCGAAATCTCGACGGCCTCTCGAGTCCAGTCATAACGGGCCTCGACTTGGATCGAGCCTTGCTCGGTGAACTTCAGAGCGTTTCCCAGCAGGTTCGACAGCACTTGCTGGACGCGCGAACGGTCAGCGTGCACATGCTCCGGCGCCGCGCCTGCGATCGTCACCTCAAGCCGGAGTCCCTTGGCTTCGGCCAGCTCTGCGAACAGGTCCGCGACCTCTTCGAGGAAGGTCTTAAGGTGGAAGGGCGCTGGATCGAGGTCGACATGGCCTGCCTGCAGTTTTGAGAAGTCCAGGATGTCGTTGACCACGGCGAGCAAGGCTTGGCCGCTCGCGATGACCTTGTGGATGTAGCTCTCGGCCTGGGAAGGAAGGTTTGGCACCCTCGACAAGAGTGTCGAGAAGCCGATCACGCCGGTGAGGGGGGTCCTCACCTCGTGGCTCATATTGGCCAGGAACTCGCTCTTGGCTTCGGCCGCCGCTTCTGCGTGCGCCTTGGCTTGCCGTAGGTCCTCCTCAAGGCTTCGTCGTTCCGTGACGTCACGGAAATTGATGACCGCAGACTGCGGGCGTCCAGCAGGGTCCCTGATGGTGTTGGCATAGCCTTCAAGCCAAACAGCTTCTTCTCTGCGCCGCTGGGTGAGGAAGCGGAATTCCCCGATCAACTTGGCTTCCGGGTGATCCTCCTCGAAAACCCGGTCAAGAAGACGGATCGCCTCCGGCCGGTCCTCAGGGTGGATGAAGTCCACAAGGGGGTGATCGACCATCGAGTCCGGGGCGTATCCCAACATCTGTGCGGAGGGGGAGGCATAATGGATGCTGCCGGTCTTGCTGACCCAGATCACAATGTCGGAGATGTTGTCCGCCAACAGCCTGAGCCGACCCTCGCTTTCGGAAAGGGCGGTCTCTCTCAGTCGAGTCTCGGTCATGTCGACCGAAACGCCGATGATCCCCGAAACCTCTCCGTGACCATCAAGTTCCGGATCGCATTGGGTGAGGATGTGTTTCACACGCCCGTCTCGGAGCTTGCAGGTCGCCTCCAGTCTCACCGGTCTGGAGGTCTCGAAAACCTCCTCGAACATGCCCTGCATCCGCGCTTGGTCGATCGGCTCGTGCAGCTTGAGGATCTCGTCGAAGGCGTTCTCGGTTCTGTCAGGGTCAGTATCATAGAGGTCCCGCAAGCCGGTTGATCCAGTGACCCGAGAGGTATCGCGGTCGATCCTGAAATGCCCGGAACCGGCGAGGTGTTCGGCGAGCGCGGCGATCCTTTGCGCGTCTTCGAGTTCCCGCGTCTTCGCCAAACTCTCCCCAAGAACGCGATCATAGGCCCGACGGCGCTCGGCGAGGCTGATAGAGATTGCGGTTATGGCCGCTGATAGGAGGGCCAGCACAGCCAAGTCGCTGGCGGCCCGCAGGCGCTCGCCCGCCTGAAAGTGCTCCACCGCGGAGGAGATGTGAAAGTAGGCGCTGGCGAGGATCGGAGGCGTGATCCGGGACCAGAGCTGGCGAGGCTTGCGGTAATCGATGATCAGGTCCGGGAAAAGGATGACGGCCCAAATGGCGAGCCCGGCGGCGACGGCGAACGGATCCAGCGTGGAAATCGCGATCAGTCCCAGGCTGGTGGCCGCCAGTGCGCGGATCGGGCTGATCAGTTCCAAAAGCGCAGCGAACCCTCCACCGGCGGATCTAAGTCGGACCTCCAGGAACGCCATCGCGATGATGAAGACCAGATAGAGACAGGACCACTGGACTCCGACGAAGGGCGCCGCCGCTATGGCGATCATGGTCGAGGCCATCACATCCTTGGCTACGACACTCGAGATCAATCGTCGGATCTTCCGTCCCCTTGGAACGCTTTCCCCGGGGTTTCCCCGTTCCTGGCTTGCCCGTTGCATTGCGCCTTCAGTCCAGGTTGGCCCCGACCGGACGTCGGGGACAAGCCCGCCTAATCTGCTCGGGAACTGTGAAGAAAAGCTTGTGCCGACCATGGCGTCACTGTCATCTGTGGGTCCTTTCGCAGCCGAAGCGCGCGGGGCAGGGACACAATCACATGGCGATTTCGCTCTACGACGTCAGCGTCGGCTCTATGGTTCAAACCGTCGGGGCGGTCTCCGCCTTTGTCGAGAAGGGGCGCAGATGGTGCGCGGAGGCCGGGATCAATCCCGATGACGTTGTCGAGACACGTCTTGCGGCGGATATGTTCCCCTTTCGATTCCAGCTTCTCTCCGTGGTCCACCACTCTATCGGCGCAATGGAGGGCGCGCGCGCCGGCGTCTTCGCCCCGCCTGCGCCCCAGGATCTTGATTACACGGGCCTGCAGGGCCTTGTTGCCGACGCCCTGGCCCGCCTTAAGGCTCTCTCGCCGGATGAGGTCGATGCGCTGGAGGGGCGCGAAGTCATCTTCAAGCTTGGGCAATCCCAGATCCCCTTCACTGCGGAGGGCTTCCTGATGTCCTTCTCCCTGCCGAACCTTCACTTTCACGCAGCAACCGCCTACGACATCCTTCGTCAGAAGGGGGCGCCTCTGGGCAAGCGCGATTATCTCGGGGCGATGAGGATTCGGTCGTGAGGAAGGGATTCAGGCTCGGGGCCTGATCCTGCGAGAGGGTCGGTTGTCGGATCGAAACATGATCTAAAGTATTGAAATGATAGCCTGTTCCTTCCAGACGTTCCGTCTGAAAGGAACAGGCTCTAGGGTCTCTTGGGCACGCCGTCTGTGGCCATTTCAAGCGGAATCCTCACCCCCGCCCAGCGATTGAGCGTTTCGAAGAGTCGTGCTGTTACAATCGGCTTGTTCACATGATCGTTCATACCCGCCTGCTCCGCCTCCAAGACATGCTCAGCCAGAACGTTGGCGGATAGGGCGATGATGGGGGTGGTGCGGTTCTCCGTCGCGAGCTGGCGGATCGCCTGCGAGGCCGCGAAACCGTCCATACCGGGCATCTGAAGATCCATGAATATGATGTCGTATGGGGTGCGCATCGCAAGAGAGATAGCCTGCGAACCGCTGGCGGCTTCCTCGACAATCTGTCCCGTGGCCTCCAGCAGCACCCGGACCAGTTCCCTGTTGGTGTCGAGATCATCGACAACCAGAATGCGAAGCGCGGACGAGTCTACAAAGCCAAGTCCCTTTTCGGGCGTGACGACTTCCGGGAGTTCGCAGGGCGGCGCCAGCACCTCAAAGGTAAAGGTCGTCCCCTGACCGGGAGTGGGGTCCAGGCGAATCTCGCCACCCATCAGATGGGTCAGCTGTCGGCAGATGGAGAGACCCAGGCCGGTGCCGCCAAACCGCCTGGTGATCGAGCTATCCGTCTGCGTGAACCTTTCGAATAGCTTGTCCTCCTCCCCGGCGGGAATTCCGATACCTGTGTCCCTCACCGAGATGGTGAGCGCCGACCTCTCCGCGTCGTAACGAACCCCCACCTGGATCGAGCCTGTATCCGTGAATTTGACTGCATTGCTCATCAGGTTGTTGAGAACCTGTCGAAGCCGGCCCCGGTCTGCAAGGACGTAGTCAGGCGTCTCGTCATCGACATCGATGTGGAGCCCGAGACCCTTGGCGGAGACCTGGAGTGCGAACAGGTCCCGGATCTCCTGGAGGAAATCCCTGACAGACACCGGGCCCGGATCCAGCCTCACCTGGCCGGCCTCCAGTTTCGAGAAATCGAGGATATCATTCACCACCGAGAGCAGGGCCTCGCCGTTTGTGATGACCTTCTGCACATAGCCTTCAGCCTTCGGTGGCAGGCCTGAGGTGCGGGACAGAATCTCTGAGAAACCGATCACCCCCGTCAGGGGCGTGCGGATCTCATGGCTCATGTTCGCGAGAAACTCGCTTTTCGCCTCCATGGCGGCTTCGGCGCGGAGCTTGGCTTCTCTGAGGTCCCGTTCGAGCTCACGCCGCCTTGTGACGTCCCTGAAGTTGATCACCACAGACTGGGGTAGCCCCGCAGGATTCCGGATTGTCCGCGCATAGCCCTCCAACCAGACCGTTTGGTTCGGCCGTTCACGCGACAGGAAGCGGAACTCCCCCCGCAGCTCTGTCTCCAGAGCAACCTCCTTCAAGGCCCTGTCCATCAGTTGTAGGACCGCGTCGTAATCCTCGGGCTCAATAAAGTCGGTTAGCGAATGCTCTGTCAGTTCTTCAGGAACATATCCAAACGACGAGACCGAAGGAGAGGCGTAGAGAACACGTGCGTCTGGATCGACCCACAGAATAATGTCAGTGACATTGTCAGCAAGCAGGCGGAGCCGCGCCTCGCTCTCCGCCAGTTCGGCCTCGCGTCGATGGGCCTCGGTGACATCAAATGAAATACCAAAAATCGCAGTTAAGTCGCCGGACTCGTCAAACTCGGGGTTTGTTTGTGACAGTATGTACTTTTCCTGGCCGCTTTTCAGCCGTAACCTCGTCTCTAGCCGCGCCGGAGACCGGGTCCGAACGACCTGTGAAACCATCTTTGCAATCTTTTCCCGCTCAGGCTCTTCGTAGCGGCTCAGGAGATCCTCCGGTCTCGGGGATTGGTCGCCCTCCGAAAGGCCGTAGAGTTCGCAAAGGCCGGCGGAGGTCCTGAACTCGAGGGTGCGCACGTCCATCCTGAAGTGCCCGGAACCCCCTAGCTGTTCGGCCAGCATGGCCACCCGATGCGCCTCGGCCACCTGTCTGGCCTTCTCCCGGCTCCCAAAGAGGAGGTTTTGATAACCTTGGCGTCTGCGCTGCAACGCCGCGTAGATCGACAGCATCGCGCTCAGGGCGAGGATGGCGACGGCGATCTCCGGGATCACCAGCTCAGGCGTTCCTGACCAAACATGCCGTATCGAGGCCTCAACCGATCCCCAGGCCGCGGCTACCGCTTGAGGTCCGACCGCGATGGCGAGCTTGCGAGGCCGCCTGTACTCCAGAACCACGGCGCGGAAGGAGATCGTTCCCCAGATGACAACGGCGAGGACCGCTGGGAAGACCTCCTGCAAAGCCAAGAGCGCGAAGCCAACAGCCGCGGCGGAGCAGGAGCAAAGCAACTCCATAAGGTCCCCCGGCCAGGCCCGGCTGGGCGCGATTCGGGAAAAGAGGACCTCCGCCGCCGCGGAGAGCAGTATGAAGCCCATCCAACTGGAGACAGCCGTAACGCCGAGGTAGGGCGCCGCCGCGACGCTGGCGATGGCGGCGGCAACGGAAAGGGGAAGCCACCTGCGCGCAATGATCCACCCGGCGAAGGGTCGGCGTCCGAGATTTGGACGGTCGGTCAGTCTCGGTCCCTTCGCAGCCTTTGCAACCATGGGCTCAGGGCCACTTTCTCGCCTGCGCCGGCCGGGCGAAGCGACTTCGTTGGGGCGTCTGATGAAACACGCCAATCATGGCTATCAAAGATGGGCCCCACGGATGGAGAGCTTCTGGAACGATGACTGAACCGCCGCAGAGGTTCAAGGCAAGGCGGCCGTAGAAGTCGTACCTGAGGGGGAGGCGACCCGCACGCCAGCCCATCGGTTGAGGACGGCGAAGAGCCTGGCCGGGACGATGGGTTTGTCGACGTGATCGCTCATTCCCGCTTGTTCCGCTTCCTCGATATGCTCCGCCAGGACGTTGGCGGATAAGGCTATGATCGGTGTTGTGGCGTTCTCTGCCGACAGGCGGCGGATTGCTCGCGAGGCCGCGAACCCATCCATTCCCGGCATCTGAAGATCCATGAGGATAAGGTCGTAGGTGGTGCTGACCGCCATGGATATCGCTTCTGGTCCGCTTGCGGCCTCATCCACCTTCATTCCAGCATCGCCCGCAGCCCCTAAGAGGGCGCGGACGAGTTCCCGATTAACCTCCAGATCATCAACCAGGAGAATCCGGAACGTCCCGCCTGCGAGAGTGGCCTGTGCTGGCGGCGTTGCGGCGATCTCAGCATGGCTGACGGTCGGCGCTCGAATCGTGAAGGTGAAGCTCGAACCAGCCCCCGGGGTTGAGACAACCCCGATACCGCCACCCATGAGTTCCGTCAGCTGCCGGCAGATAGAGAGCCCGAGTCCTGTACCGCCATACCTCCGACTGATCGAGCCGTCCGCCTGGGTGAAGCGCTGGAAGAGCCGATCTAGGCTGTCGCTGGAGATTCCGACCCCCGTATCGGTGACGGAGACCCTCAGCTCACTCCGATTCTCGTCGTAGCTGGCCGCGACCCGTATCCACCCTTGGTCGGTGAACTTTATCGCGTTGCCGAGCAAATTGATGAGCACCTGCCGGAGCCGCGCCCGATCCGCCAGCAGATGCAAGGGTGCGCCAGGATCGACCTTGACCTCCAGCTGCAGGCCCTTCGACTCAGCCTGGGCCGAGAACAGCCCCACAACATCATCCAGGAAGTCACGAATTGGGAACGGCGCCGGGGTCAGCTCGAGTTGGCCGGCTTCTAGCTTGGAGAATTCGAGGATATCGTTGACGACGGTCAGCAGGGCCTCGCCGCTGGCGAGTACTCTTCGAACCAAGGTCTCCGCCTGTGCCGGCAGGTCTGGTGTCTGCGAGAGAAGCGTGGAGAAACCAATCACACCCGTCAGGGGTGTGCGAACCTCGTGGCTCATATTCGCCAGGAACTCGCCCTTAGCATTGGCGGCCGCCTCCGCCCGGATCTTGGCTTGGCGAAGATCCTCCTCCAGTTCTCGACGGCGGGTCACGTCGCGGAAGTTGAGGACAGTCGAGCGCGGGGTGCCGGCGGGATCGCGGACAGCCCGGGCGAAGCCCTCCATCCACACTTCTTCAGCGCCGGTGCGCCGGTTGACGAACCGGAACTCCGCCCTCAGGTCACTGCTATCAGCCTCGTTCTCGAAGACCTGGTTCAGAAGCAAGAGCGCCGCCCCATGGTCGGCCGGCGGGATGTAGTCGGCCAGCGCCTGGCCGACCATGGCTTCCGAGTTGTGCCCGAGCCGCTCCACCGAAGGCGAGGCATAAAGAATCCTGCCGCCGGCGCTGACCCAGAGCACAACGTCTGTCACATGATCGGCGAGCAGGCGGAGCCGGGCCTCGCTCTCCGCCAACGCCGCTTCACGCGACCGCGCCTCAGTGACATCCATAGAGACGCCGAGGATCGCCGAGACCTCGCCGGAGGAGTTCAGCTCCGGACTGACCTGGGTCAGGACGATCCTCTCCCGGCCATCTCTGAGGCGGCATCTCAGTTCGACCTGCCCGGGGCGTCGGTCTCGGATGGACCCAGCGATCAGCTGCATCAGCCTCGCGCGCGGCCCCTCTCCGTAGAGGTCCAGAATGTCCTGGGCGGAGGCTTCTCCTTCCCGGAGATTGAAGCCATAGATCTCATCGATCCCCCGGGAGAATGTCGCTGTCTCCTCCTGAACTCCAAGTCTGAAGTGTCCCGATCCCGCCAACTCTTCCGCCAGAACAGCAATCTTGTGGGCTTCTCTGGCCTTTTGGGCGCTCAAGCTGATCTCTTGGTGGGTCTTGAGCCACCTCTGTCTTCGCGCGCTGACGGCGGATCGGATCAACAAAAGAGTAAAGAGCAAGAAGACCAGATTCGCCAAGTCTGTGACCATCGGGCCGGTCATATTCTGCCGCGCGTGCTGAGTGGCCGACCAGATCTGAAAGTAGGATGCGGCGAGAAGGGGTGGGGTAATGTTCAGCCAGAATCGTGTGCGACCTAATGTCTCGACGACAAGTCTTATCCATACAACCAATCCAATAGTTGCCATACCCAGTATCTGCGCAGGCCCGTCGTAAAGAATCATCAGGCGAACGCCAATAAATGATAGTACCGCACCGATCAAAACTTCGATAGAAATCGATGCACACCTTAAGATTTTTCCGTTAAAGAGATTTCTGGCATATTTTCCGATCAAAACGAGCGTAATAAGAATTGTAAACCAAAATACAGACTCAATTAATCCAAAATAGGGATATGCTGATACAGTTATAATCAATGAAGCGGCAGTTGTTATCTCTGCTATGTGCGATCGTGGATCAGAAAAAATATTGTTTATGTATCGCATCTTGTACGGCAGATTCTTTGATTCTCAGCAGAGTTGGTCTAATTCTAGGAGCTTTGTGCGCGAACCTAACGCAAGAACGAACTCACAACCGCGATGAAAATGGCCTCTCCAGGCGATTGGTGAACGGATGGTGATTTGAAGCCGAGTCGTTCAACTGATCTATCCAAAGAGGATTGCAATCGACCCCGCAAGTGCGCTTGGGGATCCGTAGGTTGGGTCGACTGGGGGGAAAACTTCGCAACAGGCCCCGGGCGGCGCTTCCTGACAGCTGAGACTCTGGTGCGCTGTTCCTGTCCTCGGCCCCCATTCTCCAGGCGGGGCTTTCGCCTTCGTTGGGCGCTCAGACTTGACAGCCCCTGTACCCCAGCCCAGCGTTCTTCAACCGGATCGCTGGGATTTGGCAGATGTCCGACGAGGCCGCCCTTCTGGAAGAAACCCGTAATCGGGTCCTGATCGGTCTTCAGACCGTTCAGCGTCGCTGGGCCCGGTTGGTCGGGGCGGGGGCGGCGCAGTTTGCTCTCGGCGTCCTGGCCCTGGGTAGCTTTGCTGCAGCCGGAGTTGCAGGCATGACCCTGGTTGGCGCCGCCCGGGTTGTCGCAGGTGGGGGGAGGTCATCCTTGGCCTGCGACAATGGCGATCGGGCCGCTCGGCCCTTTGGCTGGGGCTTGACGCTGCGCCGTTTAACGACGCCGGCCTGACTCATCGGCGTGTGTAACGAGTATCAGCTCAGGGTCCGGCGCGCCGACTACGACGCCGCCTTCCGCGGAACGGGCCTCGACATCCTCTGGCTCGACGCCGAGCCCAACCGTCCGCCGGACATGCCATTCCGCCCCACCGACCGGGCGCCGATTCTTCGCCGGGCCGTCCCAGGGGATGGGCTGGAGGGCCTCCAGGCCAGGTGGTGGCTCGTGCCGGCCTTTCACCGGGGACCGCTCTCCGGCTGGAAGGCCATGTGCACCAACGCCCGGATTGAGACGGTCGCCTCGGCGCCATCCTTCCGTGAGGCCTTTCGCTCGGGCCGGTGCCTTGCCCCGGTGACATCAGTGTTCGAGTACGACGCCCCGCCCGGCTGGCGACGCGGTCAGCTCAAACGTCGCTGGGAGATCCAGTGGCCGCCAGACGCCATTTCCGGTCCGGTCCGCTTCATGGCCGGACTCTGGGCCCGATCCAGCCCCGCCGACATGCCTGAGGGTCTCGACAGCTTCGCTGTCATCACCCGTCCGGCCGGCGCGGACATGGCCCGCATCCACGACCGCCAGCCGGTCCTCATGACCCTCTCCGAGGGCCTGGCCTGGCTGGACCGGGGTGGCCTGGACACCCTTCCGGCCCCGGGTCCTGAGGGCTCGCTCCAGCTTCGCGAGGCGCCGCGCTAGACGAGGCGCTTCCCGGCGTCGTCGATGATCGATCCCAGGTCGCGGGTGTCCTCGGCCAGGATCATGTCGTTGTGCGCCTTGCCCGAGGGGATCATGGGGAAGCAGTTCTCTTCCTTGGTGACGCAGCAGTCGAAGATGACCGGGCCGGGATAGTCGATCATCTGGCGGATGGCGTCATCCAGCTCGGCCGGGGTCCGGGCCCGCAGGCCCAGGCAGCCGAAGGCCTCGGCCATCTTCACGAAGTCCGGCAGGCTGGCCGAATAGGAGTGCGAATAGCGCTCGCCATGCAGCAGCTGCTGCCACTGGCGCACCATACCCATCCATTCGTTGTTCAGGATGAAGATCTTGATCGGCAGGCCGTACTGGATGGCCGTCGACATCTCCTGCATGGTCATCTGCACGCTGGCGTCGCCGCCGATGTCGATCACCAGGCTATCCGGGTGGGCCAGCTGCACGCCCACTGCGGCGGGCAGGCCATAGCCCATGGTGCCCAGGCCCCCGGAGGTCATCCAGCGGTTCGGCTCCTCGAAATGGAAGAACTGCGCCGCCCACATCTGGTGCTGGCCCACCTCGGTGGTGATGTAGACATCCTTGTCCCGGGTCAGGGCGTAGAGGCGCTCGATGGCGTATTGCGGCTTGATGCTGTCGGCCGAGGGGGCGTAGCGGAAGGACTTGCGCGCGCGCCAGGCCTCGATCTGCCGCCACCACTCGGCTAGGGCGCCGGCGTCGCTGGACAGGTCGCGCGCCTTCCAGGCGGCGATCATGTCCTCCAGCACGCAGGCGGCGTCTCCCACGATCCCGATGTCGGCCCGCACGTTCTTGGAGATCGAGGACGGGTCGATGTCGATGTGGATCTTGCGCGAGCCGGGCGAGAAGGCGTCGAGCTTGCCGGTGACCCGGTCGTCGAAGCGCGCGCCGATGGCCACCATGACGTCGCAGTCGTGCATGGCGTTGTTGGCCTCGAAGCTGCCGTGCATGCCCAGCATGCCCAACCAATTCTCGTCGGAGGCCGGGAAGGCGCCCAGCCCCATCAGGGTCGAGGTCACCGGCGCGCCGGTCAGGGCGGCGAACTCCCGCAGCAGCGCAGAGGCCCGGGGCCCTGCATTGATGACGCCGCCGCCGGTGTACAGGATGGGGCGGCGGGCCCCAGCGATCATCTGCACCGCCTCGGCGATGCGCGCCGGGTCGCCCTGCGTCCGCGGGCGATAGTTATGGGCGTGCTTGACCTCGCCCGGCCCCCGGTAGGCGGCCTTGCCGAACTGGACGTCCTTGGGAATGTCGATGACCACCGGGCCTGGGCGGCCGGCGGTGGCGATGTGGAAGGCCTCGTGCATCACCCTCGGCAGGTCCGCGGGGTCCTTGACCAGGTAGTTGTGCTTGGTGATCGGGCGGGTGATGCCGATGGTGTCGCACTCCTGGAAGGCGTCGGTGCCGATCAGGTGGGTGGCGACCTGGCCGGTGATGACCACCAGGGGAATGGAGTCCATCAGGGCGTCGACAATGCCCGTGACGGCGTTGGTGGCTCCCGGTCCCGAGGTCACCAGCACGACCCCGGGCTTTCCCGTGGAGCGGGCGTAGCCCTCGGCGGCGTGGGTCGCGCCCTGCTCATGCCGGACCAAGACATGCTGCAGGCGCGGCTCATTGAACAGGGCGTCGTAGATCGGCAGGACCGCGCCGCCCGGATAGCCGAACAGGACCTCCACCCCCTGGTCCACCAGGGCGCGCACGACGATTTCGGCGCCCGTCAGGGTCTCGGTGTCGGCGGCGGTCAGGGTCTGGGTCTGGGCGGTCATGGCGGGGGTCTTCCGAAGGGTGTCATGGGCAACAAAAAGGGCCCTCAAGGGGCCCGGGCGTGTGCGACCAGTCGCGGCTGACGGGGTCAGTCCGCGGCGGGCCGCCAAGGAAGTACGATAGCGCGACGCATGGGTCGTCTCCAAAACAGATGGAAAGTGTAGTGCCATTCCCCTTTCAGGTCGTCAAGTCAGGGTTAAGCGCAAGAAATGACCTCCATTGCCCTTCTGGGTCCAGCTCGGTCACCGCCGGCCAGTCGGCCATGCGCCCCCTCAGCCAGACCTCCTGCCGCTTGACGTAGTTCCGGGTCTCCCTCTGGCCGGCCTCGATGGCGGCCTCCAGGGACAGTTCGCCGACCAGGTGCGCGGCCAGGGGGCGCACGCCTACCGCCTTGCAGGCGGGCAGGGCGGGGTCGAGGCCACGGGTCATGAGCGCCTTCACCTCTTCCAAGGCGCCGCCGGACACCATGCCGGTGAGCCGCGTGTCGCAGCGACGGTAGAGCGCCTCGCGCGGGGGCATGAGGCGGACCCCGCGCCAGCTTCCGGCGGGAAGGCCGCCAGCGGGTTCAGCCTGCCAATCGGTGAGCGATCGACCCGTAGCGGCGAAGACCTCCCAGGCCCGGCAGAGGCGCTGGCGATCCCCCGGCAAAATCCTGGCCGCAGCGGCGGGATCGACCCCGGCCAGCCGTTCCCGGAAGGCCGCTTCGCCCAAGGCGGCATAGTCGTCTCCCGTCCGGGCCCGGACGGCGACGGGGACGGCGGGAATGTCCGCCAGACCTTTCACCAGCGCCTCGAAGTAAAGGCCTGTCCCCCCAGGGACGATCACGTCGGTTCCCTGGGCGGCCAGTTCGGCGATCACCGCTCGCGCGGCGGCGACCCAGCGCCCCGTAGACCAGGCCTCGCCGGCGTCCACTGTCCCAACCAGGTGGTGCCGCACCACAGACTGGTCTGCGGCGTCCGGCGCCGCGGTCAGCACCGGTAGGTCCCGGTACACCTGCAGGGCGTCCGCTCCGACGATCTCGCCGCCCGTCAGCCGGGCCAGTCGCAGGGCCAGGGCGGACTTGCCGCTTGCCGTGGGGCCGGCGATGAGCCAGATGCGGGACGTCATGCAGATCGCGCTTACCCTTATCGGCCGGGACCCTGCTGCGGCGGACGCCGCCGCGGGTCGGATCTCCGAAGCGCTCGCAGCCCGGGGGCGCCCCGTCAAGCCGGCGCCGGCGCCCGGCCCGGCGGCCCGCGAGCTCCGCCTCGAGCCCGCAGATCTCCAGGACCTGCGCCGCGCCGCCCTGGAGGCGACCGCCGGACTGCCCGTGGACCTCTGCGTCCAGCCCGAGGTGGGACGTCGCAAGCGTCTCCTCCTGGCCGACATGGACAGCACCATCATCGCCTGCGAATGCCTGGACGAACTGGCCGACTTCGCCGGTCGCAAGGCGGAGGTGGCCGCCATCACCGAGCGGGCCATGCGCGGCGAGCTGGAGTTCGAGGGCGCCCTGCGCGAGCGGGTCGCCATGCTGGCCGGCCTGCCGGAGTCCCAGCTCGAGCGGGCCTATGCCGAGCGCGTCCGCCTCAACCCGGGCGCCCGCACCTTCGTGCGCACCCTCGCGGCCTCGGGCGCGCGCTGCCTCCTGGTGTCGGGCGGCTTTGAGTTCTTCACGCGCAAGGTCGCGATCCAGGCGGGCTTCCACGAAGACCGCGCCAACCGGTTCGTCGTCATGGACGGGCATCTGACCGGCGAGGTCCAGGCGCCCATCCTCGGGCGCGAGGCCAAGCTGGCGGCCCTGGTCTCCGAGGCCGCCCGCCTCGGCTTAGACCTTTCTCAGACCGCGGCCATCGGCGACGGCGCCAACGACCTCGCCATGATCGGCGCTGCGGGCCTCGGCCTGGCCTACCGCGCCAAGCCTGTGGTGTCGGCCCAGGCCGACGCCCAGATCGACCACGCCGACCTCACTGCGGCCCTCTACTTCATGGGTTTCACCGAGGCCGAGTTCGTCCGGGACTGAGGCCTCAGGCCCGTCCCAGGGACAGGCGGATCAGGTCCGCGGCGGCGTGCAGGTCACTGACGATGCGCGCGCATAGGGCGTCCATCTCCGGATTGGGGGCCAGCAGGTCCGGGATCATCACGGTCATCATGCCCGCCGCCGCCGCCGACCGGACGCCGTTGTGGCTGTCCTCAAGGGCCAGGCAGTCCGCCGGATCGATCCCCAGCCATCCGGCGGCGACCAGGAAGGGATCCGGGTGGGGCTTGCCGCGGGGATAGTCGCCCCGGGCCGCGACGGCGTGGAATCGGTCCTCAAGCCCGTGACGGCCCAGGTTGAAGGCGACATCCTCATGCCGCGATGAGGTGGCGATGGCCCGGGGCATCCCCAGTTGGTCCAGCAGGTCCAGGACCTCGCGGACCCCGGTCTTCAGGAACTCCTGGCCCCGGGCGATGTCATGGAAGTGCACGGCCGAGGCGTCCCACAGGCGGTCGACGTCAAAGTCCTCGCCGTAATGGTCCAGCAGCAGGCGGCGGCTGGAGTCCCCCGGCAGGCCGATCAGGCTGTGGAAGAGGGGCTCGGGCATGTCCCGGCCCAGCCCCCGGGCGGCGGCGAAGAAGGCGTCGCGATAAAGGACCTCGGTGTCGAACAGCAGGCCGTCCATATCGAAGATGACGGCGCGGGGCGGGCGGGGCAGGGGCATGGCGTCCTTGTCGGCCGCCCGCGGCGCACAGGCAAGGTCTACCGGCGGGAGACCTTCGCCTCTTGTCTTCGCAAGCCCGCGACCGGATATGAGGGCCTCACGCCGGAGGGGACCCCGATGACCGCAGAAGCTCCCATCGACCGCGCCGCCCTCCTGGCGGCCCTCGACGGCATTGTCGATCCCAAGTCCGGCAAGGGCCTCAATGCGGCGGGCCTTGTCCGCGGCCTGATCCTGGCGCCGGGCCGGGCCGGCTTCATGCTGGAGGTGCCGGCGGGCGAGGTGGCGGCCTACCAGCCCGTCCGGGAGGCCGCCGAGGCCCTGATCGCCGGCCTGCCCGGCGTCACCCGCGCCCAGGTCGTCCTGACCGCCGAGGCGCCGGCTGGTCGGCCCAGTGCGACCGTCACTCCCGTCACCGCCGCCCCCCAGCGCCGGACCGCCGCCCGGGTGTCCGAGGACCCCGCCGCCCGGCCGGCGCCCTCTGGGGAAGCCGTCCGCCCGCCCCATGTCCGCCGCGTCATCGCCGTCGCCAGCGGCAAGGGCGGGGTGGGCAAATCCACCATCTCGGTCAACCTGGCCGCCGCCCTGGCCGCCCGCGGCCTGTCGGTGGGCCTGCTCGACGCCGACGTCTACGGACCCTCGGCGCCGCGCATGATGGGCCTGGATTCCCGCCCCGCCTTCAACGCCGACAAGAAGCTGGTGCCCCTGGAGGCCTGGGGCGTGAAGGTCATGTCCATTGGCTTCCTGGTGGATGAGGGCTCGCCCATGATCTGGCGCGGCCCGATGGCCTCCTCCGCCGCCCGCCAGATGGTGCAGGACGTCCTTTGGGGAACCGCTGAGGCGCCCCTCGATGTTTTGGTCGTCGACCTGCCGCCGGGTACGGGCGACATCCAGCTGACCCTGGTCCAGAAGCTGAAGATCGACGGGGTCCTCATCGTCTCCACCCCGCAGGAAATCGCCCTGATCGACGCCCGGCGGGCCGCCGCCATGTTCCGCAAGACCGAAACCCCCCTGCTGGGCGTGGTCGAGAACATGGCATGGTTCGAGGAGCCCTCGACGGGCGCCCGCATCCCGATCTTCGGAGAGGGCGGGGCCCGGGCCGAGGCCGTCCGGCTGGGCATCCCCCTCCTGGCGGAAATCCCCCTGGAGACACCCCTGCGGGCGGCCTGCGACGAGGGTCGGCCAGGCGTGCTTTCCCATCCCGACAGCGCCTCTTCCCGGGCCTTCGCGGCCCTGGCCGCGGCGGTGGCCTGAAACACAGCCATTGCACCCCAAGGGGAGTTCTGGGGGGTCAGCTGAGCTGCCGTTGACCCCCTCCGGCCCGCTGCGCGGTCCACCTCCCCCTGGGGGCAGGGGAATCGCATTTGGCTTGAGTGATCCGTGCGAACGGGATTCTGAAGGTGTCTTCCATGTTCTGGGAGGCTCCCATGGGAGATTTTGAAGCGTTCTTCTCGGAGGTTCCGGACCCGCGGGCGAGCAACGCCCGC
>JADBYZ010000026.1 GCA_020402745.1 Phenylobacterium sp.
CGCCTCGCAGCCCTTACGGCCTAGCCACGCCCGGACTCCGTCCAGATCCCGCCAAGACGCCTCAAAACACCCCGAAAGGGCCAGAAAACCTCGCCTCAATGCGCCTCAAGGCAAAGGACGGCGCGTATCGCAGAGGTCCCCCTTGGGGGAGCAATTGGACGCTGTAATTCCTCCCCCCAGGGGGAGGTGGACCGCGCAGCGGGACGGAGGGGGTCAACGGCGTGACGGGATCACCCTGTCAGGGTCGCAGGGCCTGTCTTCAGGGGAGGCGGGGGGTCCGGGATGACCTCCCTCGAAGCCTTGGGGTGGAAGCGGATCATCTCGTTGAAGATCAGGGTCACCGCAGGCTGCATGGCGGCGGCCTGGGCCCGGCGGTCGCCGCCGAAGAGGACCCGGGCCGTGAACTCCCGGCGCTCGCGGACCGTCTTGTCGGACAGGAAGGGATAGATGGTGGGTGGGACCGGCGCGCCCTCGGGTCGGAACCGCTCCCGGAAGAGTTCATCGAACCGTGTGATCGCGTGGTCCATCACGGTGCAACGCATCAGGAGGGCGCGGCTTCGAACCGCCTCGAGGCCCTGGTAGACGCCGTAGCAGTTCTTCAGGCGGCTCGTGAGCCCCATCATCCCCTCCTGCCGGTAGTGGACGAAGAACTCGTAAGCGAGGACCCGGGTCAGCTCCTCGGTGGGCGGCGGATAGACCGTCTGCTGGGTGTTGCGCGAGACCGTCCATTCGGGACCCTTCGTCCCGGGGGTCTCACCCATCCGTTCCCACATGGCGGGAAGCGGCCGCGGCGCATGCTGGGCGATCCGGTAGGGAAGGTTGGCGCCGGCCACGACCCCGATGGCCGCGCCGACCAGCAGCGGGACCCCCAGGATGAGGGCGATGGCAAGATTTTCTCGGCTCAAGGCGAACTCCCGGCGCGACGGCGCGTCGCAGGCTCCCCGGGTAGACCCCGCCTGCGCCAGTTCCGGACGCAACGGCCCCTACACCGCCTGCCCCGCCGCCCAGCCGCTGGCCCAGGCCCACTGGAAGTTGTAGCCGCCCAGCCAGCCGGTGACGTCCACCGCCTCGCCGATGATGTGCAGGCCCGGAACTTTGCGGGCCTCGAAGGTGCGGCTGTCGAGTTCGCGGGTGTCGACGCCGCCCAGCATGACCTCGGCGGTGCGGTAGCCCTCGGTCCCGGCGGGCCGGAAGGTCCAGGCGTTCACGGCGGCGGACAGGCGGGCCAGGGCGGCGTCATTGCAGTCGCCCAGCCGGGGCGGCGCCTCGACCCCCTCGGCCAGGGTGCGGGCGAGGCGCGCGGGAAGGAGATCCGAAAGGAGGGCGGCGGGGGCCTGCCGGCCGGCCCGGGCCCGCTCGGCCTTCAGCCGCGCCAGGAGGTCGACGCCGGGGGCGAGGTCCAACGTCACCGCCTCGCCGTCGCGCCAGTAGGACGAGGCCTGGAGGACGGCGGGCCCTGAGAGGCCCCGGTGGGTGAAGAGCAGGGATTCGTCGAAGGCGGTCCCGCCCGCCGTCACCCGGGCGGGCGCCGAGACCCCGGCCAGGGGTGACAGCCGCTCCAGCAGGTCGGGCGCCAAGGTGAAGGGCACGAGGCCGGCCCGCGGCTCGACGAGGGCCAGGCCCAGGCGTCGGGCGACATCGAGGGCGTAGCCCGTGGCGCCCATCTTGGGGATCGACTTGCCGCCCGTGGCCAGGACCACCCGGTCGGCCAGGACCTCACCGCTGTCCAGGGACAGGCAGAAGCCGGGCTCAGCCGGGGAAAGGTCGCGGACGGGGGTCGACAGGCGAAGCTCGGCCCCCGCCGCCGTCATCCGCCGGACCAGGAGGTCCACCACCTGCCGGGCCGAGCCCTCGAGGAAGAGCTGGCCCAGCGTGCGCTCACGCCAGGCGATCCCCTCGCGGTCCAGCAGGGCGATGAAGTCCGCCGGAGTGTAGCGGCTGAGGGCGGAGATGCAGAACCGGGGGTTATCCGACAGGAAGCGGGAGGGGTGGACGCCCAAGTTGGTGAAGTTGCACCGCCCGCCGCCGGAGATGCGGATCTTCTCGCCCGGCGCCCGGGCGTGGTCCAGCACCAGCACACGACGACCGCGCAGGGCGGCCTCGGCGGCGCACATCATGCCCGCGGCGCCGGCCCCGAGTACGACGACGTCGAAACGCTCCACCGGGGCGGCCCGCCGGGTCCGGATCAGTCCTTGGCGCGTTCCTGGTAGGAGCCGTCCTCGGTGAGGATGACCACCCGGGTGCCCGCCGCGATGTAGGGCGGCACCATGATCCGCGCGCCGTTGGACAGGATGGCGGGCTTGTAGGAGGACGAGGCCGTCTGGTTCTTCACCGCCGGCTCGGTCTCGGTGATCTCGAAGGTCACCGTGCGCGGCAGTTCCAGGGCGATGGGTACGCCCTCATGGGTGGACAGGGTCACGGTCATGCCGTCCTGCAGCCATTGGGAGGCGTCGCCGACCACGTCCTCCGAGGCCACGACCTGCTCGTAGTTCTCGGGGTTCATGAAGTGGAAGCCCTCACCGTCCTGGTAGAGGAAGGTGTGGGGGCGGTCGTCCACGAAGGCGCGCTCGACCTGCTCGGTGGTGCGCCAGCGTTCGGACACCTTCACGCCGTCGGAAATGCGGCGCATGTTGAGCTGGGTGACGGGCGTGCCCTTGCCGGGATGGATGTTCTCGGCGGTCAGGACGACATAGAGCTTGCCGTCCATGTCGACGACGGCGCCCTTGCGAAGCGAACTTGCGGCGACCTTCACGTGATTGTTCCTCGAGCCTATAGGAGCCGGCGGACGCGCGGCGATGGCGCGGACCTAAACCATCAGCGCCCGCTTCGCCAGTCACCCTTGCGCGGCGGCCGCCCACAGAGCCCTTTCCGGAGCCGTCCTTGACCCCCTCGTCCCCTTCCCCCTCGCCCTGGTGGAGCCCGGACCGCCGGTCCGACCGCCGGCCGCGCCTGGAGGCCCGGGGGCGAATCCGCCGGGCGATCCGCGACTGGTTCGAGGCGCAGGGCTTCACAGAGGTCGAGGCGGCGGCCCTGCAGGTCTCGCCGGGTAACGAGGCCCACCTCCACGCCTTCGAGACCCGGGCCCTGACCCTGGAGGGCGGCGCCGCGCCCCTCTATCTGCACACCTCGCCGGAATTCGCCTGCAAGAAGCTGCTGGCCTCAGGCGAGACGCGGATCTTCGACTTCGCCCGGGTCTTCCGGAACCGCGAGCGGGGGCCCCTGCACCATCCCGAGTTCACGATGCTGGAGTGGTACCGGGCGGGCGAGGACTGGGAGGTGATCATGTCCGACTGCGCCGCCCTGCTGGGCTTGGCCGCCGAGGCGGCGGGCACCACGGCCCTGACCTGGCGCGGCCGCACCTGCGATCCCTTTGCTGCGCCCCGCAGGCTGACCCTGGCCGAGGCCTTCCGGGACCTTGCTGGCATCGACCTGTTGTCCACCCTGGGACCAGACGGAACCGGCGAGGTTGCGGCCCTGGCCGAGGCGGCCCGCGCCGCCGGAGTGCGCGTGGCGGCGGACGACACCTGGAGCGACGTTTTCAGCCGGGTCCTGGTCGAGCGGATCGAGCCTGTCCTGGGGGATGGACGCCCCACCCTGCTCTGCGAGTATCCCGCGCCCGAGGCGGCCCTGGCCCGGCGCTGCGCCCACGACCCGCGGGTCTCCGAGCGCTTCGAGCTCTATGCCTGCGGGGTCGAGCTGGCCAACGCCTTCGGCGAGCTGACAGACCCGGTCGAACAGAGGCGGCGGCTGGAGGCCGAGATGGACGAGAAGGCGCGCCTCTACGGCGAGCGCTATCCCCTGGACGAGGACTTCCTGGCCGCCCTGGCGCTCATGCCGGAGGCCTCGGGCGCGGCCCTGGGCTTCGACCGCCTGGTCATGCTGGCTACCGGCGCCCGGACGATCGAGGACGTGCTCTGGACCCCCATGGCGGAGGCGCCATGACCAAGGTCCTGCACACGCCGGCGGACCTGGTCTCCGCGGGGCTCGCGCCCGAAGGGGCGGCGACGGAGCTGGAGGCCGTAGCCGCCCGCTACGCCATCGCCGTCACCCCGGCGGTGGCCGCCCTCATCAACCCCGCCGATCCCACGGATCCCATCGGCCTGCAGTACCTGCCCTCGCCGGAGGAACTGGAAACGGCACCGGATGAACAGGCCGACCCCATTGGCGACAGCGTCCATTCGCCCCTCAAGGGCATCGTCCATCGCTATCCGGACCGACTGCTCCTGACCGCCACCCACGCCTGCGCCGTCTATTGCCGGTTCTGCTTCCGGCGCGAGGTGGTGGGGCCCGGCGGCGCGGGGGGGCTGACGCCGGCGGAGCTGGACGCCGCCCTGACCTACATCGCCGGCCATCCCGAGGTCTGGGAGGTGATCCTGACCGGCGGCGACCCGTTGGTGATGTCGCCGCGCCGGATCGAGGACCTGGTCCGGCGGATCGCCGACATTCCGCACGTGAAGATCCTGAGGGTCCATACCCGCCTGCCCGTGGCCGACCCGGAGCGGGTGAGCGAGGCCCTGGTCAGCGCCCTCTCCGGCTCGCGCCTCAGGCTGGCGGTGGGCGTCCACGTGAACCACGCCCGGGAGCTGACCCCTGCCGCCGACGCCGCCCTGACGCGCCTGACGGGCGCCGGCGCCCTCCTGCTCAGCCAGACCGTCCTGCTGAGGGGGGTCAATGACCGGGTGGAGGTCCTGGGGGAGCTGATGCGCGCCCTGGTGGAGCGGGGAGTGCGACCCTACTACCTGCACCATCCCGACCCGGCGCCGGGGACAGCCCGCTTCCGGGTCTCCCTCGCCGAGGGCCAGGCCCTGGTCCGGGGCCTGCGGGGCCGCTACTCGGGCCTCTGCCAGCCGACCTATGTCCTCGATATTCCGGGAGGATTCGGAAAAGTCCCGGCGGGGCCAGCGTGGATTGAGCCCGCGGGCGCAGGGCTGACCGCCACTGACCCCTGGGGCGGGACTCACGTTCTGCCGGACGAGGCCTGACTCACCAGGCGCCGACGTTCGGCATCGAGGCCCAGGGCTCGGCGGGGGCCAGGGCGGGGCCAGCCTGGAGCAGCTCGACAGAAATTCCGTCCGGCGAACGGACAAAGGCCATGCGGCCGTCACGGGGCGGCCGGCTGATCGTCACGCCGCCCGACTGCAATCGCTCGCACGCTGCGTAGATGTCGTCGACCGCATAGGCCAGGTGTCCGAAGTTGCGGCCGCCCTGATAGTCCTCTGGGTCCCAGTTGTAGGTCAGCTCGATGGTGGGCGCCCGACGCTCCCGGGCCAGTTCCCCGTCGCCCGGGGCGCAGAGGAAGACCAGGGTGAACCGCCCCTGCGGGCTCTCGCTGCGGGAAACCTCCTCCAGACCCAGGAGGTCGCAGTAGAACTTCAGGGACGCATCGAGGTCCCGGACCCGGACCATGGTGTGCAGGTAACGCAAGGTGTGTCTCCTCTCGAAGGCCGCCCCGGCGCGCCCTCGGCGACAGCGGAAACGACACGCCCGGACCGGA
Organism: Phenylobacterium sp.; assembly: GCA_020402745.1. Taxonomy (GTDB): domain Bacteria; phylum Pseudomonadota; class Alphaproteobacteria; order Caulobacterales; family Caulobacteraceae; genus Phenylobacterium. The sequence continues at coordinate 5,495 of JADBYZ010000026.1, forward strand.
TTTCCGCACTGCAGCAATCCTATCCGCGAATTCATTTGTGCAGGCGCCAAACTGGCATCATTGGAACCCAGCGCCAACAGGCGCAGCGCCGGGGGGCTGCTGACCCGAACACGGGCGGCCAGCGTCCCGCTTCAGGTTCCGGGGATGAGAATGCGTCTGACGTCCGCCCATAAGTTTGCGATCGGCATTGTCGTCGTGGTGGTGGTGGCTTTTGCGGCCGGGACCCTGCTTCACAATGCGCGCATGGGCGAAGAGACCGCCGCCGAGACCAAGGCTGCGAGCTCTGGGCCCAAGACCCTGCCCCAGGTCCAGGTGACGCTGACGCCGGAGGGCGTTCATCCCTACAGCGTCCGTGTCCGAGGCCGCACCGAAGCGGCGCGCACGGTGAGCGTCCGGTCCGAGACGGCGGGAATCGTCGCCGCTACGCCCGCAGTTGAAGGCACGTACGTGACCCGCGGCACGGTCCTCTGCAGGCTCAACGTGGACGCCCGGGAAGCCAGCCTCGCGCAGGCGCGGGCGGCCCTTCGCTCCCGCGAGCTGACCCGACAGGCGACTGAGGAGCTGGCGGCGAAGGGGTACCGGTCCCAGACCCAGGTGCTGCAGGACGTAGCCAACCTGGATAGCGCCCGGGCGGCCCTTCGCCAGGCCGAAATCGCCCTGGAGCAGACAAACATCCGCGCGCCTTTCAACGGCGTCTTCGACCGCCGCGACGCCGAGGTCGGCGCCTATCTGGCGCCCGGCCAGCCCTGCGGGACCATGATCGAGCTGAACCCGCTGCTGGTCGTGGCTGACCTGCCAGAGACGGAGGCCGGAAAGTTCAAGGTCGGCGCCCAGGCCGTGGCCACGCTAGTCAGCGGGGACGCGCTCAACGGCGTCGTGCGCTACATCGCCCAGGATGCAGATCCGCAGACGCGGACCTATCGGGTGGAGATCTCGGCGCCGAACGCGAGGCTGACCGCCCGCTCGGGGCTCAGCGCCGATGTCAGGGTCAGCGCCGGCCAGGGTCCCGCCCACCTGATCCAGGTCTCCAGCCTGGTGCTGGACTCCGCCGGCCGGCAGGGCCTGCGTTACGTGGATGAGGGCAATGTGGTCCGGTTCGCGCCCCTGACCGTGATCGAGGAGACCCCGGCGGGCGCCTGGGTGGCGGGCCTGAAGGGCGCGGTCCGGGTCATCACTGTTGGCCAGTCCTATGTCGCAGAGGGTCAGAAGGTTGTCGCGACCCCGGCCCGCGCGGGAGGCGCCTCATGATCGGAGCCCTGATTGAAGGCGCGATCAAGCGCCGGAAGGTCGTCCTCGGGGTCACGCTGATCGCGTCGATCTTCGGCATGATCGCCTACAACACCATGCCGCGGGAGGCGAACCCGAACATCGACCTGCCCTTCGTGGCGGTCATTGTGCCCTACCCCGGCGTCAGTCCGGAGGATGCAGAGAGGCTTCTGGTCAAGCCCCTGGAGACCAACCTTCAGTCGATCGAGGGCGTGAGGCAGATGAATGCGGTCGCCCGCCAGGGCTCGGCCTTCGTCAGCCTCGAGTTTGAGCCGGACTTCGACAAGGACCGTGCGCTTGAAGAGGTGCGGGCCAAGGTGGACCTGGCGCGGGGCCGATTCCCTCCGGACGCTGAAGAGGCGATCGTCCAGGAAGCCAACTTCACCGACCAGCCTGTGATCGGCATCGTGCTGTCCGGCGCGGCGCCCGAACGCGAGTTCGTCCGGATCACCAACGCCCTCCGGGACCGTCTGGAAGCCCTGCCGGGCGTGCTCCAGGCCGACATCTCGGGCGCCCGGGAAGAGTTCCTGGAGGTCACCGTCGACCCGGTCCGCATGGAGGCCTACAAGGTCACCTCCGGGGAACTGGCGCAGGTGATCGCCCGGAACAACCAGCTCGTCCCGGCCGGCGACATGCTCACCGGTGCAGGCCGATTCGCGGTCAAGGTTCCCGGCGTCATCGAGAAACCGGAAGACATCCTCTCCCTGCCCATCAAGCGGAACGGCGACCGGCTCGTCACTGTTGGCGACATCGGGGATGTTCGTCGCACCTTCAAAGACCCGACCTTCATCGCCCGCTACAATGGCGAGGCTGCGTACTCCGTGCTGGTCTCAAAGCGGGCTGGAGCCAACGTTCTCGACACGGTCCAGGCGGTCCGCAAGACGGTCGAGGCCGAAAGCAAGGCGTGGCCGTCGACTGTGAAGGTCGACTACACCTTCGATGAGTCTGAGTTCATCGAGCGGACCCTCATGATCCTTGAAGGGGGCCTTCTCTCGGCGACCCTGCTGGTGATGGTGATCATCGTCGCCAGCCTCGGCGTTCGCCAGGGGTTGATGGTGGGCATGGCGATCCCGGCCTGCTTCGCCCTCGCCTTCATGATGCTGAACGCCATCGACGTCACCCTGAACCAGATGGTCATGTTCGGCCTGGTGCTGGCCGTGGGCATCTTGGTCGATGGCGGCATCGTGGTGGTCGAGTACGCAGAACGGAAGATGGCCGAGGGCATGAACAAGCTCGAGGCCTTCACCGTCGCCGGCAAGCGGATGTTCTGGCCGGTCCTGAACGGGACGCTGACGACCCTCTGCGCCTTCGTCCCCTTCATGTTCTGGAACTCGATCCCCGGGAAGTTCATGAGCTTCCTGCCCCTGACCCTGTTCTTCGTGCTGGGGGCCTCAATCTTCATCGCGCTGATCTTCACCCCCGCCCTGGGGTCGATCTTCGCAAAAGAGCGCAGGGCGGATGCAGAGGAACTGGCGGAAATTGAGAAGGCTGAACGCGGCGACCCCAGGGAGATGAAGGGCTTCATGGGCTGGTATGCCCGGACGGTCGACTCCCTGTCTCATCATCCCTTCTGGGTGCTGGCCGCCACCTTCACGATCGTGATCGCCATCTTCGTCTGGTTTGCAAACACGCCGCACAGGGTCGAGTTTTTCCTCGACGAGGATCCGGAGAGCGTCCAGGTCTATGTGAAGGCCCGGGGCAACCTGAACGCCCAGGCCCAGGACGATCTCGTGCGCCAGGTCGAGGCGCGGGTTCTCGGCATGGAGGGCGTGCGCGCGCTGTACGTCCGGTCAGGCAGTAGCGGATCCTCCTCCGGCGGAGGTCGCTTCGGAGCGCCGAACGACACCATCGGGACGATGGAAGTGGAGTTCCTCAAGTATGAGGATCGGGTTCGGATGGGGCTGAAGGGCTCGGAACTCGCGGCCGAGGTGCGCCGTCGCGTCGCAGGCCTACCGGGGATTGAGACCGAGGTCCGCGCCCCTGAGGCCGGCCCGCCGACTGGCAAGGCGATCCAGGTCGAGCTCCGCAGCAACAATCCCGCCGCCATCAACGCCGCAGCGGATTTGGTCAAGGCCAAGCTCAGCGGGGACCCCCAGATCATCGAGCTTGAGGACAACCGCACCTCGCCAGGGATCGAGTGGAATCTGGCCGTGGACCGCGAGGCTGCGGGCCGGTACGGCGTCGACGTCCTGACCGTGGGGCAGGCGATCCAGTACACGACAACCGGCGTGCTGGTGGGGCGCTTCCGCCCGGATGACGCTGAGGACGAACTGGACATCCGGGTCCGGTTCACTCCCGACGGGCGTAATCTCGATGCGCTGGACTCCCTCAAGATTGGCACGCCCTTTGGGCCGGTCCCAGCGAGTTACTTCGTCGCCCGCCAGCCCGCTCAGCAGGTGACCCAGATCCAGCGCCGGGATGGACAGAGGCTTGTGGTCATCCAGGCCAACGTTCCCCAGGGCGTAGCGTCCAACCAGAAGATCGCCGAGCTGCGTCCCTGGCTGGAGAAGGCGCCCATCGACGCCTCGGTGAAATGGAAGTTTACGGGGGCGGATGAGGAGGGACGGGCTGCGGTTTTGTTCTTCATCACGGCGATCTTCGCCGCCCTCTTCATGATGATGATCATCCTCCTTTGGCAGTTCAACAGCTTCTGGGGCGTGGCCGTGACGCTGTTCGCCGTGCTATTGTCCACCGTCGGCGTGCTTCTTGGGGTGGTGGTCAATGTCGCCAACACCTTCAACTACATCTCGGTGATCATGCTGGGGACAGGCGTGGTGGCGCTCGCCGGGGTGGTGGTGGGCCACAACATCGTCCTGGTGGACAGTTTCTACCAGCTGCGTCGAGCGGGCTACAATGCGCACGAGGCCGCCGTCCGGTCGGCGGCGCAGCGGTTCCGCCCGGTCATGCTGACCACCCTGGTGACCGTGGTCGGGCTGCTGCCGCTGATGTTCCAGTTCCACCCCAACTTCCATAACCTGGTCCTGGAGTACCAGGCTCCGGGTTCGGGACAGTGGGTGCAGCTGTCCGCCGCGGTGGTCTGGGGGCTTTCCTTCTCCACACTCCTGACCCTGATCCTCACCCCGGTCATGCTCGCCATGCCGAAGGTGCTTTCGGAGAGGTTTGGTACGGTGTTCGACGCGATCCGCCGCCGCGTAGGATTTCGGGCGCGGAAGCGGGCCTACGAGGGGGTTCGTATCCCTCAAGGGGGGCCTGAAGCGCCGTCACCGACGCCTGCGGAGTAGTCGTCAGGCTTCGCGGGTCTGACGGCGCCAGAGGGCGGCGTACTCGCCGTCCCTCGCCATGAGCTCGGCGTGTCCCCCGCGCTCGACGATCCGGCCTTCCCGCAGGACCAGGATCTGGTCGGCGTCGACGATGGTCGAGAGCCGGTGCGCCACGACCAGGGTGGTCCGATTTCTCCGGACCCTGCGCAGGGTCTCCTGGATCGCCGCCTCCGTCGGCCCATCGAGGGCTGAGGTCGCCTCGTCGAGGATCAGGAGGCGAGGATCGGCCAGGAGCGCCCTGGCGATGCCCACCCGCTGGCGCTCGCCGCCGGACAGCTTGAGGCCGCGCTCGCCGACCTTTACGGACAGTCCCCCCGGAACCGTGCGGATGAAGCCCCCAAGCTCCGCCGCCTCGGCCGCCGCCAGGATCTCTTCATCGGTGGCGTCCGCCCGACCAAAAGCGATGTTGGCGCCCAGGGTGTCGTTGAACAGGGCGACGTCCTGGGGAACCAGGGCCACGGCCCGCCGCAAGTCGCCACGGGCCAGGTCCCGCAGGTCCACCCCATCCAGGGTCACCGCCCCGGACTGGGGGTCCACCAGCCGCAGGGCCAGGCGCACCATCGTGGTCTTTCCCGCCCCTGAGGGACCCACGAGGGCCGTCGTTGTTCCGGGCGCCGCCTCAAAGGAGATGTCCTCCAGGCCCTGGGCCCGGGTTCCATGCCGGAAGGCGACCTGCGAGAAGGCGAGGCGGGCGCCGGCGCCGGACGCCGGCGGCAGGGGCTGGGGCGAAGCGGGATCTGCGACATCGGGGATGATCCGACCGATCTCCACCATCTGCTCCATGTCGATGAAGGCCTGGCGGATCTCGCGATAGTTGAAGCCCAGCATGTTGAGGGGCTGGTAGAGCCCGATGACCAGGAGAACGGCCATGGTCACGTCGCCAAGGCGCATCCGGCCCTCAAGCACCTCCAGGCCCGCCAGCAGCACCATGATGGCGAGGCCGAGGTTCAGGACCAGGGCCTGGATGGCGTTGAGGAGGGACAGGGAGGTGTTGGCCCGCACCGCAGCGCGGACATAGGTCGCCAGGGCGCCGGCATAGGCGCCGACGGTCCGCCGCTCCTGACCGAAGGCCTTGACGGTCTCAAAGTTCATGAGAGCGTCCACCGACAGTCCGGCCGCCTTGCCGTCGGCAAGATTGAGCTCCCGCCGGTGTGAGAGGCGCCAGTCGGTGATCCGGAAGGTCAGGATGGCGTAAAACACGATGGTCACGAAGGTGGCCGCCGCGAAGCGCCAGTCAAGCCGAGCCGCCATGACGCCCATGGCGAGCACGAGTTCGAGGGCGGTGGGCCCGAGGTTGAAGACCACGCTGCGGATGAGGAAGTCGGTGGACCGGGATCCCCGGTCGATGATCCGGGCCAGGGCTCCGGTCTGCTTGCCCTGGTGATAGTCCAGGGAAAGGGACAGGACATGGCCGAAGCTCTCCTCCGCCGCGCGGGCCATGGTCGCCTGGGAGACCGGGGTGAAGATGGCCTCCCGGGCGTTGGGCGCCGCGGCGGCGATCAGCCGAAGCCCGGCAAAGCCGAGAGCCAGGAGGATGAACACCCCGGCGAGGCCGGGAGCGCCGCCCTTTGCCGCCGGATCGGTGAGGTGATTAATCGCGTCTCCCAGAGCGACGGGGGCCGCCACCCCCGCAATCTTGCCCAGGAAAACCAGCGCAACGGCGAGGCCGATCCGCCAGCCGAGTCCCGGCGCGCCACTCCTCAGGACCAGACGCCACAGATCGCCCAGTGAGCCCCAGAAATCGAACCGGGCATCCGCTGCGGGGGCCTCGCCCCCGGGTCGAGCGCCATGTTGAAAGGCCACTTCGGAACCTCTCAGGGAAGGATTTGTGTCGTCTGGAGTCCTCCGCCGGGGGTCAGCCAGTCAATCCGCAGCCCCGCTCCCTCCGGGAGGGCGCGCATTGGCCCCTTCTCGAGCGGTGCGGGCGGCGACAAGCGAAGGAGGGCTTCGCGATTGACCCCCTCGCCGAAGAGCCTCAGGCGACTCTCGCCGGCAGCCAAGGGCCCGTCGAGGCGGATTTCAAATCGGCCTGAGGCGTCACTGCGTCCGCTTCCAGCCCGACGACCGTTCACCTGAACCACAAGGAGGCCATCGGCGGGCGCCCTTCCCGAAACAACCGTCCCTCCGCTTCGGTCATAGTCTATGACCAGTCCGCCGCCGGGATCGCCGGCGAGGGGCCGCGCAGCCGCGCCAGCCCGCAGTAGCCAGGCGCCCTGGCTCCCGGAGAGGAAAACATAGCCCTCCGCCTGCACTGTGCGCCCCGCGAGACTCTGCGACAGTCCAAAGACTTCCGGACCGTCAGGAGCCGGCGCGACGATCCGCCAGCGGCCCCAAGCATCCGCCCGTGTGGATAGCCGTTCGCCGCCAGGACGCGCCAACTGAACCTGGGCGCCCGGTGCGGCGAGCCCTGCGAGGACAAGGGTCGAGGAACCCGGCTCCAGCCGATCCAAACTTGGTGGCGCGAGATATGCGGCTTCATCCTGACGCGCCTGGGCCGGATCGGGGGGCGCCTGCACCGGACCACAGGCTGAAATCGCCAGAGCAATGCACAGGGCCGACAACGCCCTCCGGCGGAGGGAGAAGCGCGCGTTCACCTCGATGTGACCTGGTCGCGGAAACCATTCACGATGGGGTATCTGCGGTCCCGACCAAAGGCCTTCAGCCCGATCTTCACGCCCGGCGCAGCTTGCCGCCGTTTGTATTCAGAAGCGTAAAGCAGACGCTGCACACGCTCGACCGTCTCTTGAGAGAAACCCCTCGCCACGACCTGATCAAGGCTCGCTTCCTCCTCCACCAGACCATGGAGAATGGCGTCAAGCTCGGCGTATTCGGGCAGACTGTCCTGATCCGTCTGGTCCGGTCGAAGCTCGGCAGAGGGCGGCTTTGTGAGGATGCGGTCTGGGATGGGTTCAGCCGCAACGCCGAACGGGTCGTTGGCGTTGCGCCAGCGGCAGACCTCATAGACTTCGGTTTTGTAAAGGTCCTTCAGCACGTTGAAGCCGCCGCACATATCGCCGTACAGGGTGGCGTAGCCGACCGCCATCTCGCTCTTGTTGCCTGTCGTCAGGAGCATGGACCCGAGCTTGTTGGACAGGGCCATCAGGGACAGGCCGCGGATCCGGGCCTGGATGTTCTCTTCGGTCAGGTCCGGCGGACGGTTCTCGAACAGGGGGGTCAGCATGCCGGCGAAGGCGTCGACCGCAGGGGAGATGGGGATCTCGTCGAGCCTGACGCCCAGGCGGCGGGCGCAGTCCTCGGCGTCCTCCAAGCTCTCCCGGCTGGTATAGCGCGACGGCAGCATGAAGCAGCGCACCCGGTCGGGGCCCAGAGCGTCGGCGGCGACCACGGCGGTGATGGCTGAGTCTACGCCTCCGGACAGGCCCAGCAGGACGCCGGGAAAGCCGGACTTGTTCACGTAATCCCGCAGGCCGACCACCATGGCGTGGTAGATTTCTCCAGGGCCTTCCATCCAGCGCACCAGGGGCGCGCCTGTCGCCGTCCAGCCGTCCGGGCCCTGGGACCAGCGCATGACGCCGATCGCCTCCTCGAACATGGGAAGACGCATGACCTCACGCCCCTGACCGTCGAGGGCGAAAGAGGCGCCATCGAAGACCAACTCATCCTGGCCGCCAACCTCGTTGAGATAGATCAGGGGCAGACCCGTCTCGAGCACCCGGGCGCGGACAATCTGCATCCGCTCCTGGTCCGCCGTGCGCCGGTAGGGAGAGCCGTTGGGAGCAACCAGAATCTCAGCTCCCTGGGCCGCCAGGGCAGAGCAAACTCCCGGCGACCAGATGTCCTCACAGATCGGAACCCCCAGACGGACACCTTTCCAGGTGAAGACAGAAGGCCCCTCCCCCGGCTCAAAGACCCGCCTCTCGTCAAAGACCCCGTAGTTTGGAAGATCCGTCTTGTAGGCCACGCCCTGCACCGCGCCGTTCGCGAGGAACGCAAGGCCGTTGCGGGGCCGTCGCCCCGGTTCCTCCGCGGGCCAGATCACGCCGACGAGGGCGGCGAAGTCGGCGTTCGTCTCAACGGCCAGCCGTTCAACAGCGGCCTGCCCCGCGCGCCAGAATGCGGGCTTCAGGGCCAGGTCCTCGGGCGGGTAGCCATTGATGAAGAGCTCGGGGAACACCACAAGGTCCGCTCCGGCGGCGCGGGCCTCGGCGAGCTTCTTCCGAGCCAGGGCCTCGTTGGCCGCAATGGCGCCGACGGTGGGATTAGCCTGGACAACGGCGATGACAATAGACCTGCTCATACACCGACCTTTAGCCCTGACCGGGCTGGCCCGCCAGTCGCCCGCCCTCAGGATTCAGCGCGTGGGAACCTGATCGCTGAAGGACGGCAAGGCGCGCATCATGTCGTTCATGTTGACTTCAGAAACCCGAATGAGCCCATCTCCTGGCCTGTCCAGGTCGAGGATGAGCATGAAGGCGAAGGTGACAAGCAGGAACATCGCCCAGGCGATCCGCCTGCGATGGGCGTGAGCCCCGGCGGCGACATAGCCGAGGATGCCGGCCACCCCAACGGCGAAGGCCATAAGAGCAATGAGGACTGCAGGGGGAATACGAGCGTCTAACGCTGCCTTGCGCTGGCCCTCAACCTCGATCATCCGGGTGACGCTCTGAACCAGAAAGTTGGCCAGAGCGGGGGCGTCGGAGGTCCGAACGGCCGCTGCCGTCGCTTTCCACATCGGGGGTTGCAGGGCCTCCGAGTGATCCTGGGCCGCCAGTTGTGACGGGCCTGCGAGCTCGCCAGTGGATCGCCGGACCTGGGCGTAGGAAATGATCACGTTGCTCAGGTCGGACCGGTAGGGCTCTTTGAGGAGCTGGGCCCGCATATAGGCGACGCCGATCGCGTTCGCCTCCTCCACCACCAAGGTCCGGCGAAGCTCGTGCCTAGCCAGGGCGAGAGAGAACGTGAAGGCGATCAGGAGCGAGAGGAGGCCCACCATACTGGTTGCGATCAATCCCTCCCCGGCCTGGGACATACCGGCTCCGACAGCGCTTGAACGGCGGCGGCGGAAATGCTCAGCGACGGACCGCACCCCAACCATAAGGACAAAGAGCGAAAGGCCCACAAGCCACAACTGCTGATCGGCGAGAAACCGGGAAAGAGCTTGCATGGGTTGCTTAGTCTCCCTCGCCCGGAGTCGGACGGCCTTGTGGGAAGTTTCAACCCTCCGCCTAGTGGGTCAAGTGCGCCGGTTCAGTGTCTCAGCGGTTGGAGGGCGAACCAGGGCGTGAGGCGGTCAATCGCCTCGAGAATCAGGTCCGTCGAGACGGCGAAGCTGAATCGGATGAATCGATGGCCATCGACAGGATCAAAGTCCAGCCCGGGCGCCAGGACCACCCCGGTCTCCCGCAGAATCCGCTCGCAGAAGGCCAGGCTGTCGTCAGTCAGGCGCCCGACATCGGCATAGATGTAGAAGGCGCCATCGGGCGGCGCTATCGAAGCCAGGCCGAGTCTGGGCAGGGCCTCGAGCAGAAGCGCCCGGTTACGCCGATAGACCTCGACGTGAGCTTCGAGCTCCTTCTGACAGTCAAGAGCCGCCAAAGCGGCATGCTGGCTCAGCGATGGCGGCGTCAGAAAGAGGTTGCTGACCAGGGCTCGCGCCCGTTCAACACTCGGCTCGGGCACGGCAAGCCAGCCAAGACGCCATGCAACCATGCTGAAATACTTAGAGAAGCTGTTCACGACAAAGGCCTGGTCGGTAAACTCCAGAACCGACCGCGCCGGCGCCTTGTAGGACAGGCCATGGTAGATCTCGTCGGATACGAGACCCAGGCTACGGGTCTCGCACGCCCGGACGATGGCTTCGATCTCGCCCGGCGCGAGGATCGATCCCGTGGGGTTTGCAGGGCTCGCGATGATCACTCCGGCCAGAGGGCCATCTACCCTTTCGAGCGCGGCGGCGGTGAGCTGGTAGCCGACGTCAGGACCGCAGGGAATCTCCACCGGCTCCAGATGCAAGGCGCGCAGGGTGTTTCGGTAGGCGACATATCCAGGGCGCGCCAGGGCGACCCGGTCGCCTGCCACGAAGCGCGTCGACAAAGCCAGGACCAGGGCCGGCGAAGCGCCGCAGGTCAGGAGGATGCGATGAGACTCCAGATGGACGCCGTAGGTCTCCTGGTAATGCTGGCTCAACCGGATCTTGAGGTCCTGGCTTTCCCAATAGCTCCCCGGGTCCGAGTCAAGCGCCCTGTGGGCGGCCATAATCGCACCTGACGGAGCCCCTGTTGAAGGCTGGCCGAACTCCATATGGATGATCGACGCGCCCTCGGCCTCAAGCCTGCGGGCCAGGTTGCTCAGACCGATAGCATAGAAGGGCTGGATCAGCGGAAGCGACGAGGCTTCAGTCGTCACGATGAATCCGCTCTCGACGTTCGTGGCGCTCCTGGGCCTCAAGGCTCAGGGTGGCGATTGGCCGGGCGTCCAGCCTGGCAAGGCCGATGGGCTCGCCGGTCTCCTCACAATAGCCGTAGGAGCCGTCCTCAATCCTGCGGAGAGCCTCGTCGATCTTCGAGATCAGCTTCCGCTGACGATCACGGGTGCGCAGCTCCAGAGAGCGGTCGGTTTCAGAGGTCGCGCGGTCTGCAAGATCGGGATGATTTTCCGTCTCCGCCTGCAGGTGGGCGACAGTCTCCCGGGACTCCCGGCGAATCTCATCCTTCCAAACCAGCAACTTGCGCCGGAAGTACTCGAGTTGCCGCTCATTCATGAACGGCTCGTCGTCCGTGGGACGATACTCCGGCTCATTCGCCAAGACGTCGGCCTTGGACATTGACACCTCACCCCCGGGGCCCTTGGGCCTCAATGAGGGCGGCTTATAGCAAACCCGAATGCTGGCGCAACGTCCGACACACGGGAAATCAGGAGGCGAGTCCGTTAACCTCGAGCTTGGCGAGCTCCACCGCCGCCCGGGTTTCGATCTCGTCAAGAACGGTTTCCAGAATCGGGTCCCCGGTCGATTCCCGCTTCTCCCCCAAAGTCTTGACGAGGGCGCGGACCTTATCGGGGGTAAGGACCCCGTCGATAAGGGCGATCTTCAGGTCCTCCAGCACATCCAGCAGGCGGCTGGCTCTCCTGACGGTGCGGCGGCGTCCCTCCAGGGGATCGCCTACGTCCTGAAGCGCCAGAAGCGCTTCTACGCCCATCACCCCGCTCATCCCGGCTACAGGGGCCGCTGGCGCAGGCTTGTCTCCCGGGCCCACCTGCGGCAAGCTGAAGCCCTCACCCGAAGCGCTGGTGCGCTTGGCGGGTGGGGCTCCCCCAGAGATGCCTTTCGGGCCCGACACTTTCATACCTGTAACGTACACCCTCCGGGCTTGCGGTATGGTTAATGCCGGGCATTTTCTGCACTAGGCGCCGCTGACGCGTGGCGACACACATTGGCGGCTCTGACTCTAAACAGTTTTTTCCCACTGGCGGCTGGCATGACCCTCGCAAGGTGAAGGCGGAGTTTCACCGTCCGGAAGGCCGCCTCATGTTTGATCGCAGTCGCACTTTCTGCCTCGCGCTCGCCGGCGCTCTGCTGCTGGCCGTGGCGGGCGGGGAGGCTCAAGCGAAGTCCAGGATCAAGGATATCGTGGAGTTCGAAGGTGTCCGCGACAACATGTTGGTGGGTTACGGCCTGGTGGTGGGACTGAACGGCACCGGAGACTCCCTCCGAAACGCGCCCTTCACCCGCCAGAGTCTCGAAGCCATGCTGGAGCGTCTCGGAGTCAATACCCGCGAGACCAACCTCAACACAAAGAATGTCGCCGCCGTCATGGTCACGGCCCGGCTTCCGCCCTTCACCACCGCCGGAGCGCCCATTGACGCCACCGTATCTGCGATGGGCGACGCCAAGAGCCTGCTGGGCGGTACGCTTCTCGTGACCCCACTCATGGGCGCCAACGGAGAGGCCTACGCCGTCGCTCAGGGAACCGTGCAGACAGGGTCTGTATCCGCCGGCGGCGCGTCAGGTAGCTCGATCACGAAGGGCGTGCCGACAGCAGGACGTATCGCCGGAGGCGCGATCGTCGAGCGGGAGCTCGGTTTCCAACTGGCCTCTATGCCGCAGATGCGAATGGCCTTGCGCAATCCCGACTTCACCACCGCCCGGCGGGTCGCCGAGGCTGTCAACGGCGTTTATCCGGGGTCCGCCATCGTCGAGAACCCGACCATTATCACCATGCGGCCGCCGATCGGCGTGAACATGGTGGCCATGATCTCCCGGATCGAGAACCTGTCCATCGACACGGATGAGCCGGCCAAGGTGGTGATCGACGAGGTCGCCGGGGTGATTGTCATGGGCGAAAACGTCCGGATCTCGACCGTCGCCATCGCTCAGGGCAACCTGACCATCCGGGTCCAGGAGACGCCCGCCGTCAGCCAGCCCAACGCCTTCTCCCAGGGTCAGACCACCATAACGCCTCAATCGACTGTGGACGTCGAGGAGGAGAAGGGCCGCCAGCTGATCACCCTCAGGAGTGGGGCCTCGTTGTCGAGCCTTGTGGCTGGACTGAACACCCTGGGGGTCACACCCCGGGACATGATCTCCATTCTCCAGGCCATCAAGACCGCCGGCGCCTTGCAAGCCGATATCGAGGTGATGTGATGACTTCTGCCGTGACTCCCGGAATTGTCTCTGCGCCCATGGCCCCGCCGTCCGAAGACGTCCAGCGCCGGCGCATCGCTCAGGCGGCCCAGGACTTCGAGAGTTCGTTCCTGTCTGTCATGATCAGCCAGATGTTCACTGGGCTTGAAGCCGATGGGCCGTTCTCTGGCGGTTCGGGCGAGGCGACCTTCCGATCCTTTCTCAGCGACGCCATGGCGCGCCAGATTACGCGCTCAGGGGGTGTCGGCCTTGCCGCTCCGGTTCAGGCGGAAATGCTCAAGCTTCAAGGTCTCACCTAGGAGAACAGTAATGGTCCAATCCACAGACGCCGCTGGTGAACGCATCAGCCAGATGGTCGCCTTGACGGAGCGGCTGACCGAACTAATCGCGGCGGAAGCCCTTGCGTTCGAGTCCCATCGACCACAAGACGCCGCCTCCCTGGTCGAGGAGACTTCGCGTCTGGCCAACATCTACCGGTATGAGTCGGCGCGGATTCGATCCAACCCGGATCTGATCGCATCCGCTCCAGCGGAAGAGCGGACGCGGCTGGTGCGCGCCACCGAGGCCTTTGATGCTGTTCTGGCGCGGCAGGGACGCGCCCTCGAAGCCGCCCGGACAGTAACGGAGGGACTGGTTCAGGCTATCGCCAATGAGATCGCCGCCCAGAGGTCTCCAGGCGTCGGCTATGGCCCGGATGCTGAGGCGCAGGCGTTGAACCTCGCGACCTCCATCACCCTGAACCAGAGAGCCTGAAGCCAGCTGATCATCCCTGCAGGGCTTGCGCCGAACTCGCGCCAGGGCGCAGGGTGTCGGCCTTTCCTGGAGTCTTTCCCGTGCCCTGCAGATTCACCACCGCCTCTACAGCCGCCCTGACAGCCTCACTTCTTCTTATCCTCCCCGCAGCCGGGCAGGCCGCCTCTCCAAATCCACGGAAGGCGCACGAAGCGGCGGTGGTGCTCGACACCCATTTCGACACCCCCGCCAACCTCTCCCGGCCTGGCTGGAGCATATTGAACCGGCACGACACCCTTCTGGACGATAGCCAGGTCGACCTTCCTAGGATGATTGAGGGGGGTGTCGACGGCGGCTTCTTTGTCATCTTTACAGCCCAGGGCCCGCGCGGAGCGGCAGGCAACGCCGCAGCCCGGGATCACGCTCTGGTTCGGACTTCGCAGATCCGGGAAATGGTCGCGCGCCACAACCCGGAGTTCGAACTGGCGCTGGAGGCGGATGACGCCGCCAGCATCCTGGCCCGCAAGAAGCGCTTTGTCTTCATGAGCATGGAGAACGGCTCGCCCGTAGCGGGCGATCTGTCGCTGATGAAGACCTTCCACGATCTTGGCGTGCGGATGATTGGACCGGTCCACTTCCGCAACAGCGACCTCGCAGACTCTTCCACCGATACGCCGCTCTGGGGCGGATTGTCGCCGCTGGGTCGGGCCTTCGTCGCGGAGGCTAACCGGCTTGGGATGGTGATTGACGCCAGTCATGCGAGCGACGAGGCCCTCGACCAGATGATCGCCCTTTCTGAGGCGCCCATCATCCTCTCCCATTCGGGGTGCAAGGATATCTTCGATCATCCGCGAAATGTGGACGACGCGAGGCTGAAGGCTCTGGCGACCAAGGGCGGCGTCATTCAGATCAACGCCTTCTCGGCCTATATGGTCGCGACACCCCGGATTCCGGAGCGCGAAGTCGCCCTTGCGGAGCTGGCGAAATCCCTCGGCATAGAGGGCCGCGATATGACGGAGGCCCAGAGACGGGCCTTCGCCAAAGGGCGACAGGAGATCAACAACCGTTGGCCCCTCCCCCGCGCCAACATGGACGACTTCATGAAGCACATGCTTCACGCCCTCGCCCTGCTGGGACCTGACCATGTCGGCGTATCGGGCGATTTCGACGGCGGCGGCGGCATCGAGGGTCTTGAGGACGTAACCGGCTTTCCGGAGATCACTCGCCGGCTGATCGCTGCGGGCTACAGCCAGGCCGACATCAACAAGATCTGGGGCGGCAACGCCCTTCGCGTCCTGAAGGAGGCCGAGACCGTCCGGGACCGCCTGAAGATTGGAAGGGCTGACGGATGACCTACGAACACCTGGACGTTCGCATCGAGGACCAGGTCGCCTGGGCGACGATGAACCGACCCGACCGGCTGAACGCGCTTAATCCCCGCCTCGTCGAGGAACTGAGGGACTTCTTCACCGGTCTCTACTGGCGCCGGGACGTGCGCGTCGTGATCCTGCGCGGGGCCGGACGGGCCTTCTGCGCCGGCCTGGACCTGAAGGAGCGCAGCGGCGACAACGCCGACCGGTCCGTGGGTGCAGGCCTGACCGGACAGAGGCGGATCAGCGAGATCGTCATCGCCATGCGCCGGTGCCCCCAGCCCATCATCGCCTGCATCGACGGCGCAGCGAGCGGCGGCGGCTTCGCCCTGGCCCTGGCCTCGGACGTGCGGATCGCCACCCCGACCCTGAAGATGAACGCCGCCTTCATCCGCATCGGTCTGTCGGCCTGCGACATCGGGGTCAGCTACTTCCTGCCGCGGATGGTCGGCAGCTCGGTGGCGGCCGAGTACATGCTGACCGGCCGCTTCATGGGCGCCAAGCGCGCCTACCAGCTGGGCCTGGTCAGCCGGATCGTCGAGCCCGACGCCCTGGAGGCCGAGGCCCGGGACTTCGCCGCCGACATGCTGCACGCCACGCCCCTGGGCCTGCGCCTGACCAAGGAGGCGCTGAACCACGCTATCGACGCCCAGGGCTTGGAGGCGGCCATCGCCATGGAGGACCGGAACCAGATCCTCTGCGCCCAGGACGGCGATTTCGGTGAGGGCGTGAGGGCCTTCCTGGAAAAGCGCAAGCCGGTCTACGCCGCCCGCGAGAGCTGATCCACAGGGTCCGGCGAGCGACGGCTCCAGGCCGCTTGTTCGCCTCATGTTCCGGTGTTATCCGGGGCTCTCTGCAAGGGGGAGTCCGCAGGCCCGCTCCCGGGCCGCGACGAGCGCGCCATGTCCGACGACCAGAACTTCATCCGGGTGCGGGGCGCCCGCGAGCACAACCTGAAGGACGTCGACATCGACATCCCCCGGGGCCAGCTGGTCGTGCTGACCGGCCTGTCCGGCTCGGGCAAGAGCTCGCTGGCCTTCGACACCATCTACGCCGAGGGACAGAGGCGCTATGTCGAGAGCCTCTCGGCCTACGCCCGCCAGTTCCTGGAGCTGATGAGCAAGCCCGATGTCGACCTGATCGAGGGCCTGTCCCCCGCCATCTCCATCGAGCAGAAGACCACCAGCCGGAACCCCCGTTCGACCGTGGGCACGGTCACCGAGATCCACGACTACATGCGCCTGCTCTGGGCCCGGGTTGGCACGCCCTACTCTCCCGCCACAGGCCTGCCCATCGAAAGCCAGACGGTCTCGCAGATGGTCGACAAGCTGTCGGCCCTGCCCGAAGGCGAGCGCATCTACCTGCTCGCGCCCGTGGTTCGCGGCCGCAAGGGCGAGTACCGCAAGGAGATCGCCGAGTGGCAGAAGGCGGGGTTCCAGCGCCTGAAGATCGACGGCGCCTTCTATCCGATCGAGGACGCCCCCGTCCTGGACAAGAAGTTCAAGCATGACATCGACGTAGTGGTGGACCGGCTGGTCACCCGGGCCGGGCTGGAGGGCCGCTACGCCGACTCCCTGGAGACCGCCCTGCGTCTGGCTGACGGCATCGCCGTGGCCGAGTGGGCCGACGTTCCGGAGGACGGGTCGGAACCCCGGCGACTGATCTTTTCCGAGAAGTTCGCCTGCCCGGTCTCCGGCTTCACCATCTCTGAGATCGAGCCCCGGCTTTTCTCGTTCAACAATCCCTTCGGCGCCTGCCCGTCCTGCGACGGCCTGGGCGCACGGCTGACCTTCGACGCCGACAGGGTCGTGCCCGACCGCAGCCGCACCCTGCACGGGGGCGCCATCGCCCCCTGGTCCAAGGGCCCCTCGCCCCTCTACACCCAGACCCTCCAGGCCCTGTCCCGGCACTACGGCTTTTCGATGGATGCGCCCTGGAGCGACCTGCCCGAGGCCGCCCGCAAGGTCGTCCTGCACGGCTCGGCGGGCCAGAAGATCCTGTTTGTCTATGATGACAACGCCCGGAAGTATGAGGTGAACAAGACCTTCGAGGGGGTCCTGCCCAACCTCGAGCGTCGCTGGCGCGAGACCGATTCCGCCTGGGTGCGCGAGGAGCTCGGCCGCTTCCAGTCCGAGACGCCGTGTGAGGCCTGCGACGGATATCGTCTGAAGCCGGAGGCCCTGGCCGTGCGGATCGACGCCCGGCACATCGGCGAGGTCTCGCGCCTGTCCATCCGCGAGGCCGGCGCCTGGTTCACCGGCCTGGAGGGGCGGCTGACGCCCAAGCAGATGGAGATTGCACGGCGGATCCTGAAGGAGATCAACGATCGCCTCCGCTTCCTGGTGAATGTCGGCCTGGACTACCTGAACCTGTCCCGCGCCTCTGGCACCCTGTCGGGGGGCGAGAGCCAGCGGATCCGGCTGGCCAGCCAGATCGGCTCGGGCCTGACCGGAGTCCTCTATGTGCTGGACGAGCCCTCCATCGGCCTACATCAGAGGGACAACACCCGGCTGCTGGACAGCCTGCGCGGCCTTCGCGATCTCGGCAACTCCGTGCTGGTGGTCGAGCACGACGAGGAGGCCATCCTCACCGCCGACCATGTCATCGACATGGGCCCGGGCGCCGGAATCCACGGCGGGCGGGTGGTCAGCCAGGGCCGGCCCGCCGAGATCATGGCCGATTCGGAGAGCGTGACGGGACGTTACCTCTGCGGCGCCGAGGAGATCCCCCTGCCTGACCAGAGACGACCGGTGAAGGGCGCCAAGGTCGTGAAGGTGGTGGGCGCTACGGGGAACAACCTCCAGTCCGTGACGGCCGAGATCCCCGTCGGGACCCTGACCTGCATCACCGGCGTCTCCGGCGGCGGCAAGTCCACCTTCACCATCGAGACCCTCTACAAGGCCGCCGCCCGGCGCCTGCACAACGCCGCCGACGCGCCGGCGCCCCATGACCGGATCGAGGGCCTGCAGCACTTCGACAAGGTCATCGACATCGACCAATCGCCCATCGGCCGTACGCCCCGGTCCAACCCCGCCACCTACACGGGCGCCTTCCAGCCCATCCGCGACTGGTTCGCCGGCCTGCCCGAGGCCAAGGCCCGGGGCTATGGCCCGGGACGCTTCAGCTTCAATGTGAAGGGCGGGCGGTGCGAGGCCTGCCAGGGCGACGGCCTGATCAAGATCGAGATGCACTTCCTGCCCGACGTCTACGTCACCTGCGACGTCTGCCAGGGCCGCCGCTACAACCGCGAGACCCTGGAGATCCTGTTCAAGGGCAAGTCCATCTCCGACGTCCTGGACATGACGGTCGACGAGGCCCACGACTTCTTCAAGGCTGTTCCCACCGTGCGGGAGAAGATGGCCACCCTGAAGCGTGTGGGCCTCGGCTACGTCAAGGTCGGCCAGCAGGCCACCACCCTGTCGGGCGGGGAGGCCCAGAGGGTCAAGCTGTCCAAGGAACTGTCCCGCCGGGCCACTGGCAAGACCCTCTACATCCTGGACGAGCCCACCACCGGCCTGCACTTCGAGGACGTCCGCAAGCTGCTGGAGGTCCTGCATGAACTGGCCGACGCCGGGAACACCGTGGTGGTGATCGAGCACAACCTGGACGTCGTCAAGACGGCGGACTGGATCCTCGACTTCGGGCCCGAGGGCGGGGATGGCGGCGGCCGGATCGTCGCCTCAGGAACGCCCGAGGCCGTCGCCGCCGAGCCGGCAAGCTGGACGGGACGCTATCTGGCGGACATTCTGGCGCGGCACAAAGACAGGCGGTTGGCCCGGCGTCGCGCGGTCATGGCCTGAACACCCGGAACGACGCTCCCAGGGAGGAAATCCATGAAGCTCTATGGCGCGCCGAACCCGGCCCCCAACCCGCGCCGGGTGCGCATCTTCCTCGCGGAGAAGGGCGTGGACCTGCCCGAGACGCGCATCGACATGATGAAGCGCGAGCACAAGTCCGAGGAATTCCGGGCCCGCAACCCCCTGGGCCAGATCCCCACCCTGGAGCTGGATGACGGGACCTGCATCTCCGAGACGGTGTCCATCTGCCGCTATCTCGAGGAGATCCATCCCGAGCCGCCCATGTTCGGCAGGACGGCCGTGGAGAAGGCGCTGGTGGACCAGTGGATCCGCCGGGTCGAGTTCGTCGCTATGATGCCGGTGGGCAATTTCTGGCGTCATGCCCATCCCCGCACGGCGGCCCTCCTGACCCAGTACAAGGACTTCGGGGAGTCGAACCGGGAGACCTTTGCCGGCGCCCAGCGGTTCTTTGACCGCTCGCTGCAGGGACGGGAGTTCCTGGCCCTCGACACCCTGACCATGGCCGACATCTGCCTGCAGACCACGGTGGATTTCGCAGACTGGATCGGCCTGCCCTGCGACCCTGAGTTAAGGGCCCTCGCCGCCTGGCGGGAGAGGCTGGCCGCCCGCCCCAGCGCTGAGGCCTGAGGTCAGAATTCGGCGCGGCGCTGCCGGATCTCCCGGTAGATCACCGCCGCCGGGGCGGACATGACGGCATGGAAGACTGCGCTCATGAAGGCCCCGAAGAGCATCATCAGCACCCGACCTGGTGAGAAAAAGGTCTCAAGGGAGTCCATTTCTGGGTCGATCATCCGACCGACAGACTGCAGATCACCTCCCGAGACAAGGGCCCCGAGGGCCACAACCAGAACCTGCGACAGGAGGTAGAAGACTGCGACAGCGATGACCGCGAGGACATAGGCCCCGAGGATCGGCCAGACGAGACCACGCGTCATGGCCCAGGAATCAAACACTGCGATCCGGCCTTCGGAGAACGTGATCACTGGGCCCAGGGACATGCGGACGGCGATATAGACCAGCCCCGCCATCAGCGCGCAGCTCGTCAGGATGCCGACAAAGGGGCCCGCCCCCGCGGTGGCCGCAACGCCGGCGATGGTTCCTCCGACAAGGACAGCGGCGACCACGGCGACGAGAAGGAGCAGAGTATAGGCCAGGGCCAGGACGATAAGTCTCGCTTCCTCGGCGCCGAACTGGACCGGATGCACCCGAGAGTCCTCAGGATCCAGGACCAGCCGAAACACTGCGGCCGCAATCATGGCCAGGACCACCAGGCCTGCGGGAAGCAGGATGGCGTAAACGGGTGCGAGCGCCGCCATGCTTTCCATGGCCACATCGGGGTCCGGGGAGGGATTTCGAGAGACCTCTTCAAGGGCTGCCATCTGCGTGTTCAGCCCCAGACCGAAAAGGGCCAGAGGCATCAGCAGATTCACCACCAGGAAAAAACCCGTCCAGATCAGCAGGGTCTTGGGCTTCTCCCAAGTCAACCTGAAGCCTTCGAAAGCCGCATCGGTTGCAGAAAACACAGTCATGTCGCGCACCTGAACCGTGACCCAAGGGTCCTGAATCGGTCCTTCCCCGTCCTCATTTGGCTACCGCCCCGGCGCCAGCGCAAGCCCGGCGGAGGTTCGGCTCGCGATCCGCAGAGATCGTTGCTAGTTAGCCACGCATGTCACATGCTCCCATTCACGTCATTGGCGGCGGGCTCGCCGGTTCAGAGGCCGCCTGGCAGATCGCCGGGGCCGGGGTTCCGGTCATCCTGCACGAGATGCGGCCCATTAGGGGCACGGACGCCCATCATACGGATGGGCTTGCAGAGCTCGTCTGTTCGAACTCCTTCCGGTCCGACGACTGGACGTCGAACGCTGTGGGCCTGCTCCACGCCGAGATGCGGGCCCTGGACTCACTCATCATGTCCTGCGGGGACGCCCATCAGGTGCCCGCAGGCGGCGCCCTGGCGGTGGACCGCGACGGCTTCTCAGCGGCGGTGACAGCTCGCCTCTCGGCGCACCCCCTCGTGACGATCGCGCGGGGCGAGGTTGCGGGCCTGCCGCCGTCGGACTGGGACAGCGTGATCATCGCTACCGGCCCCCTCACCTCCCCCGCCCTGGCCCAGGCCATCCAGGAGCTGACCGGCGAGGGGGAACTGTCCTTCTTCGACGCCATCGCTCCGATCGCCACCCTGGAGTCCATCGACATGGACACCGCCTGGCGGCAGTCCCGCTACGACAAGGCGGGGCCCGGGGGCGACACCCAGGCCTACATCAACTGCCCGATGGACCGGGACCAGTATGAGGCCTTCATCGACGCCCTGCTGGCCGGCCCGAAGTCGGAATTCCGGGAGTGGGAGAACGTCCCCTACTTCGATGGCTGCCTGCCCATCGAGGTGATGGCGGAAAGAGGCCGCGAGACCCTTCGCCACGGCCCGATGAAGCCTGTGGGCCTGACCAACGCCCATCGGCCCGACGAGAAGCCCTGGGCCGTGGTGCAGCTGCGCCAGGACAACGCCTTGGGCACGCTCTGGAACATGGTGGGCTTCCAGACCAAGCTGAAACACGGCGCCCAGACCGAGATCTTCCGGATGATCCCGGGCCTGGAAAAGGCCGTCTTCGCCCGCCTGGGCGGCCTGCACCGTAACACCTTCCTCAATAGCCCGCGTCTGCTGGACCGCAGCCTGAGGCTGAAGGTCCAGCCCCGCCTCCGCTTCGCCGGACAGGTCACCGGGGTCGAGGGCTATGTGGAAAGCGCGGCCATGGGGCTCCTGGCCGGACGGCTGGCCGCGGCCGAGCGGCTGGGGCGCCCGCTTGAGGCGCCGCCCGCCACCACCGCCCTGGGCTCCCTGGTCAACCACATCACAGGCGGCCACCTCGATGGCGGCAAGGGCTCCTTCCAGCCCATGAACATCAACTACGGCCTGATGCCGCCGGTGGAGGCGCCGAAGCGGGATGCCGAGGGCCGGAGGCTGGGCGCCAAGGTGCGAAGCCGGGGCCGCAAGCTGGCCATGGGCGAGCGGGCCCTGGAGGACCTGGCGACCTGGGCCTCAGACGCGCCCGGCCAGCACCGCCCGCATCAGGCGAAGGCGGTCGCCGAGGGGTGAGGCCCGGCGTCCCTTGGCCCGGGCGCGGGCCAGGGCGGCGTGGGCGATGCCGGGAAAGGCCGCGGCGGTCACCCCGCGCGCCTTCCTGAGGCGGACATCAAGGGCCTCCTGCGCCGCCTCGACCGAAAGACCCGCTGTCAGGATCAGCCGCCCGATAGACCAGGCGGCCCCCCCCGCCGCAGCGGCCTGCGGGTCGCATCCGGGGTCCAGGACTGCGGCGGACAGCCGGGCGCAGGTCCCGCCCGTACCCTCGGCCCACTCCAGGGCCTCTTCCAAAGTCATGGGGCGGGAATCCAGCTCCCGGAAGCGGGCGTCGATGAGCGTCTCCAGGAGGGTGAGATCCAGGCTGTATTCGCCCACCGTCGCGCTGAGGGCCAGGGCCACGGGATGTCGCCGGACCGGGACACCGGAGCGAATCTCCTCCAGCGCCTCCCGCCACCAGGCCAGCCGCATCTCGGCGACAATGGGGGTGGAGGCGGCGCGGGGCGCACGTCCCAACTCGTTATCAAAGGCATAGATGGCGACAAGGGCCCGCCGGGCGGTTTCGCCGGCGGCGAACCGGCTGGACAGCCACCTGTCCGGGTCCCCACGCGAGAGGGCCCCCTCGAGGTCTCCGTCAGGATCAGGATCGGACGTCTGGAAGGGCTCTGGGGTCAATGCGTCCTCACATGGAAACGGGCCCGCAGGCGCTGCGGGCCCGTCCGTCCGGCCGCGATCCTGGGGATCAGTTGAAGATGGTCTGGTTCATGCCCATCGTGGCGAGCATGGGGATGGAAAGGAAGGTGTTGAGGCGCGAGAACAGCATAGCCGTCTTCGCCGCCTTGGCCTTGGCGTCGGCGTCGCCGTCCACAATGCCCAGGGCGATCTTCTGGTTCGGCCAGATGAAGACCCAGACATTGAAGAACATGACCGTGGCGAGCCACATGCCCAGGCCAATGAAGCTGTGCTGCGGATTACCGCTGGTCAGGCCAAGGGCGAAGGCGTCGAAGAGGTAGCCGCGGCTGTAGGCGAGCAGCACGCCCGTCACCCAGGTGAACAGCGCCGCCCAGCGGAACCAGAACAAGGCCTCAGGAGCGATATACTTGGAGACTGCCGGCTTTAGTTCAGCCGGAATTTCAGGCATCTTGCGAAGCTGAACAAAATTGAAGTAGTACAGCAAGCCGATCCACATGATGCCAAGCAGCAGATGCAAGAAACGCAGGACGGCCTGCGTGAAAGTGGCGTCAATTGCGCCGGCGTGCTGCAGATATCCGCCCACCACCACAAGCGTGATGATCGAGCTCAGGATCACCGTATTGCGGAGATTTGACAGGAGTCCCGAGACAAGATTCGACATGTTTAGCCCTCTGAGTGTCTTCCCTTGGAACTTCTCTTAAGGGCATTCGGGGGCGTCGGGAAGCGCCGGATTGATCAGGATCAGACAGCGATCAGGGCTGCGGCCAGCCTCCGCCCTTCAAAGGTGAGCAGATTGTAGAGCCGGGCGGCCGAAGGCGTATCAAGGTACTCAAGCCCGACGCCAGCCCGAAGGAAGGCTTCGCGAACCTCACGAGGCGGAAGCCCGTTGAACGGCCCCATCCCGAGGACAAGCATTTCGCAGGCGCCGGGACCAGCCTCAAGAACCGCCGACAGGCTATCCACCGTCAGTCCGCCTGCGCTGGTCACGCTCCAGTCCCGAGTGACGTCCTCCAGGATGAGGACGGACCCCGAACGCCAGGCGCCCGACAGCCGAAAGCCGCCGCCGCCATAGGCGTCCACCTGCGGGGCCGAACGGGTCATCCCTGGCGGGCGTTGGCGGGCTTCAGGGGGAGCGCATCGTCCTCGTCGCGCCGCACCCCCCAAAGCAGGATGATCGGCAGAGCGACATAGATCGAGGAGTAGGTCCCCACGATCACGCCGAAGACCATGGTGAAGACCAGGGGATACAGGACCGGGCCGCCGAAGAAGAGGGCCCCGGAAAGAGCGACGATGGCGGTGGTGCCAGTGATCAGGTTGCGAGACAGGCGTTCATTCTCGGAACGGTTGATGATGTCCCGGAGCGGCGTGGTCTTGTATTTGCGCAGGTTTTCCCGAAGCCGGTCGAAGGTGATGACCTTCTCGTTCATCGAATAACCGATCACGGTGAGAAGCGCAGCGATGGAGGTCATCGACACTTCAAGCTGCAGCAGAGAGAGGATGCCCATGGTCAGCACCACATCATGCATGATCGCGGCGATGGCGCCGAAGCCGAACTGGAGCTGAAACCGGAACCAGATGTAAAGCAGCATCAAGAGCATCGCCACCGAGAGGGCGATCACCCCCGATCGGGCGAGTTCTCCGGACACCTTTCCGCCAACGGTTTCCGCACGCCGGATCTCGATACCTGGGAAGGCCTTCTGGAGCGCGCCCTTGACCACAAGAGTACTGGCGTTGAGATCAGCGTCATCGGGCACGCGGAAGCGCAGAATAGCCCCATTGCCCTGGCCGAGGGACTGCACCTGAGCGTCCTCGCCGCCCGCCTCCGTCATCACCCGGCGCAAACCGCCGATATCGAGGGGCTTCTGGGTCTCCACCTCGATCAGTGCGCCTCCGACGAAGTCGATCCCGAAATTCATGCCCCGGAAGACGATGGAACCCAGGGAGATCGCGATAAGAACCGCAGAGAAAACCGCCGCCATGGGCGCCAGCTTCACAAAGTCGAAGTTGAATTCTCGGGGCAGATTGTTGATCAGGGGCCAGCGCATGAGAGCCTCTAGACGATAGGAAGGGTCTTGGGTTTCTTCGCCCGAAACCACCAGCCGATAAGGAGTTGGGTCACCACAACAGCCGTAAAGACTGAGGTGACCACCCCGATCAGAAGGGTCCAGGCAAAGCCCCGAACCGCCCCGGCGCCAAACATGAACATGATGATGGCCGAAATGGCGCTGGTGATGTTGGCGTCAAAGATAGACACCAACGCCCGCTCATAGCCATGCTCCAGCGCTTGGAGGGGCGATCGCCCGAGGTGCGCCTCGTCTCGAACCCGCTCGTAGATCAAGACGTTGGCGTCCACAGCCACCGCAAGTGTCAGAATAATCCCTGCAATTCCAGGGAAGGTCAGTGTGGCCTGGGTCATGGACATGGCGCCCACAATCAGAAGGACGTTGAGGGCCAGGGCCAACGCAGCAAAAACGCCGAAGACACCATAGGCGAGGACAATGAAGGCAAACATCGCCGCCGCACCGATCGCCATTGAAATAGCACCAGCCCGAACCGCATCCGCACCCAGCTCGGCGCCCACCGTATTCTGTTGCTCGACCCTGAGGGGCGCCGGAAGGGCGCCGGCCCGCAACAGTACGGCAAGGTCGTTCGCACTTTCGGCGGTGAAATTGCCGGAAATCTGTCCTGACCCGCCCATGATCGCGCTTTGGATCACGGGAGCGGAGATAATCTTTCCGTCCAGAACAATGGCGAAGCGCTTTCCGATACTCGAGGCGGTCACCTCGCCGAAGCGTGCAGCGCCCTGACCATTGAACCTGAAATTGACGACGGGCTGCCCGGTTTGACCGTCAAAACCCTGGGACGCCTCGGTGAGCATCTCTCCGGTGACGACAGCCCGCTTCTTGAGCAGGAGCGGGCCCTCGTCCTGGCTGGGCAGGACAACCGAACCGGGTGGGACCCGGCCCTGAAGCGCCTCTTCCACAGAGACCGAATCGTCGACCATCTGGAAAGTCAGCTTGGCGGTCTGGCCGATGATGGACTTCAGCCGCTCAGGATCACTCTCGCCAGGAGCCTGAACAACGATCTGATCAAAGCCCTGTCGCTGAATCGCAGGCTCCCGCGTACCCAAGGCGTCAATGCGCCGGCGGATAATCTCGATGGACTGGTCGACCGCGCGGCTCGCTTCAGCGTTGAGGGCCTGCGCCGAATAGCCCATCCGGATGCGCTGGTCGGCCTGGGCGGAGAGCTCTAGTCCGCTGCCCCCTGACGCGATGTCGCCGCCGAGACGGGTTCGCAGGAGATTGAGAGCCTCATTGGAGCGGGCGGGATCCGTGATGCGTACAGTGACATCGGAACCCACCTGGCCCAGATCCGTGAAAGCGATATCCTCGGATCGCAGCGTCGTTCGGACATCCTCGATAAGGTTTGTGGTCTTCTCCGCGCGAAGCGCCCGGGTATCCACCGACAGCTTCAGATAGGACCCGCCCTGCAGGTCCAGGCCAAGATTCAGGGTCTGCTTCGGCAGAAAGGCGGGCAGAACCTCACGAACACTCGCCGGCAGCAGATTGGGCAGGGTGAAGAGGACGCCAAAAATGAGGGCCGCGACGACAGAGATCAGTCGCCAGCGCGAGGGAGCGAGCATGCGACCAAGCCTAGGCCTTGGCGTCGTTGGCGGCGGCGTCGCCCTTCGAGCGGACCGAGGAGATCATGGTCTTGACCACCTTGACGGTCACACCCTGAGCGATCTCGACGCCAACCTCGCCATCCTCGACCCGAACGACCTTGCCGACAACGCCCGAGGCGAGAACAACGACGTCGTTGCGCTTCAGGGCGGCCAGCATTTCCTGATGCTGCTTCATCCGCTTTTGCTGCGGCCGGATAAGCAGGAAATAGAATAGGACAAAAAGGCCAATCAGAGGGGCGATCTGCAGGAGCATGGCTTCAATACCACCTCCCGCAGGGGCTCCGGCGGCGGTCTGAGCGTGGGCAGGGGTGGCGAACATGGCCTCTCCGGAAGGGGAACGGTCGGGCAATGCGCCCGGAGTCAGGGTCGCCGGAAGCTATGCGCTCGCCGGGGCTTTTGCAATGGATGGCCCGGATGGCTAAGCACTTCAAATGAACGACGAGATCATCCCCTTCCTGGCTCGGATCGCCGAAGCGCTTGAGCGGCTCTCGCCAGCACCGCCGTCAGCTCCGGATTTTTCGCAGGCCCGAATGTTCCGGCATGACGCAGGGCGGGGCGCCTTTATCCCCGCGCCGGATTACTCCCTGCCCCTCGAGGCCCTCCTGGGCGTCGACCGTCAAAAAGAGATCCTGCTGGCGAATCTTCTGCAATTCGCAGCGGGCGTGCCTTTCAACCATGCCCTTCTGTGGGGGGTCAGGGGGGCCGGCAAGAGCTCCCTGGCGAAGGCGGCCTTTATGGAGAGCGCGCGGAACCGAAACGACCTCAAACTCATCGAGGTCGACAGGGATGAGATCGCCACCCTCTCTCGCCTCTTCGACATCCTGCGCGGCCGATCGGAACGTTTCATCGTGCTTTGCGACGACCTGTCCTTCGAAGACGGCGCTGAGGCGGCCAAGGCGCTGAAGTCAGCTCTGGAGGGCGGAGTCTCTGGTCCGCCCTCGAACGTGCTTTTCCTCGCCACCTCGAACCGGCGTCATCTCATGCCGCGCGGCCACATTGAGGATCGCGGCCGGATCGCAGCGGCCGAGGATGCAGAGGAAGAAGTCAGCGTCTCCGACCGTTTCGGTCTCTGGATCGGCTTCCCGCCTATGGACCAGCCCACCTACCTGGCGGCGGTGCGAGGTTACGCGCGCCGTTACGGCCTGCCTGTGCGCGGCATCGACCGCAGGGCGCTGCAATGGGCCCAAGCGCGTGGAGGGCGGTCCGGCCGGGTCGCCTGGCAGTTCATCCTCGATCTCGCGGGATCGAAGGGGATCGTTCTGCCGTTCTGAGCCGTCAGCGCGGAAGCAAGAGCGACGGCGAAACGGGACGCGCCCTCTCCGTAGGGGTCGGCGCATACCGGATTTCGAAATGGAGTTGGGTCTCGGAGACCCCTCCGGTATCCCCCGCCTCTCCAATCTGCTGTCCCTGCAGCACCTTCTGCTGGATTCTCACATCCACGCTCGACAGATGAGCGTAGGCCGTGACCCATCCCTCCGGATGTTTGATCAGGACCAGGTTGCCAAAGCCGGGCACCTGATCTCCAGCATAGACCACCTCACCGGCCGCGGCGGCCCTGACCGGGGCGCCGCGGACGGCCCGGATGTTGATCCCGTCATTCCGCTGGCCGGTGCCCTTCGGCCCGAAGTCCGAAAGGATCTCACCGCGCAGGGGCCACAAGAAGCGACCCTTACCGAGGGCCGCGATCTGGGCGTCTGTGAGCGGCGTAGTGGAGGCGGTCGGTGGCGGCGAGAACCCACCGGATGGCGCCCGACTCGTCACCGGCGGCGGTGTCGCCGGGGTGGGCGGCGTGACGACACGCGGGGTCGGAGCTGGGGCGGTCGGCGCGGGCGGCGGGGCCGCCTGAGGTGGTGCAGGTCGGGAGGTCTCGGGCCGGGCCTGTGGCGCGGGGGCCGAGGGTGTCACAGGGGTCGAGGAGGTTACAGGGGTCGAGGGCGTTACCGGTGTCGAGGCTGGAGGCGTAGGGGCGGGTGCGACCGGTCGGGTCGCTGCAGGCTGCCCGGGCTCAACCCGCAGTTCCGGGGGTCCTGCGGCGGCGGGGTCCTCAAGAGGCGCGTCGGTCTCCGAGCTTACGGACTCAGGTGGGGCTGGTGCGGGGCGAGGCGACGGCGGAGCAGACGACTGAACGCGCACGGTCTCCCGAACCGGTCCACGATCCCGCGCGCCGTCGGGAAGGATCAGACGCTGACCCGAACGAATGACAGCTGTCGTGCGAAGGTCATTCGCCGCCGCCAGGGCGCGAGGGGTCACGCTGAACCGACGGGCAATGACCGAAAGGCTGTCACCGGACACGGCGACATAAGCCCTTTGGGTTTCAGAGGGTCCCTTCAGAACCTGTCCGGGACGAAGGGTATAAGGCGGCTCTAAGCCATTGAGCCCCGCAAGTTCTCTTCGTGAAAGTCCGAGACGATCGGCGATCCCATCGACCGTATCCCCCCTGCGGACCGTGTAGGTGACGGGCTTGCCCTTTACAGAGATCACCCGGCCGCCTGCGAGGATCCTCACCGAGTCGGTCGGCAGGGGCGATGTTGAGTCCCGCTCTTCAGGTGGGCCAGACGGAGGCGGTGCGGTTCTTGCGGCGGCGGCCGATGGCGACCGCGCCGCCGCCGCGGTGGCGCGGATGGGGCCGCGATCCCTGTAACCTTCGGGAAGCATCAGTCGCTGGCCGGCCCTGAGAACTGCGGTGCTGCGCAGACCGTTGTCAGCGGCCAGCGTCCGCAGGGGGACTGAGAAACGCCGGGCGACCGCCTCCAGGCTGTCGCCATCGGCGACAACATAGGCCCTGCGTGTCTCTGGCGGCCCCTTGAGCCTGCGTCCCACACTGAGCGCGTAGGGAGCCTCCAGACCGTTGAGGTCCGCAAAGGCCTTGCGGGTCATGCCCAGGCGATTGGCGATCGCATCGACGGTGTCGCCGCTTTTGACCACATAGGTCGAGGCGCCGCTCGAAACCGTAATGACGCGCCCCACCGCCTGAGGATCGCGCCGCGACGTGTCGGGTCTTGGGACGCCTGGCACCCGCAGCTTGATCCCGGCCTTGATTCGAGCGTCGGCAGCTAAGCCATTGGCCTCAGCGATAGCCTCTGGCGACACGCCAAGCTTTCGCCCGATCCCGAAAAGCGTATCTCCGCTTTGGACGGTGTAGGTGTCAGTCGCGGCCTGCAAAAGCGCCAGTTGAACGGGTGCAGCCTGCCCAATTTCAGGCTCACGCGCGACTACGGTCGCTGCAACTCCGACAAAGGCCGTGGTTGCCGTAAGCATCAGGACGATCCGATAGAGAAAAGTGGTCATCACCGCTCCGGCTCAATTCAACCCATCATGCGCCGCGACTCGGATCCGCGACGTCATCCGAACTCAGAGCCCCAAAAAATCGTCATGATTTTGGCGCTCATGACTCTTTCGCGACGCCTTCCAGCAAGGGCACAAACCTGACCTCCATCAGGGTCTCCACCGTGAAACCGCCCTCCCCGTCCCCGACATAGCGGTTGAGGTTCTGGACCGGACCCCGGCCTATCGGCGCCACCAATACCCCGTTTGGCTTCAGTTGCGCCAGAAGAGCACCTGGATCTCCGGGTGCGGCGGCTGTGACCATGATCCGGTCAAACGGCGCCTGCTCCGGCCAGCCCTGCCCGCCGTCGCCAAAGCGGGTGATGACGTTGGTCAGCCCCAATGTCTGAAAACGGGCTTCCGCAGCAGACATCAACGTGCGGTAGCGCTCTACGGAATAGACCAGCCGCGCAAGTTTCGAGAGAATGGTGGTCTGATAGCCGGACCCAGTCCCGATTTCCAGCACGCGGGACCGCTTCTCGATCCCAAGAGCCTGGGTCATGAGGCCGACGATGTACGGCTGGCTGATCGTCTGGCCGCAGGCGATAGGCAAAGCCTGATCCTCGAAGGCCCGTTCCTGAAAGAGCTCCGGGGTGAACAGGTCTCGGGGCGTCGAGGCGATGGCGGCGAGGACCGCAGGTGCGGATACTCCCTGTTCCCGCAGGCCCTCCATGAGGCGGACGTGCCGGGGATCGGCCGGGGGTTGGGGACGACGGGCCACCTTCAGGGTCTCGGCGGAACGCCCCCCAGGACCGACCGCATGCGGTGGACGGTCTCCTGATGGGTCAGGTCGATATGCAGGGGCGTGACAGAGATACGGCCATCGTAGATGGCTCTGAGGTCCGTGCCCTCTGCGGGCTCGGAAAGCTCCCGGCGGAACCCCATCCAATAGTAGGTCTCGCCCCTCGGATCGGTGCGCTGGATAGCCTGGCGAACGTGAAGGTCCCGGAAGGTCTGGCGGGTGACCTCCACCTGCCGGATTTGATCCAGGGGGCGCGACGGAAAGTTGATGTTCATCACCACGTCGGCCGGCCAGCCGATCTCCACCAGCCGGCGGACGATGCCGGGTCCGAAATGCTCGGCAGGCAGGAAGACGGGTTGATCCGCCGTGTCCTCACCGGGGGTCGGCCAGCTCATCTGCGACAGGGCGATAGCGGGAATCCCCAGAGCCATGCCCTCGATGGCGCCGGCCACCGTTCCCGACATGGTGACGTCCTCGGCGAGATTGGCGCCGCGGTTGACGCCTGACAGGACAAGATCGGGCTTCAGGCCGGCCATGAGCTCGGTGACCGCCAGCATGACGCAGTCCGTCGGGGTCCCGGTCGTGGCGAACCGCCGCGCATCGAGCCGCCGAACCCGGAGCGGCTCGGCGAGGGTCAGGGAGCGGCTGGCGCCGGACTGCTCGTACTCGGGCGCGCAGATCCAGATATCGTCGCTCAGGACCCGGGCGACCCGCTCCAGCGAGACCAGGCCTTCTGCGTGAATGCCATCGTCATTGGTCAGGAGGATACGCACGGGATCAGCCAGCCCCGTCGAGGTGGGTGACCCCGCCCATATAGGGTTGGAGGGCCTGGGGAATGGCGATCCGTCCGCCCTCGTCCTGGTAGTTCTCGAGGATGGCCACCAGGGTCCGGCCCACGGCGAGGCCTGAGCCATTCAGGGTGTGAACGAAGCGGGCGCCCTTCTCGCCCGGCGACTTGGTCCGGGCGTCCATGCGGCGGGCCTGGAAGTCACCGCAGTTGGAGCAGGAGCTGATCTCGCGGTAACGCCCCTCACTGGGCAGCCAGACCTCCAGATCGAAGGTGCGCCGGGCGCTGAAGCCCATGTCGCCCCGGCAGAGCAGAATGGTCCGGAAGGGCAGCTCGAGCCGCTTCAGGACCGCCTCCGCGCAGGACACCATCCGCTCGTGCTCGGCGTCCGACTGGTCGGGCTCGGTGATCGACACCAGCTCGACCTTGTAGAACTGGTGCTGACGGATCATGCCGCGGGTATCCCGGCCCGAGGCCCCCGCCTCAGATCTAAAGCAGGGCGTCAGGGCGGTGAAGCGAAGCGGCAGGGTCTCGGCGGCGAGAATCTGCTCCCTCACAAGATTGGTGAGAGACACCTCAGCTGTGGGAATGAGCCAGCGGTCGTCCGTGGTGCGGAAAAGCTCTTCCGAGAACTTGGGAAGTTGGCCTGTGCCAAAGGCTGCGGCGTCCCGCACGAGGAGCGGGGGCGAGACCTCGGTGTAGCCATGCTCGAGGGTCTGGATGTCGAGCATGAACTGGCCTAGCGCCCGCTCAAGCCTTGCAAGGCGGCCCTTAAGAACGACGAAGCGGGCGCCGCTCATGCGGGCGGCGGCCTCAAAGTCCATGAGACCGAGCGCCTCGCCCAGATCGGCATGATTGCGGGGAGCCTTTATCGAGAAGGGCTCGCCCCAGCGCCGGATCTCCACATTAGCTGACTCGTCTACGCCCTCCGGCACGTCATGCGCGGGCAGGTTGGGGAGGCTCGCAAGAAGGTCGCGCAGGTCCGCCTCAGCGCTCTTCTCGCGCTCGGCATCCCCGGCGGTCTCCGCCTTCAGCGCTTCGACCTCGGCGAACAGGCGCGCCGCTTCAGCCTCATCCTTCGCCGCCTTGGCCTGGCCGATCCGGCGCGAGAGCTCATTCCGGCGCGCCTGGGCGGCTTCTGCAGCCGTGCGGGCGGCCCGCACCTGTTGGTCAAGCTCAAGCGCCCGGGCGGCCGCGCCGGACCGACCCTTCGCCGCCCAAGCCTTTTCGAAGAGGTCAGGGGTGTCGCGGAGCGCTCGGATATCGTGCATGTCAGGGAGGTCCCAAGTCTGAGCCGCTCTGTCTAGTGCGCGTCGGCGGAGGCGCCAACCGCAAGCGACCCCGGCTTCACGCGATCAGATCGCGACCGGGCTCCTCCCGCCGCCGGAACTCGATAATCCGGACGCACCAGATCGAGACTTCGTAGAGAAAGATGATCGGCAGGGCGAGCATGAGCTGGCTTATCGGATCCGGCGGGGTGACGATGGCCGCCACAACGAAGATGGCGACAATCGCGTATCGTCTGAACTCGCGTAGGGCTGATGCGCTCACCATACCCGCCAGACCGAGCAGGGTCAGCACGACGGGAAGCTGGAAGCAGAGTCCGAAGGCCATCAGCAGGGTGGTGACAAGAGTCAGGTAGTCCGAAACCTTGGGCAACAACTCGACGTTGATCGCACCGGCCCCAACGATCTGCTGGGAAAGGGAAAACCAGAGGACGAAAGGGAAGATAAAAAAGTAGACGAGAGCCGCCCCTAGACTGAAGAGCACCGGAGAAGCGACAAGGAAGGGCAGGAATGCGCGGCGCTCGCGCTTGTAGAGACCGGGCGCTACGAACCCATAGACCTGGCTGGCAAGAACAGGAAACGACAGGACAATCGCCCCGAAACCGGCCAGCTTGAGCTTGGTGAAGAAGAACTCTAGGGGCGCTGTGTAGATCAGCTTGAGCGTCTGACCCTGGAGCGGGGGCATCTCCTTCAATCCCACCAGCACGAGCAAGAGGTCGAAAGGACCGCCGCCCCCCGCTCCGCCTGAAGCAGGCCGAAGATGTAACGCCTGAAGGAGCCCATCCAGAAAATCCCTCGGCGCCGCGCTGCCTGCGGCCGCCTTCTGTGCGGCGAGGATGGCGGCGGCGGCCTCATAGGGCCGCAGGAGTAACCGGTAGATATCATCGGCGAAGGCGAAGCAGACTACGAACGACAACGCGACGGCGATGAGCGAGCGGATCAGACGCTGGCGAAGCTCGACAAGATGGTCCAGGAGCGGCGCGCGCGAGGCCTCGATCTCGTCATCGGGGTCGTGGATGGCGCTCACTCCGGCGCCTCCGCAGCTTTCCGGCGTCGACGGGGCTTGGGCGCCGCCAGGGAGGATGGGGCCTCGCTGGGCTCGGTTGGCGCTTCAGTCAACGGAAGCGCACCTCCTGTAGTGGGATGGAACTGGATGTCGGAGGACCTCAGACTATCGCCAATCTCGTTGAGGACCTGGTTGACCTCGGCGGTCTCGGAGGTCAGCAAACTGCCTTGGGCCTGACGCATGGCTTCGACCTCCCGCCTGAGTTCATCGAGTTCTGACTGCCGGGCCATGTCATCGAAGCTCGCGCGAAACTCGGCGGCCATGGCGCGAAGCTTCCCGACCCACTGACCAAGCTTGCGAAGCATGACCGGCAGGTCCTTAGGCCCCACGACAATCAGGGCGACGGCGGCGATAATGAGGTATTCGAGCCCGCCGACTTCGGGAAGCATGGACAAGTCCTAGCAGTGTGCCCATGCCAAAGGCTTGGGGGGATTCAGGACGTCCGGGTCAGGCCCGGGTGTCCTCTTTGGGCGCCTCGACTTTTCCCGCAGCAGCGTCGGTCGGTGCGCTGGACTTGCCTTCATCCTTGAGCCCGTCGCGAAAGGCGCGGATACCTTTGCCAGCGTCACCAAGCAGGCCTGAGAGCTTCCCTCGCCCGCCGAAGAGCACGAGGACGACCAGAGCGACAATAATCCAGTGGATCGGAGAGATTCCGCCCATAGGCAACTCCTTATCGGATCAGAGCGACCGTCCGGGCCGCCTCTGGGCCTATATAGACGCCGCCCCCCCGATACGCCAAGGGTCAGGCGCCGGCGCCGTCGTTCGAATCTGTCTGCCCGCCGTCCGCCAGGAAGTCCATGTGGAACTCCGGCGCCTCGTCATCCTCGATCGGATCTTCCTCGGGGGACGCGAGTCCTGGGGTCGGGACGTTGAAATCAGACGGGAGGTCGAGGCTGAGCAGGCCAGCGGAGCGCATTTCCGGCGCGCCCGGCAGATCGGTCAGACTGGCGAGGCCAAAGTGCTCGAGAAAGGCGTCCGTCGTTCCATAGGTGACCGGCCGACCGGGAGTGCGACGCCGGCCGCGCATCCGGACCAGCTTAAGCTCCAGAAGGACGTCAAGCGTACCCCGACTGGCCTGAACGCCACGCACCGCTTCGATCTCCGCGCGGGTGACAGGCTGATGGTAGGCGATGATGGCCAGCGTCTCCTGCGCGGCGCGGGACAGCCGCCTCGGCTCTTCCCGTTCGATGGTCATGAGAAAGGCGAGATCAGGGGCGGTCTGGAAACGCCAGCGGTCGGCGACGCAGGCCAACTCAACGCCCCTTCCCGCGTAACGCCCCGCAAGGTCGGCGATTGCGCGCGCGACATCCGACCCCTCCGGCAGACGCCGTGCGAGATCGTCGAGGCTGAGCGGCCCGGCGGCGGCGAAGAGCAGGGCCTCAACCCGGCGCTCAGTCTCTGCGGGGTCGGGCGCCGCAGGGGTGTCATCGGCGGCCGTCATGCGGCCCCTCCTCGCCGGCTCCGGAGGTAGACGTCCGCAAAGGCCTCGAGCTGGCGGGCCTCCAGCGCGCCCTCTCGGACGAGCTCGAGGCTGGCCGAAAGGGTCGAGGCCAAATAGGAGGCCCGGCTGGGGGAGGAGTCCGAGCCCGAGCTTGGATGGGGAGCGACCCCCGTCAGGGAGGTCCAGCGGGTAAGCTCCGGCAGCAGGCTTCGAAGCCGGTCGCGGGCGGCCTCAAGGGCGTAGGCCTGGGGTTGAGCGGGACTATAGCTGCGCGTATCCGACCGACGGCGCTGATCCACATAGGCTCGCATGAGGGCGTAGAGGTCGCCGTCAAGCCGGGTCGAGGGCAGAATACGGATCGCGTCGGGGTCGCCCCGCTCGAAGACGTCGCGCCCGAGTTGCGGGCGTGCGCGCAGGGCCTCCGAGGCGCTTCGCATCGCGTCGAGCTTAGCCAGACGGAAGGTCAGCTGGGCCGCCACCTCCTCCGCCGGGGCCTCCTCAGGCTGCGCGCGCTCCGGGCGCGGCAGGAGGAGCCGGGACTTCAGAAAGGCCAGCCAGGAGGCCATGACCAGGTAGTCCGCAGCCAGGGAGAAGCTATGCCGCCGCGCCTGCTGGACAAAAATCAGATACTGCTCTGCAAGACGGGTCACTGATATCCGCAGAAGATCCACTTTCTGACGCCGGGCCAGGGCGAGAAGGACATGCAGCGGACCTTCATAGCCATCGACATCAACAATCAGGGCCTCGCCGTCTAGGGCGGCGCCTTCGGCGGCTTCGAAATCCAACGCAGGCTGGAAGTCGGTCGCTGTGCTCACGCCTGAGCTCCCGCGAGCAGGGCGTCGAAGCGAGCCTCGGCCTCCCGACGGTCAAGTGGTTCCGGGCGACGGGGAATCCGGGCCAGCGCCACCTCCGCCCTGCGGGCCGCCGTTCCGGACAGCAATCCGGCGCCGGCTGCGACAGCCTTCATCTCAGCCATATCCCCGTTGCAATGCAGAACGACGTCGCAGCCGGCGGAAAGGCTCCGGCGCGCCCGTTGCGTCATGTCGCCGTCCAGCGCCTTCATCGACAGGTCGTCACTCAGGATGAGGCCGGAAAAACCCAGCTCCGCCCTGAGCACCCCCTGGATCACCCGCCGCGAGGTCGTAGCTGGCCGGCGGGGGTCGAAGGTCCGGTAGAGGACATGGGCGGTCATCGCCATGGGCATGTCTGAAAGGGCCTGGAAAGGTGCGAAGTCCGTCTGACGAAGCGCCTCTGCGGTCGCCTCAACGACAGGCAGATCGAAGTGACTGTCCGAAGTCGCGCGGCCATGCCCGGGAATGTGCTTGATCACCGGCAGCACGCCGCCGGCCAGCAGGCCCTCGGCGACCGCCCGGCCGAAGACGGCCACCGCTTCC
This sequence comes from Phenylobacterium sp., assembly GCA_020402745.1. GTDB lineage: Bacteria > Pseudomonadota > Alphaproteobacteria > Caulobacterales > Caulobacteraceae > Phenylobacterium. Next base: position 42,058 of record JADBYZ010000026.1, read on the forward strand.
GGAGTCTCGCCGTAGGCGCGGTCGCCGATGATGTCATGCGCCCCCGGCTGGGGGACGTCCAGGACCGGCGCGCAGTCGACATTGACCCCGAGGGCGCGAAGGTCGTCGGCCATGAGGCGGGCGCCCAGCCGAGCGGCCTCGCGCCGGGCAGCAGGACCTCCAGGAAGATTAGCCAGGACTCGCGCCGGCGGATACTTCCGCCAGTGGGGCGGCCCAAAGCGCTGCACTCGGCCGCCTTCCTGGTCGATCAGGATCGGGGCGTCCTCACGACCCACAGTCTCGCGCAGGGCGGAGACGAGACCCCGCACCTGGTCCGGTCCCTCGATATTGCGGGCGAACAAGATGAACCCCCAGGGACGGACGTCCCGGAAGAAGGCGATCTCCTCGGCGCCTAGTCGGGGCCCGAGGCAGCCATAGATGGCGGCGGACGCCCTCACCGAACGAAACAGGAGCTACCGCCCGCCTTCAGCCGGTCGCAGAAAGTCTGGGCGGCGGCCCGGTCCGGGAAACCCGTGACGGTCGTGCGGAACAGGGTCGAGCCATCCCGCTCAACCTTCTCGATCCGCTTGCCGCGCCCGCCGCCGCCGCCCTTGGCCACAGCAGCGGTCCATTCCCTTTCGGCGATCGCGGCGGAGGAGAAGGCGCCGATCTGCACACTGAAGAGGCCGCCCGAAGCGGCCGGCTTGGGCGGCGCCGGGGCTGGCCTCGGGGGCGACGCTGGGGGCTTGACGTCGGGCCTGGGTGCAGGCTTGGGCGCAGTCGCGACGGGAGGAGCCGACCCCGGAGACGGGGTCTTGGGCAGGACAACCACGGGCGCAGGCGGGGGCGAGGCGACGGGGGCTGTCGGGGGCGAGCTGGGCGCAGCAGCAGGCGGGGCGATGGCTGGCGCTGGGGTGATCGGTCTCGGAAGCGGCTGCTCCGGCGGCGGGGTGAAGTTCGGTTGCAAGGGCGGCGGCTCGCCCTCGGCCTGCTGGTAAATCTTGAGGCCCACGGCAGGGTCGACGTCACCCGACTTCGCCGGCGCCTCGGCCCGAAGGGCGCCGACCGGCGTGCCAATGGGCTTGGGCGTACGGGCGCCCTCCGATAAGCCGCCGCGGTAGAAGGCGAAGATCGCCGCCGCCAGAGCCAGCAGCAGCAAGACGGACAGGATCAGCGTCAGGGGTGCAGGGCCTCGGGCCGCCCGCCGGTCCCGTCGGTCAAACGACAAAGGTTCGTCGTACGGCGGGCCACCGCCGCGATCATGATCAGACATGGCCAATCCCGTCTTGCGCGAACGAATCAGCAAAGCTCGCCGCCAAGGGTGCAGTCTAACCGCCGGAGCCGCGCCGGCGCACCCCGGGCGTCGTCAGGACCAAGCCTCGAGCTGGAACAGCCGCCGATGCTCTTCTATGGCGAACCGGTCAGTCATGCCGGCGATATAGTCGCAGACGCTGCGGGCCCGGGAAGCCTCGTCCCGCCCCTCCAAAGCGGCAAAAATGTCTGCGGGCAGGACGTCAGGCTCCGCCATAAACAGCTGAAACATCTCGGCCAGGATCCGCCGGGCCTGGCTGCGCGTGCGGTTCACGCGCCAGTGCCGGTACATCCGGTTCATCAGAAACTCGCGAAGGGCTGAGAGGTCCTCCAGCATGGGCCGGGAGAAGGCCACCAGGGCGTGGTCCAGGGCCCGCACCGCGTCGGCCGAGGTCACCCCCGTCTGCGCCACCCGGCGGGTGGTCTCGGCGATGACGTCATCGACCATGGCGCCAATCATGCGGCGGACCGCCTCCATGCGCGTGATCGCCGGGTCGAGGTCGGGATAGTCCCGCTTCACCCCCTGCAGGATCGGACCGATGAGCGGCACGTCCATAAGATCCGTCAGGGTGAACATGCCCGCCACCACCCCGTCGTCGACGTCGTGATTGTTGTAAGCGATGTCATCAGCGAGGGCCGCGACCTGAGCCTCCGCCGAGGCCCAACCGCCCAATTCCAGGCTGTAGCTCTGGTCGAACTCGGCCACGGCGCTCCAGGAAGGACGCTCCAGCCGGGAGGTCACAGGGCCATTGTGCTTGATGACGCCCTCGAGGGTCTCCCAGGTCAGGTTAAGCCCCTCCCAGAGCGGATAGCGACGCTCCAGACGAGTGACGACCCGGAAGGTCTGCACATTGTGGTCAAAGCCGCCGAAGGGCTGCATGGCGGCGTCCAGCTCGTCCTCGCCGGCATGGCCGAAGGGCGGATGCCCAAGGTCGTGCGCCAGAGCGATGGTCTCGGCCAGGTCCGCCTCCAGGCCGAGGGCTGTGGCGACCGACCGCGCGATCTGGGCCACCTCCAGGGAGTGGGTCAGGCGGGTGCGGTAATGATCGCCCTCGTGGGCCACGAAGACCTGGGTCTTCTCCTTCAGGCGGCGAAAGGCGGTGGTGTGGATGATCCGGTCCCGGTCCCGGGCGAAGGGCGTGCGGGTCCGGCTCTCCGGCTCCTCGTGGCGGCGGCCGCGGGAGGCGGCGGCGCTCTGGGCGTAGGCGGCGCGGGGGTCGGCCATGCGATCGGCGGCTCCAGGAGATCGGCCCCTTCCAAGGCGGCCAAACCGGGGTCATATAGAGCACTATGGCCAAGGATGCAGTCTTGAACGCCCCGGACCTGTCCCTTTCCCCTGCGGCGGCGCAGCGGATCGCAGAGTTGTCGCACCTTGAGGGACGGCCCCTGATGCTCCGGATCGGCGTCGACGCCGGCGGTTGTTCGGGGTTCCAGTACCAGTTCGACCTCGTCGAGGCGGCGGCGCCCGACGACATGCGGATCGAGCGCGACGGCGCCACGGCCCTCGTGGACGAGATCAGCCTCGTCCTGCTGAAAGGCTCCGAGATCGACTTCGTCGACGAACTGGCCGGCGCCGAGTTCCGGGTGCGCAATCCCAACGCCCGGTCCAGCTGCGGCTGCGGCGTCAGCTTCTCGATCTGAGCCCGTGCGGATCGCCACCTGGAACGTCAATTCCATCAACGCCCGTCTTGAGACGGTGCTGCGCTGGTTCGAGGCCGAGCGCCCCGATGTCGCCTGTCTCCAGGAGATCAAGTGCGTTGATGAGAAGTTCCCCGCCGAGGCCTTCGAGCGACTGGGCTACAATGTCGCGGTCCACGGCCAGAAGACCTACAACGGCGTGGCCCTCCTCAGCCGGACGCCGCTGGAGGATGTGAGCCGGGGGCTCCCCGGCGATGAGACTGATGATCAATCCCGGTTCATCGAGGCGGTGGTCTCCGGTCCACGGCCCGTCCGGGTGGCGTCCATCTATCTGCCCAACGGCAACCCGCTGGGCACTGAGAAGTTCGACTACAAGCTGGCCTGGATGGAGCGGCTCCATCGCCACGCTGCGGAGCTGCTCCGGCTCGAGGAACCGCTGGCCCTGATGGGCGACTACAATGTGATCCCAGGGCCGCTCGACGCCGCCAATCCCGGCGAGTGGACCGGCGACGCCCTGTTCCAGCCCGAAAGCCGGGCGGCCCTGCGCACTCTCCTGTGGCTGGGGCTGACCGACGCCTGGACCGAGGTCGGCGAGGGGCCGGGCGGCTTCACCTTCTGGGACTATCAGGCCGGCGCCTGGCCGAAGAACAACGGCATCCGGATCGACCACGCCCTCCTTTCACCCCAGGCGGCGGACCGCCTCCTCTCCTGCCGGATCGACCGCGCGCCGCGAGGGTGGGAGAAGCCCTCAGATCACACACCCCTGATCATCCAGCTGAACTGACCTCGCCGCACACCTGGATGGAGCTTGGCTGAGGCGGCTCGCGCCCGGTCAGATCATGAGCTGGCCACACATCATGGCCGATAGCTTGACAGCGTAAGGGCGCCATCGCAGCCTCCGGCCTCACCGCAGACGCGAGGGGCTTGTCATGCTGGAATTGGTCTTGGCCTCAGCGGCCTTTGTTCTCCTGCACCTCTGCATCTCCGGAACGATTCTCCGGGATCGTCTGGTGTCGCGATTGGGAGAGGGCGCCTATATGGGCCTCTTCTCCCTCGCCTCGGTCGCCATCCTGGTCTGGATGATTATGGCCTATGGCGCGGCTCGGGCCGAGGGTGTGAACCCGACCTGGTGGACCTCGACGCCGCTTACCCTGCATCTTCAGCTGATCGTGATCCTCGTCGCCTTCCTGCTGGCCGTTCCCGGGCTGTTAGCCCGAAACCCGGGCTCCGTTGGTCAGACCGGCGCCCTGGAGGACGCCGACCCGGTGCGAGGAATCCTGCGCATCACCCGTCACCCTTTCCTTTGGGGGGTCGGGATCTGGTCCGCTGGCCACCTGCTGGTGAATGGAGACCTGATCTCGCTCATCCTGTTCGGGAGCTTGGGCGTCCTGGCCATCGGCGGGGCGGCCAGCATCGACGCCAAGCGACGGCGCACCCACGGTGAGAGATGGGCGAGCTTTGAGGCGAAGTCCTCCTTCGTTCCCTTCGCCGCCATCCTTGCCGGCCGACAGACCTTCAAGCCGGGAGAGCTCGCCCTACCCGCCCTGATCGGCGGCGCGGTCTATCTCGTTGTGCTGATCGGCCATCCGCTCATCGCGGGCGTTTCCGCTCTGGGATGACTGGCGGCTCAGATGTCGGCGTAGACGTGCCTCTCACCCGCCATGCCGGGATGGGTGACGGCGCCCTCATGGGCCGGGCCGACAATCTGGGCGTACTTCCAGAGGGCGCCTGAACCGTAATCGGTGACCCGCGGCTTCCAGGCCTGGCGGCGACGCTCCAGCTCCGCCGGATCGACCTCCAGGTCCAGGACGCCCGCATCCGCATCGATGAAGATAATGTCTCCGTCCCGAACCAGGCCGATCGGGCCGCCCATCTGGGCCTCGGGGCCCACATGGCCGATGCACAGGCCGCGCGTAGCGCCTGAGAAGCGGCCATCCGTGACAAGGGCCACCTTGTCGCCCCGGCCCTGCCCCGTCAGGGCCGCCGTCGTCGACAGCATCTCGCGCATGCCGGGGCCGCCCCGGGCGCCCTCATATCGGATGACCAGCACGTCGCCGTCCTTGTAGTCGCCGCGCTCGACAGCTTCAAAGCAGGCCTGCTCGCCGTCGAACACCCGGGCCGGGCCCCGGTGCGACCGATGCGAGGCCATGCCCGCCACCTTGACGATGGCGCCGTCCGGGGCCAGCGAGCCCCACAGGCCGACCACGCCGCCGGTGGGCGAAAGCGGGTTGGAGACCGGACGGATCACCTCCTGGTCATCGCGCCAGGACACCTCACTCACGTTCTCGGCGATGGTCTTTCCGGTCACGGTCATGCAGTCGCCGTGGATGTAGCCGCCTTCGAGGAGGGTCTTGAGCAGCATGGGCATGCCGCCCGCCTCGCCCATGTCCTTGGCGACGAAGCGGCCGCCGGGCTTGAGATCGGCGATGAGCGGGGTCCGCTGGGCGATCTCGGCAAAGTCGCGGAGGGTGAAGGTGATGCCGCACTCGTGGGCCATGGCCGGCAGGTGAAGGCCGCCATTGGTCGATCCGCCGGTCGCCGCGATCACCGCGGCGGCGTTCTCGAAGGACTTGCGGGTGACGAAGTCCCGGGGCCGCAGCTGGGTGGCGATCAGGCGGACCACCGCCTCCCCCGAGGCCACGGCGTAGGCGTCGCGGCTGAGATAGGGCGCCGGCAGGGCCGCCGAGAGCGGCAGGGCCAGGCCGATGGCCTCGGAGACGCAGGCCATGGTGTTGGCGGTGAACTGGCCGCCGCAGGCGCCGTCCGAGGGACAGGCGTGCTGCTCGAGGGAGCACAGGTCGTCCAGGCTCATCTTGCCGGCCGAATGCTGGCCGACCGCCTCGAAGACATCGACCACGGTGACATCCCGGCCCTGCCAGGAGCCCGGCAGGATGGAGCCGCCATAGAGGAAGACCGAGGGCACATTCAGGCGCAGCATGGCCATCATCATGCCCGGCAGAGACTTGTCGCAGCCGGCGATGCCCACCAGGGCGTCGTAGCCGTGGCCGCGCATGGTCAGCTCGACGGAGTCGGCGATCAGGTCGCGGCTGACCAGGGACGAGCGCATGCCCTCATGGCCCATGGCGATCCCGTCGGTGACGGTGATGGTGCAGAACTCCCGGGGCGTGGCGCCGGCCTTCTTGACCCCTTCCGAAACGGCATGGGCCTGGCGCATAAGGGCGGTGTTGCAGGGGGCGGCCTCGTTCCAGCAGGAGGCCACGCCGACGAAGGGCTGGGCGATCTCCCGCGTGCCCAGGCCCATCGCGTAGTAATAGGACCGGTGCGGCGCCCGAGCCGGACCCTCCGTCACATGACGGCTCGGCAGGCGGGACTTGTCCCAGGTTCCATCAGGCTTGCGGGTCACGGGGGGCCTCCTCTGCAGCGTGCGTTCCTCCCTAGCGGGAGGCGGTGAGGGTTGGAAGCCCCGGCGGCGACAGGGGGATCAAAGCAGGCTAGACCCTTCAGCAAAACAGGGGGAGATCATGGCCCAGGACCCTCAGGCGGAACGCGCCCGGCTGCGCTCGATCCTTGCGGGATCCGCCGGCAACATGGTCGAGACCTTCGACTGGTTCGTCTACGCCGCCTTCGCCCTCTACTTCGCCCCGGTCTTCTTTCCCAAGGGAGACCAGACCGCCCAGCTCCTGGGCTCGGCCGCCGTCTACGCCGTAGGGTTCCTCGCCCGGCCGTTTGGCGCCTGGATCATGGGGCTCTACGGCGACAGGGCCGGACGGCGGGCGGCGATGATCCTCGCCGTGGGACTCATGTGCCTGGGCTCGCTGATCATCGGCCTATGCCCCGGCTATGCCCAGATCGGCCTGGCGGCGCCCGCCATCCTGGTCCTGGCCCGCATCCTGCAGGGGGTCAGCATGGGGGGCGAGTACGGGGCCAGCGCCACCTACCTCTCTGAAATGGCCTCGCGGGACCGCCGGGGCTTCTGGTCGGGGATCTTCTACTCGACCCTGATGTCGGGGCAGCTCCTGGCCCTCCTGCTCCTGCTGGCCCTGACCGCGGTCCTGCCGCCCGAGCAGATGAACGCCTGGGGCTGGCGGGTGGCCTTCATTGTCGGCGCCCTGATGGCGACGGCGGTCCTGTTCATGCGGCGGGGGATGGAGGAGACGCCCTCCTTCAAGGCCCGCGACGGCTCGCGAACGGCCACCTGGCGGCTTGTCACAGACCACCCTCGGGAGACCCTTATGGTCTTTGGCCTCACCGCCGGAGGCACCCTCGCCTACTACACCTTCGGGACCTACATGCAGAAGTTCCTGGTCAACACCTCGGGGTTCTCGAGAGACCAGTCGAACCTGATCACGACGGCGGCCCTGGCCTGCTTCGTGCTGATGCAGCCCCTGTCCGGAGCTCTTTCCGACCGCTTCGGGCGACGGGCCCTGCTGCTGGCCTTCGGCATCGGCGGGGTCGCCATGACCTGGCCGGTCCTCTCCACCCTGGCCGAGACGCGCGAGCCCCTGACCGCCTTCCTGCTGGTGCTGGGAAGTCTGGCCGTGGTCAGCGGCTACACCTCCGTCAGCGCCATCGTGAAGGCGGAGATGTTCCCGACCGAAATCCGGGCCCTGGGCGTCGCCCTGCCCTACGCCATCGCCAACGCCCTGTTCGGAGGCACAGCCGAGTTCATCGCCCTCAGCTTCAAGCAGGCTGGCTTCGAGCCCGGGTTCTACATCTATGTCACGGTGGTCATCGGGATGTCCCTGGTGACCTACCTGATCATGCCCGACACCCGCAGGACCAGCCGGATCCTGGAGGACTGAGCCCTTTCAGGCGTCTTCGGGGACGTCGAAGCTGCGGGGCTCAAGACCGGCCATCCGGCGGCCCCAGGCGATCTCATAGGCCCTCTCGACCTGCCGGCGGGTCCGGTCCGTGTCAAAGAGGGGCGCGTCCGGCAGGTTCGCCGCCAGCCGCGCCTTGACGGCCGCCAGCCGCCCAGGGTCGCGGGCCATGGCGAGGGCCAGGGCCTTGTAATCTTCGAGCGAGGTCGTCACCAGGTCCGGCAGGCCCGTCGCCCGCAGGAGGGAGGCGGCGACCCTGGCGGCGAAGCTGCGCCCCGCGCAGGTCACCAGGGGCAGGCCCGCCCAGAGGGCGTCGCTGGCCGTGGTGTGGGCGTTGTACGGCAGGGTGTCCAGGAAGAGGTCCGCCAGCCGGTGACGGGCCAGGTGATCCGGCAGGGGCGCCTTGGGGGCGAAGATCAGCCGTCCGGCGTCAACCCCCCTGTCGACGGCCTCGCGACGGAGGTTCGCCTCGATCACGGCATCGCCGCCCAGGAGCCAGAGAACGGACCCGGGAACCTCCTGCAGGAGCTGCATCCAGACGTCGAAGACCGGCGGCGTGATCTTGTAACTGGCGTTGAAGCTGCAGAAGACAAAGCCGGTTTCCGGAAGGCCGACCTCGGCCCGGGTCGGGGTTTTGTCGGCGATCGCGCGGCGATCGTCATTGGGTTGGTAGGCGAAGGGAAGCCGGATGATCTTTTCGTCGTAACTCACAGATTCTTCTGCCGGAATGACCGTATGGTCCGCCAGGATGTAGTCTGCGGCGATCGTCCCCATGGCGCCGGGATAACCAAGGTAGTTGATCTGGACGGGCGCACAGCGGCGCGCGAAGATCCCCGGTCGGCAGTGGGTGGTGAAGCCGTTCAGGTCGACGGCGATGTCGATCTCCGCCGAGCGGAGGGCGGCGGCGATCCCTGCATCATCCATGGCGGAGACGTCTGTGAAGGTGTCACAGGCGGCCCGGACACGGGCGCGCATCTCATCTTCCACGAGAGGCGGCAGGGCGAAGGCATGGATCTCGAACCGGCTTCGGTCGTGGCGCTCCAGCATTCCCACCAAGAGTTGCGAAACGGCGTGGATCCGAAGATCCGAGGAGACATAGCCCACACGGAGGCGATCGTGGCGATAGGTCTCGCCCGTCCAGACCGCCGGCAGCGGTTCCGGAAATCGGCTCTTCATATGGGTGCGGACGCAGGCCATCTGGTCCGCCGGATCGTCATTGTGGGCCAGGAAGGTGAAGGGGATGGTCACCGGCTCGCCACGCCGGACGCCATCACGGACCTCGTCTTGCAGAGCGGCGAAGTCACGCCAGTCGCAGCTCCGCATCTGCTGGTCGAGCAGGGCGCCCGTCAGGTCGGGAAGCGAGGGCTGCAAGGCCCGAGCCGCGCGGTAGGACTCCACGGCCTCAGCATGCCGCTTCAGGGCTGAGAGAAGATGTCCCCGGTTCGAATGCGCCAGGGCGTAACCAGGTTCGGCGGCGAGAGCCGCATCCAGGGCGGCCAGGGCTTCCGCATTCCGGCCCATGGAGCGAAGGGCGTTGGAGCGAAGGTTGTGCGCATCCGCCGATCCCGGGCGCAAGGTTGCGGCCCGAGTGGCGAAGTCGAGAGATCGGGCGTCGTCATTGAGGGACCGAAAGGCCCGGCTGAGCCCAAGGAGGGCGTCGACACGACCCGGATCCCGCTCCACAAGGCGTGACCAGACCTCGATGGCCTCCCGGACCCGCCCGACGGACCGGAGGGCGACACCAAGGTTGTAGGCGGCGTTCCCATGCTCGGGACGGTCATCCAAAACCTGCCGGTAAACAGGAACGGCCTCCCGCGCCCGGCCGGCCCGATGGAGACCGACCGCGGCGTTGAAGCGGGCCTCGATCTCCGCGTCCGTCACGCCGAGGTCGGGGCCGAAAGCGCGGCTTCGACCGCAGAGACGATTTCCGCGGCCTGGGGATCCGTGCGAGGTCCGAAGGCGGCGATCAGCTGGCCGTCACGACCGACCAGCAGCTTGTGGAAGTTCCACGCCGGGTCGGCGGCCTCGCCCAGGGTCTCCAGGGCCCACTTGTAGAAGGGGTGGGCGGAGGCGCCCTTGACATCTTCCTTGGCGGTCAGCGGGAAGTCGATGTTGAACCGGGTCTCGCAGAAGGCCTTGATCTCGGCCTCGGTCCCCGGCTCCTGGCCCATGAACTGATTGCAGGGAACGCCCAGCACGGTGAGCCCCTGGTCCCGATACTTCGCATAGAGAGCCTCGAGCCCCTCATACTGCGGGGTCAGGCCGCAGCGCGAGGCGGTGTTCACCACCAACACGGCGCGGTCGCGGAATCCGGTCAGGGGAAGCGGCTTCCCGTCGATGGACCGGAAGGAGAAGTCATAGAGGTTGGTCATTGGAGTCTCCTGTCGAGAGGTCAGACGTGGTGCCGGGGGCCGGAGTCTTCCACCGCATGCTCGATGGCCAGGGCGAGGTCCAGAGCCCGGACGGCCTCCTCGCCGGTGACCACCGGCCGGTCCCGCTCTCCCCGGACGCAGTCCAGGAAGGCGCCGACGCTGGCCCCCAGGGGGTCGCGGGCGCCGGGCGTGTCGGCGAAGTCCGGATTGAGGTCGAACCGGGTGGTGTTGCGGAAGGTCCGGGCCAGGAAGTCGATCTCCAGCTCTCCGGAGGGATAGACCACCTTCATTGACCGGCGCCGCTCGGGGGCCATGCGCGAAGCGTCGAAGATCGCCGTGAATCCGTCATCGAAGGTCACCTCGGCGCGCACGGCGTCCAGGCCGCCGCTGTAGGCGATGTCGCCCTCCCCCTCGGCCGTCAGGGGCGCGCCCGCCGAGAGGGCCAGGGCCAGGTCGAGGTCGTGGATCATCAGGTCGAGGATGACGGAGATGTCGAGGCTGCGCTGGCTGACAGGCCCCTGACGCACGGCCTCCAGCCTGAGGGGCCGCTCCGGCGCGCTGAACAGACCGATGGCGTCGAAAACCACCCGCTCCTGGTGCCCGCAGGCCACCACCAGGCCGCGCCGCGACGCCTCCGCAAGGATACGGTCGGACTCCTCCAGGCTGACGGCCAGGGGCTTCTCCACATAGACCGGCCGCCCGGCCCTGAGGGCCGCCAGGGCGCCTTCGGCGTGCAGGACCCCGGGGGACGCCACGGTCACCACATCGACAGCGTCCAGGAAGGCGGACAACTCCGAGAAGGCTTCCGCCTGGTGCCGGGAGGCCACCTCGCGGGCCCGCTCCAGGTCCGGATCGAAGACGGCGGCCAGCCGCGCGCCCGCAGTCTGGGCGTACTGGCGGGCGTGGTAGCCCCCGAACACCCCGGCGCCGATCACCCCGCCCCTCAGGACCTTGTCCATTCTCTGCTCCGGAATCCTGGCTTGCAGCTAGCATTCCGCGTCACCAGACGCCACCTTGGGCGAAGTTCCAGAACAGCGGCGCCGCCGCCTCGTCCAGCGACCTAGGGGGAAGACATGACCACTTCACGGGAAATCCGACTGCGCAGCCGCCCGCAGGGCCTGCCCGCCGCCGCCAACTTCGAGCTCGCCACCGTCGAGCTTGCCGCCCCCGGGCCGGGCGAGGTCCAGGTCCGCAACACCTGGATGACCGTCGATCCCTACATGCGCGGGCGCATGAACGACGTGAAGAGCTATGTCCCGCCCTTCCAGCTGGGCAAGCCCCTCGAGGGCGGCGCCATCGGCGAGGTGATCGCTTCGGGCGATCCGGCCCTGAAGCCCGGCGACCTTGTCCAGTCGAACTTCGGCTGGCGCGAGGCCTTCAACGCGCCGGCGTCGAGCGTCCAGAAGCTCAACACCCATGGCCTGCCGACCGAGGCCTTCCTGGGCGTGGCCGGCATGCCCGGCCTGACCGCCTATGCCGGCCTGCTCCGCGTCGCCGCCCTCAAGCCGGGCGATGTGGTCTTCGTCTCCGGCGCCGCCGGGGCCGTGGGCTCCCTCGTGTGCCAGATCGCCAAGCTGAAGGGCCACAAGGTCATCGCCTCGGCCGGCGGCGCAGAGAAAGCCCGCTTCCTGAAGGACGAGATCGGGGTCGATGCGGTGATCGACTACAAGGCGACGGGCGACAGCGCCGCCGCCCTGACCGCCGCCCTGGCTGAAGCGGCCCCTGAAGGTATCGACGTCTACTTCGACAATGTCGGCGGCGGCCACCTGGAAGCGGCCCTGAACGCGGCCCGTCCCTTCGGCCGCTTCGCCATCTGCGGGATGATCTCCATGTACAACGCCGAGGCGCCCGTCCCCGGCCCCTCCAACATGGCGCTGATCATCGGCAAGAACCTTCGGCTGGAAGGCTTCATCGTCTCCAATCACTGGAACATGATGGGCGACTTCCTGAAGGAACTCGGCGCCTGGCACGCCCAGGGCCAGCTGAAGTGGCGCCAGACCGTGCGCGAGGGCATCGCCTCCGCCCCCGACGCCTTCATCGGGCTCTTCACGGGCGCCAACATGGGCAAGATGCTGGTCAAGCTGGCCTAACCGCCGGCGAAGGACCTCAGGGCGGCCTCGGCGACGGGGCCGCCCCATTCCTGGACGAAGTGCCCGGCCTCCGGGATCCTCAGGGGCTCCGGGCAGTTGGGCAGGAAGCGCCTCAGGTCCTCCATGACCGGCGGCCCCAGCACCATGTCGGCCTCGCCGATCGCCATGAAGACCTTTCCCTTGAAGTCCTTCGACCAGAAGTCCTGGGCGGCGAGGCTCTCTTCTATGCCTTCCATGCCAGGGTCGGTCATGACCCGCTCGGGAAAGGCGCGGACCCCGGCCTTGTAGCGGATATCCGGGAAGGGGGCGTCGTAGGCCGCGCGCTCAGCCTCCGTCAGGTGCGGCGTCCCCCGCCCGATGAGGGCGCCCACCGCCAGGTCCGGATTGGCCTTGGCGTAGGCGCGCCAGGCGAGGAAGCCCTCGGAAGGCGGGGTCCCCGTCGCCAGGGTGGTGTTCATGGCGATCAGGCGGGAGAGCCGGCCCCGGAACCCTTCATCCACGGGCAGGGTCAGGCCGATCAGGCCGCCCCAGTCCTGGACCACCAGGGTAATGTCCCGCAGGTCCAGCCGCTCGACCAGGGCCAGCAGCATCCGACGGTGGAAGTGAAAGCCGTAGACGGCGTCGTCCACCGGCTTGTCCGAGCGCCCGAAACCGAACAGGTCCGGCGCTACCACCCGGGCGCCCGAGGCCAGAAAGGCCGGGATCATCCGCCGGTAGAGAAAGCTCCAGGTCGGCTCGCCGTGCAGGCACAGGAAGGTCGGCGACCCGGTCTTCGGCCCCTCGTCGATCACCGCACAGCGCAGGCCCTCATAGCCCGGAAGGTCGTCGACGTACCGCGGCGTCCAGGGAAAGTCCGGCAGGTCCGCGAAGCGTTCTTCGGGGGTGCGCAGGGCGTCGATCATGGGGCGGTCCTCGTCAGGCTGGGCCCAGCCTCCCATGGGTTGGCCCCTCGACCAAGTCCGCCCGTTGGCGCGGGGACGCCCAGCCGCTAGAAAGACCCCAGCACAGCCCGGAGCCCGCCCGTGTCCCGCCTCTTCAACGCCTACGTCATCGTCGACTGGAGCGCCGCCGCCAAGCCGACCACTGGGGCGGACTCGGTCTGGATCGGCGTGATGAAGCGGGATGTCCGCTTCCGGCTGACCTTCGAGGCCTTCAACCCGCCGACCCGGTCGGAGGCCGAGAAGAAGCTCACCGTCCTGCTCGACGACTTCCGCAAGCGGTCCGAGCGCGCCCTCCTGGGCTTCGACTTTCCCCTCGGTTTCCCGCGGGGCTTTGCAGCGGCGCTAAGCCTGCCGGGCGAGGCGCCCTGGCGGGCCGCCTGGGACCAGCTGGACCGGATGGTCAAGGACAAGCCGGACAACACCAACAACCGGTTCGGCGTGGGCTCGGAGATCAACCGGCGCATGACCGGCGGCCCCTTCCCCTTCTGGGGCTGCCCGCCCAAGGACACCCTGACCACCCTTCAGCCCAAGCGCACGCGCGACCATGGCCCCGGCGACCTGCCGGAGTTCCGCCACGCCGACGCCGCAGCCAAGGCCGCCTCGATCTGGAAGCTGTATTACAACGGCTCGGTGGGCGGCCAGGCCCTGCTGGGCATCCCCTTCGTGCGCCGCCTGCAGGCGAACCGCGGCGAGGGCTTCCGGATCTGGCCCTTCGAGACCGGCTTCCAGCCCCTGACCGAAGCCTCGCTGGCGGGGGTCGAGGTGGTGGCGACCGAGGTCTACCCCTCCCTCTACAAGGCCCAGCCGGGTCCGGGCGAGGTCAAGGACCTGGCCCAGGTGCGGGCGACCGCCGAGCACTTCGCCCGGCTGGACGAGGCCGGAAAACTCGGCGCCGTCTTCGGCCCCGGCAAGGGCCTCAGCCCGGAGGTCGCAGCCGACGCCGAGCTCGAGGAAGGCTGGATCCTGGGCGTCGAGGGCTAGGCCCAGACACCCCTCCCTACCCCGGCGCCGCCGTTGACCCCCTCACCGACCTTCGGTCGGAGCTCCCCCTGATGGGGAGCAATTGGCGCCCTCATTCCTCCCCCCAGGGGGAGGTGGACCGCGCAGCGGGCCGGAGGGGGTCAACGGAATCGCCGCTCACCCCAACCTCTAGCCAAACCGGGCCAGGAAGCTTGTCGGGGTCAGGCGGACATGAGCGTCCAGGGGCGGCGCCAGCTCGAAGGCGCGGGGCTCGCGGGCGAAGTTCCAGACCCTGACAAGGCGCCAGGACTCGCGGTTGTCATTGGCCACGTCCAGCTCGTTGCGGCTGATGTGGAAAGCCGAGCGCTCCCAGCCATTCGTGGTCTTGACCTCGACCAGTCGGGGCCGACCCTCGGGCGTGAAGCTGGAGATATCGTAGCCGGCGCCATCGCCGTCTTCCTCGGAGGTCCAGCGGACCTGGTCGGCGAGATCCCTGCGACCCGCAACGGCCAGGGCATGGCGCTCATGGGCGAGCACCAGGGCCTCGCCGGCCCGACCCAACTCCCGGTTCCGCGCGTCCGCCTCAGCCGGGTCGAAACGGCGCGCAATGGCCTCGGCGCGGATGGGGTCAAGGGAGGGTCGGTTGAGGGGCGGTGGCGGTGGCTGGAAGAAGAGCGCCCGGGCCTCCTGTGCGCCAGATGAGGAGCCTCGATAGGGCGTCCTGTCCCTCCCCATGCGCCTGAGAACGGCGTCGATCAGCCGAATCTGGAAGGCCCGAGCGGGGAGATAACCCACGATCCGTGGCTGGTTCAGCTCCTGCATGACCGCACTTATGTTCCGGTGCTTGAACTCGATCGACTTGTGCGACCGTCCCGGCAGGCGCCCCTGCAGCGCGCGATTGTGAGCCGCCTTGTTGAAAGGCCGCCCGGCGAGTTCGTCCGCCAGCATGTCAAAGTAGTCTGCGACGATCCGGTCGTTCTCTGCGTCCGACCAGTCGCCGCCCCCGCTCACGCCAGAGCCTTCCGCGACAGGAGTAGGAAGCGGGCCATGAGGAGGCCAGCTGACAGCACGCTGGCGAGGGCCACCCCCTCGACGATGCCGTTCACACCGCGTCCCCCGGGCAGAGCCAGGGCCCAGGCGAGCGGCGCCATGACCAGGACGTAACTGACAAAGTGGGTGAGCGTGGGGATCATGATATCCCCACGGGCGCGCAGGGAC
Organism: Phenylobacterium sp.; assembly: GCA_020402745.1. Classification (GTDB taxonomy): domain Bacteria; phylum Pseudomonadota; class Alphaproteobacteria; order Caulobacterales; family Caulobacteraceae; genus Phenylobacterium. The sequence continues at coordinate 57,348 of JADBYZ010000026.1, forward strand.
TGGGCGATCACCACCTGGAGCGCGTCCGGGAGAATGACGGCGGCGCACAGGACCAGGGCCGGTACAGCCATGGCGAGGGTCGCGGCATCGGTCGTGTAGCCGCTGGCGATCAGTCCGGCCCCAAGCCAGACAACAAGGCTCACAACCACGCAAAAGGCGGCGGTCGCTCCGTAGGCAATCAGACTGATACGGCGGATCCCCTCCACATCCCCGGCCCCATAGGCCCGGCCCACCAGGACCGACACCGCCGTGGCGATGCCCAGTGGCACCATGAAGGTCACCGAGATGACATTGACCACGATGCTCCAGGTCGCGACCTGAAGGGTCCCCAGCCATCCGGCGATGACGTTCATGCCGGCGAAGGCGGTCATCTCGAAGAAGCCCGAGGCGCCGGCGCCCAGGCCGATCTGGGTCTGCTCCGAAGCCGCCTTGGGCGCCGGGGGCGCCGGCGTGAAGACGCCAAGGCTCCGGGCCTCGGGCATGCGCAGGATGTAGACCACAAGAGCCAGGGTCAGGGCGGCCCGGGCGATGAGGGTGGCGATGGCCGCGCCGGCGGCGCCAAGGGCGGGCAGGTCAAAGTTCCCGGGCACCAGGACCAGCAGGGCGAGAAGGTTCACCAGGTTGGCCGCCCACATGAAGACCGCCCCGATACGGGGACGGCCCAGCCCCTCCAGCCAGGCCGAGCAGGCCGATCCGATCACGAAGATGGGCATGGAGAGGGCGAAGATCTGCAGAGGTGGCGTCGCCCCGGCCACAAGATCATCCGGCAGTTGAAGCAGGCCGAGAAGCCAGGGGCCGAGGAAGAAAAGCGCGGCCGCCGAGAAGACGCCGACCTTGATCCCGTAGACCAGGCCTCGCCTGAGGACCGCCCCTGTCTGTTCGGGCCGACCCTCCCCGATGGCCCGGGCGGTCATGACCTGGACCCCGCCAAGGAGCGCGGTGCCCACGACCAGAACCACCGTACTCGGAGCCCAGGCCATGGCATGCCAGCCCAGCTGGACAGCAGAATAGCGACCCACGACGATGGCGTCGCTGACGCCCATGGTCATCATGCCCAGCCGGGAGATGACCACCGGCCAAGCCAATGTGAACAGGGCCGCCAGGTCCTGGCGCACCGCGTCATGACGGCCTTCACCCGCCCCTGCGGCCATACCGGACCCCTCCACGCACAAAGGCGGGACACTGCCTCTTCCGGACGCACCGGGCAAGGCGTGCAGCTCAGCGGCTGAAAACCGCCACGAGCTCGAGGTGCGAGGACCAGAGGAACTGGTCTACGGGGCGGATGCGTTCCAGCCTGAAACCGCCGTCGACAAGGCGCCGGGCGTCCCGGGCGAAGGTGGCGGGATTGCAGGAGACGCCCACGACCCGGGCGGCCCCCGACTGGGCGATCTCGGCGGCCTGGGCCAGGGCGCCGGCGCGGGGCGGATCAAAGACGACGGCGTCGATTCGCTTCAGCTCGACCGCCGAAAGCGGACGCCGGAAGAGGTCGCGGGCCTCGGCGGTGACGCCATGCAGGCCCGGCGCCGTGGCGACGGCGGCGGCCAGGGCGCGGATGGCGGGAGCGGACCCGTCCATGGCCAGGACCGGGGCGACCTCCGCCAGGGGGAAGGTGAAGGCGCCGAGGCCACAGAACAGGTCGGCGATCCGCCGCGCGCCCTCCACGGCGACCCGGGCCTCGGCGACCATGGCGGCCTCGGCGGCGGGGTCGGCCTGCAGGAAGGCGCCAGCCGGGAGGGCCACCCGGGCGCGGCCTATCCTGAGGCTGGGCTGGCGCTGCTGGAAGAGGATGTCGCCGGCCAGGGTCAGACGGGCGAGGCCGGCCTCGGCGGCAAGCGCCGCGACCTCCTGCCGGGCGTCGGCTGACAGGCCGCCCGACCGCGCCTCGACACCCGTCACGTCGATGTCCAGGCCGTCGTCCGTCACGGTGACATGCAGCGACGGCGCCGACTTCGGGTGCTCCAGCAGCGGCGCCGCCAGCCGCCGCAGGGCCGGAAAGGCGCGCACGATGCCGGGATCCAGGACGGCGCACACGTCGATATCGACCAGGCTCCAGGACTTGCGGGCCTTGAAGCCGATCCGAGCCTCGGCCCGGGAGGATCCCCGGCGGACGTGAAGGGCCGCCCGGCGACGTCCGCCGGGCGCGGTGCGGAAGACGGGCAGGATCTCGGTCTCCAGCCGCTCCAGGGCCAGGGTGGCTCTCAGGCGCTCGACCTTCCAGGCCAGGGCGGAGTCCCCATCCCAGTGCTGGAGGACGCAGCCGCCGCAGGTCCCAAAATGCGGACAGGGCGGGGTCCGGCGCGACGGGCTGGGGGCCAGCACCTCATCAAGGACGGGACCTTCCGGACCGGCCCGAAGGCGCACCGTCTCCCCGGGCAGGACCCCGGCGACATGCAGGACGTCGCCATCGTCCAGGCGGATCACGCCATCCCCTTCCCCGCCCATGGCCGTGACGGCGAGGGGACCAGCAGGGGGGGCTGCAGGGGGCGGAGAGGCGCGCGAGGAACGGGGGGGTCTGCGGGGGGGCACGGCGACAGTCTAGACCCTTTGCCCCCTGACCGGGAGCCCTGCGCGGCCGGTCTTGCAATCGCCGCGTTCCGCCATAGGCTTGGCCTCGTTCGCAAAGGAGTTTCGCCATGCGTTCCCTGGTCACTTGCGCCGCCGCCATCGCCCTGCTCGCCGCTGTCCCGGCCCCGGTCCGCGCCCAGACCGCGCCCGTCCAGGAATTCGGCCGCGGCGATGTCTGCCAACAGCAGAAGCAGGAGGCCGGGACCAAGGGCGCCGTCATCGGCGCCATTGGCGGAGCGCTCCTTGGCCGCGCCATCGCAGGGCGAGGCCACAAGACGGACGGAACCCTGCTGGGCGCCGCCGCCGGCGCCGGGGTGGGCTATGGCGTCGGGCGCGGGTCCGTGACCTGCGTGGATTACCCGCCCCAGGTGACCCAGACCGACTACAGCCGCGAACACTGCCGCTGGGTGCAGCAGTCCCCACAGGACGGCCAGCCCCGCCAGTTTGAGGTCTGCCAGAACTCGGACGGGGTCTGGCGCGCCAGCGGTCGGGAGTGATCAGCCCTTCCGGGCTGTGACGAGGAACTCGACATTGCCATCCGCCCCCGGAACGGTGCTGTCCGCATGCGCGGTCACGCGCCAGCCCGAGGCCTCCAGGAAGGCGCAGGCCGACTGAAGAGCGTCCTGGCGGGCCGCAGGATCGCGGACCACGCCCCCCTTGCCCACCCTTTCGGGTCCCACCTCGAACTGCGGCTTGACCAGGGCGAAAAGCCAGGCGCCCGGCGCCGCCAGCGCGAGGGCCGCCGGCAGGATCTTGGCCAGCCCGATGAAACTGGCGTCGCAGACCACCACGCCCGGCGCTTCGGGAATGAGGTCCGCGTCCAGACGGCGGGCGTCCACGCCCTCCAGGCTGACGACCCGGGGATCGGCCGCCAGGCGGGGATGAAGCTGGCCGCGGCCGACATCCACGGCATAGACGCGGGCCGCGCCCCGGCTGAGGCAGACCTCCGTGAAGCCACCGGTAGAGGCCCCGACATCCAGCACGATGGCGCCATCCAGGGGAGCGTCTGAGAAGCCCGGGGCGCCCTTGAGCTTCCCCGCCGCCCGGCTGACCTCCCCGAAGGCGGGCTGGAAGGTGATCTCCGCCTCTGGGTCGATCAGATCGGAAGGGCGGGTCACAGGGCGTCCGCCCGCAGTCACCCCCCCGGCCTCGATGGCGGCGCGGGCCCGGGCGCGGCTCGACGCCAGCCCGCGCTCGGCGAGGACGGCGTCGGCGCGCCGCCGGACGGGACCTCCAGGCGCGGGGTTCGGCATGGGTGCAGTCTGTCGCGGAAGCCTCGGCGAGACAACCGAGCCCCGCCTGTGTCCGGGGCGCCGCTCCAGAAAGAAGAGCCGGGTTCAGCCGAGCGCCAATTCCCATTCTCCACAACATGATCTAGGACATCGGCGATGCGCGTCTCCGGTCTCATCGGGTTCCTTCGCCGGTCGGCCCCTGTCCTGGTGGCCCTGGCCCTGACCATGCGCATTGTCGTCCCGGCGGGCGTGATGTTCGCCGAGACGCCGGACGGCGGGCTGCAGATGACCCTCTGCACCGGCCAGGGCGCCATGGTGGCCCCGCTCAACGATGACGGGACAAGCCCGGACGCCGGCAAGGGCGCTTCGGAGTCTCCATGCGCCTTCTCGGCCGTGGCGGCCTTCACGCCGACCGCGTCCATGCTTCTGCCGGCCCTGGCGCCCTGGCCGGCGCCGCCGGTCTTCATCGGTCTCGAGGCCGGGCACCAGCGCCCGGGACTCGGGCTCCCGGCGCCGCCGCCGCCCAAGACCGGTCCCCCCATCCTCGCCTGAATCCGTCGCCCGGCCGGACGCGTCCGGCCATGTCTGACATTCAGTCGAGAGCCCTTTCATGCCCACCCTCCCTCGCGCCGGCGCCCCGCGCCGCGCCCTCGCGGCGGCCCTGACGCTCGCCGCCGCGCCCCTGCCTGCGATCGCCGCCGAGACCCTCGTCGAGGCGCCTGAAGTCGACGCCGTGATCGTCGTCGGCCAGGGCGACCAGCCCATCACCGTCCAGCCCCGGGGCCTTTCGGTCTCTCTCGGCGAGACCGAGTTCCGGGCCGTGAACGCCATCAATGTCGAAGACCTGATGAAGTACGCGCCCAACTTCTTCGTCCGGAAGCGCTTCGCCGGCGACGACAACGCGGTGGTCGCCCTGCGGGGCGCCAACACCGTCCAGAGCGCCCGGACCCTGGTCCTCGTCGACGGGTTTGTCGTGTCCAACTTCCTCGGCAACCGGTTCGACTTCCCGCCGAAGTGGAACGTCGTCGGCCCGGCGGAAGTCCGGCAGTTCGACATCGTCTATGGCCCCTACTCGGCGCGCTATGGCGGCAACTCCATGGGCGGGGTGATCTCGGTCACCACCCGGACGCCCGAGCGCAACGAGGTCTATGGCCAGGCCCAGATCATGCTCATGCCTTTCAAAGAGTATGGATTCGACGAGACCTTCCGGGGCTACAGCGCCGAGGCGGGCCTTGCGTGGAAGCCTGACAACTCGCCCTTCAGCCTGCGGTCGGGCTTCCGGCATTTTGAGAACACCGGCCAGTCCATGACCTACAACCTCCTGACCGCCGCGACCGGGACGGGACCGGCGGTGACGGGAGCCTTTGTGGACCCGAGGCTGGCGACCCCGGTCTTCGGCGCCGCATCACCGGTCCATGTCCTCCAGGACCAGTTCCGGCTTCGCGCCGGCTGGGAGATGGAGAACGGTTGGAAGCTGGAGGCCATGGGCTTCGCCTGGCTGACCGATCAGGACCTCACCGACACGCGGACCTTCTTGAAGGACGCCAGTGGATCGCCGGTCTGGCAGGGCCGCGTGGCCTTCGGCGGACGAACCTGGAACGCGACGGGCCTCACCCAGTCCCTGACCCGTCGAACCGAGTATCTCGCCGGCCTGAGGACGGGCGGCGACGCCCTCGGCTGGACGATGTCGGCCAACGTCTCTCGATACTGGATCGCCAGCCAGGATGGGCGGACCTCTCGCGACATGGCGACGGGGCTGGTCAACGGCGCGGGAACTCAGACCCGGGCCCGGGAACCCGGATGGTGGACGGGCGCCGTGACCCTGGAGAGGACGTTCGGCGATCACGCCGTCGCCTTCGGGGCTGACGCCAACCTTTATGAGACGAGGTCCGAGACCTTCACCACCACCGCCTGGAAGAACGCCTCCAACCCCGTCTTCTCAGCCTCCACCTGGGGGAAGACGACGACCTTCGGAGCCTTCGTCGAGGACGAGATTTCCCTTCCCGGCGACTACAGCCTGACCGCAGGCGTCCGTTATGACGCCTGGAAGGCGCACGATGGCGGCATCGGCAAGCTGGTCGCCGGCCGGAGGGTGGACGACGACTACCCCGAGCGGACCGACAGCGCCATCAGCCCGAAGCTGAGCTTCCAGGGCCCGCTGGCGGCGGGTTGGGACGTCCAGCTCAGCCTGGGGACGGCGACACGTTTCCCGACCGTGGGCGAACTGTTCCAGGGACGCATTGACGACATCACCCAGCAGATCGATCCGCAGAGCTTCGATCCCAACCTGAAGCCGGAGACCTCCATTGACGCCAGCCTCATCCTGAGGCGCAGCTTCGGCGACGTCCGGGTGACGAGCTCAGTCTTCCTGCAGGACGTCCACGACGCCATCTTCAGCTTCCAGGGTCTCAATCCTTTCGGCCAGGTGGTTTCGTCCTTCAAGAATGTCGACCGGGTCCGGCAGGTGGGGATCGAGCTCATCGCCGAGGCCCGGGATGTGGGCGTCGAGGGTCTCGACATCGACGCCAACCTCTCGTGGATGGACGCCCGGACACTCCGCAACGCCTCGGCGCCCGCGGCGGAGGGGAAGATGTTCCCGCGGATCCCGGAATGGCGCTCCAATGGCTCGATCCGGTACCGGGTGAGCGACTCTGCGCGCGCGTCGCTCGGATGGCGTTACGCCACGCGTCCGAACTCCGACCTCTTCGGGCTTTCGCGGGGCGGCGCCTACGGGTTCCAGACGGAGTCCTTCACCCTGGACGGCCGCTTCACCCTGGCGATCAGCCCGCATGCGGAACTGGGCGTCGGCGTTGATAACCTGCTGAACGACCAGGCCTATGTCTCTCACCCCCTGCCCCAACGGACCTTCGTGGTCGACCTCAAGAGCCGGTGGTGAGCGCCATGACCGAGCCCGGGTCCCTGCACGGCGCCGAGCGTAAGGCCATCCTGGCGCACAGGACGGTCTGGCGTTGGCACTTCTACGCCGGCCTGTTCTGCATTCCCTTCGTCATCATCCTGTCCCTGACCGGAGCGGCCTACCTCTTCAAGCCGCAGGTCGAGGCCTTCCTGGATGGCCCCTACGACCGCCTGGTCCTGCAGGGCGCTCCTCGAAGCCCCGAGGCTCAGGTGAAGGCCGCCCTGGCCGCCGCGCCGGAGGGCTCCCGGCTCCGGTTCTACGAAGTCCGGCGGGAGGCGGACGACGCCGCGCGCGTCACCCTCTCGACGGCCGACGGTCCCCTCATCGCCTTTGTCCATCCGGAAGCCAACGTGGTGCTGGGTCTGGAGCGCGAGGCGGAACGGCCGATGGAGGTGGTCAAGACGATCCACGGCGAACTCCTGATGGGCGAACGGGGCTCAATCCTTGTCGAGCTCGCGGCGGGATGGGCGGTGGTGATGATCCTCACCGGCCTCGTCCTCTGGTTTCCCAGGGGCGGTCGCGGCCCCGGCGGGATCGTCTGGCCGAGGCTCAGCCTGGGCGGGCGCCTCGCCTGGCGCGACCTGCACGCTGTCACAGGGTTCTGGGTCTCAGGGCTCGCCCTCTTCCTCCTGCTCACAGGCCTGCCCTGGACGACGGTCTGGAGCGACGCCTTCAAGGAGGTGCGCCGGGCGACGGGAACCCTTGCGGCTTCCCAGGAGTGGTCCTCGGGCCGGAAGTCAGAGCAGGTCGACGCGCACGCCGCCCACCGCGCCCTTTCCGGCCGGCCAGCGGAGGATGCAGGTCCGACGGTCGTCTCGCTGGACCGGATGGCGGCGTCGGTCCGCCTGATGGACCTGCCGCCGCCGGTCCTGATCGCCCCTCCCGCGACAGGCGGCGGCTGGCGAGCCTCGCCGGTCTGGACGGTCCGGTCCGAGACCGCGAACCGGCCCCACAGAGTCGTGCTGACCCTCGACCCCGCCACCGGCGAGGTGACGGGGGCCGAGACCTTCGCGGACAAGCATCCGATCGACCAGGCCATCGGCTACGGGATCGCGGCCCACGAGGGACAGCTCTTCGGGCTCGCCAACCAGCTCCTGGGCCTGCTTGCAGCGACAGGCCTGGTCCTGCTCTCGGTGAGCGGGGTCGTCATGTGGCGGCGGCGCGGTCCCGCAGGGGTGCTGGGGACGCCGGAGCGGCTGACCAACGTCAATGCGGCCCGGGGCGTTGGCCTCGCCATACTGGCGCTGGGCGTCTTCATGCCTGTCCTGGGGGTGAGCCTCATCCTGGTCGCCCTTGTCGAGTTCCTGGTCCTTCGCCGGATCCCGCGAGTCCGGTCCTGGCTGGGCCTGGATCCGGTCAGATGAAGACGGCCACCATCTGGCGGGCGCGGGCGACGAGTTCGCCGGCGTCGTTCCAGAGACTCATGTCCTGTGAGGCGTAGCCGCCGTGGGCGGCGTCGATGACGCTGTCCAGGAGCCACCATCCCGAGGCGCTGGCGGGCGCCGCCGAGGTGAGGTTCAGGGACCAGGTCATTGTGCTGAAGGGGGCGAACTCGGGAAACAGCACCAGGGCCGGCGAGGGAACGGCGTCGGCCAGGGCCACCAGGGCGGGAAGCCCGGCGGGGGTCTCACCGTCGCCGTGCCGGATCCAGACCGCGATCCTGGGCTCGGCCCCGGGGGTCATGGGCCGGGCGCCGCCGGCCAGGCGCACATCGAAGTGGTGGGCGAAACCTGGCTTGCGGTCCGCGTCGAAGAAGGCGGAGCAGGCCTCGGGGCCCGGAACGGCGGGCGGCGCGGCGCCCATTTGCAGGACCCTGGAGTCGCGGCCAGCCCCGTAGGTCAGGAGCGCGCGGGCGGCGGGGCCGGCGTCTCCCGTCACCGAAGCCTCGATGACCACGGCCGACCTGCCCTGGCGGACCACATTGGCCTGAACGACCAGTCGCCCGGAGGCGGGACCCGCCAGGGCGAAGTGGGCGTCGCGCAGGGGCGGCAGGTCGGGATGGAGGCGCCCCGCCGCCTCAACGCAGAGGGCGCCGGTCAGCCCGCCATAGGCGGTGCGGCCTTGCAGCCAATCCGCCGGCAGGTCGATGGCCAGGCCGCCAGCCTCAGGCGCAAGGGATTCCATCATCCGCCGAAAGGGCGTTCCATGGGTCTCTGACATATTCGGTCTCCCGGGGTCCCGAGTAGCGGACGCTCATGGCTGGCGCCAGCCCTCGTTGAGGCTGGCGCAGTGTCCGGGACAGCGGCAAGATGCCGAGCATGTTCAGTCGTCGTCGCCTCCTGCAGGCCGCCCCCGCCCTGGCCGTTCCTCCGGGACTCGGGGCTCCCGTCCGGACCCTCGACCGGGTCGATCTGGTCGATCCGGCCCGGGGACGGCCGATCCCGACCCGCATCCACATGCCGGCGGCCGGCGGCCCCTGGCCTGTTGTCATCTTCAGCCACGGCTTCGGCGGATCCCTCGCCGCCTTCAGCAACGCCGGCAGGGCCTGGGCGGCGAAGGGGGTTGTCGTATTGCACCCCACCCACGCCGACTCCGTCCAGGTTCCAGATGCGACCTTGCCGGAGGCTGACGCCCGAGCGGTCCGTCAGGCCTTGGCCGCCGCCGCGGGCGGTCGACCGAATGGGGACCTCCTGGCCTCGGTGATGGAGAGGCCCGTCTTCCTGCGAAGCCGGCTGGCCGACATCGGCTTCCTGCAGAGCCTGGTGAGGGCGAAGGATTCGCGCCTTCCCGCCGCTGTGCGCGAACGGATCGACCCGACCCGTATAGGGATGGCCGGCCACTCTTTCGGGGCCTATCTGACCCTGGTGATCTGTGGCGCCCGATTGTCGCCGGAGCCGCCTCCGCCGCTGCCCGCCGGCTTCCGGAGCGGGCTGGTCATCAGCGGCCAGGGGACGGGTCGGCTGGGACTGAAGCCCGGCGCCTTCGCCCGGATGGCCACCCCCCTTTTCAGTATCACCGGCAGCCTCGATTTCGGCGCGGCGGGAGAAACCCCTGACTGGCGGCTGGAGGCCTTCCAGAGCGCCCGGCCTGGCCGGCAGTACGCCGCCATACTCGACGGCTTCCGACATGGGGACTTCGATGCTCCCGACAGCGACCCGGTCCTGGGCAAGGCCGCCAGCCGCCTGCGGAACCTTCAGTCCGCCTTCTGGCGGGCGACCCTGGCGGGCGACGTCTCCGGCTGGGCCGAGCTTGACCGGGCGGCGGGCGCCTCGCGCGCCGGCTTCCCCATGGAGGTGCGCCGGCGCTGAGGGCCGTCAGGCCAGGGTGGTCTCGGCGATCTTCCTGGCGGTGGCGTAGTCGGCCTTGCCATTGCTGGCGCGGATGGACTGGTCGGTAGAGACGACGCGCTTGGGCGTCTTGTAGCCGGCCAACGATTTGCGGACGTGGGCGCGCAGGGTTTCCTCATCCAGGCTGGCGCCCTCAGCGAGGCGGACCACGCCGGTGACCGCCTGGCCCCACTTCTCATCGGGCAGGCCCACCACCAGGGCGTCCTCAACACTGGGATGGGTCTTGAGGGCCTCCTCGACCTCTTCCGGAAAGACCTTCTCGCCGGCGGTGTTGATGCAGGCCGAGCCACGCCCCAGCAAGGTCAGGGCGCCGTCCGCCTCAACGATGCACCAGTCGCCCGGGATGGAGTAGCGGACGCCGTTGATCGTCCGGAAGGTCCGGGCGGTCTTCTCGTCATCCTTGTAGTAGCCGAGGGGATTGGGCGGCCCGATGGCCACCATGCCCGACTTGCCTGAACCGGGCTCGACCGGCTGATCGTTCTCGTCAAAGACCTTGCAGCGCTCGCCCAGAACGAACCTGGCGGTCTGGACCTCAGAGTCTTTGGTCATGATCGAGTTGCCCATGCCGAGGGCCTCGGAGGACGAGAAGCCGTCGCTCAGCATGGCCTGGGGCATGTGCGCCAGCATGCCCTTCTTGACCTCGTGGCTCCACATGACGCCGGAGGAGACGATGGTCAGGATGCTGGACACGTCATAGCGCCCGGGGGCGGCGTTGAGGGCGTTCAGGATCGGCTTGCCGAAGGAGTCGCCCACGATGACCAGGGTCTGGGGCTTGTGCGCGTCGATCACCGTCAGCAGTTCCTCGGCGTCGAAGTTGGGCTTCTCCAGGGTGATGACGCAGCCGCCAGCCATCATCGTGCCCATGGAGGTCAGGAGGCCCGTGCCATGCATCAGGGGCGGGGCGGGAAGAATACGCGCGCCCACGGGCATGCGCCGGGTGGCCTCGGCCAGTTCCTCGAGGGTCTCGGGCACAGGCCCCAGCTTGCGGGCGGCCTGGAGGGTAATCTCGCGCATGTCGTGGTGGGTCCACATCACGCCCTTGGGCATGCCGGTGGTGCCGCCGGTATAGATGAAGAACTGGTCGTCGCCGGAGCGCTGGATGTCGAGCGGGCCGCCATTGCTCTCTTCTCCCAGAGCCTCGAAGCGCTCGGCGAAGGGCGCGACATCGCCGGCTTCACTGACCTCGACCCAGGTCTTCACCTTGGGCAGGCGCGGCCGGATCTCAGTGACGGCGTCCCTGAACTCGCTGGCGTAAACCACTGTCTGGGCGTCGGAATTGTCGAAGATGTACCAGACCTCTTCAGGGGTATACCGGTAGTTGACGTTGACGTGGGTCAGGCGCGCCTTCCATCCCGCAGCGACGGCCAGCAGGTATTCGGGACGGTTGCGCATGTAGATGGCGATCTTGTCGCCGGGCTGGGCGCCGCGGGCGATCAGCCCCCGGGCCATATTGTTCGTCATCCGGACGGCGTCGCCCCAGTTGATGACCCGCGAACCATGGATGAAGGCCGGCGCCTCCGGAGGCACGTTCGGACCCACCGCGTCGAGAATGTCGCCAAAATTCCAGCCCATGACTCTGTCATCCTCCTCAATCGCCCCGCTCTGGAGGGCTTGCGACAAACGTCTCCCGACCGGCGGGCAAATGCAAGCGCCCGGCGGGAGCGCTGGGTGGAACTCAGGGCCCGGAAGCAAGCGCCGCCTGTCGGAGCGCATTGATCAGGGCGGTCCGTCCATCGCGCAGGTCAGGCCCACCGGACCTGGGCCAGGCCGAGTTCACGACGATGATGATCCGGTCCTGGCGAAAGGTGGTGATGGACTGGCCGAAGATTCCGGTCGCCTGGTAGGCGCCGTTGGGCTGCATCCACCAGAAGTAGCCGTACCCCGCCTGGCCGTTCTCGATCTGCTTGCTTGTGGCCTCCCGCGCCCAGCCTGGCGGCAGGACAGGACGGCCATCGATCGCCCCGTCGTCGAGGACAAACTGGCCGATCCGGCCATAGTCCCTCAGGGTCATGGACATGCAGCATCCGCCGCGCTCCAGGCCGCCAGGATCGGTCACCCAGAGGCCCTCCGCCTCCATACCATAGGGTTTCCAGATCTTCTCCGAGGCGTACTCGGCCAGACCCTTGCCGACCGCACGGGCGAGCAGGATGCCGACGAGGTCCGTCTCCCCGGTGTTGTAGTTGAAGACCGTCCCGGGGGCGTGGGCGCGCGGCAGGGTGCGCATATAGGCGACGACGGGATTCAGGTCGGGCTGGCCCTGCGCCAGCGTGACGCCCTCGGACGGGCCCTTGGCGACGTCTGAGTTGGGATCACTGTAGTCCTCGTTCCAGCGGACGCCGGAGCTCATCATCAGGAGGTGTCGAACCGAGACCCCGTCGTAGGCCGAGCCCTTCAACTCGGGGAGGATGTCCGTCACGGGGGTCTGGAGGCTCTTGATGTCGCCGTCCTGGATCGCCGCGCCCACGAGGATGGCGGTCACCGACTTGGCGACGGAGAAGGACGTCCAGCGATCCTTTGGGCCTCGACCCAGCCCATACTTCTCCAGAAGGACCTTTCCATCTTGAATCACCAGAAGTCCGGAGACCCGGTAGGCCTCCATGTACTGGTCTACCGTCCAGGTGCGACCTGCATGGGTGAAGGTGGGATCAATCCTTCCCGAAGCGAGGGGAAGGGCGTGGACGCGGTTTCCGGCCGGAATGGGGCGGGTCTGGTAGACCGTCTCCATCGCTGGGTACCAGTGGGTCTGCTGCTCGGCGCTCCAGAACAGCAGGCTCGGCGTGTCCGGCTTCAGGGCGACCTGGGCGTTCGCCGAGGCCGTAAACAGGCCCACCGCCGCAAGGGCGGATACCAACAGACGCTTCATGGGTCTCCTCCCCGGTCCGCCGCAGGCGCGAGCCTCTACTCCGCCCGGAAGCCCTCGTAGTCCCGAGCCGCCACCTCATCGATGCGGATTTTGTAGCCCTCGCCGATGTAGGGCATGAAGACCCGCGGCTTCCCGGGCACGTTGGCGCCCATGTACCAAGAGGCGGCGTCCAGGTAGAGGCTGCCCTCGGCCGCCTCATTAACATGCGCCACCCAGGCCTCCTGGGCGGAGGCGTCAGCCTCCAGTGTCCGCGCCTGGCGGCCGTCCGCCCAGCTGATGGCGCCGCCGATCCAGTCGATGTGCTGCTCGATGGACGAGATCATGTTCGACAGGACGGATGGGCTGCCCGGCCCGGTCACGGTGAAGAGGTTGGGGAAACCCGCGACCATCAGCCCGAGATAGGTCTTCGGGCCTTCCGACCAGGCCTCGCCCAGGGTGCGGCCGCCACGCCCCCGGATATCCATCTTCAGGAGGGCGCCGGTCATGGCGTCGAAGCCGGTGGCGAAGACGATGACGTCGAAGGGTGTTTCCCCCGCTGTGGTGCGGACGCCGGTCTCGGTGATCGTCTCGATCGGCGTCTCGCGCAGGTCAACGAGCCTCACATTCTCGCGGTTGAAGGTGTCGTAATAGTCGGTGTCGACGCAGGGCCGCTTGGCGCCGATGGCGTAGCCCCGGGGAACGAGCCGCTCGGCGACCACGGGATCGCGGACCATCTGTCGGACGCGGTCGCGGACATGCTCGCAGACCTCGTCATTGAGGTCGGGCATCCGCATGAGGTTGGGGATGGCGAACAGGGACATCAGGCCCATGCCGTTCCAGAGCCCCGCCTTGAGCGCCTCCAGCTCCTCGCCGCGGACCCGCAGGTCCGGCGGCGGGGCCGGGAAGATGGACTGACCACTCCGAAGCATGTCCCGGTAAATGGTGAATCCGTCCAGGAAGCCTTCGACCTCGGCGTCGGCCAGGGGCGAGTTCAGGGCGGGCAGCGAGAAGTTGGGCGTCCTCTGGAAGACCGTCACCTGGGCCGCCTGCTGGGCGATCAGCGGGATCGACTGGATGGCCGAGGAGCCGGTGCCGATCACCGCCACCCGCTGGCCGGTGAAGTCGACACCCTCATGCGGCCAGAGCCCGGTCAGGTAGGTCTCACCCTTGAATTGGTCAGCGCCCGGGATGTCCGGCGTCTTGGGAACCGAAAGGCAGCCTGTGGCCATGACCACCCAGCGGGCAGAGACCTCATCGCCGTGGTTGGTCTTCACCTTCCAGCGCCCCGTAGCCTCGTCGAAGACAGCGCTCTCGACCCGGGTCTCGAAGAGGAAGGACGACCTCAGGTCGAACCGGTCCGCGATATGCTCGGCATACTTCAGGATTTCAGGCTGGGGCGCATACTTCTCGCTCCAGCGCCACTCCCGCGCCAGCTCCTCGGACCAGGTGAAGGAATAGAACAGGCTGGGAATATCGCACCGGGCGCCGGGGTACCGGTTCCAGTACCAAGTGCCCCCGACCCCGCCGCCCGCCTCGAAGCCCTGAACGCTCAGCCCCGCCTCCCGGGCCTTGTGCACCATGTAGAGGCCGCCAAAGCCGGCGCCGACCACAGCGACATCCACCTGGACGCCCTTCACGGGGGCTCTCCCGATCACTCCGTCGGCCATCTTCACTCTCCCTGAGCGCCGTATCCTTGTTCCTGCGATAATGGACGGACTGGCGACAAGGTCTAGGGGTCAGTCGCGGGGCCTGCAGGCGAGAGTGAACTCCAGGCTGATCCGGAGGACGCCGGTCGAACGGCCGCCGTGGAGGAGCCGGTCGTTAAAGATGACGGCCTGGCCCGTCCTGACGGGCGCCGGGATCATGCGGTCGGTAATGTCCTCGTCGGCGTACTGGGGCTTGCGATGCCCCAGGTGGTTCACGAAGGAGGTGTACCGGAAGTCCCTGAGGTGGGATCCCGGCAGAACCATGAGGCTTGGGTTGTCGTCATCCTGCAGGAGCGGTAGCCAGATTTTCACGCGCTGCATGTCGGCGGGAAAGTCGAAGCCGAGCAGGTCCCAGAACCAGTAGTCGGCGTGAATGGAGCCTACATCCGAGGGGCTGTCCGGGCGGACGACCCGCCAATAGACATCTGGTTCACCCCTGCCCTCCTCGCCAGTCACGAACTCCCCGGCCAAAGGATCGAGAAGCCCCTCTTCCTGAAGGGCCTCTTGAAGCGCGCCAAAGAGGTGGGCCGGAAGCATCCTCGCCGCCTTCTCCCGGAACTTTGGATACCCTTCGCCCGACAAGTAGGCGGCTGCAGCGCCGATTGTCGGAAGAGATTTGGTCGCCGCGGCGGAGAGCTGTTCAAGAACGAGCTCCTCGACAACTTTCCGGAGGTCAGACGCATCCATGACAGAAAACCCGTCTGCGTTGGAGGCGAGATCCAGGGGCCTCACAGCCTTTGACTTTTGCATCCGATCCTCACTCCCAACCCACGGACCACCCCGCCCGCCCACGAACCAAGTGGACTTCGACCAACAACCTAATGGTCTTCCCACATCCCCGAAACCTTCGAAGCCGGGCCGGATGCGGCTAGGGCGGCCTCAAGACACATGCCTGTCAAATTTCTGGAACTCTCATTGCATGACCAGCTGCAGGTCGTGCGCGAATCGGTCTGGTAACGCCAGTATGCCGCTCAGCGCACGATCCTGCTGTACTTCATCGTTTGGGAGTGACCTGTCGCTCCAACCGCCGCTGTGCGGCGGTCGACGGTACGAAACATCTAGGTTTTGCCTCCCGCCTTCAGGGGTTATCTATACCGTAATCCCATCGCCGCCGGGCTTTTGAGCCTGGCATCACCCCGGAGTTCCCATGACACTCGCTGGAAGGCTTTTCTCGGGGGCCAGCCTCGCCCTTCTCCTCACCCTCTCCACTTCTCCCGCGCTCTCGGCCCCTGCGCCGGTCGCCGCCGCGGTGCAGCCCGCCACCGCCGCAGAGCTGGCCCGGCTGGTCAACATTCCCTACGAACGCTTCGTACTGCCCAATGGTCTGAGGGTGCTCGTCCACACGGACCGGAAAGCGCCCGTCGTCGCGGTGTCCATCTGGTATGGCGTCGGTTCCAAGCATGAGCCCGCCGGTCGCACCGGCTTCGCCCACCTCTTCGAGCACCTGATGTTCAACGGCTCGGAAAACGCCCCTGGCGACTTCTTCAAGCCGCTGCAGGAGGTTGGCGCCACCGACTTCAACGGCAGCACCTGGTTCGATCGCACCAACTATTTCCAGACCGTCCCGACGGGCGCCCTGGACCGCGCCCTCTTCCTGGAAAGCGACCGGATGGGTCACCTTCTGGGCGCCGTGACCCAGGAGAAGCTCGATAACCAGCGCGGCGTGGTCCAGAACGAGAAGCGGCAGTACGACAACCAGCCCTTCGGCCTGGTCGATTACCTCATCAATGACAACCTCTTCCCGCCCGGGCATGGCTACCGGCACAGCACCATCGGTTCGATGGCCGATCTGGACGCCGCCTCTCTGGACGACGTGAAGCGCTGGTTCACCGACAACTATGGCCCCAACAACGCCGTCCTCGTCCTGGCCGGCGACATCGATACGCCGACAGCCCGTAGGCTCGTCGAGAAGTACTTCGGCGCCATTCCACGGGGCCCGCGCGTCGCCCCGGTCTCCGACGGCCCCGTCACCCTGAAGGCGCCGGTGAACCTGACCCACAAGGACCGGGTGGCGACCACCCGGATCTACCGCAGCTGGTCGACGCCGGGCCTCAATGACCTCTCCTCCGTCGCCCTGGAGGCCGGGGTCAGCGTCCTGGGGGGACTGTCGTCGTCCCGCCTCGACAACGCCCTGGTTCGGGACGAGAAGATCGCCGTCTCGGTGATGGCGGACCTCAGCGTCTTCCAGTCCGTGGGGGTTCTGACCCTGGCCGCCGACGTCCGCCCAGGCGTGTCTCCGGACCTCGTGGCCAAGCGCATGGACGAGGTCATCGCCGGCCTGGTTCGCTCCGGCCCCACGGCCGAGGAACTGGACCGCGCCCGCCGCGTCGAGATCGCCGGTAAGATCCGCGCGACCGAGGCGGTCGGCGGCTTCGGTGGCAAGGCGGTGACCCTCGCAGAGGGCGAGCTCTACGCCGATGACGCCGCCCTCTACCGCAAGCGCCTGAACGCCTGGGCCGCCCTGACGCCGGGCGCCGTGCAGTCGGCCCTGCAGGCCTGGCTGAGCCGCCCGGCCCTGTCGCTCCGCATCGATCCGGGCGAGCGTGATCTCGATGGCGGCCCGCTGGGTGGCGACCCGGCCGCCAAGGGCGCCGTGATCGACAGGACCGGTGTCGCCCAGTCCGCCCGCACACCCCGCGCCGATCCCGTCATGCCGGGCGCCGGCAAGGTCCCCGCCCTGGACTTCCCAGAGGTCGAACGCGCCGTCCTCTCCAACGGCATGCCTGTGGTCTACGCCCGTCGGGCGAGCGAGCCGCGCACCCTGGTGGCCGCCAGCTTCGACGCCGGTACGGCGGCGGACGGCGTTCGCGATTACGGCGCCCAGTCCATGATGCTGCAGGCCCTCACCGAGGGCGCAGGCGGGCTCTCCAGCCGCGAGATCGCCGAGCGCAGCGAACTCCTCGGCGCCAGCGTCGGGGGCATGGCTGGGGCGGATCGGTCCAACGTGGTCCTCGACGCCCTGACCCCCAACCTCGCCCCCTCCCTCGCCCTCTTCGCGGACGTCCTGAGGCGTCCGACCTTCGAGCCCGCGGTGGTCGAGCGTCTGCGCGGCCAGCAACTCGCCCGCATTTCGGCGGAGGCGAACAACCCGTCCGCAATCGCCGCGGCGGAATTGTCGAAGCGGCTCTACGGCGGCGCCCACCCCTACAGTGTCCGCGCCAGCGGGGCGGGCGATACCGAGGTGGTTGGCCGATTGACCCCGGCCGATCTCAAAACCCAGCATGATCGGTGGATCCGGCCGGACAATGGCCGTCTGGTCATCGTCTCCGACCGGCCCCTGGCGGAGATCGTGACCCTGCTGAACGTGTCGCTGGGCGACTGGAAGCCGGAACCCAGCATCGCGCGGGGCGCCAAGGCCTTCCCGGCTCCGCCTGCGCCCTCAGGTAATCGGGTCGTACTTGTCGACCGGCCGAAGTCGCCCCAGTCGGTGATCGCCGCCGGACAGGTCCTCGACGCCCGGGGCGGCGACGACCTCCTGGCCCTGCAGTCCGGCAACGAGATCCTCGGCGGCGGCTTCCTTTCCCGCCTGAACATGAACTTGCGCGAGACCAAAGGCTGGTCCTATGGCGTCCGCTCCGTAATCCCGGAGACAGTCGAGCGGATCGCCTTCCGGGTCACCGCGCCGGTTCAGGCCGACCGCACGAAGGACTCGATCACGGAAATCCTGAAGGAAACCCGTGACTTCACCACCATCCTCGGCGCCACCGCCGAGGAGCGCCAACTGACCATCGACGGGGCCACCAGAGAACTGCCCGGCCAGTTCGAGCGTAGCGCTTCCGTGCTGAATGGCCTGTCGACCCTGACCGAGTTCAAGCGCCCCGACGACTGGTTCGAGCGCCTGCCGGAGCGCTATGGCGCCATGACGGCGGCGGACATGGATGCGGCGGTGCGCAGAGTCATCGATCCGGCGCGCCTGACCTTCGTGATCGTGGGCGACGCCGCCGTGGTGAAGCCGCAGCTCGACCAGCTCGGCCTGCCGGTTGAGGTGATCGCCGCCCCGCCCGCAGCGAAGTAGGACGGCGGGGCGGGCCCCGCGCCCGCCCCTCAGCCCTTGGGAAGGTCCCCGGCGACGGCCGGGGCCAGCCGCCGGGCGATGTCCTCCACCCCCTCTGCGTTGGGATGCATGCCGTCCGGCAGGAGCTTCGCTGGCTGGCCCGCGACGCCCTCGAGGAAGAAGGGGTAGAGACGGACGCCATTGGCCGCTGAGAGCTCGCTATAGATGGTATTGAAGGCTTGGGCGTAGTCCTCGCCGAGGTTGGGCGCGGCCATCATGGTGGTCATGGCGGCCGGGATACCGCGCCGCTTCAGCTCGTCCAGCATGGTCTGGAGGTTGGCGCGGGTCTGCGCCGGACTAAGGCCCCTCAGCATGTCGTTGGCGCCCAGGCCGACGATCACGAGGTCAGGCTTGCGAGGCAGGCCGTCGAGGGTGAAGGCCATCCGGGCGAGGCCTGCGGCGGTGGTGTCCCCCGAGACGCCGGCGTTGACCACCCGCGCCCTGACGCCCTGCTCCGCCAGGGCCCGCTCCAGGGCGGGCGCGAAGCCCTGAGAGGGCTCGAGGCCGTAGCCGGCGAACAGGCTGTCGCCAAAGGCCACGACAAGGGGGCCTTCGAAGCCCGCCTCCGCCAAGGGCGCCTTCTGTGTCCGGGCGGCCTCCCCGGCGGGGGAACAGGCGAGGACAAGCTGGCAAAGCCCGGCCATGATCACATATAGCCATAATCCCGAACGCACCGGACGCCTCCACGCATGACCCGCACCGCCGCCGACACCGACCTGATGATCTGCGCGCGGGGCGTAACACTCTCGCTTGGAAACACCGACATCCTCAAGGGTGTTGATCTCGATGCGCCTCACGGCCAGAGCCTGGCCGTCCTGGGGCCCTCGGGTTCGGGGAAGTCCTCCCTTATGGCCGTGCTCTCCGGGCTGGAACGCGCCACCTCCGGCGAAGTCCGGATCAATGGCGAGGACTTCGGACCGCTTGACGAGGATGCCCTGGCCCGCGCGCGTCGGGGCCGGATCGGCATCATCCTGCAGGCCTTCCATCTGCTGCCGACCATGACCGCCCTGGAGAACGTCGCCACGCCCCTGGAGCTGTGCGGAGTGGGGGACGCCCGCGAGCGGGCGGTGTTGGAACTGACCGCCGTAGGGCTGGCCGACCGGCTCGGACACTATCCGACCCAGCTGTCGGGCGGCGAACAGCAGAGGGTGGCCATCGCCCGGGCCATGGCCCCGCGGCCCGGCCTGATCTTCGCCGACGAGCCCACGGGCAACCTGGACGGAGTGACCTCCCGTCGGGTGGCGGACCTCCTCTTCGAGCGTCGCGCGGCGGCCGGGGCGACCCTGGTGATGATCACCCATGACCCGGGCCTCGCCGCCCGCTGCGACCGGATTGTTGAGATGGCGGACGGCCGGATCATCTCCGACCGGCTGTCATGACGCCCGTCCCCCTGCCCACCCTCTGGCGGATCGCGCGGCGGGACCTGTCCGCCAGCTTCCGGGGCCTGCGCCTGCTTTTCCTCTGCCTCTTCCTCGGCGTCGCCGCCCTTGCAGCCATCGGCAGCCTGACCGCGGCCATCACCGGGGAACTGACCCGCAAGGGCCGGGAACTCCTGGGCGGCGATATCGAGATCGCCCTCACCCAGAGGTCCGCCACCGCGCCCGAGAAGCTAAGGATGGCCGAGCTCGGCCCGGTCAGCGAGACCGTCCGGCTGCGGGCCATGGCGCGGGGCGGGTCCGGCCCGCCCATGCTGGCCGAGCTGAAGGCCGTCGACGACGTCTATCCCCTCTATGGAAGTCTCACCGTCCAGACCCCGTCGGGCGTGCGCCCTGCGCCGCGGCCGGGACCGGGTGAGGTGCTGGTGGAGTCGGGGCTGGCCGAGCGGCTGGGGGTGGGACGCGGGTCCATCGTCGGATTCGGCCGGACCGAGTTCCGGGTCGCCGGGGTGCTGGACAACGAGCCGGACCGGGTGGGCGAAGGCTTCAGCCTCGGACCCGCCGCGCTGATCCGCCTGGAGGACCTGCCTGCGACGGGCCTGATCCAGCCCGGAAGCCTGTTCCAGACCAAGTACCGCGTGAAGCTCCCCGAGGGTTCAGCCCGCGCGCCTGACCGTCTCGCCGAGTCCCTCCGGCGGGAGTTCGGGGAGTCTGGCTGGCAGGTGCGGGACCATAGCCGCGCAGCCCCGGGGGCCAGCCGGTTCTTCGAGCGCATGGGCCAGTTCCTGAGCCTGATCGGTCTCGCCGCCCTCGTCATCGCGGGCATTGGCGTCAGTAACGGGGTGTCCGGCTACCTCTCAGCCCGACGCGGCTCCATCGCCACCCTGAAGGTCCTCGGGGCCTCAGGACGCGATATCACCACGGTGTACCTCCTCCAGGTCGGGGCCGTCGCAATGGTCGCCGTGCTGGCGGGGCTGGCGGCGGGGGCGGGGGCGCCGTCCCTGATCCTGACCCTCATCGGCGACCGCCTGCCCGTGCGCCCGGAGTTCGCCCTGCATGCCGCGCCGCTGACCCTTGCGGCCGCCCAAGGGCTGCTGATCGCCTTCATCTTCACCTGGCTGCCCCTCGCCCGGGCCGGGTCGACCCCGCCGGCAGCGATCTGGAGAGCCTCGCTTGAGCCCCAGGGGCGCCCAGCCCTGCGCGACGGCGGCATCGTGGCCGCAGCGGCGAGCCTGTCCATCGGCCTCGCGGTCCTGACCTCCGTGGAGCCTCTTTACTCCGCCGGAATCCTGGCGGCAGCGGCGGGAGGTCTTGTCCTGCTGCTGGGGGTCGGCGCCGGAGTGAAGGTGCTGGCCAGACGGGCCCCACGACCGGCGTCTCCCCTTCTCCGGCTGGCGCTGGCGAACCTGCACCGGCCCGGCTCCCAGACGCCGGCCCTTGTGATCGCCATGGGCCTGTCCCTGACCCTCTTCGTCCTCATCGCCGCCATCCAGACCAGCCTTGACGCCGAGATTGCGCGGTCCGTCCCCGCGCGGGCTCCGGCGCAGTTTGTCCTGGATATCCCTTCCGCCAGCGCTGAGACCTTCCGCAAGGTGGTGACCGACGCCGCCCCCGGGGCCGAGGTCGACCTGGCGCCCGCCCTGCGGGGCATGATCACGGCCTACGGAGACCAGAAGGTTCGTGACCTTAAGGTCATCCCGCGCAACGCCTGGGTGCTGCGCGGCGAACGCGGGGTCACCTATGCGGCGGAGTTGCCCGCGGGCAGCCGCATCATGGCCGGGGAGTGGTGGCCGAAGGACTATGAGGGCCCTCCCCTCGTCTCCCTGGATGACGAGGTCGCTGCGGACCTTGGCCTCGGGGTGGGCGATAGGCTCACGGTCAGTGTGCTGGGGCGGGAGATCCCGGCGCGCATCGCCTCCCTGAGACGAATTGACTGGGACACCATGGGCTTCAACTACCTGATGGTCTTTCCGCCCAGCACCCTGGCGGGCGCACCCCACACCCTGGCCGGCGCCGTCAGCCTGCCGCCGGAACGGGAAACCGCCGCCGCCCGGGCCATACTGGGGACCTTCCCCGGAGCGTCGGTCATCTCAGTTCGCGAAATCCTTGGCCAGGCCAGGACCCTTTTGGACCAGATGGCCCTGGCGGTCCTGGCCGCCGCCTCGGTGACCCTGCTGGCGGGCATGGCGGTCCTCACCGGCGCGGTCGCCGCCGCCCGCCAATCCCGGACCTACGACGCCGTCGTGCTCAAGACCCTGGGGGCCACCAGAGGGCAGTTGCTGGGGGTCCAGGCTCTTGAATACGGCCTCCTCGGCCTCCTTCTGGGGGGGGTCGCGCTCGCCATGGGCCTTGGCGGCGCCTGGTGGATCATCGTCCAGGTGTTCGAATTCACCTGGGCGCCGGACTGGGGGCGCGTCCTGGGCACCCTTGGCGCGGGACTGGCGGTGACGCTGGTCCTCAGCCTGGCCGGCGCCCTTCCCATCCTGTCAGCGCGGCCGGCGAGCGCGCTCAGGTCCGTCTGAGCCCGACGGCCAAAGGCAGACGGACCTAGGCGGCTATCTGCTGCCGGGAAGACCCTCCTCGCGGAAGTTTTCGGCGGCCCCTCGACCTCCCGCCCGTCCTGCCCGTCTGCAGGGCGTTGCGAACCGGGTCGGCAATGGGCTGAGGCCGACTAGAGTTTGGACTTGAAGAAAGCCCAGGCGATCTCTGCGAAATCGACATCGCGGTTCTGTGATCCGCTCTCCGGCGTGGTGGGGACCAGGACCTTCTGGCTTGCGACGGGATGCCCCGCACCATCCATCCGCCACCACTCCACGTCAGACGGTCCATGATAAGCCAGCCTGTTGGCCGGCCCGGGATCGGAGGTGTCACCATTGAAAACAGTCTGCACAGGGGTCCCTGTAGCGCCGTTCGCCTGGCGCCAGACGTCACGGGTCGCCTCGGCGCTGATCACCTGGCCCCGGGTGCAGTTTCCGCCCAGGTTGGCCACGCAACCACCTGCATAGGGCATGGCCGGATCCGCCGTCCCATGCACCATGAGGACTGGCAGCCGCCGTGGCGGGGAGGCGCTGCAGGCGCCCGCCTTGGGGCTCTTGGCCATGTTCCCGTTTGAAGACGCCACCGCAGCGACATTGGCAGGTCCGGCGAGGGCGTAGGAGAGGGTCATCTGCGCCCCGTTTGAGCCTCCCGCCATGAAGACCTTGGATGTCGGCAGACCATACGCGGTGCGAAGCTGCTCGATCAGGGCGTTGAGGAAGCCGATGTCGTCCGCATTGCTGGAAGTCTGGTTGTCGGACCTACAGTCATTCCAGCCGGGTGATCCATCCAGCGCCGGCTGACCGCCTGGGTAGACGACGATGAGGCCCTCGCGGTCCGCCACGTCCCGGAAGACGGAAAGGGGATGGGCGCCGGGATTGGCGATGTTGAGCGCCGCCCCGCCCCCGCCATGCAGGACGAGAACAAGCGCTTTGGGCGGCCCTGTCAGTCCCGCAGGCGTGTAGACGCGGAATTCGCGGGTCACGCCGCCGACCTGAAGGTTTCCCGGGGCGAGGCCGGGCGGGTAGGGCGCAGAGGCGACCGTCACGGTCGTCGAGGCGGTGACCGAGCCGGAGGGGTTCGCGGCGGTGAGGACATAGGTCGTGCTGGCTGCAGGCGTAACAGCACGGCTGGAAAGCCCGTCGACGGATCCGACACCGGGACTGATCGTCACGGAGGTTGCGCCCTGGACAGTCCAGGACAAGGTCACGGACTGACCGGGCTGGACCTGCGCCGGAGAGGCAGAGAAGGCGGAAATTGCAGGCGCTGACGGGGCCGGCGTCGATCCGCCCCCTCCCCCGCCGCCGCAGGCCGCCAGAAGCACACCGATCATCGGCATGATCCACATCCAGATGCTTCGGATCCGCATGGGTCGCGCCTCCCCTTCCAGTCCAGTTGAGGCAACAAACGGCGGCTCACGGCGATTCCGTCGAGGAGGTTCAACTCCGGGTTGTCCGGCTGTACGGGAAGGAGTGCGGGATGCGGCGCCGCGCCTTGATTAGGGTTTCTGCAGAACCTAAATCCCGCGCGCCTCAGATCGCAAAGGTGGCGCCATGGCGGATCTCGCCCTGTTCTTCGGTCAGGCCCTCACCGTCGCCGTGGTGATTGCGCTTCTGGTCATGGTCCTCTCCATCTTCTTCAAATGGCTGCCTCGCCTCGGCCCGACGCGACAAGGCCTGTATCTGAAGTCGGCGACTGAACTTTTCGAAGAGGGTCGCCATTACGATATCCTCCTGACCTCAGGCCAGCGCCTCACGGCCCTGCGCTTCGAGGGCGTCGTCCAGGCAGACGCCGAGGCAGGGTGGCCTATGGTCACTTTTGTCGTGATGCGGCGGGGTGATGGCGGCAAGGTGTTTCTGCAGGCCCACAGCGTGCGCGTCTTCGAAGCGGTCGCGACGACGCCCGACCATGGCTGACCCGTCATGTCGGAGACGATCGAACACTTCATCTATGGAGCGCCTGCGCGGCTGAAGCGCTTTCGCACCACCCTCCCCGCCGGGGTGAGTGTGCGCTCGACACAGGGCGGCTTGATCCTGCGGGAGACGCTCGACGCCGGATTCGACATCGACTCCGCCATCGCCCGCATCGAGGCGCTCGCAGTCCTCCGGGGCGTTGAGTATGACGGCTGGGGGCGGATGGTCGAAGCGGCCGATCCGCAGGGCGGGATCGACCTCCAGTCTCAGACCTTCACCGTACGGACGGGCGTGAGGGCGGGGCACGGCTTCGCTCTGCCCTTGCCGGACGGGCGGTTCGGACACGCGATCCACCTGGGCGGCGACAAACAGGGATACCTCCTGGTCGAGGTCAGCGCCCTCGTAACGGATCAGCCCGCCAGCCCGGACGACCTGCAGCACGCGCCAAGGCGGTATCGCCAGCCGATCCTGATCTGGCACACCGGCTTCGCCGCCCTGCCCCTTGCAGCCCACGTGAAACTCGCCGGCCTCCCCCTCGAAATCGCGTTCCGCGACAGCATTGGCTGGCCTGATCCGGACGCAGTGGCGCAACTCGAAAGGCGCTTCAAAGTCGCAAGAACCGATACGCCGGAGGGCTGGCGCGCCCTGTTGGGCGCCATGGACCGGTCCGGCGAACGGCTCCCGGGGATCGATGGCTTTTGCCTTGTAGCAGCCCGGGTCGGACGGACCGGAGCGCTGAAGCTGATCTGGGATCACGACCCCGTGGAGGCCGCTGACCGCGCCCAGCGGCCAATGCCCTGGCAACCTTCACACATGGACGACGTCATCTCGGCTCTGCGCGGGGTGCCGGACTTCATCAAGATGACGGACACCGTGACATGACCCGACTGGTCTTCCGAGACGATTTCCAGACAGCGGCGGTCGTTCAATCCAGGACATGCGAATGGAAAGTGGAGTGAGACAGTGTGCACCTACATCACCCTGATCGCCGCCACCGATGACCTCGACCGGCTGAACGCCGCCCTCGCCACCCTGGACAGGAGAGGTCAGGTCCGCCGGGCCGAGCGGATCGACACGCCCGGCCTTCGTCCGCTGCTGGCGGCGGACGAGCGGGAGTACCTGATTTCCCGAAACACCTGCGATTGCGGCGCTTTCTTGGGCAGCGCCCTGCAGCAAGGAGAGGACCCGCCAGAGGCGCGCGCGGCCGAGATCGCGCGGTATCGCCGCAGGGGCTGGTCTGAGGCGCGGATCGCCCGCGCCATGACCGACAAGGCGCGCGCTGACGCCCGCCCAGCGGGCCGGACACCGAACGAAGACGCCGCCTACTGGATCGACCTGCTGACGACGCTCTCAAGGGAGCTTGAACTGAACCGGCTGGCCCTGATGCATCACTTCTACAGCAAGTCCCCCGGGAACGAGCCCGAGATCGCGACCCGCCGCAAGGCAGGGCGGATGCGCGAGGCGGCGGAAGTTCTGGCGTCCATGGGGGACGCCGTGATCCATGATTTCGAGACCGGGGAGGCTCTCAGATGACGCACGACATGCGCAACCTGCTGCCGGAACTTCGTAAGATTGGCTTCGGGACCTGGGACCCGCTCGGCCTCATGAGCGCCTGGAGGGATGGCGAGGCGGTCGCTGACGAGTACGACCGCTACCTGCTGCACGCCTTTTCTGCGGCGGCGAACGGGGCCGACGCGGGGTCGATTTGCGCCCTCCTGCGCGAGGCGGAGGTTCAGATGGGTCTTGAGGCCGCCGGCCCCGACCCTCGTCGGGAGAAGGTCGCCGACCAGCTTCTGACACTCTCTGGACGGGCGATCGCGAGATAAGGCCAGCTCCGGCTGAGAGCCTTCACCAGAGTTGGGCGGGCGAAGTCAGCGACCCGCCTTCACGATCATCTTACGATAAGTGAGAATCGGGGACGGGAGGCCGTACCGCAGCCTTCGCACCCTTCAGCCCCCTGCGCGGTGTTCCTTCAGCAACCAGGCCGATGCCGCTGTTGCGGCCAACGCGCCCCCAACCTGTCCGAGCAGGAACCCGGGGACGGACTCCGGGGCGATCCCCGCGAAGGTGTCGGTCAGGCTCCGGGCGAGGGTGACGGCGGGGTTGGCGAAGGATGTCGAGGCGGTGAAGCCGTAGGCGGCGGTGATGTAGAGAGCGACCAGGGCGGCCGTGGCCGCCGGGGCGAGGCGCGAGGCGAGGCGGATCACGAGGATCAGGCCGAAGGTGGCGACGGCTTCCGACAGCACCTGCCCGCCGCCGGACCGCACCTTGTCGGAGACCTGGAACAACGGCAGCTCGAACATGGCGTGGGCGAGGAGGACGCCGGCGACGGCGGCGAGGACCTGGACCGCGACCCGGGCGAGTGCTTCCCCGGCGGCGAAATCCCGGTCGCGGGCGGCGAGGAGGCTGACGAGGGGATTGAAGTGAGCGCCGGAGACCGGCCCCAGAAGCGTGATCAGGACCGCCAGCCCGGCGCCGGTCGAGACCGTGTTCAGCAGTAGGGCGATGGCGTCATTCCCGCCGGATAGCCGCTCTCCCATGATCCCCGAGCCCACCACGATGGACAGGAGAAGGGCGGTGCCGAGGCCTTCCGCCGCCAGACGCCGGGCCAGACCGAAGTCGGGGGCCGCCGCCGTCAAGGCGCTGTGTCCTTCCCGATCGCCTCCAGCCGGGCCCGGACATCCGGACCGTCGAGGACTTCGGGCGGGAGGGCCAGGAAGTGTTCTATGCGACGACGCAGCCGGCGTTCCGCAGCCGCAAAGGCCGCCGCGACCTCGGCCTCTGATCCGGTCACCGCCGCGGGATCCTCCACCCCCCAGTGCGCCGTGACGGGACGTCCCGGCCAGATCGGGCAGACCTCGCCGGCGGCGTTGTCGCAGACGGTGAAGATGAAATCGATCGGCGCCGCTCCCGGGGCGGCGAACTCATCCCAGGACTTGGAGCGGAACTCAGCAGGGTCGAGCCCGAGGGACCGGAGCACGGGATAGGCCCCCGGATTGACCCTGCCGGTTGGGAAGGACCCGGCGGAGAAGGCGCGGAACCGGTCGCCGCCCAGGCGGCGCAGCAGGCCCTCGGCGATGACCGAACGGGCGGAGTTCCCGGTGCAAAGGAAGAGGACGTTTCGGGGACGATCCGTCATGGCGTCAGTTCCGGCTGGAGATGAAGCATGTCAGGGCGCGGGGGCGTCCTGGCAGGTCGGGGACAGGTCGGCGCAGATCTCGGGGCGGCCCTGGCAGCAATCTTCCATGAGGTAGGCCAGGAGACCGCGCATGGCGCCGAAGTCGGCGGAGTAGACGATGGACCGGCCCTTCCGGCGCGACTGGGTCAGGCCCGCAGCGGTGAGGATGGCGAGGTTCGACGACAGGGTGTTCGGAAGGCTGCCCGTGGTGCGGGCGATCTCGCCGGCGGCAAGCCCCTCCGGACCCGCCGCGACGAGCCTGCGGAACACCTCCAGGCGCCCCGGATGCGCCAGGGCGCTGAGGGCGGCGACGGCCTCCGCCGTGGGAGTTGAGGCGCTCACGAGCATGGGCTGGCTTTTATCTCGATATTTCCGGAATTGTCGAATCTTGAATCCAGGATCATCCTCGGCGCCACACTCGAAACCCCGGGCGCTTCATGCCGACCCTTCACACCCTGACGACCAGCGATGTCTGGCTGGGCCGCAACATGTCCCGGCGCGACGAATGGCGTCGCATCCTCCGAAACGATGAGGTCGCCGAGCTCATGGCGGCGCGAACGGCCGCCCGGACCCGGTCAACGGACCGCACGGCCTGGACCCGGGAAGACTTTCCCCTTCCCCGACTGGGCCTTGAAGTCACCGCCTGGCTGGAGGCCCTCGACCGGGGCCGGGGCTTCCTTCTCCTGAGGGGCCTGCCGGTCGAGGAGATCGGCCCGGAGGCCTCGGCCGACATCTACTGGGGCCTGGGTCTCCACATGGGACGCGCGGTCTCGCAGAACACGGACGGCGACCTCCTCGGCCATGTCCGGGACACTGGCGCCGACCCCGCCGCCTACGGGGTGCGCCTCTACAAGACCCGGGCCGAGCAGGACTTCCATACCGACGGCGCCGACATCATCGGTCTCCTCTGCCTGCAGGGGGCGAAGACCGGCGGCGTGAGCCGGATCGCGAGCTCGGCGGCGATCTTCAACCGACTGCTGTCCGAACGGCCGGAGCTCGTCCCCGCCCTCTTCGAGGCCTTCCCCTTCGATACCCAGGGCCAGCACCGCCCCGGGACGCCAGCCTGGTTCGCCCGGCCGATCTGCCGGCTGATCGACGGCCGGCTGAACCTCTTCTTCATCCCCTGGTACATCCGCGAGAGCCAACAGCACGCCGACGCCCCGCGGCTGTCCGCCGAACAGGAAGCGGTCCTCCGATTCATCGAGACCACCGCCAATGACCCCGATCACTTCCTGGACATGGACTTCCAGCCTGGCGACATCCAGCTGCTGAAGAACGCCTCCATCCTGCACAAGCGCACCGCCTACGAGGACTGGGATGATCCCGCGCGCAAGCGCCACCTGCTCAGGCTCTGGCTCGTGCAGGAGGAATTCTCTGCGGGCGACTTGGGCCTCCGCGAGGGCGTGCGGGCCCGGAGTTAGGCGCCGCGACACGCGGCGGGGGTCTTCAAGGCGGAATCCCACGTCCTGGTCAGCGAAGATGGCTGGCCGGCGGGCCATGCCGGATGGCGAACCGAGCCTTCACCCGCCTGTGCTCTGTGAATTTTGGACTTCAGAGTACAGTTCGGCTAAGCAATAGAAAATGCGTGGGAAAATGACCTGATGGTTGCGTTGAGCCCTTGCCCTTCCTGGCCATTGAGCGGAACATGTTTTTCCAGCGAGGACTGCGAACCGCCGCTAGACCGGCTGTAAACGTCCCAGAGAACCCGTGGGAGGTCGGCGCGTGTCCAAAAAAAAGAAAAAGGCGCCAGAAGAGCTCCCAGTCGCGCCCCAGAGACGAAGCGGCGTCCCGAGACGCTGGGTCCTGATGATCGCCGGTCCGCTTGTGATCCTGGCTGCGCTGGCCTGGTACCTGCTGACGCTTGGCCAATTTCAGACCACAGACAATGCCTTCGTCCAAGTCGCGAAGACCCCCGTAGCCCCCTCGATCAGCGGCCGCGTGGTCGAGATCTTCGTGCGCGAAAACCAGGCGGTGAAGAAGGGCCAGGTTCTATTCCGCCTGGACGCCCGGGACGCCCGGGCGACACTGTCGGCCGCCGAGGCCGAACTGGCCTATGCAGAGCAGATGGTTGCTCAACAGCGGGCCTTTTATGGTCGCGAGCAGGCCAACCTGGCCGCAGCCCGTGAGACCCTGCGCTTTGCCGAAGCCGAGGCCTCACGGCAGGCTGGACTGGCTGCGGCCGGGGCGGGATCGGTTCAGGTAGCCGACCAGGCTAGCCACGCGGCGCGCCTTGCCCGAGAACATCTCAAGGCGGCCGAGCAATCGGCGGCGGCGGCCCTCGCCGTCCTCGGGGGCGACCCCCAGGCGGGGTCCCGAGCCGCCGCCGTCCTGCAGGCCCGCGCCCAGCTTGAACGCGCCCGCCTCAACGCTTCTTACACAGAGGTGCTGGCGCCCTCGGACGGCGTGGTCGCCCGCGTCGACCAGCTGCCGGTCGGCGCCTACCTGAACGCCTCCCAGGCCGCCTTTTGGCTCCTGGCCGGACGCCCCTGGGTGGAGGCGAACTACAAGGAAGACCAGATCGCCCGGATGCAGGTGGGACAGCCCGTCGAGATCGACATCGAGGCCTATCCCCAGGACAAGCTCAAGGGCCGGGTGGCCAGTTTCGCCCCCGGGACGGGACAGGCCTTCTCCGCCCTCCCTGCGCAGAACGCCACGGGCAACTGGGTCAAGGTCACCCAGAGGCTCCCCGTCCGGATCGAGTTCGACCAGCCCCCGCCGGACATGGCCGCCCGGGCGGGACTGTCCGCCACGGTCAAGGTCGACGTGCGGTCCAGCCGTGACAGGGAATAGGGCCATGCCCGTCCTTCCGCGCCGCCCTGCGGCTCTCCTGGGCCTGGCTGCAGGCCTGATACTCCTGGGAGGGTGCGCGACCTCGGACGCCGCGTTCACTGCACCCGCCGGGACGCCCTCGCCCGAGGGCTATGGCATGGCCGGTGAGCGGACGCCGCCCAGGGTCGTCGTCGAGGCCGGCGCCCGATCCCGCACCTGGTGGTCGGCCTTCGGCTCCCCGCAGCTCGATGCGGTCATCCGGCTAGCCCTGGAGAATGCGCCCGACCTTGCAGAAGCCCGCGCCACCCTTGAACGGCACCAGGCGGAGGCGGAGGCGGCGCAGGCCCTGCTCAAGCCCCAGATCGGTCTCAACGCCCGGATCGAGCGGCAGTTATTCAACAGCAAGGGCTTCGGGCTCAGCGGATTTCCCAGTCGCACCTTCAACATCTTCAGCCTCGGAGGCCTGGTCAGCTATGACCCCGACCTGTTCGGTGTCGGGCGCAGTCGGGCGGGCGAGGCCTCCGCCCTTGCCGACGCCGCGCGTTGGGAAGCCGACGCGGCGGCCCTTTCGCTCTCGGCAAGCGTGGCGCTGGAAGGGGTCCGGATTGCGAGCCTGAACGCGCAGATTGACTCCGCAGAACAGGTGATCGACGACGACAGGAAGCTTGTCGAGCTTGCGCGGCGAGCCGAGGGCCTCGGCGGGCTGTCCCGCTCGGGCCGGGTGGAGATCGAAGCCCAGCTCGCCATCGACGAAGCCCAGATGCCCGACCTCTACCGGCAAAGGGACCAGGCCCGACGTCGCCTGGCCCTCCTGGCGGGAAAGTCCCCGTCGGAATGGACCCCGCCCGACTTCAGGCTGGCGGACCTGGTCCTTCCGGGCGCCATTCCCGTAGGCCTCCCCTCAGAGCTGCTTCGGGGGCGGCCTGATATCAAGGCCGCGGAGGCCGAGCTGCGCGCGGCGCGGTTCGCCGCCCGGGCGGAACAGACGGATTCACTTCCGAAACTGCGCCTCACTGGCAACTACGCCCAGACCTCGAACCAGATCGAGGACCTGTTCAGGTCTGACTCCCGCGGCTGGAACCTCTCGTCGGGCCTGACCGCACCGATCTACGACGGCGGTCTCGCCCGGGCCAACCGGAGGATGGCGGAGGCCGACCTTCGTGCGGCGGAGGCCCGGTATCGCCGGACGGTGCTGGAGGCCTTCTCGCAGGTCGGCGGATTGATGACCTCCCTCGACGCCGGAGAGACCGAGGTGGCTGCCTTCCGGCGGGCGGTGGACGCCGCGCAGGCGAACGCCGACATCACCCTGGCCGGAGTGAGGCTGGGCGGCGCCCCGCTCCTCAGGGCCATCGACGCCCGTCGTCAGCTCAGCCTGGCGCGACGCAGCCTAGCCGAAGCCGAGGCGCGGCGGCTGTCCGACATGATCGGGCTCTTCGCCGCAGCCGGGGCGGACTGGCGAACGGCCGCCGATGACTGATACGACCGACTTCCTCGAAAAGGATAAGGCGAACCGCATTCCCATCACTGGCGCCCTGATGCTGGCGACCTTGATGCACACCCTCGACAGCACCATCGCCAATGTCGCCCTGCCCAATATGCAGGGCAGCATCTCGGCCTCCCCCGAGCAGCTGACCTGGGTGCTGACCTCCTACATTCTGGCCACGGCGGTCATGACGCCGCTCTGCGGTTGGCTCGCTATGAAGTTCGGCCGGAAGCGGATGATCGTGCTGTCGATCATCGGTTTCACGGCGGCCTCAATGCTCTGTGGCATCGCCACCAGCGTGCCGGAGATGGTGCTCTTCCGCACCCTGCAGGGCCTTGCGGGCGCGTCCCTGATGCCCCTTTCGCAGTCTGTCATGCTGGACACCTATCCGCAGGAACAGATCCCCAGGGTGATGAGCCTGTGGAGTTCGGCGGTGATCCTGGGACCTATCCTGGGCCCCATTGTCGGAGGCTGGATTACAGAGCATCTCAACTGGCGGTGGGTCTTCTTCATCAACCTGCCATTGGGCATCATTGCGGTCCTCGGAGTGTCCACCTTCATGGCGGATGACCCGGGGGGGCGACAGCGGCCCTTCGATGTCATCGGCTTCTCCGCCCTCACCGCCTTTGTTGTCGGCCTGCAGCTCATGCTGGACCGCGGCCCTGGCCAGGACTGGTGGGAGTCCCCGGAAATCTGGGCCTGGCTTGCGCTCGCCCTGGCGGGCCTTTGGGTCTTCCTGGTCCAGTCCGCAACGGCGCGGCATCCCTTCTTCCACCGTGACCTCGCGCGGGATGGGAACTTCGTCGGCACCACGATCTTCAGTTTCTTTGTCGGAGTGCTGCTCTTCTCCACCACCGCCCTCTTGCCGGTCATGATGCAGAACCTGCTCGGCTACTCCGCCATGCAGACGGGTGAAGCCAGCGTGAGCCGGGGCCTGGGCACCCTGATCTCCTTCCTGATGGTCCCCTTCCTGATCCAGAAACTCGGCGCGAGGCGGGTGCTCTTCATCGGCACGGTCCTGAGCATCGCCTCCCTCTGGGCGATGGCCGGATTCGACCTGTCGATGACGGACTGGCCCATCGTCGTGAGCGGGTTCGTTCAGGGCGCCGGCACCGGCTTGCTCTTTGCGCCCCTGAGCACGCTGGCCTACGTGACCCTCAATCCTGCGCACAGGGTGGAGGGGACAATCCTGTCGACGATGGCGAGAAGCCTGGGATCGGCCATCGGCATCTCCCTCGTCCAAGCCATGGTCTTGAGGAACAGTGCGCTTGCCCACAGCGAGCTCTCGTCCCGCATGGACCCCACCAGTCCCATACTCAATGACGTGATCACCATTCCGGGCGCCCTCACGACTCCTGAGGGCCTTGCTCAGCTCAATGGAGAGGTGACGCGCCAGGCGATGATGATCGGCTATGTCGACATCTTCAGCTGGATGACGCTCATCACCCTGGCCATGATCCCGCTGATCCTCATCCTGAGGCCGCCGCCCCGGGCGCCGATGGCGAAAATCGACAGCGCGCCGGACTAGCAAATCCCGCGTAAGTCGCCATGATCGAAAAAAAACGCCTGAGGGAGCCCAGGAAAATCAAATGACAGAAACTGCAACGCCGTCGGCGGACCCCATCGTGCCGCCCGCTACGGCGACCGTTGGCCAGGCGCCCTATTCCGCCGCGTACACGCGCTACGCCATGCTCTTGCTGCTGGCGATCTACACGATCAACTTCCTCGACCGGTCCATCATCAACATCCTGGCTGAGCCCATCAAGAATGAGCTCAAGCTGGCGGACTGGCAGCTGGGGCTCATGAGCGGCCTCGCCTTCGCGCTCTTCTACACCATCCTGGGGATTCCCCTGGCCCAGCTCGCCGAAAGGCGGAACCGGCCCATGATCATCGGCGCCTCCGTGGCGGTCTGGTCCGGATTCACGGCCCTCTCCGGCGCCACGACCAACTTCGTCCAGCTTGTCCTGTGCCGGATCGGCGTGGGAATCGGGGAGGCGGGATGCACGCCGCCCGCCCACTCCCTGATCGCTGACTACGTGCCCAAGGAGAAGCGGGCCTCGGCATTGGCCTTCTACTCCATGGGCACCCCGCTGGGCGGCCTTCTGGGTCTGGTCATGGGCGGCCTGATCGCGGATGCGTACGGATGGCGGGTCGCCTTCCTCGTCGCCGGCGTCCCGGGGCTGCTGTTCGCCGCCCTCTGCTTCTTCACCCTTCGTGAGCCGCGCAAGATCCTCGCGGAACACAGCGCCCGCATCACCTCGGCCCAGGCGACCTTCCGGGAAACCCTGGCCTACCTGATGAAGAAGAAGACCTTCTGGCTGATCGCCCTGGGCGCGGCCATCAAGGCCTTCATCGGCTATGGACACGCCCCCTTCACCGCCAGCTTCTTCCTTCGGGTCCATGGTGAGGAGGTCGCCCGCCTGGCCAGCATGTTCGAGCTGAAGTCCGTCGGCTTCATGGGCCTGGCCCTGGGCCTCATGGGGGGAACGGCTGGCATGATCTCCGCCTGGCTGGGGGGACAGATCGCTGACCGCTTCGCCAAGACAGACCTGCGCGGCTATGTCGTCGTTCCGGCTATCGCCTCCCTGATCGCCGTGCCGGTCTACATCATTGCAGTCAGCGTGCCCTCGGCTTCCGTGGCCCTCTGGATCCTCGTGATCAACGGTCTGCTGGGTTCGCTCTGGTACGGACCGGTGTATGCGATCGGCCAGTCCATCGTGCCCGCGCACATGCGGGCGACCACCTCCGCCATCCTCCTGTTCGTCATCAACCTGATCGGCCTGGGACTTGGCCCGACCGTCGTCGGGATCATCTCGGACGTGATGGCGAACGGCGTGGGCCTCGGTTCGGCCCAGGGCGTGCGCTGGGCCCTGATGATCTCCACCTGCTTCGGCATCCTGGCCTTCCTCCTCTTCTGGATGGCTCGGAAGACGATCCGGGAAGAGATGGAGTCCTGAGACAGGACGCCCTGGCGGGGGTTCAGATCTCCGCCAGGGCCCCGTCGAGGGAGAGGCGTTCGGCGATGGCCATCATGGCCTCGCCAATGGGCGTCCCGTGGAACCACCCCGCGTACTGAGCAGCGACGCAGAGGCCCCAGCCTGTCAGCCTTGGCGACGTGAGCCCGCCAAGGGCTGCGACCGGCGCGATCCGGGCAGCGACCAGATCCGGGAGAGCCACCGCATCCGGGGCGCCCGCCCAAAAGAGCATGATCGCATAGTCGCAGGCGGGGTCGCCCGTAAGGCCCTTGGGGTCGATGGCCAGCCAGCCCCGCACCCCGCCGTCCAGCAGGTTGCCGTGGTGAAGGTCACCGTGGAGGGGCGCCTCCGCCGTCGTGGTGGCGACCAGGCGTTCCAGGACTCCGGCGGCCTCGGCGTAGACCCCGACTCCGCCCACATGGGCCGCCGCCTGGGGCAGGATCGAGAACCAGGTCGCCAGCGGAATCGGGGCCACCGGAAAGGGGCCTGGAGCCGCCTGGAGCTTCGCGACCCCCTTGCAAAGGATGCGGTAGGCGGCCTCCTCACCCTGCATCCGGGCGATATCGGCGAGGCGGCTTGGACCTGCGGCGCGCTCCAGCAGGACGGCATCGGCTTCGCGTTCGAGCACCTTTACGGCCGACCGTCCGCCATAACCCGAGAGGAAGGCCGAGCCGTGGATTTCCTGTTCGGCCATGGCCGCCTTCAGGATCAGGGACTGCCCCTCCCGACGGACAGGCAGCAGCCGGCTCCAGTTGCTGGCGAAAGGCGCGCCATCCGGCGCCAGACGCCAGCGGTCCACCCAGGGCTGGAAGTCGGCGAGGCTCATAGTCTTTGATGACCCGGGGGCGTCGGGGACTCAAGCCTGATCAAAAGTTGACGCACCCGTCATTTTCGCTTTCCATACCGAAAGTTGAAAAGAGGACACACCGTGAGCCGTCTCCTGCCCCTGATCTTCCAGAACCTCACGTTTCTGTTCGGGATCGGCTTCCTGGCGCCCCTGATCGCCCAGGTCCTTGAGCGAACCGTGCCTTCGATCGCCACCACGCCCTGGCCACTTGCGGTCGGACTGTTGGTCGGAGGGGGATGGGGCGCCGTCGCCCAGAAGACGGGGCGCTGGGTATGACCGACATCTCCGTCGAAGCCCTCCGCGCCCTACCCGCCCAGGAACTCAACCGGCTGGAGACGGAAACGGCGGCCCGGTTCATGGGCGGCCTGCCCTGGGGATCAGTCCTCTGGGGGCTCGGGAACCTCGCGGTCTGGCTGTCGCTCTGGCCCCTGACCCTGTCCGGCCTGATGCCCCTCTGGGTGGCCTTTCCCATCGCCACCCTGAATGTCGCCCTCTGCTACCTGCCCTCGCATGAGGCCCAGCACCGGATCATCGCCCGGGAGGGCGAGCCCCTCTTCTGGCTGAACGAGCTGGTGGGCCACCTGTCGCCCCTACCCATGCTGCTGCCCTATGGCGTCGCGCGCCTGACCCATTACGAGCACCACCTTCACGCCAACCATCCCGACCTGGACCCCGACATCCACACCAAGGCGCCGAACGCCTGGCGACACCTCCTGAACACCATCGCCCACCGCCAGCCGGGGTCGGCGACGGGCGGCAACTATGGCAAGGCCCTGGCGCGGATCGGCACGGACGAAGCCCGCCGGGCGGGTCTGATCGCGGCCCTCTACACCCTGGCCTACCACGCCATCCTGTTCGGCATGGCCTGGTCCGGGTTCGCCATCGAGGCGGCCCTGATCTGGTGGCTGCCGCGGATCCTGGGGACCACCTACATCCAGTTCTACCTGAGCTGGGCGCCGCACCATCCGGCGCAGGAGATGGGTCGCTACCGCGACACCCGCGCCTTCCGCAGCCGGCTGGGCAATCTGATGTCCTCAGGCATGCAGTTCCACATCCTGCACCACCTCTATCCGCGCATACCGCTCCTGCGGCACGCCAAGGCCTACGAGGCTCTGCGGCCCTTCCTCGCCGCGCGGGACTGCCGGCTGGACGGTCTCTAGAGGCTCCGGGCCAGGGTGGCGGCGTCATCCCGCCGCGAAAGGGCCCATTCGCCCAGGCGACGGGCCCACCTGGACTCTCCCCCATGCGACAGGCGCAGGCGGTGCAGAGCGCCCGTATAGCGGTGCAGGGCGTGCTCGGCGCTGACACCGATGGCGCCATGGACGGCGTGGGCGACGCCGGAACAGACGAGAGCCGCCTCGCCGCAGCGCAGCTTGGCGACCGCCGCGGCGGGCCCCGAGACGTCGAGCGGCGCGCCGATCAGGGCCGTCTCCGCCGCCATCCGGGCCGCCATGACCTCCTCGGCCATCACCGCGATCTGGTGCTGGATCGCCTGGAACTTGCTGATCTCGCGGCCGAACTGCCGGCGGGTGGAGGCGTGGTCCAGGGTCATCGACTGGAGGGCGTCGATCAGCCCGGCCATGACCGCCGCGTCCGCGGCCGCGCAGAGGGCGCGGGCCGTCTCGGCCGAAACGCCGCCAGCCGCCAGCACGGGGGCTGCATCGGCGCAGTCCAGGGCCTCAGGATCGGCAAGGCGCGCCAGCAGGGTCTGGACGATGGCCGGCGGCGCGGCCCTGCGCCCGGCCTCGAAGGCCAGGGGAAAGAGGCCGGAGAGGTCCAGCCCCGCCCCGCCCTCGGCCTCGGGCCTCAGGACGTCGAGGAAGCCGGAGGCGGAGAGCTCGGGCCAGGGGTCGGAGCCCAGGCCATCCAGGAGCTTGCGGAAGGAGTCGAGGAACAGGTCGCCGCTCATGATCTCACCTCAGTCCAAGCCCGCGGGCGATGATGCCGCGCAGAATCTCGCGCGTGCCGCCGCGCAGGGAGAAGGTCGGGCTCATGCCCGCCAGGTAGTCGAGAGTGGCCAAGAGCGGGGCCGGGACCGGCCCTTCCACCGAGGCCAGGTGATCGGTGATGAGGGCGGGGATCGACTGCTCGAAGCTTGCGCCCAGGTCCTTGACCATGGAGGCCTCGACCACGGGGCTCTCGCCCCGGGCCAGCTGGCCGGTCACCGCCAGGGACATGTTCCGCAGGGTCGCCAGCTGCGCCAGCATCCGCCCCGCCAGCTCGGTTTCGGACCCCGTAGGTCCGCCTCGCGAGCGGATGAAGTCCATCCATTCATCGATCAGGACGGTGGACGAGTAGAGACGCTCGGGCCCGCTGCGCTCGAAGGCCAGCTCGGCGTTTACCTGGGACCAGCCCTGCCCCTCCTGGCCGATCAGGGCGTCCTCCGGCAGGTCGACATCCTCGAAGAAGACCTCCGAGAAGTGCTCGTCCCCCGCCAGGTCGCGGATGGGCCGGGCGGTGACCCCGGGGGTCTTCAGGTCGATCAGCAGCTGGGAGAGGCCCGCCTGCCGGTCGTCCGGCCCGCCGCTGGTCCGGACGAGGGCGACCATGTAGTGGGCCTTGTGGCCGTAGGTGGTCCAGATCTTGGAGCCGTTCAGCCGCCAGCCCGTGGCGGTGCGCTCGGCCCGGGTCCGGACGCTGGCAAGGTCGGAGCCGGAGTTGGGCTCGCTCATGCCGATGCAGAAGAAGGCCTCGCCCCGGCAGATGCGCGGGACGATGTCCCGACGCTGGGCCTCAGTCCCATAGCGCAGGAGCAGGGGCGCGCTCTGTCGCTCGGCGATCCAGTGGGCCGCCACGGGGGCGCCCGCCGCCAGAAGCTCCTCGATCAGCACGAACCGGGCGAAGGGGCTGCGGCCGCCGCCGCCGAACTCTACCGGCAGGGTCAGGCCCACCCAGCCGCGGGCGGCGAGGTCGCGGGAGAAGTCGGCGTCGAAACCCATCCAGGTCCGCGCGCGCAGAGCGCCGGGAACCCCGGCGAGGCGCTCGGCCAGGAAGGCCCGGACCTCGGCGCGGAGGGCTTCGTCCTCAGGGCCGATGGCGGCCGGAACGAGGGGAGCAAGCACGGCGGATCTCCGGGTCAGGCCGAGGGTGGGTTGGTCTCAAAGCCGGGGGCGGCCAGGAGAGTCTTCGACCAGGACCGGGCGCTGCGGGTCCAGACCTGGAGGGCGGGACTCACGTCCTCCTGGCTCTCCAGGGCGCCGACCTTGACTGCGACCATGCCGTTGCCGAGGCGCGAAGCCAGGGGAGAGCCGCACTTCGGGCAGAAGCAGCGCTCGACGGACCCGCCGCTCTCGCCCTGGTCGGCGTAGACAGCGTAGCCGCCCGTCAGCCGGAAGGCGGCGCCCGGGACGATGGCGTTGACCGAGAAGGCCGAGCCGCTGGTCTTCTGGCAGTGGGTGCAGTGGCAGGCGACGGTCACGACGGGGGCGGCGTCACACTCGAAGGCGACGTCACCGCAGAGGCAGTTTCCACGCATGGCGGGATCTCCGGGTCCGGGACGCGGGACAGCGCCCGACCCGGAATTTGACAGACCCCCGGCGGGGCCGCCAGTAGGTGACCAAGCGGCAGGCTACAGGTTTCTGCACCCCTCCGCTCGCTGAGGGTGGAATCCCGGGGGCGCTCCGGGGCCCGGCGAACAGCCTCATAACCGAGGGGGGTCGGGCCACCGACCCGGTTGAGTGTTTCGCCCTGGACCCGGTTTTCATCGCCGATGCCGCGATCCGGGCCATCGGCCCGCCCTGGGAAATCTCTGGCTCGGACATCCCTTTGGGAGCCACAGGCGACCAGCACCTTCGCCGGGGCGTCCGCCTGCCCCAATCCGGACTGACATGTATCTGTCATCAAAGTGAAGGCTGGGCGTCACAGGCCGTCCCTAGAACCTGCTCCAAAGGGGTGTTCGGGGGGCCGGTCTTGGCGCGGTCGCCACTCCCTGTTTGCGCGCGAAACGTCGATACGGTGGAGACCGACCCATGACAGCTCTCGGAAAGCTGAAAATCCTTGCCCTGAGCGTCGCTGCGAGCGGCCTGCTGGCCGCCTGCGGCGGCGGCGGATCCAGCATCGCATCGCCCGGCGAAGGACAGTTCGCGACCGGGGGGACCGGTGGTGGTTCGGGCGGTTCCGGTGGATCCGGATCAGCGTCAGCCGACTGCCCGACCGGGTTCATCAACCTTGGCACCATCGCCAACGGGACCCTGCGGTCCTGCGGTATCCCACGCCTCGTCACCGGCTCCCTGACCCTCCCCTTCCGGCCAGGCACCGCCTATCGGGTCGATGGCAAGACCGAGGTGGGCCAGGACCTCGGCCCTGACGCCCAGAACCCCCGCGCGGGCGTCCAGTCGGGCGTCCTGACGATCGAGCCGGGCGTCATTGTGTTCGGCGGCATCGCCGAGTACATCGCGGTCAACCGTGGATCGCGGATCATCGCCGACGGCACCGCCTCGCGCCCCATCATCTTCACCAGCCTGAACGACCTGAACGGCGGCCCTGACCTCAAGGGCCAGTGGGGCGGCATCGTCATCGCCGGCCGGGCGCCCATCAACCGTTGCCCACCGACCACCACCAGCTTCCCGGCGAATCCGGTGAACTGCGAGTTCCGTTTCGAAGCCATCCAGACAATCAACTGGGGCGGCAACGCGGCGAACGACAACAGCGGCGTGCTGCGTTACGTCCAGGTCAAGGAAGCGGGCTACGAAGTGGCCCCCAACGAGGAGCTGAACGGCATCACCTTCGGCGGCGTCGGCAACGGCACCGTGGTCGACTTCGTCCAGGTCCATGGCGGCGCTGATGATGCGGTCGAGTTCTTCGGCGGCACGGTGAACGTGCGCCGCCTCGTGCTGACCGAGTGGGATGACGACGGTTTCGACACCGACGAGGGTTACACCGGCTCGGCCCAGTACATCATCAACACGTCGGACCGGCCCACGGAAGAAGCCCGCTGCTTTGAGATCTCAGGCGCTGGCTCCACCTCGGGCGGCTTCCCGCTGCTGCGCGCCCACCCCAAGGTTTCCAACTTCGTCTGCCGCCTCGGCCTGGCGACCTCGACCTTTGACTCCCGCCAGCATCAGGGCCTGGTCCTGAACGGCGGCACCCGGGCGGATTTCCTGAACGGCGTGATCTACTCGGCCCATCCGTCCATCCCCTGCATTGACGTGGACGGCTCCTCGACAATGGCTGAGCCCCGTCCCACCTTCTCCTCGGTGGCCCTCTCCTGCGGCGCGGGTCCCTTCCGCACCACGGACAACGACCAGCCCACCGGTCCCGAGACCCTGTTCAACGCCGGCCAAAACAATATCGCGACCGGCTATACTCCGACCTTCTCCCAGGGCTTCATCAACGGTTCGAACGAGAGCGGACGGGTCGCCACCAACCCGATCCCCGCCTCGTCCTTCTTCCTGGCGACGACCTACATCGGCGCAGTCTCCGGCCTGACCGACAACTGGTACGTCGGCTGGACCTGTGGCCTGGCGGGCGCGGCCTCCTGCTGATCCGAGAAGCGCAGGGCGGCGGGGTGATCCCGCCGCCTCCCTCCTTGTCCCCTTGAAGGCCCGATCCCGATGACCCGAACCCTCCGCACTCTCCTGTTGGCAAGCGCCGCCCTCACCACGGCGCACTCGGCCTTCGCCCAGACCCCCCCGCCCAGCGAGGGGACCGAAGTCGAAGAGATCATCGTCAGCGGCCGGTTCATCCCGGATGTGATCCGTGACACCGCCGAGGTGGCGAACTTCCTCAGCGCCGAGGACGTGCAGCGCGCCGGTGACGACAATGCGGCCCAGGCCCTGACCCGGATCACGGGCATCTCGCTGGTGTCGGGCAAGTTCGTCTATGTCCGCGGACTGGGGGAACGCTATTCCCAGGCTCTGCTGAACGGCTCTCCCCTGCCCAGCCCTGAACCCCTGCAGCGCGTCATCCCCCTGGACCTCTTCCCGGCCTCGATCCTCTCGGGAACCGTGATCCAGAAGACCTTTTCGGCCAACTATCCCGGCGAGTTCGGGGGCGGGGTGATCGACCTGCAGACGGTCGGAACCCCTGACGAGCCCTTCCTCAAGGTGGGCGTCGGCGTCAGCGGTGACACCGTGACTACGGGAAACAGTGGGCTGACCTATTACGGATCAGAGACCGACTGGCTGGGCTTCGACAACGGCGCCCGGAAGCTGCCGGTGGGCGTTCGCCAGTTCGCCGCCAACCGCCCCGTGGTGGTCGGAAGCGCCACGGGCGGGCTGACGACGGATCAGTACAAGGCCGTCGCGCGGAGCTTCACGAACGCCCCGCTGAACGTCATTCAGCGGGACAGGACGCCCCTTAACGGCAATTTCGACGTCTCCGGCGGACAGTCGTTTGACACCGACTATGGGCGCATTGGCGCCATCGGGGTCCTGAGCTACCGGAACGGCTGGCAGACGCGCAAGGGCGTGCGCCAGACCTCAGTTCCTGACGCCGGCGGACTGGCCCTTGCCACGGATGCGACCTTCGAGGCCAACCAGAACGACGTCGCCTGGAGCGGCCTTGGCGGCCTGGCCTGGGAGAACGGAGACAACGAGGTCCGCTATACCGGTCTCTGGATCCGCTCGACGTCGAAGCGCGCCCGGATCACCTCCAACTCGGCCCAGTCGCAGGGCAACACCAATGTGAACGCCTACAACTCTGAGTGGTACGAGCGCGAGCTGCAGCTGAGCCAGCTCTCGGGCGAACATCTCCTCGGGGATTGGGAACTCGCCTGGGGCGGGACCTACGGCCGGACGGCCCGTCAGGCGCCGTACGAGCGGCTGTACCGGTACGGTCTTTCGGCGACGGGCGGGCGTATAGCCCTGCTGTCGGGCGCCAACCAGCTGGTCTCCTTCTCGGACCTGGATGAAAACATCGGCTCGGCGAACCTTGACCTCGCCTATGACCTTCCCGTGGACTTTGTCCGGCAGGCCCAGCTGAAGATGGGCGCCGCATGGCAGCGGAACACCCGGACCTCTGTCCGTCGGGACTTCACCTACGACCAGGGCCGCAACTGGGACCCGGCGCGTTACGCCGGCCAGCGGATCGACTACCTGGTGGCGGACCGGAACATCAACGACGACATCATCATGCTGCGGGAACTGACAGGGTCTTCCCTGACCGGGGACGCCGCCATGTATGACGCCGGGCTGGAGGTGGCTGCGGCCTATGTCCAGGTGGACAGCGAGATCCGTCCCTTGCTCAGGGGCAGCCTTGGCCTGCGCTACGAGACGGCGGACCTGTCCGTGAAGACCCTGGACATCTTCGCCCCGACCGCGGCGCCAATCTTCAGCCGCAGCGTCTCGAAGGATTACCTCCTTCCGGCGGCGACCCTGACCTGGAACTTCGCCGAGGACCAGCAGCTGCGGTTCGGCCTATCCCAGACCATCGGCCGGCCGCAGTTCCGGGAACTGGCGCCGCAGCGCTACCGGGACACGGAGACCGACCGGATCCTCTCAGGCAATCCCTACCTCGAGGACACGACCTTCGTGAACGTCGACGCCCGATACGAGCGCTACTTCAGCCGGGGCCAGTACTTCACTTTT
This sequence comes from Phenylobacterium sp., assembly GCA_020402745.1. Taxonomy (GTDB): domain Bacteria; phylum Pseudomonadota; class Alphaproteobacteria; order Caulobacterales; family Caulobacteraceae; genus Phenylobacterium. The sequence continues at coordinate 100,553 of JADBYZ010000026.1, forward strand.
GGCGCCTTCTACAAGAACATGGAGAAGCCTGTCGAAGCCCTCGCGGTCCTGGGCTCCGACGGCGCCTTCCGCCAGACCTTCTACAATGCGCCGGCCGCGGACATTTACGGTGGCGAGGTTGAGTTCAAGAAGCTCTTCGAACCGGAAACCGGTACGGGCTGGGTCGATGAGCGGCGCTGGCTTGTGTCTCTCAACTATACCTACACGACCTCGAGCCTGCAGGTTTCGGACGGGGACACGATCACTCTCGATATCACGGGCGTCCCGACCACCCCTCCCGCCCGCGACTACCTGAAGGGGGGAGAGAAGCTTCAGGGACAGTCCGATCACCTGGCCAACCTGCAGCTAGGCTTCGAGAACGACGAAGCCGGTTCGCAGGCCACCTTGCTGGTGACCTATACGAGCGAGCGCGTCTCCGCCCGTTCCAGCAGCGTCGACCTGCCGGACCTGGTCCAGCGGCCGGGGGTGAGGGTCGACTTCGTCTATCGGCGCAACTTCGAGATCCAGGGCCGGGAGTTCACCGGTTCATTCGAGGCGCGGAACCTGACCGGGACAGACGCCGAGGAGTACCAGGCGGCGGGCGGAAAGCGGTTCAATACGAACAGCTTCCAGATCGGGCAGTCCTACTCCCTGGGACTTTCCGCCAAGTTCTGAAGACAGGTCCTGGACCGGGCGGGGCAACCCGCCCGGCGACCTCAGGCGCGCCGGCCGAGGAACTGGATGTCTGAGATCCGTCGGACACCTTCGGCCCGATCGATCTGGACCACGACGTCAATCACCCGCGAGACATAGGCTTGGACCTTGTCCCAGCCCAGATCCAAGCCTGAAGTCAGGGCCAGGAGGCCGATCTGATCGAGAGCGCCGGCGGGGCTGTCGGCGTGGATGGTGGTGATCGAGCCTGGATGCCCGCTGTTCACCGCACGCAGGAAGGCGAAGGCCTCTGAACCCCGGAGCTCCCCGAGGAGGATCCGGTCCGGGCGCAGGCGCAGTGAAGCGGCCAGCAGCGCATCGGCATCCACCCGCGCCTCGCCCATATCGCCCCTGACGGCGATCAGGCCAACGCTGTTCGGATGATCCAAACGAACCTCCGCCGCATCCTCGATGACGACAAGACGCTCAGAGGCATCAATCTCTTTGACCAGGGCGTTGAGCAAGGTCGTCTTTCCGCTGCCCGTGCCACCTGAGATCACAATGGTCTTGCGGCGTCGCACGGCTTCCCGCAGGAAGCCCAGTCTGTCGCCATCGTCGAGCCTGTCCGCCAGGACCTCATCGTCCGACTCTTCGCCAGCCTCGCCCTCCGGCCGGTTGAACAGGCCGCTTCCGGACAGCTCTTCAAGGCTCAGGTCAGAGATCAGATGCTTACGGACCGCTAGGACCGTCCCTCCCCTTGTCGCGGGCGGAGCCACCACCTGGACACGGGCGCCATCGGGAAGGGTGGCGGAAAGGAGGGGTTGCTCACGGTTCACGCCCTGGCTGCCATAGGCGGCGATCTGACGAACCAGCCGCTGGAGGGTCGTCTCGTCAAGTCCGACCGCAGCCTCCCGGCGCATGCCCTCAACCGCGGTCTCGACCCAGACCTCGCCTGGTGCGTTGACGAGAAGGTCGGTGACCTCCGGACGGCTGAGCCAGGGCGCCAGGGGCGCCAGGAAGGCGCCGAGGTAGACATTGGCGTTCATCAGCGAACGACACCGGAAAAGTCTAGGTCACGGGCCACATACACCTGGACAGCCGCGCCCTGGGGCACCCGCAAGGTTGCGGGGACGTTCGGTGGCGTTATGCCTGCGCCCGCCCCCTGTCCGGTTAGCCCCGGCCAGCCCAGCAAGAGTGTGGTGTTGCTGTTGTTCGAGCCGTTATTGGCCAAGGCCGTCACGCCGGCGTTGAGCACGGTCAAGAGAATCGAGGCGCCAAACCGCTCGAAGAAGTTGTTATCGACAGCGCCCTCAACACCGCCCTGGCCCAGCCGGTCCACGGCTGGCGAGGCGATCTCGATGCTGACGCCCGTGGGACTGATAATCCGGCTCCACACAACGAAGGCCCGAGTCTGACCGACCGAAGCCGAAGACTTGTACTCGCCCACCAACCGCGAGCCTCGAGGGATGAGGATCCGACTGCCGTCGAAGCTTCGAACATCCCGGCTGACCACCCCCCGGACCGCGCCGGGCAGATCCGAATTGATCGCTGACTCCAGGACCGCCGCGATCAGGGTGCCCTGAGGCACCACCCGGCTAAGGTCTCCCATCTGAGTGGCCTTAGCGCCAGAGCCGGCGCCACCCATGGTCCGCGCGGCGAAGCGCTCCTCCGGCGACCCCGCTGGCTCGGGCTGCGGTGCGCCGGGGGCTGTGGCGGGGGCGACGACCATCGCTCCCATCGCAGGGGTTTCCTGGGCCGCGAGGTCGACCACGAGTGTCGGTGCTCGGAGATAGGCGTCTTCCGTGGCTGCAGAGTGTACGGTCGCTGCAGGCGGCGCCTCAGGCGCCGCAGGCGGCGGCGGCGGGTCAGCCGGCCGAACCGATGCCGGGGTGGAGGGCGCAGGCGCCGGGGCGGGAGGCGTCTGGGCCTCGGCGCCGCGGGATGTGTTCAGGCCATTGAAAACCAGGAGCCCCGCCAGGACGGCGCCAGTCATACCGCCCCAGAAAACCAGGGGCGAGTCCGCCGCCCTAACCTGGGGAAGTCGGTCTGCGACCTTGGCCAAAACCTCGCTGTCGGCGCCCGACACCCGCCCGGACCTGTCTTGACCCATTACGGCCTCCCCCAGAAGGAGCGTCGCTTCTCGGGAACCTGACTGTTCTCAGGTCTCTGGAAGCCGTCATTGAAGATGCGCGTCGACTCCCCGCCCCTCCGAAGGATGAATCCCTGGGCGATCCTATCGGCGACGAACAGGCCCTCTCTCAGCCGGAGGTTAATCAGCGCCTCGGCGCCATCCGGTTCGACAACGAAGATCGCGGGCAGATCCTCGCCGACGCCGAAGGCGAAGTAGGTCTCGCGCCCATCGTCGAAGATGCGGATCGGAAGCAGGGACTTCGACCCCTGGAAGGAGTAAGCCGCATTCCGGACTTCAGGCGGCGGATCCGGGGGCGGAGGCGCTTCAGCAAGCGCAATCGGCGCAGAATAAACGAACCGAACCGTAAACGGCATTCTGCGCGTCGGCTGGGCCATTGCAGTCAGACGGAAGTTGTACCGCCTCAGGTTAGTGACCACCGTCATGTTGGTGGAGGGCCGGAGCGTCATGGGTTTCAGGAACAGAAGGTTCGCCCGACGGTTAGGGGTCACCTGCCAGCTCAGGCTATCGCCAATCGCGACGTTCTCGATGCGCTCGGCAGGATCGAATTCGATCGTCAGCTGATGGCGGAGCGCACCCCTCAGCTCGACCACGGCGATGGGGTCGTAGTCTACGAAGTGGATGCGAGGATCCCCGCCGCCGGGGCGGGGCGTGACCGCAAAGGCATTCGCCGACGTCAGGGCGAGACAGACCACAATCAGGAAGGAGCGAAACATCATGCGCCTCCAATCCGCCGCAATGCGACCGACCTTCTATAGCTGGCCCCGATGGTATCCTGGGGTCGCGGACCTGGTGCCTGCGCCGGAGCGGTGCGCACCGCCGCGCCGGCGAGACTGACCTCGCGCACTCGACTCTCAAACCGCTGGCTGTCCTGGGTCAGGGCCTGGGCGAGCTGGTCGGCCCTGGAGGCGAGCTGCGGGGCGGCAGGCGTCTCCCTTCGTGCGACCTGGCCTGGTGAGGGCGCTGCGAATGTCGTGGCGAGCCCACCGGTCCTCAGACCCAGGGCGGCCACCCAGGCGGCGACGATGAGGACCCCCTGCCCCACGGCGAACACCAGAAGGAGCGCCGCCAGGCTTGTCGCCATCCGCGGCTCAAGGGCCTGCGCCTCCCTCTGTTCCGCCAGGGTCGCGAGCCAGGGGGCTAGCACCACCAACAGCAGGATAAGGAGAGACCAGCCGACGAGCAGGCTGAGAGCGGACCCGACGAGGGCGCGGACCCAACCAAAGAAGACCCCTCGCGTCACGTTCATGAGGGCGAGAGCGATGAAGACCGGCCCCACGGCGGTAAGGACTCCGATGGCGAGCTTGGCGCCGCCAACGACGCCGACGCTCATCACCATCAGGGCGTCCGCAGCCAGGGACAGGGCCTCGGCGGAGGCGGCCTCAGCGCTGGCGTAGGCCTTCACGTTGGGCGGCGCCTGGCCCCCGAAGGCGGCGGCGGCGCGGCGGAGCTCACTGTGAGCCTGATCGAGGCCCGCGACCGGGCTGGCCGCCAGGCTGGGCGCGCCCTCGCCTGAGGTCCATGGCGAGGAGACCGCCGCAGCGATCTGCACAGGGGCCCGGTCGGCGAGGTCAAAGACCAAGGTCTGGAAGACGCTCCAGTTGGTGACCAGGGCGAGGATGGCCCCAATCCGGAGGGCGACTCCCGGCGCTTCGGAGAGCCGGGCGCCTTCCGGTGCGAACAACAGCCGCCAGCCGATAAGGGCGACATAGATGGTCATCAGCAGGGTCAGCGCGGCGCCGAACAGGCTGGAGCCCCCGGTCAGGGCCAGATAGCCGCCCTGTGCGTAGGCCTGGGTCTGGCAATCTATGGTGGCCAGCACGCCCTCAATGGCGCCGGCGTCCATATAGGAGGGGCAGGCCTGAATCATGCCACAGACTTCCCTGCCATGAAGGGCTCAAGCCAAGCCGAAGGCGCATCTCCCAACTCCATACGCAGCTGGTCCAGCCGCCGGACCGACCGCTCCGTCCCGGCCAGCACCTGAAGGGGCCCGGAGAGCCCGGAAAGATCCAGCCTCGCCACGACGCTGTGATCGCCCCGCTTGATCAGGAAGCACCGCGAGGTGTCCGGCAGGGACTTCACCAGGGAGAACTCATGCTCGGAGAGGCCGAAGCCGTCGATGTACTCGTCCGGCTTGGCCCGGGCGTTGGGGAAGAAGATCTGAGTCGCAGCCTGCTCGATGATGGCCGCGGCGATCCGGCTGTCCAGGGCGTCTGAGGCGCTCTGGGTGCAGAATCCGACAAGGCCGTTGCGCTTGCGGATCGTCTTCTCCCAATCCTTGATCCGCCGGACAAAGACCGGGTCGTCCAGGACCTTCCAACCCTCGTCGACCACGAAGATGGCGGGCGAGCCGTCCAGCCTCTGCTCCAGCCGGTGGAACAGGTACATCATGGCGGGGGTGCGAACCTCCGGCGCATCCAGGACCCGGGTCATGTCGAAGCCCAGGATACGGGTCTCCAGGCTGAGCTGGTCCTCGGCGTTGTCGAACAGCCAGGCGTGCTCTCCCGTCTCGCACCAGGGACCCAGCCTGAAGGCGAGGTCGCCGGGGGTGGGACGGCGGCCGCCCCGGAACAACTCCCGCAGGAAGCGGAGCCTGCGGTGGCTGGTGGGCTGGGCGAAGTTGGCGTCGATGGCGTCCGCGATCACCGCCCGGTCATCGGCGCTGAGGGTCGATCCGTCCGCCGAAAGAAGCTGGGCGAGCCATTCGGCGAGGAAGGCCCGGTTGCCGGGATCGTCCGGCAGCAGGAGGGGGTTGAAGCCTGTCGGCTCACCCGGCCGCAGGACATCGTAACGGCCGCCAATGGCCCGGATGAAGGGCTCGGCGCCGCGGTCCTTGTCGAAGTAGGCGATGCGCGGCCGGACCCTCTCGGCCTGGGCGAGGAGGAAGGTCAGAAGGACGGTCTTGCCGGAACCGGAAGGTCCGATGCAGGTGAAGTTTCCCAGGTCGCCCTGGTGGAAGTTGAAATGGTAGGGACCCGAGGCCGTGGTCTCGAGGACGGAGATGGCCGGTCCCCAGTGGTTGCCCTCCGCCTGCCCTGTAGGATGGCTGTGGAAGCTTGCGAGGCTGGCGAAGTTGCCGGCGGAGATCAGACCCTTGCGGGCGATAAAGCGGAAGCCGCCAGGAAACTGGGCCCAGAAGCTGGGTTCAAGGTTGGCGTCCTCACGGACGGCCAGGACTCCGGCTTCAGCGAGGCCTGACTGGACATCGGCCACGGCGTAGTCGAGGGCGGCCAGGGACTCGGCGCGGACCAGGACCGAGAGGTGATGCTCACCATACGCTGTGCGGCCTGCACCGACGTCGTCCCGGGCCTGGGCGAGTTCCGTCCGCAGGCTGAATGCGTCGTCATCGGCGGCCTTGAGACGGCGCAGGGCGACGCCCATGCGATCCAGGGAGGCCTGGCGGTCCTGGAAGGCGAAACTTTCGGTCAGAACCATCTCATGTGGCAGGCGCAAGACGCCGTCGAGAAGGCCCGGGGCGGTTCGTGCGGGGTAGTCCTTCAGGCCCACGAGGGCCGCGAAGCCTGGCGGCCCGCCATGGCCGCTGCCGAGCTCAAGAGCATCCAGGCCAAAGGTCAGGCGACGCTGGCCGACGGCCGCGCCGATGTCGCCGGACGGGGTCAGCACCGGGCGCCCTTCCCCATTCAGAAGCAGGGCGAGAAACTCGGAGGGCTCGGAATACCGAGCGCCGCCTGGGCCATCGTAGACACCAAGGGTGCGAACACCATAGGGCGATAGAGCAGCGGAGAAGGACTCGCGAAGGGCGTGCAGCTCGCGCAGGTCCCGGGCGGCCTCGGACTGTCGCTGGCGCGGCCCGCGAAGCACCTTTTCGACCAACCCGGCCCGTCCCTGGGTGGGCCTCAGGACCAGGGTCAGGAAGATATCGTTGACGAAGAGCTGGCGGGCCCCGAGCTGTTCGCGCCACCTCCGGTCGAGATCTGCGCAGAAGGGCTCCTCTGGCGGCGGCGGGAACTCGGGCGTGACCCGCCGGCGAACCACGTGGTGCCAGAGGGCGAGCCGAGAGGTGGCGGCGCTGCGCAGCACGGTCTCGCGGATCGACTTGCGGTAGTTGAGGTCCTCGTCGGACGCCGTCTCAAAGGGAAAGCCCGCTATGTGAAGGGTCTGAACCAGGAGCCCATCCCGAGTCGTCACCGTCTGGCTGTCCAGATGACGTGCGTAAGGCAGTCGATCGCCGATGGCGACCTCCCGGGGCGCCAGGAGACGGGCGGCTTGAGTCGTGATGAACGTTTTCACGGCGAGTAGGAGTTCCCGCCCCAGAAGCTGAAGTTCCGCACCCGAGGACATGAGCGGAGCCGGGTGATCCAGATGTCGAAGAACCGCGGCTCGCGGACCGAGCCTGCATAACCAATGGCGTGGATCAGGAGCGCGACGCCGAGGACCCAGAACGACTTGGTGATGAGAAAGAGTTCCCCGGTCACGATGAGGTTGAGGATGGCGTAAGTGTAGGTCACGCCGCCGATCATCTGGGGTCGTGTCAGAGCAGCGAAGACCGGATCCGAGGCCAGCCGGCTCATCCTACATGGCTCCGGCGAGGCTGCGGATGCCCGCAACGATGGAGACCGCGCCGAAGATGATGAAGGCGCCGACAATGACGATCACCCCGCGACGCCAATCCATCCGGCCAGACAGCATCAGGAAGCCGACGATGGCGATGGCGATCACCGCGGCGCTGGTGGCCACTGTTCCGAGAAGGGTGTTCTGGACCCAGCTGAGAGCGGCGATGAGCGGCGAGGACCCAGCAGGGTCCGCCTGTGCCTGCGCCAGGGCGGGGGAGGCGGAGAGGATTGCGCCGAGCGCGAGGAAGAGGCTCTTGCGGGGCATGTTCCTATGGGGCTCCAAAGGTCTGGATGTGAGGCGCGCCAAGGCGCGAGACGATCGCGTGGACATAGGCTCGGGTTTCCGCGAAGGGCGGTACGCCTCCGTATCGCAATACGGCCTCGGGTCCGGCATTGTAAGCTGCAAGCGCGAGCCGGACGTCGCCGAACCGCCTCAACTGTCGGGCCAGATAGCCGACGCCGCCGTCTATGTTGCCGTGCAGATCATCGGGGTTAACGCCAAGTTCGCGCGCAGTGGAGGGCATCAGTTGCATCACGCCTCTGGCGCCTTTGGGGGAAACGGCGGACTGCCGGAAACGCGACTCCTGCCAGGCCACCGCAGTCGCCAAGCTGGCGTCGACGCCATGCCGCGCCGCGGCCTTGGCGATCAGACCGGCCACCTCTGCAGGCGCGGTCGCCGGCGCCTGCGAAACAGGACCCAGGATAGCCTTTGCACCCTCCGAGGAGATGACCATGGGACCTGAGTAGGTCGTTACCGATCCGTCGTCGCCGATGGAGAGAACCTGGCCTCTCGCGTTCTCCGGACCGGTGAGCACTGTGACGAGAAAGACGCCGAAACCGATGGCGATGATCCTCACGGGAAATCCTGTCTGCGGCGCCCCTGCAACGGGACTTCGATCCGAACGCCTGATACCCCGGAACGGCCTGTCGGACCAATACAAATGATCTGTGACAGTTGGGTGAAAGAGCCCAAGACCCTTGTTCCTGGAGAGGGGGTGATGGCGCCAGACCGTGAACTCGAGGTGATGATCGGGGAGGCTGGGGGCCAAGGGTTCCGGTCCTGTCCCCAGACACTTGGTCGCGGGCGGGGCTCGCCTTTGCGCATTGCATCCGGAGACCAAATCCGGGAACCCTGAGGTCCGGATCGAGACGGGAGGGCGCAATATGCGGACGACGAAGCTGGGCGACCTGGGAGAGGTCAGCCGCCTGAGCCTGGGGGGCGGGATCGGCCAGATCTGGGGAGAGACCCCGCGCGAGGAAGCCTTGGCCACCCTCCACGCCGCCGTCGAGGCCGGGATCAGCCTGATCGACTGTGCGCCCATGTACAACAATGCCGAACGGTTCATCGGCGAGGCCTTCGAAGGGCGCCCTCCCCCGGGGGTGAAGTTCACCACCAAACACCAGCTGGGCACGCCCGAGCCCGGCGCGGCGGCGGCGGCCCTGGAGGCCTCGGTGGACGCCAGCCTCGCCGCCATGCGCCTTGGCCGCATAGACCTCTTCTTCCTGCACTCCAACCTGCACCGCGACGGGTTCGCCTATGCCTTTGGCGAGAGCGCCAAGGCGCAGTTCTCCACCGCCCTGTCGACCTATGCCGAGGAGGTCGTTCCGGCGATGGAGGCGCTGAAGGCCAAGGGCAAGATCCGGCATTGGGGGATCACCGGGATCGGCGTCCCGGAGGCGGTGCTGGACGCCCTCGCCCTTCCGATGCGCCCTTCTGTGGTGCAGGTGATCGCCAACCTGATGGACAGCCCCGGCGCGCTGAAGCGGTATGCCGAGCCGGCCCGCCCGCGCGAGATCGCCCGGGCCGCCAAGGCGGCGGGGCTCGGCGTCATGGGCATCCGGGCGGCGCAGGCCGGGGCCCTGACAGGGGCCGTGGACCGGGAGTTGTCGCCCAACAGCCCCGACCGGCGCGACTTCGAGCGGGCCGCCCCCTTCCGGGCCCTGTGCGGCCGCTGGGGCGTGGACCCGGCCTATGCGGCGCATCGATACGCCCTCTCCCTGCCCGACTTCGATGTGGTGGTGCTGGGGGTGAAAAGCCGGTCGGAGCTGTCCCTCTGCCTCCAGGCGGAGGCCGACGGGCCCTATTCCGACGCGGAGATGGCCGAGATCGACGCCCTGGGCCTTCGGCCGCCCGGGTCCTGAGGCCGGGACTCGGGCCGGCGCCCGACGTCTTGGGGGCGCCCTTTCAACGCCAGTCGCTGGGCTTCAAGGGAGAGCAACCTCATTTGTTCCTGTTTTGTTCTTTCCAATCTCAGCCTTTCGTGTTCTTCTTGTGAAAGCCAGGAGCGACGCCCCGCCCGGCCGCACCACCAGCCCCCAAGCGAAAGGAAACCTGAAGAATGGCGAGAATGCCGCAGGGACAGCCCCGTCCCGTTCCAGATCCTGAGGGCGATCGTTATGACGAGATGCTCCGCCAGGAAAGGCTGAGGCGGGCCCGCGCCGAGGCCGCCGAAGACGGGCCGCCTTCAGCTTCGGTAGGTCACCCGGAACTTCTGGAGTCCCTCATCCCGGTGTGGGGATCCGGGCGAGAGGCGGTGGCCGACTTCCAGGAGGGGGATTATGCGGGGGCGGCCCTGAACGGCGCCCTGGCGGCGTCCGACCTCTTCCTTGCGGGTTCGCTGGCGAAAGGCGTCGCCAAGGGCGGACTCTACATCGTCACAGGCGCCGCAAAGGAGGCCGCCAAGCAGGCGGCCCTACGGGGGTCCAAGACGACCCCCTATTCCTGGGACAAAAGGGTGCGGCCCTGGATGGGCGCGAAGGGCTATCTGGCAAAGGGTCAGGCGGGGCACCACTGGGCCATCCCACAGAACGGTTGGGGCAAGAAGGTGCCAGAGTGGGTCAAGAACCAACCCTGGAACATCAAGCCCATGCCCGAGGGGCCAGCGGGCGCCGAGATGCACGGCCGCATGACGGGGCGTTACAAGGGCAAGCCGAAGTTCAACGCCCTGGAACAGTACATCTATGGCACGCCGGCATGGTCAAAGACCGCCACGGGCGCCGCCGTCGGTCATCCGGCGGCGGCGGCCAAGGCGGAATCGGAGAAGAGACGATGAGCCCAACCTTTCCCGCCTTTGGATTCCGCCAGGACGTGGGACGCTACGCCACGCCCGGGCTGGAGAAGTTCGACCAGTTCGACTTTGCGGAGGATTTCGCAGTCTGTTCCCAATGGGACCTGAAGTACGGCTCGCGAAACGGCATGGTGCTTGTTGACGCCAACCTGCGGTGCTGGCGGGTCGTCCGGGTAAGACGTCTGGGAATCCGTCCTCCCCTGTGGTCCTACCTGCTCAGGCTGTTGTTCCAGCAGGCGCTCTACCAGGTGGATGTGGAGCTGGAACCGCTTGAGCCGATCACCCTGGACCAGCTTAAGGATCGTATGACGGCCTCCATCCTGTCCAATCCTGACGACTTTCGTGACGACGAAGCCATCGCTGGAGAGGCGGGACCGCCTCAGGACGAACAGGAACTGCTGGATGCGATCGTCGCCGGAATCCGCGCCGCAGACTCTGTCGAGGGGATCGCGGATTTCGTCGACCGCGGTTGAGGAAGACGCCTCGCTGGGATGATGCCGCTGGGTTGGCATTGAGCGCGTCCAGCCGCAGGGGATCACCCTGAAGGCCAAGCGACGGTGAGGGCGCCAGTCCGAGCGGCACGGCCACCGGAAGCGGCGTTCGGGCCCCTGACCCGGGTTCCTTGCGACCGGGCCTCTTTTCTGTTCTCCTCTGGTTTGCCATTGGCGTTTTGGCTAAGGAGCAGGTCCATGATCGCGACGCTGGATGTCACGCGCCGGGGTGCGCTCGTCTTTAATGTCGGAGCGATGGTCGCGGGATACGCCACCCGCCCGCCCGCGCCGCGGACCAAGCCCGCCGCCGTGGGCCGGGCCCTTGCGAGCCTTGTCCTCGTTGCGGCGCTGTCCGGCGCGCCCTCTTCTGCGAGAGCGCAAGGTCTTTGCGCCGGAGCGAAGACCGCCTGCGTGGTGAGCACCTCGCCGTCAAGCGGAGCCCTGGTCCCGCCTGGGCCGACAGTCTTGCGGGTCGAGTTCGACAGACCCATGCGACAGGATAGCTACTCGATAACCAACGCGCCGGGTGGAGCGCCGCCGCCAGTGGCTGGCCCGCCGCGATTCTCGGCCGACGGGCGGACGTTCGAAATCCTCCTGTCGCTTCAACCCGACGTGACCTACGCGCTATCGGTAAACAGCGAAAAATACCGCAACTTCCGTGGCCTGGATGGGACGACGGCGGCGGCTTACAGCCTCACTTTCAGAACAGACCGAATTAAAGCGGTTCAGGCGAGCGCAGGTCCCTAAGGCGTCTTTCGCCGCTGGGGGCTGAATCGCCCGCCGCAGGTTGTCGCCCCTGTTCCTTGAGGTGAATTTCGTCTAAGTTTCCCCGAGGAGAAAGCCCATGATTGAGACATCGAGTACGACGCGACGGGGTGCGCTGGTCCTGACCGCGGGCGCTATGGTCGCCGGATGCGCCATCCGCCCGCCCGCGCCGCGGACCAAGCCCGCCGCCCTGACCCTGGAAGAGGCCTTCGTGGGGCGCACGGTGGGCGAGGGCGTGTTCAGCTTCCCCATTGCGCGGGTCAATCGCCGCTTCCGCGCCGACCTCGATGGGCGTCTGGAGGGCGACCGCCTGACCGTGGTGGAGGACTTCTTCTACGAGGATGGCGAGACGAACCGGCTGACCTGGGTGTTTGACCGCGCCGGGCCGGGCCGTTGGACGGGCAGGCGGGAAGACACGGTCGGCGTGGCCGCTGTGACGGAAGACAACGGGCTGATCCGGCTGGAGTATCTGGCCGACGTGAGCTCGCGCGGCGCCGTGACCCGTCTTGGCTTTCGCGATCTGATCTATAGGACAGGCCCCGACGTGATCGTGAACGAGGCGGTCGTGTCCTGGAACGGACTGCCGCTGGGCTCGGTCCGGTTCGAGATCCGGCGAGCCTGAGAGCCTTCTCCGCTGCGTGCGGGTGGGCGGGCCCATCTTCATCCCCATAACCGGCCCGTTGCGGCGAAGGAGCATAAGCGTGATCGGACCCGTGGTGGTGACAGGCGCCTCGAGCGGCATCGGGCGGGCCTGCGTCGAGCGGCTGGCGAAGGCCGGCGTGCGGACCTTTCCGACCGTGCGCAAGGAAACCGACGCCCTCGCCCTGACGGAGGCCTTCGGCTCACTTGTCGAGCCGGTGCTGGCGGATGTGACGGACGCCGGGAGCCTGGCCCGCGCCGCGGCCGAGATCGAGGGCCGTCTTGCGGGGAGCCGCCTCGGCGGCCTGGTAAACAACGCCGGCGTCGCATGGCCCGGGCCCGCCATGAACCAGCCCCTCGACGAGATCCATCGCGTGATCGACACCAATCTGGTCGGCGCCATGCGGGCGGTGCAGGCCTTCGGGGCCCTGCTCGGCGCCGTGCCGGGCGCGGAGGGCCCCAAGGGCCGGATCGTTAACATCACTTCGGTTTCGGGCAAGTTCGGCTATCCCTTCACCGCCGCCTACGCTGCGTCCAAGCATGGGCTCGAAGGCTATTCCGAAAGCCTACGCCGCGAACTCATGCTCACGGGCGTGGATGTGATCGTGGTCGGGCCCGGCGCGGTGAAGACGCCGATCTGGGACAAGGGCGCCGCCGTCGACCGGTCGCGCTACGCCGGCACGGGCTGGGCCGAGCCTCTCGCCCGGCTGGAGGAAAGCCTCGCGGCGATGGATGAGGAGGGCTTGGAAGCCTCGGTTGTCGCCGACGTGGTGCTGGAGGCGCTGACCGCCGCGCGTCCCAAGGTGCGCTACGCGCCTGTCCCGAATTCGCTCGTGAACTGGTGGCTGCCGCGGCTCTTGCCGAAGCGCATGATCGACGGCGTGATCGCGGACCGGCTTGGCCTCAGACCGAAGTCCTGAGCGGGTCTGTCGAGCGGCGGGTGACGTCGCGCTGGTGTGTGAGTTCCGTGAGACGGCTTCAACCACCTCTCTTCCGAGCGGCGCTTGTAGCCCGGGCCCTGAGGCGTCTCCACGAACGGTTTGCGCACGAATACGGGCGCCTTTCCCCCGACATGGGGGCAGCGTGTGGAAGTGCGGGGATATCGAGAGGCTGTGTGGCTGGGTGGCGGTGGGGGCGCAGGGGTCTCCAGTTTGAGCCTTCTCCTGACGCTTGAAGGGCCGGCCCGATCAGGCCGGCGCTCTGAGCCTCCCGAGAAGGTCGCGGGCCAGTTTTGGAAGCAGGCGCTCTGAGAGCGCATCCTCGATTGCCGAGCGAATGTCCGGCCCGATGCGGGAAAACCCAAGGAGCCGGGTCGTCTCCATCACAAGTTCGTCTTCCGTCATGGACAGGTTTTCCCGTAGGGCGTGGAGAGCGGCAGCCTCGAACTCTACGGGCGCGATCATCGCTGGCTTGCGCACAGGGTCCGAGGCGGCCAGTTGCCCGCGGTCCCGCCCAAGGATCGTGGCCCCGGACAGAGTCCAGAACGGGCCGTCTGACTCCAATTCACCGGAACTCTCGCAGGAGCGGAGCGCCCGAAGCGCCGTCTGCTGGATCACGTTGCCTGCACGCTGAAGGCCACAAACGGCGGCAAGCCTGCGCCCCGCCTCCTCCGAATGGATGGGTTGTTCCAGCTCCACGATGCGGAACATCCATGAAGCGACCTGGGCGAGACCAAAGTCCTGGGGTTTGGCGGCGCCGGGCGCCACGCGGAACTCGGCCTTCAGGTAGGGATCAAGCCGATGGGGGGTGGGAGACGGGTCAAACGCCCCCTCCCCTGCATCGTCGTCCACCTGATCGCCGTGATGCGCGTCCGGAGCCGGCGACTGTGGCTCATCGGATCTCGCCGACGGGGCGCCTGCAAGCGCGGCCTCGATCGCGCCCCGGAGTCTCTCGATCTCACGCTCGCGCTTGTAGAACCAGTCTGTGGACCAGAGGCGATGCAACCTCCAGCCCCGGTTCTCAAGGATCATCTGCCGCAAGCGATCCCGGTCCCGGGCGTAGCGGGAGGAATGGTAGGCCGCCCCATCACACTCAATGCCCAGCAGGTATCGACCCTCGTCGCGGGGATCGATCACGGCGAGATCGATAAAGAAGCCGGCCATGCCGACCTGAGGTCGAACATCATAGCCAAGGCCTCGCACAGCCTGCGCCACGTCTTCCTCGAATGGAGAGTCGAAGCCCCGTTCGGTCTCCATGGCGATAGCCGCATAACCGTCCCTGGCGAGCTTCAGGAACTCCTTCAGGGCCTGGATGCCCGGCTTGCCGGCGTCGTCCAGCCGAATGTCCTCCGCCAGGATCGAGGAGAACACCTCGCACCGTTTGCGGGCACGGGTAATCAGCACGTTCAGGCGGCGCTCGCCCCCATCTCGCCCCACCGGTCCGAAGTTCTGGGTGAGTTTCCCGTTGGCGTCCCGACCATAACCCACGGAAATGAAGATGACGTCCCGCTCGTCGCCCTGGATATTCTCCAGGTTCTTGATGAAGAGCTCCTTCCGGTCGCCGTCTGGCTTCATCAGAGCCTCAAGCTCCGGATGCTTCCGGGCCAGGTCATCAATCTGCTCGCGGATGCAGTCACGCTGTGCGACCGAAAAGGCGCCGATGCCGAGGGACAACTCCGGGTGACGGCGCGCGTGTTCAAGCGCCGCCTTTGCGATCAGACCCGCCTCGACCTCATTCCGCGCCGTCTTTCCGCGCTCATAGCCACCCTCAGGTACAGGCCGGAAGACAAGGCCAGTCTCCCCGTCCGTCGTCCGCGCGAGGATTGACGGGGGCAGCATGAGCTCGCCGCCGTAGAAGTTTCTGTTCGAGGTCGCGATCAGCGCCGGATGCTCGCTGCGGTAGTGCCATTTCAGCATCCGCGCCGGGAAACGCGGTGCGCAGAGATTCAGGATGCTCTCGACATCCTTGATGACCGCCTTGCGGGGGGCGCCATCGGGCGCCTCATCCTCTTCGTCATCCGGACCCTCATCATTGATGATGCGGTTGAAGAAGTTGGTCGGAGGCAGTTGCCGGTCATCGCCCACGACCACGAACTGCCGGCAGCGCGCGATCGCGCCGAGGGCGTCCTCGGGACGCACCTGGCTCGCCTCGTCAATGACGAGGAGATCAAACTCCAAGGCCATCGGCTGCAGATACTGGGCCACCGAAAGCGGGCTCATGAGGAAGATGGGCTTGATGCGCTGCACCGCCTCGCCGGCCCTCAGCATCAGCTTCCGCACAGGCATATGGTTGCGCTGCTTCCTGAGCTCATCGGCCAGGATGCCCATGGCGCCCGTGGAACCTGTCGGACGGCGGTCGATGTGGGCTCTGGAGACCTGATCCGAAGCCAGCCGAATCCTGTCCCTGTCCGCACTCCTGAACCGCCTGACGAGACGATCGAGCTCATCCCCCAGGACTTCGCCAAGCTGCGGATTCTCAGTCCGGAGACGATTCCATTTCGCCTCGTAGATCGCCAGCGCCAGGATCGGCTCGAGCTGTGCCGGTGTGACTTCACCGGCGTAAGCGCCATCTGCAAGCCGGGAACAGCCGAGCCGCCGAAGCCAACTCAAGCCGTCCCGCGCCGCTGTCCAGTCGACCAGGAACTCGAATGTCTCGGACCACTGAATGGCCGTCGCGAGCAGGACCTGGCACGGAACCTGACGCAGGTCGCCTCCCTCGAAGGCAAGTTCCGGGTCCAGCTTCAGGGCCTCGACTGCCTCGCCAAAGGCGGCCTCAGCAGCCTCGCCTGCATGACGAAGGCGATCCGCGAGGTCTTGGGCCTCTTGGGAAGGGAGCAAGGGCAGGCGAAGACCGACGACCTCTTCCGCTTGAACAAGCCTCGGCAACCAGGCGGCCAGTTCCGCCAACCGCCCCCAGTCCGATTGAAGGCCGCGCCAGTGCGACCCGAGCGCCGGTCCGACCCGTTCACCAACGGAGTGGATCGTTGCTCGGGCCAGCTTGAGGTCAATCAGGGCGTCGAGCTTCTCCAGTCGGACCCGATTTTGGCCCGGCCAGTCGCCATTCCAGTGCCCGCGCACCTCTGCGACGGCATCCCGGTATGACTTCGAAAAGAACCTGAAGAGCGAGGCGCCGCGGCCCGCGATTTCAACGCGGACCTGCGACCAGTCGCGCTCGAGCGCGCTTGGATGGAAGGCCTGACCGACGACCGCCTCCAGAGAGGCGAGACGGAGCCCCGTCTGGACGGCGACACCCATCTCCGCGAGGACGTCTCGCCAACGACCATCGGCGATGATCTCCTCGAACCCGGTCGGACGGCCGGCGATCAGACTGAGCGCATCCAGCCACTCCGGCTTTCGGCGGAATGTCAGTTCACCGGGAGCCGGAAGTCTTTGGCGCACGGCATCAACCTGCTCCACAAGCGCTGTCGCGGTTTCCCGGCACCGTGCGATCTGTGGTCTCAGACGGTCACGGACCAGCGGGTCGGGCGCGGGAATGCCCACGCCCCGCCAAGGATGGAGCGCCGGAGTCCCGCACGTCAGCAGGCGACCGGCGACCAGCGACGCCTCACGCCGGACCTCGTCCACGTAGGCCGGGGTCCATTCCGCGGCGCTTGGGAGTTCAAAGTTCGGCGTTGGCGCCCCGCACCCCTTCAGGAACGAAATCTCGCCTATGAGCTTGAAGGGGGTGAATCCCGCTGAATCCGAGGTGTGAAGCAGGTCAGAATGGCTGCGAAGCCGCATCTGCGTCTCACCGAGTTCGGCGAAAGCGGACTCGGCCCACATGGGCGGAGGTGCGGTGCTCTGCCCCTTCCGAAGCTGTTCGAGCACAGAGGTCTTCGACGACTTGCGGCTGTGAAGTTCGAGGCAGATGGGCCCGAGCTTCGCCGCCGCCAACCTTTCGTGCACGACGTCCAGCGCCGCCATCTTTTCAGCGACGAACAGGACGGATTTCCCGCCGGCCACCGCGCCGGCGACGATGTTGGTGATTGTCTGCGACTTCCCTGTGCCGGGCGGTCCCTGGATCACGAGGTTCTTGCCAGCCAGAACCTCCTGGATCGCGATGGCCTGGGAACTGTCGGCGTCCGTGACATGGATCAGTTCAGCAGGTGCAAAGACCTGATCAAGCCGGTCATCCTCGGCGATCAGAGGCGTATCCACGATCTCATCGTCGCCAAAGTCACGCAGCAATAGCTGCTTGAGGAGGCCATTTCCAAGAAGGACGCCCTCGCCCCAGCTGTCCGGCTTCAGGTCCCTCCAGAGCAGGAATTTGGAGAAGGAGAAGAAACCGAGGAGGATTTCATTGTGATGGACCCGCCAGCCTACCAGGCCTTCGACCGCCCTTGTGACGGCATCGAAGTATTCACTTGGGCTCCAATCATCACGCTCCGGAATCTCGGGAAGCTCGACCCGGAACTCTTCCTTCAGCCAGGCCTGAAGGCTGATGTTCGTGATGAGGTCCTCATCACGTAAATGGAGCTTGAACCGGTCGCGCGCTCCCTCCCGGATCAACTCGACCGGCGCCAGCAGGAGTGGAGCGAACCGCTCGACCTCGGATCTGGCGTCTTCACGCCACTCAAGGAATCCCAGAGCCAGGAAAAGGACGTTGACCCCCTGCTCCTCCTCCAGCGTACGGCCTTCATGGTAGAGACTGAGAAGGCGCTTCTGCAGCCCATCCAACGTCATCTGTGTTTGAAGCTTGCCGTCGGATGGGCGGTCTGGGTCCGCGCCGGCGTCGGCCACCGGGACCTGGTCCTGATCCCCGGAGTCGTCGCCGCGACCGTGCGTGAACGTCAGGATGCCTCTGCTGCGGAGGCGAGCGAAGACACGATCGCTCCGTTCATCGAACACGCGGACCTGCCGCGCCTTGCTCGATTTCAGGGGTGTATTGATGAGCTTGTTTCGCAGAGACCGGTCGAGAAGCCGGTCTCGCGCAAGCTCCAACGCCGACTGCATGGTATCTGCAAGGAGACTGTTCTCACCCTGCGGTTCCGGCGCGACGGTCGGCTCCCGCGCGCCAACCTGCGACTCCCCCGTGGCTTCTGACATGCCCATCCCCAACCCGGAGTTAGACTGGGCGAAAAGCGCAGGGATCGCAATTCTTGTTCGAGATCCTCGAACCCATCCTCGTGAGGCCGTCCGAACGACAATTGAGGCCTTGGTTCACTTCAGATCGAGAGAGCCCGGCGCTGGCAATAGAGGGAGTGCGTCGTGAGGCAGGGTGGCGGGACGTGCTGTCAGTCCAAGTCCAACTCGTCTTCAGCCGGGCGCATTTCCTGGAGCCGAACGGTCTTACGTGACGAGCGACTTCCACTCGGCCAGTTCGTCTGAGCGTCGTTCCCGTCGTCGGAAGGGTTGGCGAGGTTTCTCAGCCCGGTTGGGGGTCCAGCGACCGGCCTCCTGCCGCTCGGCGATGTAGAGCTCGCTCATGGCGGCCCCTTACGAGCGGAGCCCGTCGGTGGTGATCGATCGCCCGCCAGAGGTTCTCCATCTCACCCTGCTCCTATGCGGAGCCTTCGTCGAGGCGCCACTTCCAGTGGGTATGCTGACGCATGGCCGCCATGCGCCTCGACCGGATCTTCGATGTGAACATCGGGCGAGGAGTCGAACCCACGGTGCGGGTTGTGGGACTTGGCCATGACCGGCGATCTCAGGCGCCTTGGTCACCGGGCGATGAGTTTGGGCTGACAGGGCCCGTAGCATCCGCCTCAGGTTGACTTGATGACGCCCGAAAAAGCGGTCGGTGACGGCTCTTGGTCTATAGGACGGGATCAGAAGGCGTAGCTCAGGCCCGCCTGAAAGGTCCGCTGAGGTCCGGGCAGGATCCCGCGAGAACGATCCACGATCGTCAGCTCGTCGAACAGGTTCTTCACCGCCAGATAGCCGCCCAGGCGGCCGTCCGGCGCGGTGAGATTGATCGTCGCGTTCCAGATGGTGGCGGGGCGAATACGTCCGCGCTGGCCATTGGCGGACGGGGCGGAGGTGTTGAGATCGTCGGTGAACATGCCGCCGGTGTGGACGATCTCGATCTGCCCCTCGAACCAGTCACCCCGGGCGTAGCCGATAGCTCCGGAAAACAGCGTCTTGGGCGCATAGGGCAGACGATTGCCGGTGACGACCACATTGGTGAAGCCACTCACATTGGAGAGCCGTCGGCCAACGAACCTGGCGTCTGACACTACAGTCAGGGCGGCGCGAACGAAGACGTCGTCGCCGTTCAACAGGCCCAATTCCCGGGCCGAGGCCTGCAGGCTGGCTTCAATGCCCGAGTGTCGGGTCTCGCCGGCGCTGGTCAGTGTCGCGCCGAGCCCCCCGGCGACCGAAGCAGGGACGATCTGGTTCTCGAAGTCCATCCGGAACGCCGCCAGGTCAAGGCGAACACCATCAACCGGCTGACCGCGCAAGCCGGCTTCCCAGGCGGTGGAGATTTCCGCGTCGAGGTCGACCGCGCCGCCATTGGTGTTGTTGATGATGTCCTCGACGCGCGGCGGGGCGAAGCCGCGATGCACGCCGCCGAACAGGGTCCAGCGATCGTTCACCTCGTATGCGGCGCCGAGCCCGGGGATCACCTCGTTGAGCGAGGCGGACCCGCGCACGCCGGTCAGCTGGTTCACCCGATCGTACTCGATGCTCTCAATTCGCACGCCGGGACTGACCGACAGCGGCCCCCAGGCCAGACGGGCGGTGGCGAAGCCGGCGATAGCTTTGGCATGGCGCAGATTGTCTTCGATCAGGCCCGCATTGCGGCCGACGCCGGCGCGACGGGCGCGGGGCGTGTCGCCGTTGACCTGCAGGCGCGCCTGGCGCTCATTGGCCCAGCGCAGGCCGGCTTCTGCCGACACGTCTGCGCCCAGGGCGGGGCCCTTCCAGGTCAGACGGCTCTCGGCGCCCCAGGTAATGTACTCTCGCAAGCGGCCCTCGTTGCCGCATGTGGTGTCGAGATTGGCCATGCCGCCGCAGGCCGGATCGCTGGCGTCGTTGGGCCGTTGACCGGAGTTGGAAGACTGACGCCACCAGTCCCGATCGAACCAAGCGTAATGGATCGACGTTTTCAGTTGGAGAGACTCGGAGACCCGCCAGCCGTGCGTCGCGGAGGCTCCCACGCGGTCGCTCGTGAAAGAGTCATTCGCGAAGGGATTGGCCCGCGGGTTTGCGGCGAACTCGGCCTCCGTCAAGCCGGAGTAGGTGACCTGGCTGTCCTCGGTGAACGCCGAAATGCGCAGGGACAACCGATGGGTGTCTGACAAGTCACGCTCGGCCTTGAAGAAAATGTCCTCGAACCGCAGGCGCTGGTTGTCGCGCGCGCTGTCGGAACGGGTGGTGTTGATGTGGGCCAGGGTGGCGAAACCCAGCACCTCGCCGCCCACGCTGGCGTCGGTCTCCAGATACCCATTGTCGCCGGCGGCGAAGGTAAGCCGGCCGCCCGGCTCGGTACGGGCCTCGGGCGTGACGTAGTTGATGACCCCACCGATGGTCTGGGGGCCGAACCGGATCTGACTCGCGCCCTTCAGCACCTCGATTCGTTCGAAGCGGCGGATCGGCGGGTGATAATAGCTCGCGTTGTCGCCATAGGGTGCGAAGCTAAGCGGCAGGCCGTCTTCCAGCAGCAATACCTTGGTAGATCGCGTGGGATTGAGGCCCCGGATACCGATGTTGGGCCGCATCCCCATGCCTTCTTCCTCGCGGGCGAAAACACCGGGCGCCTGTCGCAGCGCCTCATTGATTGTCAAGGGCCGCAGGCGGCGCAGGTCTTCGGCCTCGATCGTGGCGCCGGCGCCAGGGATGTTGGGCAGCTCCCGGCGATCTCCGATGACGATCACGGTGTCGAGCGGCGGCGCCTCATCAGCGGCCTCGGCGGAGAGGGCTGCGGGGGCACCGACCAGGGTCAGGGCGCCAGCGAGCCAAAGGGCGGAACGAAGAGACAGGGTACTCATGATGCTAATGCGAATAAGTCGCAATCGCGTCCATGTCAAACGCTCTCCGACACAATCCGGACCTGGGCCGACGCGTCGCGGTAACAGCCGCGGATCGGGCTCACCGATCTCGCCTCTTCCCATCTCGGCGGCGATGGAGCTGAAGGCGAAGCGGCTGCGGGGTTTGAGCCTCAGGCGAGGATGAAAGACGTCACGAATTTCAGGTCCCGACTAATGGGCGACCTTCGGAAGGGCAGCCCTTCGGCAGCGACCGGAGCGGGCAGTCCGCAGCATGCCTTAGTCACTGCGCGGCACTCCTCTGCCCCTGAGCCCGAAAAGCCTGAGCGGATGGGGCGTGCATCCGAGTGGTCGCAAGCGGGCTCTATCGTTGGAGCCTTCCCTTGAATGCCGCAGGGTGGGTCGATGCTCATGAGCAAGATCGTTCGCGCCCGCATCCCGCTCGATGGGCAGGAGGCACAGACGTCCGGCAAGCTCCGCGACATGTCGGAAGCGTGCGGAAATGCAGGGATGTCAGAAGGCTGGGTGGCGGTGTGGGCAGTCGGGGACGAAGGGGTCTCTGGATAGAGGCGGGATTCCCTTGCCCCCGCCCCATAGTCTGAGCCCCTGCGAACGGGACCGCGGGCCTACGTCAAACCCTGTAAACTCTCCCGGATAAAGGCGATCCGGGCATTGAGGCTCTCGGCGTGATCCCGGGTCGGCGCGACCGGGACGGGATAGCTCTCGGAGAGGTCCCGCCCCGCCAACACCGCGTCCGCCCAGTCCTGCGCGATGGCGCAGTAGAGCGCCAGGGCCCTGGCCGGCGTCGGGGCGTCATCGGTCTCGAAATGCATTGACGGCAGGTCGCCGACAACGACCCAGCGTTCGGCGTCCTCAGGCCGACCGCCCGGCGCAAACCGCATCAGGAAGAGGCCGAGGATCGGCGCCACGGCGAAGGCCAGCACGAGTTCCGCCACCGGCGGATCCCAACGCCCCCCCTGACAAAGCGCCAGGCTTCGTCCGTCAGCGCCGTCAGGCGACGACGCTCCTCCTCGCCTTCATAGTCGAGGTCCTTCCCCACCGGGAAGGCCGAGGTGTCGATAGGTGCGCGCATGGGGATCGGCCCGGTTCAAGACGGGCTCATATGATGATGGGATCAACCGGTTTCCAACGGGGATTGAACGCCTTCCCCAGCTGTTCGAGCCGTTTCTGGCGGTCCGCCTCGCCCGGCGAGCATCGTCAAGCATCGTTTGACATGTAAAACATGGTTTGACACAAAGGAGCATGGATATCGAGAGCATCACCCACAAGGGTCTGCGACTGTTCTTCGAGACCGGAAACGCAAAGGATCTGGTGGGAGACGCCAATCGGATCCGCAAGATGCTGGCGTACATCGATGCCGTCGGCAGTTTTGACGAACTGGCCGCGCCGCCGAATTACGGGCTGCACCAACTGGTGGGCGACAGGGCGGGGCGCTGGGCGATGACCATGACGAAGAACTGGCGCCTGACCTTCATCAGGATCGATGGAACGACAATCGCCGACCTGGACCTGGAGGATTATCACTGATGGCCATGACCCTGCATCCCTCGCTCGCGGTTCACCCTGGTGACTGGTTGAAGAGCGAGATCGTCCAGCCGCACGGCGTGAGCATCAACCGCCTGGCCGCCTCCTTCCACGTGACCCGCCAGACCCTCTCCAACCTCTTCAATGGCCACACCGCGCTTTCCGCAGACATGGCGATCCGGTTCGAGAAGGCGTTTGGCGTCAGGGCCGATACGTTGATGCGCATGCAGACCGCCTATGACATGGCTCAGGCTAGGGCCCGGGCCGACGACATCGTCGTCGATGATGTCTTCGTCGCCGGCTGAGACACCTGCGACGCGTCGCCCTCGGCGCCGGCTTGCGCCACGGCAATTGGGTTCGGACTTGAGCCGCCCCGAAGACGCGCCCCCTTCCAGGCCCAAACCCGGCCTCGAACCCTCCCTCTGGTCGCGTCTCCACAGCCGGTTCGGGAGCGGATTGTCGGGCCAGTTCCGCGACATGGCGGAAGCGTTTGGAAGTTTTGGGATGTCGGCAGGCCGGGTGGCGGTGGGAGAGAACTTGCGGACGAACTCTCTCTCCGAAGGGAGTCTAAGATGGCGATGCGCATGCGAGAAATTGCGATCAGCAGTCGCTGAATATCAATCTCAAGAGGTCTATGCCGCTTCCTTCTGGTGCACCCGCTGCTTCAGAACCGAGAGCCCGGACGGATCCCTGTCGAGCAGCAGCAGGGCGCTCGTCACCGCATGGCTGACAACAACGTCGCCGCTCTCGTATTTCTGGAAGGCATTGGGCCCGCCCCCGATCAGGCGGCCTGCATCCTTCTGGGTGAGATGGAGACGCTTTCGGATACGGCGTACCGCCTCGGGCTCAAGCAGGCCTTCGACCTGGGCCTTGAGCCGGTTCAAAGCCCGATCCGAAACCTTCATGTCGTCACCGGTATGAATGCTCTCGTCGCTTGCATCACAATACCAGCCGGGCATGTCGAAGATGCCTTCGCGCCCCTTGTAAGTGATCGTCATCGGCCGGACGCCGCGGAACATCGGCTGGCCCGTTTCCGGGCAGGTGGGGTTAGTCATTGCCCTTCTCCTTGAACGACAGAAGCAAAAACTCGGTCACGACGTCGGCCGTGAATTTGACGTACAAAGCTCCCTGCTCGGAGGGAACATGGTAGACATCCTGCCAGACCCGATGATCGGCAAAGGATGTCATGGACTTATAAAAATGGCGTCGCTCGATCGTCTGTAGGGTTGCGACGATCTCGCTTCGGCCAAAACCAAGCGAAGCCGCTC
Source organism: Phenylobacterium sp. (assembly GCA_020402745.1). Lineage (GTDB taxonomy): Bacteria > Pseudomonadota > Alphaproteobacteria > Caulobacterales > Caulobacteraceae > Phenylobacterium. The sequence continues at coordinate 124,548 of JADBYZ010000026.1, forward strand.
CTCTCAGAGCGGAACCTGTGACATTGAGTTTCTCGACCGTCGAGAAAACGGCTTTGACCGCGTCAATGTCATAGGTCGGCTTTCGCTTCTCGGTCATTGACCTTGATAACACCATTATGGTGTTTTTTCAAGATGACCGATCCGGTCAGATCGCATGACCCCGTCCAGAAGAAAGCGGGCTGGCCCCGCAGGGCGCGCCATTTGTCCGTTCGACGCAGGTTCAATGGGATGACAGCAGGCTGGGTGGCGGTGGGGGCCGGTTCTAGGTTTCCAGATCCAGGAGCGCCCTTACGGTCGCCATGGGAAGGAACAGACGCAGGGGATTGGAGGGAAGGGTCTCGAACCCGTAACCCTTATAGAGTACGAGGCGTCGTTTGACCTTTTCGGGATCACCGCAATCCAGAACGTCCAACATCACCACGGCGACTCCGAGGGCTTCGCTGGCTTGGGCAAGGCGACGTAGGCAATCGACCAGAAGATCGCCGCCATAGCCCTTCCCCTGGAAGCCCTGGTCTACCCCTATCATTGAGATGTAGGCGGCGGGAATTCGACCGTGACCAGGGCGCTTCCGTGCATATTTGGGCGGAAGATCCTGATAGTCGACGCTGTGGGCCGCGGTGGCGTAAAAGCCAATCAAGCCGCCCTCGGCATCAGTCATCACCCAAATGCGCAGATTGTCAGCCTTGGACAGCTTGTTTGCCGTCTTCTTGAAGAAGTTGTCGACCTGGTCGATGCCGCAGAAAAAAGCCGCCCGATCGTGTTTGTCAGGATCGAACGGCTCAATGATGTTCAGCGCTTTGGCTTGGGCGTCGCCTGCGTTCACCGACTGGAGACCGTCTCGCGGTGACGGGCAAAGGCCTTGCGAAGCTTGTCCTTTGGAGCCGGGGGGGCGTCCATGGCGGCGAAGAAAGCCTTGTGGTCCACCGGAGCCAGAGCCGTACGCTCGTGAGCTTCGATGGTGCTCAGGGCCGACGCATAGGCCGAGTTCATCGTGAAGACGGAGTCGTCCACACCGGCCAGGGCCGCGGCGCGTTGGATGGCCTGCTTGATGCGCGGCTTGGTCCGGAAGTTCATCCGCTCCGTGCTAAGCTCATCGAGCGCGCTGACTTGATCGTTGAAAGCGAGCATGGCTACCTCCTGCCCTTCTCGAACTTGATATTTATGTACGTCCCATCGGCGTACAAATCAAGAAGGGATTAACTCAACGCTGCGCGGCGGGCGGACGCCGAAATACCCGTTTTCGCCGGCGCCACTGCGTCCGGATCGATCGGCCCGCCGTACCTGGCCTTCCACTTGTGGAAGGTCGACGAGCTGAGCCCGTGCTTCCTGCACAGGTCCGCCACCGCCACGCCGGTCTCCTGCTCGCGCAGGATCCCAATGATCTGCTCTTTCCGTGAACCTTGATCGCTTCACCCGTCCGTCACTTTTCTTGGGCGGATACTCGTTATTCCTGGAGGAAATTCAGGGGGTCACGTCACCTCCGACATTCAACTCAGAAACCCGAAGAAGTTGTCAGCTCCATAAGCAGGGCGTCATAACTTACACCGTCTAGGCGGCGATGGTCGCGCACCATGCCAAAGTCGGTAAAGCCAAATCGACGGTAGAGCGCGATCGCAGCTGTGTTTGAGCTATAGACGGATAATTCAATCTTGCTCATTTGTGTGCGGGGCATGTGGGCTATGCAGGCCTCCAGCAAGCGGCTGCCAAGCCCCATGCCTCGATAAGAGGCGAGCAGTCCCATGCCAAGAACGCCCCGATGGGCGCACTCCGGAATATCCACAGGCGTGACATCAGCCCAGCCGACGACGACATTACGGTCCAGCACTGCATAACTTGGCCAATCGTTCCTGATGTGGTTGCGCTGGAACGGGTTGTCGGGATCAAAGGGCGGGAGGGTTACTCTGCCAAGATATACGCGCTCCGATGCAACGGCCTCGCATGCGGCACGCCACCCCAGGATCAGATCCTCACGCATCTGGACGATTTCGATCATCCTAGAGTTTTAGCTGTGCCATGTGCATCCTACAACCTACAGGCAACCCTGCCTGCACTAGGTGTCTGGTCCAGGAGTGTGGGGGAATCAGCCAAGCTGATCCTTCATTCCGGGACCAGACACCTAGTAAGATTGCAGGTAGCGAGCGACAGCGGCTTTTGTCATGATCTCGGCACAGCACTCAGGAGGCCTCTATGGTCGTTCCTATAATTGCTCTCTTCTTCGGGCTCATATCGATCGCCATCGCGATCCGAGCCAATGCGTCACTTCGACAACAAGACAGGGTGCCGATGCAGTGGGGGATAAACGGAGAGGTGAACTGGACAGCGCCGCGCCTCATTTGCCTCAGCATCACACCTGCAATAACAATTGGCATACTGATACTGTTCTGTCTCGCAATTAGAGCGGTTTCCCTGCGCTGTGAATCGGGAGGGATTCCCAAATCAGTGATGGGGTGATTCAAGCTGCATGCTGGTGAAGGAGGCCGGCATGCATGGGTCATCCTTTGTCATGTGATCTTCGAGATCGGGCGTTGGCGGC
>JADBYZ010000027.1 GCA_020402745.1 Phenylobacterium sp.
ACATCGACGCCGGCTGTCTTCCTGCTAAACTCCATCCGTTCCATCGACCCCTCCTTGTGGCTTCGGACCCAAACGTCCCTGCAACCATCCGGGTCATGAAACGTCGGTGGCGACCCTGCTCACCCCCAGCCCAAAAGGCTCAGGGGATCTCGGCCCCTCCACCGACTGTCCGCCTGGCGTTGGCTCGCCAGGCGGACGTCCCGGAAGACAGCCTCAATATACCGCATCCAAAGCAAACAAGGGGGTCAACAGCCTCCCGGCGGCTCGCGACCGGCCTACAGCAGGATCAGGCTGGCGATCCCCAGGAGGGCGAGGAAGCCCATGAAGTCCGTGGCGAAGGTCACCAGCACCGAGGAGGAGACCGCCGGGTCGCGGCCCAGCCGGTCCAGGATGATCGGCGCAAGGATGCCGGCCAGGGCGGCGACGAAGAAGTTGGCGACGATGGCCAAAGCGACGGTCAGGGCCAGCCGGGGGTCCTGGAAGAGAACAAGGACGGCGACGGCCATCAGCAGGGCGAGAACTGTCCCGTTCAGGAGCCCTGCAAGGACCTCGCGGCCAATGATTCGCGCGGAGTTGGCGGCGTTCAGCTCCCGGCTGGACAGGGCCCGCACCGCCACCGCCAGGGTCTGGGTGCCGGCGTTGCCGCCCAGGGATGAGACGATAGGCATGAGGATGGCCAGGGTGATGACCTGGGCGATGGCCCCCTGGAAGGCGCCGATCACGCTGGAGGCCAGGGCCGCCGTGCCCAGATTGAGGACCAGCCAGGGCAGGCGCGATCGGACAGCGCCCGCCAGGCTGGCGTCGCGGCCGACGTCGGACACGCCGGCCAGGGCCAGGATGTCTTCCTCACCCTCCTCGCGGATGACCCCGACGATGTCGTCCACCGTCAGCTGGCCGACCAGCCGCCCCCCGGGCTCCACCACCGGGGCGGAGATCAGGTGGTATTTGTTGAAGATGTAGGCCGCCTCTTCCTGGTCCATGCCGACGGGAATCTCGGTCAGGGGCTCCATGATGCGCGCCAGGGGCGTCTCCCGGCCGTGGCGCAGAAGGCGGCTGACCGGCACCCCGCCGAGGGGCCGGTGCGAGGGGTCGACGACGTAGACGTCGAAGAACAGCTCCGGCATCTCGTCGCCGGCCTTCAGGAAGTGGTCGAGGGCCTGGCCGACAGTCCAGAACTGGGGAGCGGAGGCCACCTCGCGCTGCATGAGGCGGCCGGCGGTCTCGTCCTCATAGGCCAGGGAGGTCTCGATGGCGGCGCGGTCGACGTCCGGCAGGGCGGCCAAGACCTGGGCGCGCTTGTCGTCCTCCAGGTCCTCGACCAGATCCACCGCGTCGTCGGAGTCCAGCTCGCCGAGGGCGCGGACCAGGGTGGCCGAGGGCATGCGCTCCAGCAGGTCCTCGCGGATCTCGGGCTCGATCTCCGACAGGATCTCGGCCAGGGCCTCCGGATCGAGGTGGGCCATCACCTCTTCGCGGTCGGCCGCCGAAAGAAAGCCCATCAGGTCCGCGACGTCGGCCGGGTGCAGGGCGGCCAGAAGCTCGCGCAGGCGCTCTGCGTCGCCCCGGTCGGCGGCGTCCACCACCAGGGCGACAAAGTCAGGATTGAGAGCGTAGTCGTCGCCGAGGGCGAGGTCCTCGAGGTCCTCGCCATCCACCAGGTCGTCACGCAGGGGCTGTTCAGCGTCGCGGCTCATGCGGACCTGCCCTCCCGGCTCTATGCGTGACGGATCAAAACCTGTCCCTGGACCCTTTGGCTCACTGGTGCGGTCGAGAAGACTCGAACTTCCACGGGTTGCCCCACAGCGACCTCAACGCTGCGCGTCTACCAATTCCGCCACGACCGCGCGTGGTGAGCGGGGGGCCTACCAAAGCCGGACGGCTTTGTGAAGCCGGATCAGAAGCTGGACCCCGCCATGAAGTCGTAGACGTCAGCGGCCTTGGTGACGGTGATCGCGATGCGGTCGTCGCTGATCTGGATCTCGCCGCGGGCGACCGGATGGTTGTTGGCCAGGATCCAGACCTCATCATTGACCCCGGCATCCAGGGGAATCACCGCGCCGCGGCCCATCCGGAGCAGCTGGGCCATCGGCATGTTGGAGCGGCCGATGACAACGGTGATCTCGATATTGACAGCGTTGACCTGGCCCAAGGCGGGTCCCTCTCGAAGTCGAAGAAATGAGGCGCTCTGCGCATCTCCGATAGGAGACGGGCTTGCACGGCGACTCAAGTGGGAGGAGACTGCCCCAGACATGGTTGATCGGACGTTAAATCGTGTCGTCGCCATGCCGGCCTTCGGGCGGATGGATGGCGCCGCCTGCGGTTGGGCCGTCTCGCCCGGCAGGGTCGAGTACGCGACGGCCTTGGCGGCCATGGAAGCCCGGGCGGAGGCCATCGCCCGGGGCGAGGCAGGCGAGCTGGTCTGGCTTCTGGAGCACCCGCCCCTCTACACGGCGGGGGTGTCGGCCAAGGCCGCCGACCTCCTGGATCCGGACCGTTTCCCCGTCTTCCAGACCGGCCGCGGCGGCCAGTTCACCTATCACGGACCTGGCCAGAGGGTGGCCTACGTCATGTTGGACCTGACGGCCCGGCGGAAGGACGTCCGAGCCTTCGTGGCCGCTCTGGAGGCCTGGATCATCGACGCCCTGGCCCGGCTGGCCGTCGACGGCGCCCTCCGCGAGGGCCGGGTCGGGGTGTGGGTCGAGCGGCGCAGCCCCGGCGCCCCGCTCCGCGAGGACAAGATCGCCGCCATCGGGGTCAAGGTGCGCCGCTGGGTCTCCTTCCACGGCATCTCCCTGAACGTGGAGCCCGACCTGTCGCACTTCTCGGGAATCGTGCCCTGCGGCCAGACCGAGCACGGGGTGACCAGCCTTGCGGACCTCGGCCTGACCTGCACGATGGACGATGCTGACGAGGCGCTTCGCCAGGCCTTCGGGGAGGTGTTCGGGGCGGTGAGCCCCGCTCAGCCGCCGCCCGTCGGCGGACCGTAGCGGTTCACCCCCGGCTCGCCGGTCAGCACGCCAAGCTCAACCGCCGCCCAGATCAGGACGACCACGAAGGGGAAGTCCAGGAATCCAGATGGCTGTGGCCAGACCGCCACGAGGGCCGCCAGGATGACCGCGGCGATCCAGCCGTTACGGCCCCGGTCGTGCAGCCGGCGGGCCAAGAGACAGGCGCCGACCCAGGCCAGCAGGGGCCAGACCAGCCAGCCAGTGATCCACTGGAGGGTTCCGGCGGAGACCGCGTCATAGACCACCGCGACGGCCAGCAGGACGAGGGCCGAGACCAGGAAGCCTCGCCGCCCCAGCCGCCCCTCGGCGCTGAGGAAGCGGGCGGCGAAGGTCTCACGCCCGTTGGAGGGAAAGGCCGGGTCGCTCACGCGGCGCGCGCCGGATCGCTCTGGGCCCAGGCCGGGCGACGGGTGAAGGCCTCGAAGAAGGCGGCCAGCCGCGGCCGGCCTTCGCGCCAGGGCTCGGCGGCGAAGCGGAAATCCAGGTAACCCAGGGCGCAGGCCGCCGCGATGTCGCAGATCCGGGCGTCGTCCCCGGCCTTCAGGTCTGCGGCTTCGAAGAGATCGAGGACCCGGCGGACCTTATCGCCCTGCCCCCGGCGCCAGTCGGCCCAGCGGAGGGGTTCGGGACGGAGAACCTCCTCGTATCGGGCCAGCAGGGCGGCATCGAGCAGGCCGTCGGCGGCGGCGTGGAGGGTCTGGACCGACCAGCGCGCCGGACCGTCGGCCGGGCAGAGCCGCCTCGGGGTCAGGCTGTCGAGATAGTCGGCGATGACCCGGCTGTCGTAGAGGGACTGGCCGTCGTCGGTCACCAGGACCGGGATCTTGCCCAGGGGATTCAGGGCCGACAGCTCAGGGTTTTCAGCCACCGGCGAGGCCGACGCGTTCAGCGTCTCGATCCGGTCGGCCAGGCCGAGTTCGGCGGCGGCCAGCCAGACCTTTCGGGCATAGGGCGAGGCGGGGGACAGGAGCAGCTTCATGGCGAACATCTTGCCGCGCCCTCCGGCCTTAGGGTAGCGCCAATTGCATCGGATCAGGCCGGATCGAACCTCAGGGGCGCGCCCCAGAAGGCCTCGGCCAGATCGTGCTGCAGACCCGGGGCGCCGGTGGTCAGGAAGACCCGTCGCCCCGAGTCTCCGGGGGCGTATTCAGCACGCCGCTCCAGGTAGGCGGCGAGGGCCTCGGCGGTGGCCTCAGGCTGATGCACCAGGGGCGTGCCGGGCTTCAGGGCGGCCCGGAAGACATCGGAGATGATTTCGTAGTGGGTGCAGCCCAGGATGGCCCGGTCCGGCGCCCGGCCGATCCTGCGGGTCACATTGGCGACGTGGCTGGACACCGCGGCCTCCAGGACGGCGCGGGACGCCCCGCCCTCGATCTGTCCCGCCAGTTCCGGACAGGGTTCGACAAAGACCGCCACATCCTGCCGGCGCTTGTCGATCTCGATCTCGTAGACGCGGGAAGCGGCGGTGGCGGGGGTCGCGAAGACGGCCAGGACGTCCAGCTTCTCGACCTTGTCGCCCCGGCGCTCGGCCTCATGCTCCCAGGGCAGGCCGGTGGCCGCCTCGATGGTGGGCACGATGATCCCCAGCACATTGGTCGGCCGCCCCCGGGCGGCGCGGACCTCGGGCAGCCAGGTCTGCTGCAGCCGGCGCAGGGCGATGGCCGAGGCGGTGTTGCAGGCCAGGACCACAAGGTCGCAGCCCTCTGAGAACAGGCGCTCGCAGCCCGCCCGGGTCAGGGCGACGATCTCCTCGCCGGAACGCCCGCCGTAAGGGGTGTTGGCCTGGTCGGCCAGGTAGACGAAGTCGGCGCGCGGGAAGCGCTCCACCAGCCTGCGGTGCACGCTGAGGCCGCCGATTCCGGAATCAAAGACGCCGATCACCATGCCTCCGACTAGCCCGCCCGGCGACGGCGCGCCAGAGCCCCGCGCCACATGACGGACCTGTCAGGTGACGCCGCGCCCGGACAGGCCTATCTCATGGCGGACACCTCGCCAGACGGAGCCCCCATGAAGCGTCGCACCTTCCTCACCGCCTCCGGCGCCCTCGCCGCCGCCCAGGCCCTGCCCCTCTCCGCCCTCGCGGCGGCCCCGGCCAACGCCCTGACCCTGCCCTGGACCGGCCCCTACGGCGGGGTCCCGGCCTTCGACAAGGTTCGGGTCGAGGACTTCCGGGGGGCCATCGATCTCGCCCTCGCAGCCGAACGGGCCGAGATCGACGCCATCGCCGGAAACAAGGCCCCGCCGACCTTCGCCAACACCATCGAGGCCCTGGAGCAGACCGGGCAAATGACGTCCAGGGTCCTGGCCTACTACTTCATCTGGACCAACACCCTGGCCTCGCCTGAGGTCCAGAAGGTCGAGGAGGCCGTGGAGCCTCTGCTGGCGGCCCACCAGGACGCCATCCTCCAGAACGCCGCCCTCTTCCGACGCATCGACGCCGTCTACGCCAAGGGCGCCGACGCCAGCCTGACCCCGGAGCAGAGCCGGCTGGTCTGGCTCCACCACACCCGCTTCGTGCGCGCCGGGGCCCGGCTGACCGGTCCGCAGAAGGCGCGGGTGGCGGCGATCAACCAGGAACTGGCGGGGCTCTTCACCCGATTCAGCCAGAACCTGCTGGCCGACGAGACCGACTATGTCCTTTACCTGAAGACCGAGGCCGAGCTGACCGGCCTGCCCGACGACATCCGGGCCGCCGCCGCCGGCGCCGCGGAAGCGCGGGGACGAAAGGGCGAGTGGGCCATCCTCAACACCCGCTCGTCCATGGACCCCTTCCTGACCTATTCGGCGCGGCGCGACCTGCGCGAGAAGGTCTGGCGCACCTTCTACAGCCGGGGCGATAACGGCGACGCCAGGGACAATAACGAGCTGATCCGCCGGATTCTCAAGCTGAGGGCCGAGAGGGCGAAGCTGCTGGGCTACTCGACCCACGCCCACTGGCGCCTCGCCGACACCATGGCCGGCACGCCCGAGAAGGCGATGGAGTTGATGATGCGGGTCTGGCCGGCGGCCACCGCCCGCGTCCGCGAGGAGGTGGCCGAGATGCAGGCCCTCGCCGATGCCGAGAAGCTGGGCGTGAAGATCGAGCCCTGGGACTACCGCTACTACGCCGAGAAGGTGCGGGCGGCGAAGTACGACCTCGATATGAACGAGGTGAAGGGCTACCTCCAGCTCGAGAACCTGCGCGAGGGCATGTTCTGGGTCGCCGGCCAGCTCTTCGGCTTCGCCTTTGAGGAGGTGAAGGGCCTGCCCGTCGCCCACCCGGACATCCGCATCTGGGAGGTCAAGGGCCGCGAAGGCCAGCATGTGGGTCTTTGGTACTTCGATCCCTACGCTCGTCCCGGCAAGCGCTCCGGCGCCTGGATGAGCGCCTACCGCGACCAGAGGACCTTCGGCGGCAAGGTCACCACCATCGTCTCCAACAACTCCAACTTCGTAAAGGGCGCGCCTGGCGAGCCCGTCCTGATCTCCTGGGACGACGCCGATACCCTGTTCCATGAGTTTGGCCACGCCCTGCACGGCCTCTGCTCGGCGGTGACCTATCCTTCCCTTTCAGGAACGAGCGTGCCGCGGGACTATGTGGAATTCCCTTCACAGGTGATCGAGCGCTGGCTTCCGACGCCGGAGGTGCTGAATCGCTTCGCCCTGCATCACAGGACCGGGAAGCCCCTGCCGGCGGAGCTGGCGGCGCGGATCGAGAAGGCCTCGACCTTCCGGCAGGGCTTCGACGTCACCGAGTACCTGTCCTCGGCCCTGATCGACATGAAGCTGCACCTGGCCGGGGACGCCGATATCGACCCGCGCGCCTTCGAAAAGGACGAACTGGCGAAGCTGGGCATGCCCCGGGAACTGCCGATGCGGCACAGGACGCCCCAGTTCCAGCACGTCTTCGCAGGCGACGGCTACTCGGCGGGCTATTACAGCTATCAGTGGAGCGAGGTCATCGCCATGGACGCCTTCGGGGCCTTCACCGAGGCTGGCGGTCCCTACGACAAGGCGGTGGCAAGGCGCCTTCAGGATACCGTCCTGAGCGTCGGCAACACCCTCGATCCGGCCCAGCAGTACCGCAACTTCCGCGGCCGGGACCCGGAGGTGAAAGCCTATCTGCGCGACAAGGGCTTCCCCACCACCTGATTCAGCCTGCGTCCCGGGCCCCGAAAAGCTTGACTTTCCGGGCTCCGGGGCGCATCTCGCCGCCTCCTCCGGCGCAGTGCGATTGCGCCCTCCACCGCCACGACCCCCGCCTCCGGACGGGACGAGGGCGGAGAGGCCCCCCGTCGACGTGATCGTCCACGGGGGTCAATCGCGTTTGGGCCGGGCCGTTTTGTCCCCTGGAGCGCTCTTGCGGAGATCGACATGTTCGACGCCCTGACAGACCGCCTCTCTTCCGTCTTCGACCGGCTCTCCGGTCGCGGCGTCCTGTCCGAGAAGGACATCGACGAGGCGCTGAAGGAGGTCCGCACCGCCCTCCTCGACGCCGATGTCGCCCTGCCCGTGGTCCGCGACTTCATCGCCAGGGCGCGGGAACAGGCCATGGGCGAGGCGGTCATCCGCTCGGTCCGGCCCGCCGACCAGGTGGTCAAGATCACCTATGACGGCCTGGTGGAAATACTGGGCGGCGAGGGCGCCGAGGGCCTGAACCTCAGCCTCAACCCGCCGACGGTCATCCTGATGGCCGGCCTACAGGGCTCGGGCAAGACGACCACCGCCGCCAAGCTGGCCCTGCGCCTGTCGCGCGAGCGCAAGAAGGTCCTCCTGGCCTCCCTCGATACCCGCCGCCCGGCGGCCATGGAGCAGCTGGCCACCCTGGCGGTCCAGGCCGGTGTCGACAGCCTGCCGATCGTCGCCGGGCAGTCCGCGCCGGATATCGCCCGGAGGGCCCTCTCCTCCGCCAAGCTTCAGGGCTTCGATGTCCTGATCCTCGACACCGCCGGCCGCACCACCCTCGACGAGGCCATGATGGCCGAGGCGGCCGAGATCGCCGCCATCGGCCAGCCGCATGAGACCCTCCTGGTGGCTGACAGCCTCACCGGCCAGGACGCCGTGCGCACCGCCCGGGCCTTCCACGAGCGGCTGCCCCTGACCGGCCTGGTCCTGACCCGGGCCGATGGCGACGGGCGGGGCGGGGCGGCCCTGTCCATGCGGGCGGTCACCGGCCTGCCCATCAAGTTCCTGGGCGTCTCCGAGAAGATCGACGGCCTCGACGTCTTCGACGCCGCCCGGGTGGCTGGCCGCATCCTGGGCCAGGGGGACATCGTCGCCCTCGTGGAGAAGGCCGCCCAGGACCTCGATACGGCCAAGGCCGAGGCCATGGCCCGGCGCCTCGCCAAGGGCCAGTTCGACCTCGACATGATGGCCGACCAGCTGGCTCAGATGAAGCGCATGGGCGGCATGGAGGGCCTGATGGGCCTCTTGCCTGGGGTCCAGAAGGTCAAGAAGCAGATCGCCGAGGCCAACATCTCGGACAAGGCCCTGGACCGGCAGTCGGCGATCATCTCGTCCATGACCAAGACCGAGCGGCGCAAGCCTGACATCCTCCAGGCCTCGCGCAAGCGGCGCATCGCCGCCGGCGCCGGGGTGGAGGTGTCCGAGGTCAACCGCCTGCTCAAGCAGCACCGGCAGATGGCTGACGCCTTCAAGATGATGAGCCGCGACGGCGGCAAGGGCTTCGCCCGCATGGCCGGCATGCTCGGCGGCGGCGGCGGCATGGACCGGCTCAAGGCCCTCGGCGGCGGCAAGGTCCCCACCGCTGACGCCGCCCAGCTCGATGAGCTGGCCAAGCTGGCGGACAAGCTGCCGGGCGGCGGCCTGCCCGGGAGCCTTCCGGGCGGCGTGAAACTTCCTGGCCTCGGCGGCGGCCTGCCGCCGGGCCTCAATCCCTTCAAGAAATCCTAGAAAGACAAGGACTCCCCATGCTCAGGATTCGTCTCGCCCGCGGCGGCGCAAAGAAGCGCCCCTATTATTCCATCGTCGTGGCCGACAGCCACTCACCCCGCGACGGTCGCTTCATCGAGAAGGTGGGCGCCTACAACCCCCTCCTGAAGAAGGACGACCCGACCCGCGTGACCCTGAAGGTCGAGCGGATCCGGGATTGGCTGACCAAGGGCGCCCAGCCTTCGGATCGCGTCGCCCGCTTCCTGGCCGCCGAAGGTCTCGTCGCCTGGAAGGCCGGCTCCAACCCCCAGAAGGGCGAGCCGGGCCGCAAGGCCAAGGAGCGCGCCGAGGAGAAGGCCCAGAAGGCCGCTGACCTCGCCGCCGCCGCCGAAGCCGCCGCCGCTGCGCCGCCGCCGGCGCCCGAGCCCGAAGCCCCGGCGGCTGAGGCTCCGGCCGCCGAAGCTCCGGCCGCCGAGGCTCCCGCTGAAGAGGCTCCGGCCGCCGAGGCCCCGGCCGAAGAGGCCGCCAAGGAAGGCTGATCCCCGGGCCCGGCGCTCGGCGCCGGGCCTTCGCCTCCCTGGGCAAATCCATGTCGGACCGGCTCATCCTGGTGGGACGCATCGCCGGCGCCTTCGGCGTCCGGGGCGAGGTGCGCGTGACCAGCTTCACCGCCGATCCCATGACCCTCGCCGGATTCCGCGGCCTGAAGCGAGCGGATGGCTCGCCGGCCCCGGCCCTGTCCGGCGCCCGGCCCGTCAAGGGCGGCCTGGTCGCCCGGGCGTCCGGCGTCGAGACGCGCGAACAGGCCGAGGCCCTGAGGGGCCTCAAGCTTCACGTTCCCCGCTCCGCCCTGCCGGCCGAGGATGAGGACGAGTTCTACCTCACCGACCTGCTCGGGATGCGCGTCGAGACGCCGGACGGGCGGGTCCTCGGCATGGTGCGCGGGGTGCAGGACTTCGGCGCGGGCGACCTCCTGGAGATCAAACCCGAGGGCGCCCCGTCCTTCTGGCTGCCCTTCACACGGGAGGCCGTTCCCGAGGTCGACATCGCTGGCGGGAGGATCGTCGCCGTCCCTCCGGCCGAGACCGAGTAGGCCGCCTTAGTCCTTGCGCATCCGCAAGAGGCCTTCCTGGGCCACGCTCGCCACCAGCACCCCGTCTGCGGAGTAGATCGACCCCCGGATGAAGCCCCGGCCGCCGGCGGCGCTGGGGCTATCCTGGGCGTAGAGGTGCCAGTCGTTGAAGTTCACCGGCTTGTGGAACCACATGGCGTGGTCGAGGCTGGCCGACTGGAAGTTGCGGGTCTGCCAGTGGACCCGGTGCGGCCGCATGGCGGTGGACAACAGGTTCATGTCCGAGGCGTAGGACAGGAGAACCTGGTGCAGGACCGGATTCTCGCCAATCGGCGCCCGGGCCCGGAACCAGACCTCGCTCTTCGGCTCCCGGGCCTCGGGCCGGTCGCGGTCGAACAGGCTGGAGCCGTCCACAGGCCGCATCTCGATCGGGCGGGGCCGGGTCGCCCACTTGCGCGCCTCCTCCGGCATCTTTTCCAGGGCCGCCTTCAGGGCCTCAGCCTCGCTGGGCAGGTCGTCGGGGCCGGCCACGGCGGGCATGGCGGCCTGGTGCTCGAAGCCCTCCTCCGGCGCCTGGAAGGAGGCGGCCAGGTTGAAGATCTGCTTGCCGTTCTGCACGGCGACGACCCGCCGGGTCGTGAAGCTACCCCCGTCGCGGGACCGGTCCACCTCGAAGATGATCGGCGTGGTGGGATCGCCCGGTCGAATGAAATAGCAGTGCAGGGAGTGGCAGACCCGGTCCTCGACCGTGCCGTAGGCGGCCAGCAGGGACTGGGCGATCACCTGTCCGCCGAAGATGCGCCCCGGACCCTCGTTCGGCGAGACACCGCGGAACAGGTTCACCTCCAGGCGCTCAAGCGCCAGGGTGTCGACGAGGTTTTCAGGCTGGGACATGGCTTCAGGATCTATGCTGCAGATGCGAAAGGGCAGGGCATAGAGCCAGAGGGCCTGTCGGGCAAGGCGAGCCGGCCCGTCGCAGGGACTCGAAAAATCCCCGGTCTTCGTCCACAAGCCCCGCATGTCCCGCCCCGCCCCCTTCGAGGTCACCGTCCTGACCATGTTCCCCGAGGCCTTCCCCGGCCCGCTGGGGGTTTCCCTGATCGGGACGGCCTGGCGGGAGGCCGGCCTCTGGTCCCTGGAAACGCTGGACATCCGGGGGTTTTCCAAGGATAAGCGCGGCTTCCTCGACGACACCCCCGCTGGGGGCGGACCGGGGCAGGTGATGCGGGCGGACGTGATCGCCTCGGCGCTCGACAGTGTCGAACGGCGGGGACGGCCGCTTCTTTACATGAGCGCCCGGGGTCGGCCCCTGACCCAGGCGCGCGTCAAGGACTGGGCCGGCGGGCCGGGACTGATCGTCCTGGCGGGCCGGTTCGAGGGGGTGGACCAGCGGGTGCTCGACGCCCGGGGTTTCGAGGAGGTCTCGGTCGGAGACGCGGTCCTCGCCGGCGGCGAGGCGGCGGCCCTTGTGACCATAGAGGCCTGCGTAAGGCTCGTGCCCGGCGTCCTCGGCCAGGCGGAGAGCCTCAGTGAAGAGAGTTTCGAGGACGGGCTCCTGGAGCATCCGCAGTACACGCGACCGCGGACGTTTGAGGGTCTGGAAATTCCGCAGGTCCTGCTCAGCGGCCACCATGCACAGGTGGCGGACTGGCGCCGGGCCGAGCGGGAACGCGCTACGCGGGAACGGCGTCCGGACCTTTGGGACGCCTGGCTCGCCAATCAACAGGCAAAGGGCGAGTAAAGCCCGGTACGAAAGGACTGAACCATGAACCTGATCCAGGAACTGGAAAAGGAAGAAGCCGACCGTCTGGCCGCGACCCGCGCCATCCCGGCCTTCCGCCCCGGCGACACCCTCCGCGTCAACGTGCGCATCAAGGAAGGCGAGCGCGAACGCGTCCAGGCCTATGAGGGCGTCTGCATCGCCCGCCAGGGTCACGGCATCAATGAGAGCTTCACGGTCCGCAAGATTTCGTTCGGCGAGGGCGTCGAGCGGATCTTCCCGATCCATTCGCCCAACATCGAGAGCATCGAGGTCAAGCGCCGCGGCGTCGTGCGCCGGGCCAAGCTCTATTACCTGCGCGATCGCCGCGGCAAGTCCGCCCGGATCGCCGAGCGCCAGATGACCGCTGGCGAGCGCGCCCAGGCCGCTGCGGACCGGGCCAGCGCCTCCGACAACGGCGCCGAAGACTGATCGGGCTTCCGGCCTGGCCCTCGCGCCAGGCCGGGCCGCCTGACGGCGCGCCATGACCGGCTCCGGCCTTCCCGCCCTGCTCCTGACCGGAGGCTCCGGCCAGGTGGGCCGCGCCCTGCGCCAGGCCCCGCCCGAGGGCTTTGAGGTGGTCGCCCCGACCCGGGCTGAGCTTGACCTCGCCGACCCCGCCTCCGTGAGGCGATGGGTGGGCGCGCGGCCCTGGGCGGTCATTGTCAACGCCGGCGCCTGGACAGCCGTGGACGCCGCCGAATCCCAGGCCTCCGAGGCCTGGGCGGCGAACGCCCTGGGTCCCGCCGCCCTCGCCCGGGCCAGCGGCGAGGCGGGCATTCCCCTGGTCCATATCTCCACCGACTACGTCTTCGACGGCGGGCTTGACCGGCCCTACCGGGAGGATGACCCGGTCGGACCGACCAGTGTCTACGGCGGCTCAAAGGCGGCGGGCGAGATGGCCGTCGCCGCCCTCAACCCACGCCATGTCATCCTGCGCACCGCCTGGGTCTTCAGCCCCTGGGGCGCAAACTTCGTGCGCACAATGCTTCGGCTGGCCGAAACCCGGGATGCATTGTCGGTGGTCTCCGACCAGCACGGCTGCCCGACCTCGGCCCTGGATATCGCGTCCGCCGTGGGAACCGTCTGCACCCGGCTTTCCGGGAATGGGGCGCCTTCGGGCGTCTTTCACTTCGCCGGGGCGGGCGAGACCACCTGGTTTGGACTGGCCCAGCGGGTCTTCGAAAGGGCGGCGGAGGCGGGGCTGAAGACGCCGGTCCTGACCCCGATCGCCACGGCGGACTGGCCGACGCCGGTTCGGCGGCCGGCCAACTCCCGACTGGACACGACGGCCTTTACCCGCACATTCGGACGGTCGCCTCGGCCCTGGACGGAAACCACGGACGAAGTGATGGACCGGCTCCTGAGGCCGGTCGAAGGGGAAGGGGACGCGGCATGAAGGGCATTATCCTGGCGGGTGGCGCCGGCACGCGCCTCCACCCGGCCACCCTGGCGGTGAACAAGCAACTCCTGCCGATCTACGACAAGCCGATGATCTACTACCCCCTGTCCGTCCTCATGCAGGCGCGGATCCAGGACATACTGATCATCTCCTCACCGGAATACCTGGGGAACTACCAGCGCCTGTTCGGCGACGGCTCCCAGTTCGGCGTGCGCATGGCCTATGCCGTCCAGCCGAGCCCCGACGGTCTGGCCCAGGCCTTCCTGATCGGCGAGGATTTCCTGGCGGGCGAGCCGGCGGCCCTCATCCTGGGGGACAACATCTTCCTCGGCGCCGGCATGACCGGTCTTCTGGACGCCGCTGCGGCCCGGCCCCACGGCGCCACCATCTTCGCCTACGAGGTCGAGCGGCCCGAAGCCTACGGCGTCGTGGAGCTGGACGGGACCGGACGGGCCCTGAGCCTGGAGGAAAAGCCCGCCCGCCCGCGCTCGCGCCAGGCGGTGACCGGCCTCTACTTCTACGACCGCGACGTGGTCGGGATGGCCCGGCAGGTCCGCCCGTCGGCCCGGGGCGAGCTGGAGATCACCGACCTGAACCGGCTCTACATGGAGCGCGGCGACCTCTTCGTGCAGAAGATGGACCGGGGCTTCACCTGGCTGGACACCGGCACCCACGACAGCCTGCTGGAGGCGGGCGAACTGGTCCGCACCCTCCAGAAGCGCCAGGGCCTGCAGATCGCCTGCCTCGAGGAGATCGCCTTCCTCAACGGCTTCATCGACGCCGACCAGGTCCGCAGGGCCGGCGAGGCCCTGTCGAAGACCGCCTACGGCCAGTATCTGCTCGACCTCGCCGGGCGCTGAGGCGCCGTCGGGCTTGGCCGCCGGGCCGGTTCGGCGTTAGTGTTCCGCACAGGCACCCGGAGATCCGCCCATGAAGATGATCATCGCCGTGATCAAGCCCAGCCGCCTGGACGCCGTGCTCGAGGCCGTCACCGAAGCCGGGGCCTCCGGCCTGACCGTCACAGAGGTGCGCGGCTACGGCCGCCAGAGGGGCAAGACCGAGGTCTACCGGGGCGCGGAGTACGAGGTGAAGCTCCTGCCCAAGGTGAAGCTCGAGATCGCCGTCCCCACCGACATCACCGACGCCGTCATCGAGGCCATCACCCGCAGCGCCAACACCGGCAAGATCGGCGACGGCAAGATCTTCGTCATGGACCTCGAAACCGCCCTGCGCATCCGCACCGGCGAAGCCGACGCCGCCGCAATCTCGGGCTAAGGACACCCCGGCGCCGTTGACCCCCTCAGTCAGCTTCGCCGGGAGCTCCCCCTTGGGGGAGCAATTGGGCGTCGCAATTCCTCCCCTTTGGGGCAGGGCTATCGCATATAGATTCCGCCTATAGAACGACTTGGCTGCGCAAGACTCGCTCGATCAAAAAACCGGGAACAAAACGGAATCGGTGACTGCCTCTTGGACTGCAGACGCTTACCAGCGTC
>JADBYZ010000028.1 GCA_020402745.1 Phenylobacterium sp.
GCGCAAGACTCGCTCGATCAAAAAACCGGGAACAAAACGGAATCGGTGACTGCCTCTTGGACTGCAGACGCTTACCAGCGTCGGTTTCCTGTCAGAGGCGGCGGCATATGCGATTCCCCTGCCCCTGGGGGGAGGAATTAGGGGCGCCCCAAAAGGGGGAGTTCCGACCGGAGGTCGGTGAGGGGCACAACGGCGGGTCAGGCCAGGGGCTTGGCCAGGACGAGGTCGTCGTAGTCGTTGGCGCCGACGCGGAAGGTGCGCACCCCGACGGGGGTGAAGCCCTGGCGGGCGTAGAAGCCCAGGGCCTGGTCGTTCCTGGAATAGACGCCGAGCAGCAGGCGGCTGAAGCCGTCATGGCGCGCCGCCGCCTCCGCCGCCGCGAGGAGCCCCGCGCCGGTCCCGCCGCCCTGGAAGCGGTGCAGCAAGTAGATGCGCTTCAGCTCCACGTCCGCCGGCCCCGGCTCGACGGGCAGGTCCGGCGGGCAGGTCAGGGCGAAGCCGAGGGGCGAGCCCGTCCCCTCCGCCGTCGCCAGCCAGGCCCGCCAGTCGGGGCTCGCCAGCCAGTCGCGGTAAAGCTTCGGCCGGTTCTGGACCTCGCAGTGGACCAGGATGTCCGCCGCCGGCAGGACGTCGGCATAGGATTCCAGGAAGGTCGCCCGGCTGACCAGGGCCAGGGCCTCGGCGTCCTGCGGGCCACAGGGGCGGATGGTGATCGACATGGGCAGGTCCCCCGGGGTCTCATTGCGGCGGCGTCTATGGGCAAGCGGGCCGCCCTGCGCTAGGCATGAGAAAACCCCAAGGGGTCAAGCGGGAGGGAGACGATCATGGCGGGACGGGTTCAGGGCAAGGTGGCGCTCATCACCGGCGGGGCCAGCGGGATCGGCCTCGGCTGCGCCGAACGGCTGGCGCAGGAAGGCGCCGTCATCGTCATCAGCGACATCCAGGACGACAAGGGCCGCGAGGCGGTCGAGGCCCTGCGCGCTTCGGGCGCCAAGGCGGACTACCTGCACCAGGACGTCACGAGCGAAGAGGCCTGGATCGAGGTCATCGGCCAGGTGAAGGCCCTGCACGGCCGCCTGGACATCCTGGTCAACAACGCCGGCATCGGCCTGTCCGGCCCGGTGACGGAGTTTTCCCTGGCCGACTTCAAGCGCCAGATGGCCATCAATGTCGACGGCGTCTTCCTGGGCATGAAGCATTCCCTGCCCCTGATGCGCGAGCACCAGATGGGCTCGATCATCAACATTTCCTCGGTGGCCGGCCTGAAGGGCTCGCCCAACATGAGCGGCTACTGCGCCACCAAGGGCGCCGTGCGGCTGATGACCAAGTCCGTGGCCATGGAGTGCGCTAACGCCAAGGACGGCATCCGGGTCAACTCCATGCACCCCGGCATCATCGAGACCCCGATCTGGGACACCATCATCGGCACGGGCGGCCCCGGCGACAACGCCCGCCCGCAGCGCGACCTGGCCCTGGACGCCCTGACGGAGACCGCCGTGCCCCTGGGCGTGAAGGGCTTCCCCGTGGACATCGCCAACGGCGTGCTCTGGCTGGCCTCGGACGAGAGCCGCTATGTGACCGGCGCCGAAATGGTCATCGATGGCGGCCTGACCGTCCGTTGAGCCCCGCCGTGACCCCGACCCTGCACGTCATCTTCGGCCCGTCCGGCGCGGGCAAGTCGACCTATGCCGGCGACCTCGCCCGCCGGGAGCGCGCCGTGAGCTTCTCCATCGACGACTGGATGGCGCGGCTCTTCGCCCAGGACATGCCCCAGCAGCCGGACTTCAACTGGCTGATGGAACGCATCGAGCGGTGCGAGGCCCAGATCTGGTCGACGGCTGCGGCGGTGATGGCGACGGGGACCCCCGTGGTCCTGGACCTGGGCCTCCTGAGGCGCTCGGACCGGGCCCGGGTGGCTGAGATCGCCCGCCTCTGCGAGCTGCCGGCGCGCTTCCACTTCCTCAACGCCCCGAAGGAGGTGCGCCGGGGCCGGGTCCTGTCGCGCAACCAGATCCAGGGCGAAGGCTTCTCCTTCGTCGTGACCCCCGAGATGTTCGACTTCACCGAGGGCGTCTTCGAGCCGCCGGACGCCGGGGAATTGGCCGGCTGTACGGTCATCGAGAGCACGTGAGTTCCTGCGCAGCCATGCCTTCGCCATGGTCAGCGGCCAGCCTTGACGGGCAGGCGCCCCCGCCTGCCTGACGGACCTGACGGATGTTGATCGGCCTCCTCGCCTCCGCAACGGTGAGCCTGCCCCCGCTTCCCGGCCTGCCCCGGGCTGCGACCCTTCCGCCCCTGCCGGCTATCGAGCGGGCGCCGCAGGTGGTCTTCGTCGACCGCAACGGCGCCCGGATCGGCGTGCGTGGCGGCCGCTACGGGCCGGCCGTCGACATCCGCAGTCTTCCCGCCCATGTGCCCGCCGCCTTCGTGGCCATCGAGGACCGGCGCTTCTACAGCCACCCGGGGTTCGATGCGACGGGCATCGCCCGCGCCGCCGCCGCCAATCTGGCGGAGGGGGGAATCGCCCAGGGCGGGTCCACCATCACCCAGCAGGTCGCCCGCCTCCTCTTCCTCAACCAGGACAAGACCCTGGAGCGAAAGGCCCGCGAGGTCGCCCTCGCCGTCCAGCTGGAACGGGCCTTCACCAAGTCGCAGATCCTCGGCCTCTACCTGTCGCGCATCAACTTCGGGAAGGGCGCCTGGGGCCTGGAGGCCGCCGCCTGGCGCTATTTCAACAAGCCCGCCTCGCGCTTGACTGTCCGCGAGGCCGCCATGCTGGCCTCCATCCCCAAGTCGCCGACGGGCTACAATCCGGTGGACCAGCCGGCTCGCAACGCGGAGCGGACGAAGCTGGTCCTGGACGCCATGGTCGAGACCGGGGTCCTGTCTCCCAAGGGCCGGGCCGCCGCCCTTGCAGAGAAGCCCCGGGTCTGGACCCGGGCGCCGGAGGCTTCGGCCCAGTACTTCGTGGACTGGATGGACGCCCAGGCGCGGCGTCGGGCCGGACCGGTGAAGCAGGACCTGGTGGTCGAGACCACCCTGGATCTGCCTCTGGAGCGCGCCGCCGAGGAGGCCCTGCGCAGCGGCGTGGCCCGGGGCGCCCCGCAGGGGGTGCAGCAGGGCGCCGTCGTGGTCCTGGACGGGTCCGGCGCCGTCCGGGCCCTGGTGGGGGGAACAGACCACCTGACGGCCCCCTACAATCGCGCCACCGACGCCCGCCGCCAGCCAGGGTCAGCCTTCAAGCCCTTCGTCTGGCTGGCCGCCCTGGAGGCCGGGCGCACGCCGGACAGCGAGGTCGTGGACGCGCCCGTCACGCTGGAAGGCTGGTCGCCGGCCAACTACGAACCCGGCTTCCAGGGGTCCATGACCCTGGAAGCCGCCCTCGCCCGCTCAATCAATACGGTCGCCGCCAATCTGGCCGATGAGGTGGGTCGCGATACCGTGGCCTCTACGGCCCGACGCCTTGGCATCTCCACACCCATCCCGACCACCCCCGCCATGGCCCTCGGCTCCGGCGTGGTGACGCCGATGGACATGGCCGAGGCCTACGGCGCCTTCGCCAGCGGCGGGCGGCAGGTGGAGGCCTGGGGCGTCTCGCGGATCCGTACGATGGGGGGCAAGGTCGTCTGGACCCGGCCGGCGCCGCCTCCGGCGAAGCAGGTGATCGCCAACCCCGCCCTCTCGGACCTCAACCGGATGATGCGCCAGGTGCTGGTCTCCGGCACCGGGACCCGCGCGGCCCTGCCCGGCCGGGATATGGCCGGCAAGACCGGCACCACTTCGGCCTATCAGGACGCCTGGTTCGCCGGTTACACGGGTGAGATCGTCACCGTGGTCTGGATGGGGCGGGACGACAACCGGCCCATGAAGGGGGTCTCCGGGGGCTCCCTCCCGGCGGAGGTCTGGCGAAACGTCATGTCCGCAGCGGTGAAGCGGCTACCCTCGGGGCCCATTCCTGCCGGTCCGCCGCCTCCGGAGCCCCCTCCCGATGTCCCCGCAGTCGCCTCGCCAACCGATGCGCCGGAGGTTCCGATGCCGACGGACCCCGGCCCCGAGACCGAGGAACCGCAATAAAGTTCAGGCCTTGCCGCATTGCACACTTGAGTTTCATCCACCCGGGACCTATCCTTTTCGCCCCGCGGACGCTTGTGCCCGCGGTGTGATTCACGTCCCCAGCGCAGACCCGAGACCACCCGGTTATGGAAAAAGTCCCGATGACCGCCGGGGGCTACCACGCCCTCGACGAAGACCTGAAGCGTCTCAAGACGATCGAGCGCCCCTCTGTGATCGCCGCCATCGCCGAAGCCCGCGCGCACGGCGACCTGTCGGAGAACGCCGAGTACCACGCCGCCAAGGAGCGGCAGGGCTGGATCGAAGGCCAGATCGCCGACATCGAGGACCGGATGGCCCGGGCCCAGGTGATCGACGTGTCCAAGCTGTCCGGCAGCCAGGTCAAGTTCGGAGCCACGGTCTCGGTCGTCGACGAGGACACCGAGGACGCCGCCCGCTACCAGATCGTCGGCGAGCACGAGGCGGACGTGAAGTCCGGCAAGATCTCCATCACCTCTCCCATCGCCCGGGCCATGATCGGCAAGGAGACCGGGGACGTCGTCGAGGTCAACACGCCCGGCGGCGTCAAGGCCTACGAGATCGTCAAGGTGGAGTGGATCTAGGGCCTGCCGGTCCTTGGCCAACCCCCTCTCCATCTGGGCCGTGTCCGATGACAAGGCCGGGAACGCCGGGCCGGTCCTCGGCCTGGCGGAGGCCCTCGCCCGGCTGACGCCGGCCCGGATCGAGACCCGGACCGTGCGCTGGAAGGGGCGGATGGGCCGACTTCCCTGGTTCCTCAATCCCTTTCCCCTTTCGGCCCTCGAGGAAGGGGCGAACATTCGCCCGCCCTGGCCGGACCTGTGGATCGCCGCGGGCCGCGCCACCCTGCCCCTTTCCCTCAGGGTTCGGCGCTGGTCGGGGGGGAGAACCCTGGTGGTTCAGATCCAGAACCCCCGCGCGCCTCGCGCCGCTTTTGACCTGATCGTCGCCCCTCGCCACGACGGGATCGCAGGGCCCAACATCCTGTCCATCACCGGCTCGCCGCACAGGGTGACGCCTGAACGCCTGGCCGACGCCGGCGCCAGGTTCGCCGGCCTGACAGATCCCCTGCCCCGTCCCCGCGCAGCGCTCCTGGTGGGCGGACGCTCCAAGGCCCATGACCTTTCTGACGCCCGCGCCCGGTCCCTCGCCGCCGATCTCCGCCGGGCCGTGCTGGAGTCCGGCGGGGCATTGATGACCACCTTTTCCCGGCGGACCCCGGACTCCGCCCGGCGCATCCTGACCGAGGCCCTGGCCGACCTGCCGGGCTTCATCTGGGACGGCCAGGGCGAGAACCCCTATTTCGGCATGCTGGCCGCCGCCGACGTCGTCCTCGTCACCGAGGACAGCGCGAACATGACCACGGAGGCCGCCGCAACGGGGCGACCCGTCCTGATCCTGCCCATGGACGGCGGCTCGGCCAAGTTCGGCCGCCTCAAGGCGGACCTCATCGAACGGGGCGTCGCGCGCGCCTTCGAGGGCCGGCTGGACCTCTTCACCGCCACGCCGCTGGACGAGACCCACCGGGCCGCGGAGGCGATCCTTGAGCGGGTGAAGGCGCGGATGGCATGAACGCGCCCTTTCCGAAGCCGCGAAATCGCGCTCCCCTGTCCGCACGATGATTCCCGAGACGCCGCGCGTGCTGTTCATTGCTGACGCCGGCCCCGAGGTCGGCGGCGGTCACCTGATGCGCAGCCTGACCCTGGCCGAGGCCCTCAGCGTGCGTGGTGCGGCCTGCGCCTTCCTCGCCACGGCCGAGAGCGCGCCCCTGCTGGAGACCTTCGCCCCCGCCATGTCTCGTATCGAGGCGTCGGGGACGGATCGCAACGCCCTCGCCGCCGCCCTGGCCGGGCAGGGCTTCGACGCTCTGGTCTTTGATCATTACCGACTGGGCCGTCCAGACCATGACGCCCTAGCGGGCGGACGCGCCAGCCTGGTCATCGACGACCTGGCGAACCGGCCCCTTGGCGGCGACGTGGTGCTGGACTCCGGCCCGAACCGTCGGCCGGTGGACTACACCCTGCTGACGGACGGGGACACCCGCCTGCTTCTGGGGCCAGAGTTTGCTCCGGTGCGCAGTCGGTTCGCCGCCCTCCGCGCCTCCTCCCTCGCTCGCCGGACCGGGCCGGTCCGCCGGGTTCTCGTGACCATGGGCCTCACCGACGTCGGCGGCGTGACCAGCCGGGTCGTGGACCGGCTGCGCCCGCGCCTGGGCGACGTGGCCATCGACATCGCCCTGGGCGGCCAGGCGCCCAGCCTGCGGGCCCTCTCGCGCATGGCAGGCCATGACCGGCGACTGAACCTGCACATCGACGCCACGGACATGGCCACCCTTCTGCACGACGCCGACTTCGTCCTCTCTGCGGCGGGTTCCACGGTCTGGGAGATCTGCACCCTTGGCCTTCCCGCCGCCATTGTGGTGGTGGCCGACAACCAGCGCGCCGCCGCCCAGGCGCTGTCCGAGCGAGAGGCCGCCCTGCTGATCGACGCCACCGCTCCCGCCTTCGACGGCGCCCTCGATCGCGCGATCATGCGGCTGGTCACGGACACCGTCCTGAGGTCCCATCTGTCTGAGGCCGCCGCCGCCGTCTGTGACGGTCAGGGGGCAGGCCGGGCCGCCGAAGCCCTGCTCAAGGCGATCGCGGCGCGAGGCGACAAGGGCTGAGCTGCGCCAGGCCCGGAACAGCCCGGAAAACCCCCTGACCAGACCCAGCAGGGAGTCGCGCGCGCCCTGAATCTGGCCTAAAGGGAGCCCATGTCAGAGACGCCTCCCCGCTCCGTCCGCTGCCTCATCGTGGGCTCCGGTCCTGCCGGTTACACCGCCGCCGTGTATGCCGCCCGCGCCCTCCTGAAGCCGGTCCTGATCCAGGGCCTGCAGCCCGGCGGCCAGCTCACCATCACCACCGATGTCGAGAACTATCCGGGCTTCGCCGACGCCATCCAGGGCCCCTGGTTGATGGAGCAGATGCAGGCCCAGGCCGAGCATGTCGGAACCGAGATCATCAATGACATCGTGCTGACCGCAGACCTTTCGGTCCGCCCCTTCCGGCTGACCTGCGACAGCGGCCAGGTCTGGCTGGCGGAGACCCTGATCATCGCCACCGGCGCCCAGGCCCGCTGGCTGGGCCTGGAAAGCGAGCAGCGCTTCCAGGGCTTTGGCGTCTCGGCCTGCGCGACCTGCGACGGCTTCTTCTATCGCGGCAAGGAAGTCGTGGTGGTCGGCGGCGGCAACACGGCCGTAGAAGAAGCCCTCTTCCTGACCAGCTTCGCCTCCAAGGTCACGGTCGTCCATCGCCGCGACAGCTTCCGGGCCGAGGCCATCCTGCAGGAGCGCCTGTTCGCCAACCCCAAGGTCGAGGTGGTCTGGGATCACGAGGTCGAGGAGGTGCTGGGCCAGTCGGACCCGATGGGCGTCACGGGCGTACGGCTGAAGTCGACCCTGAGCGGCGAGACCCGAGAGCTGGCTTGCGACGGCGTCTTCATCGCCATCGGCCACGCCCCGGCCTCAGCCCTGTTCGCCGGCCAGTTGGAGATGGACGGCTCGGGCTACCTGAAGGTGCAGGCGGGAACGGCCTCCACTGCGATCCGCGGCGTTTTCGCCGCCGGCGACGTCACCGACGATGTCTACCGCCAGGCCGTCACCGCCGCCGGCATGGGCTGCATGGCGGCCCTCGAGGCGGTCCGGCTCCTGGCCGAGGAAGACCACGCCGCCAGCCGGGCGGCCGCCCAGTGACCAGCCTGATCGTCAACGGCGGCCGGGCCCTGCGCGGGCGGATCATTCCCTCGGCGAACAAGAACGCCGTCCTGCCGGTGCTGTGCGCCACCCTGCTCACCGACCAGCCCGTGACCCTGCACCGGGTGCCGGACATCACCGACGTCCGGAAGATCCTCGACTTCTTTCGCAGCCTCGGCTCGACCGTGGACATGGACTTCGAGGCGGGGGTCCTGAAGGTCCGTCACGGCGAAGGACTGGACCCCAAGGCGGCCCACCTGCCCCTGGGCATGCGCTCGACCCTGATGCTGATCCCGCCGCTGCTGCACCGGTTCGGGGCGGCGACCATCGAGGAGGACGCCACGGGCTGCACCCTCGGCGCCCGGGAGATCGACCCGCACATCGAGGTCCTCCAGACCTTCGGCGCGACGGTCCGCCGCGAGCCGGACGCCCTGCACATTTCCGTGCCTGCAGGTTACCGGTCCGCAGATCACTGGCTGGACTACGCCTCGGTCACCACCACCGAGAACTTCATGCTCTGCGCGGCGACGGCGTCGGGCCGGTCCAAGCTGACCAATGCGGCGTGCGAGCCCCATGTCCAGGAGTTCTGCGCCTTCCTCGCCCTGATGGGGGCCCGGATCGAGGGCGTCGGCGGCTCGCGGATCATCATGGAGGGCGTCGAGCGCCTGTCCGGCGCCGAGTTCACCTTTGCCGACGACTTCCACGAGGTGGCGACCTTCCTGGCCATGGGGGCGATCACCGGCGGGGAGGTCTCAGTACGGAACGGCTCGGTCGAGCAGTTTCCCCTTCTGGACCGGACCTTCGCCAAGTTCGGGGTCGAGGTCACCCACCAGGGGGGCTGGTCGACAGCGCGGGCGCGCCACGGCCTGAAGGTGCGCGAGCCCTTTACCTCCAACATCCTGACCAAGGTGGAGGCCGCGCCCTGGCCTTATGTTCCGGCCGACCTTCTGCCGATCTTCGTCGCCCTGGGCGTGCGGGCCGAGGGCTCAGTCATGTTCTGGAACAAGGTCTATGAAGGCGCCCTGGGCTGGAGCTCGGAGATCGGCAAGTTCGGCGCTCACGCCGTGCTCTGCGACCCGCACAGGCTGATTACCTACGGCGGCAAGCCGCTCATGCCCGCCACGGTGGAGAGCCCCTACATCATCCGGGTGGCCATCGCCCTCTTCATGCTGGCCGCCAGCATCGAGGGGCGCTCGACCATCCTCAACGCCGCCCCGATCCAGAGGGCCCACCCCCGCTTCGTCGAGAACCTCAACGCCCTGGGCGCCGACGTGGAGTGGGTGGCCGGCGACTGACCCGCAGGGGGGCTTCATGGCTTTAGAGATCCGCTATGCCCGCGCCACCGATCACCCCGCGATTGGCGACGTTCTTGACGCGGCCTTCGGCGGCCCGGCCGAGCGGAGGATCGTCGAGCGGCTCCGGGCGGACGCTGAGTCCATGTTCGAGCTGGTGGCGATCCAGGACGGCGAGCTTGTCGGCGCCATCATGTTCAGCCGCCTCTGGGCCGACAGCCACAACCTGTACGCCGCCCTGGCCCCCCTTGCAGTCCGGCCGGATGTCCAGCGGACGGGCATCGGGTCCGCCCTGACCCTCCGCGGCCTCGACGCCGCCCGGCACTTCGACGCCGCCGCCGTCCTCGTGCTCGGTCACCCCGAATACTATCCGAAGTTCGGCTTTTCAGCGGGTGCAACGGCCCGGGTCAGCTCGCCCTATTCCGGCAGCCCGGCCTTCATGGGGATCGCCCTGGTCGAAGCCGCCCTGGATGAGCCGCTGATGGTGGCCTACCCGGACGCCTTCTCGGCAGGTCAGGGCTGAACCGTAGCCCCCGCCGCCGGGGTGGCCTCGCGGCGCTCCAGGTCCGCCAGCGCCTCGTTGATCCGGCGGATCTCCTCCGGCGTCGGACGGCGTCGAACCGGAGACAGCTGTCCCGGCGCCGGCAGGGCGGGACCTCCTGAAGCCTCAGGCTCAGCGACCGTATAGGTCCGGGTCTCGCCGGCAAGGGCGAGGGTGACGGTCCTGGGGGGCGGGGCGGCCAGGACCTCGAGCCCGGCCTGGGTGCGCGGATCGACTCCGCCGAGTATGGCGGGGGTCAGGAGGGCCTCCCCGCCGGCATAGCGCCCGCTGAAGGCTCTGGCTTCGCCGGAGGGTCCGGTCCAGCGGTAGAAGATATGGGCGCCGATCTGGGCCAGTTTGACCAGGGTCGGGGCCCAGTACGGGGCGACGTAATCGGCGTGGTAGTGGGTGGCCGAGCCGACCTCACGCGCCACATGGCCGGAGAGGGCGCGTCGGGCGACGGCGTTGGCGGCGCTCCAGAGAGCCGGTTCCGGCGCCCGGCCAAGGGAGCCGTCGCAGGTAAAGGTGAACTGGCAGCCGGTGGTCCTGGCTGATCCCTGGTAGACCACGCCGCACACGGACTTGGGATACCCCGGGTGCCGCAGTCGGTTCAGCACCACCTGCGCCACCGCCGCCTGGCCGAGTTCGGGCTCACGGGCGGCCTCGTAATAGACGGCCTGGGTGAGGCAGTCCAAGGCCCGACGGGGGTCGTCGCCGGCCCCGGACAGACTGAAGGCCGGCATCCTCGCCAGGGGCTCGCGGGAGACCGGGCGCAGGGCGTTGATCCGCCGGGCGTCTTCCGCCCCGACCACCCCCTCCGGTGCGCTGAGTTCAAGCCGCGGCGGACGGGTGAGGTCCAGGGTCTCCCAACCCGGGGTCAGGCCCAGCCAGGCCGGCGTGGCCGGGCTCGCCGGATCGGCGAGGGCCCGCAGGTTGGGGGACAGAGAGGCGAAGCGCGCCTGAAGGGAGGGCTCGGAGAAGGCCCGCGCCACCGTCATGCCCGGCCCGGCAAGATCCGCCGACGGTCCAGGCGGAACCCCGCGACCCGCGCCGGCGGCGCCGGGACCGAGCACGCCCACAAGGGCGATCAGCGCGAGGGTTCGAACCAGCCTCAGGGCGGGAGTCTCCGATCTCAGAGCGGTGGGGCTTAGCACGAACGCCCCCCCGGATCACGCGCTCTTGTCCCGGAGGGACTCGCCGCCGCTTGCCAAGGCCGGTTCGCACACTCATATTGAGCGAAGGATATGCTCTAAATGAGCATAATAGGAGGAGGCGCCGGGCTCATCCGGTTGTTTCCTCGCCCCTCTAATGCTCACTCTGAGCAAAAGGAGTGCGTCATGAGTCTCTCGGCCGCCGTCGCCGCCCACCTGCCCGGGTTCACCCCTGAAGTGCAGGCCGAGACCGCCGCGATCTGGGAGAAGGTGCGCCGGCATGTCACGCCGATGGAGTGGCGATCCCAGGCCCCCCTTATCTCGGCGATCAACAAGCTCAAGCGGGAACGCCGGGCGGTGATCCTGGCCCACAACTACATGACCACGGACATCTTCCATGGGGTGGGCGACTATGTCGGCGACAGCCTGGGCCTGGCGCGCGAGGCCGCCCGGGCGGACGCTGACATCATCATCCAGGCCGGCGTGCACTTCATGGCCGAGACCTCCAAGATCCTGTCGCCGGACAAGCGGGTCCTTATCCCCGACCTTCGGGCCGGTTGCAGCCTCGCCGCCTCGATCACCGCCGAGGACGTCCGCCTGATGCGCCAGCGCTATCCGGGCCTGCCGGTGGTGACCTACGTCAACACCTCGGCGGAGGTGAAGGCCGAGACCGACATCTGCTGCACCAGCGCCAACGCCGTCCAGGTCGTTGAGAGCGCCGCCCGCGAATGGGGAGTGAACCGGGTCATCCTCATTCCCGACGAGTTCTTGGCCCGCAATGTCGCCCGCCAGACCGAGGTGGGGATCATCGCCTGGCGCGGGCGGTGCGAGGTGCACGAGCAGTTCACCGCCGAGGACATCCGCGAGATCCGGCAGGCCCACCCCGGCGCCGAGATCTTGGCCCATCCGGAATGCCCGGCCGAGGTGATCGCCGAGGCGGACTTCGCCGGGTCGACGGCGGCCATGAACGACTATGTCCTGACCCGCAAGCCGCGCCAGGTGGTGCTGATCACCGAATGCTCCATGGCCGACAATGTGGCGGCGGACGCCGTCGAGACCGAGTTCGTCCGGCCCTGCAACCTCTGCCCCCACATGAAGCGCATCACCCTGGAGAATATACTGGAGGCCCTGGTCGAGGACCGGCATGAGGTCACGGTGGATCCCCTGGTCGCCGCGCGCGCCCGGGGCGCCGTCCAGAGGATGATCGATCTTCCGCCCCCCGCCGTCCCGGCCCGCTACGACCTGGTCCGCGCCCGCCATCACGTGGACGTGGAGCTGATCTGACCATGGACGCCCTGGACTTCGACGGTGTGCTGGTGATCGGCGGGGGCCTGGCCGGCCTGTCCGCCGCTCTCGCCGCCGCGCCCCGGCGGGTCCGGGTCCTGAGCCCCGTCGCCTTGGGGGAAGGCTGCAGCTCGGCCTGGGCGCAGGGGGGGATCGCCGCAGCCCTCGCCGATGACGACACCCCAGACTTGCACGCGGCCGATACCCTTGCCGCCGGCGCCGGCCTGGTGAATCCCGCGCGCGCCGCCCTGCTGGCGGCGGAAGGTCCGGGCGCGGTGCAGCGGCTCGCCGGGCTTGGCGCCCCCTTTGATCGGACCCCGGACGGCGGCTTCGTCCTGAGCCGGGAAGCCGCGCACGGGCGCGCCCGAGTGGCGCGGGTGGGCGGTGACCAGGCCGGCCGCGCCGTGATGGCGGCGGTTATCGCCCATGTCCGCCAGGCTGCACACATCGAGGTGCTTGAGGGCGTTCGCCTGCGCGGCCTGCTGCAGGACACCGGCGGCGCCGCGGTTGGCGCCCTGACTGAGCGAGACGGGGTCATCACCGCCTTCCGGGCCGCGGCGGTGATCCTGGCCACCGGAGGCGTCGGCGGTCTCTACGCTGAAACAACGACCCCGGCGGCCCTGCTGGGCGAGGGGCTTGCGGCGGCGGCCCTGGCCGGCGCCGTCATCGCCGATCCCGAGTTCGTCCAGTTCCACCCGACGGCCCTGGATGTCGGGCGGGACCCAGCGCCCCTGGTGACCGAGGCGCTTCGCGGCGATGGCGCGCACCTGATCAACACCGCAGGTCATCGTTTCCTTCTGGCCCAGCATCCAGACGCCGAGCTTGCCCCCCGGGACATCGTCGCCCGCGCCATCTACGCCGAGCGCGCAGCGGGGCGCGGCGCCTTCCTGGACGCCCGGGAAGCAGTGGGCGCGCACTTCCCGGAGGCCTTCCCGACCGTGTTTGCGGCCTGCCGCGCCGCCGGTCTGGACCCCCGGATCACACCTATTCCCGTAGCGCCCGCCTGCCATTACCACATGGGCGGCGTGCGGACAGACGCAGACGGAGCGACTGGGGTCCCAGGCTTGTTTGCAGCCGGTGAATGCGCCTCCAGCGGCGTTCACGGCGCGAACCGACTGGCTTCGAACTCTCTCCTGGAGGCGGCGGTCTTCGGCGCCCGGGCCGGTCGCGCCGCCGCCCGCCACAGCGCGCCCCTCCGCCCCTGGCTTCGGACCCCGCCCCTCGCTCTTCTGTCCGCCCCGGACCTCCAGCGCCTCCGCAAGGCCATGAGCCGGGACGCCGGGGTGGTGCGGAACGCCGCAGGCCTGACCCGGCTCCTGTCCCTGCTGGACCATCTTGGCGACGGCTCGGGCCAGTCCGGCCCTCTTATCGCCGCCCGCCTCATCGCCCAGTGCGCCTTCGACCGGCGGGAGAGCCGAGGTGCGCATTTCCGCGCCGATCACCCCGTAGCCGGGCCGGAGGCGCGCCAAACCCTGGTCCGTCTTGAGGCCGGATCCCTATGCCGGAGAGCCGCTTGAGACCTCACCTTCCGGACCTTCTGGTGGAGCCCATGATCCGGCTGACCCTGACTGAGGACCTTGGTCACGCTGGCGACCTGACCAGTCAGGCCTGTATTCCTGAAACGGCGCGACTGCGGGTGGCGTGGACCGCGCGCCGGCCCGGGGTTCTCTCCGGCCTCGCCTGTGCGCGCCTGGCCCTTCATGCCCTGGCGCCGGACGCCGGGTTCGAAGCCCTCGCGCAGGATGGCGAAGCCGTCGCTCCCGGCCAGGTGCTGGCCTGGGCGGAGGGGTCAGCGCGGGCGATCCTGTCCTCGGAGCGCACCGGCCTGAACCTGATGGGCCGGTTGTCAGGCGTCGCCACTTTGACCCGCGCCTATGTGGACGCGGTGGAGGGAACCGGCGTGCGGATCACCGACACCCGAAAGACCACCCCCGGCCTTCGGCGCCTGGAGAAGTACGCCGTACGGTGCGGCGGCGGGGTCAATCACCGGTTCGGCCTGGATGACGCCATCCTGATCAAGGACAATCATGTCGCCGCCTGCGGCGGGGTGAGTCCAGCCCTGGAGCGCGCCCGTGCGGCGGCCGGGCACCTCGTTAAGGTGGAGCTGGAGGTCGATAGCTTGGATCAGTTGGCGGAGGCCCTTCTGTTCCCGCCGGATGTCATCATGCTGGACAACTTCAGTCTGGACGACCTGCGCATGGCCGTCGCCATGACCGCGGGTCGGGTCACTCTTGAGGCGTCCGGAGGCGTGGACCTCAACACAGTGAGAGAGATTGCCGAGACAGGGGTGCAGGTGATCAGTATTGGCGCCCTGACACATTCGGCGCCTGCACTGGATATAGGCCTCGACGCCGGCTGAACCGAGGTCGCGGTCGGGATCAGGCCGCAGGGGCGTGGGCTTCACCTGGATCTGCAGTGGAAACCACTGCAGGCGGAGAGGGAGGCGGCGGCGCCTCGACCACCTCAATCGGATCGCCCGCCGGGCCGGAAACCAGCCGGGCGTCAGCCCCCCTGACGTCCGCTAGGATGGGATCGCCCGGCGCATCGGCAAGGATCTCTCCGTCGGAGGTGCGACCTATCCGGTAGAAGATATGAAGGCCTACCTGAGTAACCTCGCGCAGGTCACGGCTCCAGTCTGGCGAGACATGTACGGTATGAAAGTGCGTGGCGTCGCCCACGGCGGTCATGACCGCTCCCGCGAGGGCCCGCGCGGCGATATGGCGGGCCTGGGACCAGGACCGGGCTTCCCTGGCCTGACGCATCGAACCGTCGCACGCGAATGAGAACTGGCACCCAGCGCCCCGGGCGGAGCCCTGGAAGACGACCCCGCAGACGGACTTCGGAAATCCTGCTTTACGGACCCGGTTAAGCACCACCTGGGCGACAGCGGCTTGGCCTGCGGGACTCTCCCCGCGCGCCTCGAAGTAAACCGCTTGGGTGAGGCAGTTGAGTTCCCTGGCAAAGGTCTGAGCAGGGGATCGCTTCATTCCAGCGGCGGTCTTTTCCGTCTCAGACGAGATGGCGCCAAACGCGGAGTCCGCGATGGGATCTGAGCCTGTCGAGGACGAGCCAATGAGAGTCGCCTCGTTCCGCGACGACGACATCCCAGCATTCAGCCCGCCGATGTAGGCGCCGCAGATCGCTGTACCCAGACCTGCGCTCAAAAGGATGATGGCCACGACCCCGCGCCCGGAGGCGCGCGCCTGAAAATGATTCAGCAAAGGAGATGTCCCGTGCGGCGAGGGCGGAGCGCCCCCAGACAGCTGTGTCGGTCGGATCCCCTGCTCATGCTGGCGACCGGACCGACCTGCCCGCCTCCTACACGCTGGAAGCCGAGCAATGGCGATATGGGTTGGGTATGGACGCCGGAAAAGGGATTCGCAAGTCCTTATCGCAGTGCAGCATGATCAGGTGCTTGACTCCTGGTGCGGCCCGCTATTGTCCAGGGAAACTCAGAGAGACCCGTCATGCGCGCCGTCTACGCCCTTCTGGCCACCGCCCTCATTACCCTTGCCGCAAGCCCCGCGCTCGCCTCCAGTGCGCCAGTCGGGCCCGATCGCGTGATGGGCCGGCCGGAGGCGCCGGTTCTGGTGGAGGAATTCGCCTCCCTGACCTGTTCGAGCTGCGGCCGGTTCGCCAACGAGGTCTTCCCGGCCTTCAAGACGCGCTACATCGATACTGGCAAGGTCCGTTTTCTGCTGCGACCTGTCCTGACTCAACCCCAGAATGTTGCGGCGGCGGGCTTCCTGCTCGCCCGCTGCGCCGGCCCCGAGGGATACTACGACGTGATCAAGGCCTTCTTCCGCCGGCAGAAGGAGATGTTTGAGACTGGCGACGCCCGCACCGCCCTTCTGGAAGCTGCTGCGGAGGGCGGAATCTCGGGCGCTGCTGCCAGCGCCTGTCTTGCCGACGCAGCCGGCCGGGCCGCTCTTGACGCCGACCTGGAGACAGCGGTCTCCCGGGGCGTAGAGAGCACGCCAACCTTCTACTTCAACGGCGTCAAGGTGAAGGCGGGGGAGATGACCCTCCAGGAGATCGACGCCGCCTACGCGGCGGCGCTGAAGGCGCGCCCGAAGCGCTGACTTTCCTCGCCGCCGCACTGGCGCCGCCCCCTATGGAGCCCTAAACTGCCGGCATGCCGTCCAGCCCCCCGCCCGGACTCGCCGACGCCTCGGCGGTCTTCGCCTTCGACGCCGCCGCCGCCGACATGTCCTGGCGTCCGCACCGGCCGGACCGGCCGGAGAAGTCGGAGGGCGGACGTCGCTTCCGGCTGGTCTCGGATTATGCGCCGGCGGGCGACCAGCCCACGGCCATCGCCGAGCTCGTCGCCGGCCTTGAGGGGCGGGAGCACGACCAGGTGCTGCTGGGGGTCACCGGCTCGGGCAAGACCTTCACCATGGCCAAGGTGATCGAGGAGACCCAGCGGCCGGCCCTGATCCTCGCCCCCAACAAGACCCTCGCGGCCCAGCTCTTCAGCGAGTTCAAGAGCTTCTTCCCGGACAACGCGGTGGAGTTCTTCGTCTCCTACTACGACTATTACCAGCCTGAGGCCTACGTGCCGCGGACCGACACCTACATCGAGAAGGACTCCTCGATTAACGAGCAGATCGACCGCATGCGGCACTCGGCCACGCGGGCGATCCTGGAGCGGGACGACGTGATCGTCGTGGCCTCGGTCTCCTGCATCTACGGCATCGGCTCGGTGGAGACCTACACCGCCATGACCTTCAGCCTGAAGGTCGGCGACCGGATTGACGAGAAGAAGCTGATGGCCGACCTGGTGGCCCAGCAGTACCGGCGCAACGACCAGGCCTTCGAGCGCGGAACCTTCCGGCGGCGCGGCGACACCCTGGAGATCTTCCCCGCCCACTACGAGGACCGGGCCTGGCGGATCAGCCTGTTCGGCGAAGAGATCGAGGCCATAACCGAGTTTGACCCGCTGACGGGCAAGCGCACGGCGGACCTCCCGGCGGTGAAGATCTACGCCAACAGCCACTACGTCACGCCCCGGCCAACCCTGAACCAGGCCATGAACCACATCCGGGCCGAGCTGAAGGAACGCCTCGACTGGCTGGTGGCCAACGGCAAGCTGCTGGAGGCCCAGAGGCTGGAGCAGAGGACCACCTTCGACCTGGAGATGATCCAGGCCACAGGCTCCTGCGCCGGGATCGAGAACTATTCCCGCTACCTCACGGGGCGCCGTCCCGGCGAGCCGCCGCCGACCTTCTTCGAGTATATCCCCGACAACGCCCTGCTCTTCGTCGACGAGAGCCACCAGACCATCCCGCAGATCGGGGCCATGTTCCGGGGCGACTTCCGCCGCAAGTTCACCCTGGCCGAGTACGGCTTCCGCCTGCCCTCCTGCATGGACAACCGCCCCCTCAAATTCGAGGAGTGGGACGCCATGCGCCCGGCGACCGTCAGCGTCTCGGCGACGCCCGGTCCCTGGGAGATGGAGAAGGCCGGAGGCGTCTTCGCCGAGCAGGTCATCCGCCCTACCGGCCTGATCGACCCGCCGGTGGAGATCCGTCCCGTGGCGAAGGACGGCTTCTCCCAGGTTGACGACGTCATCGACCAGGTGCGGCAGACGGCGGCGAAGGGCTACCGGACCCTGGTCACCGTCCTGACCAAGAAGATGGCCGAGGACCTGACCGAGTACATGCACGAGCAGGGCCTACGGGTCCGCTACATGCACTCCGACGTCGACACCCTTGAGCGGATCGAGATCATCCGCGACCTGCGACTGGGCGCCTTCGACACGCTGATCGGCATCAACCTACTGCGAGAGGGCCTGGACATTCCCGAGTGCGGCCTCGTCGCCATCCTCGACGCGGACAAGGAAGGCTTCCTGCGCTCCGAGACCAGCCTGATCCAGACCATCGGCCGGGCGGCGCGGAACGTGGACGGCCGGGTCATCCTCTACGCCGACCATGTGACCGGCTCCATGGAGCGGGCCATGGCCGAGACCCGCCGGCGCCGCGAGAAGCAGGAGGCCTGGAACACGGCCCACGGCGTCACGCCGGAAAGCGTGCGCAGCCAGATCAAGGAAATCCTCGCCAGCCCCTATGAGAAGGACCGGGTCACCGTGCCAGCGGGTGTGGCGGAGGACGGCGCCCAGCCCTTCCTGGGCGATAACTTCAAGGCGACGCTCAAGGACCTGGAGGCCCGCATGCGCCAGGCCGCCGCCGACCTGGAGTTCGAGACCGCCGCGCGCCTGCGTGACGAGATCAAGCGGCTCAAGCTGCTGGACCTGGAGTTCGCCGCCGACGCCCTGGGCTCCGGCGAGGGGGAAGAGGGCTCGGGCGCGGCCCGTAGCGCCGCCAAGTCTCTCAGGGCCGAGAGCCGGGCCGAGGCCGCCGCCGCCCGCAGGCGTCCGAAGCGGCGCTGAGGCCGGGTCTCAGGCGAGCAAGCCCCGGTAGGCGGCGCTCTTCCGCAGCCAGGCCGCCGCATAGCCGCAGACCGGAGTGATCTTCAGGCCCCGCGCCTGGATGTCCGCCGACAGGGCCTCCATCAGCCGGCCCGAGGCGCCGGTCCCCCGAAGAGCGGGCGGGCTTTCCACATGGTCGATGATGATGCGGTCGCCTGCGCGCCGATAGTCGGCGAAGGAGGTCAGACCCTGTTCGACCATCTCGAACCGGGCCCCGGTGTCTTTGAGAGCGCTGGTCATGGGGCGGAGACTAACGCAGGTCGCCGCCCTCGCGGGAGAAGATTTACAGCGCCATGGCGACTGGCGGCTGAAGCGCCGTTGACCCCCTCCGTCCCGGGGCTGACGCCCCCGGTCCACCTCCCCCTGGGGGCAGGGGAATCGCATATGCCGCCGCCTCTGACAGGAAACCGACGCTGGTAAGCGTCTGCAGTCCAAGAGGCAGTCACCGATTCCGTTTTGTTCCCGGTTTTTTGATCGAGCGAGTCTTGCGCAGC
>JADBYZ010000029.1 GCA_020402745.1 Phenylobacterium sp.
ACGCTGGTAAGCGTCTGCAGTCCAAGAGGCAGTCACCGATTCCGTTTTGTTCCCGGTTTTTTGATCGAGCGAGTCTTGCGCAGCCAAGTCGTTCTATAGGCGGAATCTATATGCGATAGCCCTGCCCCAAGGGGGAGGTGGCGCGCGTAGCGGGCCGGAGGGGGTCAACGGCCCCTCAGCTGCCTCCTCAGCCCGCCAGGGCCGCGGCGTCGAGGAGGGCGAGATCGGCGCCGCCGGCCATGACGCCTTCGGCGACGCCGGGCGCCTGGGCCAGGACCTGGTCGGCGAAGAGGCGGGCGAGGGCGGCGCGGGAGTCCGCCAGCGCCGGGGCGCGGGTGCGGGCCAGGACGGCCTGGCGCGCCAGCATCCAGCCGCCGATGACATCCCCGGACAGTCGCAGGTAGGCGGTGGCGCCGGCCAGGGCGTCTGCGCCCCGGTTCTGCTGCATCCATGTGGTGGCGGCGGAGAGGGCGGCGACCCCGGAGGCCAGCCGGCGGCCCACCCCTTCCAGGCCCGCCTCGGCGGCCAGGGCGGCGGCGTCAGCGGCCATCTCGGCGCAGAGGTCGGGCATCAAGGCGCCGCCCATCATGGACAGTTTGCGACCCGCCAGGTCGACGGCCTGGACGCCGTTGGTCCCCTCGTAGATCGGGGCGATCCGCGCATCGCGGTAGTGCTGGGCCGCGCCGGTCTCCTCGATGAAGCCCATGCCGCCGTGCACCTGCACCCCCATGGAGGCGACCTCGACGCCGATGTCGGTGGACCAGGCCTTGGCGATGGGGGTCAGGAGCTCCTGCCTGCCGCGGGCCAGCTCCCGGGCGGCAGCGTCGGGGGCGAAGCGCGCCTGGTCGGCCAGCACGCCGGTCAGGAGGCAGATGGCCCGGGCGGCCTCCACCTTGGCGCGCATCAGGCCCAGGCTCCGGCGGACGTCGGGATGGCCGAAGATGGCCTCGCCGCCCAGGGCCGGACGGCCCTGCACCCGGTCCTGGGCGTAGGCCAGGGCCTGCTGGAGGGCGCGCTCGGCGATGGCGACCCCCTGCACGCCCACCTGCAGGCGGGCGGCGTTCATCATGACGAACATGTGGGCCAGGCCGTTGTTCGCCTCGCCGACCAGCTCGGCCCGGGCGCCTTCGAACAGCATGACGCAGGTGGGCGAGCCGTGGATGCCGAGCTTGTGCTCGATGGAGGCCGGGCGCAGGGCGTTGGCCTCGCCCAGCCGCCCCTCTTCGTCGATCAGGCGCTTGGGGGCGAGGAAGAGGCTGATGCCCTTCACCCCGGGGGGCGCGTCCGGCAGGCGGGCCAGGACCAGGTGGCAGATGTTCTCGGCGGCGTCGTGGTCGCCCCAGGTGATGTAGATCTTCTGGCCCGTGATCCGGTAGCCGCCCGCGCCGTCCGGCTCAGCCCGGGCGGTGACCGCAGCCAGGTCCGTGCCCGCCTGGGGCTCGGTGAGGTTCATGGTGCCCGTCCACTCGCCCGAGACGAGGCGCGGCAGGACGATCCGCTTCTGGCGCTCGGTCCCGTGCAGGGTCAGGGCCTCGATGGCCCCCTGGGTGAGCATGGGGCAGAGGCCGAAGGCCATGTTGGCGGCGTGGACCATCTCGAAGACGGCCAGCTCCAGCACCTTGGGCAGGCCCTGGCCGCCGAACTCCGGGTCCGCCGCCAGGGAGTTCCAGCCCTGGGCCGCAAAGGCCTGGTAGGCCTGGGCGAAGCCCGGGGCGCCCGTGACCACGCCGTTCTCGAACCGGGCGCCGATCCGGTCGCCGTCACGGTTGAGGGGGGCGAGCTCGGCCTCGGCGAAGGCGGCGGCGGAGTCGAGGACGGCGGAGACGGTCTCCAGGTCCAGCTCGGGGTAGCCGGCGGCGATCAGCTCCGGAAGCCCGGCGGAGGCGAGGGCCAGGTCGAGGCTCTGCAGGGGCGCGCGGAAGGTCATGCTGGGGCTCCGGAAGGACTGTCTGCAGGGTGATGACGCAGGGCGGGCGTTCCACGCAACCCCTTTCGGGCGCCGGGCGTTGACTCGCGCCGGGGCAGGGACTACCCCTCGCCCTACGTCAGGTTCTCCCGAGAGGGAGATGAAAAGGGAACTCGGGTGCAAGGCCCGGGCTGCCCCCGTAACTGTAAGCGGCGAGTCCGCGCGTCACGAAGCCACTGGCCTGGAACCTTCGGGAACCGGGCCGGGAAGGCGACGCGCAAGGGACAGTGACCCGCGAGCCAGGAGACCTGCCTGACGCCGTCGTCATCCGACGGGCCGGGGTGCGCCTGGAGGACGGGGTCTCTCCCGACCGGCGACAGTCATGACCGGTCCGCATCCGCGGGCTGGAAACGCCTGTTGCGGCCGCGCGCGCGGTCGCCTGTCGCTCGAAGGAGGGCGCGATGAGTCTTGCAAGCCTGGCCGGGGCCGCCGTCCTGGCCGCCGCGGCGGACACGCCGGTGGAGCCGGTGGTGGTGGTCGCCAACCGCGTCCCGGTGGCCGTGTCCGAAAGCGGCCGCAGCATCACGGTGATCCCCGAGGCGACGATCCGGGACCGGCAGGCCCTGGTGGTCTCCGACCTCCTCGCCACCACCCCCGGGGTCGGGGTGACGCGCAATGGCGGCGCGGGTGGCGTCACGGCGGTGCGGATCCGGGGCGCCGAGGCCGAGCAGACCCTGTTCGTCATCGACGGCGTGCGGCTGAACGATCCCTCGGTCATCGGCGGCGCCTACGACGCGGCTAACCTTCTGGTGGGGGACATCCGGCGGATCGAGGTGCTGCGCGGCGTCCAGTCGGCCGTCTGGGGCGGCCAGGCCATGGGCGGGGTTGTGAGCCTGGAAACTGGCCTGCCAGCGCCGGGGACGTTCTCCGGCGAGGCCGCCGCCGAGGCCGGAGGGCTGGGGACGGCCTATCTGCGCGGCGGGGTCGGCGGCGGATCCGGCGCCCTGGCCTGGCGGCTGGCCGCGGACTCCTATTCCACCGAGGGCGTCTCGGCGGCCCGCAGCGGGACCGAGCGGGACGGCTATCGCCGCACCGGCGCCTCGGGTCGGCTCACGGCGGATCTGTCGGAGGCGGTGCGGCTCGACCTCCGCGCCGTCTGGTCCGACGCCCGCAACGCCTTCGACGGCTATCCCGCCCCGGCCTACGTCTTCGCCGACACCCGCGAGCGGGGCCGCACCCGCGAGGCCCTGGGCTATGCGGGCCTGACCTTTCCGCTGGCGGATGGCCGGGTGAAGAACCGGCTGGGCCTGGCCCTCACCGACACCCGACGGCGCACCTACGATCCCGACCAGGCGGTGACCGACTTGACCTTCCGCGCCGAGGGCCGGGTGGAGCGCTGGGAATACCAGGGCGAGGCGACCCTAACCCCGGCCTGGCGACTGACCTTCGGGGCCGAGAGCGAGCGCAGCCGGATGCGGATCGCCTCCCCCTCGCCCTGGAACCCGGAGCCTGAGGCCCTGAGCCGCTCCACCGGAGTGGACTCCGCCTATCTCCAGGCCTTGGGAACTCCGGCGGCGGACATGACCCTGACCCTGGCGGGGCGCCTCGACCAGCATGAGTCCTTCGGGCGCCACGGCTCCGGACAGGCGGCCCTGGCCTGGCGGCCGGGCGGTGGCGACACCCTCGTGCGCGCCAGCCTGGGGCAAGGCTTCCGGGCGCCCAGCCTCTACCAGCTCTACAGCGAGTACGGGAACGCCGGCCTGCAGCCCGAGACCGCCGTCGGCTGGGACCTGGGCCTCGAGCAGAGGGCCGGGGGCCTCCTGGTGTCCCTCACCCTGTTCGGGCGACGCACGGAGGACCAGATCAACTTCGCCGTCTGCTCAGGCGGCGGGGACCCGAACTGCGCCGGAGGGCGCTTCGGCTACTACGCCAACCTGGACCGGACCCAGGCCGTCGGTCTGGAAGCATCGGCTTCAGGCCGGCTCGGCGGATTCGATCTCGACGCCAGCTACACCCGCACCCGGGCGCGGCTGGAGGGCCAGGACGGCGCCCCCGACCAGGATCTGGCGCGGCGCCCGAAGGACATGGCTTCGCTTGACGTCAGCCGCACCCTTGCCGGCGACCTTCGGCTGGGCCTGTCCCTGAACTATGCCGGGGAAAGCCTCAGTGATCTGTGGCGCGGCCCGCCCCTGAAGTCCCGCCTGACCGCCGGCCTGCGCGCCGAGGCGCCCCTGGGGGCCCGGCTCTCCGTGTACGGACGGATCGAGGACGTCACCGATGCGGCGCCCGAGACTGTCCGGGGTTACGGCGCCCCGGGGCGGGTCGCGACCCTGGGCCTGAGGGCGCGGTTCTGACCATGGCGATGCGGAGTGGGCAGGAGATGAGCCGGCGTCTGGCGGCTGCAGGGCTGGCGGCGGCGGCCGGCCTGGGCGCGGGGCCGGCGGCGCCCGGGCGGATCGTCTCCCTCAATCCCTGCCTCGACGCCCTGCTGGTCCACCTGGCGGACCGACGCCAGATCGCCGGGATCAGCCGCCTGTCCCGGGACCCGGAGGCCTCGACCCTCGCCCCGGTCGCCGCGAGCCTGCCGGTGACCGGCGAGACCGCCGAGGAGGTCCTCCTCCTGCGGCCGGACCTCGTTCTGGCCAGCACCCACACCGCCCTCGCCACCCGGCGGGCCCTGCAGCGGATGGGCGTCGAGGTCGCCGCCTTCGGCGCTCCGGCGACGGTGGCGGAGAGCCTTGCGCAGGTTCGCCAGGTCGCCATGCGGGTCGGACGCCCCGCGCGGGGCGAGACCCTGGCCAGCCGGATCGAGGCGGCCCTTGCGGCGGCGACCGCGCCCGGACGCCGGCGGCCGGAAATGCTGGTCCTGCTCTCCGGAGGATTGGCGGCGGGACCGGGCTCCCTGCCGGACGACCTCCTGCGGCGCCTGGGCGTCGTCAACGCCGCCGCCCGGCTGGGACTGAGCGGGTGGACCCCGGCGCCGGTCGAGGCCCTGCTCACCGCCCCGCCCGAAATCCTCGTCCGGGCCGGCGGCGGCGGGCAGGCCGGACGCCCGGACCGGATCACCCGCCACCCGGCCCTCGACCGGCTGGGTGAGCGGGTCCTGACCGCCGAGATCCCGGAGCGCCTGTTGTTCTGCGGCGGCCCCTCCCTGATCGAGGCGGCGGGCCGGCTGGCCGCCATCCGCGACCGGGCCCTGGAGCGGCGCGCATGAGCCGGCGGGGCGTCGTCATCACCGGCCTCATCTCCCTGGTCGCGGCCCTGTCGGTCGCCAGCCTGATGGTGGGCCGCACACCCCTCCCCCTGGGGGACATGCTGGCGCACCCCCAGGACCCCCTCTGGGCGATCCTTCTCCAGCTGCGCCTGCCGCGCACCCTCCTGGCCCTGCTGATCGGGGCGGGTCTGGGCCTTTCCGGCGCGGCCCTGCAGGGCTTCACCCGCAACCCCCTCGCCGATCCGGGGGTTCTGGGGGTCTCCGCCAGCGCGGCCCTGGGGGCTGTCCTGACCCTCTGGCTGCCCCTGGCCTTTCCCCTGCTCCAGCCCCTGGCCGCCATGGCGGGCGCCCTGGCGGGCGTGGGGCTCCTCCTGGCCCTCGCCGGCGGGGCGAGCTCCATGACCGTCTTCCTGCTGGCGGGCGTGGTCTTGAACACCATCGCCGGCGCCGGCGTCGCCCTCGCCCTGTCCCTGGCCCCCACCCCCTGGGCGGTGAACGGGATCATCGACTGGCTGATGGGCTCCCTCGCCGACCGCAGCCCCCAGGACCTTGTCTTCGCCGGGCCCTTCATCCTGGCGGGGCTCGTCCTCCTGGTCCTGACCGGACGGGCCCTGGACGCCCTGACCCTGGGCGAAGCCGGCGCCGCCAGCCTGGGGATCGACCTGTCGCGCACCCGCGTCCTGCTGGCCGCCGGGACGGCCCTGGCCGTGGGCGCCGGGGTGGCGGTGGCCGGGGTGATCGGCTTTGCGGGCCTCGTCACCCCCCACCTGCTTCGCCCATTGGTGGGCGCCCGCCCCTCAGGCCTGCTCTGGCCCTCGGCCCTTGGCGGGGCGGCTGTGGTGCTGGCGGGGGACCTGGCGGTCCGGCTCATTCCCTCGGCGGCGGAAGTCCGGCTGGGCGTGGCCATGGCCTGCCTGGGAGGCCCCTTCTTCCTCTTCCTCCTGCTTTCCCTGCGGCGGAGGCTAGGATGAGCGGCCTTCACGCCCAGGGCCTGACCCTTCGCCGCGGCCGCCGGGAGATCCTGGCCGGGCTGGACCTTGCCCTGCGCCCCGGCGAGGTGACGGTGCTGCTCGGCCCCAACGGCGCGGGCAAGTCCACCCTTCTGTCTGCGCTGGCGGGACTCCTGACGCCCGCTTCGGGCAAGGTCCTCCTGGACGGCGAGGACCTTTCCGCCCTGGCCCCAGCCGCCCGGGCCCGGCGGATCGGCTTCCTGCCCCAGACCCCGGAGGTCGCCTGGCCCCTGGAGGTGCGGATCCTGGTCGGCCTTGGCCGCATCCCGCACATCGGCGCCCGGGGGCTGTCGGCTGACGACGCCCGGATCATCGAGGCGGCCCTCGCCGAAGCCGGCGCCGCTGACCTTGCCGACCGGGACGCCTCCACCCTGTCGGGCGGCGAGCGCGCCCGGGTGATGATCGCCCGCGTCCTGGCCGGCGAGCCCGACTGGCTGCTGGCCGACGAGCCCCTGGCGGGTCTGGACCCCGGCTGCCAGATCGATGCGGCTCAGACCCTGGTGCGGCGGGCGAAGGCCGGCGGCTGCGGGGTCGTCCTGACCCTTCACGACCTGTCCCTGGCGGCCCGCATCGCCGACCGGGTGTTGGTGCTGGCGGAAGGCATGCTCCTGGCCGACGGGCCGCCGGACAGCGCCCTGGCGCCGCCGGTGCTCGACCGCGCCTTCGGCGTCCGGACCGCCCTGCGGCGGGGACCCGAGGGACTGTCCGTGGACGTCCTCGGGCGTTGAGCAGGGCGCCGGCCTCAGCGGGGATCAGGTGATCTTCCGCACCGCCAGGATCCCGGCGGCGCCGAGCCAGAACGGACCCGCGACACCGGCGACCAGGGGAATGATGTTTCCACTTGTCCCGAGCTGAAGACCGAAAAGCTCAGCCGACGACACCAGGTACAGGAAGCCGATCCCGGCGCCGATCCAACCCAGCAGGGCGGGCAGGCGTCGCGATGAGGCGATCGTCAGTCCGACCAGGACGAACCATCCGCCGCCCAGGATGTTCACGGCGATGTCCTCCGTCGTCGTGTTCAGCAGGGTGTAGAGCATCTGGTAGGTCACGAACGTCGTTTGGGCCACGTCCGGATCGGCGTCGGGCCGGGACGCGGCGAGGAGCGCGGGCATCAATGTGATCAGGGCCGCCCACCAGAGCGGTCGCAGAGGCAGGGACGCCCAGACGAGACCGAGCGCAAAGTCCCCGCGCCACCCCCGCGGAGCCTCGCCCCGAAACGTGGCTGCAGTGATGATCAGCATCATCGGGACCGCGATCAGATAGCCGACCATGGCCGCCATCAGCGAGGCTTGAAGGAGCGAAAGGTTCTGGTTGAGGAAGGCCGCGACGTCGGCGGCCGGAGCGCCCTCGAGGCCGAAATAGTCCAGCACAGAGAGCGTCGTCAGGCCGAAGGCGAGGCTGAGGAACCCCGTGACGACAACGACGTATCCGAGCAGTCGGTGAGACAGAGCAGGCATGTGTTCATCTCCATGAATCATGTTAGTGAGTACACACTTTCTAAATGGTCAAAACTCATTGGGTTTCGCAAAGAAGCGCACTCTCCGGCATGTCGGCGGTCCTCGCGACCATCATCAGGAGG
Source organism: Phenylobacterium sp. (assembly GCA_020402745.1). Taxonomy (GTDB): domain Bacteria; phylum Pseudomonadota; class Alphaproteobacteria; order Caulobacterales; family Caulobacteraceae; genus Phenylobacterium. The sequence goes on from JADBYZ010000029.1 coordinate 7,710, forward strand.
CCGACGCCCAGGAAGTGCTTGATGGGGTCTCCCCCCCTCCCCGCGATCCTTTCGAGGACCGCGATCAACTCCATCCATCGACGCACGACCAGTGCACGCACTTCGGGGTGGTCACACGCCGCAAACCCCTGCAACAGCATCTGCATCTCTGAGCGGGAGAAGCTTTCGAACTCGTCGCCAACTTCGGAGAGGGTTTCAACTGACGGCGGCTTACCCTCAGCCGCCTTCTCAAACACGCTGATGATCCTGTCGTAGACCGTATCCAGGGAGGCGAGGAAGAGCAGGGATTTGCTCTTCCAGACCTTGAAGAGATACGGCTGCGAGATCCCTGCAGCGGCGGCGATCGCCTGGGAGGAACCTGCATCGAGGCCGCGTGAGGCGAACTCGGCGATCGCGGCGATCACCAGGTCTTCCTTGCGCTCCTCTAAGGTATGCCGCGTCCGGGATGTCATGTAGTGATCGAACACTTTCCTTCTGTAGGTGTCAATGAACCGCGGGAACGCGGCGCTTTCCCGGGAGCGGCGCCTCGGCGTCCGGAAGACCGCGTCATCCTGAGCGGCCTAGCGGCTGTCTCCAGAAAGGAGATCGGAAAGTGGCGCCGTCCCGTCCCAAAGAACGCCGCGCCAACCGGCCTCACGCGCGGCCAGGACATTCTCCATCCGGTCATCCAGAAGGGTAAGTTCCGCAGGCTCCAAGCCCGTGCGCTCAACGACCGCCCCGTAGAACTCCGGTGACGGCTTGGACCATCCGAGATCGGCGGAATAGTGCATTGCGGAGAAGACGGAACGCAATTCCAGGTCGCGCCAGAGATAGGCGGCGCGCTCATGCTCCTGGTTGGTGGCGAGATGGAGCCCCACGCCGGAGGCTCTGAGCCCCTTCAGTTCTGAGATGAGGTCGAGATCAAGCTCAGCATCCATCCGGAACCAGTAGTTGATGAGTTCGCGCACCGACAGATTGGGCGCAAGTCGCTGCAGGACAGGCTGCAGTCTCGCCTCAAGCGCGGCGCGACCGTGCACCACGTCATCCCAATGCCTTTCGAAGAACTCCGCCCCAAGGCGCTCCGGCGAGAGGCCGAGGTCCAGCTCAAGGTTGCGGTCCCACCGCCCCGACTTCGGGCGGACAACCACGCCATCGACATCGACCATCAGGACCTTCATGCGAAATCCAATCGACCCGCGAACAAGGCCTGATGACCCTAGCTTCCCGCCAGCACGCTGTGGCGGCGGCTCCAGGCCAGATAGACGATCAGGCCCACCAGATTCCAGCCGAGGAAGAGCCAGCGGGTCAAGGCTGGCAGGCTCCAGAAGAGGTAGAGGCAGCCCGCCGCCGCCAGGGGGCCGACGATCCACCAAAGGGGCGTGCGGAAGGGCCGGGGAAGATCCGGTCTCTGGACCCGCAGGATCATCATCGAGACCGCCGTGGCCACGAAGGCCGCCAGGGTGCCGGCGTTGGCCAGCTCTGCGATCAGCTTCAGGGGCGCCGCGCCGGCGATGACCGAGGCCAGGACGGCGGTGAAGAGGGTCACCCGAACCGGCGCGCCCCGGGCGCTGACCTGCGCCAGGCTGCGGGGCAGGAGGCCGTCCCTCGCCATGGCGAAGAAGACCCGGCTCTGGCCGAACATGAAGGCCATGATGACGGTGGGCAGGGCGATGACGGCGGCGGCGGCGATCAGGACGGCGGCCAGCTCATGTCCGCCCGACCTCAGGATGAAGGCCAGGGGCTCGTCGCTCTTCGAGAAGGCCTGCCAGGGCGAGGCGCCGAGGGCCGCTGCGGCCACGGCCATGTAGATCACGGCGCAGGCGACCATGGAGCCGATGATGCCGAGGGTCAGGTCACGGCCGGGGTTCTTCGCCTCCTCGGCCGCCGTCGAGATGGCGTCGAAGCCATAGAAGGCGAAGAAGATCAGGGCGGCGGCGGCCATCACCCCCTGGGGGGCGCCGTCAGGCCCGGTGTGGGCGGCGAAGCCGAAGGGCAGGAAGGGGCTGAACCGCGCCGGGTCGAAGGCGGGCAGGGCCAGGACGACGAAGGCCGCGAGGGCCGCCAGCTTCAGGACCACGAGGGCGATGTTGGCGTTGGCGCTCTCGCGGACGCCGATGAGGAGGACGCCGGCGACGGCCAGGGTGATCAGGACGGCCGGCAGGTTGATGAACCCTCCCTCCTGACCGGTCAGGAGGCCGCTGGCCAGGGCGGCCGGCAGGACGACGCCGCGCGCCTCCAGGAAGCCCTGGGCGTAGCCGGACCAGCCCACCGCCACGGCGGAACAGACCACCGTGTATTCGAGGATCAGGCTCCAGCCGATCACCCAGGCGACCAGCTCGCCCATGCCCGCGTAGGAATAGGAATAGGCGCTGCCCGCATGGGGCATGAGGGTGGCCATCTCGGCGTAGCAGAGGGCGGCCAGCATGCAGACGAGGCCCGCGATGGCGAAGGACAGGATGACCCCCGGGCCCGCAAGGCCCGCGCCCACGCCCGTCAGGGTGTAGATGCCGGTGCCGACGATGGCGCCGACCCCCAGAGCGACCAGGTGCGGCCAGCGCAGGGTGGGTTGCAGGGCATGTTCGCCCTGCGCCGCCGGGCGCTGGTCGACGGCCCTGCGGCGCGTGATGAAGCTCATGGAAGGTCCTCCCCCTCGGCGGAACCATGGCCCGCATTGGCGCGCCCCGGCAAGGGGCGTAGGAAGGGCGCCTCGGTCATTGCCAGAGGAGGGCCTGCGGGATGAGAACGCTTTGGGGAATGACCTGCGCCTGGCTGGTCCTGCTGGCCGCCATTGCGGGCCCGGCCAGGGCGGCCTCGCCCGGCCTGGACGCCCTGATCGCCGACTACGAGTCGTGGTCCCTGGGCGATGATCCCTTCGAGGCCGGCCGCCGGGGCGATCGGGAAGCCCTGGCCCGCCTGCCCGACCCCAGCCCTGCGGCCGACGCCCGCCGCAAGGCCGCCCTCTCGGCCTTCCAGGACCGGCTGGCGCGCCTTCCCGCAGCGACCCTGACGGCCGAGGATGCCCTGAACCGCGACGTCCTCGACTGGACACTGTCGCGGCGCTTGGCCAGTCTGGGGTTCGACGAAGCGCGCATGCCCTTCAGCTCGGACGGGGGTTTCGACCAGACCCTCGGCTATATCGCCGGCGGACTGCCCATGCGGTCGGAGGCCGACGCCCGGTCCTGGATCGCCCGACTGAAGGCCGCCCCCGCCTGGTACGACGCCCACATCACCAATGCGCGGCGGGGGGCGAAGGCAGGATTCACCCAGCCCCGGTCCACCGCCCTCCAGGTCCTGGAGCGGGCGCGCCGGATGGCGGCCCTGCCGCTGGAAGGCGACCCCCTGCTCGCGCCCCTGTCCCGGCTTCCGGCGACGATTCCGGATCCGATGCGCTCGGCCCTCCTGGAGGAGGCGCGGACCGCGGTGCGCGAGGGCGTCCAGCCCGCCCGCCGCCGGTATGCCGACTTCCTGGAGGCCGAGTACCTGCCCGCCGCCCGCAAGCGCCTGGCCGCCCGCAGCCTTCCGGGGGGCGAGGCCTATTATCGCTGGCTGGTCGCCGACCACACCACCACGAGCCTGACCCCGGACCAGATCCACCAGATCGGCCTCGACGAGGTGGCCCGTATCCGCCGCGAGATGGAAGGGGTGATGGCCGAGACCGGCTTCCAGGGCGACTTCGCCGCCTTCCTCGCCATGCTGCGCACCGACCCGCGCTTCTATGCGAAGAGCCGGGAGGAGCTGCTGGAGAAGGCCTCGCGGATCGCCAAGCGGATCGACGACGAGCTGCCCGCCTGGTTCGCCACCCTGCCGAGGCTGACCTATGGAGTCAGGCCGGTGCCCACCGACATCGAGGAGACCTACACCACGGGGCGTTACTTCGGCGGATCGGCCGCCCGGGGCGTGTCCGGCGGCTACATGGTCAACACCTCACGTCTGGACCAGAGGCCGCTCTATGAGCTGCCCGCCCTGACCCTGCATGAGGCGGTCCCGGGCCATCATCTGCAGATCGCCCTGGCCGAGGAGGCGCCCGGCGTCCCGGACTTCAGACGCAACGCCGACATCACCGCCTTCACCGAAGGCTGGGGCCTCTATGCCGAGAAGCTGGGCGGGGAGATGGGGATCTACCGCGACCCCTGGGAACGGTTCGGCCGCCTGTCCTACGAGATGTGGCGCGCCTGTCGGCTGGTGGCCGACACCGGCCTCCACTGGAAGGGCTGGAGCCTGGACGAGGCCCGGACCTGCTTCACCCAGAACAGCGCGCTCTCGCCCCTCAACATCGAGGTGGAGCTGGCGCGGTACGTGTCCTGGCCCGGCCAGGCCCTGGCCTACAAGATCGGGGAGATGCGCATCGTCGCCCTGCGCGAGGGCGCCCGGCGCGAACTTGGCGATCGCTTCGACATCCGCCGGTTCCATGACGCGGTCCTGCTGGCCGGCCCCTTGCCGCTCGACCGGCTGGAGGCCCGCATTCGCGACTGGACCGCGGCTGAGCGCCAGCGGAACTAGCCCGGCCAGAGGTCCTGGGCCGCGCCCTTGCGGTTCAGGCCATGGACCGCGCGCTTGACCACGGCGATGAGGCGCCTGCGGCGATCATCGGCGTCGTAGGAAAGCCCGCCCCGGGCCAGGCCTTCCAGGAGGAAGCGGCCCAGGTCGCGGCTGGTCTGGAAGCGAGGATCCTCCCCCGCCTGGGCGACCGCGCCGAACCGCCCCCCCAGTCGTCCGGAATCGAAGTCCGCCAGCAGGTCCTCGATCGCGCCGGCCACCTCCGGGTCCGCGCGGGCCGCCGAGCGGAGTTCAGCGAAGGCGAGGAAGGGCGGCTCGAACAGAAGGGCCCAATAGGTGTCTATGGCGTGGTCCGAGGCGTCGATCCCGGGCGGCGGGCGGCCGGCGGCGTCGAAGAGGCGGGCCATGCCCTCGCGCAGGTGCGGTGCAAGAGCGGCCAGCAGGGCCGGGCGATCCGGGAAGTGATAGAGGTAGGCTGTCCTGGCCAGTCCCGCACGGGCGGCGATGGCGGCGGGCGTGACCGAGGCCAAACCTGACTCCGACAGCAGGTCCACGACGGAGTCCAGAAGCCGCAGGCGGGTGCGCTCGGCGCGCCTGGAAGGAGCAGGAGAGGCGGAGTTGGCCATGACCGGGCTTCTGTCCCCCGGAAGCGGTCTTGGCAATCCCCGGCGCCGGCGTCATCCGACTGACACGCAAGCAGCCTAGTGCGCAATCCACGTTGGCATCCTGGGGGGCGATTGGCGATGTCGCAGGGCGAGCACAAGTATCGGACCGTCTTCATTTCCGACATACACCTCGGCACAAAGGGGTGTCAGGCTGATCTGCTGCTGGATTTCATCCGGACGGCGGAGTTCGACACCCTCTATCTGGTCGGCGACATCATCGACGGCTGGAAGCTGCGCAACGGCTGGTACTGGCCGCAGGCCCACAACGACGTCGTCCAGAAGATTCTGCGCCTGGCCCGTAAGGGGGTGAAGGTCATCTATGTCCCTGGCAACCATGACGAGGCGGCGCGGGACTTCATCGGTCATCGGTTCGGCGACGTGTTGGTCATGCGGGACGCCATCCATGAGACGGCGGATGGGCGACGCTTTCTGGTCACCCACGGCGACGAGTTCGACGGCGTTCTGCGCCACGCCCGCTGGTTGGCCTTCGTCGGCGACTGGTCCTACCGATCGCTCCTGACCCTGAACACTGTGTTCAACCGCTGGCGGCGGCGGTTCGGCTTCGGCTACTGGTCCCTTTCGGCCTACCTGAAGCTGAAGGTCAAGAACGCGGTCCAGTTCATCGAGAACTACGAAGAGGCGGTCGCCGAGGAGGCTCGTCGCCGCGGTGTGGATGGCGTAATCTGCGGCCACATCCATAAAGCCGAGATCCGTCGTTTCGACGATATTCTCTACATCAACGATGGCGACTGGGTGGAAAGCTGCACCGCTGTCGCCGAACGCGACGACGGCGAGTTAATCCTCCTGGACTGGAGCCAGGTGCGGCTTCAGCCTCGCCGCCTTTCGGAGCTCCGCGCAACGCGGCCGGCCACGCAACTTGCAGCTTGAGCCCAAGCCGTTGACCTTTCGTCAGATTTACTGGCAATATGTCTGACATGGCGACACTCAGGGATTTGCCGGAGAGCCTGTCCCGGGACCGGCGGAAGGCCCAGACGGAAACCCGTATTCTCGACGCCGCCGGCCGCCTGCTGGAGGAAGGGCGGCTGGAGGAAGCCTCCTTTTCTGAGATCGCCCGTCTGGCCGGGGTGGGCGACCGGACTGTTTATCGCTACTACCCCACCCGCGACGCCCTCATGGGCGCCTTTTGGGCGCGTTTGCAGACTGAGGGGCTACCGTCGCGAAAGCCCTCCATGCGCAGAGTGCGTCAGAGTGTTCGGACCGAGTTCGACGGCCGCAAGCCCATGCGGATTCTCATCGCCACCGACGCCTGGGAACCCCAGGTCAACGGCGTGGTGCGCACCCTGACCCGGGTGATCTCCGAGATGCAGGCGATGGGGCATACGGTGGAGGTCATCTCGCCGGATCAATTCCGGGGCTTCCCGCTTCCCACCTATCCTGAAATCAAAGTCGCCGTCGGGGCTTACGAATCCGTCCGGGAGCGCTTTAAAGCCTTCGAGCCGGAAGCCATCCACATCGCCACGGAAGGGCCCATCGGCCTCGCCGCCCGGCGGATTTGCGTGGAGTGGAAGCTGCCGTTCACCACAAGCTACCACACGCGCTTTCCCGAGTACGTCTCGGCGCGTTTTCCCGTGCCCGTGTCGGCTGGCTACGCCTACATGCGCTGGTTCCATAAGCCCTCCGGGCGTCTCATGGTGGCGACGCCGACCATGCGCGACGAGTTGGAGCAGCACGGGTTCCGGAACATCACAGCCTGGTCCCGGGGGGTCGACACCGAGCAATTCCGACCCCTGGGGGCTGGAGATCCCGACGTCTACGAAGGCCTGCCCCGACCGATCTTCCTGTCCGTGGGCCGGGTGGCGGTGGAGAAGAACATCGAGGCCTTCCTCGCCCTCGACCTGCCCGGCTCAAAGGTCGTCGTTGGCGACGGCCCCCAACGGGAGGAGCTGGAGAGCCGGTATCCCGGCGCGGTTTTCCGCGGGGCCCGCCTCGGGGACGATCTCGCCGCCCATTTCGCCGGCGCCGACGTCTTCGTCTTCCCGTCCCTGACCGACACCTTCGGGCTGGTGATCCTGGAGGCCATGGCGACCGGGACGCCGGTGGCGGCCTATCCCGCGCCCGGTCCCATCGACATCATTCCGGGGTCTGGCGCCGGGGTCCTGGCCCTGACGGCCACCGAGGGGCTGAAGGAGGCCTGCCTGGAGGCCCTCAAGCTGGACCGCACCACAGCGCGCCGATTTGCTGAGGGGTTCTCCTGGCGCGCTTGCGCCGAAGACTTCGTGCGCAACCTGCAACCCTGGCCGGAGCCGGAGAAGACCCGGTTTTGGCGGCGCCTGCGCCGGCTGGCCCGGCTCCGTCAGCGTCGCGACGACGTCTGAGCCTCCCATCCACCAGACAGAAAAGCGCCGCAGACCGGAGAGGTCTGCGGCGCAGGCGCCGATGGCGGACGGCGGCGGGTCAGGCTGCGGGTCGGGCCATGGGGGTCAGGGTGCGCACAGCGGCCTTGTTAGCCTCGTGCTGGGAGGCGGGCAGGGGGATCAGACCGCGATCCTTGAGATAGCCCCCGCGCCCGGTGGCGGCGTCGGAAACAAACTCGGTCACGTACTCCCGAAGTCCCTTTGTCACGCCGACGTTCGACTTCTTCACATAGATGAAGAGTGAGCGGGCCAGGGGGTAGGAGCCATCAGAGATGGACGCCAGCGAAGGCTTCACGCCGTTTACCGAGGCGCCTTTCACCTTGTCCATATTCTCTTCAAGGAAGGACCACCCGAAGACGCCCAGGGCCCCGGGGGTCTTGGTGAGGGTCTGGACGATGGCGTTATCGTTCTCGCCGGAGTCGATCCAGCCGTCCTTGCGGAGGGGATTGACCATTTCCTTGAACCGCTTTTCGTCCTTATCCTTCAGGGCTTTGTTCGCCGGATACCTGAGGGCGCCGGCCTCGATGGCCAGTTCGACAAAGGCGTCGCGGGTGCCCGAGGAGGGTGGCGGACCATAGACCTGGATCCGACCTTTCGGCAGGCCGGCCCCAACCTCCGGCCAGGCCTTGTAGGGATTGGCCTGGTACTGGCCGTAGCGGAGCACCCTGGCCGCAAGGCCAAGGTAGAGGGCAGAAGTGCTGAAGGCGTAGTCTGGCGCGCGCTTGTCCACCGCGATGACGATGCCGTCGAAGCCGATCTTCAGCTCGATGATGTCCTTCACCCCCTTGGAGGCGCAGGCATCAAACTCGGAACGCTTCATCTGGCGAGAGGCGATGGCGATATCGGGATAGCTGTCGCCAACACCAGAACAGAAGAGCTTGATACCGCCCCCGGTTCCGAGGCTCTCGACCTTGGGCGCGCGATTGCCCGTCTTTCGGGCAAACTGTTCGGAAACCCGGGTCGCAAACGGAAAGACCGTGGAGGAGCCGGCGGCCCAGACAAAATCTCGGGCGGCGTAAGCCGGAGCGGCGCCCAGACCTGCGGTGAGGAGGAGGCCCGCAGAGACGGCGGATAGGAAGCGCTTGATCATCGAAAAGGACTCCTGGATCGAAAGGTCCCGGATAGCGGACCAGACGGATCCGTTGCAACACGGCTCCCTTTCTGGACCTCTAACCGGATCATGTGACACTTAGGCGACGCATCAGAACTCATACTGAGCGCGAAGCTGGAGAAGGCGAATCCGGACATCCGGCTGAGGTGTCGCAGGCTCGACTCGCGCCTCAGAGAGGTTGAGGACGAAGCGGAACCCAGGCTCCGGCCGCCAGACAGCCCCAAGCGTCATGCCGCGATAGTCTCCAGCCCGTCGGGCAGAGAGCCGTCCCGCATCCGTCGAAGCAGAGGCCCGGACATCTGTCAGGTCAGCGAAGTCGTAGCGCGCGAGGAGGTCCAGCGAGCCGAGCCCGCCCTTTGAGAGCGGAGAGCGCACTCTGGGGACGGCGACGAGGCCCCTCTGAGCATCGTATCCCCGGCCCTCCCCCATGAGGTTCCAGCCCGCGAAGACGTAACCGGCGACCAGAACAGGATCGCCACCCGCTGCGGCCCGGGGGCTGCGTTCCGCACGCAGACGGGCCGCTTCGGCCTGTAGCCAGAAAGGCCCGCTCATCCAGGCGAACTCCAGGGCGGCGGAGGAGTCCCCGCGCGAGAAGGACCCGGAACCCAGCCACTCGCCGGACCGCCCTGCGGACGTACCCGGGCGGGCGGCGTAACCGCGCAGAGCCTGATCGCCGAAATCGCGGCTTCGGACCCAGCCGCCCAGGTGAAGCCGACTGGTGTCCCCCATCTGCAAAGAGCCCGCCAGCCGCGCCGTCACCGCTCGACGGTCGCGCGCGCCTGCAGTGGCGGCGCCGTCGAAGTCCAGACCGAGGTTGTTGAAGGTATCCCCCTGCGCTGCGAGCGTCGCCACAACAGCGCCGGTGTTCACCCGGACCTGTATCGAGCTTGTGAAGGGATCTGTCACAAAGTCACCGTAGGGACCCCGTTCGAGAAAGGAGAGGGTTCGGGTCGAGGTCAGGTTTTCAAGTCCCGCCGCCTTCAGGTTTCCCGCCGCGAACAGGACATTGGGGCTGACCCGGTACTCCACCGCCACCTCGTCCCAGACAAAGGCGTCATTGTTCGACGCCCCGCCCTCAAGCTTGATCAGAAGTCGATCCGAAATCCTTGCATCCAGGCCGAGGAAGGCCTGACGGACCCGCACAAGATCAATCCGCACCTCCCCGGCGCCTGCGGGCGAGGCGACCTGACTCACCGAGTCAACCAAGAGCCGTCCCTTGGGCCGGAGCTGGATGCTGCTCGACTCTGCGGCGCGGGCGTCCGGGACGAGAAGAACAACCCCCGTCAGGGCGGCGAGCACCGCGAAGGCCTGGCGAGAAGTCAAGCGGATCGCCAAGCTCAGGTCTCCGGCTGAGGGGGAGTATCGAGGCGTGTGACGACTCTGTGACCGCTCCATACGGTCCGTTCGTGACACTTTTATGACGCACTCAGAGCAAGCGTGCGCGGATGGTCTGGCTGAGCAGATCGATCAGAGTCACAGCCACCACGATGACAATCGAGATGGCGGCCGTCAGCGGGTAGTTGAAGCTATTCATGCTGTCGAACAGAATCTGACCAATGCCGCCGGCCCCGATCAACCCCAGCACGGTGGCGCTCCGACTATTCGATTCGAACCGGTAGAGGGCGTAAGAGGTCCACAGGGGCGCGACCTGGGGAATGACGCCCCAAACAATCTCCTGCAGCCGGCCGGCGCCCGTCGCCCGCACGCCCTCGACAGGGCCCTTGTCGATGGCCTCCACCGCCTCGGCGAACAACTTGGCGAGGACGCCCCCCGTATTCAGGGCGAGGGCCATGACGCCGGCGAAGGGGCCCAGACCGACGGCGACCAGGAAGGCCGTGCCAATGACCAGGTCCGGCACGGAGCGGATCAGATCCATGAGCCGGCGGACGGGAAGCTGGATGAAGGATGGGGTCACATTCCGCGCGCCCAACAACCCCATGGGCACGGCGAAGAGGATGGCCAGGCATGTGCCCCAGATCGCCATCTGGATCGTCAGCCACATCTTCTCGATGAGGTCCCGCCAGTTGGAGAAGTCGGGGTTCACGAAGCCGGAGGCGAACTGCCGCATGTTCTCGGAGTTGGAGAACAGCAGGGGGAACTTGGCGATCTCCGCCGATCCGAAGGACGAGATCAGGAGGAGGATGATCCCCCCCCAGAGAACGAAGTCGAAGACCTTCTGCCCAAAGGGCTTGGACGGCGGAGCAAGCAGGATGGGCGCGGCCTGGGTCATCGATCAGGTCGCATCCGCCGGCTGGCCGGTGCGGGCCTGAAGGGCGGCCTCTTCGGCCTTGACCCCCTCAAGGGCCTTGCGGGCCTCGGCGAGACGGCGGGGATCACCGCTCCGTTCGGCCTGGAGGAGGTTCTCGGTCGCCTCCATCTCCCGGACCCGCAGAAGGTGATTGTCGTCGGCCGGCTTGAAGCCGCCGATAGAGAGCTTGGCCAGGAGACCGCGCTGCCGCTCGGCCTCCGCCCCCTCACCCTGGGCGTAGGTCAGGAAGAACTGTCTCAGCTTTTCCTTGATGGCCGGATCCAGGTCCTTGCGCCAGACGATAGGGTCCTCGGGCAGTCGCGGAGACGACCAGACCACCCGGACCTTGTCGCCCAGGGTGGGCTCGCCCTTGGCGGCGCGCTCGACGTCGCGCTCACGCTGCAGGCGCAGGCTGGTGGAATTGCCGGTGGCCGCATCCAGCACGCCGTTGGCGACGCCGACCAGGTTGGTGTTGTGATTGGCCGACTTCAGCGTCTTGAAGCAGGTTTGGACGTCGATGCCCTTGGGCGAGAACAGGTAGGTCTTGGGCGCCAGGGTCCCGGAGGTCGACTTGGCGTCGCCGATCCCGAAGTTGAGGGTCCGGTCGCAGCGGAGAATGTCCTCAAGGGTGGTCTTGCTCTTCGCCGGGACCAGGATGACCGAATTGTAGCCGTCGTCGGCGCCGGGGTCGAAGGTGCGCGCGAAGACCTCGCCCCCGGCCCGGCGGATGGCCTCGAGCCCTGAAAGGTTGGTGAACCAGCCGAAGTGGGTCTGCTTGAACCGCATGGCCTCGACCAGGGCGGTGTAGTTGGCGCCGATGTAGGGCTCGATCTGCAGGCCTGTCGCCTTCTCCATGTCGGCGATGATCGGACGCCAGTAGGACTCCAGGCTGGAAGCGCTCTCGGGCGCCACGATGGAGAACTTCAGGACGCCCGTCGCGCCGTCCACGGAGGGCGGGCTCGGCGGACTGCAGCCCGCGAGGACCGCGGCGCCTGCGAAGGTCAGGAGCCCCCGGCGATTCAGGGCGGGGTCCTGGAGGATACGGTTCATTTCGGGGCTCCTTCCCAGAAGACGTCCTCGAATTCAGGGCCGTAGATGTCGATCAGCCGGTCCTTGTCCAAGCCTTCGGCGGATCCATCGTAGACGATGCGGCCCGCCTTGAGGGCCACCACGCGGTCGCAATAGCGCAGGGCGTAATCCACCTGGTGCAGGGTGACCACCAGGGTCAGGCCGTCCGTCCGGTTGAGGTCGCGCAGGATCTCCATCACCCGGCGGGCCGACACCGGGTCCAGGGAGGCGACGGGCTCGTCCGCCAGGATGATCTTCGCCCTCTGCACGAGGGCGCGGGCGATCGCGCCGCGCTGTTGCTGACCCCCCGACAGGGTGTTGGCCCTCTGCGCCGCATACTCCGCGACGCCGACGCGGGCGAGGGCGGCCATCACCGCGGCGGAGGTCTCGGCGGGCCAGGCGCCGAGAAATCCGCGCAGGAAGGGAATGCGCCCCAGCGACCCCAGGGCGACGTTGGTGAACAGGGAGAGGCGTCCGACCAGGTTGAACTGCTGGAAGATGAACCCGATCCGGATGCGGGCGTCCCGAACGCGCGACGACAGCTTCCCGGAGGACTGGACCGGAGCGCCGAAGGCCTCGATCACTCCGGCGCCCGGGTCGATCACCTGCAGGCCGGAAATCGACCGCAGAAGGGTGGACTTGCCTGAGCCCGAAGGCCCGATGAGGGCGATCATTTCTCCCCGCCGGACATCGAGTGAAACGTCGTCCAGGGCGCGGCGGGTCCCGAAGGTCCGCGACACGTTCCGGATCGACAGAACCGCTTGATCGGCCATGCGTGGCTGAGTCCCTGTTTCCGCAGGACGGCCCGCCGCGCCGCCCCTGCGGCTGCTTCTTCGCACGGCGTGGCGGCGCCGGTCCAGCCTGCAGCAAAGGACGCCCCGACCCCGGGATGAAATGTCACTTTACATGGGGCGCGCGAGGCCCTAATGCGCACCGCTCCGGCGGACCCGATGTCCTCAAAAGCGCTGCTAACGCCGGATTGGGTTCAACAATCTTTTGGGGGTTGCGTGAGGTGCAGACGTACCATACGCCCCTGGACCTGGTCCGTGAGCGGTCGCCTGAGCATCCCGTCGCCATTGCGCGGCCGGCTGCGGCGGCCCTAGCGGCCCGCTGGTTCCAGGACAATTTCAAGGGCGACGTCTTCTATGCGGTGAAGGCGAATCCGTCTCCGTGGGTCATCAAGGCCCTCTCGGAGAACGGCGTCTCCGCGTTTGACGTCGCTTCGGTTCCCGAGATCGAGCTCGTTCGGGCCCATGCGCCAAAGGCCAGGCTGGCCTTCATGCACCCGGTCAAGAGTCGGTCAGCGATCCGCGCCGCCTACTTCGACCATGGCGTGAAGACCTTCGCCCTCGACTCCCATGAAGAGCTCGAGAAGATCCTCGAGACCACCGAAGGTGCGCGCGACCTCAACCTGATCGTCCGTCTGGCGGTCCAGGCCGAGGGCGCCGCTTACTCCCTGGCCGGCAAGTTCGGGGTGGACCTTCACCAGGCTCCGCCGCTGCTGCTGGCCGCCCGCAGGGCGACCCAGGACCTGATGGGCGTGTCCTTCCATGTGGGCAGCCAGTGCATGCGGCCCACCGCCTACAGCGCGGCCATGGCCCAGGCTTCGCGCGCCCTGGTGCGCGCCGGCGTCCTGGCGGACGTGGTCGATGTCGGCGGCGGCTTCCCGTCCATCTATCCCGGCATGACCCCGCCGGCCCTGGACGACTATTTCGACGCCATCCAGCGCGGCTTCGCGGACATGATGGTGCACGAGACCACCGAGCTGTGGTGCGAGCCGGGCCGGGCCCTCGTGGCCGAGGCCTCCTCCATCCTCACCTGCGTGGAACTGCGCAAGGGCGACGCCCTCTACCTGAACGACGGCGCCTATGGCGGCCTGTTCGACGCCGCCCACGCGCGCTGGCCCTTCCCGGTCAAGGCGATCCGGTCGGCCGGCGGCGAGGTCCGGGAAATGGAGGGCGCCCTGCGGCCCTTCCGCTTCTTCGGGCCCACCTGCGACGCCATCGATCACATGCCCGGTCCCTTCTGGCTGCCCGAGGACATGGCCGAGGGCGACTTCATCGAGATCGGCATGCTCGGCGCCTACGGCGTGACCATGGCGACCCGGTTCAACGGCTTCGGCGATATCGACGCCGTGATCTGCGAGGATGCTCCGGCCGCCTCCATGTTCGGCCTCGCCCGTCGGTCCATCCCGGCGCCCCGCAGCGACCTCCAGAACGTGGTCGGCTTCTCGAAGGCGCGCGGCCGCAAGCGGCGGAAGAGGTAGCCAGGGGCCGGAAGTCACCCGGCGCGGTCGGTCGCTCCGTCCCGACCGCGCCCTGTTCCTTCCGACGGGCGCTCACCTCTCCGGAGACCTGAAGAGAATGAACGCTGAGACCCCGAAGACCAACCGCAAGGAAGAGCTGCTGTCGACCAAGGTCGAGCACGTGGCCATCGACCAGTATGACGCCCGCCCGGTGATCGACGCCATGCGCGGCATGAGCTTCACCAGCCGCGACACCGCCCGGGCCGCCGACATCTGGTCCATGTCGCTGGAGGATGATGACTGCTCCACCTGGCTGACCCTGGCGGGTTCCACCAGCGCCGGCGGCTGCATGCACATCTACCGGGACATGGTGAAGTACGGGATGATCGACGCCATCGTCTCGACCGGCGCCTCCATCATCGACATGGACTTCTTCGAGGCCCTGGGCTTCCGCCACTACCAGGCCAAGTCGAACGTCGATGACCGCGACCTGAGGGCGCTCTACATCGACCGCATCTATGACACCTATATCGATGAGGAAGAGCTCCAGAAGTGCGATGCGGTGATCTACGAGATCGCCAACATGCTGGAGCCGCGCCCCTATTCCAGCCGCGAGTTCATCCATGAGATGGGCCGCTGGCTGGCCGCCGGGAACGCCCGCAAGCCCACCTCGCTGATCGAGACCGCCTTCCACGAGGGCGTCCCGATCTTCTGCCCGGCCTTCACGGACTCCTCGGCCGGTTTCGGCCTGGTCAAGCACCAGGTGGAGCGAATGAAGGCGGGCAAGCCCTACCTGACCATCGATTCCATCGCCGACTTCCGTGAGCTGACCGACATCAAGCTGGCGGCCGGGACCACCGGCCTCTTCATGGTCGGCGGCGGGGTGCCCAAGAACTTCGCCCAGGACACCGTCGTCTGCGCGGAAATCCTTGGCCACGAGGCCGAGATGCACAAGTACGCCGTCCAGATCACCGTGGCCGACGTCCGCGACGGGGCCTGCTCGTCCTCGACCCTCCAGGAGGCCTGTTCCTGGGGCAAGGTGGACGTCACCTGGGAGCAGATGGTGTTTGCGGAGGCCAGCACCGTGGTCCCGCTCATCGCCTCCGACGCCTGGCACCGCGGATCCTGGAAGACCCGCCGCAAGCGCCGCTGGGCGGACCTCTTCGCCAAGGCCGGCTGACCTCAGGGGCGCGGGGGTCGATCAGATCCCCGCGTACCACTCATAGCCGCGGTCCTCCCAGAAGCCGCCCTTGCCGCCCGAGATGTGGCTGAAGTCGGCGACGGCCTCGATCCGCGAGATGTACTTGGCGTGCTTGTAGCCCAGCTGGCGCTCCACCCGGAGGCGTACCGGCGCCCCGTGGGCGATGCTGAGGGGCGTTCCGTTCATCTCGTAGGCCAGCAGGGTCTGGTCGTGCAGGGCGTCCACCAGGTCGATGCTCTCGTAATAGCGACCGTCCTCGCCGGCCTCGGGGTCGAGGGTGTCGAAACAGTGGAAGACCAGGAAGCGCGCCTCGGGCTTCAGCCCCGCCTGGTCGAGGACGGGGGCGAGGCGGGCGCCGGTCCACCGGGCGATGGCGGACCAGCCCTCGACACAGTCATGGCGGGTGACCTGGCTGCGTGACGGCAGGGCCCGCAGGGCGGCGAGGTCCAGGGCCAGGGGCCGCTCCACCAGGCCGTCGACGATGAGGCGGTAGTCCGCGAACCCCCCGGCCGCCAGGGCCCGATAGGTGGGATCGCCCGGACTGATGGACCCGTTGGCCGGGAAGTCCGGGGAGATGGCGCTGTCCGGATATTCCCTCGCCAGGGTCCGGCGGTCGAAGAACACCCGGTGAAGGCCCTGGTTGAGCCGCTCAGCGCCCTTGAGCCCGGCCCGCACGGCGGGGTCGCCGGCGATCCGGTCGCAGGCCGAGACGAGGGCGGCGGCGCCCGCGGCGGCGAGTCCCCTCAGCCAGGTGCGGCGCGAAGCGGTCATGGTCGGGTCTCCCGCACGCCCAGGGTCATGCCCCGAAGCCGCCGGAGGGGTTGGTGGAGTACAAGCATGAGGAGGTGCACCCCGATGAAGAGAGCGAGGAGGCCGGCGCCCAGGAAATGCGCCGAGCGTGCCGACTGGCGGCCGCCGAAGACATCCCCCGTCCACGGGGCCGCCGCGTGGACAGCCGGCGACATGGCCAGCCCTGAAACGATCATCGCGGGCAGGACGAGGACGACGACGGCGAGGTAGGCCAGTCGCTGGAGAAGGTTGTAGCCGCCGGACTTGGGCAGGCGCAGGGTGAGATGGGCGGCGAGGTCGGCCAGGACCGCCCGCGGCGCCAGCATGGCCCGGGTGGGAACCAGGTTTCTGCGGAGCCGTCCTCCGGCAAGGCCGCCGACCAGGTAGGCGGCGAGGCCGAGGCCCAACCCCCAGGCCGCCGCCAGATGCCAGTTCCGGCCGGTGGCGAGAGAGCGGTATCCGGGCAAGGTCGTCCAGGCGGGGAAGGCGCGCTTCTCTGCCTCACCCGGAGGACCCGACCAGCCCAGCACGCCCGTTGTTTCGAACTCCCGCCCGCCGATCCGAAGGTACCCCTCCATGGCCTCGCCCCGCTCCCGGGCGCCGATCTCCAGCCAGGGGGCGTCGAAGCGCGAAACCTCACCCGTGTAGAGGGCGGGGTGGGCGTTGAAGATCTGCAACCCGCTGGGCAGGAGAAGGAAGACCGAGACGGCGATCAGGGCGTGGGACAGGCGCGTCCAGAGCCTGGGCCGAAGGGTGGCTTCGGCGTCTGAACTGGCCGGGTCGGGCGACAGGACGTAACCTCCGGGGAATCGGACGCGGCGCAGGCGCTGCGGAAGCTCAGAACGGGGGCGAGAAGCTTGGACAGGACCGTGGAGGTGTGGAGCGGCGGCGTCAACACCTGGGAATGCGACGAGATGGGTCACCTGAACGTCCGGTTCTGGGTGGCCAAGGCGATGGAGGCCCTGGCCGGCCTGACTCGCGTGATGGGCATGCCCGACGCCTTTGCGCGCAGCGGCGGGGCCACCCTCGTCATCCGCGACCTTCATATGCGCTTCCTGCGCGAGGCCAGGGCGGGCGCCTGCCTGTGGGCCTCAGGCGGCATTGTCGCCCTGGGCGAGGCCGACGCCGACATCCTGGTGGTCCTGCGCCATGCCGACGGCGCGCCCGCCGCCACCTTCCGCATTCGGGCCGGGCACGCCACGGCCTCGGACCTGCGCCCCTTTCCCTGGCCGGCGCGCATCCGCACCGCCTGCGCGGCCCTGGCCATCGAGGTCCCCGACTTCGCCGCCCCCCGCAGCATCGACCTGTCCCCCCTGCAGGAGACCCGGGCCAGCCTTGGCTTCGCCGAGGCCCATGGCATGACGCGGATCGGCCTTGGGACCGTCGGTGCGGACGAGTTGGACGTCTTTGGCCGGATGCGCCCCGAAATGTTCATTGGCCGGGTCTCGGACGGGGTGGGGAGGCTGTTCGGCCCGACCCGCCCCGGGCCTGACGCGGAGTCGGGCGAGACGCCCCTGCGCATTGGCGGTGCCGTCCTGGAGTACCGGGTCATACACCATGGATGGCCGGTCGCCGGCGAGCATGTGGAGGTCCGCTCCGGCTTTGCCGACTGCACCGCCCGGACCCGGCGGGTCTTCCACTGGATGTTGGACCCGGTCTCCGGCAAGCCCTGGGCCAGCGCCGAGGCCGTGGTGATCAGCTTCGACCTCGACGCCCGAAAGGTGGTCGACATTTCCGAGGCCGCCCAGGCGGAGTACCGCCGGCTCGCCATCCCGGGACTGGGGCTCTAGCGAACACAGCCCTCATCAGACCTTCGGTCGGAGCTCCCCCTTGCTGCGCTCAATTCCTCTCCCCAGGGGGAGGTGGACCGGGGCAAAGCCCCGGGCCGGAGGGGGGTCAGCTGAGCCGCCGTTGACCCCCTCAGTCAGCTTCGCTGACAGCTCCCCCTTGGGGGAGCAATTGGCTCCGTAATTCCTCCCCCCAGGGGGAGGTGGCGGGCGTCAGCGGGCCGGAGGGGGTCAGCTGAGGGGCCGCAGGCCATGAACCTCGCCGCTAGAGCAGGTCGGTCAGGGTCTGGCGGACGAGGTGCGGTCGCTCCATGGGCAGGAAATGGGTCGTGCCCGGAATGACCTCCAGGCGGATCCGGCCGCTGGCCGTCAGCGCCGCCTCGTGGCCGTCGGAGCGGCAGGTCGATCCTGTCTCCGCCTTGAGGATCCGGATCGGGACCGCCGCCGCCTGGAAGGACGGCCAGGGGTCATGACCGTGGCTGGCGAAGTTGGAGGCCTCCCAGGCCGGATTGCAGTTCAGCTCCACCTCGCCAGACGGCGTGTCATGGAAGCCGTCCTCCACATAGTCGGCCAGCATGTCGGGGGTCCAGGCGCGGAAGGCGCCCTTGCCGCTGTAGGAGGCGATCACCGCCGCCTTGCTGGCGAAGACAGGCCGCCGGCGCAGGGCCCCCTGCAGCAGGGGGTTGTCGCCGGTCAGGGGCCGGTTTCCATTCTCGGCCGCGAAGCCGGGGGCCATGATGACCGGATCGAAGAGGGCGATCCCCCGCACCCGGCCAGGGCTCTCCGCCGCCGCCATCAGGCTGATTGTGCCGCCCATGGAATGTCCGCCCAGGACGGCGTCGCGGATGTCGAGCGCCTCGAGCACGGCCTTGAGGTCGGGCACCAGGTCGTACCAGTTGCGGGCCGGGTCCTCGAGTCGGGGCGGCAGGCCGGACAGGCCATGACCGCGCTGGTCGACGGCGACGATTCTCAGCCGGTCGGACAGGGGCCCCAGGATCGACCGGTAGGTCAGGGCGTTGAAGCCGTTGGCGTGGGAGAAGACGATGTCGACCGGGCGGTCCTGAGGGCCCATCTCGATGGCGGTTCCCTGGCCGCCGACGGACGGAAGTTCAAAGCGCAGACGGCGAAATTCGAAACCCGGAACAGTGCTGGACATGGACACACAGTCTCCCCTTGGCCTGTTCTAGCGCCTCGCCGTCCGACGCGCACCCGGAAGGATCACCCTTGCGGACCTTCCGTCGCCGGGACTAGGTCGCGGCATGACTGCGGACCCGCCGCCCATCGACTGGACCGAGGACGGACGACCCCGCTCGTCCCTCTACGGCGACGCCTATTTCGGGGCGGACGACGGGCTGGCGGAGTCCCGGGCGGTCTTCCTTGAGGGCTGCGGCCTGCCCGGGGCCTGGGCCGGACGCCAGTCCTTCACCGTGGCGGAACTGGGCTTCGGGACGGGGCTCAACATCCTGGCCCTCCTGGACCTCTGGCGGCGGGAGGGTCCTCAGGGCGGGCGCCTGCACCTCTTCAGCGTCGAGGCCCACCTGATGCCGCGGGAGGCCGCCGCCCGCGCCCTCTCCACCTGGCCGGAGCTGGCGACCCTGGCGGCGCCCCTCCTCGCCCAATGGCCCGGAAAGCGGCGGGGCTTCCACCGGATCGATCTGCCGGAGTCCCGCGCCAGCCTGGACCTCGCCCTCATGGAGGTCGGCGAGGCCCTCTCCCTGTGGGATGGGCCGGCGGACGCCTGGTTCCTCGACGGCTTCGCTCCAGCCCTCAATCCCGACATGTGGCGGGACGAGGTCCTCCAGGCGGTGGCTGCACGGTCCGCCCCGGGCGCCCGGGCCGCCACCTTCACGGTCGCCGGACAGGTCCGCCGGGGGCTGGCCGCAGCGGGATTTGAGGTGCGCCGGGCCCCGGGCCATGGCCGCAAGCGCGAGCGCCTGGAGGCTGTCCTCCCCGGCGAGGCCGGGGCTCCCGGTCCGGCTGGGCCGACCGCGGTGATCGGCGCCGGGATCGCCGGGGCCGCAGCCCGTCGGGCCCTTCTGGCCCTGGGCGTGGAGGTGGTCCAGTTCGAGGCGGAGGCTCCTGGGGCCGGCGCCTCCGGCAATCCCGCCGGCCTGGTGACGCCGCGCCTCGACGCCGGCCTCGGACCTGTCGCCCGTTTGGCGGCTCAGGCCTTCCTGCGAGCCCTGGATGCCTATTCCGCGATCCCGGGGGCGGTGATCTCCCGCGGCGTGCTCCAGCTGGCGGCGAGCGAGAGGGACCCGGACCGGTTCGACCGCATCGCCGGCTCGGACCTCTTTCCAGAAGGAGCGCTACGACGTCTGGATCCTGCCGAGGCCTCGCAACTGCTGGGAGAACCGACGCACAGGGCCGGCCTGGACCAGCCTGACGCCCTCAGCCTGGACCCCCGCCAGGTCCTCGCCCGCTGGTGTGACGCAGATCTCCGGGGGCGGGTCGAGCGCCTGGAAGCGGTGGAGGGGGGTTGGCGCCTGACGACCGCGGGTGGCGAGACGCAGACCTTCCGGACGGTGATCCTGGCGGCCGGGGCCGGGCTTGACCGCCTCTGGCCGAAGGCCCCCATCCTGCCCGTCCGGGGCCAGGCCAGCTGGATCGCCGCCCCAGACCCGGGGACGACCCGCGCAGCCGGTTGGGGCGGCTATATCGCCCCCATGGCGGGGGGCTTCCTCTTCGGCGCCACCTTCCAGCGTGGGGAGACCTCCACCGACCTTTCAGAAGAGGACCACCGGGCCAATCTTGAAAATCTCGCCCGGGTCCGGCCGGAACTCGCTGCGGCCCTGACCGGGACGTCCATCGACGGCCGGGCCCGGATCCGCGCGACCACCCGGGACCACCTGCCCCTGGCCGGGGCGGTCCCGGAGGCGCCTGGACTTCTGGTGCTCGGCGGCCTGGGATCCCGCGGCCTGACCTGGGCGCCCCTGCTGGGCGAGCATGTCGCCGCCCTGGTCGCTGGCGCGCCTTCCCCACTCCCCGGCGACCTGGCGGCGCTGGTGGATCCCGCGCGCCGTTCGGCGGCCTGAGGTTCCGGGTGGTCATCTTCCCGCCGTGGTTCCAAGGTCTTATGGTCGCACCCCTCCAGAGGAGTCCTGCGATGTTTCGAACCCTCGCCCTGGTCGCTGCAGCCACCCTGGGTCTGACTGCGGCGGCGCTGGCCCAGACTGAATCCAAGCCGCAGACCGACAAGGCGGACGGCAAGGCCGCCCCCGCCGCTCAGAAGAGCTGCTTTTTCAATCGCGACGTCCGCGGGTTTGCAGCCCCTGACGACAAGACCCTCTACCTCCGGGTCCGGACAAAGGACGTCTACAGGCTCGATATGAGGGGGCGTTGCGCCGAGCTCGACTGGGAACACAAGATCGCCATCGACAGTCGCGGCTCTTCCGCGATCTGCAGCGCGATCGACATCACGGTCCTCGTCAAGAATCCCATCGGCGTGTCCCGGTGCTCGGTGGAGACGCTGACGCGTCTTTCGCCCGAAGAGGTCGCCGCCCTGCCCAAGAAGTCGCGGCCCTGACCCGGACCTCCCGGGCGACAGCGCTCACGCTTTCGCCCGGGGCGGAAGACGAATACGCTGGGTGGATAGCGTCCCATCTCACCCCGGAGTGCTTGCGTGTCCCTGACCCGGCGGACCCTGGCCGGCCTGATCGCCCTGGCGCCAACCCGGGCCTGGGCGTCCGAAGGCCCCCTTGTCGCGGCGGCGTCGGACCTGACAGGGGCGCTCCCCATCATCGCAGAGCGGTTCCGGCGCGCCGGCGGCGGCCCGGTCCGGCTGACCTTTGGGTCCTCCGGCGCCCTGACCCGTCAGATCGAGGCCGGGGCGCCCTTCGAGGTCTTCCTCAGCGCAGAGGCCAGCCTGGCGCGCCGCCTGGCGGCGGCGGGGCGCACCCAAGGCCCCGGCCGGGTCTATGGGCAGGGCCGGCTGGTGATCTTCGCGCGGACCGGGTCCAGGGTGCGCCCGGCCGGCGGGACCGCTGAGTTGATCCGAGCCCTGCGGGACGGTCGTATCCGCAGGCTGGCCATCGCCAACCCCGAGCACGCGCCCTATGGCCGGGCGGCCCGGGAAGCCCTCACCGCCCTTGGAGTCTGGCGCCTCGCCGAGCCGCGCCTTGTTCTGGGCGACTCCGCCGCCCAGGCGGCGCGCTTCGCCATGACCGGCGGCGCCGAGGCCGGCCTCCTGCCCCTGTCCCTGGCCCTCGGGCCGGAGCTGGCGCGGGCGGGCGCCCATGCGCGGATCGATCCGGCCCTTCACGCCCCCCTGGTTCAGACTGTGGTGCTGTTGCGGGGCGCCGGCCAGGAGGCCCGGGCCTTCTTCGACTTCCTGGCCTCACCCCCGGCCCGGGCTGTCCTGAGGGACTTCGGCCTGGCCCCGGACGGAGACGCCTGAGCCGTGGACTCCGTCGCCTTCGCCCTGTCCTTCAAGCTCAGCCTGTGGACCGCCTGCCTGCTGACCCCGGTCGGCGTGCTGATCGCCCGGACCCTGGCCTATCAGGTCCGGCGGGGCCGGGCGGTGCTGGAGGGGTTGATCGCCCTGCCCCTCGTCCTGCCGCCCACCGTGCTGGGCTTCTACCTTCTGGCCGCCCTCGGCGACGCCTCGCCCCTGGGGGCGGTCTGGACGGCGGTCTTTGGACAGGGGCTCGTCTTCAGCTTCGAGGGGCTGGTGGCCGCCTCCCTGATCGCCAACCTGCCCTTCGCGGTGCAACCCGCCCTGCGGGCGTTCGAATCGATCCGGCCCGAACTGAGGGAGGCGGCCTGGGTCAGCGGTCTGGGTCCCTGGCGCACCTTCTGGACGGTCGAGGCGCCCCTGGCCTGGCCCGGCGTCCTGACCGGCTTCATCCTCACCTTCGCCCACACCATGGGCGAGTTCGGGGTGGTCCTGATGATCGGCGGGTCGATCCCCGGCGAGACCCGGACGGCGGCCCTGGCCATCTACGACAAGGTTCAGGCCTTTGACGACGCTGGCGCCGGAATCCTGGCGGCGGCCCTGGTCGCCGTCTCCGTCGTGGCGATCATCGCGGTCCAGGCCCTGGGCTCACGGCTGGCGCGCCATGACCGGTGACCCCGCCCTTAGCCTGTCCTTCCGGCGCGGGGGTCCGGCCGGCGTGTCCGCCGACCTTACCCTGGCGCCCGGCGAGATCCTGGCCCTGACTGGACCCTCGGGGGCGGGTAAGACCACCCTCCTGCGGGTCGTCGCCGGCCTTGTCCGCCCGGGCGAGGGCCGGATCACCTGCGCCGGCCAGGTCTGGCTCGACACCGCCGCCGGCCTTTTCGTCCCGCCCTACCGCCGCCGGACGGGCCTCGTCTTCCAGGCCTACGCCCTGCTGCCGCACATGAGTGCCCTCCAGAACATCCTGATGGCCATGGGCGACCTGCCCGGGGACCAGGCCCGCGAGGAGGCCCGCCGCCTGATGACAGCCCTGGACCTGCCGGGCCTCGAGGACCGCAAGCCGGCCAACCTTTCCGGCGGGCAGCAGCAGAGGGTGGCCCTGGCCCGGGCCCTGGCGCGCCGGCCCTCGGTCCTGCTCCTCGATGAGCCCCTCTCGGCGGTGGATCGCCGCACCCGTGGTCGGGTCCGCGAGGAACTCGCCGCCCTGCGCCGTGCGGGGGGGCCCCCCGTCCTGCTGGTCACCCACGACCTGGAAGAGGCCGTCAGTCTGGCCGACCGGCTGGCGGTGATGGACGCAGGCCGGATCCTGCAGTGCGGGGCGCCGGGGGAGGTGTTGGCCGATCCCCGGATCATCGAGGTCCTCGACCTTGGCTGAGGCCTCAGGCGCCGGGCGTCAGAACGATCTGCGCCAGCCCCTCGGCGAACCGGCCCACCCTCGAGGCGTCGAAGCCCGCCGCCCGCAGGCGCAAGAGGACGTCTTCCGCCGCGCCGGGCGCCGCCGCGACCAGCAGGCCGCCGCTGGTCTGGGGGTCGCTCAGCAGGTCCCGCCGCCAGGGCTCCAGGGCTTCTGCGCCCAGGACGTCCGCGCCGTAGCTGTCCCAGTTGCGCACGCTGGCGCCGGTCCGCACCCCGTCCCGTGCGAGGGCCTCCGCGCCGGGCAGGAGGCGCGGCGCCAGGGGATCGATCCGGAGGGTCAGGCCCGCGCCCCGGGCCATTTCCAGCCCATGGCCGAGCAGACCGAAGCCGGTGACGTCGGTCATGGCGTGGACACCCTCCAGCGCCGCTAGGTCCGGTCCGGGGGTGTTGAGCCGGGTCGCCGAGCCCACCAGGGCGGCATAGCCTTCCGCCTCCAGCCGGCCCTGCTTGAAGCCCGCCGACAGCACGCCCACGCCCAGGGCCTTGCCGAGGATCAGCTCGTCCCCCGCCCGGGCGGCGCGGTTGGTCATCACCCGATCGGGATGGACCAGGCCCAGGGCCACCAGGCCATAGATGGGCTCGACGCTGTCGATGGAGTGGCCGCCGGCGATGGGAATGCCCGCCTCGGCGCAGATCTCGGACCCGCCGGCCAGGATGCCGCGGATGGTCTCCACCGGCAGGACATTGATGGGCATGCCCACCATCGCCAGGGCCAGGATCGGCCGGCCGCCCATGGCGTAGACGTCGGACAGGGCGTTGGCGGCGGCGATCCGCCCGAAGTCCCGGGGATCGTCCACCATGGGCATGAAGAAGTCGGTGGTGGCGATCAGGGCCTGCTCGTCGTTCAGCCGCCAGACCGCGGCGTCGTCGGAGGTCTCGGTCCCCACCATCAGGCTGGCGAAGGGCGCGGAGGCCGGAGCGCCGGCCAGGATCTGCTGCAGGACGCCGGGCGCGATCTTGCACCCGCAGCCGCCGCCATGGGCCAGGCTGGTCAGCCGCACCGGCCCCTGCGTCCCTGTCGCGGTTTCCGCCATGCCCCGAGCCTCCTGTTCAGACTGTCCGAGGGCGGGTGTATACCAGCGGCCCATGACCTGCGCTCTCGATTTCCCGTCGCCCCGACCGGACCTGGCCCGATGAGCGGGCCCGAAACCGTCGCTTCCGCCGACGCCGCGACCCGGGCGCGCTTCGACATGGTGATCGACGTGCGCAGCCCCGGCGAATTCGCGGAGGACCACGTGCCGGGGGCGGTCAACCTGCCCGTCCTCGACAACGCCGAACGGGCCGAGGTCGGGACCCTCTATGTGCAGAAGTCACGCTTCCTGGCGCGCAAGGTTGGCGGGGCCTATGTCGCGCGCAACATCGCCGGCCACCTGCTGGGCGCCCTGGCTGACCAGCCCGGCGGCTTCCGGCCCCTGGTCTATTGCTGGCGCGGCGGCATGCGCTCGGGCGCCATGGCCCACATCCTGTCCCAGGTCGGCTGGCGGGTCGGCGTCCTGGCCGGCGGCTATCGCACCTATCGCCGGGAGGTGACGACCCGGCTCTACGATTCCCCACCCGGCTTCCGCGCCCTGGTGCTCGACGGCCCGACGGGCTCGGGCAAGACCGAGGTGCTGCGGCGCCTGCCGGCCCTGGGCGTCCAGGTCCTGGACCTGGAAGGCCTGGCGGAGCACCGGGGCTCCCTGCTGGGCGCCCTGCCGGGCCAGCCCCAGCCGGCCCAGAAGATGTTCGAGAGCCGGCTCCTCGGCGCCCTGGAGGCCCTCGACCCTTCCCGTCCCGTGGTGATTGAGGCGGAGTCCAGCAAGGTGGGCGAGCGCATGGTGCCCCCCGCCGTCTGGACCGCCATGACCGAAGCCCCCGCGATCCGGCTAGAGGCCCCGCCCGAGGCCCGCGCCGCCTACCTCGCCGGGGTCTACGCCGAGACCGCCGGGGACGTGGAGGCCCTGATGGCCCTCCTCTCCCGCCTGCCCAGCAAGCCCGGCGCCAGGCGCCTGTCCGAATGGCGCGCCCTGCTGGAGGCCGGCGACCTGGAGCCCGTGGCCCTCGGCCTCGTTGAGACCCACTACGACCCCGCCTACCGGCGGTCCTCGCGCCAGCACGAACGGCCGCAGGCGGGCCGCATCGACCTGCCCGCCGTCACCGGCCCGGAACTCGACCGGGCGGCCGAGGCGGTGGCGGCCCTTGTACGGGGATGCTGAGCACAGGGTTTCCCGGCTAGGCCTATTTTGGGGAGACCACTGTCGCCGCCCAGGCGCCGCCGGGGAATGTGCGTGGGGAACGAATGGTGGACGTGACAGGGATCGAACCTGTGACCCCCTCGATGTCAACGAGGTGCTCTACCGCTGAGCTACACGTCCGGGGTCGGCTTCCCGGTCGGGAAGCGGAGGCGGGGATATACCGGCGGGGCGGGCCCGGCGCAAGCGGCCAAAGACCGGGAGCGTCGCGGCTCAGGCGGCCAGCATCCGCTCCACCTCCACCACGAGCTCGCGCAGATGGACCGGCTTGGCCAGGACCCGGGCGCCGGGCGGGGCGGTCTCCTCGGCCTTGAGGGCCACGGCGGCGAAGCCGGTGATGAACATGATGCGCAGGCCGGGGTGACGCTCGGCGGCCAGGCGGGCCAGCTCAACGCCGTCCATGCCCGGCATGACGATGTCGGTGAGCAGGAGGTCCCAGTCCCGGTCGATGCGGGCGGCGGCCTCTGTCCCATCGGCGCAGGCTTCGACCTCGTGACCCGCGCGTTGCAGGGCGCGGGCCAGGAAGCCACGCAGGGAGTCGTCGTCTTCGGCGAGGAGAATTCTGGGCATAAAGCCTCCTGGGGCGACCTGAATCCTGTTTCGATACATGAAGGCGGGTAATCGAATCTAAACCCGACCTCACGCTGTGCGACAGAGCCGGTCCACTCCCTTTCGACGTCCTGTCCGCAGACAGCAAAATCCACAGCCTCCCACCTCAAGCCCGTTTGACCGGGACAGGCAAGAGGGACTCTTATGTCGCCATGAGCCCGTCCGCTGCGAATCCGCAGATGTCCACAGCCTTCGACATCCGCTGGCCGGCGGGAGAGGCCGGTCGGCCGGCGACGCCCCTGGTGTTCGCCTCGCCCCATTCGGGCCGGCTCTATCCGGAGGACATGAACCCAGCCCTGGATCCGCTCCGGATCCGGCGCAGCGAGGACGCCTGGGTGGACGATCTTGTCGCCGAGGGCCCGTCCCTTGGGGCGCCGCTGATCCGAGCGCTGACGGCCAGGGCCTATCTGGATGTGAACCGCGATCCGGCGGAGCTGGATCCCCGACTGTTCGCGGACGCTCTGCCCGCCCAGGCCCGCACCCTGACGCCTCGCGTAGCCGCCGGGCTGGGGGTGGTGGCCCGGGTCGCCTCTGGCGGGGCGGAGATCTACGATCGCCGGCTGAGCCTTGCCGAGGGCCTGGGGCGGATCGCCCAGGTGCATGCCCCCTATCACGACGCCCTGTCCCGCCTGCTGGCGAGCGCCCGGGCGGCGCACGGCTTCGCGGTTCTGATCGACTGGCACTCCATGCCCGCGACGGCCGCCCCCGGGGTCGACTTCGTCCTGGGGGATCGTTTCGGCGCGGCCTGCAGCCCGGCCATAACCAGCGCCGTGGAGTCGATGCTGACCGAGGCGGGCTATCGCACGGCCCGTAACGCCCCCTTCGCCGGCGGCTACACCACCGAGCACTACGGTCGCCCGGAGAGGCGAACCCACGCCCTGCAGGTCGAGATCAACCGGGGGCTCTACCTGGATGAGGCGCGGCTCGAGACCACGGCGGATTATGAGCGGCTACGCCTGGACCTGGGTGGGGTCATCGCCCGTCTGATCGCCGCCGACTGGCGAGGCCTGATCGGCGCTTGAAACATGGGCGGAGCGCAAAAAAAAAGCCGCGCCGGTGAAGGCGCGGCAGTTCATTAGGGAGGAAACGCCCAGGAAGGGCAGAAGCGTCAGCGACGCCTCACAGGTTGCAAATTAGATTGCAGCGCATCAAAGTTCAAGGGCATACGATTGCAAATTCAGGCCCTGGATCATGAAAAAACGGAAATGATCCTCACTTTCGGCACATCCCTGAAACAAATCTGTCGCCAGTGTGTGCTGCAATGCACAATTACCGCCTAACCGGGGGGAAACCCACAGGGCGTCTGGCGCTGGGGCGCGGAACCTCCTACAAGCGCGCGCTCCCACAGATAAGAACGTCATGCAGCTTCGCAATATCGCCATCATCGCCCACGTCGACCACGGCAAGACCACCCTGGTCGACCAGCTTCTCGCCCAGTCCGGCGCCTTCCGGGCGAACGAGGCGACCGTCGAACGCGCCATGGACTCCAACGACCAGGAGCGCGAGCGCGGCATCACCATCCTGGCCAAGTGCACCAGCGTGCTCTGGTCGGGCGAGGCGGGCGAGACCCGCATCAACATCATCGACACCCCCGGCCACGCCGACTTCGGCGGCGAGGTGGAGCGGATCCTTGGCATGGTGGACGGCTGCGTCCTGCTGGTGGACGCCGAGGAAGGGGTCATGCCCCAGACCAAGTTCGTCCTCGGCAAGGCCCTGAAGATGGGCCTGCGCCCCATCCTGTGCCTGAACAAGGTGGACCGGCCCCACGCCGATCCTGACCGGGTGCTGAACGACGCCTTCGACCTGTTCGCCGCCATGGGCGCCACAGACGAGCAGCTGGACTTCCCGCACATCTACGCCTCGGGCAAGAACGGCTGGGCCACCCTCGACATGGGCCAGCCGAACGCCGACCTGGCGCCCCTGTTCGACCTGATCGTGCGCCACGTCCCGGCGCCGGCCGCCAGCCAGCGCGCTGATGAGCCCTTCCGCATCCTCTCGGTCCTCATCGAGAACGACCCCTTCCTGGGCCGCCTGCTGACCGGGCGGATCGACTCCGGCAAGGCGGTTCCCGGCCTGGCCATCAAGGCCCTGTCCCGGGACGGCCAGGAGATTGAGCGCGGCCGCATCACCAAGGTCCTCGCCTTCCGGGGCCTGAAGCGCCAGCCCATCGACGACGCCGAGGCCGGCGACATCGTCGCCATTGCCGGCCTGTCCAAGGCCACCGTGGCCGACACCCTCTGCGCGATGGAGGTCACCGAGGCCCTTCCAGCCCAGCCCATCGACCCGCCGACCATCTCCATGACCGTCTCGGTCAATGACAGCCCGCTTGCGGGCCGCGAGGGCGACAAGGTCCAGAGCCGCGTCATCCGCGATCGCCTTCTCAAGGAGGCCCAGTCCAACGTCGCCATCCGGGTGACCGAGTCCGGGGATAAGGACGCCTTCGAGGTGGCCGGCCGCGGCGAGCTTCAGCTGGGCGTCCTCATCGAGGGCATGCGCCGCGAGGGCTTCGAGCTCTCCATCAGCCGCCCCCGGGTGGTCTTCCAGGCCGACCCCGAGACGGGCGAGCGGCTGGAGCCCATCGAGGAGGTGGTGATCGACGTGGACGACGAGTTCACCGGCATCGTCATCGAGAAGCTGTCGGCCCGGAAGGCCGAACTCAAGGACATGGGCCCGTCCGGCGCGGGCAAGACCCGCATCACCCTGATGGCCCCCTCGCGCTCCCTGATCGGCTACCAGGGCGAGTTCCTGACCGACACCCGGGGCTCCGGCGTGCTCAACCGGGTCTTCTCGCATTATGACGGCTACAAGGGCCCCATCGACGCCGGCCGCAAGGGCGTGCTGGTCTCCAACTCCGACGGCGAGACGGCGGCCTACGCCCTGTGGAACCTCGAGGACCGGGGCATCATGTTCGTCGGCGGCGGCGAAAAGACCTACCAGGGCATGATCATCGGCGAGAACTCCCGGGCCGACGACCTGGACGTCAACCCGATGAAGGCCAAGCAGCTGACCAATGTCCGCGCCTCCGGCAAGGACGAGGCCGTGCGCCTGACCCCGCCCCGCCGCATGACCCTCGAGCAGGCCATCGCCTACATCGAGGATGACGAACTGGTGGAAGTCACGCCAAAGTCGATCCGCCTGCGCAAGCAGGTGCTCAATCCGAGCTTCCGCAAGAAGCGCGCCCGGGTCGACTGAGACCCCGGCGCCCGCCGGGAGGACCGCCATGGTGCATCCGCTCTATGCGGCCATGCCGCCGACCGTGTTCGACGAGATGTCGGGCCTGGCGCGCGCCCATGGCGCCCTCAACCTGGGCCAGGGCTTTCCGGACGATCCGGGGCCCGAGGCCCTGCGCCGGGCCGCGGCTGAGGCGGTGCTGGACGGCTACAACCAATATCCGCCCTCGCGCGGCCTGCCGGAGCTGCGCCGGGCCGTGGCCGCCCACTACGCCCGGACCCAGGGCCTGTCCTTCGATCCCGACACGGAGGTCACCGTCACCTCCGGGGCCACCGAGGCCCTGGCGGCGGCCATCCTGGCCCTGGTGGAGCCTGGCGACGAGGTGATCCTCTTCCAGCCGGCCTACGACGCCTACGCCCCCCTGGTGCGGAGGGCCGGCGGGGTCCCGCGCTTCGTGACCCTGTCGCCGCCGGACTGGCGCTGGACCGCCGCCCAGCTGGAGGCCGCCTTCACCCCCCGGACCCGGGCGGTGATCCTGAACTCGCCGGTCAACCCCACCGGCGTCGTGGTCCCCCGCCAGGACCTCGAGCTTCTGGCCGCCGCCTGCCGGGCCCGCAGCGTCCCGGTGATCTGCGATGAGGTCTGGGAGCACCTGGTCTTTGACGGCGCCGTCCATGCGCCCCTCATCGCCCTGCCCGGCATGGCGGACCTGGCGGTCAAGATCGGCTCGGCGGGCAAGATGTTCGGCCTGACGGGCTGGAAGGTGGGCTTCCTCTGCGCCGGCCCGGCCCTGTCACCGGCCCTGGCCCGCGCCCACCAGTTCCTGACCTTCACCACGCCGCCCAACCTGCAGGCGGCCGTGGCCTTCGGGCTGGAGACCCCCGGGGACTGGTTCACCGCCATGCCGGCCCGGATGCAGGCCAGCCGCGACCGCCTGTCCGAGGCCCTGCAGCGCGAGGGCTTCGCCGTGGCCCGGTCCCAGGGCACCTATTTCCTCACCATCGACCTGCCGGGCTCCGGCGTGGCCGAGGCCGACCGCGCCTTCGCCCTCAGGGCGGTGACGCAGGCCGGCGTGGCCGCCATCCCGGTCTCGGCCTTCTACGAGACCGAGGCCGTCACCCGGGTCCTGCGCCTGTGCTTCGCCAAGGCCGACGACGTGCTGGACGAGGCCGCGACCCGGCTGGCCCGGGCCCGCGACCTCTCCCTCGGCGCGGGGGCCTGAGGCCTCAGCTCGTCGAGCCGCCGTCCACCACCACGGTCTGGCCGGTCATCCAGCCGCCCGCCTTCGAGGCCAGGAAGACCGCCGCCCCGGCGATGTCGTCGGGCTCGCCCAGCCGGCGCAGGGGCGTGCCCGCCGACGACCGGACCTCGGCCTCGGGGGTGTCCCACAGGGCGCGGGCGAAGTCGGTCTTCACCAGGCCCGGCGCGATGCAGTTGATGCGGATGTTGTGGGGGCTCAGCTCCTGGGCGAGGTTGCGGGCCATCTGCATGTCCGCCGCCTTGGAGATGGCGTAGGCGCCGATCACCGCCGTGCCGCGGAAGCCGCCGATGGACGAGACGATGATGATCGCCCCGTCCTTGCGCTCGACCATCTCAGGCGAGACCAGGTTCACCAGCCAGTTGTTGGCGATGATGTTGTTCTCGAGAATCTTGCGGAAGGCGTCGTCGCTGATGCCGCTCATCGGCCCGTAATAGGGGTTGGAGGCGGCGTTGCAGACCAGGATGTCGACCTTGCCGAAGGCCTTGCGGGTCTCGTCCACCAGCCGGGCCAGGTCATCCTTGGACGAGATGTTGGCGGGCACGGCGATGGCCGAGCCGGGCCAGCGGGCGTTGATGGCGGCGGCGACCTCGTCGCAGGGCCCGGCCTTGCGGGACGAGATGACCACCTTGGCGCCGTGTTCGGCCATCCGCTCGGCGATGGCCTTGCCAATGCCGCGCGACGAGCCGGTGATGATCGCCACCTTGCCGGTCAGATCGAAAAGTTCGCCCATGGGTTTCCTCCGCCTTCGGGTCCTGTTTCGGCGGCCATTTGCCGCCCCGCGCACCGCAGGGTCAAGCCGCCCGGCTTGTCGTCGGGGGCCGGGCGGGCTAGTCGGAGGGCAGCGGCGGATTTTTCCGGCCGCGGGGCGGACGCCCCCTTGCGCCGGGCGGCGCGGGGGCACAGCTTCCCCCCCTTGATCGATGGAGTGGTTCCCATGCGCGACTGGCGGCTTGAAGACGAGGAAGAGGGCGATGCGCCGAAGCCCGATGCGGCGGCCGCTGCGGGCGGACCGGTCGCCAGCGCCCTGTTCAAGTCGCGCACCGTCCTCGTCTTCGGCGAGGTCAACATGCGCATGGCCGAGCGGGTCACCGCCCAGCTCCTGGCACTGGCGGCCGAGGGCGACGGCGACATCCGCGTCATCATCAACTCGCCCGGCGGCCACGTCGAAAGCGGCGACACCATCCACGACGTCATGCGGTTCTGCGGCCCGAAGGTGAAGGCCATCGGCACCGGCTGGGTGGCCAGCGCCGGGGTCACCATCTTCCTGGGCGCCGACCGCGAGAACCGGGTCTGCCTGCCCAACACCCGCTTCCTCCTGCACCAGCCGAGCGGCGGCGTGCGCGGCCAGGCCTCCGACATCCAGATCGAGGCCGAGGAGATCGTGAAGATGCGCCAGCGCATGAATCGGCTCATCGCCCGGGAAAGCGGCCAGACCTACGAAAAGATCCTCAAGGACACCCAGCGCAACTTCTGGATGAGCGCCGAAGAGGGCGTGGCCTACGGCCTGGCCTCGCGCATCGTCTCAAGCGCCATCGAGGTCTGAGGCGGACGGCGGGGGGAGGCGAGCCATGGCGACCTTCACCTCCGACGGCCTCCAGATCGCCTTTGACGCCCGCGATCCCGCGCCCGGGGGGTCCTGGCTGATCCTCGTCCACGGTTTTTCCTCCAACCGCCACGAGGGCTGGCGGCGGACCGGCTGGTACGCGGCCCTGGAGCGGCGCGGCATGGGCTTCGCCGCCCTCGACCAGCGCGGCCATGGCGAGAGCGCCAAGCCCCACGACCCGGCCCTCTACGGCCGCGCGGCCATGGCCCGAGACGTCCTCGCCCTGATGGATCACCTGGGCGCCGCCCGCGCCGACCTCTTCGGCTATTCCATGGGCGCGCGCACGGCGCTGGAAGTGGCCCTGACCGCTCCGGACCGGGTGTCGAACCTCATCCTCGGCGGCGTCGGCGACGCCCTCTTCAGCCCCCGGGAGACGGCCTCGGCCGGAACCCTGGCGGCGGCCATGCGGGCGGCGGACCCGGAAACCATCACCGAGCCCATGCTGCGCAGCTTCCGCCAGTTCGCCGACGAACAGGGCGAGGATCTCGAGGCCCTGGCCGCCTGCACCGAGGCCGTGAACCCGCCCCTCGACCCCGACGCCCTGGGAACCCTGCCCATGCCCGTCCGCGTCATCGCCGGCATGCAGGACCGCCTCGCCGGCGCCCCCGAGGGCCTGGCCGCCCGCTTCGCCTACGGCAAGGGCGTGACCCTGCCCGGCTGCGACCACTTCTCCGCCATCCCCCACGGCCTGACCAAGGCCGCCGTCTTCGACTTCCTTGACGGGGTGGATGACGAGGACCCCTGGGGGCGGTGAGAGGGGTCAACGGCCTCTCAGCTGACCCCCTCCGGCCCGCTTCGCGGTCCACCTCCCCCTGATGGGGAGGAATTACCGAGCCCATTGCTCCCCCAAGGGGGAGCTGTCAGCGAAGCTGACTGAGGGGGTCAACGGCGCCCGGCCCGCTCAGTCCTTCGGACCCATGTTGTAGGGCCCGCCCTTTTCCAGGGCGACGCGGTAGGCCGGGCGGTCCTGGCAGCGACGGACCCAGGCGGCCAGGTGCTCGTGGCCCCCGAGGCGGCCCAGCATGCCGCCGGCCTCGCCCACGAAGCTCATCTGGATGTCGGCCAGGCTGAACGCGCCGAGAAGGTAGTCGCGGCCCGCCAGCGCTCCGTCGACGAAGCCCAGGTGGTTGGCGATCTCGCTCTCGATGCGCGGCTGCAGGGGGGCGCCGGCCTCGCCCAGGCGGCGGACGTACATGTCCAGCATCAGGGGGAGCATGGCCGAGCCCTCGGCATAGTGCATCCACTGCTGGTAGGCGTCGTACTCCGGCGAGGCGGCCGGCGGGGCCAGGCGGCCGTCGGCGCAGCGGCGCGACAGGTAGTCGAGGATGGCGCCTGATTCGAAGACCACCTGGCCCTCGTTCTCGATCACCGGCGACTTGCCGAGGGGGTGGATGGCCTTCAGCTCCGGCGGGGCTAGTCGCGTGACGGCGTCGCGGGCGTGGTGGCGGATCTCGTAGGGCAGGCCCAGCTCCTCCAGGGCCCAGAGCACGCGCTGGGAGCGGGAATCGTTCAGGTGGTGGACGATGATCATGGTCTGAGATCCCTGGTCTGCGCTGGGGTTCAGCGGGGTGTGTCGCGGGCCGAAAGCTTGGCCTATAAGGCCGGTGATGAGCGAGACCCTGATCCTACCCCGAATGGTCCCCCTCTTGCACCAGTCGGCGCAGGCGGCCGACGCCGTGACCGCCAGGGTGCGCCAGGCCGTCGAGGCTCTTGTCGCCCCCGGCGGCCGGGTGGACCGCCATCGGCTGGATGCCGAGCAGCACGCCGCCCATGGCCTCGCCTGGTGCGCCTCCTATGCCGAGACCCTTCGCCAGGTCGCCCTGTGGGCGGAACGGCTGGAGGCCGCCGGCGCCCTGACCGAGGCCGAGGCCTTGCCGGCCCAGCTCCTGGCCTTCGAATACGTCTCACAGATGGCCGGCGGCCTGCCCATGAACCAGGGCGAGACCTTCCGTCCCGCCGACCTGGGCGTGGAGACGGGCGAGCTTGTCTCCCTCGCGGCCGACCTGCGCCCCGGCGCCTCCCAGGCGGTGAAGACCCGCATCGTCGCCCTGCTGGAGGGGGTCTCCGGCCGCGCCTCCCTCGAGGCCTCGGGCCTGGACGAGACCCTTGAGGCCATCCGCGACCAGTTCACCGACTTTTCCCGCACCCGCGTGGCGCCCTTCGCCCAGGGCTGGCACCTGCGCGACGAGCTGATCCCCCTGTCCCTGCTGGAAGAGCTGGCGGGCCTTGGCGTCTTCGGCCTGACCCTGCCCGAGGCCTGGGGCGGGGCGGGGCTGGGCAAGACGGCCATGTGCGTGGTCTCCGAGGCCCTGTCCCGGGGCTGGATCGCCGCCGGTTCCTTAGGGACCCGATCAGAGATCGCCGCGGAGCTGATCCTGACCCACGGCACGGAAGACCAGCAGGCGCGCCTGCTGCCCGGCATCGCCTCGGGCGAGATCATTCCCACCGCCGTCTTCACCGAGCCGGACACGGGCTCCGACCTCGGCGCCCTGCGCACCCGGGCCGAGCGATCCGGCGGCGCCTGGCGCATCTTCGGCGCCAAGACCTGGATCACCCACGGGGCCCGGGCCGATCTGATGACCCTGCTGGTCCGCACCGAGCCAGGCACGAAGGACCACCGGGGCCTGTCCATGCTGCTTGCCGAGAAGCCCCGCGGGACCGATGCCGAGCCCTTCCCCGCCCCCGGCATGAGCGGCGGCGAAATCGGCGTCATCGGCTATCGCGGCATGAAGGAATACGACATCGCCTTCGACGGCTTTGAGGTCCCGGAGAGCGCCCTCCTGGGCGGCCAGACCGGCAAGGGCTTCTCCCAGCTCATGGCCACCTTCGAGAGCGCCCGGATCCAGACCGCCGCCCGCGCCGTCGGCGTCGGCCAGGCCGCCCTGGACGAGGCCGTGACCTACGCCTTCCAGCGGCGCCAGTTCGACCGGCCGATCGCCGAGTTCCCGCGGGTCGCCAACAAGCTGGCCATGATGGCCGCCGAGCTCCTGGGCGCCCGCCGCCTCACCTGGTTCGCCGCCGAGGCCAAGGACCAGGGCCGGCGCTGCGACCTGGAGGCCGGCATGGCCAAGCTGACCGCCGCGCGCATCGCCTGGGCCGCCGCCGACAACGCCGTCCAGGTGCATGGCGGGGCCGGATTCGCCACCGAGCAGGCCGCCAGCCGGCTGCTGGCCGACGCCCGCATCCTGAACATCTTCGAGGGGGCCGGCGAGGTGCAGGCCCAGGTCATCGCCCGCCGCCTGCTCGAGGGCGCCAACTAGCGGTCCGGAAAGGACACCCCATGGACGTCGTCTTCACCTACCTGATCCCGGCGGCCCTCCTCGCCGTGCTTGTGACCCTCGGCTTCGGCCTCTACGCCCTGTTCCGGGGCGGGGACTTCGGGCGGTCCTACTCCAACCGGCTGATGCGCCTGCGGGTCCTGACCCAGGCCATCGCCGTGGCCATCCTGGCCGCCGCCCTCTGGTGGCGCCAGCAGGCGGGCTGAGCGGTGGTCCTGATCAACCGCATCTACACCCGCACGGGCGACGCCGGGACCACCCGCCTGGCCACCGGGGCGGAGGTCTCCAAGGCCGACCTGCGCGTGGCCGCCTACGGCGACGTGGACGAGGCCAACGCCTGCCTGGGCCTGGTGCGCCTGCACACCGCCGGTACGCCCCTCGATCCCCTGCTGGCCCGCCTGCAGAACGAGATGTTCGACCTCGGCGCCGACCTCGCCACCCCGCCGGGGCCGGCGGAGGACCGGGCCCTGCGCATCCTCGATTCGCAGGTGGCGCGCCTGGAGCAGGAGATCGACGCCCTGAACGAAGGCCTGGGCGAGCTGACCTCCTTCGTCCTGCCGGGGGGAAGCCCCGCCGCCGCCTTCCTGCACCTGGCCCGCACCGTGGCGCGCCGGGCCGAGCGCAGCGCCGTCGCCCTGGCGTTCGCCGGCGAGCCGGTCAGCGGTCCGGCCCTGCGCTATCTGAACCGCCTGTCGGACCTGCTCTTCGTCGCCGCCCGCGTCGCCAACGACCAGGGCCGGGCCGACGTCCTCTGGCAGGCCGGAGCGACCCGGGAGGCCTAGGTCAGGGCGCCGAGGTCAAGGGCGTCGAGGTCAAGGGCGCCTGGGTTGCGGCCGGAGGCGACTCGACCTTCCGGGCCTGGGCGTCGGCCTTGGCGGCGTCGTGGCTCTTGCGGTCGGTGATGGGCCTTCCGGTGATGTCCGAGATCAGGATCGGCTGGGCGCACGTGCGCTGGCGCCAATCCCACCACTTCCCGGCGGCCTCGCACTCCTGGCCCGGGGTGACCCACACCACCTGGACGACCAGCAGGACCACGCAGGCCGCCAGGAAGACAGCCGCCGTGATGCGGAACACCCGCCGGATCAGTTTCGACATTCCGCTCTCCCGTCAGCCTTCCGGACGCCTGGCAAACCGCCCAAGGGCCGCTCCCGGACATCCAAGATCACGCCCAAAGCTTGCAAACCGCGCCGGATTGGTTATGCCCCACCCGGTTCCATTTGTTGCAATGCAATTTTGAGGCGCAAGCGAAGCCATGAAGGTCCTCGTGCCCGTAAAGCGGGTCATCGACTACAACGTCAAGGTGCGGGTCAAGGCCGATCAGACCGGGGTCGACCTGGCCAACGTCAAAATGGCCATGAACCCCTTCTGCGAGATCGCGGTCGAGGAGGCCGTTCGCCAGAAGGAGAAGGGCGCCGTCACCGAGGTGGTCGCCGTCTCCATCGGCCCGGCCCAGGCGCAGGAGACCCTGCGCACCGCCCTGGCCATGGGCGCGGACCGCGCCATCCTGATCCAGACCGACCAGGACCTCGAGCCCCTCGCCGTCGCCAAGGTGCTGGCGGCGGTGATCGCCGAGGAAGCCCCCGGCGCGGTCATCATGGGCAAGCAGGCCATCGATGGCGACAACAACGCCACCGGCCAGATGCTGTCGGCCCTTCTGGACTGGCCCCAGGCGGCCTTCGCCTCAGAGATCGTCCTGTCCGCCGACTCGGCCAAGGTGACCCGCGAGATCGACGGCGGGCTACAGACCGTCGATGTCGCCCTGCCGGCGGTGATCACCGCCGACCTTCGCCTTAATGAGCCGCGCTACGCCTCCCTGCCCAACATCATGAAGGCCAAGAAGAAGCCCCTCGACGTGAAGGAGCTTTCGGCCCTCGGTGTGGACACCGCACCCCGCCTCACGGTGGTGAAGGTGGCCGAGCCGCCCAAGCGCAGCGGCGGCGTCAAGGTCGAGAGCGCCGCCGACATCGTTTCCAATCTCAAGACCAACGGGGTGATCTGATGGCTGTTCTGGTTTTCGCCGATCACGACAACGCGTCCCTCAAGGACAGCACGCACAAGACGGTCACCGCCGCCCTCGCCCTCTCCGGGGACGTCGACGTCCTCGTGGCCGGCAAGGGCGCCGGCGATGTGGCCAAGGCGGCCGCCGGCATCGCCGGGGTCCGCAAGGTCCTGCACGCCGAGAGCGACGCCCTGGGCCAGGGCCTGGCTGAGGCCATCGCCAGCCTCGTTACGCCGCTGATGGCGGGCTACGACGCCCTGCTGACCCCCGCCACCTCCCTGGGCAAGAGCTTCTCGCCCCGCGTGGCGGCCAAGCTCGACGTGGCCCAGATCACCGAGGTGGTCGAGGTCGTCGACGGGTCCACCTTCGTGCGGCCGATCTATGCGGGCAACGCCCTGGAGACCGTGAAGTCCTCCGACGCCAAGAAGGTGATCACTGTCCGGGCGACGAACTTCAAGGCCGCCGGTGAAGGCGGTTCCGCCGCCATCGAGACCATCGAGGCCGGCCCCGGCCCGGGCAAGACCACCTTCGTCGACCAGCAGATCGTCAAGTCGGCCCGTCCCGAACTGGCCGCCGCCAAGATCGTCGTCTCCGGCGGCCGGGCCATGGGCTCCGCCGAGGAGTTCCAGCGGGTCATCGAACCCCTGGCCGACAAGCTGGGCGCGGCCGTCGGCGCCAGCCGGGCCGCCGTCGATGCGGGCTACGCCCCCAACGACTACCAGGTCGGTCAGACCGGCAAGGTCGTGGCCCCCGAGCTCTATGTCGCCATCGGCATCTCCGGCGCCATCCAGCACCTGGCCGGCATGAAGGACTCCAAGGTCATCGTGGCCATCAACAAGGATGGCGACGCCCCCATCTTCCAGGTCGCAGACCTGGGCCTGGTGGCCGACTACAAGTCCGCCGTACCGGAACTGATGGACGCCCTGGCCGCCGCCGGAAAGTAAGCCGGCCGCAGGCTTCGATCTCCAGAAGAGGGGGTGCGGTCGCCGCGCCCCCTTTTTCATGCCCGGGACCCCATTGCGCTGCGATGCAGCAAATCGCTTGGCGGCGCTGCAGCGCGGCACTAGGGTGCGCCCCTTACGCGGCCGGAGAGCCGCCTTCGCGGGGTCACAAACATGGCGGGTATCAGGACGGTCGGCGTCATCGGCGCAGGTCAGATGGGGTCGGGCATCGCCCATGTGGTGGCGCTGGGCGGCTATGACGTCCTGCTGCATGACGTCAGCCCAGATCGCATCACCACCAGCCGCGAGCTGATCGGCCGCAACCTGACCCGCCAGGTCTCCCGCGAGATCATCACCCTGCAGGAAATGGAAGCCGCCCAGGCGCGCATCCACGCCTCTCCCGAACTCCAGGCCGTGGGCGGCGCGGACCTGGTCATCGAAGCGGCGACGGAGAGCGAGGAGGTCAAGAAGTCGATCTTCCGCGCCCTGGCGCCCCACCTCGGCCCCGACACCCTCCTGGCCTCCAACACCTCGTCCATCTCCATCACCCGGCTGGCGGCGGCGACCGACCGGCCCGAGCGGTTCATCGGCCTGCACTTCATGAACCCCGTGCCGCTGATGAAGCTGGTGGAGATCATTCGCGGCATCGCCACCGACGCGCCGACCTACGAGACCGCTGTCAGCTTCGCCAAGTCCCTGGGCAAGACCACCGCCAACGCCGAGGACTTCCCGGCCTTCATCGTCAACCGCGTCCTGGTGCCGATGATCAATGAGGCCATCTACACGCTCTACGAGGGCGTCGGCACGGTGGAGGCCATCGACACCGCCATGAAGCTGGGCGCCAACCATCCGATGGGACCGCTGGAACTGGGCGACTTCATCGGCCTCGACACTGTCCTGTCGATCATGAACGTCCTCTACGAGGGCCTTGCGGACTCCAAGTACCGGCCCTGTCCCCTCCTGACCAAGTACGTCGAGGCCGGTTGGCTGGGGCGCAAGGCCGGGCGCGGCTTCTACGACTATCGCGGCGAGGCGCCTGTCCCGACCCGCTGACCCGCAGCGCCTGAGGGGATAAGCCCAGAGCGATCCGGGCGAACCCCCTGACAGGGCGTGATTTTCCCGTTCGACACCCCGTCATGGTTAACGGATACTCCGGAGTGATTCGGGGACGGGCGGGACCATGAGACGCCTCATTCTGCCGCTGTTGACCGCGAGCTATTTCAGCTTGTCGCTGATCTTTGCGGTCCTGATCTGGCGTAACGGCGGCGGCTGGGGCGCCGGCGTGGCCGGGCTCGCCGGCGCCCTTGGCCTCTGCTTCACCTTCCACGGGCTGATCACCGGCGTTCTGGGCCAGTCCTCACTCCGCAAGGAGATCGAGACCCTCCGCCACGCTCACCGCCTTCTGGTCGGCCAGATTGAACAGATCGACGCCCGGGTCGCCGAAGTCCTTGAGACCGTCGCCCTCGACGCCCAGCGCCGTTCGCAGGAGCTCAGCACCGAGGTCCAGCTTCTGGAAGACCTCGTCACGCGCATGAGCGAGCGCCTTGATGAGCGTCTGGATTCCGGTCCGGGCGGGCGTCCGGGTGAGGGTGTCAGACCCGGCTGGCGGGAGCGCCTGCAGACCGTGCGGGAAGCCCTGGTCTCCGGTCGGGTCGATCTCTACCTCCAGCCTGTGGTCAGCCTGCCGCAGCGGCGGACGGTCTTTTATGAAAGCTACACCCGCCTGAGGGACGAGACCGGGCGCGTCCTCATGCCGGCCGAGTTTCTGACTGTGGCCGAGCCGGAGGGCCTGGTGGCGGCGGTGGACAACCTCCTGCTCTTCCGCTGCGTCCAGATCGTCCGCCGTCTGGCCCAGACCGACAAGCAGGTCGGCATCTTCTGCAACATCTCGATCAGCTCTCTGTCTGACGAGGGCTTCTTTCCGCAGTTCCTGGAGCTGATGGCCGAGAACCGAGACCTCGCAGGTGCGGTCATCTTCGAGATCGGCCAGTCCGCCTATGACAACCGAACCGCCACCGCCGTGCGCAACATGACCCGGCTGGCTGAACTGGGTTTCCGCTTCAGCCTCGACAAGGTCCGTCGCCTGGATGTGGATTTCCAGGAGCTTGCCCGAAGCGACATCCGCTTCCTGAAGATCGGCGCCCAGTCGCTGCAGGACGAGATCATCGAGAGCGGCGAGGGGCCGGTCTTCCGCGCCCTGCCCGACCTGGCCGCCGAGGACTTCACCTCACTGGCCCGGCGCTATGGCGTGGACATCATCGCCGAGAAGATCGAGGACGAGCGCCAGACAGCCGATGTGCTGGAGCTCGATGTCGCCTTCGGCCAGGGGCACCTCTTCGGCGAGCCCCGGGCCATCCGCGGGGCGATCCTGGCCGAGACCGATCCGCCTGCCGACTACCTCCAGGCGCCCTTGCGCCGGCGCGCCCGCGAGCGGGCCTGAGAGCGAGCCTGAGAGGGGGCCTGAGAGTCCTGGCCGGTTGACCGGCGGCGGCGAGGCGGCTACCGCCCCGGGTCATGAGCCTTCCCGAGCCGATCCAGGGCCTGGACGAGATCGCCGACCGCTACGACGTGGTCCTGTCGGACGTCTGGGGCGTCATCCACAACGGCCGGGAGAGCTTCGCCCCCGCCTGCCGGGCCCTGGCCGCCTTCGCCGAGAGCCGCGGGCCGGTCATCCTGATCTCCAACGCCCCGCGCCCGGCCGCCGACGTGGTTCCCCAGCTGGACGCCCTCAGCGTACCCCGGGCCGCCTGGAGCACCATGATCACCTCAGGCGACGCCACGCGGACCCTGCTGGCCGAGCGGGCGCCCGGCCCGGTCTGGGCCATCGGCCCAGAGCGCGACGCCCCCCTCTACGCCGGTCTCGACCTGGAGCTGTCCGGCCCCGAGACCGCCGCCCTGATCTGCGTCACCGGCCCCTACGACGACGAGACCGAGACGGCGGAGGACTATCGCGAGCGCTTCGAGGCCATCCTGCCGCGCCGCCTGCCCCTGCTCTGCGCCAACCCCGACATCGTGGTGCAGAGGGGCGACCGGCTGATCCCCTGCGCCGGCGCCCTGGCCCGGCTCTACGCCGACCTGGGCGGTGAGGTGCGCATGGCCGGCAAGCCCCACGCCCCCATCTACGACCTCTGCATCGCCGAGGCCGAGGCCCGGCTCGGCCGGCCGGTGGACCGGCGGCGGATCCTCTGCATCGGCGACGGCATTCCCACCGACATCCTCGGCGCCAACGCCCAGGACCTCGACGTCCTCTTCGTGGCCGGCGGCATCCACAGCGCTGAGCTCCTGGGGCCGCAGGGCCTGGACATGGACGCCGCCCGCGACCTCCTGGCCCAGGCCGGAGGCGGCGCGCGCTGGGCCAGCGCCGGCCTGGACTGGCGTAGCCCCTTTCGCGCCGGCGGCGACGCCCGCTAGTTTGTCCGAGCCAGGGGAGAGCCACATGCCGGGACGCGTCTTCGAGGACCTTTCCGTCGGCGACAGCGCCGGCATGACCCGCATCGTCACCGCCGCGGTGATCGAGGCCTTCGCCGACGTCTCCACCGACTCCAACCCCGTTCACCTGGACGCGGCCTATGCCGAGGGCACGATCTTCAAGGGCCGCATCGCCCACGGCATGCTGTCGGGCGCCTACATTTCGGCGGTGATCGGCATGCAGCTGCCGGGACCGGGAACCATCTACCTGTCCCAGGCCCTGCGCTTCCGGCGGCCGGTCCGCCTTGGCGACGCCGTGGATGTCCGGGTCACGGTGGAGGCCCTGGATCCCAAGCGGGGCGAGGTGACCCTCTCCACGGTCTGCGAGGTGGGCGGCAAGCGGGTGGTCGAGGGCGAGGCCGTGGTCCTGGCCCCCCGGCGCGAGGCGGCGGGCTGACCATGCGCATCGTCCGGGAATGGCGGGGACTGTCGCAGGACGACCGGGGCGCCAGCATCGCCCTGGGCAATTTCGACGGCGTCCATCGCGGGCACCAGGCGGTGATCGGCCTGGCCGCCGCCGCCGCCCGGGACCAGGGCCTTCCCCTCGGCGTGGTGAGCTTTGAGCCCCACCCCCGGCGGATCTTCCAGCCCGACGCCCCGGCCTTCCGCCTCATGAAGCCCGAACAGCTGGCCCGGGCCCTCGACGCCCTGGGCGTGGACCTGCTCTACCTCCTGCCCTTCGACGAGGTCATGCGCGAGCTGTCCGACGAGGCCTTCGCCGAGCAGGTCCTGCACCAGGGCCTGGGCGTCCGCCACGTGGCGGTCGGCTTCGACATCTCCTTCGGCAAGGGCCGCTCGGGAAGTCCGGCGACCATGCAGGCCTATGGCGGCGCCCTGGGCTTCGGCGTCTCGGTGGCCGAGGCGGTCGGAGAGGGGGGCGGCGACGGCGAGAGCGAGGGCAAGTTCTCCTCCACAGAGGTGCGCAACGCCCTGCGCGAGGGCCGCCCGGAGCTGGCCGCCGGCATCCTCGGCCGGCCCTTCGCCATCGAGGGCGAGGTGCGCCACGGCCGCCAGCTGGGCCGGACCCTCGGCTATCCCACCGCCAACGTCGAGCTGGACGACTATGTCGCCCCCCGCTTCGGCGTCTACGCCACCCGCACCCGCCTGTCCGACGGCCGCACCCTGGCCGGCGTGGCCAATATCGGCGTCAACCCCACCGTCGCCGGCGAGATCGCCCCCCGCCTGGAAGTCTGGCTCTTCGACTTCGACGAGGACCTCTATGGCCAGGTGATCGAGACCGACCTCATCGCCTTCCTCCGCCCCGAGGCCAAGTTCGCCTCCCTCGAGGACATGACCGCCCAGATCGACGACGACGCCTCCATGGCGCGGATGATCCTGTCGGCGGGGTAGGCCGGCCAGGGCTCAGACCAGCTGGATTTCCACCCGTTTGCCGCAGGCCTTTGCGTAGCGCCGGATCGTCTCGAAGGTCGGCGAGTGCCGGGGGTCCCGCAGCGAGCTTTCCAGGCGCGAAACGGCGCTCTTCGAGGTTCCCATCCGGACGGCGACTTCCTCCTGCGTCAGGCCCGCCGCCTTGCGCGCCTCGAGCAGCGCCCGCAGCGCGGCGTACTCATCGGCGCCGGCTTCCCAGGCCTCTCTGAAGCCAGGCCTCTGCATCGCCCTTTCGAGGGCGGTCTTCCCGTCGTGACGGACAGGCTTGAAACCGGGGTCGCTCATGACTTCACTTCCTTCAAACGCCTGCGAGCCAGCTTGAGGTCCTTGTCGGGCGTCGCCTGGCTCTTCTTCACAAGGCTGTGGAGGATCACCAGCTCGCGGCCGACCTGCGTACAGTAAAACGCACGGCCGATCCCCTCCGGTCCCTTGCACCGCAGCTCGAACAGTCCACCGCTCATCGCACGCGAGTGAGGCATCCGCAGATCGAGGCCATCTTCTTCCAGCCACTCCACGAGGCGCAGGAAGTCGGCATAGATGCCGACCGGCCATTCCTCGATCTCCCGCCTCACACGGTCGTTGTAGTAGAGAACCGTCCACACGCCGTGAAGGTTATCATTCTTGGTAACCTCTGTCGATGGGGTGAGGGG
This sequence comes from Phenylobacterium sp., assembly GCA_020402745.1. Classification (GTDB taxonomy): domain Bacteria; phylum Pseudomonadota; class Alphaproteobacteria; order Caulobacterales; family Caulobacteraceae; genus Phenylobacterium. The sequence goes on from JADBYZ010000029.1 coordinate 52,087, forward strand.
CGGGGCGTCGCGATCTGGCCGGCTTGCTTCCCGGACGTCGCGGACGTAATTACATTCGTATGAACCTGACGATCAAACTCACCCGGGTTGGGAACTCGACCGGGGCTGTCTTCCCCAAGGAACTGCTGGCGCGTCTTCGCGTCGGGCCGGGCGATACCGTCTATGTCAGCGAAACGCCGGACGGCGGGGTCAGGCTGACAGCGAGCAATCCGGACTTCGAGGCGAAGATGGCCGCCGCGGAAGCCATCATGCGTGAAGATCGGGACATCCTCCGCGTCCTGGCCAAGTGACGACCCAGATCGTCGGGGAGCCGGTTTGGCTGGAACCCGAGGTCGCCCTCGCCATTCACGACCGCCAGTTGGCGGAGCACGGAGGCCTGCAGGGGCTGCGGGACCCGGACGCCTTGCAGGCGGCGCTGGAGCGCCCCCGGCACAAGTGGGCTTACGGAGAAACCGATCCGGCCAACCTCGCCGCCGCCTATGCCTGGGGACTGGCGAGAAGCCATCCCTTTGCCGACGGCAACAAGCGCACGGCTTGGGTCCTGGCGCGCCTTTTCCTGGTGCTCAACGGATTTAGGCTGGACCACGGGGCCGAGGAGACCATCCGGATCGTCCTGGCGCTTGCCGGCGGCGAGTTGGAGGAAGAGGCCTTCGCCGCCTGGCTCCGCAACCGCCTCTCCCCCTCCCCTGCTGACAGCCGCCCCGCCGGTCTGCTATAGCCCCGCGCCATGACCCTGGTCCGGACCCCAGCGCGAATTACCCGCCCGGCGTGACGCCGCCGGACGACCTCCAGCGCGCGCCGGGAATTCCTCACCCCCCCTGATCCGGTCCAACCTGGAAGGTCCCATGGCCGACGACGCCGCTCCCGCCTCGCGCGACTACCGCGAAACCGTCTTTCTTCCCGACACCCCCTTTCCCATGCGCGCCGGCCTGCCGGTCAAGGAGCCGGAGATCCTGGCTCGCTGGGAGGACCTGTACGCGCGCCTGAGGGCCGACCGTCAGGGCCGGGGGGCGCCCCTCTTCGTCCTGCATGACGGCCCGCCCTACGCCAACGGCGCCATCCACATCGGCCACGCCCTGCAGAAGACCCTTAAGGACTTCGTGGTCCGCTCGCGCTTCGCCCTGGGCTTCGACGTCGACTACGTCCCCGGGTGGGACTGCCACGGCCTGCCCATCGAGTGGAAGATCGAGGAAGAGCTCCGCGGCCAGGGCCGCCGCAAGGAGGACGTCTCCAAGGCCGAGTTCCGCGAGCGCTGCCGCGCCTACGCCGCCCAGTGGATCGAGGTCCAGAAGGCCGGCTTCCGCCGCCTGGGCGTGCTGGGCGACTGGGATAACCGCTACGCCACCATGGACTTCTCGTCCGAGGCGGCCATCGTCAACGAGTTCCATAAGTTCGTGGTCTCGGGCCAGCTCTACCGGGGCTCCAAGCCCGTCATGTGGAGCCCGGTGGAGCGCACCGCCCTAGCCGACGCCGAGGTGGAGTACCACGACCATTTCAGCCCCACCGTCTGGGTGAAGTTCCCCGTCGTCGAGGGGCCGTCCGCCGCTGACGGCGCCGCGGTGGTCATCTGGACCACCACCCCTTGGACCCTGCCGGCCAACCGGGCCGTCGCTTACTCGCCGGAGATCGCCTACGCCGTCTATGAGGTCGAGGCCATGGAGACGGGGCTGGACTTCGAGCCCTGGGCCAAGGCGGGCGACCGCCTCATCGTCGCCGACGCCCGCGCCGCCGACGTGGCGGCCGGCGCAAAGATCGCCCGCTGGAAGCGCCTGGCGGACGTCGACCCCTCGGGCATGTCCTGCCGCCATCCCCTGGCGGCCCTGGACGACCACTACGGCTTCGCCGTGCCCCTCCTGTCCGGCGACCATGTCACCGACGACGCCGGCACGGGCTTTGTCCACACGGCCCCCGGGCACGGGGTGGACGACTACCTGGTCTGGCTGGCCCACGGCCACCGGGAGATCCCCGAGACCGTCGACGCCGACGGCGCCTACCAGCCCCACGTGGCCCTCTTCGCCGGCCTCAAGGTGCTGGAGACCGAGGGCAAGAAGGCCGGCAAGTTCGGGCCCGCCAACGGCGCGGTCATGGAGAAGCTGGTCGAGGCCGGGAACCTGCTCGCCCGCGGCCGGCTGGAGCACAGCTATCCGCACTCCTGGCGCTCCAAGGCGCCGGTCATCTTCCGCAACACGCCCCAGTGGTTCATCCGCATGGACGCGGCGGTGGACACGCCGGAGCTGAAGGGCGCCACCCTGCGCGAGACGGCCCTGAAGGCCATCGCCGCCACCGCCTTCTATCCGGAGGCCGGACGCAACCGCATCCGCTCCATGGTCGAGGGCCGGCCGGACTGGCTGATCAGCCGCCAACGGGCCTGGGGCGCGCCCCTGGCCATGTTCGTCGACCGCGACACCTTCCAGCCCCTGGTGGATCCCGAGGTCAACCGCCGCATTGTCGAGGCCATTGCGGCCCGGGGCGCCGACGCCTGGTTCACCGAGCCGGCGGAAAGCTTCCTCGGCGGCCATGATCCGGCGCGCTTCGAGAAGGTCGAGGACATCCTCGACGTCTGGTTCGATTCCGGCTCCACCCACGCCTTCACCCTGGAGGGCCGGGAGAACACCCGCTGGCCCGCAGACCTCTACCTCGAGGGCAGCGACCAGCACCGCGGCTGGTTCCAGTCGTCCCTGCTGGAAAGCGCCGGCACCCGGGGCCGGGCGCCCTACGACGCCATCATGACCCACGGCTTCACCGTCGACGAGAACGGCGAGAAGATGTCGAAGTCCAAGGGCAACACCCTGGAGCCCGACACGGTCATCCGCGAGTCCGGCGCCGAGATCCTCCGCCTCTGGGCGGCCATGGTCGACTACGCCGAGGACCAGAAGATCGGCAAGACCATCCTGGCCACCACCACCGACGCCTACCGCAAGCTGCGCAACACCCTGCGCTACCTGCTGGGCGCCCTGGCGGGCTTCTCCGAGGCCGAGCGGGTCGATCCCGCCGACATGCCGCCCCTGGAGCGCTACATCCTGCACCGGCTCCACGAACTGGACGGCCAGGTGCGCGAGGCCTACGGCCGCTATTCCTTCCAGGACGTGGCCCGGCCCCTGACCGAGTTCTGCCAGACCGACCTGTCGGCCCTGTTCTTCGACATCCGTCGGGACGCCCTCTACTGCGACCAGCCCGACAGCCTGAAGCGCCGGGCCGCCCGCACGGTGATGGACCTCACCTTCGAGCGTCTGACGATCTGGCTGGCGCCCCTGATCCCCTTCACCATGGAGGAGGCCTGGACCACCCGCTTCCCCGAGGCCGGGTCCAACTGCCTGCGCATCTTCCCCGAGACCCCCGCCGCCTGGAGCCATCCGGCCGAGGCGGACCGCTGGGCCAAGGTCCAGGCCGTGACCTCCGTGGTCATGGGCGCCCTGGAGGCCGAACGCCGCGAGAAGCGCCTGGGCGGTCCCCTGGAGGCCGCGCCGGTTGTTTATATCGCGAACCTGTACTTGCTCGCCGCCTTCAAGGGATTAGACTCTGCAGAGGTTTTCCGGACATCTCAAGCTGCTCTAAAAGCTATCAAAAGCTCAGGAACAGACTTAGTGTTTCCAGACTTAGGCCTACTGCCGGATGGAACGGCGGACTTTGCCGCCTCCAACCCATCGGGGTCGGACCTCCCGGACCCTCAGACTGGGGCACGACTGTTTTCACTGCCTGAGGTTTCGGGAGTTTGGGTCGAAGTGCGCAAGGCCGAGGGCCGCAAGTGCGCCCGCTCCTGGCGCATTCTGCCCGAGGTGGGCCAGGACCCGCGCTATCCGGACCTGTCCCTGAGGGACGCCGAGGCCGTGGCCGCCTGGGACGCCGCCCGTGTCTGAGGGTGGAGCGAGGGTGACCCCGGCCGGACGCCTGGCCTTTGGCCTCGCCGCCGCCGTCCTGGCCGCCGACCAGGCGGTCAAGGCCTGGATCCTCTACGGCCTGAACCTGCCCCTGCGCCTGTCGGTGGAGGTGCTGGGCCCCTTGAGGCTGACCATGGTCTGGAACGAGGGGGTCAGCTTCAGCCTCCTCCAGGCCCGGCATGACCTCGCCCGCTGGGGGCTGACCGCCTTCGCCCTGCTGGTCGCCCTGGCCCTGGCGTTCTGGGCGCGGCAGGCTGACCGGCGCCTGCTCGGCGTCTCCCTGGGCCTGATCATCGGCGGCGCCGTGGGCAACGCCATCGACCGGGCCCGGTTCGGCGCTGTGGCCGACTTTATCGACGTCAGCGCCCTGGGCTTCTTCCCCTGGGTGTTCAACATCGCCGACAGCGCCATCACCATCGGCGTCATCCTGATGCTGCTGGACTCCTTCCGCCGCGAGACCCCTCCGGCCCGATAGGCCAGACCGATCGCCCCAAACCGCCGTTGACCCCCTCCGTCCCGGGGCTGACGCCCCGGGCCACCTCCCCCTGGGGGCAGGGGAATCGCATATGCCGCCGCCTCTGACAGGAAACCGACGCTGGTAAGCGTCTGCAGTCCAAGAGGCAGTCACCGATTCCGTTTTGTTCCCGGTTTTTTGATCGAGCGAGTCTTGCGCAGC
>JADBYZ010000003.1:0-37500 GCA_020402745.1 Phenylobacterium sp.
GCTGGTAAGCGTCTGCAGTCCAAGAGGCAGTCACCGATTCCGTTTTGTTCCCGGTTTTTTGATCGAGCGAGTCTTGCGCAGCCAAGTCGTTCTATAGGCGGAATCTATATGCGATAGCCCTGCCCCTGGGGGGAGGAATTGGGCGGGGGCCTCGGGGCCGGGTCAGGCGTTGCGGGCCATCAGGCCGCCGTCCACGGGGATGGTCACGCCGGTGATGTAGCTGGCGGCGGGCAGGCAGAGGCTGACGGTCATATGGCCCACCTCGGCGGGATCGCCGTAGCGACCCATGGCCGTGCGCCGCTTGGCGTAGGTCGCCCGGTCGGCCTCTGAAATGCGATCGGTCATGCCGGTGAGGATGGGCCCGGGGCAGATGCAGTTGACGGTGATCCCCTCGCGGCCCAGTTCGACAGCCAGGGCGCGGGTGAGGCCGGTGACGCCGGCCTTGGCGGCGGCGTAGGGGCTGTCGCGGCTGGTGGCGCCGAGGGCCTCGGTGGAGGCGATGTTGACGATCCGGGGCGCCTTCGACTTGCGAAGCCAGGGCAGGGCGGCGCGGATGGTCAGCTGGTGGGCGGTCAGCAGGACCGCCAGGGACTTCGCCCAGGCGACGTCGTAGTCCGGGGAGTCGATGGGGCTGAAGGCCGAGATCCCCGCGTTATTGACCAGGATGTCCAGGCCGCCGAACCGGCTGGCGATGGCCTCGGTGACGGCGCGGACCTGGTCGGCGTCCGAGACGTCGAGGGCCCAGGCCTGGGCCGAGCCGCCCGCGCGCCGGATGGCTTCCGCCGTGACCTCTGCGGACTCGCCGTTGAAATCGGTGACGGCGACATGCGCGCCCTCCGCGCCGAAGATCTCGGCGGTGGCCCTTCCCATGCCGGAACCGGCGCCAGTGACATGGGCGATCGATCCCCGGAGCGATCGGCTGAGGGCGGGGTCGTGCGACATGGGGGATCTCCGGTCACCAGGAAGGTGGGGCGGAGTTTGGACCGGATTGGCGATGGTTCACAACCGCAGGCGCGAGCGTCAGGCGCCGCTCTGCGGATTGTAAGAGATATAGCCGCGCTCCACCATCCGACGCAGGGCCTCATAAGCGCTGGCCAGCTCCTCGTAGCGCGTACGCAGTTCAGCAAGACGCACGATCTGTCGGGTTTCGAGCCCGGTGGGGTTCTCGGCCACCACGAGAGCCTCCTTCACCCACTGGGCGCGGGCGAGCGCGGCGGCTACGGCAAGGCGCTGAAACTTCTCAGCGTCTGCACCGCCCAAGGCGGCCTGTATGACTTCGCGGTTCGAGGCGAAGACGGTGTAGTCGATGTGTTCGAGCTGACCGCGTAGCCGGCGCTGGGCGGCGAGGTCCATGTCCTCCTGAGGCTCGAAGTGATCGGAGCTGTAACGCGTGAAGCCGGACTTGCGTGTCGACATATCGCTCTCTCCCGCGGGACGCTTTCCTAGTTCCGCAATCGAAGGATGCCTTCAAGCCTGTTAACTTTCCATTGCGAGCGCTCAGGACCGAACGGGCAGGCTGCATGCGCAGCCGGCTGCCAGGGGCAAGCACTCATCCCGATTTGGTGTAGGGATATTCAACGGGGATCACGAGGAGCGGTGATGGAGCTGGTTATCGGATCAAAGCGCTGGTCGAGCTGGTCGATGCGACCCTGGCTGGTCCTCAAGCGGACCGGGGCGCCGTTCCATGAACGGCTGATCCGGTTGTACCAGGCGGATGGCGCGACCCGCGCGCAGATCCTGCCACACTCGCCGTCGGGCCGGGTCCCGGCGCTGAAGACCGGGGGGATCGTCATCGCCGAGTCCCTGGCCATCTGCGAATACCTGGCCGAGGTCTTCCCGGAGGCGAAGCTTTGGCCCCAGGATGTGGACCTTCGCGCCCTGGGACGCAGCGCGGCCAGCGAGATGCACGCTGGTTTCCGGGCTCTGCGCCTGGAGTGCCCCATGGACCTGGCCCGGCCTGTCGAGCCCGTCCCCCTCAGCGATGAGGCGCAGGCGGACATCGCCCGGGTCAGGGCCCTGTGGACCGACCTCCTGGGGCGGAGCGGGGGTCCCTTCCTGTTGGGCGACTGGTCCATCGCCGACGCCTTCTTCACGCCGGTGGCGACGCGGTTCCGGACCTATGCCGTGGATCCCGGGACGCCGGAGCTGGCGGCCTATATGGACCGGCTCCTGACCTGGCCGGACTTCCTGGCGTGGGAGGCGGCGGGGCGCTTGGAGACCTGAGGGTCCCCGCGCCCCGCGGCCCTGTCAGCCCATCTTGTAGACGCAGATCTTGTTGCCGTCTGGATCGCGGAAGTAGGCGCCGTAGAAGGTGGGCATCCGCTCCCCCGGAGGGCCCTCGCAGGTCGCGCCGTTGGCTAGGGCGGCGGCATGAACCTGGTCCACCACTTCGCGGTTGGCGGCGGCGATGGCGGGCATGACCCCGTTGCCGGCGCTGGCCTCGCTCTTGTCGTAGGGGACGCAGACGCCCAGCATGGCCCCGGTCCCGTTGGAGTAGAGCTCCATCTGCTCGCCAGACATGGCGGGCTTGGCGCCAAGGGGGGCGAGCACCGCCCGATAGAAGGCCTTTGCGGCCTCGAAGTCGTTGGCGCCAAGGGTGACGTAGCCGAGCATAGGGAATCTCCTTCTCTAGGTATAGTCAGTCTAGCGGCCCGGCCCCGCGCGCACAGCCCGTTCAGCGTCCCTTGACGACGGCATAGGCCCCAAGGGCGCGGGCCCTGGCGAAGTCGTGGTCCACGACGGGGCCGGGGTAGGTTTCACCCAGGCGGACGCCCGCCGTCTCCAGGACCATGGGCGCCGCCGTCCAGGGGGCGTGCAGCCAGCGGTCGGGCAGGCGGGCGATCTCGGGGACCCACTTGCGGACATAGCGCCCGTCGGGGTCGAACTTCGCCCCCTGCGCCATGGGGCTGAAGATCCGGAAATAGGGGGCCGCATCGGCGCCGCTGCCCGCCACCCACTGCCAGTTGCCGGCGTTGGAGGCGTGATCGGCGTCCACCAGGGTGTCCCAGAACCAAGCCTCTCCCGCCCGCCAGTCGAGGAGCAGGTGCTTGGCCAGGAAGGAGGCGCAGATCATCCGGACCCGGTTATGCATCCATCCGGTGGTCCAAAGCTCGCGCATGCCGGCATCGACGATGGGATAGCCGGTCCGTCCGCGACGCCAGGCCGCAAGGTCGCCCGGAGAAGTCCGCCAGGCGACCGACTCGAAACGGGGATCGAAGCTGACCTGGGCCAGGTCCCGCCCCCGGCTGCCGATCGCCGCGTTGAACTCGCGCCAGCCCAATTCCGCCAGAAACTTTTCGGCGTCGGCTTCCGGGGCGGCCCCCCTCTCGACGGCGTTGAGGGCGCCGCGCCAGAGGGCGAAGGGGCTGATCTCGCCAAAATGCAGGTGGGCGGACAGCTTCGAGACGCCCGTCTCGGCGGGGAAGTCCCGCGCCCGGCCATATCCCGCAAGGCCACGGGAGAGAAACCCGCCCAGACGCTCCCGGGCGGCGGCCTCCCCCGGGGTCCAGTCGGCGAACCCGGCGGACCAGTCGGGTGAACGGGGCTGAAGACCCCAGGACTCCAGGGCCTCGGAGGCCGGCCAGGCGGCCGGGGCGGGCAGTCTCGCCGGCGGCTCTGTCTTTCCGGGGTCGGCGATGACCGGGCGGGCGGCTCGCCAGAAGGGTGTGAAGACGCCGAAGGCGCCGCCGGTGCGCGTGGTCACTGTATCTGGCCGAAGGAGGTGGGCGCCATTCCAGCGGCCCACGGAGAGGCCTGTAGCCGACAGCCGCGCCTCCAGCCGGTCGTCCCGTTGCCGCAGGCCAGGGTCGTAGAGATCGTTCCAGTGGACGGATCGTGCGCCGATCTCCGCGGCCAGCTCTGGAATCCGGAGGGCTGGATCGCCTCTGCGCAGGATGAGCCTGGATCCCCGAGCCTCGAGATCTGCAGCCAGGGCGGCCAGAGACCGGTTCAGCCACCAGAGGGACGCCGCCCCCGCCGGACGCACATCCGGACCCTCGTCCAGGATGTAAGCCGGAACCACAGCTCCCGAGGCGAGGGCTGCCGTCAGGGCGGGGTTATCAAAGAGCCGAAGGTCGCGGCGGAACCAGAGGAGGGCGGTGGTCATGATCCCTTCCTGCGCCCAAGTCGGGTCCGCAGGCAATCGCCGGATGGATCAAACCCAGACTTCCCTGGCCCCGGAACGTCTGCTGGCCGGCCTGACACGAGGCGGTGGCGGCGACCAGCTGGGAGTCTCCAGGGGCTTAGAGAAGGCCCAGCCCTGGCCAAGGTCGACGCCCAAGTCCTCAGACAGGCGGGCGACGCTGTCCGTCTCGACCATCTCAGCAATGGTCGATACGCCGAGTTCCCGGCAGAGGGCGACGAGGTGCTTGACCACCAGGGCGTCGCGGGACCCTTCGGTCATGGATTGGATATACCGTCCGTCGATCTTGATGAAGTCGACCTCAAGTCTGCGCAGATAGTCGAGGGAGGCGGCGCCGGCGCCAAAATCATCAAGGCAGACGACATGGCCAGCCTGTCTGAGGCGACCGATCAGGGCGTTGGCGTGTCCGAGATCCTGGAGCTTCCGGGTCTCTGTGATCTCCAGGATCAGCCGCCGGCGAAGGTCGGGGGAGTCGCCGCCGAGGCCGATGATCTCCTCCAGGAAACCCTCAATCATCAAAGACTGAGCGCTGAGATTGGCGGCGATCCGGATCGACCTGGGCTGGGCGCCGAGTTCCCGCAGAATGCTGCGGACGACCGACAGATCGAAGGCCTGGATCATTTCCAGGTCCTCGGCGAGCTGGATCGTTTCGGCCGGACTTGCATCCTTTGAGAAACGGGCCAAGGCCTCGAAGTGGTGGAGCCTGCCCGTCCTGAGGGAGACCACGGGTTGGTAGGCCAGGTGGAAGGCGCTGCGCTCGACAATATCGCGGAACCATCGGGAGTCCCGCAGGGTTCGGGAGAGGGTGTCGCGGAATCCTTCGGCGGCGGCCTCGCTGCCGGCCTCAATGAACCGGTCCAGGGCCAGACGCATGGTCCGCATGTTGCGCGCGGAGACCGCGCCCTGGAGGGGCAGGCGGGCCAGCTCAGGTTGCGCGCCGCCGGCGGCCCCGCCGACGCTCTGAAGCAGGCGGTCGGGCGGGGACTCCGAGGATCGCATGACCGCGAACCGGTCGACACCCACCTCCGCGCCGCCTAGCCCGCCGTAAGAATCTGCGCGGAGCACCGCCTGCAGCGACTGCCGCGCTTCTTCGGCGTCCTCCGGAGACAGCTGCGCCAGATGATCCCTCAGTCCCCGCACCTCGACAAGGTCAAGGCTGAGGACCAGGCCCGCCTCTCGCGCCTCCTGCAGCAGGTACTCGGCCGACGTGGCGAAGGAGTCCACGGTGGTGAAACCGTCGGCGTCCCTTGAGAACGACTGCCCTCCCGCAGGGGCGCCGAGGCTGAGAGCGCAGGAAAGCCGTGTTCCAAGCTGCGGCAGGCGAAAGATCGAGAGGTTGGCGCGGCTCGGTGCAGTCGGCCCCTCCCGCTGGACCAGCTCCACCCGAATGGGTCCGCGCCGCTCTCCGGCGACCAGATCTCGGCGCAGGCAGGCGAGCAAGGCGTCTTCCGACGGATTGAAGAGACTGGCCCAGTTCCTCCCGACCAGGGACCGGTCTGCGCGTCCGGTCAGGCGCTCGGCAGCGCCCAGGGCGAAGGCGATTGTTCCGCTGTCGTCAATCTCGAAAACCAGATCGGCGCCGGCGAAGGCCAGCCCCAGGAGGCGAGTGACGCCGGCATCCTCCAGGGATGAGGGCTGCTCAGTCATGTCCGCTTCCCTTCCACACGCCCTCCACAGCCCCGTGCGCCGACCGATCCCAAATCCCTAAGCTCCCAGACCCGCGCCCCTCCGGTCGAGACCGCTCTTGGGTTTCAGACCTTTGTGCGCCGGCAAGGTTAAGGCCCCGCCACCATACTGTCGGTGAGCTATGACAAGATGTCGCATGCGTTCCTGGTGCCCGCTGCCGGACTCGAACCGGCACGCCGATGGCGACGGATTTTAAGTCCGTTGCGTCTACCGATTCCGCCAAGCGGGCGCTTTGGAGCAGTCTAGCCTGAGGATGGGAGTCGGGCCACCCGCCGTCAGATCAGCCCCTGGGCGCGGAAGCTGGTCAGACCATCGCGGCCGACGATGACGTGGTCATGCACGGACAGGCGCAGGACCTTGGCGGCCTCAATGACCTCGCGGGTCATGGCGATGTCGGCCTGGGAGGGGGTGGGATCGCCGGAGGGGTGATTATGGGCCAGGATCAGGGCGCTGGCCGACAGCTCCAGCGCCCGGCGGACGACCTCTCGGGGATAGACCGGGGCGTGGTCGACCGTGCCCTCATTCATGGCCTCGTCGGCGATCAGCTGGTTCTTGCGGTCCAGGAAGAGGACGCGGAACTGCTCGCGCGGTTCATGGGCCATGGCGGTGCGCAGGTAGGCGGACAGCTGGGTCCAGGAGGTGATCACGGCCCGGCGGGCGACGGGCTCGCGGCTGATGCGCACGGCGGCCTCGTGGGCGAGCTTGAGGTCGAGAGCGGCCTGCTCGCCCAGCCCACGGATCCGGACAAGATCCTCCAGCGGCGCCCCGAGGACGCCGGCGAGGGAGTCAAACCGGACAAGCAGGGCCTTGGCCAGAGGCTTAACATCGCCGCGAGGCAGAGACCGGAAGAGCAGGAGTTCCAACAGCTCGTAGTCGGGAAGGGCGCCGGGCCCTCCCTTGCGGGCTCTCAGCCTCAGTCGCGCTCTGTGCCCGGCGTGGGGCGAGGGGTCAGGGGGGCCATCGGCCTGACCTGAGAGGAACAAGGGGGCTTCCTGCAGTTGGGAGGGGGGCATGGCGGAGCTCCGGAGGCTCCGTCAATGTTCCCTAAACGTTCGCTTCTGGCAAGCCTATCCCGCAACCTTGACCGAGGTGACGTTGTCTCCGGAGTTTCTGTCGATGCGCTTGTTGTAGGGATCGATCCCGGCGAAGGCGGGCTTGCCAGCGACGGTCACGGTCACGGTCTGCTCGCCGTCCTTGAGGGTCCGCACGGTAAAGCTTTGCACCGCTGCCCGCGTGAAGCCGGGCTTGCCCGGTTCGGCGGTGAAGACCCCGACATCGAAGGTCTCGGTCCCGAGAGGAGAGGGGGTCTCCACGCCCTTGCCGTCGGCGTAGAGCTTGCGGGCGCTGACCTTGAGCGTGACGTCGTAGCGACCGTCCGGACGCCGCTTGGCCTCGGCCTCCTCGGTCTTCAGGTCGTAGAGGGTGATCTTCTCGAAGAGGTCGGTGATCAGGGCCTGGGCCCGGGGATCCTCGCCCGCCTCGCGCCGGAGGGCGTCCACCAGGTCGCGGGAGGTGGGGTAGGGCGCACCCTTGAAGGCGTAGCGGGCCAGGAGGCTGCGCAGGGCGGCGTTGACCTTGGCCTCGCCGATCTGGTCGCGTAGCAGGTACATGACCAGGGAGCCCTTGTTGTAGTGGATGTAGCCCTGGTCCTCGACGCGGATCAGGGGCGTCTCCTCCACCGCCTGGCCGCCGCGGGCGGAGAGGTAGGCGTCAAGCTCATTTCGCAGAAACTTGCGGATGCCCTCGGGGCCGAAGGTCTGCTCCATCACCAGAAGGGAGGAGTACTGGGCGAGGGTTTCAGACAGGACCGTGCCGCCCTGCATGTCGGCCCCGACGATCTGGTGCGCCCACCACTGGTGGGCCATCTCGTGGGCCGTGACGTAGGTGGCGAAGTCGATCTTGTCCGGCTTGTTGGGGTCGGCGGTGAAGCCAATGGCCTCGGAGTAGGGAATTGTGTTGGCGAAGGCCTGGGCGAAGGTCGCATAGCCCGGGAACTCAATGATCCGGGCCTGCCGGAACTGGTAGGGGCTGAAGTTGGCCTGGTAGTAGTCCAGGCTGCGCTTCATGGCCGCCATCATCCGCTCGACATTCCAGGGGTGGCCGGGGTGGTGATAGACGGCCAGGTCGACGCCCTTGTAGGTCTCGCGGCGAACGGCGTAGCGGGCGGACTGGACCGAGAAGAAGTTCAGGACCGGCGCGTCGGTGCGGAAGCGCACCGTCCTGCGGCCGTTCGCGGTCGTATCCGAGACGAGGTAGCCCGGCGCGACCGGCGTCTGGTCCGCCACGGTGGAGACCGTGATGTCGGCATTCACCCAGTCGGCGTTCCCCACATAGTTCCGCGCCCGGGCGCTCTCGTCCTCCAGCTTGGCGGGGCGAAGCTCGGGGGGCAGGCCGTACTTGCGGCGCGTGGTCCGGTCCCGCAGCAGGTCGGAGCGGGACATGCCCAGTATGGGGGCGAACTCGTCGTTGGAGACGAAGGTCCCGTTGTCCACCAGGCGGGTGGTGTTGCCGGAGTTCCTGAAGCCCTTCTGGGCCACAAGGGTGGCGAACTCCAGGCGCGCCGTCTGGCCGGGGGCGAGGGGCTTTTCCAGGTGTAGGATGCGGTAGTTGAACCGGGGGAAGGCCTCGGTCCGGGCCGGCGTGGAGAGGGTGAGGCGCTCGACCGTCACGTCCCGGTCAAAGCGGATGTGGATCTGCGAAAGGGGCGCCCCGGTGTCATTGACGAGGTCATAGGCGCCCTTGACCGCGAGGCGCGGCGCGTGGGGATCGAGATTAAGGTCGAGGGTCACGTCGGTGACCGAGGGCTGGGCCAGCTTTTCGTACTTCAGGAAGCCCTTCTCATAATCCGCCAGCCAGACCTCGCCTTCCTTCTGGGTGCGGTAGGGATTCCAGACATTGGTGTTCAGAAAGATGAAGCCTCCCAGGCCGGCGAAGACCAGGAGGGCCCCCGCAGCCGCCAGGCCCGTCCGGCCCTTCAGCCGGTGGCCGAGGCGCGCCACTCGCGCCCGGACGCCGTCCCGTGCTCCACGGGCCCACATTCCTTGCGTGAGGATCAGAAGGAAGATGGCGAAGGCGCTCCAGTAGGCGCGGAACCAGGCGGCGAAGCCCGCATAGTCGCCCTGGCCGTTCATGTCGGACAGCGGGACATCCGGCCCGCCGCCATAGGTATACAGGTTGTGCTCGAAACCAGCCCCCGCGAGGCTGAGCTGGAGGATCAGATAGACCGCCATCAGGGCCCAGCCGATGAACTTGTTCGGGGCGATGGTCTGGAGGAAGACCGCCAGCACCGCCAGGAGGGTCCATTCCACCAGGGTCGGCAGAAGATACCAGCCGATGTACTGGCCCCAGTCGGGGTGGGGAAAGCCCAGGAGGGCCTGGGCGGCGGCGGCGGCGAGGGCGCTGGCCAGCAGCATGGATCCCAGCACCAGCACCAGGCCGAGCACCTTGGGGACCATGAAGGTCCAGTCCGGGGCGGACGTGGAGTCCACGATGTCGGCGATGCGCCGCTCCCGGTCCCGCCAGACGAGCTCGCCGGCGTAGTAGATGGCCACCAGGACCACCACGAGGCTGAAGGCGCCCTCAAGCTGCTCGATCATCCGAACCGTCGTCGGCAGGAACACCGAACCGTTCTGCTCCAGGCCCAGGAAGATGCCGCCGGAGGCGTTGAAGAGCCCAAGGAACATGAGGATCACGAAGGCCGGGCTTCGCAGCACCTGGCCGGCCTCGAACCGCGCCCGGTGCAGAGCCTGGATGAGGGCTGTCGTCCCGCCTGACCGGGGCTCAGCGAGGGGGCGTGTGCCGGCGCGCGCCGGCGGCGGCGCCTCGGCCTCCACCTTGGCCTTCCGGGAGGCGCGGGCCCCGGAGCGGCGGGTCTCGAACCGGAAGGTCAGGCAGGCCGCCGCCAGGGCGACAAGGCCGACGGCCGTCCAGATGAACCGGTTGGCAAGGAGGACGCCCTCCAGGGCCGGAAGCCGGGAGTTGGAGTCAAAGGTCGTGTAGTAGCGGGTGGCCTCGCCCAGGGCGATGCCGCCGAAAGGGTCAAGCCAGGCCGCCAGCTCCCGCATCTCCTGGCGCGCCGTCAGGGTTCCCATGATGACCCACAGGATCAGCAGGGCCGTGGCGCCGATATAGGTCGCCATCATCGACCGGGTCGCCGTGGCGAGGGCGAAGAACAGGGCCGAGGTCAGGAAGATCGAAGGCAGGGCCAGCACGCCGTAGGCGTAGGCATAGTACGACAGATGGTTGGGACCCAGGGTTTCCGGGTCCACCCACGGCGCGAGACTGCCCAGGAACATGCCCAGGGGCACGGCCAGGAAGACCAGGGCCGCGGCGGCGAAAGCCCCGGTGAACCGGCCGAGGAGGTAGTCCAGCCGGGTGACCCGGGTGGACCGCACCAGGGGGCCGAAACCCGTCTCTTCATCACGGACGATGACGTTGGCCACCAGGGCCGCCGTGACGAAGATGAAGAAGATCGACATGACCAGGTGGGTCATGGCGATGGCGGCGGGCGCATTCTTGTGGACGCCCCCCCCGCCGCCGCCGATCTGGATGTTGTCAACGGTCATGGACCCGAAGACCATCAGGAAGAAGAAGGCGCCCGCCACCCAGAAGACGGGGTTACGGAGCTGGTAGCGGAGTTCGAAGGCGGCGATGCGGCCGAACATGACGCGCCCCTAGGCCGCTTGCCGCGAGGCGTGGAGGGCGGCGAAGTAGACGTCCTCAAGCCCGCCTTGGATGGTCTCGAAGCCCGGGCCGGGGGAGGCGTCGGACAGGAGGTGGGCCACGGTCTTGCCGGCCGACAGCCGGGTGGAGATCACCGGTGCGATTTCAGCGAGGCCAGGCAGGTCGGCCTTGTCGACCACCTTGCGCCAGACCCGGCCCTCCAGTTCCGTGACCAGGCTCGCGGGGGAACCTTCGCGGAGCAGGCGGCCGCCCGCCAGCACCGCCATGCGAGGGCAGAGGTCGGCGACATCCTCGACGATATGGGTCGACAGGATCACCACCACCCTCTCGCCGATTTCCGCCAGGAGGTTGAGGAAGCGGTTTCGCTCCTCCGGATCGAGACCCGCAGTGGGTTCGTCCACGATGATGAGGCGGGGCTGGCCGATAAGGGCCTGGGCGATGCCGAAACGCTGACGCATGCCGCCGGAGAAGCCGGCGACGGCCTTCTTGCGGACGGCCCAGAGATTGACCTGGTTCAGCAGGGCCTCGACGGTCTCCCGCCGCTCGGCGCGGTCCGTCAGTCCCTTCAGGACGGCGAGGTGGTCCAGCAGGTCCAGGGCCGAAACCCTCGGGTAGACCCCGAAGTCCTGGGGCAGGTAGCCGAGGGTCTGGCGCAGGCGGGAGGGCTCGGCCAGGACATCGATGCCGTCGAAGTCGATGGCGCCGGAGGTGGGAGTCTGGAGGGCGGCGATGCAACGCATCAGGGTCGACTTGCCGGCGCCGTTGGGACCCAGGAGGCCGAACATGCCTGCGGGGATCTCGAGACTCACATCGTCAAGGGCGCGGGTCCCGCCCGGATAGACATGGCCAAGGTTGCGGATCGACAGCATGGGGCGGCTCCTCAGTCTGACGTGAGAAGTCGCCTGAGCGCGGGCTTGCCCGCAAGTTAAAGAAAAGTCAGCCGATCTCGGGGATCAGCCAGCCTCAATGGCCGGCTGGAACTGGCCCGTGGGCGAGGCGGTGAAGATCTCACAGCCGGTCTCGGTCACCCCGATGGAATGCTCACACTGGGCCGAGAGGGACTTGTCCCGGGTCACCGCCGTCCAGCCGTCGGCCAGGATCTTCACCTGCCACTTCCCGAGATTCACCATGGGCTCGATGGTGAAGAACATGCCGGGCTTCAGGACCTCGCCGGTCCCCCTGTGACCAAAGTGCAGGATATTGGGCGCGTCGTGGAAGACGCGGCCCAGGCCATGCCCGACGAAGTCCCGGACCACCGAGCAGCGCTGGGATTCCACCCAGGTCTGGATGGCCGCGCCGATGTCGCCGGTGGTGGCCCCGGGACGGACCACGTCGATGCCCCTCTGGAGGGCCTCGTAGGTGACTTCCACCAGCCGGCGCGCCCGGGCTGGGACCTTGCCGACGCCGTACATGCGCGAGGTGTCGCCGTGCCAGCCGTCGACGATCACGGTGACGTCGATGTTGGCGATATCGCCCTCCCTCAGGGTGCGCTCGGAGGGGATGCCGTGGCACACCACATGATTGACCGAGATACAGAGGGTGTGGCGGTAGCCGCGATAGCCCAGGCAGGCGGGCAGGCCGCCGTGGTCGAGGATGAACTCCCGGGCCAGGCGGTCCAGGTCTTCGGTGACGACGCCCGGCTTCACGTGCGGCGTCAGCATGTCGAGACACTCGGCGGCCAGGCGTCCCGCCCGGCGCATGCCTTCGAAACCCTCGGGGCCATGGAGCCGGATTTCTCCGGTCTTGTGCTCAAGCTGGGCGATGTCGCTCTGGTTCATGGGCGGAACCTAGCACATCTGCCTCAGGGGCGCGAAGCCCGGCCGGGCGTGTCGATCAGGATCCACCGGCCGCCGTCGCGGGCCAGGAGGACCGACCAGGCCTCCCAGCGCCCCTTGGCCGTCTTCTGTCGCCAGTCGCAGCGGTGCTCGGTGGGATCGCCCAGGACCTCGCACCGGATGTCCCGGACCCGGGCCGCGTCGACCCGGGCGGCCGCCAGCAGGGACTGGAGCTCAGCGATGGTGGGCGAGGCGGAGACGGCGGTGGCCAGGACAAGGGCGGCGATCATGGGGGAAGGCTGGCACCTGGCCTGAAGAAGTCAACCGCGCCAGCGCAGGGGGCTGGCCGCAGGCGGTGGCGAGGCGATGACACCGTGCGCGCCTCCTTCCCTCCGTGTTACTCGGTGACGTCAGGAGGACGCATGATCAGGGCGGCGACAATCCAGTTTCAGGTCACCATGGACCTTCGCGCCAACACCGATGCGGTGCTCGCCGCCATCAGGGCGCTCGCCCCGGACACCCTGGCGGTGGCCCCTGAAGGCGCCCTTTCGGGATACGCCCCGACACCGGATTTTGTGGAGTCGGTGAGCCCTGAGGCCGTCACTGCAGCCCAATCGGAAGTGCGCGCAGCCGTGCGCGAAGCGGGGGTGCATCTGGTGATCGGGGCCTGCCTCTTCGCTGATGGCGAGTGGAGGAATGCGAGCCTGTACTTCGGACCGCAGGGTGAGACCCACCGCTATGACAAGATCAATCTCGCCGTCAGCGAACGCGGAGTGTTCACACCCGGCGACCGGCTTCCGGTCTTTGACATTACGGTCGCAGGCGCGCCGGTGAGACTTGGAATTCAGATGTGCCGCGAGATCCGCTACCCGGAGCAATGGCGGATTCTCGCCTCCGAGGGCGCCCAGGTGTTCGCCTATGTGAACAACGCCATTGGAGCTGCGAGGGGTCCACACCTCTGGAGAAGTCACCTCATCAGCCGCGCGGCTGAGACGCAGAGGTTTATCATCGGCGCCAACAACGCCGCCGTCGATCAGACCTGCCCCTCGATGATTATCTCACCGGAGGGCGAACCCCTGACGGAACTGGACCTCGGAGTCGCCCAAGTCGGACAGGCCTCTCTCGATCTGGCCATGGTCTCGGATTGGGTGCTCGATCAGGCCCGGGTCGATGTCGTCGCCGTGACGGCCCGCGAGCCCTCAGGGCCTAACGGCGCCAGGGAAGGGCGCGTCGGATCTCGACGCTCCCGCTGAGGACCTGGCAAGCATAGATCAGCACCTCCACGCCAGCTTCGGAAGCCCGATCGAGCCCCCGGGCGAAGGCCGGGTCGAGATCGGCGCAGGCGCTGAAGGCCTCGCAGTCGGTGCGCTGGATCACGAACAGGGCCACGGCCCGGTCGCCGGCCGCGACCTGGTCGGCCAGCTCCTCCAGGTGACGGGCGGAACGGGCGGCGACACAGTCCGGAAACTCGGCGAGGCCCGGCGTGCGCATCAGGTGGACGTTCTTGACCTCCAGCCAGCACCGGCCGCGCGTCGGATCCTCAAGCAGGAAGTCGATCCGGCTGGCCTTGCCGTACTTCACCTCGCGGCGGACCGAGGCGTAGCCGGCGAGTTCGGGGATTGTCCCCGCCTCCAGGGCTTCGGCCACAAGGCGGTTGGGCAACATCGTGTTGATGCCGACGAGGCCGCCGTCAGCCTCCACGAGCTCCAGCGTGTGGGACAGCTTGCGCTTGGGATTGTCCGAGACCGACACCCAGGCGGGCAGGCCGGGGGCGTTCAGGCCCAGCATGGCGCCGGGGTTGGGGCAGTGGGCGGTGATCTCCGCCCCGTCGGCCAGCACGACGTCGGCGAAGAAGCGCTTGTAGCGCCGCAGGAAGGTGGCAGGGATCAGAGGGGCGGGGAACTGCACGCTCTAGATAGCTGAATTGGGCGTTACAGCGCTGGGAGTAGTGCGCTTTGTCAACTTCCGCTCGTTGATCCCACTAGTCGCGTCCTGAAATCGCTTTGTCTGCTTTAGATTTTCCACAAGGTCGGCGTGATCGGCTCTGACTTGAGAGAATCGTTTCGTGAAATCATCACTGAAAGAAATACCACCATGCTTCTGATTTACAGCCCATATCAGATCCATAATAATAATGGCTGATTTTGAAATAATCAATAGGTCAGCTATGTTATCATATTGATCTTCCCTATCGAAGAAAGATGTGTTGATGATATCGTTATCGAAGTCTGTATCAACTAGGCGCGCGCTCTGAATGATATTGGAATGTGCTGAGTTTCGATTTATTTCATTTTTTATGTTCTTGATTTGATCAGAATGTTCTTGAAATTCGGATTCAATCCATTTTATACTTCTCGACGATACCGCCCTTGAATCCAACATAAATCCTGTAGTCTCATCAGAATAACTTTCTAGCGGATTTGCGAGTGCGAATGCTGCATTCGACGCAGATTCAAGTGCTTGTCTGAGATTCATCATTGCCTGAACGTGATGAAATCTAACACTTGATAGCAAAGAAAGTGTCTGATGATTTTGAATAAGCGCAATAAAACCTGCAAAAACGTACCGATTTTTCGAAGCAAATTTAATGAAATTCGTCAAAAGGATCGTGGTCTCACGGGCGACTAGGTACGGGGCGCCTAGCCGCTTCTGAGCATTCCGGTAATGCTTCCGCTCTTCGGCAGCGAGGGAGTCAAGCGTGGTGGTTTTTGGGCGCTTCATTAGCGACAAATGGTGTTGCAGGTAGGCTTCGCTAGCGCAGATATATGACGTCAGCGGCTCTCGGTCGAAGATAAATCGGGAATCAAAGTTACTCCAGCATGTCACCGATCTCCGAAAGCCAGTCGAGAGAAGTCCATGCCCCGGGTATAGGCAAGCGGGGCTCCAGCCGATAGAGGTTCGCGGGAAACGGAGACGCGGACATGGGCAGCCCGGGCGGAGACGGCGTGGTGACGGCGGCGGTGCTGATCATCGGGGACGAGATCCTGTCCGGCCGTACCCAGGACACCAATCTCAGGGACATCGCCCGGTACCTGGGCGTGCATGGGGTGGACCTGTGCGAGGCCCGGACGGTGCCGGATGTCCTGGACGAGATCGTGGATGCGCTGAACGCCCTT
This sequence comes from Phenylobacterium sp., assembly GCA_020402745.1. Classification (GTDB taxonomy): domain Bacteria; phylum Pseudomonadota; class Alphaproteobacteria; order Caulobacterales; family Caulobacteraceae; genus Phenylobacterium. Next base: position 15,402 of record JADBYZ010000003.1, read on the forward strand.
CGCGCCCGCTATGACTATGTGATCACCACCGGCGGCATTGGGCCGACCCACGACGACATCACCGCCGATGCGGTGGCGGCGGCCTTCGGCGTCGATCTGGAAGAGCATCCTGACATCTTGGCCATGATGCAGTCCCGCTGGGGCGATCAGATGAACGCCGCCCGTCGGCGCATGGCGCGGGTCCCGGTGGGCGGATCGCTGGTGAACAATCCCGTCCAGGGGCCGCCGGGCTTCACCATCGGCAATGTCTTTGTGCTGGCGGGCGTGCCGCAGATCATGCGGGGCATGCTGGAGGACGTGGGGCCCCGGCTGCGGTCGGGCGCCGTGGTCCTGTCGCGCACGGTGCGGGTCGAGGGCTCGGGAGAGGGCGCCATCGCCGGACCCCTTGAGGCGGTGGCGAGGGCGCACCCGAGCCTCAGCCTGGGAAGCTATCCCTTCTTCACCGAAGGGCTCTATGGATCGAACCTGGTCCTGCGCAGCCGTGACGAGGCCGAACTGTCGGCCACGGTCGGTGAGCTGATCGCCGCCCTCCGGGCCGCGGGCATCGCGAATGTCCGCGAGGTCGAGCCGGCCTGAGCCCGGACCGGTGAGCCTTTACCCCGTCATCATGTGCGGCGGATCGGGGGTGCGCCTGTGGCCCCTGTCGCGGCCGGAGCGCCCCAAGCCCTTCGCCCGGCTGTTCGGAGAGGGCCTCACCGCCTTCCAGCAGACAGCGCGCCGGGCCGCGCTCCTCGGGCCCCTGCTGGTGATCGGCGGCGCCGACCATGGCGGCCTGATCCGTGAACAGCTGGCCGAGTTGGGCCTGTCCGCAGATGTCCTGCTGGAGCCGGAACCCCGCGATTCCGCCCCCGCCATGGCCGCCGCCGCCATCCATCTCCTGCGCCGGGACGAGGAGGCGGTGATGGTGGTTCTGGCCGCCGACCATCATGTGCCGGACGCCGGGGCCTTCCGTGACGCTGTGGTCCAGGCCGCGCCCTTCTCCCGGGCCGGGCGGATCGTGACCCTGGGGATTGCCCCGACCTTTCCCTCGACCGCCTATGGCTACATCCGGGCCGGACGTGGAGAGAGCGTCCGCATGGTGGAGGCCTTCATCGAGAAGCCCGACGCCGCCCGCGCCGCCGCCCTGATCGCCGAGGGATGCCTGTGGAACAGCGGCAACTTCATCGTCCCGGCCACCACCCTGGTCTACGAGCTTGGCCGCCTGGCGCCAGAGGTCCTGGAGGCCGCCGAGGCCGCGGTGGAGACGGCCTCAGGTCCCGCCGATGGCCAACTGCTGGGCGAGGTGTTCCGCACGGCCCCGAAGATCTCGATCGACTATGCGGTCATGGAGAAGACAGGCCGCGCCATGGTGGCGCCTGCCGACTTCGCCTGGTCGGATGTCGGCGCCTGGGATGTCGTTCATGCCCTCTCGGAACGGGACGCGGCGGAGAACCGGCTGGAGGGTCGGGTCGAGGCGGAAGGCGTGACGGGCGCCTACATCCGCGCAGACGGGGGCGCCGAGGTCGTGGTGGTGGGCCTTTCGGGCGTGGCCGTCGTGGCCGATGGCGCGCGGGTCCTGGTGGCGCCCCTCGCCGACAGCCAGGCGGTCAAGCGGGGCGTCGAGCGGCTCCAGGCCCGGGGGCCTGCCGGCTTTTCCAGCCTGGCCGAGGCCGCTGGCGGGTTGGGACTCTGGCTGCGCACCGCCGCCCTGCCGGTCTGGTGGACCCTCGGCGCCGACCGGGAGCGGGGGGGCTTTTTCGAGGCCCTCGGGCAGGACGGCGCGCCCCAGCCGGCGCCCCGCCGGGGCCGAGTGCAGGGCCGGATGATCTTCAGCTTCGCTCAGGCTGGGATGATGGGCTGGAACGGGCCCTGGCGGGAGGCGGCCCGGCACGGACTCGCCGCCCTGACCGGGAGCTTCCTGCGGCCGGATGGCTTGATCCGGAGCCTGGTGGGACTGGACGGTCGCGCCCTGGACGACACCCCCTTTGTCTATGATCAAGCCTTCGCCCTGCTGGGCCTTGCGAGTCTGGCCCAGGCGGGAGAAGGGGCTGGGGAGGCGCTTGCACTTGCGCAACGGATGCGCGAGGGCCTGGAGGCCTTAAGGCACCCCGGCGGCGGCTTCCGGGAGGCGGGTGACCGGCCCTTCCAGGCCAACGCCCACATGCACCTGCTTGAGGCTTCGCTGGCCTGGGAGGAGGCCGGGCAGGCGGACTGGCGGGCCCTGTCCGACGAGATCGCAGGGCTGGCCCTCGGCGCCTTCATCGATCACCGGGGGGTCCTCTCGGAGTTCTTCGACGCCGACTGGCGCCGGGCCGGTGGGGATGACGGACGCCTTGTGGAGCCAGGTCACCAGTTCGAGTGGGCCTGGCTGTTGGACCGCTGGGGCCGGGCGCGTGGGCGGGCCGACGGCCAGCTGGCGGCCCGGGCCCTGCATGAGGCTGGCCGGCAAGGCGTGGATCCGCGCCGGGCCTGCGCCGTCAACGCCCTGTGGGAGGACCTGACGGTCCGGGACGGCTGGGCCAGGCTCTGGCCACAGACGGAGTACCTGAAGTCGGCCCTGGCCCTCGGGGAGACGGAGGAGGCCCTCCAGGCCGCAACGGGGCTGAGGCGCTATCTCGAAACACCGGTGAGGGGACTTTGGCGTGATCGCCAGGGCCCGACCGGAGGATTCGCTCCGGGGGGTGCGCCGGCGACATCGCTCTACCATATCGTCGGAGCCATTCGGCAGCTTGAGGAACAATCCCCAGCCGTTTCCGCCTAAGTGACATTTTTTGGACGACAGGCCCGTTCCCGCGCTCGCCTTTTCACAGAAGCTTGATTACGAGGGCGCGAGTCCCCCGTTCCCGACCGACTCCCCCAACCGCCGCCACGGCTCGGAGAAGTTGAACTGATGACCGCGATTCCCGGCATTCACCCCGCACCCACCCGTCACGCCAGGCTGATCGCCTGGGTCGAGCAGATCGCGGCCCTGACGCGGCCGGACAGGGTTCACTGGTGCGACGGGTCGGATGCGGAATGGGACGAGCTGACCCGGGAGCTCGAGGCCAAGGGTACGCTGAAGCGCCTGAATCCCGCCAAGCGGCCGAATTCCTTCTACGCCGCCTCTGATCCGGGTGATGTCGCCCGGGTCGAGAGCCGCACCTTCATCTGTTCCGAAAAGCAGATCGACGCCGGCCCGACCAACAACTGGTCCGATCCCGTCGCCATGCGGGCCAAGATGGCCGGCCTGTTCGACGGCTGCATGACCGGCCGGACGATGTATGTCTGCCCTTTCAGCATGGGCCCCATCGGCTCGAAGATCAGCCAGCTGGGCGTCGAGATCACGGACAGCGCCTATGTGGCCATCTCCATGCGGGTCATGACGCGCATGGGCAAGGCCGCCCTGGACCAGCTGGGCGACGACGGTTTCTTCGTCCCCGCCGTGCACACCCTCGGCGCGCCCCTGACGGCCGGGCAGGCGGACGTTTCCTGGCCCTGCAATCCCGAGAAGTACATCGTCCACTATCCCGAGACCCGGGAGATCTGGTCCTACGGCTCGGGCTATGGCGGCAACGCTCTCTTGGGCAAGAAATGCTTCGCCCTGCGCATCGCCTCGGTCATGGCCCGGGACGAAGGCTGGCTGGCCGAACACATGCTGATCCTCAAGTTGACCTCGCCCCAGAACGAGGTCCGCTACATCGCCGCCGCCTTCCCCAGCGCCTGCGGCAAGACCAACATGGCCATGCTCCAGCCGACCCTGGCGGGCTGGAAGGCCGAGACCGTCGGCGACGACATCTGCTGGATGCGGTTCGGCGATGACGGGCGGCTCTACGCCATCAATCCCGAGGCCGGCTTCTTCGGGGTCGCCCCTGGCACGGGCAACGAGACCAATCGCAACGCCGTGGCCTCCCTATACGCCAACTGCGTTTTCACCAATGTCGCCCTGACCGATGACGGGGACGTCTGGTGGGAGGGCCTGACCAAGACGCCCCCGGCTAACCTGACCGACTGGAAGGGCCGTGCCTGGACGCCCGGCTCCGGAGAGCCCGCCGCCCACCCCAACGCCCGCTTCACCGTCCCGGCCAGCCAGTGCCCGGTAATCGCGCCTGAATGGGAAGACCCCAAGGGCGTGCCGATCTCGGCCATCCTGTTCGGCGGTCGCCGGGCCAGCGCCGTGCCTCTGGTGACCGAGGCCTTCGACTGGGCGCATGGCGTCTTCCTGGCCTCCAATGTCGCCTCCGAGGGTACGGCGGCGGCGGAGAACCGGATCGGCGAACTGCGCCGCGATCCCTTCGCCATGCTGCCCTTCTGCGGCTACAACATGGGCGACTATTTCCGGCACTGGCTGTCGATCGGCGAGAAGAGTGACGCCGCCAAGCTGCCCCGCATCTATTTCGTGAACTGGTTCCGCAAGGATTCCACCGGCCGCTATGTCTGGCCGGGCTTTGGCGACAATTCCCGGGTCCTGAAGTGGATTTTCGAACGCCTGGCGGGGCGCGCCCCGGCTCAGGACACCCCCATCGGCCGGGTGCCGACGGCAGGCGCCCTGGACCTGTCCGGCCTCAGCCTGTCGGCGGCGGATCTCGACCTGCTCCTGACCGTCGATCCCTCGGTCTGGGCGGAGGAGGCGGCCCTGATTCCTTCCGCCTATGAGGCCTTTGGCGAGCGACTGCCCCAGGAGCTGTGGCACCAGCACAAGGCGCTGGAGGGGCGGCTCCAGGCGACCCGCGCTGCGGAGATGGTGGCCGAATAGGCTCTGGCCAGATCTGGGCCGACGTCCGGGCTCAGTCCCGGGCGACGCCGTGGTACTCGCAGTACCAGTCGGCGAACCGGCGCACACCAACCTCCACCGGCGTGGTCGGCGCGTACCCGAGGGCGGCAGTGGTGTCGGTGATGTCCGCCTCTGTGCGGACGATGTCGCCCGGCTGCATGGGCAGGAGGTTCAGCTTGGCGGGCCGGCCGAGGGCCTCCGCCAGCACCTGGATGTAGGTCATCAGCTCGACCCGCGTCCCCGCGCCGATGTTGAGGATCCGCCAGGGCGCCACGCCGCTCGTCGCGGGATCGGGCGTCTCAGCGCGCCAGGCCGGGTCGGGGGCGGCGGGGTGGTCCAGGGCGGCGACGACGCCGCTGACGATGTCATCCACATAGGTGAAATCGCGCTGCATCCGGCCCTGGCCGAACACCTCGACGGGCCGCCCGGCGACGATGGCGTCCGCGAACCGGTAGAGGGCCATGTCCGGACGGGTCCAGGGACCATAGACCGTAAAGAACCTCAGCCCTGTGCAGGGTATGCCGAACAGATGCGCATAGGCGTGGGCCATGGACTCATTGGCCAGCTTGGTCGCCGCATAGAGGGTCAGGGGGTGGTTGGCGGGCTGGTGGGGGGAGAAGGGCAGGGTGGCGTTGGCGCCGTAGGCCGAGCTGGTGGAGGCGAACACCAGGTGGGCGGGTGACGTCGCCCGGCAGCCCTCCAGCACGCTGAGAAAGCCGACCAGGTTGGAGTCGACGTAGGCCTCCGGGTGCTCGAGGGAGTAGCGGACGCCCGGTTGTGCGGCCAGGTGAACGACGCCGCGGGGACGGACGGACCGGAAGACCTCCGCCGCGGCGTCCCGGTCGGCCAGGTCGATCCGATGGTGCCCGTACCCCGGCCGTGTCTCAAGGCGGGCGAGGCGCGCCAGCTTCAGCGCCGGATCATAGTAGGGGCTGATGCAGTCGACGCCGACGACGCTCTCCCCCCGGTCCAGAAGAGCGTTGGCGACATGGAAACCGATAAAGCCGGCGGAACCGGTGACAAGAATCACGGGCTAGCGTCCGAAGATTCCCGCAGGCGCCTCCGCATCAGCGGTTAGAGACCACCCGCAGAGCCGGAACGCCGGCGGGCTTCTCACCCCGAATTTGGGCGACCAGGTCGAACAAGGCGCGACGAATCTCGTCCGTGTCGCCCCTCGCGGCGATGGCCTCAAGCCGGCGCAGGTGGGCCGGAGCCACGCCCATCGCGGTGGGCGAGACGACCTCCAGAACCTTCGGCGCGCAGGGGATCGAGTTCTCCATCCCGTCGAGGAGTTCCTCCGTCAGCTTCTCTCCGGGGCGCAGGCCGGTGATCTCGATCTCGATATCCTTGCCCGGCGTTCGACCGGATAGGGCGATCATCTGGCGGGCCAGATCCATGATCTTCACGGGTTCGCCCATTTCGAGCAGGAAAAGCCGAGCGCGGTCGGGATTCAAGTCGTCTGCGCATGTGGCGGTGGCGTGGAGGACAAGTTGGGTGGCCTCCGGAATCGTCATGAAGTACCGAGCCATCTCCGGGTGGGTCACGGTGACGGGGCCGCCCCGGTCAATCTGCGACCGGAAGATCGGCACGACCGATCCGGCGGAACCGAGCACGTTGCCGAACCGGACGGCCGAGAACCGGGTCTCGGAGCCCTGCTGCTGGCCCTGGATCACAGCCTCGGCAAGCCGCTTCGTGGCGCCCATCACGTTGGAGGGGTCCACGGCCTTGTCCGTAGAGATCAGAACCATCTGACCTGCGCCAGCGATCCGGGCCGCCTCAGCGACGTTCCAGGTGCCCAGAACATTGGTCAGCACTCCCTCGGCGGGATGACGCTCCACCATCGAGACGTGCTTGAGAGCCGCCGCGTGGAAAACGAGATCCGGACGCTCGCCAAGAAGGCAGTCCGTGACACGGTCAGCGTTTCGCACGTCCACCAGGGCGGCGGTGCGGGACAGGGCCGGGAAGGTCTCGCCCAGCTCCCGGTCAATCTCGAACAGGGCGGTCTCGGAGAAGTCCAGAAGCGTGACATGGCCGGCGTCGAGGGCGGCGACCTGGCGGCTGAGTTCGGCGCCGATCGATCCGCCAGCGCCGGTGATCAGAATTCGCCGCCCGGTGACCAGGGAGCGGAGGGCGACGCGGTCCAGTTCGATCGGGTCACGGGGCAGAAGCTCCTCGACGCTGATGTCGCGCATCGGCAACAGGGCCAGTCCGTCCTCGTGCGAAAGATCCACGATGGAGGGAAGGCGCAGCAGGCGAACACCGTCATTCTTAAGGCGCCCCAGCTGCCCGGCTGTAAGGCCGCGCAGCCGAGCCGGCTCATCAAGAAAGAGAATGGCCCGGGGGTACTGGTTCCAACGGCGCAGGTCGGCGAGGGCGGTGTCGAGTCGCTCAATGGACTCGATGATGCAGACGCCGCGGACCTGCTGGCCAACTTCGTGGGAATCGGGGGCGATGATGCCCACTGGGGTCCAGGTCTTGTCACGCCGCCGACCCGTCTCCCGAAGATAGGTCTCCGCCGCGGTGGTGGGGCCGATGAGCAGCAGCTCCGGCGCCTGGGGCGGCCGATCACTGAAGGATTTTAGGGGCGCGAAGCTGTCAAGCGCCCGCTCGTGCGCCGCCCGGCGGAGCATCCGGGCGCTGATGGCCCCAACCATCTGGAAGATCGGCGCCAGGGCCAACATGGCCCGGCTCAGACTATGCGCCCGGTCGGCCGCGAACTGGAGCAGAAGGAAACTTGCCGCCGTAAGCAGAGCGATCCGCGCGAGGACCAGGGCGTCGGGGATTGAGACGTACCGCCAGGGGGAGAGCTCCCGCCTGAAGAGGCCCGAGTAGGCCGCAGCCACGAGGCCGTACATCAAGGCCTGTAGCGCGATCCCGCCCAGCGACGCCAGCGAGAGGTCCAGGGACCGGCCCGCCGTCAGCAGGAAGGCCGCCAGCAGGGCGGCCGTCGCAATCGCGGAATCGGCCAAAAGACTGCGAGCCCGGTTGGCCATGTGCTCCACGCAAAAGCTCCTTACCTGCGACGAACGCACGACTGCAGCGAAGATTATTCCGCTACCAAACGTCCGGCCCGGCGAATCCCGTCACCGAGTCGATGCTTAGTCGCACAGCAAGATTAACGACTTTTGGCATAGACGCCGATTTACCAAAAAAGAAAAGCCGCCAGCCTCGTGGCTGACGGCTTTCCCTGTGAGCTGTGGCGCAGGCGCCGGATCAGAAGGCGGCCTTCAGACCCACCACGAGGCGGCCGGAGGTGAGCTTGCCCGGGTCATCGGCCTTTTCGACATTGGTGTCCCAGTAGCGAACGTCGATCCCGAAGGTGTCGTTGATGGCGTAGCCAAGGCCCAGATTCCAGGTCTCGTAATCGCCTGTGCCATCAAGGGCCTGGTGGCCGACCGCGCCCGATACGGAGAACTTCTCCGACACCGGCATTGAGCCATTCAGCTCGACATAAGTCGCCTGGCCGGTCTGGCCGAAGTTGTCAGTGGTATGGAAGACGGCTGCGCCGACCGTACCCTTGCCGGCGGCCACAGAGGCCCCAAGCTTGCCTTCCCAATAGTCGAGGTTCGCGCCGTCTTCCTGGTTGGTGTAGCCGTAGCGGAAGATGCCGATGTCCAGCGTCACCGGACCGAGGGTCGGCTTGAAGCCCGCGTAGAGGTCGTACTCCATGCTGGTGCTGTCACCGAAGTCGACGTTCGACAGCCAGGTTCCGGCGTAGAAGATACCTATCCCAAGGTCAGCCCCGCCGTACACTTGGGGGTTGCTGTCCGTCTGGCTGTAACCGCGGAACACGTAGTCGGACGAAGCACCGACATTGAAGGACACTGTCGGCGCATCCTGGGCGTGGGCGGCCGTCCCGAGGGCGAGAGCGGCGGCGGCGGCGAAAGCCGCAAGCTTAAATGAAGTCATATGTTGCAAATCCCCTTGATTATCAGGCCTGACCCTGTAGCCGAACCTTCCCCCCTCAGGCCCGACGCCGCCAGATGAGCGCCCCACAGTCGGGGCAGCCCGGACCGGTGTGATGCAAATCAGGGCGGGATCGTTTCTCGGCGCCTCTATGTTGGGCGCCGCAGCGACGCGCCGGGCGACTGCAACTAGACTCAGCGGGACTTAACAGGGGATGAACCGCCTTCATCTCATGGAGAGCGTGGCGAAGCCGAGGTGCGATCCCGCGTCTACGAGGAGGGTTTCGCCGGTGACATGGCGGGACTGGCGGGAGGCCAGGAAGGCGGCTGCGGCGGCGACGTCGTCCGCTGTCGAGGCGACCTTGAGGGGGGTAGATGCGGCGGAACCTTCGCGCAGTCGGTCGACCCGCTCCTCGGACATGCCCTTGCCGAACCAGGGAGTGTCTATGAAGCCCGGGCAGACGGCGTTGACCCGGATCTTCGGGGCCAGGGCGCGGGCCAGGGACAGGGTGAGGGTGTTCATCGCCCCCTTGGACGCCGCGTAGGGGACAGAGGAGCCGATGCCCGCCACGCCGGCGATGGAGGAGGTATTGACCACCGCGCCCGGCTGCGGAGCGGCCTCCAGCAGGCTGCGGGCGGCCCTGACCATCTGGAAGGCGCCGACGACGTTGACGCCGTAGAGATGGAGGAAGTCCTCCGCGGAAACCGCGTCGAGGTCGGCGTGGTTCTGGGCGAACTTGGTCACGCCCGCGTTATTGAAAAGCGCGTCGATCCGCCCCAGAGGCGCCGCAGCGGCGGCGATGGCGCGACAGTCCTCGTCCTTCGAGACGTCGCCCTGGACCAGCAGGGCGCGGGCGCCCTCGGCCCGGACGAAGCCGGCCGTGACCTCGGCCTCCTCGGCGCTGCGCGCGTAGTTGATGATCACGTCCGAGGCGCCCCGACGGGCGGTCTCCACCGCCAGGGCCCGGCCCAGCCCCGTGGAGGCGCCGGTGACCACAACGACAAAATCCCCGAAATCCGAGACGCTCATGGGCTGTTCTCCTCCGCTCTTCCGAAGGCATAGGCCGATCAACCGCCGGGCGGAAGGGGGCTCGCGTGGCGAAGGATTTCTTGCCGGGGCGCCAGAAGAATTGGTCCCACGCCGCAGGGCTGGGAGGGTTATCCCGTCGGACGATGATCTATATGGCGGGGAACGCCCCCCAGGGCGTCGGCGTGCGAGGTTAGGGGATGACAGAAATGGCGGACAGGGCGATCCTGACCCACCTGCAGAGGCTGGAGGCCGAGGCCATCCACATCCTGAGGGAGGTGGTCGCCGAGGCGGAGCGCCCGGTCATGCTCTATTCGGTGGGCAAGGACTCCGCCGTGATGCTGCATCTGGCGGCCAAGGCCTTCTGGCCCGGCAAGCCGCCCTTCCCCCTGCTACATGTCGATACGACCTGGAAGTTCCGGGCCATGTACGAGATGCGTGAGCGCATGGCCCGCGAGCTGGGCTTCGACCTGATCGTCCACCGCAATCCCGAGGCGCTGGAGAAGGGGATCAATCCCTTCGATCACGGCTCGGCCGTCCATACCGACATCTGGAAGACCGAGGGGCTCAAGCAGGCCCTGGACCTGCACGGGTTCGATGCGGCCTTCGGCGGAGCGCGCAGGGACGAGGAAAAGAGCCGGGCGAAGGAGCGGATGTTTTCCTTCCGGTCCGCCCAGCACCGCTGGGACCCCAAGAACCAAAGGCCGGAACTCTGGCGGCTCTACAACACCCGCAAGAACCCCGGAGAATCGATCCGGGTCTTCCCGATCTCCAACTGGACCGAGCTGGACATCTGGCAGTACATCCACCTGGAGAACATCCCCATCGTTCCCCTCTATTTTTCCGACGTCCGCCCGGTCGTGGAGCGCGACGGGACCCTGATCATGGTGGATGACGACCGCATGCCCCTGCGGCCCGGCGAAGTCCCGATGCAGAAGTCCGTACGTTTCCGGACCCTGGGCTGCTACCCCCTGACGGGAGCCGTCGAGAGCACGGCGGCCACCCTGCCGGACATCATCCAGGAGATGCTCCTGACCACCACCAGCGAGCGGCAGGGCAGGGTGATCGACCACGATCAGGCGGCGTCGATGGAGAAGAAGAAGCAGGAGGGTTACTTCTGATGGCCCACCAGTCCGACCTCATCGCCACCGATATCGAGGCCTATCTCAAGGCCCATGAGACCAAGAGCCTCCTGAGGTTCCTGACCTGCGGCTCGGTGGACGACGGCAAGTCCACCCTGATCGGCCGGCTGCTTTACGATTCCAAGATGATCTTCGAGGACCAACTGGCGGCGCTGGAGGCCGACTCCCGGCGCGTCGGCACCCAGGGCGGCGAAATCGACTTCGCCTTGCTGGTCGATGGCCTCGCCGCCGAGCGGGAGCAGGGCATCACCATCGATGTCGCCTATCGCTTCTTCTCGACGGACCGGCGGAAATTCATCGTCGCCGATACGCCCGGGCATGAGCAGTACACCCGGAACATGGTCACCGGCGCCTCAACTGCGGATGCGGCGGTCATCCTGATCGACGCCCGGAGAGGCGTGCTGACTCAGACCCGCCGGCATTCCTACCTGGTCCGGCTGCTGGGCATCCGGCACGTGGTCGTCGCCGTGAACAAGATGGACCTGGTCGGCTGGTCACAAGAGATTTTCGACGGGATCATCGCCGACTACCGGGCCTTCGCCGCCCAGATCGGCCTGGACACCTTCCAGGCCATCCCCATGTCCGCCCTGAAGGGGGACAATGTCGCCGAGGCTGCGGGCGGCGCTCCCTGGTACAACGGACCGACCCTCCTGTCCTGGCTGGAGACAGCGCCGGTGGGCGACGATGCGTCCGACCGGCCTTTCCGCCTGCCGGTCCAGTGGGTGAATCGCCCCAATCTCGACTTCCGGGGTTTCTCGGGCCTGATCTCCGCCGGGACCGTGCGTCCGGGCGACTTGGTGCGGGTCTCGCCGTCCGGGCGGGAAAGCCGGGTCCGGGAGGTCATTACGGGAACCTCGGAGGCCCCGCAGGCCCAGGCCGGCCAGTCGGTCACCCTGACCTTGGAGGACGAGATCGACATCAGCCGGGGCGATGTCCTGGCGCAGGCGGACGCGCCGGTCAGTGTCGCCGACCAGTTCGAGGCGACCCTGGTCTGGATGGACGAGGCGCCCATGCTGCCGGGGCGCCCCTACCTCCTGAAGCTGGGAACGCGGACGGTCTCGGCCTCGATCACCGAGCCGAAGTACCGGGTGAACGTGAACACGCTAGAACATCTGGCGGCAAAAAGACTTGATCTGAACGAGATTGGCGTCTGCAACATCTCGACGGACGCGCCCCTGGCCTTCGAGCCCTATACCGAAAGCCGCGACCTGGGCGGCTTCATCCTGATCGACCGCATCACCAATCGGACAGTGGGCGCAGGCATGATCCGCTTCGCCCTCCGGCGCAGCCAGAACGTCCACTGGCAGGCCCTGGATGTCGACCGGGCGGCGCGGGCGGCCCTGAAGGGGCACCGCGGCCGCGTGATCTGGTTCACGGGGCTATCCGGTTCCGGTAAATCCACCATCGCCAACATGGTGGAGAAGAAACTTCACGCCATGGGCCGGCATACCTACCTGCTGGACGGGGACAATGTCCGTCACGGACTCAACCGGGATCTTGGCTTCACCGACGAGGACCGGGTGGAGAACATCCGGCGCGTCGCCGAGGTCGCCCGGCTGATGGCCGACGCCGGCCTGATCGTCCTGGTCTCCTTCATCTCGCCCTTCCGGGCCGAACGGGCCCTGGCCCGCAGCCTGATGCCGGAGGGGGACTTCGTCGAGGTCTTCGTGGACACGCCCCTGGCGGTGGCGGAGCAGCGCGACGTCAAGGGCCTTTACGCAAAGGCCAGGGCCGGAGAGCTCAAGAACTTCACGGGGATCGACAGTCCTTACGAGCCGCCGGAGTCCCCTGACATCCGCATCGACACCACCCAGGTGTCCGCCCCGGATGCCGCCGAGACCATCACCGCCTGGCTCGAGGGCGAGCCTGAATATACCATCTGAGGCGGTTCCGGGCGCTTGCCCGTAAGGGGCGCGCGGGGTAATCGGCCCGCATGAGCGAGATCCAGGTCACCCAACTGGGCCAGGTAGTGGCGGGCTTTGACAGCCCCGAGGTCGCCGTCCTTGAACGCGTGCCCAACCCGCAGAAGGGGCAGACCTACCTGGCCCGGTTCACGGCGCCGGAGTTCACGTCCCTGTGCCCGGTGACGGGCCAGCCGGACTTTGCGACCCTGGTCATCGACTATGCGCCCGGCGACTGGCTGGTGGAGTCCAAGTCGTTGAAGCTTTTCCTGGCGTCCTTCCGGAATCACGGCGCTTTCCACGAGGATTGCACCCTGGCCATCGGCCGCCGCCTGGTCGAGACGGCGGAGCCGCTCTGGCTCAGGATCGGCGGCTACTGGTATCCGCGAGGCGGGATTCCCATCGACGTCTTCTGGCAAACCGGAGCCCCGCCCGAAGGTCTTTGGCTGCCGGACCAGGGGGTGGCGCCCTACCGGGGACGGGGCTGACGCCTTGCGTCAGGCCGTCCAGGTCGAAACCAGGGCTTCGGGTAACGGACGCTCCCGTTCCCGCGGGGGCTCTCCGGCCTCGCCGATCAGGATGAAGCCGGCGACCTTCTCGGCCTCCGACAGGCCCAGCACCGCGCAGGCCTCGGCGTCGTAGGCGTACCAGTCGGTGATCCAGTTGGCGCCGAAGCCCATGGCGCTGGCGGCGTAGAGCAGGGTGGTGCAGACCGCGCCCGCCGACAGGACCTGTTCCCACTCGCGGATGTCCGCCTCGCGCGGTCGGGAAATCACGGCGATGCAGGCGGGAGGTGTCCGCAGCTTGCCCAGCTTGGCCACGGCGCGGTTGTCGCCCCGCGATCTTGCAAGGGTCTCCAGACGATCGGCAAAGGCCGCCTTGTGCTCGCCGGCGAGCACAACAAAACGCCAGGGCGACAGCTTCCCATGATCCGGGACCCGACTCGCCAGCCGGATCAGGGTCTCGATCTCCGCCGATGAGGGGCCCGGACCGCCGAGGGTCAGGGCGGACGAAGAGCGCCGCCGCGCCAGGAAGTCGAGGACCTGCGGCGCCTCCGGCTGTAGCACGGGTTCGCCGAACGCCGGGGCGGGGGGAAGGGCGGTCCGGGACCTGCGTGTCATGTTAAGCCTCCTTGAACCTGAGGCCTCACATAGACGCCGTACGGAGCGGCGCAAGCGGGGGATTCGCGCCGTCGCCGGCCTATGCTAGGAACACGCGTCAGCGGGGGAGTGACCGGATGACCAAGACACTCGAAGTGATCGATCCGCGCGCCGCGCCGCCGGTCTGGGCCGCCCTGCGGAATGAGGCTGAACACACGGCCCGGACAGAGCCCGCCCTGGCCTCGCTGGTCAACGCCGTCATCCTCAGCAATGACAACCTTGGCGACGCCCTGTCCTACCAGCTTGCCCACAAGCTGGGCGATCAGGAGCTGAGGGCCATGAGCCTGCGCGAGCTGGCGATCCAGGCCTACCGCGCCGCGCCGGAACTGGTCGTGACCGCCGAGGCGGACCTGAAGGCGGTGTATGAGCGTGACCCGGCCTGCAAGGGCTATGTCCAGCCTTTCCTTTTCTTCAAGGGCTTCCAGGCCCTCCAGACCCAGCGCATCGCCCACTGGCTTTGGGGGCAGGGCCGCGAGACCATGGCCTTCTATCTCCAGAGCCGGATGAGCGAGATCTTCCAGGTGGACATCCACCCGGCCACCCGGATCGGTTCCGGCGTCTTTATCGACCATGGCACGGGTATCGTCATTGGTGAGACGGCGGTGATCGGGGACGACGTCTCCCTGCTGCAGGGGGTGACCCTGGGCGGCACGGGCGCCGAACGCGGCGACCGGCATCCCAAGATCGGCCGCGGCGTCCTGCTGGGCGCCGGCGCCAAGGTGCTGGGGAACATCCAGATCGGCGACTATGCGAAGATCGCTTCCGGCTCCGTCGTTCTGAAGCCCGTGCCCGCCCACTGCACGGCCGCCGGCGTGCCGGCAAGGCTCATCAACTGCCCAACCGGCGAAGAGCCCGCACGCAGCATGGACCACACCCTCGCGGATGTGGTCTACGACTACGTCATCTGATCCCAGGATCAGCCGCCGGGATCGCCGATCCCGGACTTCAAGTGCATCGACGGAGCAGACCCTTGGACGAACGCACCCTCCGCAAGATCGAAGGCCACCTGCGCGGAACCTTCGCCAATGCGCGGATCAATGTCGTGCCGCGTCCGCGGCAAAAGGATTCCGCCGAAGTCTATGTCGGAGAGGAGTTCATCGGCGTCGTCTTCGAAGACGAGGACGAGGCTGGCTCCTTCATGTTCGAGATGGCCATCCTTTCCGAAGACCTGCCCTGATCCGCTGGGGGTCAGAGGACCCCCAGCATCTCGGCGACCAGCGGGTGGCGGACGATGTCCCGATCGGCCAGACGCACAACTGCGATGTTTCCGATGGCTTCAAGCCGCTGGGCCACCGGCGCCAGACCCGAGAGTTCGGGCAGGAGGTCGGACTGGGCCGGGTCGCCGGTGACCACCATGGTCGAATGCCAGCCCAAGCGCGTCAGCAGCATCTTGAGCTGGACGTAGGTGCAGTTCTGCGCCTCATCGATGACGACGAAGGCATTGTTCAGTGTCCGCCCGCGCATGAACCCGACCGGGGCGATCTCGATGATCCCCTCGGCCATCATGGCCCGCACCCGCTTCATTGACAGGCGATCCGAGAGGGCGTCGTAGAGGGGGCGCAGGTAGGGGGCGAGCTTGTCCTCCATGTCGCCAGGCAGGAAGCCGATGGACTCCCCGGCCTCCACCGCCGGCCGGGACAGCACGATCCGACCCACCCTGCCCGCCTCGAGCGCCTCCACCGCCTTAGAGATGGCGAGATAGGTCTTTCCCGTTCCAGCGGGCCCAAGGGCCAGCACGAGGTTGTGAGAGTCGACAGCCTCCATCATCGCCTTCTGGCCCTCGGAGAGCGGGCGGACGGTCTTCACATATCCCTGGTCGCGTTCGTCTTCGGCCCTCTGGGGCAGGGGGGACCAGGTCCGCTCGATGGGCAGCCGCCGGATACGGGGATCCCCATCGAACTCTGTAAGGTCCAGGGCGCCTTCGCGAAGTTGACGCTTCAGGGCTCGCTTGGTCATGAGGGCCTCCGGCTGGGCGTGAAAAAGGGGCGCATCCGGATCGGACCGCCCCTGGGGAAAAGCGAACTGGAAGGATCGACGCGGCGTCGGGAGGCGCCCGGCGGGCCGCTTCCTCGGTCTGCTGCCGGCGGCCGTGGCCGCCAGGGGCTCTGCATCAACATCAGGTCTCCCGCATTCGGGATGAAGGCGACGACCAGGGCTTCGCAGCCCCGAATCGCCTGACTAAGATGATACCGGCCGTATTGCGGAAGCGTGAACGCGCCGGTCACCAAAGGGTCATGGGAGGGACGATGTCTGTCTATTCACTGGGCGATGCGACGCCGGAACTGCCGTCGGACGACGAGTACTGGATCGCCCCCACGGCGGCAGTGATCGGACGGGTGATCCTGAGGCGTAACGCCTCGGTCTGGTGGGGCGCCACCCTCAGGGGCGATAATGATCCCATCGAGATCGGCGAGAACTCCAACATCCAGGACGGTTCCGTCCTGCACACGGATACCGGATCGCCCCTGACGATTGGGGCCAACGTCACCGTGGGGCACATGGTCATGCTCCATGGCTGCACCATCGGGGACAATAGCCTGGTCGGAATCGGCTCCATCATCCTGAACGGCGCCCGGATCGGGAAGAACTGCCTGATCGGGGCCAACTGCCTGATCACCGAGGGCAAGGAGATCCCGGACAATTCCCTGGTCATGGGCGCGCCGGGCAAGGTGGTGCGGGAACTGTCCGAGGCCCAGGCCCGGTCGGTGGCCATGGGCGCCCGGCACTATGTCGAGAACTGGAAACGCTATCGCACCAGCCTGCGCCACAAGGGTTGACCGGAGGGACCGGAGCCCGCTTTCTGGACTGAGAAACTCCAGGGAGCAGGGCCATGGCCTACGAACACATCCGCGTCGACCGTGAGGGTCACGTCACCATCATTACGCTCAACCGGCCGGACGTGATGAACGCCCTGCACTCGCCGGCCCACTTCGAGATGCACGAGGCCCTGGACGCCTTTGCGGCCGATCCCGAGCAGTGGGTGGGCATCATCACCGGCGCTGGAGAGCGGGCCTTTTCCGCCGGCAATGACCTGAAGCATCAGGCGACGGGCGGGGAAATGCGCAGCCCGCCGACGGGCTTTGCCGGCCTGACCTCGCGGTTCGACCTGAACAAGCCCTTGATCGCGGCGGTCAACGGCGTGGCCATGGGCGGCGGGTTCGAAATCGCCCTGGCCTGCGATATCATTGTCGCCGCCGAGGGCGCCGTCTTCGCCCTGCCCGAGCCGCGGGTCGGCCTGGCCGCCCTCGCCGGCGGCCTGCACCGTCTGCCTCGGGCGATCGGGGTGAAGCGCGCCATGGGCATGATCCTGACGGGTCGTCGCGTCTCGGCCGCCGAGGGGGCGGAACTGGGCTTCGTGAACGAGGTCGTACCCGCTGCGGAACTGATGGTCGCCGCCCGTCGCTGGGCGGGCCAGATCGCCGAGCTCTCGCCGATGTCCATCCGGGCCTCCAAGGAAGCCGTGTTCAAGGGCCTGGACGAGCCGACGCTGGAGGCCGCCATCAAGGGCCAGAACCGCTATCCGGCGGTGTCGGCCCTGTTCACGTCCGAAGACTTCGTGGAGGGGCCGCTGGCCTTTTCCCAGAAGCGGGCGCCGAACTGGAAGGGACGCTGACTCAGGCCCCTTGCCGGGGGCGGGCAAGATCGTCAGAAGGGCGCAACTGAACACCGATTAGCTGGGAGGCCCGCCCATGGACGCCTACGACTACATCATCATCGGGGCCGGCTCGGCCGGCTGCGTGCTGGCCGCGCGCCTGACCGAGGATCCCTCGGTCAGGGTGCTGCTGCTGGAGGCTGGGGGCAAGGACAACGCCCTGATGGTGCGCATGCCCGCTGGCGTCGGCGGACTGATCGGCGACAAGAATGACCACAACTGGGGCTTCTGGACCGAACCGGAACCGCATCTTGACGACCGGCGCCTCTGGTGGCCACGGGGCAAGGGCTGGGGCGGGTCGTCCTCCATCAACGGCATGATCTATATCCGCGGGCACGCCCGGGATTACGACCAATGGCGTCAGATGGGCCTCGAGGGCTGGGCCTACCGGGACATCCTTCCCTACTTCAAGAAGTCGGAAGCCTTCGAGGGCGGGGCTGACGACTGGCATGGCGCCAATGGCCCCCTGAAGGTCTCCAAGGCCTCAGACCCCAACCCGATCTACTCTGCGGCCATCCAGGCCGGCGCGCAGGCCGGGCATCCCCTGACAGGCGACTTCAATGGCCGCCAGCAGGAGGGGTGGGGCCCCTATCAGATGACCGTCCATGACGGCGAACGGTGGAGCGCCTCGCGCGGCTATCTGCACCCGGTCATGTCCCGTCCCAACCTGACCTGCGTCACGGGCGCCCGTACGACCCGGATTCTCGTCGAGGACGGCGTAGCGACCGGCGTGGAGTACGCGGACGAAAAGACCCGCGCGCGGACCCAGGTGAAGGCGAAGCGCGAAGTCCTGGTCTGCGCAGGCGCCGTGCAGTCGCCTCAGATCCTTCAGCTGTCCGGAATCGGCGATCCCGCCGACCTCGCCGCCGCCGGGATCGAGACCGTCCACGCCCTGCCCGGGGTGGGCCAGAACCTGCAGGACCACCTGGACGTGACCCTGTCCTGGGCCTGCCCACAGCCCATCACCATCTATTCGCAGCGAAAGGGCCTGAAGACCCTGCTGGTCGGGCTGAACTACCTCCTCTTCAAGAAGGGGATCGGCCGGCGCCAGTTCCTGGAATCCGGCGCCTTCCTGAAATCCCGCCCGGATCTCGACCGCCCCGACCTGCAGGTCCACTGCGTGCTTGCGGTGATGCAGAACCACGGCAAGACCGTGGTGGAGCGGGATGGTTTCACCTTCCACGTCTGCCAGTTGCGGCCCGAGAGCCGGGGCAGGGTGGGGCTGAGGTCCTCCGATCCCTTCGACGATCCCGCCATCTTCGCCAACTACCTGTCGGCGGAGGAGGATCGCCGCGCCCTGCGCGAGGGCGTCCGCATGATGCGCGAGGTGGCCAGACAGCCGGCCCTGGACCCCTATCGGTCGGAGGAGCTCTTCCCCGGCGAGGATACTCAGGGTGACGAGGCCGTCGACGCCTGGATCCGCGCGACGGCCGAGACCATCTATCACCCCGTCGGGACCTGCCGGATGGGGGCGGATGGCGATCCCATGGCGGTGGTGGACTCCCAGCTCCGGGTCCGCGGCCTGAAGGGCCTGAGGGTCGTGGACGCCTCCGTCATGCCGACCCTGGTGAGCGGCAACACCAACGCGCCGACCATCATGATCGCTGAAAAGGCCGCCGACATGATCCTCGGCCGGCCTGCGCCGGCGCCGGATGACGCCGAGATCGCCGCCTGATCAGGGCGCCGTCTTGGCGGCGACCGCCTCCGGCCTCACCTCCAGCCGCCAGATCCGGTCGGGGCGAAGCCATTTGCGCGCCGCCGTCTGGATATCCGCCGGGGACAGGCTCTCCAGGGTGGGGAGCGCGCTACGGTAGGCGTCCACCTGGCGTGGGTCGGACTGCATGCCGGACAGCGTGCCCAACCAGTAGCCATTGGTTTCCCGCGACTGCTGTATCCCTTCCAGGATCGGCTTGCGCGCCCGGGTCATCTCATCGGTGGTCGGGGGCGCGGACGCAAGACCAGCGGCGATGCGTTGGATGTCCAGGGTCACGGCCTCGATTTTTTCAGGCGGAATTTCGACAACCGTGGAGATGTAGCCATATCCGGGTAAGAGCCAGCTCTGGCTGGAGTCCGCACTCGGGGAGTAGGTGGCCCCCTGTTTCTCCCGCAATTCGTCGGTCAGCCTCAGGTTCAGGATCTCGGCCAGGAGCCGATTGGCCCGGGCGCCTTTGAGATCGGAGGGGAAATCCGTGGTCGGCCAGGCGGTAAAGAGGACCGCCTGGTCGGCGCGACCCTTGTGGGTCCGCACGACCGCCGGCCCGCCGCCTTGGGGCAGCTGGACCTTCACCGTCTCCGGCGGCGGAGGCGTCGGTTCCGGCCGGGCGGGGAGGGCGCCAAAGGTGCGGTCCACCGCAGCCACAGCCTTTTCCACCGTGATATCGCCGACGATCACCACCTCGATCGGGCCGGACGCGAGCGAGGGTGAAATTGCGACCTTCAGGTCGTCAAGCCGGGTCGCCGCCAACTCCTCCTGTGTAGGGAAGACCCAGCGCCGGTCCCCGCTGCGGAGCAGGGCGCCCAGGTCCCGCCCGAGGACGCCGGAGCTGGTGGAGGCCAGCTGGTCGTGGATTGTCGCCGACAGGGCGGAATACCGTCCGAAGGCCTCGGGTCGCCAGCCGGGATCGGTGAGGAAGGCGGCCAGGACCTGCAGTTGGAGCTCGAGGTCCTCGCCCCGCGTCCCGCCCGACAGGACATAGGCGTCGTCTGTGACCCCGAGGTTGGCGGAATAGATATGGCCGGACAGGGTCCGCTCCATGTCCTTGATCGAGAGCTTGCCCAGTCCGCCGTCGATCGTGGCGCCGTTGGCCCATAACGGATTTGGTCGGGCAGGATCCAGCCCCAGCCGCCCGTCGCCGAAATTGACCCGGACCATGATCTGGTCGGTCTTGAACTTGGTGGGCTTCACGGTCAGGCGCACGCCGTTGTTGAAGCGCAGGAAGACGGCGTCGAGGTCGGAGACGTCACGGCGCTCGGCCACGCCGGAGGGCGTGCCGAAGCTCATATAGGGCCAGGCTTCCAGGGCCCTGGACTCGGAGGCGACGACCTTGGCCTTGAGGGCCTCTCGCGCGGCCGCGGTCACGGCGGCGTCACCGCCTTCGATCGCCTTGGTACTGGTCATGAAAATGATGGGCCCCGATCCCTTGAACAGGGTGGCGGCGGTCGGGTTCAGTCCCGCAGCGTTGAGGGTCCGGGCCTCACGCTCGAACCAGTCAAGGTCCTGCTCGGGGCTGGTGACCACGCTGCGCGCCGTGATGGAACCGACGACGCTCCCAGCCAGGCCCGCAGGGGTCCGGGTGCCCGAGCCGGTGCGGGCGGCGGTCATCGCCGTGCGGGTGTCCGTGATCACCCTCTGGACCTCGTCCTCCCGAACGCCGAAGGTCTCGAGCCGTCGCTGTTCCTCGAGAATGGCGTTCAGGGCCTTCTTCCAGCCGTCCCCGACGGAGAGGGCGAAGACGCCGGCGGCCTTCTGGATCCGGTAGGACTCGCCGACCGTTGCTCCTGCGGAAAGGAAGGGCGGCTGCCCGCCCCTCGCCAGGTCGGACAGGCGGCGGTTAAGGATGGCCAGGACCATCGCACGCTCCAGCTGGGTCCTCCGGTGGGCGAGGGTGTCGGCCGCAAGTTCGGGCTCCGAGAGCCAGGTCACAACGAGGCCGTTCGGCAGGCCGGGGTCCACGAAGATCTTCGCCTCCGGGCTCCGGCTCGCCATCTTGCCGGCGGGCGGGGCAACGCCGGCGGGGCCGACCGCCTTCCAGTCGGAGAAGGTCTCTCGGATCCTCGCCTCGACCTGTTGGGGATCGAAATCGCCCACCGCCACCAGTACCGTGCGCTCTGGCCGGTACCAGGCCTGGTAGAAGGCGCGGAGCGCCCCTGCGTCTGCAGACCGGAGCACCTCCACCTCGCCGATCGGGAAGCGGCGAGGCGGCAGCTGGCCCTTGAACTGGAAGGCTGAGATCGCCCGGGCCGCCCTCAAAGCGGGACTGTCCCCAGACCGCTCCTCGGACATCACAACGCCCCGCTCCCTCTCCACTGCGGCCGGCGCGAAACTCAGCTCTCCCGCGACCTCCCGCAGCAGCATGAGGCTGGTCTCCAATGTCTCCCGGTCGGTCTTCGGCAGGTCGAGGCGGTATATGGTCTCCTCGAAGCCGGTGGAGGCGTTGGTGTCCGCGCCGAAGGCCAGTCCGAGGCGTTCGAGGATCTTGACCATCTCGCCTTCTGGAACCCGGGTCGAGCCGTTGAAGGCCATGTGCTCCACGAAGTGGGCGATCCCCTGCTGGCCGTCCGCCTCGTTCAGGGATCCCGCTGAGATGTGAAGGCGCAGGGCCGCCTGCCCCGGCGGGACGGCCTGCTTGCGGATGGCGTAGCGCATGCCGTTGGGAAGGACGCCGAACCGGAAGGTCGGATCGGCGGCCACATCCGACGTCGCCTGAGGCCAGCCAGCAGGCGCCTCTGGCGCGGACCGCGCCAGCGCGACCGGAGCACAAAGAAAGAAGAGGCCAACGAATACGGCGCTGAAGACCCCCCGGAGGGGTCTCGAGATTCGGTGCATCGACATCATCTGTCCTCCGGGCTTGTCCCCGGCAGAG
>JADBYZ010000003.1:42500-74650 GCA_020402745.1 Phenylobacterium sp.
TTTATCAAAAACACAGGGCTCTGCGAAGCCGTAAGGCGACGTATAGGGTCTGACGCCTGCCCGGTGCCGGAAGGTTAAAAGGAGGGGTGCAAGCTCCGAATTGAAGCCCCGGTAAACGGCGGCCGTAACTATAACGGTCCTAAGGTAGCGAAATTCCTTGTCGGGTAAGTTCCGACCTGCACGAATGGCGTAACGACTTCCCCACTGTCTCCAGTGTAGACTCAGCGAAATTGAATTCCCCGTGAAGATGCGGGGTACCCGCGGTCAGACGGAAAGACCCTATGAACCTTTACTACAGCTTCGCCTTGGCGTTAGCTGCAACATGTGTAGGATAGGTGGGAGGCTATGAAGCCGGGGCGCCAGCTCTGGTGGAGCCATCCTTGAAATACCACCCTTGTTGTTGTTGACGTCTAACCAGGGCCCGTTATCCGGGTTTGGGACATGGCGTGGCGGGTAGTTTGACTGGGGCGGTCGCCTCCCAAAGTGTAACGGAGGCGCGCGATGGTGGGCTCAGAGCGGTCGGAAATCGCTCGTCGAGTGCAATGGCATAAGCCCGCCTGACTGAGAGACTGACAAGTCGATCAGAGACGAAAGTCGGCCATAGTGATCCGGTGGTTCTGCATGGAAGGGCCATCGCTCAACGAATAAAAGGTACTCTAGGGATAACAGGCTGATTTTGCCCAAGCGTCCACAGCGACGGCAAAGTTTGGCACCTCGATGTCGGCTCATCACATCCTGGGGCTGGAGCAGGTCCCAAGGGTTCGGCTGTTCGCCGATTAAAGTGGTACGTGAGCTGGGTTCAGAACGTCGTGAGACAGTTTGGTCCCTATCTGCCGTGGGTGTACGAAGCTTGAGAGGATCTGTCCCTAGTACGAGAGGACCGGGATGGACACACCTCTGGTGGACCTGTCGTGGCGCCAGCCGCGCAGCAGGGTAGCTAAGTGTGGACTAGATAACCGCTGAAAGCATCTAAGCGGGAAACTAACCTCAAAACAAGGCTTCGCCGAGAGTCGTGGTAGACCACCACGTTGATAGGCCGGGTGTGGAAGTGCGGCGACGCATGGAGCTTACCGGTACTAATCGCTCGATCGGCTTGATCGTTCTTAGTTGAACTCATGATTTGCTTTGATGGCCGTGGTTTCGGCCTGATGTCTTCTCTTCATCCGTTTCGTTGACCTGGTGGTTATGCCGAGAGGTCCCCACCCGATCCCATTCCGAACTCGGTCGTTAAGCCTCTCTGGGCCGATGGTACTTCGTCTTAAGGCGCGGGAGAGTAGGTCGCCGCCAGGTCTGCCGAACGGATGAACAGTCACCCTTCAATTCCGATCCCCCTCCGCAATTGCGGATTCGTTTTGCCGCGGGGTGGAGCAGCCCGGTAGCTCGTCAGGCTCATAACCTGAAGGTCACAGGTTCAAATCCTGTCCCCGCACCCAGACAGTCAACGGCCCCTCCGGCATTCCGGCGGGGCCGTTTTCGTTTGGGCCCCTCGTGCCGTTCGCCGCCTCCGTGTATGCACAGCGCCATGTTTGCGCCGCCTGACGTTCCGCCGCCGTCCATTGAGGTCGAGGTTATTATCGTTCGTCCGGTCGACATGGCCCCGCGACCCGGGGATATCGTCTATTCCCGCCTCCAGTTGACCGAAGAGGACATGAGGGGTGCGCCGCGTCCCGACATCGCCTTGCGGCAGGCGCCTGGCGTCAGCCTCTTCCGGCGCAACGGATCCGAGGCTGCGAACCCGACGACCCAGGGGCTGTCCCTGCGCGCGATCGCCCCATCGGGGGCGGGGAGGGCCCTGGTCACCCTGGATGGCGTCCCCCTCAATGATCCGTTCGGCGGATGGGTGATCTGGTCCGCCGTTCCGACCGAACGCCTCGAGACGATCGACATCGTCCGCGGAGCGGGGGCCGGCGCCTGGGGCGCGGGCGCCCTGACCGGGGTCGTCACCCTGTCCGAGATGCGATCAGACTCGCTGCGCCTTCGCGGAGACCTGTCGGTCGGAGATCACGGGCTCGCCCGCACCGCCCTCGCAGTCTCCGAGGCGGGGCTGACACTCTCCGGTTCGGCGACGCGGGGGCCGCAGTTCACGCCGGTGCGAGGCGCCGTTCGGGGCGAGGCTGACCAGCCCCTTGGGCTTGAGGCCTACAGCGGTTCGGCACGGCTTCAGAGAGACCTGGGGCCCGCCGCCGGCGCCTTCGCCCTGGCTGCGTGGCGGGAGGATCGTGAGTCCGGGCTCGCCGGAGCGACCTCCCGGGCGGAAGGCGCATCGGCCTCTCTGACCCTCGCGGCCCTCGAGGCGGGAGACGGTTGGCGTCTCCAGGCTTGGGTCCGGGCTTCAAACCTCGAGAATAGCTCTGTGAGCGTGTCCGCAGGGCGGGCCACCACCACCCCCACCTCCGACCAGTACGCCACGCCGGCCTTGGGATGGGGTGTCAACGCGGCCTGGCGGGTCGGCGAGGGGCCTTGGTCGCTCGAGGTCGGGGCGGACGCCCGCCTCGCCGAGGGGCGCGCCCATGAGCGCTTTCGCTATCAGAATGGCGCCTTCACGCGCGGGCGCGAGAGCGGCGGGCGCACCTCGGTCGCCGGGCTCTACGCGGAAGGCGCCTGGTCCGGCGGGCGGTTTACGCATTCCGGGGGCGTCAGGGTGGACGCCTGGTCCCAGGACGGCGCGGTGAGACGGGAGCGGGACCTCGCCACAGGCGCATCGACCCTGGACAGCCGGGCTCCTGGAACGTCGGGGCTCCAGGGAAGCCTGCGCTTCGGCTCCCGCTACAGCCTGTCCGACGGCCTCTTCCTGCGCGCCGCCGCCTATACCGGCTTCCGGCCGCCGACCCTGAACGAGCTGCACCGGCCCTTCCGTGTCGGCAATGACGTGACGGAGGCCAATCCGGCCCTTCGCCCCGAAACCTTTTCGGGCGCGGACCTGGGCCTGGAAGGCGACGCCGGGCCCCTGGCCTGGAAGGCGGGGGTCTTCTTCAATCGCCTGTCTGATCCCGTCACCAACGTCACCCTGGGGACAGGGCCGGGCGTCTTTCCTGTCGCCGGTTTCATCCCGGCGGGGGGGACCCTGCGGCAAAGACGGAACGCGGGCCGTATCGACGCCTGGGGCCTGGAGGCCGAGGGCCGTATGCGGTTGGGCGCCGTCGACCTTAGGGCCGCCGCGGCCTGGACCGACGCCGAGGTGAACGGCGCCGCCGCCGCTCCCCAGCTCACCGGACTGCGCCCGGCCCAGACGGCCCGGCTGACGACGACGGCGGGCATCGTCTGGCGTCCCGTCGACGCCGCCGTCCTGGAGGTGGACGCCCGTCATGAGGGCGAGAGGTTCGACGATGATCTCAACACCCGGCGCCTCAAGGCCGCGGTGACGCTCGACGCCCGTGCGGCTTGGACCTTCGCTCCGGGGACGGAAGTCTACATCGCCCTCGACAACCTGGCCGACGCCCGGATCCCGGCCGCGGTCGCCGGAGATGGCGCCGTCAGCCTGGCGGCGCCGCGAACGGTAAGGATGGGCCTGACTCTTCGGCGTTGATCCGACGCCCCTGAGCCTCAGCACGGGGTTCAGCTCTGCTCCAGGTCATGGCACGAGGAGGACATGAACTACAGCCACGCCTTCCACGCCGGAAACTTCGCCGACATCGTCAAGCACGCCGCCCTGCTGGCCGTGCTGGGGCGGATGCAGGCGGGAGCGACAAGCCTTCAAGTGATCGACACCCATGGGGGCCGGGGCCTCTATGACCTGTCGGCGTCCGAGGCGCGCCGGTCCGCGGAAGCAGAGCGTGGCGTGGCGAGGCTTATGGCCGCCGAGGCCCTTCCCGCGCCGGTCCTCGCCCTGCGCGAGGCTGTTCGGGAGCTCGATCCGGGGCCGGCCGTACGCCTCTATCCCGGCTCGCCCCGCCTGGTCGCCGATCGCCTCCGGACCCAGGACAGGCTGACTGTCTTCGAGCTCAATCCACGGGAGGCCAGCGCCCTACACTCGGTCCTCAAGGGCCGAGCAGGCGTTGAGGTGCGCGAGGAGGACGGCTTCGCAGGCGCCCCTGCGCTTGCAGTAGGAGAAGGGGCCCGACTGATCCTCATTGATCCTCCCTTCGAGCGCGGAGACGACTATGCGCGCAGCGCAGGGGCCCTGCGACAGATTCTGGCGCAGCGGGCGGACGCCACCGTGATGATCTGGCTTCCGCTCAAGGACCTGGAGACCTTCGACGCCTTCCTGAGGGAGGTGGGACCGGCCGGCCCCGTTCTGGTCGCCGAGGCCCGCCTGCGCCCGCTCCGGGATCCCCTCCGGATGAACGGCTGCGCCCTGGTCATCGCCTCCCCACCGGCGGGCACGGCATCGGATCTACAGGCGATCTGCAGCTGGACGGTCGAGACCCTTGGCGAGGGCGGCGAGGCGCGGGTCTGGACGTCGGCATGCTGAAGCGAAGTCTCGATATTGCAGGAGCCGCCGCCGGGCTGGCGGTTCTCTGGCCCCTCCTTCTCACCCTCGCCCTGCTGGTGCGGCTGGATAGCCCCGGCCCGGCCCTGCACTGGTCAAGTCGCTTCGGAAGGAACAACCGGCTGTTCCTGATGCCCAAGTTCCGCACCATGCGGACCGATGCGCCTGACATGGCGACGGAGGCGCTTTCCGATCCGGATCGCTGGATCACGCCGGCGGGGCGTTGGCTGCGGCGCACGAGCCTCGACGAGTTGCCCCAGCTCTGGAGCATACTGACCGGCCGGATGAGCCTGGTAGGCCCGCGGCCAGCCCTGCATACCCAGGACGATCTGATCGCCCTCCGGACCCGCGCAGGCGTCCATGTCCTTCGGCCCGGCCTAACGGGCTGGGCCCAGATCAACGGGCGGGATGCGATCGACCTGTCGCGCAAGGTGGCGCTTGACGCCGAGTATCTGCAGCGAAGGTCTCTGGGCTTCGACCTCGCCGTGCTCTTCTTGACCTTGAGGGAGGCCGTCACCGGCCGTGATGTCCGGCACTGACCGCAGCGGATTGACCGGGTGTGCAAAAGTCCTGCACAAAGTGGCTCCAGCCATATTTGCGCGATCCGGAGACCACCATGATCCGTTTGTCCCGAAAGTCCCTTTCTGCATTGGCTCTGGTGGCGGGACTGGGTCTCGCCGGCGCCGCCGTGGCCGCGGTCAACGCCCGGGCTGTGATCGAGTCCCGGGAGGCGAATTTCAAGACCATGGGCCGATCCATGAAGGCGATCACGGATGGACTGAAGGCGGACTCGCCGAACATGTCCGCCATCGCCTCCAATGCCGCCACCATCCGTGGTCTCGCCCCGAAGGTCAGCACATGGTTCCCGAAGGGCACCGGGCCTGAATCCGGCGTAAAGACGGACGCCCGTGCGGAGATCTGGACCGACCCTGCAGGCTTCGCCGCCGCTGCGCGACGGCTTGAGCCTGAGGCCGCCAAGCTTGAGGCCCTGGCCCGAGCCGGCGACGTCGCCGGGGCCCGCGCCCAGGTGCGGGCCCTCGGTGGGACATGCGGGGGCTGCCACGACAAGTTCAAGGCCGACTGAACCCGTTCGATCCTGGTGCTGAAACCATGAGCGAGACACCCACACCTGTCTGGGACGGCCCGACCCGCGTCTTTCACTGGGCGCTCGTTCTTCTCCTCGTCGTCGCCTGGGTGACGGCGGGGGAGCAGATGGCGATTCACCGTGGCGCGGGCTACGCCATCCTCGGCCTACTGGCCTTCCGGATCTGGTGGGGACTGGCTGGAGGCTCTACAGCGCGGTTCCGGAACTTTGTTCGCGGGCCCGGCGCCATTCGCCGCTACCTTTCGGCCACCCGCAACGGGACGGAAGGCGAGCATGCGGGTCATAATCCGCTGGGGGGCCTCTCGGTCCTGGGCCTCCTGGGCCTTGTCGGCCTCCAGGTGGTGTTGGGTCTGTTCGCCATCGATGAGGACGGCTTCGAGGGCGGGCCTCTGTCGGACCGCATCGACTTTGACCTCGCTCAGCAGTTTGCCGAATGGCACGAGCTCAGCTTCCGCCTGCTTCAGGGCCTGGTGGTCCTGCATCTGGCGGCGATCCTCTACTATGCCGTCCGGAGACGCCAGGATCTGGTCCGGCCGATGATCACTGGCGCGCGAAGGTTCTATGGCCCGGTCCAGGGACTGGTCCGGGCGCCGATCTGGCGGCTGGTGGTCGGCGTCCTGATCGCCCTGGCCGTTGGCTTCGCCGCCTCACGCGGCTTCCGGCTGGGTTAGGGTCTGAGCTCATCAAGCATTTTTTGTTGAAGCGAAGCTTGATCCAAGGCTTCCGAAGGGAGCCTTGCGTTGCGGGATACGATCTGAGCGAGAGGGGTTGGCGACTGATCGCGCCGCTTTTTCCTTACAAGCCGAGGGGCGTGACCAGTGTCGATGATCGGTAAGTGGTCAACGGCATAGTGTATGTGTTGCGGGCATGGAACCCTTACCCGCAGTTAGGCTCAGGACCCATCAATGGGTTTCCCAAAGAGGACGGGGATCTGACTCATTGGCGGCGTCAGGAGGCGTCGTCATGGCTGATTTGTTTTGTCTTTCGAAAGCGCAGACGCGCTCGGATCGAGCTGTATCTTCCGCTGTCTTACGGGATTCCGCGTGTGGATGATCGGCGGGTGATCTCTGGGATCGTGTTCCTGATCAGGAATGGCCTTCGGTGGCGAGATGCGTCCTCGGACTATGGCCTGCCAAAGTCGATCTACAACAGGTTCATCCGCTGGCGCCAGTTGGGCGTGTTCAACAAGGTCTTCGCCGAGCTGGCGGGCAAGGGCCCCAGGCCGGAACGATTGATGATCGACGCCACCCACCTCAATGCCCACAGGACGGCGGCAAGCCTCCCAAAAAAAAGGGGCTGTTCCCCAACGTATCGGGCGCACCAAAGGCGGGCTGAACTCAAAGTTCACGCCGTGTGTGACGGCGAGGGGCGGCCGCCGGTCATGCTGCTCAGCGAGGGCCAGATGAGCGACGATACGGCCGCCGCCCTCATGATTGACCATCTCCCCAAAGCCAAGGTCCCGCTTGGTGACAAGGGCTATGACGTCGAAGGGTTCCGCGAGGCCCTGGCCAAGCGGAATATCACCCCGTGCATCACATCAAAGGCTAATCGGAAAATCCAGATCGACTACGACAAGGTCCTCTACAAACAGCGTCAGAAGGTCGAAGACATGTTCGGTCGGATCAAGAACTGGCGACGCATCCACACCCGCTACGATCGATTCGCCCACACCTTCATGTCCGCCATCGCAATCGCCGCAACCGTCATCTTCTGGCTTGGACCTCAATGAGTCCTGAGCCTAATTTAACCATAACGACGTCCTCTGCGATTCAGTCAGGAGAGATCTGAGAAATTTGCCCTTCGGGAGGATAAACGGCTCGGCGAGTGTCCCAGTTCTAGTATTCAGAACGTGACATTTGCGCTTGCCTTCGGAACTGGGACGGTGTCAGGCCCCGCGCCTTCACGAAAGCTCGAGTGAAGGAGGGTACGGAGTTGTAGCCGCATTGGAGGGCGATCCTCGAGATCAACTGGCGACTCTTCGCAAGGCCTGCCGCCGCCCTGTCGAGGCGGATCATCGTCAAGTAAGCCAGTGGAGTCACCCCGAGCCGTTGGCGAAATCCGCGGGCAAAGGATGCTCGTGACATGCCAGCGATCTCCGCGAGACGATTCAGGGACCAGGCGTCACCAGGTCGCGTGTAGACGGCTTCGAGAACACGCCCATACCGAGGATCGTTGATCGTGGAAAACCAACCGGTCTTGGACGAACCGCGCTCCGCAAGGACTTGCAGCGTCACGAGGAAGAGGAGCTCGCTAAGTCGTCGGAGAACCGCCGGCTGAGCGAAGGCATTCGAATGATGTTCGGTCCGACACAGATTCAGCAAGAGGCCAAGTTTGGCGTGACTTTCGGCGGGAATGACAATCAGTGGGTCAATCCCCGCAAGACTGACCGGTGGAAGCGAGCCCGCCGTCCTGAAACTAGCCGTCAGGAGCGTAACCTGATCTCCACCACCTCCATGTTCGAGGCGAACCATCCGCCGGTCACGCCGATCCAGGCCGGGAACATCCGCCACGGGGATCGCTTCTACATCCGGACTGGACCTCAAGGAATGGGGCGTATCAAGAGGCAAGAACGCGACATCGCCCGCTTCAAGATCTCTTGAGATTCCAATCGGGCCGAGATCAATCCGGCAGCGCCCTTCGAGTACGGCGTGGACCGCCGCCAGCCGTCCTCCTGGCAGGGCGAGCCCCCAAGGCGCGGTCAGCTGGCTCTCGCAGAAGAACCAGCCCTCGAAGTCGACGTCGCTCAGAATGGCGTCCAGTTCGGTCATTATGAGACTTTAGGATAGGAAACTTCGACCAAAGCGCACTGATCATACGGTATCAGCCTCTCGGGGGGAGTTGCGAGGAGAATCTTTCCATGAGTAGTCGTCGTAGCCTTCTGAAGGGAGCCTCGGTCGCTGCAGCTGCTCTGTTGATGAGGGGACAGTCGTCCGCCTCGACAAGGTTGACCCCAACCCCCTTCCTGGGCGCTGGGCCCTTCTATCCTCGGGATCCTTCCGGGCTTCCGCTTCTTTCCACAGAAATTTCGATCCCGGACCCCCTGACAAACGACTTGACTCAAAACGGGGGAAAGGGGCGTGCCAAGGGCCGGCACATTCATGTTTCGGGCCGAGTGTTGGACACCACCGGCAGGCCTTTAGCGGGCGCCATCGTCGAGATTTGGTCGGTGAACGCCAGCAACATCTATCACGTTCAAGACGCGGGCGCCTCGGATCCAAACTTCGCCGGGTTCGGCGCCACCATAACGGATGCGAGCGGGCGCTACAGTTTCAAGACTATTCGTCCCCAGGGCTACGACCGTTATCTGGGGTTGATCCGGCGGACCGCGCACATTCATTTCCTGGTGAAGGCCGCCGGGGGCGAGGTCTTCACTACGGAAATGTGGTTCGCTGATGAGCCTAGGAACAGCATTGATGCCCTATTCCGCCGGATTACCGATCCTGGTCTGCGGTCCCGGATGGCTGTCGTCATTAGCCGGAACAACGGTGTCGATCGGGGGAGGTTCGATCTGGTTCTAGCGCCGCAGTATGCCGGAAGGGTCTGAGACGTCCCTTTTCCCGATCAAAGTGGAAGTCACGTGCCCATGACCCGCGCGCGCCAACCTCCGGGACGACGCGCAAGCCCGAGGCCGATACCGCCGGCCGAAGTGTCGGCGGGCAGGGTTCAGGCTGATCATTAGGACCTTAGAGTAGCCTCGGGGCGAGCCAGCTCCGTACAGCGTACCCGCAGTCGCAAGTTCTGCCCCGGATGGCGGCGTTTGGGCTCTTCACCTGCAAGGGGCTTAAGCGCCCGCAGCGTCCCTAAGACAGTTCAGCCAGGCGTCCTCGCGCGCCTTCTCGGCGACGCGCAGCCGGTCCTCGGCCTCGCGGACGCCGGCGTCGTGCTTGCGCCACTCCAGGACGGCGCCCTCGCGGGCGGCGCGGGCGGCTTCCAGGGTCTCGAAGCGAGCCAGAACGGCGCGGACGCTGTAGTTCACAGGCGGTCCCACCGTCTCGCGGTCGGGATAGACCCCCGTGATCGAGTCTGCGGTCTCGCTCTCGATCAGGAAGACGTCCGCCCAGCCGGCGTGGTGACGCATCAGGGCCCAGGGGCGCGCGATCTGGTTGGTCATGGTCGTTCCTCGTCTGACACGGCGGGAAGGTTTATCTAGCGCGGACTGCCCCCGGCTCCAACCGCGCCTGAGTCAAAATCCGGCTTCCGTCCATCGGGGGATTGGGTGACAACCGGCGGCATTCTCCCACGCTCCGTTTCAGGCGTCCCTCTCTACCGGAGTTTCCATGTCGGGCATTGTCATCGCCCAGCGTTTCTGCGGCCCCCCAACCTCGGGAAATGGCGGTTACTGCGCCGGTCTTTTGGCGAGGGACATCCCAGGCCCCTCGACAGCCGTGCTCAAGGCCCGGATTCCTCTCGATACCCCCCTGGACCTCGCAGGTGGGACCGGGAGCTGGGTGCTCACCAGTCCAGAGGGCGAAGTCATTGGGGAGGGCCGGCCAGCTTCACCAGGCGATCTGCCGGTTTCCCCGCCGCCCCCAACCTGGGATGAGGCGAAAGCCGCCGAGGCGCGCCATATCGGCATCGGCCAGAGGTTCCACCCCATCTGCTTCTCCTGCGGCCCCGAGCGGGGCGAGGGCGACGGCCTCCGCGTCTTCGCGGGCCAGGTGGCCGGCGCAGAAGCCGGACAGCTGGCCTGCACCTGGACGCCCCATGCGCACTTCGCGAATGCCGACGGACTCACGCCTGTGGAGGTCATCTGGGCCGCCATGGACTGTCCGGGCTACTTCGCCTGGGTGGTCCGAGAGGGACGGCATGGCGCCCTTCTGGGCACCATGACGGGGGAGGTCCTGCGACGTCCGCGCGCGGGCGAGCCCTGCATCGTCACCGCCTGGCCCCTTGAGCGGTCAGGCCGCAAGGAGACCGCCGGGGTTGCTCTCTTCTCTGCGGAGGGTGAACTTCTGGCCCGGGCCCATCAGGTCTGGATCGTCATGAGTGCGCCTCCGAGGCCGCCGGTCGCTGCCTGAGCCCGCCCGAGGCCTGTGGAAGGAAGGGGGAAGACCCGATGAAGCCCGCCTCCATGTTGGACTATCGTGAACTCGCCCGGCGACGCCTGCCGCCCATGTTCTTCGAGTATATCGACGGCGGGTCCTACGCCGAGGAGACCCTTCGCCGGAATGTCCGAGACCTGGAGGCCATAGCGCTCCGACAGCGGGTCATGAGGGACATGTCCCAGGTGGACCTTTCCACCACCCTCTTCGGCCAGACCCTGTCCATGCCGCTCGCCCTGGCGCCGGTCGGGATGGCGGGCATGTACGCCGCCCGCGGCGAGGTGCAGGCCGCCCGCGCTGCGGCGGGCGCCGGGGTGCCTTTCTGCCTGTCCACGGTCGGGGTCTGCTCGATCGAGGAGGTGGCCGCCGCCGGGACCCCGCCCTGGTTCCAGCTCTACATGCTCAAGGACCGGGGCTACATGCGCGAGCTTATCGCCCGGGCCCGCGACGCGGGTTGCCCGGTGCTGGTCTTCACTGTTGACCTCCCTGTCCCAGGCGCCCGGTACCGGGACGTCCGGTCGGGCTTCACCGGCCTCAGCGGTCTCCCGGCGGCCCTAAACACCCTCTGGCAGGGTGCGACCCATCCGGCCTGGTCCTGGGACCTCTTCACGCAGGGGCGCCCCCACACCCTTGGCAGCGTCCAGGCGGCGGTTCAGGGCGGGGCGGGCGTCAACGATTTCCTGGCCTGGATCGCCCGCAACTTCGACCGCTCCGTCACCTGGAAGGACCTGGATTTCGTCCGTGAGATCTGGGACGGGCCGATTGTTATCAAGGGCGTCCTCGATCCCGACGACGCCCGGGACGCCGCGCGCGCCGGCGCCCAAGGCCTTGTGGTCTCGAACCATGGCGGCCGCCAGCTGGACGGGGTCTCATCCTCCATCGCCGCCCTTCCGCGTATTGCCGACGCCGTGGGCGGCGACCTCGAACTCCTGATGGACGGCGGAATCCGCTCCGGCCTCGACGTCCTGAAGGCCCTGGCCCTGGGCGCACGCGCCTGCCTGGTGGGGCGTCCTTGGGCCTGGGCCCTGGGCGCCGGTGGCGAGCCCATGGTGGCCCGGATGCTGGGGGTCATGCGGTCGGAACTCACGACGGCCATGATCCTCACCGGGTGCCCCAGGGTCACCGCCGCTGATGCCGGGTTGCTCGATGCTGCGGCGCCGTAGAATCTTTCTGCCTGGGCCCCTCGCAGCCGTCGACAAGCCCTCCTTCACCCGGTAATGCGACGCGGTTGTGCGCGTGAAAACGGTCCTCAGCGGCCGCGGTCACGTGCGCCTTAAAGCCATTTGGAGTGGGGTTCGCCATGAGGGCTCCGGAGAAGCAAGGTCTGTACGATCCGCGTAACGAGCATGACTCGTGCGGGGTGGGATTTGTCGCCAACATCAAGGGGCGCAAATCGCATGACGTCGTGGCCAGCGGTCTGGAGATTCTCATTAATCTCGACCACCGGGGCGCCGTGGGGGCGGATCCCCTCGTCGGCGACGGCGCCGGGATTCTGATCCAGATTCCGGACGCCCTCCTGCGCGACTGGGCCGGGGAGGCCGGCATCGACCTGCCCGAGGCCGGCCGCTACGCCGTGGCCATGTGCTTCCTGCCGCAGGACCAGGAGACGCGCGACGTCGCCATCCAGCAGTTCGAGCACTTCCTGAAGGTCGAGGGCCAGGTCCTGCTGGGCTGGCGCGATGTGCCGACCGACACGACCGGCCTGGGCGAGGCGGTGCTGGCCCAGATGCCGGTCATCCGCCAGGCCATCGTCGGCATGGGCCCGAGCGTTCGGGACCAGGACGCCTTCGAACGCAAGCTGCTGACCATCCGTAAGCAGCTCCAGAACCCCCTGGCCGAACTGGCGGTTCAGAAGAACCTGCCGAACCTGACCCAGCTCTACCTGCCGTCCTTTTCGACGCGCACGGTGGTCTACAAGGGTCTGCTCCTCGCCCACCAAGTGGGGAGCTTCTACTGCGACCTGCGCGATCCCCGCACGGTGTCGGCCCTCGCCCTGGTGCACCAGAGGTTCTCAACCAACACCTTCCCGTCCTGGAAGTTAGCCCACCCTTACCGGTTCATCGCCCACAACGGCGAGATCAACACCGTCCGGGGGAACGTGAACTGGATGAACGCCCGCCGGCGGAAGCTGGAGAGCGATCTTCTGGGACCAGACCTCAACAAGATGTGGCCGCTGATCCCGCACGGCCAGTCGGACACGGCCTGCCTGGACAACGCCCTGGAGCTGCTGATCGCTGGAGGCATTCCGCTGGCCCAGGCGGTGATGATGCTGATCCCCGAGGCTTGGGCCGGCAACCCGCTGATGGATCCGAAGCGGCGCGCCTTCTACGAGTACCATGCGGCCCTGATGGAGCCCTGGGATGGCCCCGCCGCTGTGGCCTTCACCGATGGCCGGCAGATCGGCGCGACCCTCGACCGCAACGGCCTGCGTCCTGCGCGCTTCATCATCACCGACCAGGACAATGTCATCATGGCGTCGGAGGTGGGTGTCCTACCCGTTCCGGACGAACGGATTGTCCGCAAGTGGCGGCTGCAGCCTGGCAAGATGCTGTTGATCGACCTCGAGCAAGGCCGGATCATCGAGGACGAGGAGATCAAGCGCACCCTCGCCGAGGCCGAGCCCTACGAGGAGTGGCTGTCCCGCACCCAGTTCAAGCTTGAGGACCTGGCCGAGGTCACGCCGGTCGAACCGCCGCCTCCGGCCGACCCGGTCAGCCTGCTCGATCGCCAGCAGTCCTTCGGCTACACGCAGGAGGACCTGTCGCACTTCCTGGAGCCGATGGCCCGGTCAGGCGACGATCCCGTGGGCTCCATGGGCTCTGACTTCCCAATCGCCGTCCTCTCGAAGCGCTCCAAGCTGCTCTACGACTACTTCCAGCAGAATTTCGCGCAGGTAACGAACCCACCGATCGACCCGATCCGCGAGGAACTGGTCATGAGCCTCGTCTCGATGATCGGCCCGCGTCCGAACCTGCTCGGCCGACAGGCCGGCGCCCATAAGCGGCTCGAAGTCGCGCAGCCCATCCTGACCAACGAGGACCTGGCCAAGATCCGATCGATCCACCAGCTGCTCGACGGCGCGTTCCGCACCGCGACCCTCGACGCGACCTGGCCGGCTTCGGAAGGGGCGGCGGGGCTTGAGGCGGCGATCCAGCGCCTCTGCCGTTCGGCCACCGACCAGGTCCTCGCCGACAGCAACATCCTGATCCTTTCGGACCGTGAGGCATCGCGCGACCGGATCCCGATCCCCGCCGCCCTGGCGACTGCGGCGGTCCATCATCACCTGATCCGCCAGGGATTGCGCATGCAGACCGGACTGGTGATTGAGACGGGTGAGGCCCGCGAGGTGCATCACTTCTGCGTCCTTGCCGGCTATGGCGCCGAGGCGGTCAACCCCTACCTGGCCTTCGAGACCCTTGAGGACCTCCGTGCGCGCAACGGCCTGCCGGAGTCCGCCTACGAGGTGCGCAAGAACTACATCAAGGCCGTCGGCAAGGGCATTCTGAAGGTCATGTCCAAGATGGGCATTTCGACCTACCAGTCCTACTGCGGCGCCCAGATCTTTGACGCTGTGGGCCTGTCGAGCGAGTTCATCGACGCCTACTTCACCGGAACCGCCACCACCATCGAGGGGGCGGGCTTGGTGCAGGTCGCCGAGGAGACGGTCCGGCGGCACAGAGACGCCTACGGCGACCTGCCGATCTACGCCGACATGCTCGATGTGGGCGGGATCTACGCCTACCGTCTCCGGGGTGAGAGCCACGCCTGGACGCCGGAGTCGGTTTCTCGTCTGCAGCATGCCGTGCGAGGCAACCTGCCTGACGAGTACCGGGCCTTCGCCCAGGCCATCAACGACCAGGCCGAGCGCCACCTGACCCTCCGTGGCCTGATGCGGTTCCGCAATGCGGAGACCCCGCTCAGCCTGGACGAGGTCGAGCCCGCTTCGGAGATCGTCAAGCGGTTCGCCACTGGCGCCATGAGCTTCGGGTCGATCAGCCGCGAGGCGCACACCAACCTGGCCATCGCCATGAACCGGATCGGCGGCAGGTCGAACACCGGAGAGGGCGGCGAGGAGGCGGACCGTTACAGGCCCCTGCAGAACGGGGACTCCCTGCGCTCGGCCATCAAGCAGGTGGCGTCAGGTCGCTTCGGGGTGACGGCGGAGTATCTGGTCAACGCTGACGACATCCAAATCAAGATGGCCCAGGGGGCCAAGCCCGGCGAGGGCGGCCAGCTGCCCGGTCACAAGGTCGACGCCAACATCGCCCGGGTGCGCCACTCGACTCCCGGGGTGGGGCTGATCAGCCCTCCGCCGCACCATGACATCTACTCGATCGAGGACCTGGCCCAGCTCATCCACGACCTGAAGAACGTAAACCCGGCGGCCCGCATCTCTGTGAAGCTGGTGTCGGAAGTGGGCGTCGGAACGGTCGCCGCGGGCGTCGCCAAGGCGCGCGCCGACCATGTGACCATCTCCGGCTACGAAGGGGGAACGGGAGCCTCGCCCCTGACCTCCCTGACCCATGCGGGTTCGCCCTGGGAAATCGGCCTTGCCGAGACCCAGCAGACCCTCCTGCTGAACGGCCTGCGCTCGCGCATCGCCGTTCAGGCGGACGGGGGCCTTCGCACCGGGCGCGACGTGGCCGTTGCGGCCTTGCTGGGCGCGGACGAATTTGGCTTCGCCACCGCGCCTCTGATCGCCTCAGGCTGCATCATGATGCGCAAATGCCACCTCAACACCTGCCCGGTGGGGGTGGCCACCCAGGATCCGGTCCTGCGCGCCCGGTTCACCGGCCAGCCTGAGCACGTCATCAACTACTTCTTCTTCGTCGCCGAGGAGCTTCGCCAGATCATGGCGGAGCTCGGCTTCCGCACAGTTTCGGAGATGGTGGGGCGTGTGGACCGGATCGATATGCAGCCGGCCGTCGACCATTGGAAGGCCGCGGGGGTTGACCTGTCTCGCATCCTGCATGACGGCGCCGCCCGTGACCGCGCGGTGCTGAATCACCAGGATCATCAGGAGCACGGCCTCGACAAGGCGCTTGACCAGCAGCTGATCCGCGACTGCGCCGTCGCCCTGGAAGGCGGTGGCCCGGTGAGGGCGACCTACGCCGTCCGGAACATCAACCGTACGGTCGGCGCCATGCTTTCGGGCCAGATCGCCAGTCGGCATGGTCACGCCGGCCTGCCCGACGGCGCGATCAGCTTGTCCTTCACGGGCCAGGCCGGCCAGAGCTTCGGCGCCTTCGCCGCCCGGGGCCTGACCCTCGAGCTCACCGGCGACGGCAATGACTATGTGGGCAAGGGCCTCTCCGGGGGGCGGGTGATCGTCCGTCAGCCCGCCGGCTCCCAGCGTGACCCCACCGCCAACATCATCGTCGGCAACACGGTGCTCTATGGCGCCATCGCCGGC
Organism: Phenylobacterium sp.; assembly: GCA_020402745.1. Taxonomy (GTDB): domain Bacteria; phylum Pseudomonadota; class Alphaproteobacteria; order Caulobacterales; family Caulobacteraceae; genus Phenylobacterium. The sequence continues at coordinate 58,490 of JADBYZ010000003.1, forward strand.
GAGGCCTACATCGAAGGGGTCGCCGGCGAACGCTTCGCGGTCCGGAACTCCGGCGCCGTGGCGGTGGTCGAGGGCGTGGGTGACCACGGCTGCGAGTACATGACCGGCGGCGTCGTCGTGGTCCTGGGGGAAACCGGCCGCAACTTCGCCGCGGGCATGTCCGGGGGCGTAGCCTATGTCTACGACCCCGCCCAGAAGTTCCCCTTGCTTTGCAACGCCGCCATGGTGGACCTGGAGCGCATTGACCCCGCCGTCGGAGGCGATGAAGGCCGTCCGAGCCAGCGTTCGCCCTCGGTGGACAACTCCGGCATGGGCGACATGCTCTCGCATGACGCCGAGCGCCTGAGAATCCTCATTGAGCGCCATCTGCTGCATACCGGCTCGCGGCAGGCCGCGCAGATCCTCGAGACCTGGGAGGCTTCCCTCGGTCAGTTCTGGAAGGTGATGCCCAAGGATTATCGCCGGGCCCTCACCGACCTCGCCGCCGCCCGCCGGGCCGGCGCCGCAGTCGCGGCAGAGTAAGGAGTCGAGACATGGGAAAGCCGACCGGATTCCTTGAAGTCGCCCGTCGGGATCGCGACTACCAGCCCGCGCAGGAGCGGCTCCGGAATTACCGCGAGTTCGTCAATCCGCTACCGGCCCAGGAGCTGGTGGCGCAGGCTTCGCGCTGCATGGATTGCGGAATTCCGTTCTGTCACAACGGCTGCCCGGTGAACAACCAGATCCCGGACTTCAACAACCTCGTCTATCGCGAGCAGTGGAAGGCCGCCCTGGATAACCTGTTATCCACCAACAACTTCCCGGAGTTCACGGGCCGCATCTGCCCCGCCCCCTGCGAGGCCTCGTGCACCCTGAACATCCAGGACACGCCGGTCACCATCAAGACGATCGAGTGCCAGATCATCGACCGGGGCTGGGAAGAAGGCTGGATCACCCCGCACATGGCGCCTCGCGGCACCGGCAAGCGGGTCGCCGTCGTGGGCTCTGGCCCGGCGGGCCTCGCCTGCGCGCAGCAGCTGGCCCGCGCTGGCCACGCCGTGACGGTTTTCGAGAAGAGCGACCGGATCGGCGGCCTGCTGCGTTACGGCATTCCCGACTTCAAGATGGAGAAGCACCTTATCGACCGGCGCGTCGCCCAGATGGAGGCGGAAGGGGTCATCTTCCGCACCAGCTTTGAGGTCGGCGTGAACGTCTCGGTTCAGCGCCTGATGGATGACTATGAGGTGCTGGTCATGGCCGGCGGCGCCGAGGCGCCCCGCGACCTGCCGATTGAAGGGCGAGAGCTGGGCGGCATCCACTTCGCCATGGACTTCCTGACCCAGCAGAACAAGCGGGTGGCGGGCGACGATGAGCTGCGCGCCGCGCCCACCGGCGCCATTTCCGCCACGGGCAAGCACGTGGTGGTGATCGGCGGCGGCGACACGGGTTCCGACTGCATCGGCACCTCCAACCGGCACGGCGCGGCCTCGGTGACCCAGCTCGAGATCATGCCCCAGCCGCCTGAGCGAGAGAACAAGGCCCTGACCTGGCCAGACTGGCCCCTGCGCCTGCGCACCTCCTCCAGCCACCAGGAAGGCTGCGATCGCGAGTTCGCCGTCGCGACCAAACGCGCCATAGGCTCCAACGGTCGTGTCGAGGCTCTTGAGTGCGTCCGCTTGGAGTGGGTCACCGGCCCCGACGGCCGTCAGCAGATGCAGGAGGTCGCGGGCAGCGAGTTCCAGCTGAAGACGGACCTGGTGCTCCTGGCCATGGGCTTTGTCGGGCCTCTTAAGTCCGAGTTCACCGAGCAAGCGGGGGTGGAGTTCGATGTCCGCGGCGCGGTGCGGGCCGACACGGTGTCCTACCAGACCTCGACGCCCGGGATCTTCTCCTGCGGCGACATGCGGCGCGGCCAGTCCCTGGTGGTCTGGGCGATCCGTGAAGGCCGGCAGTGCGCACATGCGGTTGACGCCTACCTGATGGGAACCTCGCGCCTCCCGCGCTGACCTGAAGGCGTTTGTCGCCCGCCCCGGCGAGGTCTAGGCTGGGGGGGTGAGCGCCTCCGGACCCCACATTCTCGTCACTGGCTCCACACGGGGCATAGGGGCCGCCGTGGCCCTGGTCTTGGCCTCGCGGGGCGTCCGGGTCGTCGGTCATGGCCGGACCGCCGGCGACGCCATCCTGGCGGAAGATCTCTCGGCCCCCGGAGCCGGCGCCCGCCTCTGGGATCAGGCCCTGGAGCGTCTCGACGGCCGGATCGACGTCTTGATCAACAATGCCGGGATCTTCGAGCCGGCGTCGGTCGACCTTCCCGAAGCGGAGTGGGAGGCGGCCTGGGACCGGACCCTGCAGGTCAACCTGCGCGCCGCTGCTGACCTGTCTCGACTTGCGGTGCGCCACTTCCTTGACCGTCCTGGGGGCGGGCGGATCATCAACGTCGCCAGCCGGGCGGCCTATCGGGGCGATTCCCCCCAGCACTGGCACTACGCCGCCTCCAAGGCCGGCATGGTGGCCATGACCAAGTCGATCGCCCGGGGCTACGCCGCCCGAGGCGTGCTCGCCTTCGCTGTCTGTCCCGGGTTTACGATGACCGGCATGGCCGAGGATTATCTCGCCAGTCGCGGGGGCCCCGGCCTCCTGGCCGACATTCCCCTGGGACGGGCCGCCGATCCGGCAGAGGTTGCCGCCGCCGTCGCCTTCCTCGCCCTCGATGCGCCAGCCTCCATGACGGGCGCCGTCCTCGACATCAATGGCGCCAGCTATGTGCGCTGAACCGGGAGGTTCCCCATGCAAAGCCACGCCCTTGCCTTAACCTACCTTCTGCTCGGCCTTGTCGGCCTCGTCCTCACCTGGACCCAGAACCTCGCCTACTTCGGCCCGGCGGCTGCGAGCGGGTTTACGGACTTCCTGCGGGATACAGTGGTCAATCCGGGCGCCCGTTCCCTGGCCTTCGATATCCTGATCCTGGGATGGGCGGCTTCGGTCTGGATGGTGGTGGAAGGCCGCCGTCGCCGGATGAAGGGCGTCTGGCTCTATCCAGTTCTTGGCTGGGGTCTGGCAATGGCCTTCGCTGTTCCGGTCTTTCTCGCCATGCGGGAGATCTCGCTCCGTACTCCGCCCGAGATCGAGGGACGTCCTGGTCCTGTAGACGGCTTGGGCCTTGGCCTGATTTCGGCTGGCGCTCTCTATCTGCTGTTCCTCGGCGTGCGCGCCGCGGGCCTGATTTGACTCGCGGTCCTGCAGCCGGCTTGTCGGCGCCTGGACGTAATCGGGGAGAAAGACATGGCGCCCATTCCGAAGCGAGGGACCATCGCCGTGACGGGGGCGGCGGGTTTCCTGGGCGGCTGGACCGTCAAATTGCTGCTGGATAAGGGTTACCGGGTCCGCGCGTGTGTAAGGGACGTTGACGATCCGACCCGCACCGCCTTCCTCAAGGCCATGCCGGGCTACGCCTCGGGCCGCCTGACACTGCACGCTGCCGACCTCGACCGGGACGGCTGCTACGACGAGATTTTTCGAGGTTGTCACGGCGTGGCTCACATCGCCCATGTCAGCACCTACGATGATCCGGCCTATGTCGCCCGGGTCTGTGACCACATCATCCGTAGCGTCGAGGCCTCAGGCTCGGTCACCCGCGTGGTCCTGACCTCCTCCATCGCCGCCGTCATCTCAGAGGCCGACATCTTCGAGGTGGCCCGGCGTCCGGTCTTCTACGAGGATCGCTACCCGGACGAGTCCAACCCCAAGCGGACCCCGGATCGCGGCCAGGGCTATTCCATGGGCAAGCTCCATGCGGAGCGGGCCTTCGCCGACGCCGCCGAATCCAGCGGCCGTTGGGACGCCATCACCTGCTGCCCGGGGGACAATGTGGGGCCCATCCTGTCCGCCCACCAGAAGGACATGGGTCCCTGGCAGCACAACATCGAGACCATGCTGCTGGGCAAGTACTTCCAGAACGGCGCCTACCGGCCCTGGATGACGGTCGACGTGCGCGACGACGCCCTAGCCCACATCGGCCTTCTGGAAAGCACCGAGGTCGCCAATGGCGAGCGGTTCATCGCCTGGTCCACCGACATGCGGAAGGTCGAGGACATCTGCGCCGACATCGACCGACTCCTGCCCGAGATCGGCCATGATACGCCCGAGGTCACCGATCCCTTCCCTGAGCGCATCCAGGCGCGGGAGGCGGAATTGCGGGCGGTCTGGGCCCTGGCGGACCTTCGCAACGACAGGATCCGGGCTGTCACCGGCATCGAGTTCCGGCCCCTGGACGATTCCATCCGAGACTGCGTCGAGAGCCTCCTGTCCGTCGCCGGCGTTGTGCCAAAGATCCGCTCGGGGTTCACAAGACCCTGATATCTCAGGGTTAATGGAAATTCACAGCGTTCTTTGGCCGGCTTGTTAAGCCTGTCGTCCCAGTATTCACGCCGTGCATCTTGGGAATAGCGGCGGGGGCGAAGGCATGGCGGTAGAGACGACACAAGCGGCGACGGGCGCCGCCCAGATCGATGGTCTCCTGTCCGGCTACAAGTGGACCGGGGTAATCAGCTATAGCTTCCCGGACTCTGCGTCGGACTACCCGGGCTATCCGAACCCGACTGCGGTTCAGTATTTCAGCGCCGTCAGCGCCCTCCAGAAGCAAGCGGCGATCGACGCCTTCAACCTGGTCGCCAGCTACACCAACGCCCAGTTCGTCAATAACGGGACGGACACCTCGGATATGCGGATCGGCCAGACCTCCGATCCTACCGTCGGAACAGCCTATGCCTATTATCCGGTCGCCAGCGTTGGCGGCGCTGGAGGCGATGTCTGGTGCGGGGTGCAATACGACTACCGCAACGCCGTGTCCGGGAACTACGCCTACCTCACCATGCTTCATGAGATCGGTCATGGTCTCGGCCTGAAGCACGCCCAGGAGGCCGGTGGCCCGGCGCGGATCGCGGTGCCGTCGGCGCGCGACGCACTCGAGTTCACGGTGATGAGCTACCGGAGTTTTCCGGGCGGGCCGCTGACGGGCTACACCAATGGATCCGTGGATTTTCCGACGACCTACATGATGAACGACATCGCCGCCCTTCAGGCGATGTATGGCGCCAATTTCAACACTCAGTCGGGGGACACGGTCTACACCTGGTCGCCGACGACGGGCGCGATGACCATGAACGGGGCCTTGCAGGGCGCCCCGGCCGGCAACCGCATCTTCATGACGGTCTGGGACGGCGGCGGCCGGGACACCTACGACTTCTCGGCTTATGCCACAGGCCTCAGAGTGGATCTCAATCCGGGGTCCAGTTCCTTTCTGTCAGCCGCCCAGACCGCCAGCCTCGGATTTGGCCGTATGGCCCAGGGCAATGTCTACAACGCCTACCAGCACGCTAATGATCCCCGCTCATTGATCGAAAACGCCATCGGCGGCTCGGGGGCGGACTCCCTGCGGGGGAACAGCGCCGATAACCTGCTGGAAGGCCGTGCTGGCGCAGATACCCTGGCGGGCGGCGCCGGGGCGGACACTCTGTCCGGGGGCGATGGCGATGACCTCTACATCGTTGACGGATCCTCAGACCTGGTGGTCGAGGCGGCAGGTGGCGGAACGGACACCGTCAACATCGCCATCAACCTCGCGAACGGGAGCTACACCCTGGGCGCGGAGGTAGAGACTGGAATCCTGGTCAACGCGGTCGCCTTCACCCTGAACGGCAACGCCCTCGCCAACTGGCTGACGGGCAACGCCGCCGCCAACATCCTGAACGGCGGCGCCGGGAACGACACCCTGGTCGGCGGCGTGGGGATCGACACCCTGGCCGGCGGGACGGGCGATGACGTCTACGTCGTGGAGACCGGGGCCGACAGGGTCACTGAACTTGCGGGCGAGGGGACGGACCTCGTTCAGGTGGCTGTCAACCTGGCGGGCGGGACCTGGACCCTGAGCGACAATGTTGAGAACGCTGAGATCGTCTCAGGCCTCGCCTACAACCTCACCGGAAACGCCCTCAACAATCGCCTGACCGGCAACGCCGCGATCAACCGGCTGGATGGGGGTGTCGGCGCCGACACCCTGATCGGAGGCGGCGGAAACGACATCTATATCGTCGATTCCCTCTCCGACTCTGTTGTCGAGGTTGCGGGGGGTGGGACCGACCTCGTCCAGGTCGCCATCACCACGGCCGGCGGAACCTGGACCCTTGCGGCCGAGGTCGAGGAGGCGATCGTCACCAGCAGGGTCGCCATCAACCTGGTCGGCAACGCCCTGGGCAACCGGCTCACCGGCAACAGCGCCGCCAACCGACTGGACGGGGGGGGCGGTGCGGACACCCTGAATGGCGCCGGGGGCGCCGATACCCTGGCGGGCGGCGCCGGGGACGATCTCTACACCATCTACATCGCTACGGACGTCGTCCTTGAGGCGGCCGGCGAGGGAACCGACACCGTCAATGTCGCCCTCGGAACCTCTGGTACCGGCTGGACCCTGCCGTCCTTCGTGGAGAACGCTCAGATCACGTCGATGGTCGCCCTCAGCCTCACCGGCAACAGCCTCGACAACCTGCTGACCGGCAACGCCATGGCCAATACCCTGTCCGGCGGGGCGGGGGCGGACACGCTGGTCGGCGGGGCGGGCAACGACGTCTATCTCGTGGACAGCGCCGGGGATCTCGTTGTCGAGGCCGCAGGCGCAGGAACAGACCTCGTCCGAGTCGGGATCACCCAGGCCGGCGCCAGCTACGCCCTGTCCGCCAATGTCGAGAATGGCGAGGTGAGCGGCGGGGTCGCCCTCATGCTGACCGGAAACGCCCTTGCCAACCGGCTGACCGGCTCCGCTGCTGCGGACACCCTGGTCGGCGACCTTGGGGCGGACACTCTCATGGGCGGTGGCGGCGACTCCCTGGTCGGCGGCGCCGGTGATGATCTCTATCTGGTCGATTCCCTTTCCGCCCAGGTCGCGGAGTCGGCGGGGGGCGGGAACGATACGATTCAGCTCTCAGTCGCGACCGCCGGGGGCGCCTACACCCTTGCGTCAGAGGTCGAGAACGCCCTGCTGATGAGCAGGGTGAACTTCAACCTGACGGGAAACGCCCTTGCCAATCGCCTGACCGGCAATCTCGCCGACAATATCCTGGACGGCGGGGCGGGGGCGGACACCCTGACTGGCGGCGGCGGGAACGACACCTACATCGTGGACTCGGCCGGAGACCTCGTCGTTGAGGCCTTGAGTGAAGGATGGGATCACCTCGCCGTGGGGATTTCTACCGCCGGCGGAACCTACAGCCTGTCCGGGAATGTGGAGAGCGCGACCCTTACGTCAACGGTCGCCTTCAACCTGACCGGGAATGGCCTTGCCAATGTGCTGAACGGCAATATGGCCGCCAACCGGTTGGATGGCGGCGGCGGCGCCGACACCCTTACCGGCGGGGCGGGGGACGACACCTACGTCGTCGACTCCACCGGCGACCTCCTGGTCGAGGCCGGCGGCGGCGGGGTTGACCTGGCCGAGGTCGGCATCAACATCCGGGGCGGAAACTGGACCCTTCCGGACCAGGTGGAGAACGCTCTGCTCCTGGGCGGCCTGGCCTTTGGCCTGACCGGCAATGGCCTGGCGAATGTTCTGACTGGAAACTCCGGGGCGAACACCCTTTCAGGGGCCGGCGGGCCCGACACCCTCATCGGCGGCGCCGGCGATGACGTCTACATCATCGACAGCCTTTCGGACTCTGTGGTGGAGGCTGCCGGCGCTGGCGCCGATCAGGTGCGGGTGGCTGTTGCGACAGGTGGCGGGAACTACACTCTCGCCGCCAATGTCGAGAACGCTATCCTCGTGAACTCGGTCGCCTACGACCTGACCGGAAACATTCTCGCCAACGTCCTGACCGGCAACGCCCTGGCCAACCGGATTGACGGCGGCGACGGCGCTGACACCCTGTCCGGCGGCGGCGGGGCCGACACCCTGATCGGCGGCTCTGGCGATGACCTCTACGTCATGGATGACACGCTCGACCAGATTGTGGAGGCGTCGGCCGGAGGCGTGGACACGGTCCAGTTCCTGCTCTCCACCACCGGCGCAACCTTCACCCTGGGGGCGGAGATCGAGAACGGGGCGCTGCTGTCCACCGGACTTGTCAACCTGGCGGGGAACGCCGCCGCCAACCTCCTGACGGGCGGTGGAGGCGCCAACACCATCAGCGGCGGCGCAGGGGCGGACACGATCCTTGGGGGGACGGGCGACGACACCCTGTCTGGAGGGGCTGGCGCAGACCGCCTGACCGGTGGCGCTGGCTATGATGTCTTCCGGTTCGACGGTCTGCCGGACGCGGGCGCCGACCTCATCACCGACTTCGCCGCCGGTGTGGACAAGATCCTGCTGAGTCGTGCAGTCTTCGCTGGCCTGACCGGCGCGGCGACAGGGCCCCTGGGACCTGGCCTCTTCTGGTCCGGCGCCGGTGTCACCGCGGCGCACGATGCCGACGATCGCCTCGTCTACGACACCACGACGGGAACCCTGTACTACGACCCGGACGGCGTGGGCGGGGCAGCGGCCATCTCCCTGGCGACCTTCGGAGCTGCGAAACCCGTCCTGTCGGCCGGCGACTTCATCCTCGCCGCCTGACGGGCATGGGGCGTCTCAGGGCGCGACAGGCAGGGCGTTGAACTGGCGAAGCGCGTCGCGTGTGCTGGTTTGGCTCGTCCACCCGCCGGTGAACAGGACATTGTCGATCTTCCAGCCATTCTCGTTGACCAGCTTCACATCGTCGGTCCAGCGGGTCTTGTAGCCCTTGTTGGTGAAGGTCACCGCCACCGAGGCGCGGTCGCCGATCACCCGGGCGAGACCCATGCGATAGTGGGTGTAGCCCTCATTGAGGCTGGCGAAGATCTCGCCCTCGAGGATGCGGGGCTTGTCGGTTGGGTCGGGGCCCGCCTTGGTCTGCGCCGCGGACTCGACCTCGTTGGCCTTGGCGCGCTCAACCTCGGTGGAGAGGCTCTGGCTCAGGCGCGCCGCCTCAGCCTGCCGGAAATCGCCCTCGTAGGGACCGTAGAAGCCTCGCACCGCCGCCTTGGGCGAGGTGATGCCGTCCGGCCCGGTCTGGCAGGCGGCGAGGGTGAGCAGACTTGCAGCGGTCACGGCCAGGCGGACGTAGGGACGGGTCATGAACGGGCTCCGGAAACTGAGACCCAAACCTTACCAGCGCCGCGTGGCACAGGGTAGGGGCGTTGATCCGGGCCCCGAGGCGGGGCGCCGGTCGGTGGCCCAAGGGAATGCGGCGGCGTTGCGCCGATCACTCCAGGTAGAGCTCTTTCAGTCGAGCCAGTTCCTTGGGTCCTACGCCGGCCTCGGCCTGCAGATAGGCGGCGACAGAGCCCCACTTCTGGTCCACCTCGTCCAGGGCGAAGGAAAGATAGCTAACCCCGACGCTGTCCTTCAACGGCTGGGGCGTCAGGTATTTTGGGTCCTTCTGATACTGGGCGTAGATCGCCGCACCGGGGTTGGAGGCGATCAGCTCCGGCGTCAGTTTGGGCATCTCGTACTGCGGCCGCCGATAGGTCGTCGAAAGGTGGTAATCCGCCATCACAGTCTCCACCGGTACGCCAAGGGCGCGCAGGATCAGGGCTGAGGCGAACCCCGTCCGGTCCTGACCGGCCGAGCAGTTATAGACCACGGGGCCTTCATTTCGGAGCAGACTGGCGAAGAGGACCCGAACCTGCGGCGCCAGGAGTTCCGGGAAGCCGCGGTAGATCGTCTCCATGTCCGGGATCACCGGATTGCCGTTCCGGGATATGGCGCCCATGGAGTAGCCAACGGACACGTAGGGAACGCCCTCGATCCTGGACGGCGCCAGCACCCTCTCCTCGCTTGACCGGAGGTCGATCATCTCGGACAGGCTCAGGTCCTTCACCCTTCGCAGGTCCTCGTCTGTCAGGGTCGGCGTGGCCCCTGAGCGGTAGATGCGCCCCCAGCGGACGGATCGTCCGTCCTCGGTCCGATAACCCCCCAGATCCCGGAAGTTCGAGCCCTGCGCCAGAGGAAGGACCCGCTCCGCCACCCGGGTCGCTTGACCATCGGTGGAGTCGACCAGGAGAAAGTAGGGCCGGCTGATCAGATCCGCCGCCAGTTCATGTCGGCCATCGGCGTCGTTGTCGGACACCAGCTTCATGCGCTCCCGCGGCGCATCGGGGCGGTCGGCGGCATAGACATCCACCGGACCCGCTGCGGTCCAGCTGACGATGACCCTGTCGGGCGCAGGTCGCTCGACCCGCTCCCCGGCGACCCGGGCCTGCGCCGTTCCGGCGGTGAGGCTGACGGCGAGGATGCTGGCGAGGGTGAAGGACCTGATCATGGTGTCGGTTTCCTGTAAGGTCAGTAGCGGAAGGTCAGGTCCAGGCCATAGGTCCTGGGCTCGTTGAACATCCCGAACACGCCCTGGGCGGCGGCGGCGCCGGCGCTGCGATAAAAGACATAGGCGTTATCGAAGAGGTTGCGCGACCAGAGGCTGGCCTCCATCCGCACGCTGTCGGTGACCCGGATGTCGGTCAGGGCCAGACGGCCGTTCCAGACCGTTGAGTAGTCGGAGAAGGTGGCCTCCCCGGACGAGCCCCGGTAGCCATCCGCGAAGTTGGCGTCCAGGTGGGCCCGCAGGGTCATGTCGCCAATCGGACGGACATAGTCGATGGAGGCGCTGAGCGCGTTCTTCGGCGTGTAGACAATGTAGACGGTCTGCAGGCGTCCGCCGGCAAAGGGGTTGGCGGCGACGGGCAGACGGCTGGTGGTGAAGGCGTAGTTCGCCGCCAGCGTCAGTCCGGTCACCGGGGCGATGGTGAAGTCGACTTCCAGACCCGCGATGCGGCCCTCACCGGGAGCGTTCACTGTCTCAAGAGTGCCCCTGTTGCTGTTGTTCAGGTTCACGGCCGAGAAATCGATCTGGATGTCCGTATAGCGGGTGCTGAAGGCTGCGATGTTGAGGCGGGCCCGCCGGTCCCAGAACTCGCTCTTGACGCCGGCCTCGGTGGTGGCGACCTCCTCGGGACCGAAGGCGCGGTAGCTGACCGAGCGGGAGTTGGCGCCGCCCGCCCGGTAGGCCGTGCCCCATTTGGCGTAGACGCTGGTTGTCTCCGTCAGGTCGAACAGCGCCGAAACCGAAGGATCGAACCGTTCGTCGTCGAAGGTGAAGGCGAGGGCGGTCACGGCACCGTTTACCCGCGTCAGGTTTCCGCTCTTCTCGTCGCGGGTGAAGCGGCCGCCCGCCGTCAGTCGCAGCCGGCCATCGAGGGCGCTGGGGATCCACGTCGCCTGACCGAACAGGGCGGTGCTCGTGGCGCGGGCGGTGCTGGCCCGGTCCGGGAAGGGCCAGCGGGCGCCGGCGATCAGGCTCGGCAGGCGGGTCGCCGCCGTACCGGTGGCGTTCCACTGCAGGGTGTTGGGCGTCCAGGCGTCGTCGTCACCTTCCTCGTTGTAGTAGTAGGCGCCGACGACATAGGTCAGTTCGCCGAGGGTTCCGAGAGCTTGGATCTCGTGGCTGACCTGGTCCTGTCGCAGGGAGGCGATGCTGTAGCGGGCGAACTGGCCGTTGGGGACGAAGACCCCGGCGTGGGCGCCGATCCCGTTGTCATACTGGCTCTGCTTGAGGCGGCGGTAGGCCGAGATGGTGCGGACCTCCAGGTCCTCCGAGGGCGACCAGGACAGGTGCAGGGCCCAGCCCTGGGTCCGTCCGACGCTGTCCTGCTGGGGCACGCCGATGTCCGCGACCCTCGCCCGGTCGGACTGGACCTTCACCAGCGGCGCCAGGGCCGGGGAGGTCGGCGTCTTGGACAGGAGCTGGACGTAGTAAGGCGTCGTCCCGTCATAGGCCTCGTCGAAGTCCAGCCGGGCTTCGAAGTCGTCGGTCGGCGACCAGAGGACGCCCACATGGATGCCGGACCGGTCAATGGCGTTGAAGTCCGACTGGCCCTCCATCGGGTTGTCTGTGGTGCCGTCACGCCTGCTGACGACCCCGTCGATCTTCACGGCCAGGTTGTTCCACTCGGGCAGGTCCAGGTGGGTCTCGGCGCTGTAGCCGCCGAAGTTGCGCACGCCGAAGCTCTGGCGAAGGCCGAGCTCGCCCGAGGGCTTGCGGCTGACAATGCTGACCGCGCCGCCGGTCGAGTTGCGGCCGAACAGGGCGCCCTGCGGCCCCTTCAGCACCTCGATCCGCTCAATGTCGTAAAGCGTGGCGCCCAGGCCCTGGGACCGCCCCAGGTAGACCCCGTCGATATAGACGCCGACGCCCGCGTCCCGGCTCGGCTGGTTGGCGTCGAAGGGGACAATGCCGCGAATGCCCACCGTCAGCGCCGAAGTCCGCGAGAAGAAGGGCGCCACCCGCAGGGAAGGTATTCCCGTGGTCAGGTCCGCAAGGCTCTGGATGCGCCGGTCGGCGAGTTGCTCCGCACCGAGCACCGAGGCCGCCACGGGCGTCTTCTGGAGGTTGGTCTCCCGCTTCTCTGCAGTGACGATGACCTCCGAGAGCATGCCCTCATCGGCGTCCTCGGCTGCAAGCGCGGCAGGGGCGATCGCAGAGACCGCGAGGAGGGCGACGCCCGAAAGAAGGGCATGGCGACGGATAGGGAGAAGTCGGGAAAGATACATGGGAGCCTCCAGCAGGCCCCCTGACTGCCCACGCCCGATGTCACGCCGGTGTCAGTTCGACGTCACCAAGGCGACGTTCCCGCGACGCTTCGATGACGCTGGCCGCCGCGGCGAGGGGCGGGTCAACAGATCGCGGAGGCGGGGTAAACCCTGGTGGATGCGACAGGGATCGAACCTGTGACCCCCTCGGTGTGAACGAGGTGCTCTACCGCTGAGCTACGCATCCGCCGGAAGGGTAGCGGCTATAGCCTGCCCGCCTGCGCGCTGCAAGCCGGCCCACCCCCGGGTCAGGGACCGGGGCGGTCAGGCTTGGCGCTGTTGCCGGGCGGACGCCGGTGCATGGCCCAAGCTGAGCCCGCACAGAGCCCGCCGCCGCCCATCAGACGGGATCGGGGTGTTGCGGAGGGGCTGAGGATCAGCGCCGCAGCAGCAGTTCCAGGCAGGCAGGCAGGAGGTCGTCGAAGTGGTCGATCAGCCGGTCGGGGCCCAGGTCCCTTGCGGGAACCTCGGTGTAGCCAAAGCTGACCAGGACCAGGGGGATCCCCGCCGCCTGCGCCGCGCCCGCGTCGGTGCCGGCGTCGCCCACCATGACCGCCCGGCGGATGTCGCCGCCTGCGGCCTGAATTGCGAGCTGAAGATGGCGGGGGTCGGGCTTGGGCGCGGGCGCCAGGTCGGCGCCGATGACGGCGTCGAAGTGGCGGGCCAGGTCCAGGGCCTCCAGGATGGGCGTGGACAGTCGGGTCAGCTTGTTGGTGCAGACGGCCAGCCGGGCGCCCGCGGCGCGCAGGGCCTCCAGGCTCTCCGGCACGCCGGGGAAGGGGCGGGTGAGGTCGGCGCTGTGGAGTTTGTAGTGGTCGATGAAGCGCAGCCAAAGGACCTCCAGCGCTTCGGGAGCCACATCCAGGCCCTGGGCCTCGAAGCCTCGCTGGAGCAGCCGCCGGGCGCCGTGGCCGATCAGGCTACGGCCCTGGTCGAAGGGCAGGGGGGCGATCCCCTCTTCGGCCAGGATGTGGTTGAGGGTCGCCACGAGGTCTGGGGCGGAGTCCACCAGGGTGCCATCCAGGTCGAAGGCGATGACGGCGCCGGCCAGGGGCTGGGCTTCAGACGGCATGGACGCTCCTGTGCAAGGGGCCGTTGGGGGCGGGGACTCTGCTGGCGGTTTCGGCTAAAGCCGCCATGATTGCCATCTCACCCACGATTCCGGGGTTTCCGCCATGACCGCCCGCGCCGCCGTCATCCTCGCCGCCGGGCAGGGGACCCGGATGAAGTCCCCCATCCCCAAGGTCCTGCACAAGGTCGGGGGACGCACCCTGCTGGACCGGGTCATCGACACCGTCCTGGAGACGGGCTGTGAACGTGTCGTGGTGGTGATCGGGACCCACAGCCCCGCCGTGCGCCAGCTGGTCGAGGCCCGTCTCGGCGCCGGGGCGGCGGCGGTCCAGGACCCGCCTCTCGGCACCGGCCACGCCGTCCTGGCCGCCGGACCGGCCCTTTCGGACTTCGAGGGCGACGTCTTGGTGGTCAATGGCGACTGCCCGCTTCTGGCGCCGGAGGACCTGGACCCCCTGTTCAGCCTGAGGGCGCAGGGGGCGGACCTGGCCCTGCTGGGCTTCGAGCCGGCCGACCCCCTGCTGTACGGGCGCATCCTCTCCGGCCCCGAAGGCGAGGTGCGGCGCATCGTCGAGGCCCGCGACGCCTCGCCGGCTGAGCTGATGGTGCGGACCTGTTACGCCGGCATGCTCTGCGCCGACCGGGCCCGCCTGTTCGACTGGCTCTCGCAGGTCACCAACGCCAACGCCAAGGGCGAGTACTATCTGACGGACGTGGTCTCGATCTCCGCCGCTGAAGGGCGGAAGGTCCGGGCCCACTACGCCCCCGAAACCGCCGTCATGGGCGCCGACACCCCCGCCCAACTGGCCCAGGCCGAGGCGGTCTTTCAGCAGCGGCGGCGGACGCATTTCCTATCCGAGGGGGTGGTCATGCCCGCGCCGGAGACCGTGCACTTTTCCTGGGACACGCGGATCGAGGCCGGCGTGCAGGTCGAGCCCTACGTCGTCTTCGCGCCGGGAGTCAGCATCGAGACGGGTGCAGTGATCCGCGCCTTCAGCCACCTGGAAGGCGCCCGGGTCGGACCCGACGCCCTGATTGGCCCCTATGCCCGCCTGCGTCCCGGCGCCGACATCGGCGAGGAGGTCCACATCGGCAACTTCGTCGAGGTCAAGAAGGTCCGCCTGGACAAGGGCGCCAAGGCCAATCACCTCGCCTATCTGGGCGATGGCACCGTGGGGGCGGGGGCCAACATCGGCGCTGGCACGATCTTCTGCAACTATGACGGCTTCGACAAGTACGAGACCCATGTGGGCCCGGGCGCCTTCATCGGCTCAAACACCGCCATCGTCGCGCCGCGGTCGATCGGCGCAGGCGCCATGACAGGCTCGGGCTCGGTCATCGTCCGCGACGTGCCTGACGACGCCCTGGCCCTGGCGCGGGGCGAGCAGAGCCACAAGGCCGGCTGGGCCGCCGCCTTCCGCGCCCGCAAGACGGCCGAGAAGGCGGCCCGCAAGGCCAAGGGCGGGTCATGAGCGCCGAGGACCAGAAACGGGCCGCCGGCGAGGCCGCCGCCGCCCTCGTCCAGCCCGGCATGGTGGTGGGCCTGGGCACCGGCTCCACCGCCGCCGGGTTCGTGCGCGCCCTGGCCGCCCGCAAGTTGGACATCTTGGGCGTGGCCACCTCCCGGTCCACGGCGGCCCTGGCGCAGGAGCTGGGGATCCGGGTGACGGAACTGGGCGAGACCGGGCCCATCGACCTGACGGTGGACGGCGCCGACGAGATCGGCCCGGCCCTGTCCCTGATCAAGGGCGGCGGCGCGGCCCTGCTGCGCGAGAAACTGGTCTGGGAGGCCTCCCGCCGCTGCGTCGTCATCGCTGACGCCGGCAAGCGCGTTCCCCGGCTGGGGGCCTTTCCCCTGCCTGTGGAGGTGGTGGCCTTCGGGCACCGGACCACCCTGGACCGCATCTGCGACGCCCTGTCCGAGTGCGACATCGGCGCCGCCCCCCGTCAGAGGATGAAGGACGGATCGCAGGTCCTGACCGACAGCGGCAACGTGATCTACGACATCGCCTGCGGCCGTATCGACGCCCCGGCGGCCTTGGCGGCGGCGCTGAAGTCGGTGACCGGCGTGGTCGACCACGGCCTCTTCCTAGACCTCGCCGACCTGGCCCTGGTGGCGACAGACGCCGGTGTGGTGGAGATAGAGCCTTAGGGGAAGGGGCGGCGGCAGTTCCGCCCTGGCCCGGGCCCGGCGCGCTCGAAGACTAGGAATCACAACGCCAATTGCTCCCCCAAGGGGGAGCTCCGACCGAAGGTCGGAGAGGGGGTCTGCTGAGCCGCCGTTGACCCCCTCCGGCCCGCTTCGCGGTCCACCTCCCCCTGGGGGCAGGGCTATCGCATATAGATTCCGCCTATAGAACGACTTGGCTGCGCAAGACTCGCTCGATCAAAAAACCGGGAACAAAACTGAATCGGTGACTGCCTCTTGGACTGCAGACGCTTACCAGCGTCGGTTTCCTGTCAGA
>JADBYZ010000030.1 GCA_020402745.1 Phenylobacterium sp.
ACAGGAAACCG
Source organism: Phenylobacterium sp. (assembly GCA_020402745.1). Lineage (GTDB taxonomy): Bacteria > Pseudomonadota > Alphaproteobacteria > Caulobacterales > Caulobacteraceae > Phenylobacterium. Next base: position 12 of record JADBYZ010000030.1, read on the forward strand.
ACGCTGGTAAGCGTCTGCAGTCCAAGAGGCAGTCACCGATTCCGTTTTGTTCCCGGTTTTTTGATCGAGCGAGTCTTGCGCAGCCAAGTCGTTCTATAGGCGGAATCTATATGCGATAGCCCTGCCCCAGGGGGAGGTGGCGCGCGCAGCGCGTCGGAGGGGGTCAGCTGAGGCGCCGTAGACCCCGTCAGCCGGTTTCGCCGGGAGCTCGCCCTGGGCGACGCAGTGGGCCTAGAAGTCGACGGCGATGCCCTTGCGCTCCCAGTCGCCGAAGCGGGTGGGCTCAAGGCCGGCGGGACCGCCCTGTTCGGCCAGTCGTTCGGCCTCCGCGGCCTCGGCGGCCTTGCGGGCGGCGGCTTCCTCGAGGGCCCGGCGGGCGGCGGGGCTGAGGGCCTTGCCGGGGGCGGCGTTGGGGGGCGCGTCGTCTTCCATGATCCCCATCTAGGCGTCCGGCGCGCGAAACGCCAGTTGCCATGGCCGCCGGAACCGGGCAGGCGGCTCTGCGTGACCGAACCCCGCCTTCCCACCGGATTGCCCGCCCGCCGCGCCGCGCTTGACCTCCTGGCTGCGGCCCTGTCCCAACGCGCCGGCCTTGAGGACGATTCCGCCGCGCCCGGCCTCGCGGGCCTTGAGCCCCGGGACCGGGCCTTCGCCCGGATCCTGGTCCTGACAGCCCTGCGGCGACTGGGACCCCTCGACCGCGCCCTCGACGCCCGAATCCCTCGCCCGCCGCCGGAGATCGTCCGCAACATCCTGAGACTGGGCGCTGTCCAGGCCCTGGTCCTGGGCGCCCCGCCCCACGCCGCCGTCAGCGCCAGCGTCGACCTGGCTGAATCCCTGGCTGAGGCCCGCAGGTTCAAGGGCCTGGTCAACGCCGTCCTGAGGGGCCTGATCCGCGAGCCGCCGAACCTTTCCGACCCGGAGGCCCTCGCCCCGTCCTGGCTCCTGGCCCGCTGGAGCGCAGCCTGGGGCCGCACCTCCGCCCTCGCCGTCGCCGCCGTAATCGCCGGGGAGCCGGACACAGACCTGACCCTGAGGGGCGATCCAGGAGCGCTGACCGAGGCCCTGGGGCTGACTCAGGTGGCCGCCGACACCTGGCGCACCTCCCGTCGAGGTGAGGTCTCGGCCTGGGAAGGTTTTGCGGAGGGCCGCTGGTGGGTCCAGGACGCCAGCGCCGCCGTCCCCGCCCGCCTCCTGAACCCCCGGCAAGACCTCACCGTCCTGGACCTGTGCGCGGCGCCCGGCGGAAAGACCCTGCAACTGGCGGCCGCCGGTGCAGAGGTCACCGCCCTCGACAGGTCGCAGGGCCGCCTGCACCGGGTGCGGGAGAACCTGGAGCGGACCGGCCTGACCGCCGAGGTCATCGCCGCCGACGCCGCGACATGGGACGATGGGCGAACCTTCGACGCCGTCCTGCTTGACGCCCCCTGCAGCGCCACGGGGACCTTCCGCCGCAACCCGGACGTCCTCTGGGCGGTGAAGCCCGGCGACATCGCCGCCCTGGCGGGCGCACAGGCCCGCCTGCTGGACGCCGCCGCCCGGCGGGTGCGGCCCGGCGGTCGGCTTGTCTACTGCGTCTGCTCGCTGGAGCCTGAGGAGGGCGAGGGCCAGGTCGCGGGATTCCTGAAGCGGTGCGCCGACTTCGCCCTGGACCCGATCGCTCCCGGCGAGGGCGGCGCCCCGCCCGGGAGCCGCCTCGAGGACGGGACGCTTCGCATCCTGCCGACCCATCGCGCCGGTGGCGCGGACGGCTTCTTCATCGCCCGCTTCGCCCGCCGGCCGAACCGCCGGGCCCGCCGGGACTTGGCGCAGGCCGCGGGGGCGGCTAAGTCCGAGGCATGAGCCTGCGCCCGATCATTGCCCCCTCGCTCCTCGCCGCCGACTTCGCCCGGCTGGGCGAAGAGGTCCGCGCCGTGCAGGCCGCCGGCGCCGACTGGCTGCACATCGACGTGATGGACGGCCATTTCGTGCCGAACATCACCCTGGGACCTGACATCGTCCGGGCCCTGAAGCCGCACGCGACCGTCCCCATGGACGTGCACCTGATGATCGCCCCGGTGGACCCCTACCTCGAGGCCTTCGTCGAGGCCGGCGCCGACATTGTCAGCGTGCATCCGGAGAGCGGGCCGCACCTGAACCGGACCCTGAAGCGCATCCGCCAGCTGGGCGCCCGGGCCGGGGTGGTCTTCAACCCCTCGACCTCGCCCTCGGTGATCGAGTGGATGATGGACGAGGTGGACCTGATCCTCGTCATGTCCATCAATCCGGGCTTTGGCGGCCAGACCTTCATGCATTCCCAGCTGGCCAAGATCGAGGCTTTGAGGCGGATGATCGACGCCAGCGGCCGGGACATCGTGCTCGAGGTGGATGGCGGGGTGACCGCCGAGACCGCCCGGCTGTGCGTAGACGCCGGCGCCACCGCCCTGGTGGCCGGAACCGCGGTGTTCCGGGGCGGTCCCGACGCCTACGCGGCCAACATCGCCGCCCTTCGCGGCTGACGGCCTCGCAAGGCGGCGGTTTCCGGGAATCGCCGGCTGGGCTAGAAACCCGTTGTCCTGCGTGACTGGCGAAACAGGTGGTCCACCACCGGGGAGCGCACGGACGTCAAAGCGCCGCTCGCCTGGGCCGACCTTCCGAACCGCCACGGAGAGCGCCATGCCTGCCGCCCCTGACTTCCCGCCTGCGCCTGATCGTGTTCCCGTCCGCCGGGCCCTGATCTCGGTTTCCGACAAGACGGGGCTGGTCGAGGCCGCCCGGGCCCTGGCCGAAGGGGGCGTGGAGCTGGTGTCGACGGGCGGCACCCGGGCGGCCATCGCCGCTGCAGGGCTGGCCGTGAAGGACGTCTCGGACCTGACCGGCTTTCCGGAGATGATGGACGGCCGGGTCAAGACCCTACACCCGGTGGTGCACGGCGGCCTCCTGGGCGTGCGCGACGCGCCGGCCCACGCCGCCGCCATGGCCGAGCACGGGATCGGCGGGATCGATCTCGTCTACGTCAACCTCTACCCCTTCGAGAAGACGGTGGCCGGCGGGGGCGACTTCGCCAGCGCCATTGAGAACATCGACATCGGCGGTCCCGCGATGATCCGCTCGGCGGCCAAGAACCATGGCTATGTGGCGGTCTGCACCGAACTGGAGGACCTGCAGGAGGTCCTGGCCGAGCTGGCGGCGGAGGGAACCACGAGCCTGGTCCTGCGCAAGACCCTGGCGGCCCGGGCCTACGCCCGCACGGCGGCCTACGATGCGGCGATTTCGACCTGGTTCGCGGGCCAGTTGGGCGAGGCCGCACCCCGGCGGCGGACCTTGTCGGGCCGCCTGGCCCAGACCCTTCGCTATGGCGAGAACCCGCACCAGGCCGCCGCCTTCTACGTGGAGGAGGCCCCACGGACCGGGGTGGCCACCGCCCGCCAGGTGCAGGGCAAGGCCCTCAGCTATAACAACATCGCCGACACCGACGCGGCCATCGAGCTGGTGGCGGAGTTCGACCCCCAGGCCGCCGCCGCTGTGGCCATCATCAAGCACGCCAATCCTTGCGGCGTGGCCCTGGGGTCGGACCTGAAGACCGCCTACGCCCGGGCCCTGCAGTGCGACCCGGTCTCGGCCTTCGGCGGCATCGTGGCGGTGAACCGCCGGCTGGATGCGGCGGCGGCGAAGGAGATCCTCAAGATCTTCACTGAGGTGGTGGTGGCCCCCGAGGCCGACGACGACGCCATCGCCCTGTTCGCCAAGAAGAAGGACCTGCGCCTGCTGCTGACCGGCGGCATGCCCGACCCCCTGGCCCCCGGCGACCTCTTCAAGCAGGTGGCGGGCGGCTTCCTGGTCCAGGGCCGCGATACCTCTCGCCTGACCGCCGCCGACCTGAAGATCGTCACGCGCCGCCAGCCGACCCCGCAGGAGGTACAGGACATGCTGTTCGCCTTCACCGTGGCCAAGCACGTCAAGTCCAACGCCATCGTCTTCGCCCGGGACGGCCAGACGGCAGGCATTGGCGCGGGCCAGATGAACCGCAGGGACTCCGCCCGGATTGCGGCCCTCCGCGCCGGCGAGGCGGCCGAGCAGGCTGGCCTGCCCGAGAGCCTGGCCAAGGGGTCGGCCTGCGCTTCTGAAGCCTTCTTCCCCTTCGCCGACGGCCTGATCCAGGCGGCGGAGGCCGGGGCCACGGCGGTGATCCAGCCGGGTGGCTCGATCCGGGACGAGGAGGTGATCGCCGCCGCCGACGCCGCCGGCGTGACCATGGCCTTTACGGGCGTACGCGTTTTCCGGCACTAATCAGCGCTAACGCCTTCCCTTTCCCTCAAACTCAGGGCCCCTTCATGACCCCGTTCCGCCCCCTCGCCCTGGCCGGCCTGAGCCTGGCCCTGGTTGTCCCGGTCCTTGCACCCGCCCCCGCCCTCGCTGCGCCCAAGGCCTCGGCGTCGCCGGCGGAGACCGCCACCTGGTCCTCGGCCACCCTCCGACGGCCGGTAAGCTTCGCCGAGACAGCAGCGCCGAAGTCCGGCGTGCTGGTGATCGCCGCCGGCTCCGCCGCCGAGGCCTCGGAGCGAGCCTCCGTCCTCCTCACGCCGGACGCGGGCGCCGACCTCCGCCGGGCGATCGAGGCGGCGGGGTTCGACTTCTCCAGCGGGGAGATTCTGGTCCTGCGGGCTTTTGGCGGGCTTGAGCAGGTCGTCGTCCTGGGACTGGGCAAGTCGCCGCAAGGCGCGAGCCTGCAGGGCGCAGGCGAGGCCCTCGGTCGGTCCCTGGCCAAGGTGAAGTCGCCGGTCACGGTGTCAGGCGGATCGCTTTCCGCGGAAGGCCTCGCCGCCCTGGCCAGCGGCTTCGGAATCGGCGAGTACCGTTCGGGCCTCCTGAGCGCAGACCGTCCGACGACCGCGCCGGCGGGCGTCGTCTTCACGGGCGCCGGGGCGTCCGGGGCGGAGACGATCTTCCGGAGTCGCGGCCAGGCCTTGGTCGAAGCGATCCAGTGGACCCGGGACGTCTCCAACCTTCCCGCCAACCTGATGTATCCCCAGGCCTTCGTCGACAGCGCCCGGGCGGCCTTCGCCGGCGTTCCGGGAGTGACGATCGAGGTCCTGGACGAGACGGCCATGCGCCGGCTGGGCATGGGCGCCTTGACCGGCGTGGGCATGGGCTCGGGCCGGCCGCCCCGGCTGCTGGTCGTGCGCTACCGGGGCGCCGGCGCCCCCGCAGGCGGGCCCCTTGTCCTGGCGGGCAAGGGAATCACCTTCGACAGCGGAGGCATCTCCCTCAAGCCCGGCGCCGGCATGGGCGACATGAAGATGGACATGTCCGGCGCGGCCTCGGTGACCGGGGCGGTCCTGTCCCTGGCGAAGTCGGGCGCGCCCGTGAACGTGGTCGCCGTCTCCGCCCTGGCCGAGAACATGCCCGACGGCGCCGCCATCCGGCCGGGCGATGTGCTGACGGCCATGAACGGCAAGACCATCGAGATCATCTCCACCGACGCCGAGGGGCGGCTGGTCCTGGCCGACGCCCTGGTCTGGGCCGAGCGCAACCTGAAGCCTTCAGCCATCGTCGACGTCGCCACCCTGACCGGCGCGGTCCGGACGGCCCTGGGAGACGACTACGCCGGCCTGTTCGGCCGCGGGGACACCCTGCTCGACCGCGTGATGGCGGCGGGCGAGCAGACAGGCGAGGGCCTGTGGAAGCTGCCGCTCCATCCAAGCTATGCAAAGGATACGGCCTCCACCATCGCCGACATCAAGAACACCGGAGAGGGCGGAGCGGGGGCGGGAACCGGGGCTTGGTTCATCGGCGAGTTCATCAGCCGCGACATCCCCTGGGCCCACCTTGACATCGCCGGCGTGGCCTATGGCGCAGCCAACGCCGTCAAGCCCGCAGGATCGGCTGGCTTCGGGGTCCGTCTGCTCGACCGCCTGGCCCGGGACTGGGGGCGGTAGTTCAGCGGGTTCAGGCGGTATCGACCATCACCAGTTCGGCGTCCTCCAGGGCGGTGATGCGGAGGCGGGGCTCGTCAGCGATGGCCGCCCCGTCCCGGGTCCCGACCGTCACGCCGTTCACCGCCACCGACCCACGGGCCGGCACCAGGTAGGCCCTGCGGCCCGGCGCGAGGTCGTAGTCCAGCGTCTCGCCAGCGCGCAGGGTGGCGCCCAGCACGCGCCCCGTCGCGCGGATCGGCAGGGCCTCTTCATCGCCCGGAACTCCCGAAGCCAGGGGTACGAAGCGACCCGCGCGGTCGCCCTTCGGGAAGGGACGGGCGCCCCAGGACGGCGCGCCGCCGGACTGGGTGGGCACGATCCAGATCTGGAACAGGCGGGTGACTTCGGCCTCAAGGTTGTACTCGGCGTGCCGGATGCCCGAACCGGCGCTCATCACCTGGACATCGCCGGCCGCCGTGCGGCCCTGGTTGCCCAGGCTGTCCTGATGGCTGATGGCGCCTTCCAGGACATAGGTGATGATCTCCATGTCCTGGTGCGGATGGGGCGGAAACCCTGTTTTCGGCTGGATGACGTCGTCGTTCCAGACCCGAAGGGCGCCCCAGTTCATGCGGGCCGGGTCCTGATAACCGGAAAACGAGAAGTGGTGCCGGGCGTTCAGCCAGCCGTGATCGGCGCCGCCGAGGGTGTCAAAGGGACGAAGGTCGATCATGGGCCGGTTCCGTCAAGGCGAGCTCTGTGGGCCGGGAGATAGGAAGCGTGAGGCGGGATTGGAAACGGCGGGCGTGAAGACTTCCCCCGGGTCCGGCGGACGCCGGTCCCCACCGACCGAGTTCGCCTAGAAGGGACGGGGCTTGACCCCGTTGGCGGCGAAGTGGGCCAGCATGCGGTCCCAGGCGTCCCGGGCTGCGGCGGGGTCGTAGCTGGAGCGGTAGTCGGCGTGGAAGCCATGCTGGCTGTCCGGATAGACGACGATCTGGCTGCCGGTCTTGCGGGCGGCGACAAGGGCGCTGCGCATGGCTTCGACGTCGGCCAGGGGGATGCCCTGGTCCTTGCCGGCGTAGAGCCCGATCACCGGGGCGCGAAGCTGGGCGACGCCCTGGAGGGGCCAGGGCCGGTTCGGCTCACCCAGGAACTCGCCCGGCTTGGGGGCGGTCTGGCGTCCGTACCAGGCGGCCCCGGCGCGGAAGTCGGGCATGCGCTGGCAGGCCAGCCAGACAATGGCGCCGCCCCAGCAGAAGCCGGTCACCGCCATCCGGGCTCTGTCGACAAAGGGCTGGGCCTTCAGGAACCGGACGGTCCCCGACAGGTCGTTGAAGATCTGCTTGTCGGTCGCGGCGCTGACGATACGTCGGATCTGATTGAAATCATTGGTCTTGGATGGATCGCCGGAGCGAACGAAGAGGTCCGGGGCGATGGCCACGTAGCCCAGACGCGCGAGACGCCGGCAGACATCCCGTATGTACTCGTGGAGGCCGAAGACCTCAGAGATGACGAGGACGGCCGGGAAGCGGCCGCGGGCGTCCGGCCGCGCCATGTAGGCGGGCGCCATGCGATCCCCGACATCGACCTCCACATCCCCGACGACGAGGCCAGAGGCGTCCGTCGTGATGGTCTGGGCTTCGGCCGAGTAGGCGAAAAGGGCGTATCCGCCAAGGGCGGCGAGGGCCAGACGCCGGCGGGTCAGGTCGAGATCCCCGGGGTTCGTCCCTTCAGGTCGGGTCAGGGTCTTCATGGTTCCAGCCTCCCTCGCCGGTCACCGCCGGCCCGGGCTCATTTGGCGATCCCGGGGCCGCCTGTCAAAGCCCCCCCGCTACATTGGACGATGTGCCGACTTCCGATCCGCCCCGGCGGAAGCGTATCCTTCGGTCATGAGCCGCGACCCCATGCGACCGGGCGCCTTGCGCCGCCTCACGGAGGGCGAGATCGCCCTGGCGAAAGGCGTGTTCGGGCGCGCCCTGTCCACGGGACGGGTGAGGATCCTCGCCCTGCCGGTCTGGCCACGCGCCTTCGTGACCGGCGCCGCCCTGATCGTCTGGCCCGCGCGGTCGGCGTTGAGAGACTTCAGCCTGGCGGACCTGTCGCTCCAGGCCATACTGGTGCACGAGTTGACCCATGTCTGGCAGGCGCAGACGGGGGTGAACCTGCTTCTTGCCAAGCTGCGGGCGGGAGACGGGCCCGCCGCCTACGACTACATCGCCGCCGGGGGGACGCCGTTCGTGGACCTCAACATCGAGCAACAGGCCATGATGGTGCAGGACGCCTTCCTGGCCGCGCGAAACGGCGTTGCACCCCTGGCCCTGGAGCGCTACGCCGATCTGCTGTCCGGGACCCCCTTCAGCGAGGACCTAAAGCCCTTCTCCGTTTAGGGGTTTTGCCCTTGCAGAGCGGCGGTTCCGCACCATATCGCACGACGACGGCGTGGTTCCGATAAGGCCCGCCGGCGACCCTGAACTGTTCAAGGGGGCCGCAGGAACGAGGGGTGCTTGGCGACGAGGCTCCTCAGGCGCGGCCCGCCAACTCGGAGCGTTTGAGACTCATCATGAGCAAGATCATCGGCATCGACCTCGGGACCACCAATTCCTGCGTCGCGATCATGGACGGCAAGACGCCGAAGGTGATCGAGAATGCGGAAGGCGTCCGCACCACCCCCTCAGTCGTGGCCTTCCTTGAGGACGGCGAGCGCCTCGTCGGCCAGCCGGCCAAGCGCCAGGCCGTGACCAATCCCGCCAACACCCTCTTCGCCATCAAGCGCCTGATCGGCCGGAATTACTCGGATCCGCTGGTGGAGAAGGACAAGGGCATGGTGCCCTACGACATCGTCAAGGGCCCGACCGGCGACGCCTGGGTCAAGGCCCAGGGCAAGGACTATTCCCCACAACAGGTCTCGGCCTTCATCCTGCAGAAGATGAAGGAAGCCGCCGAGCAGCACCTCGGCGAGAAGGTCGACAAGGCGGTCATCACGGTCCCGGCCTATTTCAACGACGCCCAGCGCCAAGCCACCAAGGACGCCGGCAAGATCGCCGGCCTTGAGGTCCTGCGGATCATCAACGAGCCCACCGCCGCCGCCCTCGCCTATGGCCTGGAGAAGAACGACGGCAAGAAGATTGTCGTCTACGACCTCGGCGGCGGCACCTTTGACGTTTCCGTCCTGGAAATCGGCGACGGCGTTTTTGAGGTCAAGGCGACCAACGGCGACACCTTCCTGGGCGGCGAGGATTTCGATCTCCGGATCGTCGATTTCTTGGCCGAGGACTTCAAGAAGGAGACCGGCGTTGATCTGAGGAACGACAAGCTGGCCCTGCAGCGCCTCAAGGAAGAGGGCGAGAAGGCGAAAAAGGAACTTTCGTTCACGGCCCAGTACGAGGTGAACCTGCCCTTCATCTCGATGAACGCCTCAGGGCCCCTGCATCTGAACATCAAGCTGACCCGCGCCAAGCTCGAGGCCCTCGTCGACGACCTGGTCGCCAAGACCCTCGGCCCCTGCGAGCAGGCCTTGAAGGACGCCGGCCTGAAGAAAACGGACATCGACGAGGTGATCCTGGTCGGCGGCATGACCCGCATGCCCAAGGTGGTCGAGACGGTGAAGGCCTTCTTCGGCCGCGAGCCCCACACCGGCGTGAACCCGGACGAGGTGGTGGCCCTGGGCGCCGCCATCCAGGCCGGGGTCCTGCAGGGCGACGTCAAGGACGTCCTCCTGCTGGACGTCACCCCCCTGACCTTGGGCATCGAGACCCTGGGCGGCGTCTTCACCCCGCTGATCGAACGCAACACCACCATACCGACCAAGCGCTCCCAGACCTTCTCGACCGCCGACGACAACCAGTCGGCGGTGACCATCCGGGTCTTCCAGGGCGAGCGTCCTATGGCGGCGGACAACAAGATGCTGGGCCAGTTCGACCTGGTCGGCATCCCTCCGGCGCCGCGCGGCGTGCCCCAGGTCGAGGTGACCTTCGACATCGACGCCAACGGCATCGTCAACGTCTCGGCCCGGGACAAGGCCACGAGCAAGGAACAGTCGATCCGAATCCAGGCCAATGGCGGTCTCTCGGACGCCGATATCGACGCCATGGTGCGCGAGGCCGAGGCCAACAAGGCCGAGGACGAGAAGCGCAAGGCGGGGGTCGAGGCCCGCAACCAGGCCGAAGCCCTGATCCACTCCACGGAGAAGGCTTTGGGCGAACATGGCGACAAGGTGGGCGAGGCTGAAAAGTCGGCCATCACCAGCGCTATCGAAGACCTGCGGGGCGTGCTGGACAGCGGCGACGCTGAGACCATCACCGCGAAGACCCAGACCCTGGCCCAGGCCTCCATGAAGCTCGGTGAGGCGATGTACGCAGCCCAACAGCCCGGGGATGACGCCGCCGCCCAGGGCGGAGCGGCCGACGACGTCGTGGACGCCGAGTTCGAGGAAGTCACCGACGACGGCAAGAAGGCCTGAACCTGACCGGGACCCGGCCCCGCCCCAAGACGAGGCGGGGCTGGCGTCCTTTCGGAAAGCTGCATCGGAACGCCTGACGCCTCATGCGCGACTATTACGAAATCCTGGGCGTCCCTCGCGGGAGCGACGAGGCGGCCCTCAAGTCGGCCTTTCGCAAGCTGGCCATGGAACACCATCCCGACCGCAATGGCGGCTCGGAGGAGGCTTCTGCGCGGTTCAAAGAAATCAACGAGGCCTATTCGGTCCTATCCGACCCCAAGAAGCGGGCGGCCTATGACCAGTTCGGCCATGCGGGGGTGAACGCCGGCCAGGGCGGCGGCGGCCCGGGCTTTACGGACATCAACGACATCTTCTCGGAGGTCTTCGGTTCGGCCTTCGGCGACATGTTCGGCGGTGGCCAGAGACGCAGCGGCCCGGCGCGCGGGCAGGACCTCCGCTACGACCTGGAGATCACCCTCGAGCAGGCCTACGCCGGCTCGGAGGTCGAGATTACGGCGGCCACGGCCATGACGTGCGAGGCCTGCGAGGGGAGCGGAGCCAAGCCCGGGACCAGCCCGACGACCTGTCCCACCTGCGGCGGCGCGGGGCGGGTCAGGGCCTCACAGGGCTTCTTCGCCATCGAGCGCACCTGCCCGCGCTGCGGGGGCGATGGCCGCATTATCAGCGATCCCTGCACCACCTGCCGGGGGCACGGCCAGGTCCGCCGCAACCGCACCCTCCAGGTCCGGATCCCCGCCGGCGTGGACGACGGCGCCCGCATCCGCCTGGCGGGCGAGGGCGACGCCGGCGCCCGGGGCGGCCCCAGGGGCGACCTCTACATCTTCGTCTCCGTGCGGCCCCATGACCTCTTCGAGCGCGACGGCCTGGACCTGCTCTGCACCGTGCCCGTGCCCATGACCACCGCGGTGCTCGGCGGCGAGATCGAGGCCCCCTGCCTCTCGGATGGCTCGGCGGAGGACGCGGAGAACAACCGCCTGACGGTGAAGGTGCCGGAGGGCGCCCAGACCGGACGCACCGTCCGGATCCGCGGGCGCGGCATGCCCTCCCTGCGCAGCCGCGAACGCGGCGACCTCGTGGTTGAGCTCTTCGTGGAGACACCGACCCGGCTCAACGCTCGCCAGAAGGCGCTGATGCAGGAGTTCGCCGATCTCTGCGGCGAGCAGCAGCATCCTGAGTCCAGCGGCTTCCTGAACAAGGCCAAGAAGTTCTGGGAAGACGTCACCGGCGGCTGAGGTCCGGCCTTCCTTTCCGGCGGGCCGCGGCTAAAGTCATTCCAGCCTCGACTGTCGCCGGGGACGGGAGGAAGCCATGGTTGACGTCGCCGTCCGGATCGCCGCCGCCTGCCTGTCGGCCCTCCTTGTAACAGGAACCGCCTTCGCCGCGCCTGACGTGCGCACCCTGCCGCCGGGAGACGCCGGCAGCCGGGTCCCGGGTTATCCGGACGTGATGGCCGAATACATCCAACTGCCCGGCGGCAAGGCGCCCGGGACCCCGGCCGCCCTCAACACCGCCGGCTTCCTGCGGGTCCGCCCCGCCGCTGACGGCGCCCGGCCGGGCCCAGCCAATGCGGTGATCGTGGGCCTGCCAGGCTTTTCCTCGACCCCGCCGCACTGGCTCTACCTCGCCAGCCAGATGGTCTCGCGGGCCTCGAAGGAGTCCTGCGGGGGCCAGGCCTGCCGGGTGGAGGTCTGGGTGTTGCAGCGCCGGGGCGCCAACCTCGCCGAGACGCAGGCCCTGACCGAGGCAAGGCGCAAGGGCGACCCGGCCCTGGCCCTGAACCACTACCTGGGCGCCGACTCCCTCGGCCCGAACGGCCAGGTGGGACCGCAGACCGCCTCTGCGAAATGGAAGCCCCTGACCCAGAGGGACCTGGCCTTTATGGCGGACTGGGGCTTCGAGACCTACGCCGCCGACGTCGACGCCATGATCGGCCGCATCCGCGAACGCTCGGGCGCCCGCAACATCTTCCTGGCCGGGCACAGCCAGGGCGGCGGCTTCGTCTCCAACTATGCAGCGCGCAAGCGCCCTGACGGCCGGCGGGGCGCCGAAGGCCTGGCGGGCCTGATCTTCCTGGACGGCGGCCCCTCGGCAGGGGTGCAGGCCGAGCCCACGCCGGCGGAGCTGGACGCCTACTTGGCCCGGGTCGAGGCCCTGCGCAGCGGCAAGGACCGGGTCTACACCGACGCCAGCGGCCTCCTGGGCGCCATCGCCGGCCCCGCCTCGGCCGCCAGCCAGTCGGTGACCGGCGTCTACTACGCCCTGTCCGACCCCACGGCGGAGGCCATCTTTCCCCTTCGGGTCGCCGGCATGGCCCCCGCCCCGGGGGACGACTTCCTGAAATCCGTCCGTCTGACCTGGCTCGCCCGGGCCGGTGCAAGCTTCGACACCGACCCGGTTCCCGGCGGCGGGGTCCAGATGCAGATCCTCCAGTTCCTGGGCCAAGGGTTGGGCCGGCTCGACTTCACACCCCTGCCCGGAACCGAGGACCGGTGCGACCGCACGCCGCCCCCGGCGCCCACGGGGCCGATGCGCGCCCTCGGCCCGCCGCCCAAGTGCGTTCCCTCCGGCGCCATGGCGGATCCCGGGCGGGTGCACGGCTGGGTCGAGCCCGGCGGCCCCTCCGGCCCGAAGGAGGCCGGACGGGCGGAGCTTTGGATGAACGCCCAGGCCTTCGCCCCGACCCGGTCCAATATCCGGCCCGTGACCGTGACGTTTGCAGAGTCCGGCAGGCGCGTCATCGACGCCTCGGACATGGTCGCCTCCAACTGGTACCCCTCTGAGCGCTGGGACTTCGACGCCGGTTTCATCGGCCGCTACAAGACCCTGAAGGTCGACCGCGACGGGGTGAAGCTGGACATCGACAAGTCCGCCATCGCCGGCGTTCCGGTCTATGTCGCCCGGCAGGGCTTCACCCAGGGTGTCTCGGGCAATCCGTTCCCTAGGGTGAAGGACTATACCGAGGTCAACAAGACCGGGACCTGGCAGACGCCGGAGGCCAGGGCGATCAGCCCGCTGGACCCGGCCATCAACGCCGCCATCTACTTCCATACCGACTTCGTGGGCGCTGACGACTCCCAGGCCGGCCAGGCCCGGCCGGGCGAACCCGGCGTCTCCGCTGTGTCCGGCACCCTCGTCGACTGGGTGCTGAAGCGGGCGAAGGGCCTGGCGGACACGCCTTCGCCCGCCGCCCTCGGGGTGAGAGCCCGGTACTGAGCGCCGCGCCGGCGCGGGTGACGGCGTCGCTGCCGGAGGCTAGTTTACCGGCCGAGATGAACGCTCCCGTCCCGCCTCAGGTCGATTCGGCCGGCGCCACGCCGGTCATGGCCCAGTTCTTCGAGACCAAGGCGCGGCAGCCCGACGCCCTGGTCTTCTTCCGGATGGGCGACTTCTACGAACTCTTCTTTGACGACGCCCGCCAGGCTGCGGCGGCCCTTGGCATCGCCCTGACGGCCCGGGGCCAGCACGCGGGCGAGCCTATTCCTATGTGCGGCGTGCCGGTCCATGCGGCGGAGGCCTATCTCTCCAAGCTGATCCGGTCCGGCTTCAAGGTGGCGGTCTGCGAGCAGATGGAGGACCCGGCGGAGGCGCGCAAGCGCGGCTCCAAGGCCATCGTGCGCCGCGATATCGTGCGGGTCGTCACGCCCGGAACCCTGACCGAGGACGGCCTCCTGGACGCCCGGGGCGCCAACCGGCTGGCGGCTGTGGCGGTGCGGGCCGGCGCCGCCGCCATCGCCAGCGTCGAGTTGTCCACCGGCGAGGTGGAGGTCTGGGCGCCCGGGAAGACGGCCCTCGCCTCGGCCCTGGCGGCCCTGGGCCCCTCGGAGATCCTTGTCCCGGATCGGCTGTTCGCCGACGAGGCCGTCAGCGCCGCCCTCAAGGCCGCCGGTGGCCGGGTCCAGCCCCTGCCTTCGGCCCTCGCCGAACCCGGGGCCGCCGAGGCCCGGCTGAAGCGACTTTACGGCGTTGAGACCCTCGACGGCTTCGGCGCCCTGTCCGGGGCCGAGGTCTCGGCCCTGGGCCTGATCGCCGCGCACCTGGAGACCACCCAGGCCGGCCGCACCCCGTCCCTCGCCCCGCCCCGCCGCGCCGGGGAGGCCGACGTCATGGCCATCGACCCGGCCACCCGCGCCAGCCTGGAGATCGAGCGTAGCCTGTCGGGCGCGCGGGAGGGCTCGCTCCTCGCGGCCATCGACCGGACCGTTACGGCGCCGGGCGCCCGGCTGCTGGCGGCCCGCCTCGCCCGACCCCTGCTGGACCCGGAGCGGATCGAAGCGCGGCTTGACGCCGTCGACTGGCTGGTCGCACGGCGAGACCTCCGACGCCGGCTGCGCGAGACCCTCAAGGGACAGGGCGACATGGCCCGGGCCCTCTCTCGGCTGGCCCTCGGCCGGGGCGGGCCGCGGGACCTGGGCGGGCTGCGCGACGGCCTGGCGGCGGGCGGCGCCCTGCGCGCCCTGTTCGAGGCTGCCGAGGGCCCCCTGGAGGCGCCGCCGCCAGTGGAGCTGGCGGAGTGCCTCGCCGCCCTCGACCTTGGCCGGCGCCAGGAGCTGGCCGACCTCCACGCCAGCCTCTCATCCGGCCTCGGACCGGACCTGCCCCTTCAGGCGCGGGATGGCGGCTTTGTCGCCCCGGGGGTCCGGCCCGAGCTGGACGAAGCGCGCCGGCTGCGTGACGACAGCCGCCGGGTGATCCTGTCCCTCGAGGCCGAACTGGCCGCGCAGAGCGGCGTGGCCCTCAAGATCCGCCACAACGGAGTACTCGGCTATTTCATCGAGGCGACCGCCAAGGCGGCTGAGCCCCTGCTGCGCCCGCCCCTGAACGCCACCTTCATCCATCGGCAGACCCTGGCCAGCCAGATGCGGTTCACGACGGTGGCTCTCGCCGAGCTGGACGCGCGGATCGCCCAGGCGGGCGAGCGGGCCTTGGCCATTGAGATGGCGGCCTTCGAGGGCTGGCGGGACCTGGTCTGCGCCGCCGCCGACCCCCTGCGGGAGGCCGCCCAGGCCTGCGCCCGCCTGGACGTCGCCGCCGCCCTGGCCGAATGGGCCGAGGAGGCCGGGGCCGTCCGGCCGGAGCTGGACCGCAGCACCGTCTTCGAGGCTGAGGGCGCCCGTCACCCCGTGGTCGAGGCGGCGGTGCGCCGGGCCGGGGGGGCCTTCACGCCCAATGACTGCCGGCTCGACGGCCAGGCGGTGACGGCCCCGCGGCTGGCCATCGTCACGGGCCCGAACATGGCGGGCAAGTCGACCTTCCTGCGCCAGAACGCCCTGCTGGCGGTCCTCGCCCAGGCTGGCTGCCCAGTTCCCGCCCGACGCCTGAAGCTGGGCGTGGTCGACCGCCTGTTCAGCCGGGTAGGGGCGGGCGACGACCTGGCCCGGGGCCGGTCGACCTTCATGGCCGAGATGGTCGAGACCGCCGCCATCCTGACCCAGGCGACCCCGCGCTCCCTGGTGATCCTGGACGAGATCGGGCGCGGTACGGCGACCTGGGATGGCCTGGCCATCGCCTGGGCCTGCGCCGAGGCCCTGCACGAAACCAACCGGTGCCGCGGCCTCTTCGCCACCCACTACCACGAGCTGGCCGAGCTTGAGCGACGCCTGCCCGGCGTGACCAACCTGTCCCTCCGAGCCCGCGAGTGGAACGGGGAGCTGGTCTTCCTGCACGAGGCCGGTCCTGGGCCTGCGGACCGGTCCTACGGCGTCCAGGTGGCGCGGCTGGCGGGCGTGCCCCCCCCGGTGGTGGCCCGGGCCCAGCAAGTGTTGGAGCGGCTGGAGCGGGAGGCCGGCGCCCCGGCCCAGCTGGGCGACCTGCCCCTGTTCGCTTCCCCCGCCCCAGGGCTGGCGGAGGCGGCGGGCCGCTCTCCGGTGGACGAGGCCCTGGAGGACATGGATCCCGACGGCATGAGCCCCCGGGAGGCCCTGGAGGCGCTCTACCGGCTGAAGGGCCTGTCCCGGGAGGCCTAGCGTGCGGCGCCCGCCGGGGCGCCGTTGGCCCCCTCAGTCAGCTTCGCTGACAGCTCCCCCTGATGGGGAGCAATTGGCTCCTTCATTCCTCCCCCAAGGGGCAGGGGAATCGCATATGCCGCCGCCTCTGACAGGAAACCGACGCTGGTAAGCGTCTGCAGTCCAAGAGGCAGTCACCGATTCCGTTTTGTTCCCGGTTTTTTGATCGAGCGAGTCTTGCGCA
>JADBYZ010000031.1 GCA_020402745.1 Phenylobacterium sp.
GACAGGAAACCGACGCTGGTAAGCGGCTGCAGTCCAAGACGGCAGTCACTGATTCCGTTTTGTTCCCGGTTTTTGATCGAGCGGGTCTTGCGCAGCCAAGTCGTTCTATGGGCGGAATCTATATGCGATAGCCCTGCCCCCAGGGGGAGGTGGACCGCGAAGCGGGCCGGAGGGGGTCAACGGGATCGCTGGTGACCCTCAGCCCGATCCTAGAGCCGGCGGGGGATCACCACCTGAAGGGACTCATAGCCCTTCACGAAGGTCGAGAAGACCCGCTTGGGCTCGGAGACGACGACGATCTCGGGGAAGCGCTTCAGGACCTCTTCCCAGATCACCCGCAGCTGCAGTTCGGCCAGGCGGTTGCCCACGCAGCGGTGGATGCCGAAGCCGAAGGACAGGTGCTGGCGGGGGCGTGGCCGGTCGATGATGTAGGCGTCGGGGTTCTCGATGACCTCATCGTCGCGGTTGCCCGAGACGTACCACATGACAACCTTGTCGCCCTTGCGGATGAGCTTGCCGCCCAGTTCGTAGTCGGCCAGGGCGCGTCGGCGCATGTGGGCGAGGGGGGTCTGCCAGCGGATGGTCTCGGAGACCATGGACGGGATCAGGTCCGGATTGGCGCGCAGCTTGGCGTACTGGTCCGGGTTCTTGTTCAGGGCGTAGACCGACCCGGTGATGGTGTTGCGGGTGGTGTCGTTGCCGCCGACGGTCAGCAGGACCACGTTGCCGAAGTACTCCCGCGGGCTCATGTCCCGGGTCGCCTCGCCATGGGCCAGCATGGAGATCAGGTCGCCGGTCGGATCAGAGTTGACCCGCTGGTTCCAGAGCTCGGTGAAGTAGGCGTGGTACTCGACGAAGATCTGCATCTTCTGCTCGGGGGTGTCGATCAGGCCGTGGCCGGGCGCTGCGGTCACCACGTCCGACCAGTAGGTCAGCTTGCGACGGTCCGCCTGGTCCACCCCGAAGAGGGTGGCGAGGGTCATAGCGGTGAGCTCCATCGAGACCTTGTCGACCCAGTCGAAGGTCTCGCCGATGGGCAGGCTGTCGAGGATCTGGCCGGCCCGGTCGCGGATCAGGGGCTCCAGCAGGGCGAGGTTGGTGGGCGAGACCGCCGGGGTCACCGTCTTGCGCTGGATGTCGTGCTTGGGCGGATCCATGGCGATGAACATGGGCAGGGGACCCTCGCCGCCGATCTGCTCGAAGATCGTGATGCCGCCCTCTGACGAGAACACCTGGTGGTTGGTGTCGACGGCCATGATGTCGTTGTACTTGGTCACGGACCAGTAGGGGCCATGGTCGCTGTCCGGCGTGAAATGGACCGGGCTGTCCTTCCGGAGGCGCTCGAAGTACGGCCACATGACGTCGTTCTTGAAGAGATCGGGCTGGGCCGGGCTGAAGGTGGCCAGGTCAATTTCCTGGGCCCGGGCGCGGTGGTCGGCCGCGAGATCAAGGTTGCCGTCGCTCATGGTGTATCTCTCCCGCATCGCACGCCCGGCGCATTCCGGGCTTAGATTCATGACGCAGGCGTCAACTTAGTGCGGAACCGGGGAAACTCCAACGCCTGCGGCCCGTCTTCCGTGCTGGCCCGGAGCGACCGGCCGCACTAGAAAGGACGTCCTTTTCTGGGAGACCGCCATGGCCCTTGACGCCGATACCCGCGACCAGCTCGTCGAGACCGTCCGCCGCTTTGTCACCGAGCGCCTTCGGCCGCTGGAGGCTCAGGTGTCGGAGAACGACGCCATCCCGGATGAGGTGATCGAGGAGATGAAGGCCCTGGGCCTCTTCGGCCTTTCCATCCCGGCCGAGTATGGCGGCCTGGAACTGGGCATGGAGGAGGAGGTCCTCGTCGCCCTGGAGCTGGGGCGGACCAGCCCGGCCTTCCGCTCGGCCTTCGGCACCAATGTCGGCATCGGCGCCCAGGGCCTGGTCATGTTCGGTAACGCCGCCCAGAAGGCGAAGTACCTGCCGGGCATCGCCTCGGGCGAGATCATCACCTCGTTCGCCCTGACCGAGCCCGAGGCGGGGTCGGACTCCGCCGCCGTCCAAACCCGGGCCATCCGCGACGGCGACCACTACGTGCTGAACGGCGCCAAGCGCTACATTACCAACGCCAACAAGGCCGACCTGTTCACCGTCATGGCCCGGACCGACCCCTCCAAGCCGGGCGGCGGCGGGGTCTCGGCCTTCCTGGTGGAGCGGAACCTGCCGGGCCTGTCGGTGGGCAAGCCCGAGAAGAAAATGGGCCAGCAGGGCGCCCATATCTGCGACGTCATCTTCGACAATGTCCGGGTGCCCGTCGAGAACCGCCTGGGCGGGGAAGGCGAGGGCTTCAAGGTCGCCATGCAGGTGCTGGACCGCGGCCGGCTTCACATTTCCGCCGTCTGCGTCGGCGTGGCCGAGCGCCTGATCGCCGACTGCGTGGCCTATGCCTCCGAGCGCAAGCAGTTCGGCCAGGCCATCTCTCAGTTCCAGCTGGTGCAGGGGATGATCGCCGACTCCAAGACCGAGTCCCTTGCCGCAAAGGCCCTGACCCTGGAGACCGCCCGCAAGCGCGACGCCGGCGAGAGCGTCACCATGGAGGCGGCGGCGGCCAAGTACTTCGCCTCTGAGATGGTCGGGCGCGTGGCCGACCGGGCGGTGCAGATCTTCGGCGGCGCCGGCTATATCGCTGACTATGGGATCGAGCGGTTCTACCGGGATGTGCGTATCTTCCGGATCTATGAGGGCACCAGCCAGATCCAACAGGTCATCATTTCGCGTGAGACCCTGAAGCGGGGCGGCTGACCATGGCCGTGGACATGGAGGCGGTGATCCTGGAGGTGGTTTCCGCCCTGCCGCCCGGCAAGTCGGTCTCCTCCGAGGCGGTTGCGCGTGCGGCGGATCCCGAGAACTGGCGCCGCCTGACCGGGCATGTCCGGGGCGCGGCCAAGGGCCTGGCGCGGCAGGGGAAGATCGTGATCCTGAGGCACGGCAAGCCCGCCGATCCCGAGGCCTTCAAGGGCGTTTACCGCCTGAGGCTGCCCGACGCCGGGTGAAGAGGGCGGAGTCCGTTGACCCCCTCCGACGCGCTTCGCGCGCCACCTCCCCCTGGGGGCAGGGGAATCGCATATGCCGCTGCCTCCGACAGGAAACCGACGCTGGTAAGCGGCTGCAGTCCAAGACGGCAGTCACTGATTCCGTTTTGTTCCCGGTTTTTGATCGAGCGGGTCTTGCGCAGCCA
>JADBYZ010000032.1 GCA_020402745.1 Phenylobacterium sp.
CCCCGATTCGCGGCCTTCCGGAGGTCACGGCTGAACTGCGACCTGCGCCGGGCCTGAAATGGGTTCGCGCCGACGTCCGCAGCCCCGACGGGCGTCTCCTGCTGATCGGCAACCCGGTCTATCTGCAGAACTGAAACCGAACCGACACGGAGTCTTCTCCCAACAGTCAGGGAACTGTGATCCACAGGGCCTAGCACCCCCATGAGCCGAAGCCGGCCAGGTCAATCAATCGGGGGTCATCATGCGTCTGTCCGTTACTCTTCTGGGCGGCGTCGCCGCAGTGGCGATCTGCGCCGGAGCGTCGCCTTCCCATGCAGCACCCGCTGACAGGGTGGACTCTCAGGTCGACGAACTGATCGTCACGGGCCGGGCCGGCGCCCTTGACCGCCGCCGGGTCGAGGCCAGCTTCGCCGTCACCACCCTGGACGACGCCGCCCTTCGCCTCCAGGCGCCCATGTCCACGGCGGAAGTGTTCAAGGCCATCCCCGGCTTCTGGGTTGAGGCCTCTGGTGGTGAAGCCTCCAATAATGTGCGGACGCGGGGCATCCCGACGGATGGGTACTCGTCGGTGACGATCCAGGAGGACGGCCTCACCATCCAGCATGACGGCGGCCTGGGCTGGCTGAACGCCGACCAGTCCTTCCGGCTCGACGAGACCATCGGGCGCGTCGAGGCCGTTCGCGGCGGCCCCGCCTCCATCTTCGCCTCCAACTCCCCGGGGGGCACGGTCAACTTCATCACCCGAAAGGCCGGCGAGACCGCAGAGGGCCTCGTCAAGGCGACCGTCGGCGACTACGGCATGTACCGGGCGGACTTCTGGTACGGCGCGCCCCTGGGAGATGGCTGGGGCCTCACCCTGGGCGGCTTCTACCGCTCCGACGAGGGCGTCCGGAGCCCGGGCTTTACCCAGAATAGGGGCGGGCAGGTCCGGATCGGACTGTCCAAGGCGTTCGAGACCGGCCGCCTGGACGTCAACATCAAGCACATCTCGGACAATGTGGGGTTCCTTCTCCCGGTTCCTCTGACCTTCGATAACAAGCAGGAACCCAAGGGCGTTCCCGGATTCGACGCCAGCTACGGGACCCTGGCCGGCCCGGACAACCGCCAGGTCAGCTTCCGAAACGTGGGCGGTCCCTTCGCCTTCGACCTCGACAGGGGCACTGACGTGAGCCTGACGGCCATCACGATCCGGCTGGACCTGGAGGTCGTGGCCGGCTGGCGCCTGCAGAACACCGGCCGGTACAGGACCAGCGACATCGTTCGCAACGGCCTCTTCCCGACCGGCAGCATCGAGACGGCGACCGGCAGGCTGAACGGCCTTCGCAACGCCGCCCTGGCCGCCTTCCCGGGCGCGGTGGACGTCCAGTACCGCTACGCCACCTCCGGCGCCGCCTTTGACCCCGTGACAGCCAACGGCAACGGCCTGGTGGTCAGCGGAAACCTGCTCAGCGTGTCGGTCCCCCTCGACGAGTTCACCAACGATCTCCGTCTCGTTCGGATGTTCGAAATTGCTGGCCAGACCCACGACATCGCCGTGGGCGCCTATGTCTCGGACTACAGCTACGACTACGACCGGTACATGGCGACGTCCAACCTGGAGGTCCGCGACCAGGCCCGCCGCCTCGATATCGTGGCGGTCAACGCCGCTGGCGGCAATGTCGGCCGGGTCACCGAAAACGGCATCCTCCGCTATGGCTCGCTGTTCGACAACGCCGCCATCGACGCCCAGGTGGTCGCCTTCTACGCCTCCGATGAGTGGCAGGTGACCCCCCAGCTCCGGATCGACGCGGGCGTACGTCAGGAGCGGATCGAGTTCTCCGGCTCCGTCGAAGGCAAGCAGACTGTGGATCTGGGTGTCGCCGGCACCCTTGCCGACAATCAGGTGATCACCGGGACGGGCGTCTTCACCCGCATCGATCGCGCCTATTCGGGCCTGAGCTGGACCCTCGGCGCCAACTACCAGCTCGAAGATCGCCTCGGCGTCTTCGCCCGATACACCGACACGGTGCGCCTCCCCGCGCCTTCTGAGTTCCAGGGCAGCCCGGGGGACGCCCTCCGGACGGACATCAAGACGACCCCAGTCCAGATGATCGAGGCCGGGCTGAAGTGGCGGACGGATGTCTTCGACCTCTACGCCACCGCCTTCCAGACCCGGTTCGAGAACATCCGGTTCAGTGACAACGTCTTCAACAGCGCCACCAACAGCTTCACCACCCGCGTCGCTTATGGCTCGACTAGGACTTCAGGCGTTGAGATCGAGGGTCTCCTGAAGCTCATGGAGGGCTGGGATGTCGCTGGCGCCGTGTCCTGGCAGAACCCGGAGTACGACAGCTTCAGGTTCACCGAGAATGTGGGCGGGGTTCCGACGGTTCGTAACTTCGGCGGGAACCAGCTGATCCGTGTCCCGAGGTTGGGGCTCCGGCTCGTCCCGGCGGTCAATTTCCTTGAAGGTGCGGTTCGTATCGAACTGCCGGTCGAACACTACAGCAAGCGCTATGCCGACGTGGCCAACAGCCAGTCCCTGACCGATTACACGGTGATCAACCTCAATGCGCGCTGGAATGTCAGCGACCGGATGGCGGTGTCGCTCGCCGGTGTGAACCTGACCAACGTCATCGGCCTGACTGAGGGCAATCCGCGGGCTGGCCAGTTCGTCTCCGGAGACGCCGGCGCCCGCTACTACCTGGCCCGGCCCATCCTCGGGACATCCTGGCGCGCTGCGCTTACCTACCGGTTCTGAGTACAGGCGGGGCGTCTGGTCAGGGTGAAGTCTCCCGGGCGCCCTGCGGGGTCCCCGCCCTGCCGACCCGAGGTGCGGCGATGCCTGGCGAACCTGCAGTTTGCCGCGTCGCCCGCACCCGGCGCCGAGAAGAGGATTGACGGAAGGGAGGCTCGGGCGAAGACTGACGGCATGGTCCGAGCCCTCTCTCCGTCCCCCGCCCTCCGCTTCGAGCTGGACGATCTCTCCCGACAGCCGGTCCGGGACCTTGTGGCCCGTCACCTCGCCGGCATGCATGCCCAGAGCCCGCCGGAGAGCTGCCACCCCCTCGCCCTCGATGGCCTGAAGGTGGCCTCCATCCACTTCTGGAGCGTCTGGAGCGGAAGCACCCTCGCTGGCATGGGGGCCCTTCGCCGGATCGATGCGGGGAACGGCGAGATCAAGTCCATGCGGGTGGCGGACGCCTTCCTGGGTCAGGGCGTTGGCCGGGCGATCCTCGAACACATCCTCTCGGAGGCCCGGGCCATGGGTCTTGCGGCCCTCTGGCTGGAGACCGGCTCGGTTGACGGCTTCGTTCCGGCGCGCACCCTCTACGAGAGCGTCGGGTTCACGACCTGCGGGCCCTTCGACAGCTATGGCCCCGATCCCTTCAGCGTTTTCATGACCCTCAGGCTCTGAGCCTCAGCGCCAGTACCAATAGCGCCACAGCTCCGCGAAGCCGGCGGCCCTGTAGAGGCGCCGCGCAGGATTGCCCGCCTCGACCTGCAGGAAGATCCCGGGCAGGCCCCAGTCTGCGGTCTGGCGCCCGAAGGCGGCGAGGAGGCGCCCCGCATGGCCCCTGCCCCTCTGGTCCGGCGGGGTCCTCATGCCGTGGACACCGCCGAGGCCGCCCGCCCGGAGTTACGGTGACACTGTAGGAAGCAGATCATCACCCACGGTACCGGGGCTTGTTGTGCGGCAGGCCTGGGACAACGACGCGCGCAAATCTGGCCATCGGCGGCGCTCCCCAGGGTGATGGAACTCCCATGCACAGGAGGA
>JADBYZ010000033.1 GCA_020402745.1 Phenylobacterium sp.
CCATCGAGCGAATGTTCTGTCGTCTCAAAGACTTCCGCCGCATCGCAACCCGTTACGACAAACGAGCAGACAACTTCCTGTCCGCGGTTCTACTCGCCGCAGCCGTCACTTGGTGGACTCCGATTGAGTCCAGAGCCTAGTAGGGTCTGGGGCCAGAAGGTCATCGCCTCGGGCTTCACCGACCTCGGCTTCGACGTCGACATCGGCGACCTCTTCCAGACCCCCGCCGAGGCCGCCGAGCTGGCGGTGCAGAACGGCGTGCACCTGGTGGGCGCCAGCTCCCTGGCCGCCGGCCACCTGACCCTGGTGCCTGAACTCAAGGCCGAACTCGCCCGCCTGGGCCGTCCGGACATCCTGGTGGTGGTGGGCGGCGTCATTCCCCCTGAGGACTTCGACGCCCTCCGCGAAGCCGGCGTCGCCGCCATCTTCACCCCCGGCACGGTGGTCCCCGAAGCCGCCATCGAGGTCATGGACCGCCTGAACGAAGCCCTCGGCTACGCCCAGCTGAAGGGGTGAGGAACGGGGCGGGGGCCGTAGACCCCCTCACCGACCTTCGGTCGGAGCTCCCCCTTGGGGGAGCAATGGCGTCTGTGGGCGGGCCCGCCCTACGGCCCAAACGCCGCCCGGAACTCCGGCTTTACAGCCTGCAGCACGGCGGGCGTGACCGGGACGGTGACGTCGTAGCTTCCCTCGACATAGGGCCCGGCGGCGTAGGGGGCGACGAGGATGCCGATCCGGGTGAAGCGCTTCCGGTCGGAGGATCCCAGGACGACCGCCTGCCCGGAGGGGCGGATACAGGCGTCGAAGCCGTCGCCGCTGGCGCGGTCCAGGGCGTCGCAGAAAGGGGCGCGGATCGCGGCGTCCAGCGCCTCGGGCGAGGTGAACAGGTCCAGGGGAGGCCGCTCGACCCCCGCCCTCCGGTCCCAGACCAGGGAGTCGAAGCCCGTGTTCGGGTGGGCGCCGCCCTCGAAGACGCTGAGGCTCTGGGACAGGCTCAGCCAGGCGGGCAGGTCCGCCGCCACCTTCCATTCCACCGAAAGCTCATAGGGAAGGAAGGGGCGGCCCGGATCGGCGGCGGCCGCCTGCCGGGCCTGGCCGGCCTCCTCGGCGAAGGCGCGCCTGATCGCCTCCTGGTCCTTCATCAGGCGCGAGCGCAGGTCCGGGACAGCCTCCACCGCCGCAGGCCAGCGATAGGAGAAGACATAGTCCGCCGTCCGGACCTCCGCCCCGCCGGATTCCGGCGCCGGGCCGGCCGCCGCCAGCAGGAGAGCGAGGCCGGCCAGGAAGACCCTACGGGGCCTGCGGCGGCTCAAACGATGTCGCCCGCCGCCGCCTCGGCCAGGAGGTAGAGCCGCCCGGCCTCGGTGGACAACAGGGCCCCGACCTCCCGCCCCGACCGGTCGCGGCGAGTCGCCGTCTCGATCTCGCTCTGGTAGCGGGCCAGGAAGTCCATGACCGAGCGGCGCGTGCGCGGCTCTTCCAACAGCCGGCGCGACAGCTTTCGGGTGGCGGCGGGGGCGAGGCGCCGAACTGTGTCCCGGGCCAGGTCCCCCTGGCCGTCGGAGATCATTGTCGCCAGCTCATCCACCCGGGTCACGGGCAGGAGCACGGTGGGATCGATGCCCAGGGCGCGGATCTCGTCGGCCAGGAAGTCCATGGACTCCGCGTCCGGGCCGGTCCTCTGGCCGCCGGCGTCCACCGTCGAAAGCAGGTCCCGCCAGGTCCAGCCGCTCCCCGCCGGGGGTGTACGGGCCAGCCCGGCGAGGCCGCCCGGGCGCGGCGCGGGGGAGGTCGAATCCAGGCGCAGCCCTCCGAGCGCCTCCGGCGGGCCGCCGGCGGCCTCGAAGATCTCCGAAAAGGTCTCGTCGCTCGCGGGGCGGGCTGGGGTGAGGCGCAAACGCCGGCGCGGCGCCTCGTCCTCCGGATCGGGGGCGGAGGGGGCCTGAGCGGCGGGCCGCGCCTGAGCCACCGGCGCGGTCGGAGGCGCCGGCGAGACCGGGGCGGCGCCGGCGACGGCCACCGAGCCCATCATCTTCACCGCCTCGCTCAGCATTCCGAAATTGCGCCGCACCCGCTCCTGGAAGGCGGCGTCGATGGCCTGGGTCTCGGCGGCCGTGCGGCGGGCCTGATCGAGAAGGCCGTCCATACTCTCGGTGACCGCCTCCCGGACCTGCTCGGCTTGCGAGCGGGCCTTTTCCGGCAGACTGGCCACCCTGTCCTCGATCCGACCCATCATGCCGGCCAGCTCGTCCAGAGTGCGCCGGGCGGCGGAGGCGCCCTGCTCCAGCCGGCGGGCCGTCGCGTCGCCAGCCTCCTCCACCATCTGGGCCGAGCGGCTGATCAGACCCCGCGCCTCTTCCAGGCGGGCCTCGAAAACCTGGTTGGCCCTCTGGCCGGCGGAGAAGGCGGCCTCGGCCAGCTGATCCACCTGGGCGCGCGCGGCCTCGGCGTTCTGGTCGGCGGCCTTGCGGGTTTGCTCGGCGGCCTCCCTCAGGGCGGTGATGGCGGCGTGGGTCTGGGCCTCGAGACGCTGGCGCTCCTCTGCGGCGGCCCGGGCCACGGCTTCCAGGGCGTGACGGGTGGACTGGCCGAACTCGTCGCGCTCCGAGCGGGCGGCGTTCGCAAACTCACGGAACTGGGCGGCGGCCTCCTGGATCAGGGACGAGAGGGCCTCACCGCCCTTGAGGGCGGAGTCCCGCATGTCGGCGGCGGACAGGCGAGCCTGCCCCCCCACCTCAGCCAGACGGGCGAGATGGGCCTCGCCCTGGGCCGCCAGACCCTCCTGCTCAACCTTGAGGGCTGAGGCGGCGGCGAGCAGGGCGTTGCGGCGAGCATCAAGCGCAGCCTCCACCGACCGCAGATGCTCGGTCAGGCTGGAGCCCGCACCTTGCAGACGCACGGCCTGCTGGCCCAGGGTTTCGCCTGCCGCCCCGGCCGCCGCCTCCAGACGGTCCGCCGCCTCCGTGAAGTTTGTGGAGCGGGCGGTGAAGGCGGCCTCGGCCTCGCGCAGCTGGGTTTCGGCCAGATCGGAGACCTCACCCACCAGCCGGGCCTGGCGGGCGATCGCGTCGGTGACCGCGCTGGTCCGGGCGTCAAGGCCCGAGGCCAGGCCCTCCAGCCGCTCGCGCTCCCGGCCCAGACCCGCCGCCATCTCTGAAGCGGCGGTCCCCGCCGAACGCGCGGCGGAGTCGAGGAGGTCAGACTCCACCTGCAGGGCGGCCCGCAGCCCCTCCAGCTGCCGGGAGGCGAGGCTGGCGGCCTCGCCGGCGCGGGCCATCTCGGCTTGGAGGCCGAGGGCGATCTCGCCGGTGCGAAGACCTGCGGCCACGGCGGGCGCCACCATCTCGTCCGCCAGACGCGCCGCCCGCTGACTCTCCCGACGCAGGCGACGCCCCTCCACAAAAAGGCTGGCGGCGACCCAGACCAGGCCCGCAGGTCCGACGGCCATCGCACCCAGGATCAGAAGAACGAAGGGATCATAGTCGAACGGCGCCCGGCCCTGACGGTAGCCCAGGGCGAAGGCGATAGGGGCGAAGGCCCAGAGCCCGGAGACGAAGGCGGCGGCCAGCCAGACCGGAGCGTCCGAAGGCGCCTTCGTGGGACGACGCACAGGCGTTGGCGCAGCAAAGACAGAGGACGCCGGCGCCTCAATGGCCGGCCCGGCTCCAGCCTCAGGCGGGTTCGGTTCCGGGGCGGCGGCCTCAGGCCGGTCGTCAGCGGTGTTGGACATGGCGGCGGTGCTTCCGGAACACGGTGCGGATGCTTCAACCGACGCCGAATTCATCCGCTATGGAAAGGACTTAACCACGAAGCCGCGCCCTGAGGAAGCCGACTCGTCAGGCTGAGTGACGCTCCGGCCCGTGCAGGCCGCGACACAGATGGAAGAAACACGCATAACACATTGTTTTATTGTAATTTTATTTGTCTTGTTGTCAGAACCTCAACGTCTTGCGCCAGTCACCCCTTACGCTCCGGCCCGTCGGTCGTCGCCGTCGAAGTCGAGACCGTCCAGCGCCCCGGTCCGGTCCGTGAAGACGACAGGGTCCCCCGGGGACGAGGGCTGAAACGCACGGAACTGGCCCGACCCGGCCGGGGTCAGCCCCCGAAGGTCAGGACGATCTTGCCGAAATGCTCGCCGGCCTGCATGGCGCGGAAGGCCTCGCGCACCTCGGTGAAGGGGAAGACCTTGTCCACCACAGGCCGGATCTGGTGGAGCGCGATGGCCCGGCACATGGCCTCGAACATCTCGCGCGAGCCGACCGACAGGCCCTGGAGCTTCGCGTTGTTGCCGATGAGGACGCCGGGATTGACCCCCTCGCCCGCCCCGGCCACGACGCCGATGATGGCGATGTGGCCGCCGATCCGCACGGCCCGCAGGCTCTGCTGGATGGTGCCGGCGCCGCCCACCTCCATGATGAAGTCCGCCCCGACCCCGCCGGTGGCCTCGCGCACGGGTCGCGACCATTCCGGCGTCGCCCGGTAGTTGACCAGGTGGTCGGCGCCCAGCAGTCGGGCGCGCTCGAGCTTTTCGTCCGACGAGGAGGTGATGAGGGTCCGCAAGCCTGCCGCATGGGCGAACTGGAGGCCGAAGATCGACACCCCGCCCGTCCCCTGCAGCACGACCGTGTCGCCGGGCTCCAGCCGGGCGTCCTCGAACAGGCCCCGCCAGGCGGTCAGGGCCGCGCAGGCCAGGGTGGAGACTTCCTCGTCGGTCAGGAAGTCCGGGACCTTCGAGACCCCCTCCTGGCTGAACACCTGCAGCTCGGCGCCCGCGCCCGGAATGGGGCTGCCCAGGGCGCTGGTCAGCTTCTCCACCGTCGCCCGGCCGGAGGTCCAGTTCTGGAAGAAGAGGGTCGAGACCCGGTCGCCGGGCTGCACCCGCGTGACGCCCTCGCCCACCGCCTCGACCACGCCGCAGCCGTCGGAGAAGGGCGTGATGGTCCCGGCCATGGCCGGCCCGCGGCTGTAGACCCCGCCCACCATCAACAGGTCGCGATAGTTCAGCGAGACCGCCTTCATCCGCACCAGAACCTGGCCGTGGCCGGGCTTGGGCTCGGGCCGCTCGACCACCTCGACGCGGTCGACGCCCCAGGGCTCGGAAACCTGAATGGCGCGCATGGACGTCCTCCCCGTTCTGGAAATCTTGGGGGCCATAGTCCCCGAAGCGTCCCCGGACGCAAGGGCCCGCGAGGTCAGTCCTGCAGCCTGCGGATCCGATAGAGCCCCAGGGCCCCGGCGAGGCCGGCCAGCGCCATGACCGACATGGCGAGATAGCCCCGGGCGCCCACCGCATCGAACAAAGGCCCCGAGGCCAGGGTGGCGAGGCCGCTCAGGATCCCACCCTGCAGGGCGGCGTTGATCAACTGGGCCGCCGAGGCGGTCTGCGGGCCCGAGAGCCGCGCCGCCAGCTGGATCGAGGCGAGGAAGACCGCCGTGAAGGTCACAGCGTGCAGCGCCTGCAAGGGAACCAGGGCCCAGAGGGGCGGCGAGAAGGCCAGCAGGGTCCAGCGCAGCACCCCCGCCGCGCCGCCAATCACCAGCAGGTTCCTCGCCCCCAGTCGTCTCTGGAGCCGGGCGCCGAACCACAGGAAGGCGACCTCCACCGCCACCCCGACGGCCCAGAGCAGGCCGGTCAGGTTTTCCGGCAGACCCTGCGCCTTCCAGGACAAGGCCGAGAAGGCGTAATAGAAGGCGTGGGCCGACTGGATCAGGCCTGCAGAGCCTACCGCCAGCAGGAAGACCGGGTCTCGCACCAGGGTCTTCAGGCCCGCCAGGCCGCCGCCCTCGCTACGACCCGCCGCGACGGGGCCGGGCGCCGGATCCGCCGGCAGAAGGAACCGGGCGCAGAGCGCCGTGAGGCCGGAGGCGAAGATCATCCAGGCCAGGGCGACATCCACGGAGACCGCCGTGACAAGGGCGCCGGTGGCGATGGCCGCGCCGATATAGGCCGCCGAGCCCATGCCCCTGGGCAGGCCATAGTTGAAACCCTCCGCCTGGGCCCTCGACAGGGCGATGACATCGATCAGGGGCGGCAGGGCCAGATAGAGGCTGGCCGCCAGCAGCCAGGCCAGCGCCAGGGCGGGCAGGCCGTCCAGTCCGGCGAAGGCGAGATAGGTCAGGCAGGTCCCCGCCGCGAGCCAGGCGATGGGGGTGCGGCGCAGCCGGAAGCGGTCCGCCCACAGCGCCAGGGCCGGAGAGGTCAGGATCTGGAACAGCATGGGCAGGGACAGGACCAGCCCCACCTGCGCGCCCGTCAGCCCCCGCTCGCTCAGCCAGACCGGCATGAAGGGCGTGCTGGCGCCGTTGCCCACATAGAGGGCGGCGTAGACCAGGCCGAGGCGCAGGGTCGTGGGCATAGGCCTCCCGCTAGCGCGAGTCGTGCGCAGGCAAGTGCATGTCTTGCCGACGGGGGCCTGCGGCTCCAGACTGGCGGCGCCTATCAGGAGGGTTCATGTCCCGGTCCAGCCCCGCCCGCCCCGTCGCCCTGTTACCCGTCACCCTGTTACCCGCCGCCCTGTTACCCGTCGCCCTGGCCCTCGCCCTCTGGGCCGGGCCGGCCCTGGCCGATCCCTCCCTTCCGCCGCCGGCCGCCATGGCCCTGCCCGCCGGCGACCTTGTCGTCGATCTGGGGGTCGCCGCACGCCTCATGCCCCGCTACCCGGGGGCGGATGAGACGGCCCTGCGCGTCCGGCCCCTCTTCGGCCTCGAACGGCTGAAGCTTCCGGGGGTGGACTTCGTGGCCGACGGGCCGGCGGAGGGCGTGATCCTCTATCCCTCCGTCCAGTTCCAGGGCGAGCGGAACGCCTCAGACCAGGCGGACCTCACCGGGATGCGCGACCTCGACTGGACCCTCGGCGTAGGGCTCGGCGCCGGCGTGAACCGCAAGTCCTGGCGCGCCTTCGCCGAAGTCAGGGCGGGCGTGAAGGGCTATAGCGGCCTGACCGCCCGCGCCGGGGCGGACCTTCTCTGGGCGCCGTCGCCACAGACCGTTCTGGCGGTGGGTCCGAGGATCGACCTTGTCGGCCAGGACTATGCGCGGACCTGGTTCGGCGTCACCCCCGCCGAGGCCGCCGCTTCGGGCGGCAAGCTGGCCGCCTTTGCACCCGACGGGGGACTGGCCAGCGCAGGGCTCGCCGCCAGCTGGGGCTGGGCCCTCAACGACCGGGCCATGCTCCAGGTCGAGGCCGGCTGGGACCGCCGGCTGGGGGAGATCGCCGACAGCCCCCTTGTCCGGAAGGGCTCCCGCGACGCCGTCTTTCTCTCGACGGGCGTGACCTGGCGCTTTGGTGTCGGCGGCTCCTGACCGCAGGTCGGTCCGGGCTTGGCTCCAAGTCCTGGGTCTGAGAGGAATGGGGGGCCTAACGACAGGAGCCTCCATGACAGACCTTGACGCCCGCATCCAAGACGCCGAAGCCTGCCTGCTCGACGAACTTCGCCGCCAGCGCCGGGACCTTCGCGACGCCGGGGAGAGCCCGGATGGCGGGACCCTAGGCCAGAAGGTGGCCGACACGGTGGCCGCCACCATCGGCTCCTGGCCGTTCATCATCGTCCAGTCGATCCTGATGGCGGGCTGGGTGACCCTTAACGTCATCGCCTGGATCCAGCACTGGGATCCCTACCCCTTCATCCTGCTGAACCTCGCCCTGTCCTTCCAGGCGGCCTATGCCGGTCCCTTCATCCTGATGAGCCAGAACCGCCAGCAGGACATCGACCGCCGCAAGCTCGAGTCCGACTACCTGGTCAATGTGAAGGCCGAGCTGGAGATCGAGCTCCTGCACCAGAAGCTCGACGCCCTGAAGGAACAAGAACTGGCCGACCTCGCCCGGGCGGTGCGCAACCTTTCCGAACTCCTGGAAGCCCGCCGCGCCTGAACCGGAGCGGAGCTCCCCAATTCCTCCCCCCAGGGGGAGGTGGCCCGCGCAGCGGGACGGAGGGGGTCAACGGCCCCTCAGCAGACCCCCTCACCGACCTTCGGTCGGAGCTCCCCCTTGGGGGAGCAATGGCTCGGTAATTCCTCCCCCCAGGGGCAGGGGAATCGCATATGCCGCCGCCTCTGACAGGAAACCGACGCTGGTAAGCGTCTGCAGTCCAAGAGGCAGTCACCGATTCCGTTTTGTTCCCGGTTTTTTGATCGAGCGAGTCTTGCGC
>JADBYZ010000034.1 GCA_020402745.1 Phenylobacterium sp.
CCCGGTCCAGAGCCGGAACCCCGCCCCGACGGGCCGCGCCAATCTCTCCAAACCCAAGCTGCCCCGTCGACTTCACTGACATCGCAAATCCTCCAACGCCAAAGCAGGGAATCACGATCCGGGGATTTCGCAATAGTCCCCAAGGGGGAGCTCCGACCGAAGGTCGGTGAGGGGGTCAGCTGAGTCGCCGCAATCCGTCCTGCCCGCGCACTCCGAAGCCGGGCGCTCAGTCCTCCGCCAGGGCCTCGTCCGACACGAACGGGTTGGCCTGGCGTTCACGGCCGAAGGTCGACATCGGGCCGTGGCCGGGGACGAAGGCGACGTCGTCGCCGAGGGGCCAGAGCTTGCCTGTGATGGCGCCGATCAGGGCCGGATAGCTGCCGCCCGGGAAGTCGGTGCGCCCGATGGAGCCCTGGAACAGGACATCGCCCACCTGGGCGAAGCGGGCCTCGCGGTTGAAGAAGACCACATGCCCGGGCGTGTGGCCGGGGCAGTGGTAGACCTCGAACTCGGTCTCGCCCAGGGTCACCCGGTCGCCATCCTCCAGCCAGCGGTCGGGCTCGAAGGCCCGGGCGTCGGGCATGCCGTAGCGGGCGCCGGATTCGGGGATGCCGGCGATCAGCGGGGCGTCGTCCCGGTGCGGCCCCTCGATGATCGCCCCGGTCAGGGCCTTCAGCTCCGCCGTCGCCCCGGCGTGGTCCAGGTGGCCGTGGGTGATCCAGATCTTCTCGAGCGTCAGGCCATGCTGGGCCAGACCCCCCATCAGGCGCTGGACCTCGCCGCCGGGATCGATCACCGCCGCCTTTAGGGTCTTGGCGCACCAGACGATGGTGCAGTTCTGCTGGAGCGGGGTGACGGGCGCGATGATGGCGCGGATAGGCGGCTGGCTCATGCCCCTATCTTCGATGCGGAGCGGGGATTTGCAAGGGCGCTTGGTCCCTAGGGGCGCGCAGGCTAGACCCCTCCCATGCTTCCCGTCGAAGAGGTCCTGCCGTCGCTGGTCGACGCCCTGGTGGGCGGGACGGCCGCCGTGCTCGTGGCGCCGCCGGGGGCGGGGAAGAGTACGCTGGCGCCCCTGAGGTTCCTCGACGCCCCCTGGATGGCGGGGCGCAAGATCCTGATGCTGGAGCCCCGGAGGCTGGCCGCCCGCGCCGTGGCCGCCCGGCTGGCCGCCAACCTGGGCGAGGCGGTCGGGGCGACGGTGGGCTTCCGCGTGCGCCTGGAAAGCCGGGTGTCGGCGGCCACGCGGCTGGAGGTGGTGACCGAGGGGGTCTTCGCCCGGATGATCCTGGACGATCCCGGCCTGGAGGGTGTGGGCCTGGTCATCTTCGACGAGTTCCACGAGCGCAGCCTCGACGCCGACCTGGGCCTGGCCCTGGCCGAGGACTGCCGGCGGGTGCTGAGGCCGGACCTGCGGCTCCTGGTCATGTCGGCCACCCTCGACGGCGCCGCGGTCGCGGACCTGCTGGGCGGGGCGCCGGTGATCGCCAGCGAGGGCCGGTCCTGGCCGGTGGAGACGGTGCACCTGGGGCGCGACCCGGGGGCGTCGGTGGAGGACCAGGCGGCGCGGGCCGTGCGCCGGGCCCTGGCGGAGACGCCGGGCGGGGTGCTGGTCTTCCTGCCCGGGCAGGCGGAGATCCGCCGCACGGCCGAGCGGCTGGAGACAATGGGCCTGCCGGGGAATGTGGACCTGGCGCCCCTCTACGGCGCCCTGGATCCCGCCGCCCAGGACCGGGCCATCGCGCCGGCGCCCGCGGGGCGCCGCAAGGTGGTGCTGGCCACCGACATCGCCGAGACCAGCCTGACGCTCGAGCGCATAGGGGCGGTGGTCGACGCCGGCCTCGTCCGCTCGCCGCGCTTTGATCCCGGGAGCGGGGTATCGCGGCTCGTGACCCTCCGGGCCAGCCGGGCGGCGGCGGACCAGAGGCGCGGCCGGGCCGGCCGGACCGGGCCCGGAACCTGCTACCGGCTTTGGGACGAGGCCGAGACCCGGGCCCTACCGGCCTTCGCCCCGCCCGAAATCCTCAACGCCGACCTGTCGGGTCTGGCCCTCGACCTGGCCCGCTGGGGGGTGAAGGACGCCGGGGACCTGGCCTTCCTCGACCCGCCGCCCGCCGGCGCCCTGGCCGAAGCCCGAAGCCTGCTTTCGCGGCTGGGCGCCCTGGACGGGCAGGGGGTGATGACCGCCCACGGCGAGAGCCTGTCGAGACTGCCCCTTCCGCCCCGGCTGGCCCACATGGTGCTGGCCGCCGCCGCCCGGGGGCAGGCGGGGCGCGCCGCCCGGATCGCCGTCCTGGCCTCGGAGCCCGGGCTGGGCGGGCGCGATCCGGACCTGCGCCAGAGGCTGGAGGCCCTGGAACGGGACCGCGGGGGCCGGGCGACGGAGGCGCGACGGCTGGCCCAGCGCTGGGCCGTCCTGGCGGAGCGCGAGGCGGCGCCGACGGATGAGGCTCCGGCCCTCGACGACGGCCTGCTGCTGGCCCTGGCCTGGCCGGAGCGGGTCGCCCGGGCGCGGGGGCCTTCGGGGCATTTCCAGCTGGCCAGCGGCCGGGGCGTCTGGCTGGAGGAGACCGATCCCCTGGCCCGCGAGGCCTGGCTGGCCGTCGGCGAGCTGGGCGGGGGCGGGCGGGCGGACCGGATCCTGCTGACCGCGCCCCTGGACCCGGCGCTGATCCCGGTCCTGTTCGCCGCCGACATCATCCGCGAAGCCCGCATCGAGCCCGGCCCCTCGGGCCGCCTGCGGGCCGTGCGGATCGAGCGCCTGGGCCGGTTGGTGCTGAAGGAGACCCTGGACGAGGCGCCCTCCGGCGACCTGATCCGCGCCGCCCTCCTGGACCAGGTCCGCGCGGCGGGACTGGAATCCCTGCCCTGGGGGGAGGCGGGCCGCAGCCTGCGGGCCCGGGTCGCCTTCCTGGCGGGGCTGGGCGAGGCGGACCTGCCGGACCTGGGCGACGAGGCCCTGGTCCGGGACCTCGACGACTGGCTGGGTCCGGCGCTGAACGGCCTGCGGGGCCTGGAAGACCTGTCTCCCGCCCGCCTCGACGCCGCCCTGGCCGGTCGGCTCGAATACGCCGACCAGAGACGCCTGGACGCCCTGGCGCCCGCCCGCTGGACGGCGCCGACGGGCAACAGCTTCGCCATCGACTACGGTGCGCCCGGGGCCCCGAGGGTGGAGGTTCGGGTGCAGGAGGTGTTTGGCCTCGGGGTCCATCCCGGTGTGGCGAACGGCCGGGCGCCCCTGACCCTGGCCCTGACCTCGCCGGCGCACCGGCCCATCCAGACCACCCGCGACCTGCCGGGCTTCTGGCGCGGGTCCTGGCGGGAGGTGCGGGCCGAGATGCGGGGGCGCTATCCCCGCCATGTCTGGCCGGAGGATCCCGCCTCGGCGGCCCCGACCTCCCGGGCCAAACCTCGGGGAACCTGAGGAAGATCAGGCGGTTACAGCGTAAATCATAATCCCTGCCGCGACCGACAGGTTGAGGCTGTCAGCCCGGCCACGCATGGGGATCTTGACGTTGACGTCGCAGAGGGCGGCCATGTCGGGGGGCAGGCCCTGCTGCTCGTTGCCCAACAGGACCAGGGTCGGGCGCCGGTAGGCGGCCTCGGCGTGGGACACGGTGGCGGACAGGAGGGTCCCCACCACCGAGCCCGGCCAGCGGGCCCGCCAGGCGGTGAACTCGCTCTCGCCCGCGCAGACGATGGGCAGGGCGAAGATGGAGCCCATGGTCGCGCGCACGGCCTCCACGGAATAGGGATCGCAGCACTCGCCCACCAGGATCACCGCCCCGCAGCCGGCGGCGTCCGCCGTGCGGATCACTGTGCCCAGATTGCCCGGGTCACGGACCCGGTGCAGGGCGACCCAGCCCGTCGCAGCGGCGGGGTCGAGGGCTTCGAGGTCGGTGAAGGCCTGGCGGAAGACGCCGATCACCGCCTGCGGATTGTCGCGCCGGGAAACCTTGGCGAGGATATCCCGGGTGACCTCCACGGCCTGGCCGCCGGCGCCCAGGGTCGCCTTGAGGGCGCGCTCGAGCAGGGGGTGCCCTGCAGCCTCGGGTCCATGGAGAAGAACTTCTGGAAAGCGTCCAAGTTCAAGGGCTTCGATGACAAACTTCAAGCCCTCGGCGACAAACTGCCCGGTCTCGTCCCGGGCCTTGCGCAAGTGCAGGGCGCGGACCGCCTTCACCAGGGGATTGGTCAGGGAGGTGACCTGGCGGGGCGCGGCGGTCATGCGGTCCAGCGGGCGTAGAAGCTCATGCCGATCTCGCGCTGGCGGGCGCTCTCCACCAGGACGAGCTCGCCCCAGGCGATATCGCCGCCGCGTCCTTCCAGCTTATCGGCCAGCAGGCCCGCCAGGGCGGCGCCCGAAATGCGCTCGGCATAGGCGTTGAGCAGGAGGAAGCGCGCGTCGGAGCTGAGAAGCTCGGCGCACATCCCGGCCAGGTCGGGCAGGTCGTCGAACAGGCGCCAGACCTCGCCGTCCGGACCGCGGCCATACTTGGGCGGGTCCAGGATGACGGCGTCGTACTTCACGCCCCGGCGGATCTCGCGCTGGACGTACTTGCGGGCGTCCTCGCAGATCCAGCGGATGGGGCGGTCCTCCAGGCCGGAAAGGGCGGCGTTCTCGCGGGCCCAACCGATCGCCTTGCGGGAGGCGTCCACATGGGTGACCTGGGCGCCGGCGGCGGCGCAGACCAGGCTGGCGACACCGGTATAACCGAACAAATTCAGAATATTGAGCGCCCTTCCTGCATCACGGACCGTCTGGTCCAGCCAGGCCCAGTTGGCCGCCTGCTCGGGGAAGAAGGCGAGATGGCGGAAAGGCGTGAACCGGCCATGGAAGCGCACCGCCCCCCAGCCCGAAACCCAGGGCTCGATCGGCGCCTGCCGGAAGCGCCAGCGGCCACTGTCCTCCTCGTCGGCGGGGTCGAAGACGGCGTCGGCCGTGCGCCAGGCGGCGGCCGGAAGGCCCGGGGACCAGAGGCACTGGGGCTCGGGACGGACCACCATGCGGTGGCCGTACCGCTCCAGCTTCCGCCCTCGACCGGAATCCACCAGGTCGTAGTCCGACCATCCGACGGTCCGCAGGAGGGTCGGCTGGGGGTCGATCCGGGGGGGGCGCAGGGTCTTCGGGGCGGTCATGGCGCCGTCTCCTGGGCGGTGGGGGCAGGGGGCGCGGCAGGGGTGGGCGCCGGCGGGGTGTAGACGCCCCGACGGAGGTCTTCGGTCAGGGTCAACGGCGTCGTTCCTCCCCGGAGCTTCGCCCGGTAGATCGCCACCGCCTCAAGGACCCTCATGACGTAGTTGCGGGTCTCGGAGAAGGTGATGCACTCGATATAGTCGACCGGGTCGACGCTGGCGGCGCGCGGATCGCCGCAGAAGCTCGCCCACTGGGTCGATCGGCCCGGCCCGGCGTTGTAGCCCGCCACAGCCATCACATAGGACCCGGCGAAGGTGGAGATCAGCTCGCTCAGATAGGTCGATCCCAGGCGCATGTTGTAGTCGGGTTCGTCCAGCATGGAGGGGGCGTAGGATACGCCCATTCGGCGGGCCGTGGCCGCCGCCGTGGCGGGCATGAGCTGCATCATGCCACGCGCCCCGACGCCCGACCGGACCAGGGGATCGAAGCCGCTTTCCTGGCGGGTCACGGCCAGGACCAGGGCCGCCTCCGGCGCATTGGCGACCTCGGGCGGAGTCCGGACGGGATAGCCCCGGTCCGGCAGGATGAAGCCCCGCTGGGCGGCGGTTCGGACCACGCGCATGGACATGTCCTGCTCGCCATAGCCCCGGACAAGGTCGACCAGCATGGCCTGGTCGGCGTCGGTATCAAGGATGTCGTCCAGGGCCAGGACAAAGACCCGGAAGAGGTCCCGGGCGCCGATGTCGTAGAGGATGCGCGCCGCCCGCGTGGTCTCCCTGGCCTCGAAACGGGCGCGGTCCTGAGGTCCGATCTGGGGGTCCCGGCCGAGGTCCAGGCGGACGAAGCCCGCCCGCTCGGCGGCGAGCTGGCCGTAGAAGGTGGTCCGGTGCCGGGCCGCGGCGCGGTAGAAGACATCGGCGGCGTCGATCCCGGCGAGGGCCTCCACCGCCCGTCCCCGCCAGTAGAGACCGCGCGCCAGGGTGATGGGCGAGGTCCCGACCCGGTCGATATGCTTGAAGTGGGCCTCGGCGCGGATCGGGTCCTTCAGGCGGGTCAGGGCGATCCAGCCGGCGTAGAACTCGGCCTCCACCGCATCGGGCCCGGTCTGCAACCCGGTGTTGGCGGCCGCCTCGTAAGCCGCCCGGGAATCCCGGTTGCGCAGGGCCGACAGGGTCAGCTGATAGCGTTCGTCCCAGATCCGGGCGCCCATCTCCTCGGACCAGACCTCCCGCGGGAAACGGACAAGCTCCGCCCGCGCCAGCTGGTCGAGCCCGACCCGGCGGTAGTGGGCGGCCTTCTCGACGGCCAGCCCGGGCGCCTCACGGACAGACGGGGGAAGGGCGTCGGCCAGGGCGAGGGCTGCG
This sequence comes from Phenylobacterium sp., assembly GCA_020402745.1. Classification (GTDB taxonomy): domain Bacteria; phylum Pseudomonadota; class Alphaproteobacteria; order Caulobacterales; family Caulobacteraceae; genus Phenylobacterium. The sequence continues at coordinate 6,502 of JADBYZ010000034.1, forward strand.
GCGGATCGCTGCCGGAAGGCGATGCGCGCCTGGGCGAGCGCCTGCTGGTCGGGTGGGAGGAGGGGGATGAGGTCCCTGGCCGCCGGCCCTTGCGTCCCGAAGAGCAGCATGTCCGCCCGCCGGATGTGGTCGTCCAGGGTCAGGACATCGCCGAACCGGGCCATCATCGCCCGCTGCGCGTCCAGCTCGAAGGGCCTGTCCCGCCAGGTCCGGCGGATGAGCTCGGCCGCCGCCTTCGGATCGCCCGAAGCGCGCAGGGCTGAGGCCAGGGCCATGGCGCCCTCGGCGGTGGACGGCGGGTCCTTGGCGAACCAGGCGATGACCTGGCGGGGTCCCACCCCTGAGGTCTCGATGAGCCGCTCGGCCGCGAGTCGACGACGCCCCGGGCGTGGCCATTCGGACATCTCGCGCAGGGACCGCTCCAGCTCGCCGAAGCTCAGGCTGGGGCCGTTGGAATCCATCAGGGCCCAGAGGCCCAGCTTCCGGGCCGTAGGGTCCTGGATCCGGTCGAGGGCCTGCCGCGCGCCCTGGACATCGGCCCTGCGCGCCTCTTCGAGGGTCTCCCGCAGGGCCTCGGCATCGGTGTTTGAGATGTAGGCCAACCTGGGCGCTGCAGGCGGGGGCGCGGGGGATGCGGTCACAGGCGGTGTGGCGGGGTCGGGCAGAGGGGCCGCCGGAGCCTGCGTCTGGGCGACCGGCGGCACGGTCGCGGGCGTGGGAGTCTGGGCGGCCGCCGAAAGGGGACCGGCGGCGAGGCCAATGACCATCCCGGTGGTCAGGATTCGACGCGCCCTGCGCTTCAAGATCAACACTCCGCCAGCAGGCATTCAGGGACCCCGACTCAATCGGTTGCGGCGGGGGGGCTGTCGGCCATATTGTCGGAGCCTGCCCTCAGGTCGCAACCAGCGGCCGCGTTCTAACGGTTTTCTGCATCCCATGTCCGATCCCTTGTTCAGGGGCGTCTTTCCGGCCCTCGTGACCCCGTTCCGGGACGATGAGGTCGATGAGGCCGCCTTCATCCGCCTGGTCGAGCGCCAGATCGAGGGGGGCGTGCACGGCCTCGTGCCCGTCGGGACCACCGGCGAGACCGCGACACTCAGCCACGACGAACACCGACGGGTGGTTGAGCTCGCTGTGCAGACCGCGGCGGGACGGGTCCCCGTGATCGCCGGCGCCGGATCCAACTCCACCGCCGAGGCCATCGAACTCGTGCGGCACGCCAAGCAGATCGGGGCCGACGCCGCCCTCGTGGTCACGCCCTATTACAACCGGCCCAGCCAGGAGGGGCTCTACGCCCACTACGCCGCCATCAACGAGGCGGTGCAGCTTCCGGTGCTGGTCTACAATGTCCCGGCCCGGACCAGCGTCGACATTTCCGACGCCACCCTGGCCAGGCTGAGCCGCTTTCCCAACATCGTCGGGGTCAAGGACGCGACGGGCGATCTCGTCCGGGCCACCCAGCAGCGCATCACCTGCGGGTCCGACTGGGTCATGCTCTCGGGGGACGATCCGACGGCCCTGGGCTACATGGCCCACGGCGGGCACGGCTGCATCTCGGTCTCGGCCAATGTGGCGCCGGTCCAGGTCGCCGCCTTCCATGAGGCCGCCCTGTCCGGCGACTGGGAAACCGCGCGCCGGTGGCAGGATGGCCTGCTGCGCCTGCACAAGGCCCTGTTCACAGACGCCTCGCCGGCGCCCACCAAGTACGCTCTGTCGCGGCTCGGCCTGTGCGAGGAAACCGCCCGCCTGCCCATCACCCCGGCCTCCGAGGCCTCGCGCCGCGAAGTGGACGCCGCCCTGGCCGAGGTCGGCGTCGCCTGACGCCGCCCGCCATGGTCAAGCTCATCGCCGAAAACCGCCGCGCGCGCTTCGACTACTTCCTTGAAGAGACCTTCGAGGCGGGCATCGCCCTGACCGGGACGGAGGTGAAGTCCCTGCGCAACGGCCGGGCCAACATCGCCGAGTCCTACGCGGCGGTGGAGGGGCAGGACCTCTACCTGATCAACGCCGACATCCCGCCCTACGCCCAGGCCAACCGCTTCAACCATGAGCCCCGGCGTCACCGCAAGCTGCTGCTGCACCGCAAGCAGCTGGACCGGCTGATCGGCGCCGTCCAGCGCGAGGGGCGGACCCTGATCCCGACCCGGCTCTACTGGAACGACAAGGGCCTGGCCAAGCTGGAGCTGGCCCTGGCCAAGGGCAAGAAGCTGCACGACAAGCGCGAGACCTCCGCCGAACGGGACTGGCAGAGGGACAAGGCCCGGCTTCTGCGGGACAAGGGCTGAGGTGGAGGCCGCGGACGTCGCGCGGCTCGAGCGGGCCACCGTCGCCGGCGTGGCGCCTCGCCAGGTTCTGGAAGCCGACGGCTGGATCCTCGCCCTGGATGCGGGGCCGATGGGCCGGGCCTGTTCCGCTGCGCCTCTGTCGCACGATCCGCCGCCGCCGCTGACGCCGGCCCTGGCCGATGCCTACGCCGCCGCCGGTCTGGCGCCGGCCTTCCGGCTGCCCGACCTGCCCGCCTTCTCCGCCGCCCGGGACCTGCTGAGAGAGGGTGGCTTTCGGCCCGGAGAACCCACCTGGGTCATGACCGCCGACCCGCTTGTCGTCGCCGGATACGCCGGCCCCGGCGCGCGCGGACCCGAGCCTGTTCTTCTGGAGTCGCCCGACGCGGCCTGGACGGAGGCCTTCTGCGGCCACGGGTTTGACGCCCGGGAAGGGGCCCAGAGGGTCGCCCAGCTGGCGCGTTCACCCGGCGCGGTCTTCGGCGCCGTCCGTGAGGGGGAGCACACCCTGGCGGTGGGCGTCCTGTCCCGGGCGGGCGGCCTCGGCGGCGTCCACGGCATGAGGACTCCTCCGGACCAGCGGGTCAGGGGCCATGCGGGGCGCCTCCTCGCCGCCTTCGGGCGCCAGACCGCCGACTGGGGCCTGCCCGGGGTCTTCCTGCAGGTCGAGGCGGGCAATCCTGCGCGGCGCCTCTACAGGGCCGCCGGCTTCGCGGAGTTGTGGCGCTACTGGTACTGGCGCTGAGGCTCAGAGCCTGAGGGTCATGAAGACGCTGAAGGGATCGGGGCCATAGCTGTCGAAGGGTCCGCAGGTCGTGAACCCGACGCTCTCGTAGAGGGTGCGCGCCGGAACGAAGCCGTCAACCGAGCCGGTCTCCAGCCAAAGCACCGCAAGGCCCATGGCCCGGGACTCTGCGAGGATGTGGTCCAGGATCGCCCGGCCAACGCCCTGACCGAGGAGGTCGTCCGCCACCCGCATGGACTTGATCTCGCCATTCTCCGCGTCGATGCGGCGAAGGGCACCCATGCCTGCGAGGGTGCTTCCGCTCCATGCGCTCCAGAAGCGGATGGAGGCCGCCTTCAGGCCATCTAGAGCGGATTCCATTCAGTCTGCATCGTATCCGCAGCTCTTGAAGTAGTTGGCGCACTCGGTCGGAGTGAAGAGGTCGATGAAGTGTCCGATGGCGTCCCAGAGGGCGCCGATGGTTCGCTCGGCAGCCTTGCGCA
>JADBYZ010000035.1 GCA_020402745.1 Phenylobacterium sp.
CTGGTAAGCGTCTGCAGTCCAAGAGGCAGTCACCGATTCCGTTTTGTTCCCGGTTTTTTGATCGAGCGAGTCTTGCGCAGCCAAGTCGTTCTATAGGCGGAATCTATATGCGATAGCCCTGCCCCTGGGGGGAGGAATTACAGAGCCAGTTGCTCACCCGAAGGGAGAGCTGACGGCGAAGCTGGCTGAGGGGCTGTGGGTCCCTCGGGCTGTTGGCGGGGCTCTCGTGGCCGTGGCGCCGGCGCCACGGGCCAGGCTTATTTGTCGGGGTCTTTCCCGGCGGCGCGGAGGCCGCTAAACCCCCCCTCGCGGAAACGCCTTGCTTTTCGTAAGCTTTGCGGGGTGATGGTCGCCCCCCAAGCCGGAGCCGGCGCACCGGCCCGAGCCAGGACCCAGGATGAAGATCTTCAACCCCTTCGCCAAGATGCCCGACAACCCCCTGACCCGCGCGGTCAAGGAGGGGCGCCGGCCCCTGATCTATGCGGGCGTCTTCAGCCTGGTCTCGAACCTGCTCTACTTCGCCATGCCGCTGTACACGACGCACATCTACAGCGGCGTGCTGCCCAGCGGGAGCGTGCCGACCCTGCTGGTGCTGACCTTCGGCGTGCTGGCGGCCTTCGCCATGTCGTCCATCATCGACCACTACCGGTCCAAGGTGCTGATCAGCTTCGGCGTCCTTTTGGACCAGCGCGTCTCGGCCCACGTCTTCGGGGCCCTGTTCGAGGGCGCCGCCCGCGGCATGCCCCAGGCCCGCAGCCAGGCCCTGCGCGACCTCGACGCCTTCCGACAGATGCTGACCGGCCCGGCCTTCGGCGTGCTGTTCGACCTGCCCTGGATGCCGATCTTCATGCTGGTCCTGTTCGTGGTCGACCCGGTGATCGGCGTCATCACCTTCGTGGGCGCCCTGGTCCTGCTGGGCGTGGCCCTTTTGCAGGACATCCGCACCCGCCCCCTGATGCAGGAGGCCAATGAGGCGGCCCTGCGCAGCTATGGCTTCACCGACCAGGCTCTGAGGAATAATGAGGTGGTCCGGGCCATGGGCCTGACTGAGCCCCTGGCCAGCCGCTGGCGCGGCTTCCGCCAGACGACCATGGACCGCAGCTCGCTGGCCAGCGACGACGCCAGTTTCATGAGCAACATCTCGCGGGGCCTGCGCCAGGGCATCCAGGTGCTGATCATCGCCGTCGGCGCCTGGCTGGTGCTGACCGGCCAGATCCATGTGGGCCTGTTGTTCGCCAACATGATCCTGGGCGCCCGGGCCCTTCAGCCCATCGACCGGCTGGTGGCCAGCTGGGACGGTCTGATGAACGGCGCCCGCGCCTTCGAGCGGCTGACCACGGTGTTCGAGGGCTATGTGGAGCCGCGCGCGGCCACGGCCCTGCCGAAGGCCAAGGGGCTCCTCACGGTGGAGGGGGTCAACTTCGCGCCCCCCGGCGCCAACCGATTCGCGGTGCAGGCCCTGGCCTTCCGGGTCGAGCCCGGCGAGATGCTGGGCGTCATCGGCCCCTCCGGCGCCGGCAAGTCCACCCTGGCCCGGCTGATCGTCGGCGTCTGGCCCCCGACCCACGGCTCCATCCGGCTGGACGGCGCCGACGTCCATGCCTGGGACCGGTCGGACTTCGGCCGCAATGTCGGCTACCTGCCCCAGGACACCGAGCTCTTCCCCGGCACGGTGCGCGACAACATCGCCCGCTTCCGCGACGACATCACCGACGAGATGGTGGTGGCCGCCGCCCAGGCCGCCGGGGTGCACAGCCTGATCCTGCGCCTGCCCCAGGGCTATGAGACCGACCTGGGCGAAAGCGGCCGCATCCTGTCGGCCGGCCAGCGCCAGCGCGTCGGCCTGGCACGCGCCCTGATCGGCGAGCCGGCCCTGCTGGTGCTGGACGAGCCCAACGCCGCCCTGGACGCCGAGGGCGAGGAGGCCCTGCTGGCCGCCCTGGACGCCGCCAAGGCCCGGGGCACGACGATTGTTCTGGTGGCGCACAAGCCCTCCATCTTCCGCGCCGCCGACAAAATGCTGGTGCTGCGCGACGGCCGCATGGAGGCCTTCGGGCCCCGCGAGGCGGTGATGGCCAAGTTCGCCCCCGGGGCCGCCGCCCCCCTTCGCGCTGTGGAAGGGGGCGGCCCGCGATGAACCTCGACCCCAGCAAATCGGCCTTTGACCGCGCCCCCGTCGCCCGCAAACCCCTGGAGCGGATGCGCAAATGGCTGTCGCCGGCCCTGAAGGTGTCGGACCAGCCCCTGGACCCGGACCTGGAGCGCCGCCTGCGCCGCCCCATGATCACCGGCTCCATCCTGATCGGCGTCTTTGTCCTGGGCTTTCTGGGCTGGGCCATCCTGGCCCCCCTGGAGAGCGCCGTCATCGCCCCCGGCGTGGTGCGGGTGGAGGAGAACCGCAAGATCCTGCGGCACCGCGAGGGCGGGATTGTCCGCACCATTCAGGTGCGCGAGGGCGAGAAGGTGAAGAAGGACCAGATCCTTCTGACCATGGACGACGTCCAGCCCCGGGCGGCCGTGGACGTGATGCAGAATCAGGTCGACACCTACGCCGCCCAGGTGGCCCGTTTTGAGGCCGAGGCCTCCGGCGCCCGGCAGCTCGCCTTCCCGCCCGAGCTGGCCGCCCGGATCTCCGACCCGCGCGTCGGCGCTCTGGTCCGTGACCAGGAATTCCTGTTCGCCAGCCGGCTGCAGTTCTTTGACAGCCAGGCCGAGGTGCTGCGCCAGCGCGTCCAGCAGATCGATTCGCAGGCCGCCGGGGTGCGCGCCCAGATCACCGCCCTGGACGAGAACGCCGCCCTGACCCGGCAGGAGCTGGAGGGCTATGAGACCCTCTACGCCCAGGGCTATGCCCCGAAGACCCTGATCCTGCGCTATCAGCGCGCCCTGTCCGACCTGGCCGGCCGCCGCGGCGCCCTGTCGGCCGAGCAGCAGCGCCTGGCCCAGCAGAAGGGGGAGGCCCGGGTTCAGCTGGCCTCCCTGAACGACCAGAGAATCAGCCAGTCCGCCGAGGGCCTGAGGCAGATGCAGGCGGCCCTGGCAGACGCCCGGCCCAAGCTGGCCGCCGCCCTCCAGACCCTTCAGGGCGCCACGGTGCGCGCCCCGGTGGACGGCTATGTGCTGAACCTGACCCAGTCCACGGTCGGCGGGGTGGTGGGCGCCGGCGAGCTTTTGATGGTGGTGGTGCCCTCTGACGCGCCCCTGGCGGTGACGGCCCGAATCAAGCCGGACGAGATTGAGGGGATCACCCCCGGCATGAAGGCCCGGGTGACCCTGACCGCCTTCTCCACCCGCCGCGTCTCGCCCTTTGACGCCGTGGTGACCAATGTGTCGGCGGACGAGCTGACCGACGAGGCGTCGGGCCAGTCCTATTACCGCGCCGACCTGAAGATCGACCCGAAGGCGCTGGCCAGCCTGCCCCCGGGGGAGACCATCACCCCCGGAATGCCCGCCCAGGTGATGATCACCACGGGCCGTCGGACGGTGATGGGTTACATTGTCGGTCCCCTGACAGACACGATGAACGCCTCCCTAAGGGACAAATAGGGGTGCAAAAGAAGGGGGCGTGTCCTTCCTGCATCACCTTGCCCAAGGGGTGGGGATTCCAAGGGGTTTTTGCTGTTGCGGAATTGAATCCGCCGGGCTAAGGCTTGTTCGGGCTCGTTTAACCCGAGCCGTGGACAGTCATGTGACTGACACGGTCAGGGGCTACGGACCGCCGGAACCCGTCCGATGGAAGTGTCCATGGGGTCGTGGCGCCGGACATTTCGACGGTCCGCGTGAAACACACTGGAGAGAAGAATGGCTGCCTATACGTTCGAGACGATCAGCGCTGCAGATGCGTTGGCGTTCAACGCGACCATGGATACGCTGACGTTCACGACCCCGGGCGCCACGGCGACGGCGGTGACGGTCGTGATCACAGACTTCGCATCCGGGTTCCCGACCCCGACGCCGCCCTCCTTCGCGCTGACCTTTAATGGGGTGACGAAGACCTTCGGTGAGAAGTTCATCGCCGGCGGCGGCGTGGGCAACATCACCGGCCAGATCATCTTCCCCGACTCCTCGATGCTGTATGTCGGCACGACGGGGATCGACAACGTCACCGGTTCGTCGGGCAATGACGCTCTCTACCTGGGCACCGGAAACGACACCGGCGTCGGTGGTGACGGAAATGATGTGCTGCAGGGCAACAAGGGCGAGGACAGCCTCGTCGGCGGCGCCGGCAGCGACACCATTTACGGCGGTGCTGACAACGACACGGTGGTTCTGGACGCCGGCGCCAACTGGGCGAACGGCAACATGGGCGCCGACACGATCTCCGGCGGTACGGGCGCTGACTCTCTTTATGGCGGCCAGGGCGGGGACAGCCTCGTCGCGGACGATGGCGCGAACTACGTCTCCGGGGATCTGGGTGATGACAACATCACGGGCCTGACCGGGGCTGACACCCTGTTCGGCGGAGACGGTGTCGACAACATCAACGCGGGTAGCGGCGCCAATCTGATTGACGGCGGCTCTGGGGCCGACGTGATCGTCTCGGCCACCGGGGCCGACACGGTCACCGGCGGCGCTGGTAACGACGACATCAGCGCCGGCGCAGGGGCCAACAGCATCACCGGTGACTCTGGCGCTGATGTCATCACATCGGGCTCAGGGGCGGACACGATTTCCGGCGGTGACGACAACGATGTCGTCACCACGGGCGATGGCGCGGACAGCGTGAACGGCAACGCCGGTGCGGACAGCATCTTCGGCCAGACCGGATCTGACAGCCTCCTCGGCGGTCAGGGCGATGACACCCTCTCCGGCGAGGCGGGCAACAACTACCTGCACGGCAACCTCGGCGCGGACTCTCTCATCGCGGGCACCGGTGCGGATACGCTCCTCGGCGGCCAGGGCAATGATACGATCGATGGTGCTGACGGCGGCAACTTCGTCTCGGGTGATCTTGGCAACGACACCATTACGGTGGCGACCGGCTCCGACACCGTGAATGGCGGAGACGGCGACGACCGGGTCGATCTCAGTGGAACAGGTTCGGACATCATCTCCGGCGGCGCTGGGGCGGATTCGATTACCAGCACTGAGAACACTGGCGCCTACTTCATTGACGGCGGCGACGGTAACGACACCGTGACATCTAACGCCAGCGGGGCCTCCACGATCATCGGCGGGGCCGGCGACGATAGGATTCTGCAGGCTGGCACGGGTACGGGTACCGGAAATCAGTCCTTGTCGGGCGGTGACGGTGCGGACAGCGTCCAGGGCGCAGCCGGCAACGACACCATCGACCTCGGCCTGGGCAACGACACCGTCGACGCCGGCGCTGGCAACAACACCGTTCTGGGTGGCGACGGCAACGACAGCATCACGGGCGGAGCCAACAACGACAACGTCGACGGCGGCGCCGGCAACGACACCATTGTCGTGGGTACGGGCAATAACACCGTGGCGGGTGGCGACGGCAACGACGGCATCACGGCGGGTAGCGACAACGACCTGATCACCGGTGGCGCGGGCGATGACAACATCACCGCTGGCGCTGGCCTGAACACTGTCGACGGCGGCGCCGGGTCCGACACCATCACCGGCGGGGCGGGTGCAGACACCCTGGCCGGCGGCGACGGCAACGACACCCTGACCTCCGGCGGCGGCAACGACGTGGCCGACGGCGGCGCGGGGATGGACCGGTTCATCTCGGCCCTCGGAACCAACAGCGACCGTCAGACCCTGATCGGCGGCCTCGGCGACGATACCTTCGTCGTGACAGGCTCGAACTACTCCGTCTCCGCCGATGGCGGCGACGGCGCCGACAGCTACTCGGGCGATGCGGGTATGGATTACGTGGTCGGCGGTGTCGGCAACGACACCCTGAACGGCGGCGCGGGCGGCCTTGACACCCTGATCGGTGGCGACGGTACGGACTCCCTCACCGGCGGTGCTGGCGCTTCTTCGCTCACCGGCGAAGGTGGCGATGACACCCTCAGCGGTGGCGCAGGATCTGAGAACATCAGCGGCGGTGACGGTGCAGATGCGATCACCTCCGGCGGCGGCAATGACACGGTGTCGGGCGGTATGGGCGCTGACAACATCACGGGTGGAACGGGTAACCAGAACCTCTCGGGTGGCGATGGCGCGGACACCCTGAGCGGCGGTGGCGGCAACGACACCATCGACGGCGGTGCAGACGCTGATGACATCACCGGCGGCGCGGACAACGACCTGATCACCGGCGGCGATGGATCGGACACGATCTCTGCTGGCAACGGGTTGAACAATGTCAGCGGCGGCGCGGGTGATGACCGGATCACGACCGGGACCGGGGCCGACACCGTCACCGGCGGCGACGGTGCGGACAATATCGCCGGCGGCGACGGCGCGGACTCCCTCTTCGGGAACTCCGGGGCGGACACCATCGACGGCGCCACCGGGGCCGACCAGATCAATGGCGGCGCTGGCAGTGACGTGCTCACGGGCGGTGCAGGCGCCGATGTCTTCCGGTTTGCGGCGGGCGATGCCTCGTCGACGACCGCAGGCATGCTGGAGGTCATCACCGACTTCACTGCGGGTGATCAGCTCACTTTCACTGGCAGCACCGGTATCGGACCCGCCGCCAACGTCGTTGAAACCCTGCAAGGCAGCCTCAACTCCTACGCGGTGGCTCTGACCGCAGCGACCGGAGTGATTTCTGCGGGGACCTCCAACATTGTCCAGGCGACGATCACGGGTAAGACCTACGTCTTCCTCGACACGAACGACGACAATGTCATCGATGCGGTCTTGCAGTTGGACAACGCTTATACGTTGCAAGCGAACGGTACAGACTTCGTCTGACCTGGAGTGATCACAAGCCCAAGGATCGGGCCGCCCTTCGGGGCGGCCCTTTTCGTTTCCGGCCTCAGCCCGCGCGCGTGGCCGCCTTCTCCCGGCAACTTGGCCTTGTCTGCCGACGCAGGCGGGTTAAACAGGGATTAACGGGGAGTCCCCGGCGCGATTTGATTCGGCGTGGTCCTGACGCCGGGCGGAGAAAGAACACACCATGGCGGCCTACGTTTTTGAGACCCTGACCGACGCCCAGGCCGCTGCCTTCACGGCCAACGACACCCTGACCTTCTCCACGCCGGGGGCTACGGCGTCCCAGGTGCTGGTGGCCTTTATTCCCTCCGGCGACGGCTTTTCCCCCGCCAAGATCACCCTGACCTTCAACGGGGTGACGCGGGAATTCCGGGCCTCGGCCCTGGCGGGCTTTGGCGGTTTCACCGGCCAGATCAACTTTGCCGACGGCTCCATGCTGTATCCGGGCACCGGCGGGACCGACTGCATTCTGGGTTCCGGCTTTTCGGACGGCCTCTATGGGGATGCGGGTTCTGACACCTTCGCCGGCGGGGACGGGGACGATGTGTTGCAGGGCAATTCCGGTGAGGACTCCCTGACCGGCGGGGCCGGAAACGACACAATCTATGGCGGTCGGGACAATGACCGCATCGAGCTGGCAACCGGGACGAACTGGGCCAACGGCAATATCGGCGCGGACACGATCACCGCAGGCTCCGGCGCTGACACCCTGCTGGGGGGTCAGGACGGGGATGATCTGAGCGCCGGTGAGGGGAACAACCTGCTCTCCGGCGATCTGGGGTCCGACACCCTGACCGCCGGGGCCGGCAACGACCTCCTGCTGGGGGGCGACGGCGCCGACAGCCTGATCGCCGGCGACGGCGCCAACCGCTTGGACGGGGCCACGGGCGCCGACACCCTGAGCGCCGGGACCGGGGCCGACACCCTGACCGGCGGCGATGGCAATGACAGCCTCGCCGCCAGCGATGGAAACAACACCCTGACGGGCGATTCCGGCGCCGACACCGTGACGGCGGGGACGGGATCGGACACCATTACCGGCGGCGCCGGCGATGACCGGATTCTCGGCGGCGGCGGCAATGACAGCATCAACGGCAACCAGGGCGAAGACAGCCTTGTGGCCGGGGCCGGCCAGGACAGCCTGCTGGGCGGCCAGGGCAATGACACCCTGATCGCCGGCGAGGGCGACAACTATCTGCATGGCAATCTGGGCGACGACACCCTGCTGTCCGGCGCAGGCGCCGACACCCTGCTGGGCGGTCAGGGGCAGGATGCGATGGAGGCCGGGGCCGGCAATAACATGGTCTTTGGTGATCTGGGGAACGACACCCTGACCGTGGGAACAGGATCGGACACCGTCATCGGCGGGGCGGGCGATGACCGCATCGTCCTGACCGGGGCCGGACCGGGCGCCGACAGTATCGATGGCGGCGTGGGCGCCGACACGGTGTTTGGTGATACCGGGACCGGGGCCTCTGTCATCCTGGGCGGCGACGGCGCCGACAGTCTGGGGGGCAATAACGGCGCCTCGACCCTGACCGGCGGCGAGGGGGCGGACACCCTGACCGCCGGCGGGGGATCGAATTCTCTCTCCGGCGGGATCGGGAACGACCTGATCACCGCCGGCGGCGGCTCTGACACGATCATCGCCGGGGACGGCGCCGACGATGTGACCGGCGGCGCGGGCGACAACCAGATCGACCTGGGCTCGGGCTCCGACACCCTGGTCACCCTGGGCGGCGCCGACCTGGTGGCGGGCGGCGAGGGCAATGACAGCGTCAACGCCGGCGGCGGCGACAACACCCTGTTGGGCGGCCTGGGCGCGGACACCTTTGCGGCGAGCGCCGGCGCGGACCTCGCCACCGGCGATGACGGCGCTGACCGGATCGACGTGGGGGATGGCGCCAACAGCGTCTCGGCCGGGGCGGACTCCGACACCGTGGTCGCAGGCGCCGGCGCCGACACCCTGCTGGGCGGGGACGGAAATGACAGCCTGATCGCCGGGTCTGGCGCCGACACCGTGGACGCCGGGACCGGTAATGACACGATCGTGGGCGGCGGCCCGGGCGGCGTCGCCACCTTCCAGGGCGGGCTGGGCGACGACCTTCTGGACATGACCCTCAACACCGGCGGCTCGGCCGCCGGATATGGCGGCGAGGGGGCCGACGACCTGCGCGGCGGTGCGGGGATGGACTATTTCGAGGGCGGGGCGGGCGCCGACACCCTGGACAGCCCCGGCGGGGCCGACACCCTGTTGGGCGGCGAGGGCGACGACCTTCTGAAGGGCGGGTCGGGGAACAGCCTGATCAACGGGGACGCCGGGGCGGACACCCTGACCGGCGGCGCAGGCTCTGAGACCCTGCTGGCCGGCGAGGGCGCCGACCGGATCACCGGCGGCGGCGGATCGGACAGCGTTCTGGCCGGGGCGGGCGCCGACACCTTCGCCGGCTCTGTCGGCAACGACACGGTTCTGGGCGCGGCGGGCGACGACAGCCTGAGCGCCGGGGGCGGGGCCAATTTCGTCTCCGGCGCCGACGGCGCGGACACCCTGACGGGCGACGGAACCCTGACCGGCGAAGACGGGGTCGACCTGCTGATCGGCTCGATCGGGGTCGGCAGCCTGTCCGGGGGGCTTGGCGACGATTCCCTGGCTGCGGGCGACGGGGCCGACACCCTGAGGGGCGGCGCCGGCGTCGACACCCTGTCCGGTGGGGCGGGGAACGACGTCTTCATCGTCGGTTCGGGGGAGGCCGCAAACCAGACCCTGGGCGCCATAGAGGTGATCACCGACTTCGACCCCATCGCGGGCGACCGGCTGGACCTGGGCAAACAGGGGCTGAGCGCCTTCACCGCCCAGGACGCCCTGACCTACGCCTCGGCCCTGACTCAGGCCCAGGGTCTGATCGGATCGGGCCTTCATGATCTGATTTTCACCGTGGTGGGCGGCGTCGACACCTATGTCTTCGCCGACACGAACGACGACAATGCGATTGACGTCGTCCTGCGCCTGGCGGGCTTCCTGGGCGCGGCGCCGATTGTCGGCACCCCCATCGCCGACACCCTGGTGGGCAATGACCAGCCCGATGAGCTCAAGGGCTTCGGCGGCGCAGACCTGATCTATGGCGACAACGATCCCAACTTCGGCGGCGCCGACACCCTGGACGGCGGAACCGAGAACGACACCCTGATCGGCGGCCCGGAGGGCGACAGCCTGCTCGGCGGCGATGGCGCCGACAGCCTGGTGGCCGGGGTGGGCAACAACACCCTGGATGGCGGCCTGGGCGCCGACACCCTGACCGCCCTGGGCGGCGCCGACTCGGTGTGGGGCGGCGACGGCGATGACCTGATAACCCCGGGAGACGGGGCCAATATCGGCTTTGGCGGCCTGGGCGCCGACACCTATAACGGCGGCGCGGGGGACGACACCTTCGCCGGCGAGGACAATGACGACCGGATCCTGGGCGGGGTCGGCGCGGACTGCCTGCTGGGCGGGGCCGGGGCGGATCTGGTGACCGGCGACGCCGGCGCCGACACCTTGATGGGCGGCGACAACGCCGACACCCTTTCCGGCGGCGCGGACAATGACCGGCTGGAGGCCGGGGACGGCGCGGACAGCGTGTTTGGCGACACCGGCGCCGACATTCTGTTCGGCGACTCCGGCGCGGACACCCTGACGGGCGCCGATGGCAATGACACCCTGGTCGGCGGGAATGACGCGGACTCCCTGACGGGGGAAACCGGCGCCGACAGCGTGCAGGGCGGCGATGGCGCGGACACCGTGCTGGGCGGCGACGGCGCCGACACCCTTTCCGGCGAGACCGGCGCAGACTCCCTCCTGAGCGAAACCGGCGCTGACAGCGTGTGGGCCGGCGACGGCGCCGACACCGTGCTGGGCGGCAATGACAACGACACCCTTGTCGGGGAGACCGGCGCGGACTCCCTGTTGGGCGAGCTGGGGACCGACAACCTCTCGGGCGGGGACGACGCCGACACCCTGATGGGCGGCGACAGCGCCGACACCCTGAACGGCGGGATGGGCGCGGACTCCCTGCTGGGCGAAACCGGTGCTGACAGCGTGTGGGCCGGCGACGGCGCCGACACCGTGATGGCCGGCGATGGTAATGACACCCTTCTGGGTGAAACCGGCGGCGACTCCCTCCGGGGCGAGCTGGGCGCCGACAACCTCTCGGGCGGGGACGACGCCGACACTCTGTTGGGCGGCGACGGCGCGGACACCCTGAACGGCGGGATCGGCGCGGACTCCCTGCTGAGCGAAACCGGCGCGGACAGCATCTCGGGCGGCGACGGCGCCGACACCGGGCTGGGCGGCGATGGCAATGACACCCTGAACGGTGGCAATGACGGGGATTCCCTTGTCGGCGAGACCGGCTCCGACTGCCTTTCGGGCGACGGCGGCGACGACACCCTTGTGGGCAACGACGGCAACGACACCCTCAATGGCGGCGCGGGCGCCGACAGCATGATCGGCGGGCTCGGCGACGACGGCTATCTGATCCTGAATATCCTGGACCCGGCGGCCGGAGAGTCCTTCGACGGCGGCGCGGGAACCGACAGCCTGATCATCGGAGTGTCGACGAGCTTCCCCCTGGGTCTGACCCTGATCAGCGTCGAAAGCCTGATCGTGGCGGCGGGCGCGGTGGTGGACATCAACCAGTCGCAGCTCGGGGGCTTCACCGCCGCCTCCGGAGGCGGGGCCGGGGCGACCCTGAACATGAATGTGACCCTGGGCGGGACCTTCGTCCTGCCGAGCCTGGGCTATACCGGGCTGACGGTCGCCATCCAGGGGCAGTCGGGGAACGAGGACATCACCGGCGCGGCGGGGGCTGATTCCGTCCTGGCCGGGGCCGGCGACGACACGATCAACGGCCTGGCCGGAAACAACACCCTTTCGGGGGAAACGGGCGCCGATTCCATCGTGGCGGGCGCCGGCGCGGACTCGATGCTCGGCGGCGACGGCAACGACACCTTCTATGGCGCCGCCGGGGCCGACAACCTGGTCGGAGACGCGGGCAACGACCTCTTCATCTACGCCGCCGCAGGCGAGGTGAGCGCCGGCGAGACGCTGAACGGCGGGACCGGGACCAATACGGTGTCGCTGACCGCCTCCATCGACATGACCGGAGCGACCTTCACCAACATCTCGGCGGTGACGATTGGCAGCGGCCTGACGGGGACCTTCTCCGGCGCCCAGCTGACCGGGCAGACCTTCACCCTGAGCGGCGTCACCGGCGGCGCCACGGAGTTCCTGGTGGTGAACGTGGCCTCCGGGGGGACGGCGAGCCTGGCCACCCTGGGGACGATCAGCGACCTGACCGTGCAGATCAACGGCTCGACGGGGAACGAGAACATCACCGGCTCAGGCGTTTCCGACTCGATCACGGGCCTGGCGGGGAACGACGTCCTGGCGGGTGGGAACGGCGACGACACCCTCTGGGGCGGCGCCGGCGCCGACAACCTGGCCGGAGACGCGGGCAACGACCTCTTCATCTACGCCGCCGCCGGCGAGGTGAGCGCCGGCGAGACGCTGAACGGCGGGACCGGGACCAATACGGTGTCGCTGACCGCCTCCATCGACATGACCGGAGCGACCTTCACCAACATCTCGGCGGTGACGATCGGCAGCGGCCTGACGGGGACCTTCTCCGGCGCCCAGCTGACCGGGCAGACCTTCACCCTGAGCGGCGTCGCCGGCGGGGCTACGGAGTTCCTGGTGGTGAATGTGGACGCCGGCGGGACGGCGAGCCTGGCCACCCTCGGGACGATCAGCGACCTGACCGTGCAGATCAACGGCTCGACGGGGAACGAGAACATCACGGGCTCGGCCATTTCCGACACGATCACCGGCGGCGCGGGGGACGACGTCCTGTCGGGTGGGAACGGCGACGACACCCTCGCCGGCGGCGCCGGGACCGACAACCTGGCCGGCGGCGCGGGGGACGATACCTTCATCTACACCACCACGACTGACGCGGCGGCCGGGGAGACGGTGGACGGCGGCGGCGGGACCGATACCGTGCGTGTGACGGGCGCGACGGTGTTTACCCCGACGGTCAGCTTCACGGGGGTAGAGAGCCTTGTCGTGGCCGGAACGACGGCGACGCTGAGCACCGCCCAGCTGACGGCCTTCACCTCCGCCAGCGGTTCGGGAAGCGCGACCCTGGCGGTCAATGTGGACGCCAATGCGGTCTATACGCCGCTGAACCTCGGTTTCACTGGCCTGACCCTGAGTCTTGTCGGGGCGGCCGGGGGGAATGAGAACCTGACCGGCCTCGCGGGGGCGGAGTCGCTCTCTGGCCTTGCCGGGGACGACACCCTGAACGGGGATGCGGGCAATGACAGTCTCCTCGGCGGCGCCGGGGTCGACAGCCTGATCGGCGGCTCTGGCGATGACACCTTCGTCTACACCGCCACGACCGACGCGGTGGCAGGGGAGATTGTGAACGGGGGCTTGGGGACCGATACCGTGCGCGTGACGGGCGCGACGGTGTTCGACCCGACGGTCAGCTTCACGGCGGTGGAGAACCTTGTGGCGGCCGGGGTCGCAGCGACGCTGAGCACCACCCAGCTGAACAACTTCGCCTCCGTCTCCGGCACGGGGGGATCCTCCGCCGTGGTGGTCAATGTGACGTCTGGCGCGACCTACATCCTGCCGAACCTGACCTATACGAGCCTGACGGTGAATGTCGTCGGGGCGGCCGGGGGGAATGAGAACATCACCGGCTGGGCCGGGGCGGAGTCGCTCTCTGGCCTTGCCGGGAACGACACCCTGAACGGGGATGCGGGCAATGACACCCTCGCCGGCGGCGCCGGGGTCGACAGCCTGATCGGCGGCTCGGGTGCGGACCGCTTCGTCTTCGCCACCGGCGACACCGGATTAACGTCGCCGACCGCCGACCAGGTTTTCGACTTTGTCTCCGGAACAGACCGCCTGTCCCTCGGCGTCGCCGGCTCGGGGACCAACTATGCCGAGGACCTGAACAATGCCGGCAGTTTCGGGGCCGCCGTGACGGTGGCCGATGCTCTCGCCGATGGGACGGTCCGATACGTCTTCGTCGTTGTGGGGGCGGATGGCGTCCTGTTCATCGACCGGAACCTGGACGGGACGGTCGACGAGGCGATCAGGCTGACCGGGTTGGCGGATATGGCCTTCTCGGACATCCTCGCCTGACGGCGGGGCTCAGAGCCGCAGGTCGAACCGGCGGGTCAGGACGGGCTGGTTGTTCCGCAGGACAGCGTAGTCCGCCCGGTAGAGTCCGGGCGGCCAACCTCCGGGCGGCGTGCGCTTGCCCACATAGACCAGCCACTGGGCCTTGCTGCGGTCCAGCGGCGCGCTCTCGCTGCGCGCCAGCACCTTGCCGTCCGGCCCGGTGAGGGTCAGGACGGGCCGGTCGCCGCCCGTGAGGTTGATGGCGCGGACATAGGCCACCAGGGCGGGGGATGTGCGCCCCGGGCGTGGCGGGCCGCCGGCCTCCACCCGTGCGTTGTCCACCGGGCCGTCGGCAAAGCCGGCGTTGAGCACCGCTCCGCCAGGCCGGTAGGCCAGGGCCGCCGCGGCCGCCGAAGTCCAGAGGCCCGACCCGTCCGCTCGCGCCGAACAGGCCGCTCCGGTGTCCGGCAGGAAGGGATCCACCGTCCGGGTCCCCTGGCGCACGGTGAGGTGCAGGTGGGGGTATTCCGTGTTCCCCGAAAGACCGACCCGGGCGATCGGCTGACCGGCGGCGACCTCCTGGCCGACCCTCACGCGGATCGAACCCCGGGCCAGGTGGCAGGACTGGGTCTCCCAGCCGCCGCCGTGGTCGATGACCACGCCATTGCCGCACTCGCGACCGGCGACGGGCGGGGCTCCGGGGGCCTTCACCGAGATGTCCGGCTCCCCGTCCCGCAGGCGCACGACCCGCCCGGGCGCCGCGGCCAGAACGTCCACGCCCCGCAGGCGGGCGGCGTCGTTGACCAGGCGGATGTCGGTTCCCGTATGGGCCTCGTAGGTCTGCGCGCCGCAGCGGAAGTCGCTCACCCCCAGGCCGGGATCGCGGTCCACGTGGTTTTGCAGGAAGCAGTCCGACCCGGGCGAACAGGCGATGGGCAAGGCCAGCCGCGGCGGGGCGGGCGCCGCCGCGCTGAGGAGGACGAGAAGGGGCAGGACGGAAAGGCTTCGCATGGGCGGGCTCGTGGGGCTCATCTGCAGGGCGGAGAGGATGCCCGCCGGAGGTTCACAGGTCGAGCGCCGTTGACCCCCTCCGCAGAGAGCCATTGCGCCCCCAAGGGGGAGCTCCCGCCAGAGGCGGGTCAGGGGGTCTGCTGAGGCCCCGTTGACCCCCTCCGTCCCGGGGCGGCGCCCCGGTCCACCTCCCCCTGGGGGCAGGGCTATCGCATATGGCTGATCATGGAGATTAGGAAGGCGTCGTTCCATCCGGCGCGCTTGAGCTTCTTCTTCATGGAGCCCTTTGCGGGGTGATGCCTTGCGATGTTGAGGGCGAGTTTTCTGA
>JADBYZ010000036.1 GCA_020402745.1 Phenylobacterium sp.
AGAACGACTTGGCTGCGCAAGACCCGCTCGATCAAAAACCGGGAACAAAACGGAATCAGTGACTGCCGTCTTGGACTGCAGCCGCTTACCAGCGTCGGTTTCCTGTCGGAGGCAGCGGCATATGCGATTCCCCTGCCCCTGGGGGGAGGAATGAGGCGGTAACTGCTCCCCCAAGGGCGAGCTCCGACCGAAGGTCGGTGAGGGGGTCAACGGCGGCTCAGCCCAGTTTGCGCCGGAAGAGACTGTTCAGGCGCTCCCAGTGCCGCTCGGCGGCCGCCTTGTTGTAGACAGGCCGCTGGGGGAAGGCGAAGCCGTGCTTCGTGCCGGGATAGGTCTCGACCTCGGCGTCGACCCGGTCCGCCCTGAGGGCCTGGGCAAGGGCCTCCACGGTCTCGGGCGGCGCCCAGACGTCCTCTTCGGCGCAGGCGAAGTAGAGTTCCCCCCGCGCCTGCCGGGCCGTGCGGTGCGGGCTGTCCTCGAATTCGGTGACGAGATGGGTCCCGTAGACCGAGGCCGCCGCGAAGACCCGCTCGGGGCGCCGCACGGCCAGGCTGACCGCATAGCGGCCGCTCATGCAGTAGCCCACCGATCCCACCCGGCTGTCATCGGCGGCGGGGTCAGCGCCGGCATAGGCCAGCAGGCCGTCGGCGTCGGACATGACCAGGTCGATGTCCAGGCTGTTCATCAGCTGGAACATCTGCTTGCGGGCGGGATGGTCCGGATCCGGCGGGATCGGGCCGATCTCCATGACGCCGGCGCGGTAGTAGAGGTTGGGCAGGAGGACGTAGTATCCGCCGCTGGCCAGGCGCCGGGCCATGTCGCGCAGCTCCTCGCGGATCGCCGGGGCGTCCATGAAGAACAGGATGACCGGATGGGGACCGCCGCGATCCGGGTGGACCACGAAGGTGGTGGTCATCCCGTCCCGGGTGGCGATGTCGACCTGTTTCTCGATCATGGAGGGCTCCGGGGCTTGGCTGTCAGGGCTCAGGGGACGAGGAGGCAGGATCGCGCCAGGGACACCCGGGTCAGCTCCCCCCGCCGGGCGAAGATCTTCATGGCCTCGGTGGTCGGATCCCGGCTGACCTGCCATTCGCCAAGGTCCCGGTAGCGGGTCATCAGCAGCAGGCGCCGGGCGCCCTGGCTGCGGTCGAGGTCGGACTCCTCGGCCAGGAAGAGGCCGAAGATGCGGGCGTCAAAGCGGGTCTCGAAGTCGGGCCAGGCCTCCGTCGACAGGGAGACGAACTCGTCTGAGGCCGTGGCGTCTATGTTGAACCAGTTGTGGACATAGATCCCCCCGGCGAGGGGGCTGGCGCCCGTCGCCGGGCGGGCGGTCGGGGACAGGCGGGTCCTGAGGGCCGAGACGACGCCCTGTGCCTGGGTCGCCGCCAGGGCCGCCTCGCCCTCCAGCGCGGGGAACAGGGCGAGGACGGTGTTGGAGGGGTAGCCCAGGAGGGGTGAGAAGACCGCGACGGGCGCAACGGGCGCCGCCTTCAGGGCGCGCGCCGTCGCCTGAACGGCGTCACGCTCGCGCCCGGTCGTGAGCTCGAGATAGTCAAACATTCAAGCCATTCTTGGCGGCGTCGGGTGAACTCGGCCCCAGCTGTCGTGTTCTCCGTTCAGGTTCGGAACCGCGCTCAATGCAACCTTCCGACCTCACTCAATCGGTTTCAAGACAGGCGCTTCGGCCTTTGCCGTGGACATCTCGCCCTGTTTGACCTGTCCGATTATCCGTACCCTTGCCCAGCGCGGCATGGCGACCAGCAGCCAGCCCAGCAGCTTGGCCTGAAAGCCGGGCCGCACCGTTCCGCCGCGCTGCAGGGCCGCCAAGGCGATGCGGGCCACCGCTTCCGGGGTCTCGGAGCGACCCACATGCATCCCAGCGCGCGCCGCAAAGCCGGTGCCAACCGGGCCAGGGGCAACCGCAAGCACACTGATGCCACTCGGGCGCAACTCGACGGCAATCCCTTCGGCGAAACTCTGAATGAAGCCCTTGGTGGCTGTATACGTGGCGGCATAGGGCGCACCGCTGAATGCTGAGATTGAGCTGAGCAGCACGACTCCGCCCTTTCCGATCTCAGCCATTCTCGTGGCCAGACCATGAGTCAACTCGACCACCGAGCGGCAGTTGAGGTCAACCATGCTGGCCTCGGAGGCGGGATTCAGCGACAGAAAAGGCCCGACGGAGCCGAAGCCGGCTGAGGCGACCAGAAGGCCGACTGGCATCTGCGCAGTACGCTCAAGGATGTCGGCTACGGTCCCCGGCGCGGAAAGATCGCCGGCAATCGCATCGACTTTAACGCCATGTCTGGCCGCCAGATCGCGAGCCAGCGCCTCAAGCACCGGCTCGCGCCGCGCCACCAGTATCAGGTCGAAGCCGCGCGCCGCCAGGGCCTCGGCAAAGGCGCGACCGATACCATCGCTGGCCCCTGTGATCAGTGCGATGGGTCCAAAACGGGTCTTCAGCTCTGTGTTCACCGGTCACTTCCTGTCAGGTTCACTCAGCAGAAAAGCGCGGGGAAAGAAAAGGGTGCACCGCCATTGGCTTCAACCCTGCGCCAGCGCAAGGCCGATACAACTCAACGGCTCCCCGCACTCAACCAGACTGTAGTTAGGTTCGGGCTACCGCCGACCTTCGTTGATCACTTTGATCCGTCTTGAGCACGTGTTGACCATACCACGGCGGGCGGTCGTCTGCCACAGGTTGCGGGGGCGGCTGATGCTTCTGGAAGGGAACCCGCCGCCCGATGTTGGCCCTGGCATGCGATCCGGTTTCTGAAGCATGCGAACGATCAGAAATTGGCCCTCTGGGACAGTCCGCCGTCGACCACCATGTTGATGCCCGTGGTGAAGGCCGATCGGGGGCTGCACAGGAAGACCGTGGCGGCGGCGATCTCTTCCGGCGTGGCCATGCGGCCGGTCGGGTTGCGCTTGATCATCTGCTCGAAGAAGGCCGGCATGGCCGCCTTCACATTCCCCCAGACGCCGCCCTCGAAAAAGACGGTGCCGGGCGAGACCACGTTGCAGCGCAGGCCCTTGGGCGCGCCCTCCCGGGCGACCCCCTTGGCGAAGTGGATCTGGGCCGCCTTCATCGCCCCGTAGGCGGAGGGCGCGGCGGCCTCGGCGGCCGAGATGGAGGAGATCAGGACCACGGCGGCGTCGCCGGTCTTGCCCGCGGCGGCCTCCAGGTGGGGCCGGGCGGCGTCCAGGGCGTTCACCGCGCCCAGGATATCGATCTCGAACATGGCCTTCCAGTCCTCAGGGCGGGCGCCCTGGACCAGGGCGCTGGCGTTGGAGACCAGGATGTCGAGGCCCCCGAGCGCCTCGGCGGAGGCTCGGACAAAGCCCTGCAGGGCGGCGCCATCCGCGATGTCCACGACCTGGCCAAAGGCCCTGACGCCCTTCGCCTCCAGAGCGCTCACCGTGGCTGCAACCTCGTCCGCCTTGCGCGCGCAGACGGAGACGTTGACCCCCTCATCGGCGAGGAGGTCGGCGATGGCCCGGCCGATGCCGCGGGTGGCGCCCGTCACGATAGCGTTCTTGCCCTTGAGTCCCAGATCCATGTCGCTCTCCCTCTGGGGCGCGCATTCCTTGTGGCGCGGCCCGGTCCAGGCGCTATGTAAACCCGCCGCCCGGGAAAGCCGAGATGCTCGACCAGTTTGATCCCCGCCTTGATGCAGAATTTCCGCCGGTGGACCGGCAGGCGCTGCGCGCCCGGCTGGCGCCCCTCCTGCCCGCCGGTGGCTATCTCGACGGCGCCGAGGCCCTGCGCGCCTACGAGAGCGACGGCCTGCCCGCCTATAGGTCGCTTCCCGCCGCCGTCGTCCTGCCGGAGACCCTGGAGCAGGTGAGGGCCATCCTCAAGGCCTGCGCCGAGCTGGAAGTCCCTGTTGTCACCCGCGGCGCCGGTACGGGCCTTTCCGGCGGGGCCCTGCCCTTTCCCGGCGGCGTCCTGCTGGTCATGTCCAAGTTTTCGAGGATCCTGGAGATCGACCCTGTCGCCCTCACCGCCCGGGTCCAGCCGGGGGTGCGCAACCTGGCCGTCTCCGAGGCGGCGGCGCCCCATGGCCTGTTCTACGCCCCGGACCCCTCGTCCCAGCTCGCCTGCTCGATCGGCGGCAATGTGGCGGAGAACGCGGGCGGCGTGCACTGCCTGAAGTACGGCCTGACCGTGCACAACATCCTGTCGGTGCAGGTCGTCACCCTGGACGGCGAGGTCCTGACGCTCGGCGGGCCGGCGGCGGATGCGGCGGGCCTGGACCTCATGGCCCTGTTCACAGGCTCGGAGGGCCTGCTGGGGGTGGTGACCGAGGTGCTCCTGCGCCTTCAGCCCCTGCCGGAGACCACGCGCCTCATCCTCGCCGCCTTCGACGATGTGGGCCGGGCGGCGCAGGCCGTGGCCGCCATCATGGCGGCGGGCGTCACGCCGGCGGGGCTCGAGATGATGGACGGACCGGCCCTGCGGGCGGCCGAGGACTTCGCCCGGGCGGGCTATCCCAAGGACGCCGCCGCCATCCTCCTGTGCGAGATCGACGGCCAGGCCGAGGACGTGGCCGAGGAGATCGAGCGGGTCTCCGCCCTCCTGCGCAACTCCGGCGCCACCGAGGTCCGGATCGCCCGCGACGAGGATGAGCGCCGGCGCTTCTGGGCGGGCCGCAAGGGCGCCTTCCCCGCCATGGGGCGGCTGGCGCCGGACTATTACTGCATCGACGGGACCATCCCCCGGAAGTCCCTGCCCTTCGTCCTCGCCGAGATGGGCCGGCTGGCGGAGGCGCACGGCCTCGGCGTGGCCAACGTCTTCCATGCCGGCGACGGCAACCTGCACCCCCTGATCCTCTACGACGCCAACCTCGACGGCGACCTGGCCAAGGCCGAGGCCCTGGGCGGGGCCATCCTGGAGCTCTGCGTCTCGGTCGGCGGCTCGATCACCGGCGAGCATGGCGTCGGGCGCGAGAAGATCAACCAGATGTGCGTCCAGTTCAGCGAGGCCGAGGTGAACGCCTTCCACGCCCTGAAGGCCGCCTTCGACCCGCAGGGCCTGCTCAATCCCGGCAAGGCCATCCCCACCCTCGCCCGCTGCGCCGAGTACGGCGGCATGCATGTCCACAACGGAGCCCTGCCCTTTGCCCACCTCGAGCGGTTCTGACGCCGACCGGACGGCCGAACTCGCCGGGGCGGTGAAGGCCGCCGCCGCCGAGGGCCGCGCCCTGGAGATCCGCGGGGCGGGCACGCGTGCGGGCCAGGGCCGCCCCGTCGTGGGCGATCCCCTGGACGTCGCCGCCCACCGCGGCCTGGTCGACTACGATCCCGCCGAGCTGGTCCTCACCGCCCGGGCCGGAACGCCGTTGGCCGAGATCGAGGCCCTTCTCGAGGCGAATGGCCAGATGCTGGCCTTCGAGCCGCCCCGCTTCGGTCCGGGGGGAACCTTGGGCGGGGCGGTCGCCTCCGGCCTCTCCGGTCCCCGGCGTCCCTTCACCGGCGCCTTGCGCGACTACGTCCTCGGGGTCCGGGTCCTCAATGGCCGGGGCGAGGTCCTGAGGTTCGGCGGCACGGTGTTCAAGAACGTGGCGGGCTTTGACGCCTTCCGTCTCATGGCCGGCGCCCACGGGACCCTTGGCGTCCTCCTGGACGTCTCCCTGCGGGTGGTTCCCCGTCCCGCCGTCGAGGCCGCCCTCACCCTGGACCTTCCCGGCGAAGAGGCCCGGCGCCGGGTCGCCGACCTGATGCGCCGGCCCCTGCCTCTCTCCGGCGCCTTCCACGATGGCGAGAGGCTGCACCTGCGCCTGTCCGGCGGACGCGCCGGCGTCGCGGCCGCCGTCGCCGGGATCGGCGGCGAGGCGGCGGACCCATCAGGCTGGGCGGCGATCCGCGACCTTTCGCATCCGATCCTGGCTGGTGGAGAAGGGCTCTGGCGCATCGCCCTGCCCCGCACCGGGCCGGCGGGGGACTTCGAAGCTCTGCCCTGGGACCAGGCCGGCGGCGTGCGCTGGCTGAGAGCTGCTGCGCCGTCGCCCGGCGCCTGGGAGGCCGCAGCCCGGCTGGGCGGCCACATCCAGAGGATAAGGGGAACCGCCGACCCTGCCTTCCAGCCCCTGCCGCCGCCGCTCCTGGCCCTGCACCAGAGGATCAAGGCGGCCCTGGACCCGGACCGGATCCTCAACCCTGGCCGCATGTATCCGGAGGTCTGAATGCGCACCCGCCTGACCGATGCGTTGGCCGGCGAGGCCCGGCAGGTCGCCGAGACCGCCCTAAGGGCATGCGTCCACTGCGGCATGTGCAACGCCACCTGCCCCACCTACCAACTGACCGGCGAAGAGCTGATGGGCCCCCGCGGCCGCATCTACCTGATGAAGCAGGCCCTGGAGGGCGAACCGGTCACCGACCTGACCCGCGAGGCCCTCGACGCCTGCCTGGGCTGCCGGGCCTGCGAGACCACCTGTCCGTCCGGGGTCGAGT
This sequence comes from Phenylobacterium sp., assembly GCA_020402745.1. GTDB lineage: Bacteria > Pseudomonadota > Alphaproteobacteria > Caulobacterales > Caulobacteraceae > Phenylobacterium. Next base: position 6,454 of record JADBYZ010000036.1, read on the forward strand.
ACCACCGCCTCTTCGAGGTCGGCCAGGCGGCTGTGCTGGAGGCCGCGCCCCGTCCCGCCGCCGGGCGGCGGACCCGGGCGGCGATCCGCGCCCTGGCCCTGTCGCCCGCCTTCGGCTTCCTCTCCGGCCTGGGTCGAACCCTGCGCCCCGTCCTGCCCCGCGCCCTGAGGGACAAGGTCCCGCCCGCCCCGGAGCCTGCCGACCGCCCCCCCGTCCGGCACGCCCGGCGGATGGTCCTCCTGACCGGCTGCGTCCAGTCCGGCGCGGCCCCCCACTTCAACGCCGCCGCCGCCCGGATCCTCGACCGGTTCGGGATCAGCCTCGTCGAGGCGCCGCAGGCGGGGTGCTGCGGGGCCGTACCCGGCCACCTCGACGCCCGTGAGCAGGCCCGCACCCTTGCCCGACGCAACCTGGACGCCTGGGCCCCCCTCCTGGACGACGGCGCCGAGGCGGTGCTGGTGACGTCGTCGGGATGCGGCGCCTTCCTGCATGACTATCCTGACCTGCTGCGCGACGACCCCGCCTATGCCGACCTCGCCCGTCGCCTGGCGGACCGGGTGCGCGACCCCATCGAGGTCCTGGAGGCCCTGCCCCTGGAGGCCGCGACGCCCCCTGCCCGCCCCCGGATCGCCGTCCATGAGCCCTGCTCCCTCCAGCATGGGCTGAAGCTGGCCGGGCGGATCCCCGCCCTGCTCCGCCGACTGGGCTACGAGCCCCTGCCCGTCGCCGACGGCCACCTCTGCTGCGGCTCGGCCGGGGCCTGGTCCCTCCTGAACCCGGAGATGGCCGGGCGGCTGGCTGAGGGCCGGATCGCCGCCCTGACTTCCGGCGCTCCGGACGCGGTCTTCACGGCCAATATCGGCTGCTGGATGCACCTGTCGGCGCACGCGCCCGCTCCCCTCCGCCACTGGCTGGAGGCGATCGAGGACGTCCTGCCCCCGGCGCGTTGACAGGGGCCCGCCCCGGTCGTCTCATGCCGTCAGGACAGGGCGGAACCGCCGCCCGGACGGGAGGAGATCGCCATGGCTGACTTCGGCGCCCAGGACAACACGGCCTTCCGGGCTGAGGCCCGCGCCTGGCTCGAAGCGAGCTTCCCGCCCTCCCTGAAGAACCGGCATGACATCGCCGCCTCTGAAGCGCCTGTCCCCGTTGAGGGCGACTATGCGATTTGGAAGACCCGTATGGGCGAGAAGGGCTGGGGCGTCCCGACCTGGCCGGCAGCCTACGGCGGTGGCGGCCTGTCTGCGGCCGACGCCCGCATCCTGCGCGAGGAGATGGCCCGCATCGGCGCCTGGAACCCCATCGGCGGCATGGGAGTGATGATGTTCGGCCCGACCCTGCTGGAATACGGGACCGAAGAGCAGAAGCAGAGGCACATCCCGCCCATCGTCCGGGGCGAGCTTCGCTGGTGCCAGGGCTATTCCGAGCCGGGCGCGGGGTCGGACCTGGCCTCGCTCCAGACCCGGGCCGAGGACAAGGGCGACTACTTCCTGGTCAACGGCCAGAAGATCTGGACCTCAGGCGCCCAGTACGCCGACTGGTGCTTCTGCCTGGTGCGCACCGACGCCAGCCGCAAGCACGAGGGCATCTCCTTCGTCCTGATCGACATGCGCACCCCGGGCGTCGAGACCCGGCCCATCCTGCTGATCTCAGGCTCCTCCCCCTTCTGCGAGACCTTCTTCACCGACGTGAAGGTCCCCAAGGAAAACCTCGTCGGCCCGCTGAACGGCGGCTGGACGGTGGGCAAGCGCCTGCTCCAGCATGAGCGCAACGGCCTGTCCGGCGGCGGCGACGGCCGCCCGCGCTTCGACACCGGTCACCTGCGCGACGTGGCCCGCCGCTATTTCGGCCAGGAAGAAGACGGACGGCTGGCCGACCCGGACTTCCGCACCCGTCTGGCCCAGCACGACATGGACGCCCGGGCCTACGCCCTGACCCTGCGCCGGGTGGCTCTGGAGGCGAAGAGCGCCAACGGCCCGTCAGCGGCGACCTCGATCATGAAGAACGCCAACTCGCGGGTCATGACCGACCATTGCGAGATGATGGTCGAAGCCATGGGCCTGGCCGGCGCCGGCTGGGCGGGCGAGGACTTCACCGAGGAGGAGCGTGAAGCTGGCCGCATTTACCTGCGCATCAAGTCCAGCACCATCGCCGGGGGCTCCTCCGAGGTGCAGAACAACATCATCTCCAAGCGCATCCTCGGCCTGCCCGATCCGAGCAGCCATACCTATTGAGGGACACGACAGAGGGGATGGTAGGCCGGCTGGGATTCGAACCCAGGACCATCCGATTAAAAGTCGGATGCTCTACCACTGAGCTACCGGCCCCCGTGCGGCGTGGCGTGCGCCGGACGAAGCGGCGCGGACCATAGGGCTGGGGCGGGGCCGGGGCAAGGCTGGCGAAGGTGCTGGCCAAGTCGGCCAGACTGGGTCAGAGTGGCGACATGCGCAAACGGCTACTCCTGTTGCTACCTCTTTTCGCACTCGGGGCTTGCGCCAGCCTTCCAACGCCGAGGTCTAGCGACCTCAAGGACGGCGCGGAGGTCACGGGTGCGGGGCTGGGCGGCGCCCTTTCCTCTCCACTGAAAGACGTGAACGTCGTGCGGGACGAGATTCCCGCCGTGCTTCTGGAGGCCGCCAAGGGCCCCTATGCGCGACCGAATCCCCTGACCTGTGGGCGGATCACATCCCTTCTCCTGCCGCTGAACGGGGCGCTTGGTCCTGATGTCGATGAGATGAAGGTCCATACCGAAAGCCTAGGAGAGCAGGGCGGGGAGGCGGCTTTGGATGCCATCGCAGACTTCGCCTCCAGCGTGATTCCCTACCGGGGCTGGGTGCGGCGGCTTTCCGGGGCCGAGAGTCATCAGAAGCGTATGCGCGCCGCCATCTCCGCCGGGGAAGTCCGGCGCGCCTATCTGAAGGGCCTTGGGGAGCAGTTGCGCTGTGCGCCGCCGGCGGCGCCGGCCCGGAAAAAGGCGGCCACGAAGAAATAGTCTTCAAGGGCGGTCCGTCTCGGCCCTCAGTCGCGTGTGGAAATCCTTCCTGAAGGCTTGGAAGCGACCCTCCACAATCGCCATTCGCATGGCCGCCATGAGCCCCTGGAAAAAGGCGATGTTGTGCCATGACAACAGGACCTGACCGAGAATTTCTTCTGATTTCACAAGATGATGGAGGTATGCTTTCGAGTAATCTCTTGAGGCGGGACAATCCAGAGTCTCGTCGAGGGGGCTGTCATCCTCGGCGAAGCGGGCGTTCTTCAGATTGACCGGTCCCTCCCAGGTCCAGGCCTGCCCATGCCGGCCCGAGCGGGTCGGCAGGACGCAGTCGAACATGTCGACCCCGCGGGCCACAGCCTCCACGAGGTCCACCGGCTTTCCCACTCCCATCAGATAGCGGGGCCGGTCCTGGGGCAGGAAGCCCGGAGCATAGTCCAGCACCTCACACATGGCGGCGTGGCCCTCGCCTACCGCCAGGCCGCCGATGGCGTAGCCATCAAAGCCCGTCTCGACCAGCCGCTCGGAGGACTCCCGGCGAAGGGCCTTGAAGGTTGAGCCCTGCTGGATGCCGAAAAGGGCCTGACGCTCGCGATGGCCGAAGGCGGCCTTGGACCGGCGTCCCCATCGATCGGACAGGCGCATGGCCGCTGCCGCTGCGGTCTCCTCCGCGGGCCAGGAGACGCACTGGTCCAGTTGCATGACGATGTCTGCGCCGAGGCGGTCCGCCTGGATCTCGACTGAGCGCTCCGGCGTCAGGACGTGGCGCGAGCCGTCAATGTGGCTTTGGAAGGTGACCGCCTCCTCCGTCACCTTCGAGATGCCTGACAGGGACATGACCTGGAAGCCCCCGGAATCCGTCAGGATCGGGCCCTCCCAGCGCATGAACCGATGCAGGCCGCCCAGCCGCTCCAGGCGCTCAGGCCCGGGCCGCAGCATGAGGTGGTAGGTATTGCCCAGGATGATGTCCGCCCCTGCGGACCGAACCTGGTCCACCGTCAGCGCCTTCACCGTGGCGGCCGTGCCGACGGGCATGAAGGCGGGCGTGCGGATATCGCCCCGCGTCGTCCTCAGGACGCCGGTGCGGGCGGCGCCGTCTCGGGCGGAAATGTCGAAGGGAAAGGCGCTCAATTCGCCCTCCAGAGCAGGCTGGAGTCGCCATAAGAGTAGAAGCGGTAGCCTGAGGCGATGGCGTGGGCGTAGGCCGCCTGCATGACGTCCAGACCCGACAGGGCGCTGACCAGCATGAAGAGGGTCGACTTCGGCAGATGGAAGTTGGTCATCAGAGCGTCGGCGATGCGGAACCGTCGGCCCGGAGTGATGAAGATGTCGGTCTCCCCGGTCCAGGTCTCCAGGCGCCCGTCCTCGGCTGCGGCGCTTTCCAGGAGGCGGAGCGAGGTCGTGCCGACGCAGACCACCCTTCCCCCAGCGGCGCGGGCGGCGTTGACCTGCGCGGCCGTGTTCGCCGTAATCTCCCCCCATTCGGCGTGCATGCGGTGCTGAGACACATCCTGGGTCTTCACAGGCAGGAAGGTTCCGGCGCCCACATGCAGGGTGACGCGGGCGAGGTGGATCCCCGAAACCTCGAGCCGTTCAAGCAGATCCGGGGTGAAGTGAAGACCCGCCGTCGGGGCGGCCACTGAACCTTCCCGGCGGGCGTAGACCGTCTGGTAGTCGCTCTGGTCGCGGGCGTCCTGCTGGCGCTTGGAGGCGATGTAGGGCGGCAGGGGCATTTCCCCGACCCGCTCAACCGCCGCGTCGAGGTCCGGACCGGAGACGGCGAACTCGAGGGTGAACTCACCGGCCTCGCCCTTCCCGGCGACCCTGGCGGCAAGGTCCCCGAACCGAAGCGCATCGCCGGCGGCAATCTTCTTTCCGGGCCGCATGAAGGCGCGCCAGGCGCCGGGGTTCATCCGCTGGTGCAGGGTGGCCTCGACGGCGATGTCGGACCCTGCGCGGATCCGGCGCCCCCTGAGACGCGCCGGGATGACCCGGGTCTCGTTGATCACCAGGATGTCGCCCGCGCGCAGCAGGGACGGCAGGTCCCGGACACGGTGGTCCAGGAGCGCGCCGCCGGGACGCACCTCCAGCAGACGCGCGGAGTCGCGCGGTTCCGCCGGCCGCAGAGCGATCCGGTCGTCGGGAAGCTCGAAGTCGAAATCCGAGAGCTGCATGGGCGGGGCAGATGCCCGCGCCTATCCCTGCGCGTCAAGCCGCTCAGGCGTCAGCGGCCACCTTCATGGAGACGATCTTGCCCGGCGCACGGGGCGGCTCGCCCTTGGGCAGGGCGTCGATGTGCTCCATGCCCTCGGTCACAACGCCCCAGACCGTGTACTGGCCATCGAGGAAGGTGGCGTCGTCGAAGCAGATGAAGAACTGGCTGTTGGCCGAGTTGGGATTGTTCGTCCGCGCCATGGAGCAGACGCCCCGGACATGCGGCTCGCGGGAGAACTCCGCCGGCAGGTTGGCCTTGGAGGAGCCCCCCGTTCCCGAACCGTCCGGGCAGCCGCCCTGGGCCATGAAGCCGGGGATCACCCGATGGAAGACGATGCCGTCATAGAAGCCCTCACGCGCCAGTTCTTTGATCCGGGCCACATGCTGGGGCGCCAGGTCTGGGCGGAGGTTGATGGTGACCTGGCCGGTCTCGGTTTCGAGCAGAAGGGTGTTTTCGGAATCCATTACTTCACCTCCGAGGGAATGCTGATGGCGCAGGCCGTGAAGTCGGCGCCGAGGCTCGCGCGGACCCGGGCGACCTCGGCGGCGAACCAGGGGCTGCGGGGATCGATGACACGGACCTTAGGGCGCGAGGCGGCCGGCATGTCCGCCAGCACCTGGACCCGGGTCATGACATCCTGGGGCGGATCCACCGGCTCACCCGTCTTGATGGCCCGCACCACATCCAGGCCAGCGATCACTCGGCCAAAGGCGGTGTACCGCTTCTCAAGCGACGGATAGGCCTGACGCATCAGGAAGAACTGACTGTTGGCGCTATCCGGGGATCCGCCTCGGGCCATGCCCGCGACCCCCGGACAGTAGAGGGCCCAGCCGGAGATCCGGCCATCGGCGGTCATCGGCATGAGCTGAGAACTCTGGGTCATGACCGGGAGGGGACCGATAAAGCCAATCTCCGCCACCGCCTGGTCGGCAACCTGGAAGAAGGGGGTGTCCGCGCCGCGACGGAAGGTGAACTCGGCGGCCAGGTCCGGAAGTTCGCTGCCCCCTGTGCCGTCGTCCTTCGGATCACCGGTTTGGGCCATGAACTGATCAATGACGCGGAAGAAGCTGCGTCCGTTGTAGAGCCCCTGCCGCGCCAGCTCCCGCACGCGGACCACATGAGCGGGCGCGGCGAGCGGGACCAGCTCCACCAGGATGCGCCCCTTGTTCGTATCGATGACCAGGATGTCCTGCGGGTCTGGCGTGCGAAAGTCAGACGCCGATGGCGCCGGGTTGGCGGGCTGCGGGCTTGGGGCGGATAGGGCGGCGGGCGCCAGGGCGAGCAGGACGGCGGCGGTCGCCAGGCCGAAACGGGCGGGGCGGATCAACGTCCCACCTTGGCGAGAAGCGCTTCCTTCACCCGCGGGCTGACGAACTTGGTGACATCGCCGCCCAGGGTCGCGATCTCCTTGACCAGCTTGGAGGCGATGGCCTGATGGCGGGGGTCGGCCATCAGGAAGACGGTTTCGATTTCGCGGTCGAGTTGCTGGTTCATGGCCGTCATCTGGAACTCGAACTCGAAGTCGGCCACGGCGCGCAGGCCGCGCACGATGACATTCGCGCCGACCTCACGGGCGAAGTTCATGGTGAGTCCCTCAAAGGGCTGGACCACGATCTCGGCATTGCCCTTCAGGGAGGCGGCCTCGGCCTCGACGATGGCGACCCGCTCCTCAAGGGAGAACATGGGTCCCTTGCCGGTGTTGATGGCCACGCCGAGCACCAGACGATCCACCAGCTTCACCGCCCGACCAATGATGTCGGTGTGGCCATTGTGGATCGGATCGAAGGTGCCTGGATAAAGGCCCACACGCATCGACATCGAGGTTTCCCCAACTTGAACCCGTCTTCGCCTTTCGCCGGGTTGGAGGGGTCTGGCAAGAACAAAATTCCGGCGCGCACCCCACCGTGCGCGGTCAGGGTTGGCCTTCGGGCTCCGCCGCCTCATCCTCTGCGCCGCCGGGGTCAGCCAGGCGCTCGACAGAGACGACGTGCTCTTCCTCGGTGGTCCGGAAGATGATGACGCCCTGGCTGTTGCGCCCGACGACCCGGATCTGGGCGACGGGCGTCCGGATCAACTGGCCCTGATCGGTCACGAGGAGGATCTCGTCGTGATCCTCGACCGGGAAGGAGGCCGCCAGCCGCCCGCCGCGGCGCGACAGGTCCTGGGCTAGGAGCCCCTGCCCGCCCCGACCCGTCCGGCGGAACTCGTAGGCGGAGGAGCGCTTGCCAAACCCCTCCGTCGAGACGGTGAGGATGTGCTCCTCAGCCGCGCCCAGCTCGGCGATGCGCTCAGGGCTGAGAGCCACGAGGCTGGAGACGGCCTCGACCTCGCCCTCGTCCTCAACGGCGACCGCCTCTTCGACGTCACCGCCTTCGCCTGAGGCGGCGCGGCGCATGGCGTTGGCGTGGCGGATATAGGCCGCCCTCTCCTCTGCGGCCGCGTCCACGGCCCTCAGGATGGCCATAGAGATGACCTGATCGCCCTCTGCCAGGCGGATGCCCCGGACGCCGGTGGAATCCCGGCCCGCGAAGACCCGCACCTCGTCCACCGCAAATCGGATGCAGCGGCCGAGGGCCGTGGTCAGGAGGATGTCGTTCTCCTCGGCCCGGCACAGGGCGACGCCGACGATGGAGTCCCCCTCGTCGAGCTTCATGGCGATCTTGCCGTTGCGGTTGATCTGGGCGAAGTCGCTGAGCCGGTTCCGGCGCACATGGCCGGAGCGGGTGGCGAACATGACGTCAAAGCCGCCCCATTCCGCCTCGTCCTCCGGCAGAGCGACAATGGAGGTCATGGTCTCGCCCGGCTCGATCGGGAAGAGGTTCACAAAGGCCTTGCCTCGCGCCGTGGGCGCGCCGACGGGCAGCCGCCAGACCTTGAGCCGGTAGACCTTGCCCCCGGAGGAGAAGAACAACATGGGCGTGTGCGTCGAGGCCGAGATGACGCGCGTGACGGCGTCCTCGTCCTTGGTCGCCATGCCTGAACGGCCGCGCCCGCCCCGGTGCTGGGTCCGGTAGGTCACCAGGGGCGTGCGCTTGACGTAGCCGCCGTGGGTGACGGTGATGACCATCTCCTCGCGGGCGATGAGGTCCTCGTCCTCGAGGTCGCCGCCGCCGTCGACGATCTGCGTCCGGCGGGAGATGGCGAAATCCGCCCGCACCTGTACGAGTTCATCGCGGACGATGCTCATCAGAAGCTCACGGGACTCCAGGATCGCCAGCAGGCCGGAGATGCCGCCGGTCAGTTCGCCGGCCTCTTCGAAGATCTCATCGCGCCCCAGGCCTGTGAGGCGGGAGAGGGTCAGGGCCAGTATGGCCCGGGCCTGGTCATCGGTCAGGCGGATCTTGTCGCCGTCCACCACAAGGGAACGGGGATCGGCGATCAGCTCGACCAGGGGCAGCATGTCGCCCGCCGGCCAGTCGCGGGCCACCAGGCGCTCCCGCGCCTCGGCAGGGTCCTTGGAAGACCGGATGATCTGGATGAAGTCGTCAATGTTCGCCACGGCGATGGCCAGGCCGACCAGGACGTGGCCCCGGTCGCGGGACCGCGACAGCTCATGCCGGGTCCGCCGCAGGACCACCTCCTCGCGGAAATCCACGAAGGCCTGAAGCATCTCGCGCAGGCCCATCAGCTCGGGACGGCCGCGGTTCAGGGCCAGCATGTTGACCCCGAAAGAGGTCTGCAGGGGCGTGAACCGGTACAGCTGGTTGAGGACCACGTCGGCAGAGGCGTCGCGCTTGAGTTCGACGACAACCCGCATGCCCTGGCGGTCGGATTCGTCGCGGAGGTCGGAGATCCCCTCGATGCGCTTGTCCCGCACCAGTTCGGCGATGCGCTCAACCAGGACCGCCTTGTTCACCTGGTAGGGAATGGCGGTGATGACGATGGCTTCCCGCTCCTTGCGGACCTGCTCGATGGCCGCTGTTCCACGCATGACCACCGAACCCCGCCCGGTCATCAGGGCTGTGCGGGAGGCCGAACGGCCCATGATCTCGCCGCCCGTGGGGAAGTCGGGGCCGGGAACGATGTCGAGCAGGTCGTCCAGGGGGATGTCTGGCCGCTCAATCAGCGCCAGGGCGGCGTCGACGATCTCGCCGAGGTTGTGCGGCGGGATGTTGGTGGCCATGCCGACGGCGATGCCGCCAGCCCCGTTCACCAGGAGGTTCGGGATCCGCGATGGCAGGACGACAGGTTCTTTTTCCTTGCCGTCGTAGTTGTCCTTGAAGTCGACCGTATCGAGGTCGAGGTCGGCCAGGAGGGCCGTGGCCGCCTTGGTCATGCGGCATTCGGTGTAGCGCATCTGCGCCGGGGGATCGCCGTCCACCGAGCCGAAGTTGCCCTGGCCGTCGACCAGCAGGAGACCCATGGAGAAGGGCTGGGCCATGCGCACCAGGGCGTCATAGACCGACTGGTCGCCATGGGGGTGCAGACGGGCCAGGACGTCGCCGACCACGCGGGCCGACTTCGAATAGGGACGGTCGGGGCTCATGCCCAGGTCGTTCATGGAGAACAGGATCCGCCGGTGGACCGGCTTGAGCCCATCACGGACGTCCGGAAGGGCGCGGCTGACGATCACGCTCATGGCGTAGTCGAGGTAGGAGCGGCGAAGCTCGTCCTCGATGGTGATCGGCGCCACGCCGGGCGCGCGTCCGTCTTCGGACGGGGGGGAACCGATGCTGCTCAACGGGGGGAATAGCCCTTAGAATCAGGCGGGAAATGGCCTGTATTTCTTTACCCTTTTCGGGCCTGCGGGCCAACCGCAGCCAGGGTTTCCCTCACCCCCGGAAGGGCCCTGGGCGCAGGGACGAAACCCTCGGCCTAGAAGGGGATTTCGTCGTCCAGGTCGGCGGAGAAATCCTCGCGCGGGCCCGCGGGCTGGGCGCGGGCGCCGGACTGGAACCCGCCGCCGTAATCGCCACCGCCGTCACGGCCGCCGGCGTCATCGCCCCGGCCATCCAGCATGGTCAGCTCCCCGCGGAACTTCTGGAGGACGACTTCGGTGGAGAACTTTTCCTGGCCAGAGGCGTCGGTCCACTTGCGGGTCTGGAGCGCGCCCTCGATGTAGACCTTGGAGCCCTTGCGCAGATAGTTTTCGGCGACCTTGACCAGGTTGTCGTTGAAGATGACGACCCGGTGCCACTCGGTCTTTTCCTTGCGCTCGCCGGTGCCACGGTCGCGCCAGGTCTCGGATGTGGCGACCCGAAGGTTGGCGACACGATCGCCTGAGCCCAGGCTCCGCACTTCGGGATCCGCCCCCAGATTGCCCACCAGGATGACCTTGTTGACGCTGCCCGCCATGCGATTCTCCATCAGCTTCCGTAGATGCGGGCCTTGACCCGGAGGTGAGGCTAGCCGAGGGCCGGCGGCGGGGCAATGCAAATGTTCCGGCTATGTTCTGGCCGAGACCGGGTCATCCACAGGGGAATTCAGCCGCCAGGCGCCATCGGCATGGCCCCGGGGACGACCAGGCGGCCGTCGCCGGACCGGACGAGGGCCAGGAACCGGTGCCCCTCCCAGGAGGTGGAGGTGTAGATCCCGGCAGAGATCAGGAAGAGGAAATTGCTCTGGTAGGCCCCGGCGATCTGCGTCTGATTGCCGCCCATGTTGAGGAAGCGGATACGCATGGCCTCCAGCGCAGCGGCGCAGTGCTCGAGATCCGGCTGGGCCGACGGCAGGGGGTTGTACTTCAGGCCATCCTTGGTGGGCTGGACGTGATAGCAGGTCCCCGGCGTACCGGGCGGTTCGGTTTGCTTGGCGCAGGCCGAAAGGCCAACGGTCACAGCCAGGGCCAGGAGGATCAGGGAGGCGCGCATCGCGAATACTCTACATCTCCGCCAAGGGATGCGGGAGTCCCCTTTGGCGCGCCTGCCTCACCCGGCGGGGAACCCGCAGTTGGGACCCTGCTCCACGAGGAGTCGGAAGGATCGATTGTCTGCGGAAACTTCGACGCGCCCGGGCACAAGCCGGAGGGTCTGACCGCCCCATCGCCCGTAGGCGGCCTCGCCCTGGCGTTCGCAGGTCCCTGAGAAAAGCGTCTGGACGCAGGCGATCTGGGTCATCTCACCCGGAAGCCGGCGCCATTCAGCGCCGGCATACCCCCAGCATGCAGCCAAAGGCGGCCCAACGGCAGGAAGGGAAGCCGCAGACGCCGGCTCCGCCGGTGCGAGAACTTCGACAGGCGCCGGCGCTTCCTGCGGCGGAAGGGGCGTCAAAACGGCGCCGCCAGCGCCGAGGACTCCGGAGGAATCAAGGCCGACATCCAAAGCTCCGGAAGCCACGCCGTTGCGGCGAGCGCACTCTTCGAGGGGCAGGTCTCCGACCAGTCGCCCCGCGACATAGCAGCGAAGGCGGACGCCTGGCGAAAGACGCGCCTCTGCCCGCGGCCCGGCCTCGACCACAAGCCCCCCCTCGGAAGCTGGCGGAGGACCCTTCCCGGGCTGACCGAGCACAAGGAGCAGGACCGCTGAAATCAGCCCCGCAGCAAGGGCGGCCAGGGCGCCCACCAGAATGGGCCGTCTGGACTTCGGTTCCGGGGTGACTTCCATACACCTTCGCTAGAGGCTGGACGCCCCGGATGCAAGGCGGGCTGAGGGCTAAGCGGTGAGCCTGTTGAGGCCTTCGGTATAGTTGGCGATCTGCTTCTGAAGGTAGGCTGGAACCTGCGACTTGCCCGCCGCCCTCGCCGCCTCCGCCGCTTTCACCGAGGCAGGCGTGGAAGCCTCCCGCAACTCCCGGTACACCGTATGCAACTGACTCACGGCGCCAGCGAGCTCGGCGGCGGCGTGCCTCATCTCCGCTGGGTTGTCCAGATTGATCTTGGGGTTCATCTTGAGCCCGAAGATCGGGCTGCGGCCATCCGCGGGCAGAATCTTTCCGCTCTTATCTGTGTCGGTCGCACGGAGCACGCCTTCAGTCAGGCCGAGGGCCCTGAGGGCGTCCTTGCCTTCGGGACCGGCGATCAGTTCGAAAACGCCGCGGTCCGTTGCAGGCTTGATCTGCAGACGACGACCGCCATCGACCGTCATCACGCGGACATCGGCCTGGGATCCGAGGGCCTTCTTCATCCGGTCCGCCAGCGTGGTCAGGGTGTCCCCTTCCTTCACCGTGATGGTGGTCGTCGGTCCGTTCAGGCTCCTGCGCACCTTCAGCTGGTCTCCTGTCCGAATGGAGCTGACGGCGTCCAGCCGAATGGAGTCGGCTACGTTCAGGGTTCCGGTGGGCAGGCCAAGGCGGTCCAGGACGCTGGCGCCTGCGGTGTCCACGGCGATGGCCGAGGGCGAGACGAAGCCGTCCTTGCCCGTGAAACGACGGGACCAAGGGGTACTGCCGGTCACCGGATCCACCTCAGCCACAAAACCGTCGATGGTCCCGACCTTGTTCATGGACGGAAGGTCGCCCTTGCTCGTTCCCGTCACAAAGACCCGGTCGTTCTGGATCGAAACCCCGGTGATGACGTCTTCGGCTGTCCCGCCATAGTAGGTCAGGCGATCATCGACGACGCCAATCAGGGAGGCGGACATGCGGGCGACGAAGCCGTCGCGCCCGCCCGAATAGGCGCGAACAGTATTGTTGACGTCGATGCTTGCGCCGCCGGTGTTTCCGGCCACGATGAGCTGACCATTGGCCATGCCCAGCCCGGTCAGATCGCCGCCCTGCAGGCTGCCCAGATCCCGTGTCGCCTGGAGAACGGGCGAACCCGTCGACAGATCAAACCGCCTGACAACTCCGTTACCGCTCTCATTCGAAGCGAGGTAGAGGTCTGAGCCATTAATGATGAGGCTGCGGGCGACATCCTTGCCGGCGCCGCCGACGATGGTCGAGGCGGTGTAGGTCACCGCGTTCTTGGGGCCCGTCACATACGTCTCCAGGAAGACGTCCGACTGTCCGATCGCCGCCTGACCGCCTCGGCCGGTGCTGGAATTTCCGGCCACATAGAGCTTGCCGCCGGAATCCCAGGCCAGGTGAGCGGCCTCGTCGTCTCCGACGGACCCTCGGCGCTGGGTCCAGAGCTCATCACCCGCCGCGTTGAAGACCGTGACAAAGCTGTCGCTGACGTCTCCCTTGGTCTCCGTGACAGGTCCTGCCCCCGCCCCTTCCAGCTTTCCTTTCACCTTCCCAGCGATGGCGATCCGCCCGTCATCGGCGACCGCCATGGACATGCCGAAAGCCTCGTCCGAAGCCCCCAGATCCCGGGAAAAGAGAAGCTTTCCGGCGGAATCGAACTTCTGCAGGACGACGTCCCGGTCACCCCGGATCTGTCGGCCGGCTAACTTGTCCGTCACGTCGGAGAGAATCAGAACAGAGCCATCAGCGAGCGTCTTCATGGATCGCACGGAGGCCAGGGCGGCGTCGATTGGCCTGGACCAGACCTGACCTGCGGTCAGCCCCTGCGGAGACTGCAGGACGTTGGGGGGCGAGAGAGTGTCAGGACCGGTCTGGAACTTGAGAAGCTGGTTGTTGAGCACGCCGTCCTTCGTGGCCGGCTTTCCGTCCGGATCAGGGTTACCCGCCTTCTGGGCGATGTAGACGGCCGGAACCGTCGACGCCGGGGTCAGGGTGACTGTTTCGGAACTGTCGAGCTTGAGCCTGAGGGCCCAGGAGTCGGGGTCCTTGCCGATCGTAATCGTCTTGCCCCCCACGGTCGTGGTGCGATCCTGACCCGCAATCCGCTGGGTCGCAAAACGGGTGGTCAGCCCCTCCGCCGCTAGCTGCGCATTCACCAGGTTCACGAAGTTGGGCAGGGTCCGGTCGGCCGGAGCCAATGATGTCAGGTCGACATCGATCGTCTTTGTCACTTTGTTCTTCACGATCGACATGGTGAACTTCACGGTGCCTAGCAGGGCGTCAGACACCCCGCTCGGGTCCGTCGCCACCAGGGGCGGGGTCTCATAGAGAGACGCCGCAGTCCGGCCGGCCGACCCCGCCCGGACGGAGCTGTTGACCTCACCGATAGCCAGCCTCATCCCTTCGAAGCGCGCGGACTCGACATAGCGAACGACCTCAGCCACGCCCTTCTGGAAGACCCTGTTCAGCTCAGCGGCGTTCGTTCTGGAGATCGTCTTCGACTGGGCGTCTTCTACAAGCTGAGACAGCGTCTTCAGGCCGTTGTAGATGGCGAACATTTTCTTGTAGTCGCTGCTGGCCTTTGGGAGGTCCAGCTTTGCCGCCCCCTCATCGATGAATTTTGCGCCGCGAAGAGCGTCCTTGGCGGCCTTGGAAAGGAGCTCAGGATTGTTAGCCGGATTGGGCTTCGCCGTGGCGGACCAGGGCGCAGTGGGCGCATAGCGGCGATTGGGGACAGCCGCAGACGCCGAGCCTCCCCCCGCCTGCGCTGACTGCGACAGCGAGGACAGCAAAGACGTAGGCAGACCCCCAATAAAGCCCATAGCCTGAACCCTTCCGACGCTTAAGCGCCACCTAGAGCTCGAAGTCTACCTGTGAAATGTCAAGAAGTCATCAACCGGATCGGAAGAGTGAGAGAATGATCTGCGGCGCCTGATTGGCGATCGCGAGGGCCTGGGCGCCAAGCTGCTGATGGACGGTCAATGCCTGGAGGCGGGCGCTTTCCTTGGCGAGATCGGCGTCCACCAGGTTGCCAACGCCCCCCTCAACTGAGTCCGAAAGCTTACCCACGAAGGTATTGTGTTGCTCCAGCTGCTTCAGCTGCGCTCCCATCTCGGAGAGGGCGAGGCTGACATTATCGATAGAGGCGTTCAACAGGGCCAATGAAGCCGAAGCCGTAGACAGGGTCAGGACCGAGGCGGTTACTGACAGGGTGATGACGGCCTGTCCCAGGCGGAGGTCCTGGTTGGCAAGGGTGATAAAGGCGGCGCCTTCCGCGTCGGCGAGGAACCGGACACCCCCAGGAAGCGAGTTGTCCAGTAATCTGACGTCGTCAAAGGCGGCGTCCCGGACGACCTGAGCGACCTGCCTCAGGAGCGCGCTGAAGTCTTCCTGCAGAGCCTGGCGGGACACGCCGTTGATCGAGACATCCTGCGCTGCGACCACTCTTTCCTTCATCTTGACCAGGAGCTCAGCGACACTCTGACCCGCCGTGAGGGCGGTGTCGCCGATGGACATGGCCCGGTCGAGCCCCATTCGCACAGCCGCGAGACCGCCCATATCGGCCCGCTGAGTCTGCGCGATGGCCCAGATGGCGGAGTTGTCCTTTGAAGTGGCGATCCGCAATCCGGTGCCAAGGCGGCTCTGGACCTGTTCGAGATTGTCTGTGGTGGCGTTCAGGTTCTGCAAGGAGGACATCGCCGCCTTGTTGGTGATGATCGTCAGCGACATTTTGGCCTCCGTGGCGACTGAGCGAGGCGCGCCAAGCGCACGACCCGCCGAATCCGTGCCTTTCTGGACAGGGCCATTTGGTCCCGACATGGTTTGCGAAAGGTTAACGCCCCAAAACGCGGCCAGCCGCTGCCGGTTGCCCGGAGCGGCTTAACAATTCTCTGAACGAACATGAACCGGCGGAAGGTCAGACCGAAGTTCGGATGATGTCTCCCGAGGCGTAAGACTCCTGGCTACGTCTCTTCAGGACTTCCTCCAAAGGATATTGCCAGAGCACTTCCCCCGTTTTGCGGTCAATGACCTTGTAAACATAGGATCCGCCCGCGGGTTCGATGACAAGCCGACGATCATAACCCGGCGAGGGTTCGAAGCGCAGGACGGACAGTTCAGCCTCTTTGTCCGCAGGCGTCGCAACTGGCGGCCGCAACTGAGCTGTCGAAGGTTCCGTCGGTGGGGGCGTCCCGCTGATCTTGTTTTCCATGTGCACCGCCGCCGATGCGAAAGGCTCATCGAGGTGGCGACGGCGTCCGGGGCGGCGGCGAGCGCCGCCCCGAACCCGCCGCGCGTCACCGGAGCGACGCGCGGCCCGTCGTTTATCGGAAGAGACCCAACAGGTTGGAGGGACCCTGGTTGGCGATCGACAAAGCCTGGAAGCCCAGCTGCTGCTTAGCCTGCATGGACTGAAGCTTGGAGGCTTCCTTGGCCATATCGGCGTCGATGATGTTGCCGACACCGTTATCGACCGCATCCTGCAGCTTGTTGATGAAGATCGTATGGTTCTCAAGCGCCTTCGCGCCGGTACCGAGGTTGGAGAGCGCCAGAGCCACGCTATTGATCGACGCGTTGACCAGGGACAGTGCCGTCGATGCGAGGGCGGCGCTACCGAGCGAGGTCCCCACCGCAACCGTCACATTGGTGCCGCCAAGGTTCAAGGGTTGCTGGCTGATCGAGATGAACTGCGTACCGGTATCGGAGGCGAGGGCCCTGATGAAGCCCGATGTTGAGCTGATCAAGGAGGTGCCGTTGAACCCGGAGACGGTGGAGGCGTTTGTGATCTGGTTCTTCAGCGCATTGAAATCGGTATTCAGGGAGGACCGGTCAGAGGCCGAAAGCGACCCGTCAACAGCCGCAAGCGCCTTTTCTTTCAACTGCACCAGCAGGTCGGTGATGGTTTCACCGGCCGCGAGAGAGACGTCCACGACAGACTGTGTCCGCTGGAGGGATTCCCGCACCGCGTTCAAAGATTGGGAGGTGGCCTGCTGACGCAGGGCGATGCCGTAAATGGCCCCGTTGTCCTTGGCCGACGACACCTTCAAACCGGTGGCGATACGGGTCTGGACGGTGTTGAGCCCCGTGGTGGTGGCGTTCAGGTTCTGGGCCGCCAACATGGCGGCGTAATTGGTGTTAATGCTGGTCATTCTGCTAGCCTTCGTTCTGGATGTCCGACCATCCTACTGATGGCGGGGAGCGTTTTGCTCCACCCCTATCCTAGCAAAGACTGAGCCAGGCGTCAGGCGTCTTTGGCGGCCCATAACGCTTTGTTTTTAAAGAATTAACCCGCCATTAGGCATGTGAGCGCCCGGCAGAAGGCGCCGGGCCGTCGGCAAGTTTTGCCGGGCCCGCCCGGCAATTTCGCCCCATGGTCCACGGAAGGGCGGCGGGCGAGGCCTGTCGATCCAGCAGGCCCTGCGTCCCGGCGGGGGTGATCGGCCCACCCCGCCCCCGGCAAATGCCGGACCGATTGGGCTCGCCTGTGCGCCGCCCCGCGGGCATGGCCCTGCGCGATGGAACAGACGCCCCGGTCAGCGCCGACCGGAAACCTTCTGAGAGCTCACACCCCGCGCCGCTCGCCGGCGAGCAGATTGTCGAAGTAGGCGATGGTGCGCGAAAGCCCCTCGTCCAGTTCGATCGCGGGCTTCCAGTCCAGAAGCCTGCCGGCCAGGCTGATGTCGGGGCGCCTCTGGCGGGGGTCGTCCGAGGGCAGCGGCATGTGCACCAGGCGCGAGGCGGAGCCCGTGAGGGCGATGACCCGCTCCGCCAGGGCCCGGATGGTGAATTCGCCCGGATTGCCCAGGTTGACCGGGCCGGTGACCTCGTCCGGCGTCTTCATCAGCCGGAGGATGCCCTCGACCAGATCGTCGACGAAACAGAAGGACCGGGTCTGGAGGCCCTCCCCATAGAGGGTGATGTCCTGGCCCTTGAGCGCCTGAACGATGAAGTTGGACACCACCCGGCCGTCATTGGGGTGCATCCTCGGGCCATAGGTGTTGAAAATCCGCGCGACCTTGATCTTCAGCCCGTGCTGGCGGTGATAGTCAAAGAACAGGGTCTCCGCGCACCGCTTGCCCTCGTCGTAACAGGACCGGACGCCGATGGGGTTTACATTGCCCCAGTAGTCTTCGGTCTGGGGGTGAACCGCCGGGTCGCCATAGACCTCGCTGGTGGAGGCCTGGAAGATGCGGGCCCGTCGGCGCTTGGCGAGCCCCAGCATGTTGATGGCGCCGTGCACCGACGTCTTGGTCGTCTGGACCGGATCAAACTGATAGTGCACCGGCGAGGCCGGACAGGCCAGATTGTAGATCTCGTCGATCTCCGCAAACAGCGGAAAGGTCACGTCGTGACGCAGGAGTTCGAAAGCCGGGTTTCCGAGCAGATGCGCCACATTGCGCCGGGCGCCGGTATAGAAGTTGTCAACGCAGAGCACTTCGTGCCCCTCGTCGATCAGGCGCTCGCAGAGGTGCGAGCCGATAAAGCCGGCGCCGCCGGTGACCAGAATGCGTTTCATGCGACTTGTCGGCTCCGAACTCGGGACGAGAATCAGGCCGCTGGCCCGTTCCTAGCGCTGAGACCCTGCATGATCGTCCGGTTCAGGTCGATCAGGTCCTGAATGTCCTCCTGACCACGGATCACCTCGCTGGTGTACTTTCCGACCCAGATGGACAGGGAAATGATCCCGGCCCTCAGCTCGGCGGGGAGCTGGTTTCCGGGATCGGCGCAGTCTGCGGCGAGCGCGGACCAGAGCCGGCGGTTCCAATCGAGAGCTGGCGTCCGTCCAGCGAAGTCTTTCGGGTCCATATGAGAGGCCTCCACAAGAGCGAGGGTCACCTGCGAGAACAGACGAAACTCGGCGTCTCTCGGGCTCTCGGCGCTAGTCGCTGTCTGTTGGTACGCCCGCAGGCTCATTCCGCAACCTCATATCCTCATATGCGATGAGCTTTCGGCAGCTCAGGAGAGCCTTATAATATTCTCGCTGCAGACAGCAACTCGAGATCGCAACGCACTCAGAGAGAATTTCCGGATTCCGAATAGCATCCATAAATTCACTCATACGAAGAATGAATTCGTCATAGTACTTGTCGGTTTCGGACGGGTCTATATACATCAACATGACTTGGAAGTATATTCTGCGCGCAGGTGAATTGACGTCCTCCGGCTGGAGGATATCCTTTTCCCTCAAGACAGACGCCTTGTTCTGCAGGACCAGCACGCCCCGCCTGTCGCCGTTCTGAACGACGGCGCCGTTCAAAACGAACTTTTCGCCTGGCTTCAGGGACAGCTTGAGAGGCAAGGGTCGGACTCACTGACGGGATCGGAGTTCAGCGCCGGATGCGCAGCTCCAAATTGCCTTACACATATTAACGATACCCTTATCGGCTGGCAAATCATGGTTAGCTGCGCATTAACTTCTTCGAGTTCAGTGTCTTCACCACTTTCCCCGGGGCCGCAAAATGCCAGACGTTGACACTTCGTCGGCCAGCCGACCTGCGCTTGACGGCGCCACGAATCTCATGGGCTCGAGCGCTTCGTCCGACGCGCTCACCCTTCTGAAGGGAAGTCTCCAGGACCAGAGAAACCGTCAGGTTGTCCCGCTCCTTGAACGCGCCCTCGCCCACATCAAGGCGCATCAACCGGAGAAGGCGGCCGCCCTGGCGTTGGAAGCGCTCGGGATTGATGAACGTTGCGGGATCGGCTGGCACATTCTGGCCATCTCGCAGGAGGCCGGCGGGGACTTCGCCACTGCGCTGAACTGCTATGAGGCGGCCCTCAAACTCCTCCCCGACGACCTTGAAGTCCTGAGCAACCTGGGGCGGCTGGCCATCCGGATGGGCATGCACCCGATCGCGGAAAAGCTGATTCTTCATTTCCTGTCCCGGAAGCCTGACGACGTTGAGGGCGTCAATAATCTGGCGATCGCCATCCAGTCACAGGGCCGCCAGCCGCAGGCCATCGCCCTGCTCAGGGACTTCATCTCCCGTCACCCGACCCACGCCAGCCTCTGGAACAGCCTCGCAGGGATGTTGAAGGAAGAAGGAGACATCGAGAACGCCAGGATGTTCTATCGTGAGGCCCTTCGGCTGAATCCCCGCCTTGGCCGGGTCCGTTACAATCTCGGCTGCCTGTCGCTTGACACGGGCGATCCGCACACGGCGCTGAGGGAGTTCGAGAGCGCCCTCAGACGGCCCCTCGCCGCCGACGAGAGAGCCATGATAACCATGAGCCAGGGGCTTGCGCAGCTGGCCATTGGCCGCATCGCGCTGGGTTGGCGGAACTACGAGGCCCGCAACGACATCAACTTCTCAGAAGGTATGGTCGTCGCTTTGAAAGCGCCTAAGTGGAGGCCGGGCTTGCCCCTGTCAGGGGCTTCGCTTCTGCTCGTCGCTGAGCAGGGCCTCGGAGACGAGGTCCTTTTCGCGAGCCTTCTTCCGGAAGTGCTGGACAGCCTTGGGCCGGAGGGGCGCCTGACCCTGGCGGTTGAGCCGAGGCTGGCGACCCTCATGTCCAGGAGTTTTCCGACGGTGCGGGTTGAGGCCCACGGGACGGTCCGCGCGTCCGGCCGCCTGGTGAGACTGCTTCCCACGCTGGAGGAGAGCGACTTCGAGATCGGGTGCTGGGCGCCGATCGCCTCGCTTATGGGTCAATTCCGACGCCGGGTGGAGGACTTCCCGCAGAGGACAGGGTACCTGCAGCCAGCGCCGGAGAGGGTGGCCTACTGGCGCGAAATCCTGGCCTCCGGGCCGGGCGGACCCAAGGTCGGCCTGCTTTGGAAAAGCCAGGTCCTCACGGGTGGGCGGAGCCGTTTCTTTTCGTCCTTCGAGGCCTGGGAGCCCATCCTTAGGACGCCTGGCGTTGTTTTCGTGAACCTTCAGTACGGCGATTGTGAGCCGGAGTTACAGCTGGCCAGGGATCAGTTTGGCGTCGAAATCTGGAACCCGCCGGGCATCGATCTCAAGCAGGACCTCGACGACGTGACCGCCCTGTCCTGCGCCCTTGATCTTGTGATCGGCTTCTCAAACGCCAGTTTCAACCTCGCCGCAGCGGCGGGTGCGCCCGCATGGCTGATCGCCCCCAAAAGCGTCTGGACGACGCTGGGGACGGATCGTTACCCTTGGTATCCCCAGGTCCGGGTTTACCAGCCCGAGGCCTATGCGGAGTGGGGCCCGGTCATGGCCCGGGTCGCCGCGGACCTCGCCCGCGAGTTCGGGGGCGCCGGGTGACGGCCGGGCGCATCGGCACGCTCCTGGCCCAGGCGATGTCGCACCTGGAGGCCTCGAGGTCCGACGAGGCCGCCAGCCTCGCCCGGAGCGCCGTGGAGATCGACCGCACCTCGCTCGCCGGCTGGAGGCTCCTGGCCCTCGCCTGCGAGGCGGGCGGAGACCTGGCCGGCGCCCTTTCCGCCTGTGAGGCGGCCCTGGCCCTGGCGCCCGGCGATCCCGATCTCGTGACCCGCCTGGGACGAATCGCCCTGGAGTTGGACCTGGCGGGCGCCGCTGAGGGTCTGCTCCGTCAGGCGCTGGCGGCCCGGCCGGGCGACACCAGCGCGACCTGCCTCCTCGCTCGCGCCCTAGCCGCCCAGGCCCGGAGCGACGAGGCGGCCGACATGCTCATGGCCTACCTGGCCGACCGCCCCGACGACCCGGTGGTCTGGGACGCCCTCGGCGTACTGGTCGCAGAACGCGGGGACGCGGCCACCGCACGGACGTGCTTCGCCGAGGCCCTGCGGCTGGCGCCCGACTTCACGCCGGCGCGCTTCAACGCCGCCAACCTGCTGATCAGCGAGGGCGATTCCGCGGGCGCTTTGCAGGCCCTGGAGCAGATCCCCGAGGCGGGCCTGGTCGCCCGGGAGCGGGCCACCCTGGTGTTCTCCAGGGCGTGCGCCCGGCTTCGCCTTGGCGACCTCAGCGGCGGATGGACGGACTATGCGATCCGGAATGACCCTGGCTTTCCGGGCACCGCCGCGTTTGACATTCCTGCGCCAAAATGGCGTCCCGGGGACCCACTCGCCGGACAGAAGCTCCTGGTCGTCGGCGAGCAGGGACTGGGCGACGAGGTCATGTTCGCGGGCCTCCTGCCGGATCTCCTGAGCCGCAAGGATCGCCCGGTCGCCCTGTCCCTGGCGGTGGAGCCCCGGCTCACAGGCCTGTTCCGACGGTCCTTTCTCGGCGTGACGGTCTCCGCGCATACGACCCACACCCTCGCGGGTCGTCGGGTGCGAGGTCTGGCCGAGCCTACGCACCCGGGCCAGTACTCGGCCTGGACACCCATGGCCGACCTCCTTCCCCTCCTGCGTTCGGATGTCTCAGCCTTCCAGGGCGGCGGGGCGTTCCTGGTCGCCGATCCGGACCGGGTCAGGGACTGGCGGGGGCGCCTTGCCGGTATGGGGCCCGGGCCCAGGGTCGGCCTCCTTTGGAAGAGCGGCCTGCTGTCCGGCCTGAGGGGCAACGCCTTCGCGGCCTTCGCCGCCTGGGCGCCGGTCCTCCGGGTTCCCGGGGTGACCTTCGTCAACCTGCAGTACGACGACTGCTCGGAGGAGATCGCCTTCGCCCGGGATCGACTGGGGGTGGAGATCCGGACCCCGGCGGGCCTTGACCTGAAACAGGACCTCGAGGGCGTGGCCGCTCTGTCCTGCGCCCTCGACCTTGTCATCGGGGTCTCCAACGCCAGCTTCAACCTGGCGGCTGCGTGTGGCGCAACGGCCTGGCTGATCACCGCCCCGGACGCCTGGACCACCCTCGGCTCGGACCACTATCCCTGGTATCCGCAGGTGCGCCTGTTCCCCTCCCGCAGGGCGGGCGACTGGGACAAAGTGTTCCTGTCGGTGGCCGAGGCCCTCGCAGCCTCTTCTGCCGCCTGAGCGCCCGGCTCCGGGAGGAAGCGGCTTGAATGTCGCCGGCCAGCCTTTAGTGTGCCCGCAGGTTTGAAACATTTGTTCTGGCGTCCGTCCCAAGGGCCGGCGTTTTCGGGGAGCCCAGATGAGCCAGCGTTTTGAAGGCACCGACAATTATGTCGCCACCGATGATCTCAAGGTGGCCGTCAACGCCGCTATCGCCCTTGAGCGTCCCTTGCTGATCAAGGGCGAACCGGGCACCGGCAAGACCGTGCTGGCCTATGAGGTCGCCAAGGCCCTCAACGCCGAGCTGATCACCTGGCACATCAAGTCCACGACCAAGGCCCACCAGGGCCTGTACGAGTACGACGCCGTCACCCGCCTGCGGGACAGCCAGCTGGGCGATGAGCGGGTCAAGGACGTCCGCAACTACATCAAGAAGGGCAAGCTCTGGGAGGCCTTCACGGCCCCGAAGCGGCCGGTCCTGCTGATCGACGAGATCGACAAGGCGGACATCGAGTTCCCGAACGACCTCCTGCAGGAGCTCGATCGGATGGAGTTCTACGTCTACGAGACCAATGAGACGATCCGGGCCGAGATCCGGCCGGTGGTGATCATCACCTCGAACAACGAAAAGGAGCTGCCCGACGCCTTTCTGCGCCGCTGCTTCTTCCATTACATCCGCTTCCCAGAGGCCGAGACGATGAACGACATCGTCGAGGTCCACTATCCCGGGATCAAGCAGAAGCTCGTCTCCGAGGCCCTGCGGATCTTCTATGACATGCGCAAGGTGCCGGGTCTGAAGAAGAAGCCCTCCACCTCCGAGCTGCTCGACTGGCTCAAGCTCCTCATGGTCGAGGACATCAGCGACGAAATGCTCAAGGAGCGCGATCCCACCAAGCTGATCCCGCCCCTGCACGGCGCCCTCCTGAAGAATGAGCAGGACGTGCAGCTGTTCGAACGCCTGGCCTTCCTGGCCCGCCGGGAAAGCGGCCCGCCGCGTCCTGGCCAGTAAGGGCCGGACCGAACCCACAAATGAAGACGCCCCGACCGCAAGGCCGGGGCGTTTGCATTTCCGGGCCTGACAACAAGGCTCAGGCCTTCTGGACCTCGACGATCTTGTAGGTCAGGGGCTGGCCGTCCTCGTCGGTCACCGTGACGTACTCGCCCACGACGAAGCGGTGGTCGCCGAGCCGGTGAACCGGTTCGTCATCATCGCTGGACGCCTTGTCATAGTCGAAGAACCAGTTCTGGCCGCGGCGGGCCAGGCGGCCCATGACGGCATCCTCGTCCGGCGCGAAACGGCGGACCGAGCATTCCGAGCGCGCCTTCGCAAAGGCCTCAGCGTCGAGCCGACCCTCCGATGTAAGCGGAGCCGTTAGGGTGTAGCCCCGGCGGTCGTCGCCGCCAAACTCGGAACCGGGGTTACGGGCGAGCCGCATGACGATGCGCGACAGGGACATGGACTGAACCTCTAGTGCGAAAGGAAGATGGACGGCTGGTTGGCCGCGAGCAGTGAGCGGGTTGTGCCCCCGAAGATAAACTCCTGTAACCTTGGATGGCCAAAGGCGCCAGCGACGAGCAGATGAGCGTCGACCGACTTCACGGCGGCAAGCAGCAGCGCTGCAGCATCGCCCTTTTGGCCCAGAACCTCGACCTCCGCCTGAACCCCGCGGGCGGCGTAATAGGCTTGCAGGCGCTTGGGTTCGAAGTGGCGCGAAGTCGCCTTGGGCGCCGCCAGGAGCACGACGCGGGAAGCCTTTTCAAGCAGGGGCAGCGCCAGGCGCGCGGCGCGACTGGCCTCCTTGCCGCCGTCCCAGGCCACGGCGACCACGCCGCCGACCTCGAAACCCTGCCGGGCGATCAGCACCGGACGCTGCTCGTCGGCGACGATCTGCTGGAAGCACTCGGCGAGCGGACCCCGACCCCGCGCCGGGTCGTCGCCGAACACCACCAGGTCCGACAGCCGGGCCTCCGCTGAAAGGGCCGCCCAGACCGGGCTCTGGAGGGCGACAAAGGTTTTCTTGGCGTAGTTGCAGGCCTGGTAGGCGGCCCGGGAGCGAGCCTCGCCCGTCGTCGCCGCCTGCCTCAGGGTCTCAATGGCCGTGGTCTGGACACCGCCCAGATAGCCCTCGCCCAGCCAGGGCATGATGTCGGCGACATCCGCGGGGGCGAAGACGGCGGAAACTTCCGCTCCGAAGGGATCGGCCGCCTTCACGGCGGCGGACAGAACGGCGGCGTCGCCCTCGGCGCCGGCCAGCGGCGCCATCACTCTCGCCCAACTCATCCGCAGTCTCCCTGCTTGCCGGGGAAGTTAACGGCCCAGCCTGCGCACCGTCATTGATCTTTCTCAAGCCCCAGTGCACCTGTCGGCCATGTTCGCCCCTGGAGATCTGCATTGAAGCGCGCCGCTGCAAGCCCTCCGCGGGCCTGGCAGCGCATGCTGTCGGGACGCCGCCTCGACCTCCTGGATCCCTCCCCCCTCGACATCGAGATCGAGGACATTGCCCATGGCCTGGCCCGGGTGGCGCGGTGGAACGGCCAGACGACCGGCGACCACGCCTTCTCGGTGGCTCAGCACTCCGTTGTGGTCGAGGAGATCTGTGTCCATCTCAGCCCCGGCCTCGACCCGCGATGGCGGCTGGCGGCCCTCCTCCACGACGCCTCAGAGTACGTCATCGGGGACATGATCAGTCCCTTCAAGGCCGCCCTGGGATACGACTACAAGGCGATCGAGCAACGGCTGGAGCAGGCCATCCATATCCGCTTCGGCCTACCGGCGCGGACGCCCGCCGAGATCCGCAGGCTGATCAAGACCGCAGACCGGGTTTGCGCCTTCTTCGAGGCCGTGCAGCTCGCGGGCTTCGGAAGGGAGGAGTCCATCGCCCTCTTCGGGGCGCCTCCGCCCGGATACGACATCGAGATCGAGCCCCTGGCTCCGGCGCCCGCCCAGGCGCGGTATGTCGAGCGTTTCCAAAGCCTCTCCGAGGCGGCCGGGTTCGGGCCCGCCGCTCCATCTTCGGCGCCGGGGTAGGCCGTGGCCCAGCGCATTGTCATCGGCTTGTCGGCGGTGGTCGCCGCGGTTTCCGGGGGCGAGGCCAGGGTGCTGACGGTTCGCACGCCGGGCCAGCCGGCCGCCCTGCCCTTCGGTCCGTTTGATCCTGAGGCGGACCGCACCTTCGAGATCGCGCTCAGGGCCTTCGTCTCAGTGCAGACCGGCTTTGATCCCGGCTATGTGGAGCAGCTCTACACCTTCGGCGACAAGGGTCGGGACGCCCCCCTCGCCGCGGTGGACGGCTCAGCAGCGGCCAGGGTCATCTCCGTCGGCTATCTGGGCCTGACCGCCCGAGCGGACACGGCGGCCCAGCCGGGCGCCGCCTGGTCGGCCTTCACCGGTTTCTTCCCCTGGGAAGACTGGCGCGAGGGGCGCCCCGAGGCCCTTGTCGGCATAGAACCGGCCCTCCTCAGCTGGGCGGGACAGAGCGCCACCCGCCTGTCGCGCGTGCGCCTGTTGTTCGCCCTGGAGGATGCGCCCTGGAACGAGGAGCGCGCCCTGGAGCGGTACGAGCTGCTCTATGAGGCCGGGCTGGCGCCAGAGGCGTCGCGGGACCGCGGCGAGGCGCCGGACCCGGCCATCGCCCGGCTGGGCCCGGCCCTGGGCGAGCCGATGATCTCCGACCACCGGCGAATCCTCGCGACGGCCCTGTCCCGGCTCCGGGGCAAGTTGAAGTACCGTCCGGTCATCTTCGAAATGATGCCCGGGGCCTTCACCCTTTCGGCCCTGCAGCGGGCCGTCGAAGCCGTCGCCGGTGTGGCCCTGCACAAGCAGAACTTCCGCCGGGCCCTGGAGCGTTCCGGCCTCGTCGAAGGCCTGGGACGCCTGGACCAGGACACCGGCGGCCGCCCCGCCGAGCTGTTCCGGTTCCGCCGGGAGGTCCTTTCCGCCCGCCCGGCCTCGGGCCTTTCCCTGCCCCTGCTGCGCGATTGACCGCCGGCCCTTGGCCCCGGGCCCGGGCTCCCCTAACGATGGGAAAACGGAGGAAGCCCCCATGACCACCGCCCGCCAGGTCCATCTTGTCCGCCGCCCTGCCGGCAAGCCCGTCCCCGAGGACTTCGCCGTCGTCGAGGCGCCCCTCGCCGACGCTGGAGAGGGCGAGATCCAGGTCCAGGGCCTGATCCTGTCGGTCGATCCCTACATGCGGCCCCGCCTGGACGCCGACCAGAAGCTGGGCGAGGCCATGGCCGGCGGCGGGATCGGACGCGTGGTCCAGTCCCGGAACCCGAAGTTCCGCGAAGGCGACATTGTCCGGCACGGTCAGGGCTTCTCGGAGCGCTTCAACAGCGACGGCCGCGGCGTCCAGGTCCTCAACCCCGACCCTGACCTGTCCCTCAGCGTCTACATGCACGCCCTGGGCGGCACCGGGATCACCGCCTATGGCGGCCTCCTGGAGACCGGCGCCCTGAAGGACGGCGAGCAGGTCTTCGTCTCCACCGCCGCCGGCGCGGTGGGCTCGGTCGCCGCCCAGATCGCCAAGATCAAGGGCTGCTACGTGATCGGCTCCACCGGCTCGGACGACAAGAAGCGCTGGCTGCTGGAGGAGGCGGGCCTGGACGCGGCCATCAACTATCGCTCCGAGAATTTGCGCACCGCCCTGAAGGCCGCCGCGCCCAAGGGCATCGACGTCTATTTCGAGAATGTCGGCGGGGCGCACCTCGACGCCGCCCTCGCCTGCATGAACCTGCGCGGCCGCATCGCGGTCTGCGGCATGATCTCGACCTACAACGGCGATCGCGAGGGCGTGCGGAACCTGTCGGTCCTGATCTATGGCCGGATGCGGATGGAGGGCTTCGTGGCCTCCGACTTTCCGCACCTGCAGGAGCAGTTCCAGTTCGACATGACCGGCTGGCTGAAGTCCGGCCGTATCCGCTACCAGGAGACGGTGCTGGAAGGCTTCGAGCGGGCGCCCGAAGCCTTGATCGGCCTCTTCGAGGGCCGCAACGCCGGGAAGATGCTGGTGCGGGTCTAGGATCACACCTTACGGGGCACTGGGCGTGCTCAGAGGGAGCTGCAGGGAGCTGCGGCGACGCCGGAGTTCCCCCTCCGTCCCGGGGCTCTCGCCCCGGGCCACCTCCCCCAAAGGGCAGGGGAATCGCATATGCCGCCGCCTCTGACAGGAAACCGACGCTGGTAAGCGTCTGCAGTCCAAGAGGCAGTCACCGATTCCGTTTTGTTCCCGGTTTTTTGATCGAGCGAGTCTTGCGCAGC
>JADBYZ010000037.1 GCA_020402745.1 Phenylobacterium sp.
AGACTCGCTCGATCAAAAAACCGGGAACAAAACGGAATCGGTGACTGCCTCTTGGACTGCAGACGCTTACCAGCGTCGGTTTCCTGTCAGAGGCGGCGGCATATGCGATTCCCCTGCCCCCAGGGGGAGGTGGACCGGGGCAAGGCCCCGGGCCGGAGGGGGTCAACGGCGTCCCCGCCGCCTCCCAGCTGTGCGGCGGATCGATTCGTCCTAGTCTGAGCCCATGACAGGACCCTCCCGCCTTGCGCCGCCGCTGTCCGGAGCCGGCCGCGTGGCCATCCTTGGCAGTTGCGTCACCCGCGACCTGTGGCGGATGGCCGGGGCGCCGACCGACGACCTTCTTTACATCTCTCGGACCCGACTGCCGAGCCTGTTCGCCCGGGCGCCGGAGGGGCTGGTCCTGCCCGAGGGGCCGCCGCCCGGTCTGAGACCCAATCCGGCGAAGGCGCTCCGTACCGACCTTTCAAAAACGGGATTGGACGCTCTTGTCCGATTCCGTCCAGATGTGATCATCCTCGACTTCATCGACGAGCGGTTCGACCTGTTGGTCGGGGCCGGCGGGGTCGTGACCGCCTCCTGGGAGCTGGAGACCTCCGGCTGGGACGCCCTCCCCCCGCTCAGGACCCTGCGGCGCCTCGGCCCACTGGCCGACGGGGACGCCGCCCTGTGGACGCCCGCGCTCGCCGCTCTGGCCGCCCTGTTCACGCCCGGCGGCGCGCTTTCCGGCGCCCGGCCTGTGCTCCATGCGGCGACCTGGGCCGGCGCCCTGCGCACCGCTTCCGGCCAGGTCCAGGACCTTGATCCGGACCTTGAAATCACCCCCGGCCGGCGGGGGTCACGGGCGGCGCACAACGCCCGGCTCGCGCGGATGCACGCCCTCGCCCGCGCCGTTATTCCCGGTCTGGAGGTCGTCAAGGCCCCGGATTCCTTGATCTTTTCCGATCCGGACCATGTGTGGGGCCTCAGCCCCTTCCACTATGTGGGCGACTATTACGCTGAGATCTGGCGCCAGCTAGGGGGTTCGTAACCGCCGGGCCAGGGCCTCTGCGGGGGTCAATCCTGAGCGGATCGCCTCTGGATCGTCCAGCAAAGCCAGGGCCGGGTGCAGGCCCTCCGGTCCCAGGACGGCCCAGGCGCCGCCGGCCAGATAGTCGCTCAAGGGGTCCTTGGAAGGGTCCAGGGCGGCGCCCCGGGCCTCGACGTAAGTCCTTGAATTGAAACAGGGTCCTGGGCTCTCCAGGGTGTCGTGGGCGGTCAGGACGAAGCGCGTCAGGGGCTCGGTTTCGCAATCATCCAGCCCCGATTCGCGCCGCCAGGCCGGGTCGAACAGGGGGTGGGGCGAGGCGCCCCGCCGCCAGCCCTCTGTGAGGTAGCCGACCAGGTCGCCGCCCGCCCAGTCCGGGTCGAACAGGGGGTGCGGCGACAGCCCCCGGCTTGCACCCGTCCGCAGGTAGTGGAGCACCGGATTCTCCCCCGTCGCGGCCAGCTCCGGGGCCTGGGAGACGTACCATTCGAGGCTGAAGAGGGGGTGAGGATCGCGGCCGTCGGCGGCGCCTTCGCGCAGGAAGTGGTCCAGCGGGGTCAGGCCGGTGCGGGCCAGATCGGCGGCGTTGCGCGCGGCGTAAAACCTTGAATCGAAAAGGGGATGGGGCGACAGCCGGGCGTCTCCACCCCAGGTCAGATAGTGGGCCAGGGGGTCGGCGCCGACGGGCTCGGGCGCGGCCCTGCGGTAGTGGGCGGCGTCGAAGAGGGCCGCGCCCTCGCCCAGGGCGGCCCGGGCGCGGACCAGGGCCCGCCCCGGCGCGCCGAGCCGGGCCAGCATCTTTTCCGCCAGCCGCCGGAGCCGGTTGCGCCGGTCCGGCCGCCGGGGCGCGAAGGCCGCCGCACGGTAGCGGTCGAACTGCGAGGCCCGTAGCCGGGCCTCCGCCACCGCCCGGGCGCCCAGCGCCTCGGCCAGGGCCTCGCCCAGCCGCAGCCGCGCCAGGGCCTCTGCGGTCTCCGCCCTCTGGACCTCGGCGCGCAGGGCGGCCAGGCGCACGGCGGCGGCGTCGACGGCGGCCGACAGGCGGACGGCCTCGGGGGTGGGTCGGGGACTAGCCACGCCGGCCCGGCCCTTCGGCCTTCCACCAGGCCTGGTACCCGCCCGCGAAGGGATCGGGGAAGGCCGCCTGCAGGTCGGCCCGCTCGCGGTAGAGCACCCTCTGCGGCTTGGCGATGGGGGCGCCGTCGTCGAACTGGCCATAGGCCCACCAGCGCTCGGGAATGGCCGGATCGGTGGCCGCCGCCACGGCCTCCTTGTACCAGCGCCAGATCTCGTAGACCTCGAAGTTGTCCCCGGCGTAGCGCTTGGTCATGACATCGCCCGTCGGGCCCAGCTTGGTGAAGTGCCAGAAGCGCAGGGTCGCGCCGTTCACCCGGATCTCGCCCGCCTTGTCGATGGCCACCTTGCGCGTGGAGAGGTTCCAGCTGGCCACGTTATAGCCCGGATCGCGGATCACCTTCACCCGGTCGAACAGGGCCGGGACATGGTCGCACCACTTCTGGTCGACGAAGAGGCCGCTGGGGATGTCGTCATAGCAGAAGGCCAGCAGGCGGTCGTTCCACCAGCGGGCGAAGCGCGCGCCCTCGCCGGTGGTGCGGATGGCCACGAAGCCCAGGTTGAAGATGCCCGTGCGCGAGGCCGACAGGTCGTTGTCGAGGATCGCCGCCCGGTCGTCATTGGGGTCGATCAGGTGCGGCGTCAGCAGGATGTCGGCCTCGCCCAGCATCTCCACCAGCGGGTCGAGGGGGGCGAAGAGGGCCGTGTCCGGGTCGAGGTAGATGGCGATATCCGCCTCGCCCGCCTCGCAGACCTGGTGCAGGAAGGGGCCCTTCACCGCCGTGCAGACCTCGACCACGTCATGCCGGAACAGCCAGCCCCGGAAGGGCTCGATCCCCAGGTCCTTCGCCCAGACCACCCGGTCGATTGGCTCGGAGGCGGGGTCGAAGGTGAAGCCCGGCGGGGGCTCGTCGGTGATGAGGGCCACGGTCTCCCAGTCGGGATGGAAGCGCCGCAGGGTCTGGTAGAGGACCCGCGCCCGGTTCAGGTAGGAGAAGGTGAAGCTCGAATAGACCAGGACCTTCAAGACAGGGCCTCCAGGAGATCGACGCTCATTCCGCTGTAGGCGATGTCGCACAGTTCCGGCCGGCGAGAGGCCCGGGACAGATGGCGGACGGCGCCGGACTCAAACTGGGCGAACAGGGCCGCCTCGTCAGGGAGCACCAGGCCATGGCCGCCGGCTCGGGTGAAGGCGGCGACATTGCCGCTGTCCGGCCCGGTCAGGATGGCCGCGCCCGCCGCCGCGGCCTCATAGGCGGCGAAGGAGAAGGTCTCGCGGCACAGGGACCAGAGAACGGCGACGTCCACCCCCGCCGTCTCCAGGGCCAGGCGCATGGCGTGGGGATTGTCGGCGGTCACGGAGACGTCGATGTGGTCGGCGGGCGACCCCGGCGCTGCAGCCGAGCCCAGGCGCACGAATCGGTAGCGGGGATCGTCGCGAAGCTGGTGGGCGAGGTCCGTGAAAACTGGCCAACCCTTGTAGGCCGAAGGCATGCCGAGGAAGGCGACAGTGAGCGGCCCCTCCCCCGCCTCGGCGAAGCGGCCGGTGGGAACCAGCCGGGCGTGGGGGTGGACCCACATGGCGGCGGGGACCGGGGCGTCCGGCGCAGCGCTCCAGGTGTCGAGGGCCGCCTGGGAGGGCGCGACGAGGGTCAGGTCCAGGGCCTCGAAGAGTCGACGGTGGGCGGACAGGTGCAGGTCGCGGCCCGGACCGAAGAGGCAGATCCGGCAAGCCGCGCTGCCGGCCGACGGCGCGCCGCAGTCCTGGGCCTCGTCGCGCATCAGGTGGTAGCCGGCGCAGAGGCCCGTGAAGTCGTGCACCCAGAAGAGACCACGGCGGGCGCCAGCGGCGCTGAGGAGGTCGAGGGTCTCGCCCGCCTCGTGGCCCAGAAGACTGTGAATTGCGAAGGTGAGCCTGCCCCGCCCCCGGCGCGCCGACAGGGCCGCTGAGACATCGAGGACCGAGAACTGCCCCAGAGTCCGTCCGTTCCAGACCACGCCGATCGGCGCATGGTGACCCTCTGGCCTCAGGGTCGGCCAAGGGACTGGGGGAAAGACGTGGAGGTGATCAATGCCTCGACGCGCCAGCTCGGCCGACTCCGTCTGGATGCAAAGCTGTAGGCCACCCATACTCTGAAAGGCGTCGTCGTGGCTGAATGTGAGGTGCAGGTCGCGCCGCCGACCCTCTGCGAGAAGCGGCGCCAGTTCACGGGCGGGTCTGGACTGGATGGCAAGCGCCGAGCGGCTGGCCGCCTCCATTCGATCGGCCAAAGGCGTGAGACCCGCGACGATGCGCCCCCGGAAGCCCAGCTCGAACCTGAGGGGGCGCCCCTCGGTCCGGCCCGCCGCCAGCCAGTGCAGGAAGGGATTAACCCCGGTGACGGCCCCGTCGGAGTTCACCTCAAGGTAGTCGGCGGCGCTGAATTCCGGAGACGGGTCGCGCCCCTCGCGCCAACCGGTCTGGAGGTAGTGATCGAGCGGGTCCAGGCCCTCGGCGGCCACATCGGGATTCATCGACAGATAGAAGGCGGGATCGAAGGCGGCGGCGGCGAGCTCGCGCGCCTGCGCCCGCCCGACACCGGCCGGCAGGTCAGAGTCCGGGCGCCGGGGAGACGCCGCGCCTTCTGAGATCCCCGGGCGGGGACGCCCGCCGACCCGCTCCAGGAAGCCGTCGCGATGGACGGAGGGGGAGGGCTCGAAGCCCCGGCGCCAGCCGCCCTGCAGGTAGTGTGCGAAGGGATCGAGGCCCAGCGCCTCGGGATACCGGTCCAGGTAGGCCCGCACGGAGAACCAGGGCGCCGGGTCGCGCCCTTCCCGCCAACCGGTCTGGACATAGTGGCCGAAGGGGTCCGCTCCGGTCAGGGCGATATCGTCATAGACCGTGCGGTAGAAGACCGGGTCGAAGGCCGCCGCGAGGGTTCGGCCGGTGCGTTCCGGGGCGTCGCCCTGGCCCATGCGGAAATTCCTGTTCGGTGGCGGGCCTGTGTGCAACAGAAGGTCGTCACGATCAACTGATCCGCCATGCCCGACAAGCCCAGCCCCAAACCTCCTGCACCGGCCCGCACGGCCTATCTGGTCCTCGGCATGCACCGGTCCGGCACCAGCGCCCTGGCCAATGTGCTGGCCCTGGCGGGCGCGAGCCTGCCCCGCGAGGTCATGCCCGCCGACTCGCACAACGCCCGCGGATACTTCGAGCCCTGGCGAATCGCCGTCTTCAATGACCGGCGCCTGGCGGCGGCGGGAACCTCCTGGGATGACCCCTTCTCAGGCCTCGCCCCCGCGCCCGCCGATGAGGCGGACTGGCGGGAGGAGGCGCGGACCCTGTTCCGCTCGGAGTTCGGGCGCAAAGGGCGACCGCTCTTGAAGGACCCCAGGGTCTCGGTCCTTTCCGGCCTCTGGCGACAGGTGTTGGAGGCGGAGGGCCTGGCCGTGCGGGTGCTGATCCCCGTGCGCCACCCCCTGGCCGTGGCCGGGTCGCTGGCCAGCCGTGACCGCTTCCCGCCGCGCAAGTCGGTCATGCTCTGGTGCGCCTACATGCTGGCCGCCGAGGCGGCGAGCCGGGACCTGCCCAGGGCCTTCGTGGACTACGACGCCCTGCTCGACGACTGGCGCCCCCAGATCGCCGGGGCCGAGGCCCAGCTGGGAGAGCCCCTGCCGGCCCTGACGCCCGCCGCCGGGCGGAAGATTGACGCCTTCCTGTCCACGGAGCTGAGGCGAAATGCGCCGGGGGGCGATCTGGCCGCCCTGGGCGAGGTCGGGGAGATGGCCGCCAGGGTCCTCGACTGGCTGCGCGCCGCCGCCCGGGGCGCGACGCCCGACCGAAAGCCCCTCGACCAGGCTTCTGCCTGGCTGGCCCGCCAGCAGGCCCTCTACGGAGACCTGGTCTCGCCGGTCTCAGCCGACCGGGCCGTGGCGCGGACCGCCCTGGCCGATGCGGAGGGCCGGGCGGCCTGGCTTGAGCGCACCCTCAAGGAGACCCAGGCTATCGTGGAGCGCCTGGAGGGCCTGGTTCCCGTGACCGAGGACCTGCGCCGGCAGGTCCGCAGCCTTGAGACCCGGCTCAAGGCCTCCCAGGCGGCGGTGCGGGAGGCCGCCGGCCGGCTCGAAAGCCTGGTGGAGCCGGGGTGATGGATCAGGGCCGGGGGTGAAGTCCCTTGCCGGGAGCGCGAGGCGCGGCTTACACCCGGCGGGGCGGGCCGCCTTTGCGCGCCGCCGCCAGGAAACGACGACGACGCCATGTCCCGGGACGAGTCCCTCTGGTTCGTGATCGCGGCCTACAACGAGGGCCCCATAATCGCCGAAGTGGTGCGCGGCGTGACGCCGCACGCCCGGGTGGTGGTGGTGGATGACGGATCCTCGGATGACACCGGCGACCAGGCCCTGGCCGGCGGCGCCTGCGTCGCCACCCACCTGGTCAACCGGGGGCAGGGCGCGGCCCTGCAGACCGGGATCGACTTCGCCCTCGCCCAGGGGGCCTCCCACCTGGTGACCTTCGACGCCGACGGCCAGCACGACGTCGCCGAAGCCCTGCAGATGGTCTCCGTCTGCCGGAGCGAGGGACGGGACGCCGTCCTTGGCTCCCGCTTTCTCGGAACGACCGTAAACATGCCCGCCCTGCGCTGGCTGGTCATCAAGGC
This sequence comes from Phenylobacterium sp., assembly GCA_020402745.1. Lineage (GTDB taxonomy): Bacteria > Pseudomonadota > Alphaproteobacteria > Caulobacterales > Caulobacteraceae > Phenylobacterium. The sequence goes on from JADBYZ010000037.1 coordinate 6,736, forward strand.
GGCGGTGATCTTCACTCGCTTGACGACAGGGCTGAAACTCACGGATGCCCACAATGGCCTGCGCGTCCTGTCCCGCGACGCCGCGCGAAAGCTCCGCATTCGCCAGGACCGCATGGCCCACGCCTCGGAAATCCTGTCCCAGATCGCCCGGCTGCGCCTGAACTGGCGCGAGCATCCGGTGACCATCACCTATTCGGAGTACTCCCTGGCCAAGGGCCAGAAGCTCTCGAACTCGGTGCGTATCCTCGAGGACATCCTGTTCGGAGGACGGTCATGATCGTCTCCGTCGTCGCCACCGGCCTGTTCGGCTCGGTCCTGTTCCTGGCTGCAGTTCGCAAGTTCACCTTCCTGGGGCTCAAGCTGGCGGTGATGCTGTTCGCCGCGGCGGGCGTCTATTTCGTCTGGAACCCCGACCAGATGACGCGGCTGGCCCAGATGGTGGGCATCGGCCGCGGGGCGGACCTGGTCACCTATGCGACGACCCTCATCCTCTTCCTGACCGTGGTGGCGGCGATCATGCGCGAACGGCGGTCCAACGAAGTCCTCACCCAGCTGGTGCGGCGGCTGGCCATCCAACAGGCCCGTTTCCCGGAGGGGGAGGACGGACGTGGGTGAGCCCGGCGCCGCCGGGCGGGTCCTGGTCACCGGCGGCGCGGGCTTCATCGGCCGGCGACTGACAGCGCGACTGGTCAACTCCGGAGCCCGGGTCCGGGTTCTGGACGACCTTTCGGCGGGCGATGCGAGCCGACTTCACCCCGAGGCGGAGCTGAGGATCGGCTCGATCCTCGATCCCGGAGCGCTGGCCGAGGTGATAGACGGCGTCGACGCCGTCTATCACCTCGCCGCCATCGCGTCGGTGGCCAAGTGCAATGAGGATATCGCCGCCTCCCACCAGGTAAATCTCGGCGGCTTCGTCTCACTCATCGAGACCGTCCTGCGACAGCCCCTGCGGCCGGCCCTGGTCTTCGCGTCTTCCGCCGCCGTGTACGGCGACACTCCGGACATCCCCCTGGGGGAGGACTCGGCGACCGCGCCCCTCTCGCCCTATGGCGCGGACAAGCTGGGCTGCGAACTGCACGCCCGGGCGGCGGCGCGGGTGTATGGCCTGAAGTCGACCGGCCTGAGGTTGTTCAACGTCTATGGCCCGGGACAGGATCCCGGCTCTCCCTATTCGGGGGTCATCTCAAGGTTCGCACGCCTGGCCAGGGACGGGGCCGAGATCACCATCTTTGGCGACGGTGGGCAGACCCGGGACTTCGTCTTTGTGGATGATGTGGTCGACGCCCTGATGGCCGCGGCCGGTCGCACCACCGGTGACCTTTTCGAGGCCTTGAACGTCTGTACCGGACAGGAGACATCGATCCTGGACCTTGCCCGGGGGTTGACCGGGATCCACGGGGCGACGCCACGGATCTTGCACCAGGCCGAGCGACCCGGCGATATCCGGCGATCCCTGGGCAGCCCCCAAAGGCTGACAAGGGTGCTGGGCCTGACACCGTCGGGCGACCTCGACTCCGGTCTTCGGCGCCTTCTTTCGGAGACGGATGCATGACGGACCACCGGAAATCCGAGTTCGGGGGTCTCTACCGGGGCGTCCTTATGACAGGCCTCGTCCTCATCCTCGCTGTGAACCTGCCGGGCCACATGACCACCGACTCAGTGATCCAGCTTGCGGAAGGCCGTGCGGGGGCGCAGCGCTCGTTCAACCCGGCCTTCATGTCCTGGCTTCTGGGGCGGTTTGACAGCCTCCTCTCCGGGACCTCGCTCTTTGTCGCCTTCAACGCCAGCGTCCTCTTCGCCAGCCTGATTGCCCTCAGCCGGCTGGCGCCCCGGGCGCACTGGCTGGCTGTGGTCCTCGCCGCTCTCGCCCTCCTGACCCCGCAGCTGCTGATCTTCCAGGGCGCGGTCTGGAAGGACGTGATGTTCGCCAACTTCGCCATCACCGGCACGGTGTGCCTGGCCTTCGCCGCAGAGCGCTGGAGCCAGGTCCGCAGCCGCTTCCTCCTGCTGGCGGGCGGCGCCCTCCTGCTGGCGATCGCAGCGCTGGTCCGACAGAACGGGGTGCTGGCGCTTCTGGCCGGTACGGCGGGACTGATCCTGGCCCTCCGCAGCCGCAGCGGATGGAGGACCAGCCTTGTGGCGGGGATGGGTGTCCTGGCGCTCGGGTCCGCCGTGATCCTCCTCTCGAGCGCGATCCTGCACCGCGCCCTGCCGCAACAGGATCCTTCCACCTCAGGCGCTGGGCTGAGGATCATCCAGCACTTCGACATGGTCGGTGTTCTGGTGCGGGACCCGCGGGCGTCCCTTGAGCCCCTAGAGTCGAGGGCGCCCAAAGCCGCCGACGCTTTGCGCGGCGCCACAGCGTTCTACAGCGCGGAGCGTATCGACACCCTCGACCAGGCCAAGGGCATGGGTGAATACGTCTGGACGGCGCCCGAAGGCGTCGTACCGGCGACCTGGGCGAACCTGGTGATCCGTGAGTTCCCGGACTACGCCTCCCACCGACTTGAGGTGTTCCGGCAGGTTTTCCTGACGCCTGACGTGCTGGCCTGCCTGCCTGTGACGACTGGTGTCCAGGGGCCGGAAGCCGTCCTTGCCGAGCTGGACCTGCCAGCCCGCCAGGATCGACGGGACAACCAACTCTTCAACTATTCGACCTGGCTCCATGGCACGCCGGTCCTGTCCCACCTGCCCTACGCCCTGATCTCCCTGGCGACCATGGTCCTCCTGGTGCTCCGCGGCCGCCCCTCGGACTTTGTCATGGCGGGCCTCCAGGCCGGTGCCCTGGCCTTTGCCGGAAGCTTCCTCGTGATCGCCCTGGCGTGCGACTATCGGTATCTTTATTTCCTGGATCTCGCCGCCATCACCGGCGTCATTCACCTCGCCCTTGATCCTTCAGGCCTTGGCCGTCGCTTCTGGAGACGCTCGACATGACTCTCAGGCTTCCCCGCTGGATTCGTCGCCCCCTTGCCATCCTGGCGGCGGGATCGGCCCTCGCCCTGGCTTCCTGTGACCAGCCAAAGCCGGCGGCCCCAGCCGCGTCGGAGGCGCCTGCCGGAAAGGTCCGCCCGCCCCGGGCGCCGGAGCCGATCAGCTGGAATCCCGAGCTGAAGGCCTTCGTGCTGGACGGCGCGCCTCTGAAGACCCTGGCCCAGTGGACCTTCGAGGCCGGCACGGACGGCTTCGAGGGCGCAGGATCGACCCTGGCCGCCAGGCCGGGCGGCGGACTGGACGTGACCGGCGACCTCTTCGACCCCATCGTCCGGTTCCCCAAGGACCTCTCGGTAAAGGGATCCGAGTCCAATGCGGTCCTGGTCCGGATCACCCGGAACAAGGATACGGAACGCTGGGACGGGTCGCTCTTCTGGACTACGGCTGCGCATGGCGAGGCCGCCGGCTTCGCCACCAAGCCGATCCGCGGGGCGGACCCGGCCGTCGGCGAGACGACGATCATGGTCTACGATCTTGCCAAGCCCCGGAAGGGCGGGGACGACTGGCTCAAATCAGTGATCACCGGCATCCGGCTGGACCTGGACGATTCGGCCGGCGGGGCCTTCACCCTCCAGCAGGTGGCGATCGTCACGATTCCCGGTGGGGCGACGCCCGAGGCCGCGACGCCAGAGGCCGCGGCTGTTCCGGCCAAGGCGCCGACCGCACCGTGACGCGAGGGCTTTCGGGGCTGGACCTCGCCCTCTGCCTCGCCTTCGCCCTGGCGCTGCCCGCAGGCCAGGTGCTCTTCAAGCTGGGGGCCGAGCAGACCCGGCGGATCGACGGCGGCGTGATCGCCAAGGTGGCGCTGAACCTGCCCCTGATGGGCGCCTTCGCCTGGTATGGGCTGACCTCGCTCCTGTGGGTGTACATCCTGACCCGCGCGCCCTTGAGCCAGGTCTATCCCTTCTCCATCCTCGGCGCGGCCCTGACCCCCGTCCTGGCGGTCCTGCTTTTCCGGGAGTCGCTGCCGCCACAGGCCTGGCTGGGCTACGCCGTCATGCTGGCCGGCTTCATGCTGGTGATGCGGCCGGCGGGCTGAGCCCGCCCCGGTTGCGCCGCCGAATCCGACCTGTTACCTCGGCCCCGACCCGGGAGCGCAGATGGACATCGCCGAACACATGCTGCGCACGGGCTCCCGGGGGTTCCGGGACGACCTGGGCCGGGCGGTCGACGACCTGAGGCGCTCGGTGCGCGGGCTGGGCCTGTCCTGGTCCCTGGCCTGGCACGATGTGGTCTCGCGCTACCGCGGCTCGATCCTGGGACCCTTCTGGATCACCCTGTCCATGGCCGTGATGGTGCTGGGCATCGGCTTCCTCTACGCCGAGCTTCAGAACATCCCCCTGGCCACAACCCTGCCCTTCGTGGCCCTGGGCATCGTCTTCTGGGGCCTGATCTCGCAGACGGTGATCGAGGGGTGCGAGTCCTTCGTCCAGGCCTCGGGCATGCTGAGCCAGACCTCCCTGCCCATGCTGACCTTTGTCTGGCGCACGGTGCTGCGGAACCTGGCGACCCTGTTGCATCATCTGGTGATCGTCGTGGCGGTGATCGCCGGCTTCGACCTCTGGCGCGTGATGGATCTGCCCCTGGCCCTGGCGGGCCTGGCGCTGGTGCTGGCCAACATCTCGTGGATGTGCCTGCTGACGGCCATCATCTCGGCCAGGTTCCGGGACATCCCGCAGATCGTCATGTCCATCATGCAGTTCTCGATGTTCATGACCCCGGTCTTCTGGCAGCCGGGTGAACGGGTCGGGCTGATGGACGCGGTCCTGACCTGGAACCCCTTCTTCCACATGCTGGACGCCATCCGCGCGCCCCTGATGGGCGCAGCGCCCGAGGCCTCGACCTTCTCTGTCCTCATCGTCATGGCCCTGGCCGGCTGGGCCGTCGCCTTCGGCCTCTTCACCGCCACCCGCCGGCGGATCGTGCACTACCTATGAGCCGCAGCGCCAAGCCACCGACAGCGCCGCCCCGGCCGGACCAGGCCTTCATCAGCGTGCGCGGCCTGACCCTGCGCTTCCCGGTCTATGGCTACGACGCCAAGTCGCTGAAGAAGCACCTGGCCCGGGTGGCCGTAGGCGGGCGGCTGGACCAGGCGCGGCACGGCTCGACCACGGTGACGGCCATCACCGGCCTGGACCTGGAGCTGAGGGCCGGCGACCGGCTGGGCCTGATCGGCCACAACGGCTCGGGCAAGACCACCCTTTTGCGGGCCCTGTCCGGCGCCTATGAGCCCGACGAGGGGCAGATCGAGGTGCGGGGCAAGATCGCCCCCCTGCTGGACCTATCCCTGGGCATCGATCCCACCGCCACGGGCCTGGAGAACATCCGCCTGCGCGGCCGGATCGCCGGCCTGTCCGCCCGCCAGGTGGAGGACAAGCTGGAGGAGATCGCCGCCTTCACGGGCCTCGGCCCCTTCCTGGCCATGCCGATGAAGACCTATTCGGCGGGCATGCAGGCGCGGCTGGCCTTCGCCGTGGCCACGGCCGTGGAGGCCGACGTCCTCTTGATGGACGAGTGGATCGCCGTGGGCGACGCCGACTTCCAGAAGATCGCCCACCAGCGCCTGCTGGGCCTGGTGGAGCGGGCGGGCATCCTCGTGCTGGCCTCGCACGATCTCGACCTGATCCGGCTCTACTGCAACAGGGTGATGCGGATGGACGCCGGCGTGGGCTCGGAGGTGGTGTCCATCAAGGCCCTGGACGAACTCCTGGCGAGGCCGTCAGTCCGCTGAAGACAATGTCCCGGACCGGGGCGCCGCGGGCGGATCGGGACAGGGACAGGACCTCGCCGGTCTCGAAGGCGGCGAACAGGGCCGCCTCATCCGCCAGGACCCTTCCGGCAAGCCCCGCCTTCACCTGGGCGGCGATGTTCCCGCTGTCGGGACCCGTCAGCACGGCCGCGCCGGCCGCGGCGGCCTCAAGGGCGGTGAAGCCGAAGGTCTCGGCGCAGAGGGACCAGGTCAGGGCGACATCCACCCCGGCCCCGACCAGGGCGTCGCGCATCGCGTGAGGCTGATCCGCACTGACCCGGGCCTGGACGAAATCCATGCCGGCATAGCCCGCGCCCTCGGCGCCCAGCTGGACGAAGGCGTAGCGGGGATCGCCCGAGAAGCGCCGGACCAGGTCCTGGAAGACCTCCCAGCCCTTGTGCGGGACCGGGGCGCCGAGGAAGGCGAGGCGAAGGACCCCATCGGGGGCGGGGGGCGAAGGGACTTCGGTGGCCGGACCCAGGGCGGCGAGAGGCAGGACCTGGGCGGGAACATCGGCCAGGCCCGAGGCGCGCCGCCAGAGGTCCAGCGCGACCTGGGAGGGGGCCAGGACCTCCAGGCCGAAGCCCTCGATGAGGCGGCGGTGCCCCTCGGCGTGGAGGGCCCGGCGGGCGCCGTAGAGGCAGACCCCGCAGGCGGCGCTGCCGGCCGGCGGCGCGCCGCAGTCCACTAGATCGTCACGCATCAGGTGGACCCCGGCGCAGAGGCTGGCGAAGTCGTGCAGCCAGAAGACGCCCCTGGCGAAGCCGGCGGCCCGCAGGAGGGTCTCGATGGCGGCGGGGTCATGGCCGAGCAGGCTGTGCAGGGCGAAGGTCCGGCGGCCCCCGGCGGGCAGGACTTCCGCCAGGGCGGCGCCGATATCCGCCGCGGTCCAGGCGCCGAGGGCCTCGCCGCTGAGGGCGACACCGAGAAGGCCGCCGCCGTCCTCGCGCAGGGTGGGCCAGGTGTCGACAGGGTGCAGGTGCAGGCCGCTCACGCCCTGGGCGGCGAAGGCGGCGTGCTCGCGCTGGACGCAGAGCTGCAGGCCGCCGACGTTCCGAAAGGCGTCGTCGTGGCTGAACGTCAGGTGGACATCGGACAGGGCCGGGCCGAGGGCGGCCAGACGCCGGGACAGGGCCTGCCGCTCAGAGGGCCGCGCCTGGGGCCAGCGGCGGGCGGCGCGGTCCAGGCGGACCTGGAGGGGCTCGAGAAGGGCCGCGGCCCGGGCCGTGCGTCCGACCTCGCGGCGCGGGAGCCGGCCCTCGGCCTTGCCGGCCTTCAGCCAGTGCAGGAAGGGATTGATCCCGGCGTCGGCGATGTCCGGGTAGAGCTCCAGGTAGTCGCGGACGCTGAAGCCCGGGACGGGATCGCGGCCCTCGCGCCAGCCGTGGCGCAGGAAGTGGTCGGCCGGGTCCGCGCCGGAGGCGGCCACGTCCGGGTTCATCGCCCGGTACCAGTCCGGGTCCATGCCGTCGGCGACGAGGGTGCCGTCCCCGGTGCGCACGGCCGAGCGGGCGCGCGCGGCCAGTCCGGGCAGGCGGCCGAGAAGGCTTCGGGCGAGGGTTCGCAAGGGGCTGTCGGTCACGCCGGTCTCCGCCGCCAGACCTAAAGCCCTTCACCGCCAACGGGAAGGGGTCGCCGGAAGGCGGGAGGCGGCTGTAGAAAGGGAGCGATGGTCGTCGCTCCGCCCCCGCATCGCTCCTTCAGTCCCGCAGAAGCCCTGCGCCGGCTTGCGGCCCGGGGGCTGGGGTGGGTGCGCTCGGTCCCGGCCCTGCACCGGCCCGTCCACGCCCTGGCTGAGCGCCTCGCCCGGCATCCGGCGGGGGCGCGGCTGATCCGCAGCGTGCTGGAGCCCCACGCCCTGGACCCGGCGGCCTACGCCCGCTGGATCGCCCGGTGCGATGCGCTGACCGAGGCGGACCTGGCGGCGGCCCGGGACCTGGCGGGGCGGCTGGCGGAGACGGGACCGCTGATCTCGGTGGTGATTCCGGTCTTCGATCCGGACCCGGCGCACCTGGAGGCGGCCATCGCCTCGGTGAAGGCCCAGGTCTGGCCGAAGTGGGAGCTATGCCTCGCGGATGACGCCTCTCCCGGCGGGGCGGCCTGGGCGCGGCTGGAGGCGGCGGCGGCGTCCGACCCGCGCATCCGCATCGTCCGGCGGGCGATGAACGGCCACATCAGCGCGGCGACAAACTCAGCCCTGGCCCTGGCGGGCGGGGACTTCGTCGCCTTCATGGACCAGGACGACCTGATCCCGCCCCACGCCCTCTTGGAGGTGGCGGCCGAGCTGGTGCGCCATCCGGAGACGGACCTGATCTATACCGACGAGGACAAGATCGACGGGCGCGGGCGGCGGGTGGAGCCGCACTTCAAGACCGGCTGGGACCCCGAGCTCATGCTGGCGCAAAACATGGCCAGCCACCTGACCGTGATCCGCCGCAGCCGTGTGGTCGAGGCCGGGGGCCTGCGCGAGGGGTTGGAGGGCGCCCAGGACTGGGACCTCGTTCTGCGCGTGGCGCGGGCGGCGGGGCCGGGGCGGATCCGGCACATCCCGGCGGTGCTCTACCACTGGCGGCAGGCGGGGCAGGCCTCGTTCTCGGAGACGGCCATGGCCCGCTGCCGGGCGGCGGCGGAGCGGGCGGTGAACGACCACCTGGCGGCGACGGGCCAGGCGGCGCGGGCCCGGGCGGCGACGGAGGGGCCGGCCTGGCTGGAGATCACCCGCGACCTGCCCGGCCCGGCGCCGAAGGTCTCGGTGATCGTGCCCACGCGGGACCGGGCGGACCTGCTGGCCGCCTGCGCCGAGGGGGTGCTGTCGCGGACCGACTGGCCGGACCTGGAGCTGCTGGTCGTCGACAATGACAGCGTCGAGCCGGCGACGAAGGCCCTGTTTGCGCGCCTGGCGGCGGACCCGAGGGTGCGGATCCTGCCGGCGCCGGGGCCTTTCAACTATTCGGCGATCAACAACGCCGCTGTGCGGGAGGCCAGGGGCGAGCTGCTGGTCTTCCTGAACAATGACGTGGAGGTCCGCGACTCCGGCTGGCTGAAGGCCCTGGCCGCCCAGGCCCTGCGGCAGGAGGTGGGCGCGGCGGGGGCGATGCTGCGCTTCCCGGACGGGCGGGTGCAGCATGCGGGCGTGGCCCTGGGCATCGGCGCGGCGGGCGTGGCGGGGGCGCTGGGCGTCGGCGCCGGACCACAGGACCCAGGCCCCTCGAACCGGCTGCGGACGGCGCGGTGCGTCTCGGCGGTGACGGCGGCCTGCCTGGCGATGCGGCGGGAGGTGTTCGCGGCGGCGGGGGGCTTTGACGCCGAGCACCTGCCGGTGGCCTTCAACGACATCGACCTGTGCCTGAGGATCCGGGCCCTGGGCCTGCAGGTGATCTGGACGCCGCAGGCCGACCTGATCCACCGGGAGTCGGCCTCCCGGGGCTCGGACCTGGAGGCGCGGCATGCCGAGCGCTTCGCCCGGGAGGCCGCCTGGATGCGCGGCCGCTGGGGCGCCCTGCTGGACGCCGACCCCTTCTACGGCCTCAACATGGACCTGTCGGGCGGCGACTGGCGGCCCGCCGACCCGCCCCGGCGCCGGCGCCCCTGGGCCTTGCCGCCGCAGGCCTGGGTGGCCATGGTCGAGGCTTCGGGAAGGGAAGGAACGACATGATGCACGCCTCGAGACAGAGATGGATCCCCCTGGGCGTCGCCCTGGTCATGACGGCGGCGAGCGCCCTGCCCGCCCTGGCCGCGCCCCGCAAGGACGAGGCGCTCTGGAAGGCGGCCGAGGCGGCGCGCCCCGAGCAGCTGAAGCTGCTGGAGACGCTGGTCAACATCGACTCCGGCACGGGAGATATCGAGGGCGGTACGCGGGTGCTGGACATCCTGGCGCCCCGGCTGGAGGCCCTGGGGGCCCGGGTCGAGCGCGTGCCCGCCGAGATTCCCGGCCTGCCGGACAATCTGGTCGCCACCCTGAAGGGCAAGGGCAAGGCGAAGATCCTGATGATCGGCCACATCGACACCGTCTTCGAGCCCGGCACGGCGGCGAAGTGGCCCTATTCGGCGACGGGCGACCGCGCCACCGGGCCAGGCGTGGGCGACGAGAAGGGCGGAGTCATCCAGGCCGTCGTCGCCCTGGAGATCCTGACCGCCAGGGGCTTTCGCAACTACGACACCCTGACCCTGCTGCTGGAGACCAGCGAGGAGCGCGGCTCGCCGGGAACGCGGGCCCTGATCGATCGCCTCGTCAAGAGCCATGAGGTGGAGCTGAACCTCGAGCCCGGCGACGCCCCGGACAAGATCACCGTCTGGCGCAAGGGCAGCTCGACCTTCAACATCGACGTCAAGGGCCGGCCCGCTCATGCCGGGGTCGCTCCGCAGGAGGGCCGCAACGCCGCCACCGAGCTGGTCCACCAGCTGGCGACTGTGGACACCCTGCCCAAGTCGGGGGACGGCCTGACCGCCAACCTGACCATCATCCAGGCCGGCAGCCGCTACAACATCATCCCCGAGAACGCCCGGGCCCAGGTCAATGTGCGGGTCCGCGACAAGGCCGACCTGGAGCGCGTGCAGGCGACCCTTGAGGAGAGCGCCCGCAACACCAGGGTGCCGGACACCAAGGTCACGGTGAGCCGCGAGAACTCCTTCCCGCCGCTTCCTGAAAACCCGCACACCGAGGCCCTGGCGGCGCGGGCGAAGGCCATCTACGCCGAGTTGGGCCGCGAGCTGGGGACGGGCGGCAATGGCGGGGCCTCGGAATCGGCCCTGGCGCACGAGGCGGGCACGCCCGCCCTGGATGGCCTGGGCCCGGTGGGGGGGAACTTCCACACCGACAAGGAGTGGATCGACCTGACCACGATCACGCCGCGCACCTACCTGCTGATGCGGATGATCCAGGACGTCGCCGCCCGGCCGCCGAAGACCTTCAGACCCGCGGGCTGACCCGGGCGCCGTACCGCAGCCGGCCCAGGCCCTCGGCCAGCCGGCGCAGGGGCTCGCCCGGCTTTTGCTTCGCCTTCCAGGCCTCGAAGGCCATCACGTTGGCGATGCGTGCGTCGACATAGGCCTCGGCCTCCGCCTCGCCCCCTCGCAGGCGCACCGCCAGGGCCGTGACCAGGATGCCCGCCAGGATGACGCGCTTGGAATAGTGGTTCTCGTCCGCCGCGACGTCGCCGGCCCAGCGCCAGAGGGCGTCGGCGCTCTCCCAGGCGAGGGACAGGCCCTGCGGTGCATTCGGCGGCAGGGCCAGCCATCCCGACCAGCGGCGCACGGCTGGAGCGTCTGCAGCGGCGGCCTCCAGGCGGGCGAGGACGGCGGCGCGGATACGCTGGCGAATCTTCAGCCCCGCCGGGTCGGGAAGAGCGGCGAGGGCGGCGGCGTCATGCCGGCGGGACAGGAGGGCGGTGAGGTCCGCCGGGCCGTAGGGCAGGATCAGCTCCGTCTCGCCGACGGAGAAACCCGCGTCTGCGCCTGCGGCGGCGGCCATGGCCTGGGTCCAGCCCATGGCGGGCGCACGGACGAGGGCGGCGTCCAGCACAGCCTCTTCGGCGCGCCGCAGCCAGGCCTCGGGATCTTCCTGCATGTCCATGGGCTCCATATAGGGCCAAAGCCTTTGCGTGTCCGCCGTGGACAGGCGTTTTCCGGTCTGCTATTGCCCGCGGCCTGTCCGGACGGGAAACCGTCGGGAATGAGAGACTATTGTCCGTTCGCCGCTGAAGCCTCGACAGAGGCGACGCCGAGCGGGAACGGGTGACAGGAGAGAGACCTCTGGTTCAGATTTTCGTCCGCGACAACAATGTCGACCAGGCCCTCAAGGCGCTGAAAAAGAAGATGCAGCGCGAGGGTTCGTTCCGCGAGATGAAGCGCCACGTGCACTACGAGAAGCCCTCGGAGAAGCGCGCCCGCCAGCAGGCCGAAGCCGTGCGTCGCGCCCGCAAGCTGGCCCGCAAGCGCGCACAGCGCGAAGGCCTGATCCCCGCACCCAAGAAGCCGGCGCGCTGATCTCCAGTCTTCGGGACGGATTTTCCAAGGCTTTTGAAGGGCCGTGCGTCAGACGCGCGGCCTTTTTGCCATGAGGGCCCCGCATGATGACGCCCTCTCGCATGTGATCGCTGGAGATTCCCGGGGCGGGCGCCTATCTTGAAGACAGAACGGCATTCAACCCCTGGGATCGGACGCCAATGAACTATCGCAATCTGGGCATCTGGGCCGCCATCATCCTCGCCCTGGCGGGCATGTACGCACTGATGAACCCCAACCCGCGCAACGCGGCGGTCAATGAGATCAGCTATTCCCAGCTGCTGACAAAAATTGACGGCGGCTCCGTGAGCTCGGTCGAGATCGCGGGTCCCAAGATCATTGTGAAGGACAGCGCCGGGAAGAGCTTCGCCTCGACCACGCCCAACAACCAGGAAGACCTGGTCAAGCGGCTGGAAGCCCGCAATGTCGACATCAAGGTCAAGCCTCCGGGCGGCATGAGCGCGGGCACGATCCTGCTGCAGCTCCTGCCGATCATCATCATGGTCGGCATCTGGATCTTCTTCATGCGCCAGATGCAGGGCGGCGCCCGGGGCGCCATGGGCTTTGGCAAGTCCAAGGCCAAGATGCTGACTGAAAACCGCAACCGCGTGACCTTCGAGGACGTGGCCGGCGTGGACGAGGCCAAGGAAGAGCTGTCGGAGATCGTCGACTTCCTGAAGGACCCGGGCAAGTTCCAGCGCCTGGGCGGCAAAATCCCCAAGGGCGCCCTGATGGTCGGCCCTCCTGGTACTGGCAAGACCCTGCTGGGCCGCGCCGTGGCCGGCGAGGCGGGGGTGCCCTTCTTCTACATCTCGGGCTCGGACTTCGTGGAGATGTTCGTCGGCGTCGGCGCCAGCCGGGTGCGCGACATGTTCGAGCAGGCCAAGAAGAACAGCCCCTGCATCATCTTCATCGACGAGATCGACGCCGTCGGCCGGCATCGCGGCGCGGGCCTCGGCGGCGGTAATGACGAGCGCGAGCAGACCCTGAACCAGCTGCTCGTGGAGATGGACGGTTTCGACCCTTCCGACGCGATCATCGTCATCGCCTCGACCAACCGGCCCGACGTGCTCGACCCCGCCCTGCTGCGTCCGGGCCGTTTTGACCGCCAGGTGGTGGTGGGCAATCCCGACGTGAACGGCCGCGAGCGCATCCTGCGCGTCCACATGCGCAACGTGCCCCTGGCGGCGGACGTGGACATCCGCACCATCGCCCGCGGCACGCCGGGCTTCTCGGGCGCGGACCTGGCCAACCTGGTCAACGAGGCCGCCCTGATGGCCGCCCGCAAGGACCGCAAGATGGTCACCCAGCGCGACTTCGAGGACGCCAAGGACCGGGTCATGATGGGCGCCGAGCGCAAGTCCATGGCCATGACCGACGACGAGAAGCGCCTGACCGCCTACCACGAGGGCGGCCACGCCCTGGTGGCCCTGAGCGTTCCCGCCTCAGACCCGGTGCACAAGGCCACCATCATCCCGCGCGGCCGGGCCCTCGGCATGGTGATGCAGCTGCCCGAGCGCGACCAGCTGTCCATGAGCTTCCAGCAGATGACCTCGCGCCTCACCATCCTGATGGGCGGCCGCCTGGCCGAGGAGATCATCTTCGGCCGGGAGAAGATCACCTCCGGCGCCTCGTCCGACATCGACCAGGCCACCCGCCTGGCCCGGGCCATGGTGACCAAATGGGGCTTCTCGGACCGACTGGGCGTCGTCTCCTATGGCGAGAACCAGGACGAGGTCTTCCTGGGCCACTCGGTCTCGCGGACCCAGAACGTCTCGGAAGAGACCGCCCGGATCATCGACGAGGAGGTCAAGCGCCTGGTCCAGGCCGGCTATGACGAGGCCAAGCGGATCCTGACGGAGCGGATCGAGGACCTGCACAAGCTCGCCAAGGCCCTGCTGGAGTACGAGACCCTGACCGGCGACGAGATCACCAACGCCCTGAAGGGCGTCATGCCCCGGCGCGAGGATTCCGATCCGACAGCCCCCGCCCCGCCTGCCGTCTCGGTGCCCTTGACCCCGAAGGTGGCGCGGCCCCAGCCGGCGTGAGGCGCGCGCCGGGACCCGGCGCCCGCCCCCGGATCATGGGGGTGGTGAATGTGACGCCTGACAGTTTCTCGGATGGCGGCCGACTGGCGAACATCGAGGCGGCCCTGGCCCACGCCCTGGCCCTGGATGCAGCCGGCGCTGACATCCTCGACATCGGCGGGGAGTCCACCCGCCCCGGCGCAGAGCCCGTCAACGCCGCCGAGGAAATGGCCAGGACCCTGCCGCTCCTCACGGCCCTGCGCCCGAAGACCCTCCGGCGCCTGTCGATCGACACCTGCAAGCCCGAGGTGGCCGAGGCCGCCGTCCGGGTTGGGGCGGACATCTGGAACGACGTCAGCGCCCTGGGGGCGCCCGGCGCCCCGGACCTCGCAGCGCGGCTGGGCTGCGAGGTCGTGCTGATGCACATGCAGGGCGAGCCGCGCACCATGCAGACCTCCCCGCATTATGATGACGTCCTCGCCGAGGTCTGCGCCTTCCTGGAGGCCCGGGCCGGGATCGCTCTCGCCGCCGGCGTGGCGCGGGAGCGGATCTGGCTCGACCCCGGAATCGGTTTCGGCAAGACCCTGGAGCATAACCTCGCCCTGCTGGCGGGCCTGCCCGCTCTGGTCGGCCTGGGCTTTCCCGTCCTGCTGGGCGCCAGCCGCAAGCGCTTCATCGCCGCCATCGGCCCCGGGGGCGAGGACCCTGGCGACCGGCTGGGCGGCTCCCTGGCCGCAGCCCTGGCGGGCGCGCAGGCGGGGGTGGCGGCGGTGCGCGTCCACGACGTGGCGCAGACCGTCCAGGCCCTGGAGGTCCAGGCGGCGATCGCGGCGGGCGGCGGGTTCAGCCCCGGCCGATGAAGGGCATGGCGGTGGCCATGACCGTCATGAACTGGACATTGGCGCTAAGGGGCAGGCCGGCCATGTAGGCCACCGCCTCGGCGACGGCCCCGACATCCATGGTGGGCTCGGGCGCCACGGATCCGTCGGCCTGGAGGACGCCCCGGGACATCCGCGCGGTCATCTCGGTGGCGGCGTTGCCGATGTCGATCTGGCCACAGGCGATGTTGTAGGCCCGCCCGTCCAGGCTGGCCTGGCGGGTCAGACCGGTCATGGCGTGCTTGGTGGCGGTGTAGGCGACGGACCGGGGCCTCGGAACCTGGGCCGAGATCGAGCCGTTGTTGATGATCCGCCCGCCCTGAGGCTCTTGGGCCTTCATGCGCCGGAAGGCGGCCTGCAGGCACAGGAAGGCGCCCGTCAGGTTGACGTCGACCACCCGGCGCCAGTCCTCGAGGGACAGGTCCTCCAGCGGCACGGGGGGCGCCCCGGTCCCGGCGTTGTTGAACAACAGGTCCACGCGACCGAAACGCGCCACGGCTCCATCGAAGAGGGCCTCGACCTGGTCGCGGTCGGACACATCCGTGGCCTGGACGTGGAGGCGGGCGGGGTCGGCGGCCAGGTCGCGGGTCTGGGTCAGGGGCTCGGCGCGGCGTCCGGCGAGGACGACCGACCAGCCCCGGTCGGCGAGGGCGAGGGCTGCAGCGCGGCCGATGCCGGAGCCGGCGCCGGTGACGACGGCGACCCCGGGCGGGAAGGAAGGTGTGGCGGACATGGGGCGAACCTATCCCCGCCTGCGGGGCCCGTGCAATTCCCGGCGGGCCGCGCTAGGACAGGCGCATGTCGAACGCCCAGGGAAGAGTCCTGATCATCGCCGGTTCCGATTCCGGGGGCGGCGCCGGCCTGCAGGCCGACCTGAAGACGGTCACCGCCCTGGGCGGCTATGCGGCGACGGCGGTCACCGCCGTGACGGTGCAAAACACACTGGGGGTCAGCGGCGTCCTGCCGGTGCCGGCGGAAATGGTCACGGCCCAGGCCCGGGCCGTACTGGACGACATCGGCGCCGACGCCCTGAAGACCGGCATGCTGGGCGATGTGGCCATGGTCGAGACGGTGGCGGCCATCCTGGATTCCGTTCCCGCCATCCCCGCCGTGGTCGATCCGGTGATGACCGCCAAGGGCGGGGCGGCCCTGCTGGCCGCCGAGGCCATGGACGCCGTCCGCGGCCTGATGATTCCCCGGGCCTGGCTGCTGACGCCCAACGCCCCGGAGGCCGAGGCCCTGACCGGCCTGGCGGTGAGGACCCCGGACGACCAGAGACGGGCCGGAGAGGCCCTGCTGGCCCTGGGCGCCCGGGCGGTGTTGATGAAGGGCGGGCACCTGGACGGGGACCGGGTCGTGGATCTGCTGATCACCCCTTCTGGCGAGACCCTGTTCGAGGCCGGCCGCATCGACACCCGCCACACCCATGGCACGGGCTGCACCCTGGCCTCGGCCTGCGCGGCGGGCCTGGCCCAGGGCCTTCCCCTTGAAGCCGCCGTGGCGCGGGCCTGGGCCTATGTCCAGGAGGCCATCGCCCGGGCGCCCGGCCTGGGCGGCGGCCACGGCCCCCTCGACCATGCCTGGCCGCTGCGGGGCCGGGCATGAAGCACGCGGAGACCCTCGAGACCCTGGTGCGCCGTTCAGATAGCCTGATGACCGTACTGCGGGCGGCCCGGGAGCTGGACCTGCCGGACTGGCTGATCTTTTCGGGCGCGGTCTATCAGAAGGTTCTCAATCACCTGACCGGGCGGCCCGAGGACTATGGGCTGAAGGATTACGACCTGGCCTATTTCGATGCCTCAGACCTGAGCTGGGAGGCGGAGGACCTGGTCATCCGGCGGGCCGCCGCGGAGCTTCCGCCGCCCCTGGACCGGCTTGTGGAGGTGCGCAACCAGGCCCGGGTCCACCTATGGTTCGAAGGCCGCTTCGGCGAGCCCTACGATCCGCTGTCCTGCAGCACCCAGGCGCTGGAGCGGTTTCTCTGCACGACCAACGCCGTGGGCGTACGACTGGAGGCCGACGACCGGCTGATCATCTCAGCGCCCTTTGGCCTGGAGGACCTGTTCAGCCTGCGCCTGCGCCCCAATCCGAACCGCCCTGTGGAGGACTTCCGCCGAAAGGTGTCCGGCGTTCTGGCGCGCTGGCCTGAGCTGACGGTGGAGGCGGGCGGCGCGGTCGGGTGAGGCGGTCAACTGAGCCGCCGTTGACCCCCTCCGTCGCGCTGGCGCGCGCCACCTCCCCCTGGGGGGAGGAATTACAGAGCCATTGCTCCCCCGAGGGGCAGGGGAATCGCATATGCCGCTGCCTCCGACAGGAAACCGACGCTGGTAAGCGGCTGCAGTCCAAGACGGCAGTCACTGATTCCGTTTTGTTCCCGGTTTTTGATCGAGCGGGTCTTGCGCAGCCAAG
>JADBYZ010000038.1 GCA_020402745.1 Phenylobacterium sp.
CTCCGCCACGATCACCCTCACCGTCAGCGACGGCTCCGCCTCCTCCACCACCTCCTTCACCCTCACCGTCGACCCCGTCAACGACCGCCCGGTCGCCTCCGGCAGCGCCACGCTGGCCGCCATCGCCGAGGACACCGCCGCACCACCGGGCGCATTGGTCTCGGCCCTGTTCGCCGCCAACTACAGCGACGCCACCGACGGCACCGCCGCCACGCCCCTGGCCGGCGTGGCCATCGTCGCCAACGCCGCCACCGCCACCCAGGGCACCTGGCAGTACTCGGCCAACGGCTCCACCGGATGGACGGACGTGCCGACCTCGGGCCTGTCCGACGCCTCCGCCCTCGTGCTGCCCGCCTCGCACTGGCTGCGCTTCGTGCCCAGCGCCAACTGGGATCGCGCCCCGGGCGCACTGACCGCGCGCCTGGCCGATGGCTCGGGCGACTCGCTCACGCTGGCCGCGTCGGCCGACCTCACCGGCGCGCTCGGGCCCACCGGACCCTGGTCGGACCGCACGGTGGCGGCGGGCGCCGCGATCACGGCCATCAACGACGCTCCAGTGCTGGCCGAAGCGATCCCCGACCAGGCGGCAAACCAGGACACGCGCTTCAGCTTCACCGTTCCCGGCCCCGCGTTCACCGACGTGGACACGGGCGACACCCTGGCGTACAGCGCCACCCGCGCCGACGGCTCCCCACTGCCATCGTGGCTCGCCTTCGACGCCGCCACGCGCAGCTTCCGCGGCATGCCGTCGCAGCTCGACGTGGGCCCGCTGGACATCCGGGTCATGGTCACGGACTCCGCCGGCGCAACCGCGCAGGGCGTGTTCCGCATCGCGATCACCGCCTTGCCCCCGGCGCCGCCGGAGATCGTGGCACTGCCCACCCCTGCGGCCACCAACCTGCCGGCGACGGTCATCGCCCAGCCGACCGTTCCCGTGCGCCCCCTGGAGGTGTCCGCCTCGGCTGCCGTGTCTGCCCTCGAGCCCCTGCTGCCCTGGATACCCCTGGGAGCCGCACCGCTCGCCACGCCCGTCACCGTCGCCGGGACGGGATGGGCCTGGGGCGGATCGCTCGCTGCGGCGGGTACGTCCGGCCTCGCCGCCCCCGGCGACCGGGCGGCTGGCACCGGTGCGATCACCCTGGGAACGTCGACCGCGGCGGCCGGGGGCACGCCCCAGCTCATGACCATGGCGTGGAGTCCGGTGCGCAGCGCGGCGTCTTCGGATCCCGAAGACGCCGGGCAGACCGACCTCGATGTCGTCCCCGTCGCGTCGGCCTCCGGGGCCGCCCGGGTCGCGATCGCTCAGGACGCTGAGCGGTCGTCCGGCGCCGATGGCTCCGGGCGGGAAGAGGGCGCTGCAGCCGCTGCCGCCGGGACCGGCCCGACGCCGACAGACACGCGAGCCCGCATCGATGCCCCGGAACGCGCAGCGGGCCCGGCCACTGCCGGCAACGTGGTGCGCTGGGTCTCGGGGCTCGCGATGCGGGGCCCGTTCGCGGCCAACCCGCCGCCCCAGCCCAGCCTGTCTTGGGCACCGGTCGGGGAAGTCACCGTCGAACGCGGGGCCTTCGGCTCCGCGCTCGGGCTGCAGGTGGCGGCCGCCGACAACCGGGCCGCCCAGGAGCGGATCGAGGGGTCGTTCCGCCACCTCAACGACGAGTTGCGCGACAAGGCCGCGCAACAGCAGGACATCATTTTCGGCAGCGTCGTGGTCGGCACCGGCCTTTCCATCGGATACATGCTGTGGCTCGCCCGCGGCGGCGCGCTGCTGGCCAGCATCGCCGCGGCCATCCCGGCGTGGGCTTCGATGGACCCGCTGCCCGTGCTCTCGCGTCAGAAACAGCGCGGCGTCGACGACCGCGACCCTGAGGATTCCGGCCACGGCGCCGATAACCAGGACACGCCTGGTTCCCGCAGGAACCGGGTGGAGAGGCTGTTCGGCTCGCCGGGCAGTGGCGCGGCCGGGGGTTGATCGGCCGTGCCGGCCGGTACGGCAAGGGCGACACCGTGGAGGTCTGGCGTGCGGCCCAAGGTGGCAGCAGCGCACCGGCCGTTCGATGGTGTAGAGGACACGAAGATGACGACCAGACCGAGTCAGAACCAGCTGCTGCGCCGCGCGCGGCCGCCCGCCGCCGCCTGGCCCCATGGCCCCCTGCGCCTGGCCGCAGGCATCGCCCTGGCCGGCTGCAGCCTCGCCGCCGCGCACGCCCAGTCCGCCCCCGCCGCCGCCGCCACGCCCCCGGCCGCCAAGCCCCCCTCCACCGTCATCCACGGCACCCTCGTGCCCCCCGGCGCCCCCCGCAGCTCCCCACCCCCGCGCACCGCCGCTCCCGCCATCGGCTGCCTCATCGGCCCCAACCGCACCGCCGACATCGGCTCCCCCGTCACCGGCATCATCGACTCCATCGCCGTCGACGTCGGCGACGCCGTCCGCGCCGGCCAGGTCCTCGTCACCCTGCGCAGCGAGGTCGAGAGCGCCGGCGAGCGCGCCGCTCAGGCCCGCTGGCGCGTCGACGCCGAGGTCCGCGCCGCCGAGGCCTCCCTGGAACTCGCCCGCCAGCGCTACGCCCGCTCCAGCGAACTGCAGTCCCAGGGCTTCCTCTCGCCCCTGGCCGTCGAGCAGTCCCTCGCCGAGCTGCGCGTGGCCGAGCAGAAGCTCGCCCAGACCAACAGCCAGCGCGACGTCCTCGCCACCGACCTCGAGGTCGTCCGCGCACAGGTCAGCCAGCGCGTCGTGCGCGCCCCCTTCGCCGGCACCATCGTCGAGCGCTTCCGCCAGCCCGGCGAGCGCGTCGAGGACCGCCCCCTGCTGCGCCTGGTCTCCCTCGACCCCCTGCGCGTGGACCTGCTCGTCCCCGCCTCCCGCTTCGGCCAGTACGCCGTCGGCCGCCGCCTGCAGCTGCAGCCCGAGCTGGTCGGCGTCAAGCCCGTCGCCGCCGAGATCACCCACGTCGACCGCGTCATCGACGCCGCAAGCAACACCTTCCGCGTCCGCCTCAGCCTGCCCAACCCCCAGCAGCGGCTGCCCGCCGGCGCCCGCTGCACCGTCGACGAGGCCCCCGACCCGCGCGAGGCCTCGCAACCCCGCCCCGCCGCCCAGGCGCCGGCCCCGCGCCCCGCCCCCGCGGCGCTTCACTCCGCGCCCGGCAGCGCTCAGCCCGCCGGCTGACCGCCCGCCCAGCGCCCAGCCCCGCACCCCCTTGCCGCGGCACGGGAACGCGACGTTGAGCCGCCGCCCCTTCATCGAGCCCATCGAGCCGAGGCTGCTGTACTCGGCCGACTTCGCCACGGCCGTCCTCGCCCACGCCACCGCACACAACGCCACCGCACACAACGCCACCGCCCACACCGCCACCACACACAACGCCACACACAACGCCACCCTCACCGCCACCCACAGCGCCAGCCCCCCCCACCTCGACGCCCTCGCCGCCCAGCCCGCCGCGCTCCACGCCCTGCCGCGCCTGGAGCTCGTCGTCGTCGACCTCGCCGTGCCCGACGCCTCCCGGCTGCTGGCCGACCTGCACGCCCAGCGTCAGGCCGGCCGGCCGCTGGA
>JADBYZ010000039.1 GCA_020402745.1 Phenylobacterium sp.
CATCGAGCGAATGTTCTGTCGTCTCAAAGACTTCCGCCGCATCGCAACCCGTTACGACAAACGAGCAGACAACTTCCTGTCCGCGGTTCTACTCGCCGCAGCCGTCACTTGGTGGACTCCGATTGAGTCCAGAGCCTAGATCATGTTCCGATAAGTGGGACCCGGTTATCGGATCGAAAAGTGATCTAACGTATTGAAATAATATCCTGATTTGTCCTCTCAGACAGTCCGTCTGAAAGGAACGGGCTCCAGGGCCTAGTCTGCAGCGGACTTCAGCAGGGGAAGGGCTTCTTCAAGGCAGGCCCGGTCGCCTGCGATGGCGATCTGGCCGCCATTCGGGCCGATGGGCCGGCCCGCCCAGTCGGTGACCACGCCCCCGGCTCCGGCCAGAAGGGGGGCCGCCGCCTCGATGTCCCAGCACTTGCAGGCGCGGGACTCCACCACCAGGTCCATCATCCCGGCCGTGACCATGGCGTAAGCGTAGGCGTCGCAGCCCAGCCGGGCCAGGCGCGAGGCCGCGCGCACCTTATCCCAGGCCGCCTGTTCATCGGCCTCGAAATAGGCGGAGGGGTCGGTGGAGGCGATGATGGCCTCGGAGAGCCCGAAACAGGGACGCACCCGAAGGGCTCGGCTGTCTTCGCCGCGAATCAGCCGGGAGCCCGCAGGAGACCCAAGGAAGACCTCGCCCAGATAAGGTTGACCGATGGTCGACAGGATCGGCTCACCCCGCCAGCGCAGGCTGATCAGCGTGGTCCAGACGGGCAGGCCGGCGATGAAGGCGCGGGTCCCATCCACGGGATCCAGGACCCAGACGAACTCCTGTTCGGGCCGGTCCTCGCCGTACTCCTCGCCGATCACGCCGTGTTCGGGAACGACTTCCGCCAAACGCCGCCGGATCGCCGCCTCTGCGCCGCGATCGGCCAGGGTGACCGGGTCAAAGCCCGCCTCACCGCCCTTGTCCTCCAGTCCGTGGTCTGAACGGAAAAGAGGCAGAATGACTTCTGCGGAGACCCGGTTCAGGTCCAGGAGGAGCTCTTCGAGGGCGGGAATATGATCAGTCTTCACCATGAGACAGTGTAACCCCTTGGCCCTTCCAAGGTAAGGTGCCGCCCGATGGGATGACTGACCGGATCCCGCTTCAGCCCACGCCGCCGGCGGCGGATTGCCGCCAGCGAGGGGGCCGGGGTAAGGTCGGGCGTGACGGACACGGCGCGACCCTCCCGGATTCAGGACCTCGCCTGGCGGATCGAGGCGCTGGCCTTCGACGCTGTAACCTTTCTCGCCCGTCTCTTCCCCATCGACGCCGTTTCGGATTTCGGCGCCGCTGTGGTCGGCGTTCTCGGACCTTTGACCTCTACGCACAGGGTGGCGGAAACCAACATCCGTATCGCTTTCCCCGACCTGCCGACGGCCGAGATCGACAGGCTCCTCAAGGCGCAATGGCGCGCCCTTGGACGATGGGCGGCGGAGTTTCCCATCCTCGACAAGATCATCGCCGATCCCTCCCGCGTGGAGGTGGTCAATGCCGGCCGGCTGGAGGCTATCGCCCGGAATCACGAGAGCGTCGTGTTCATTTCGGGACACTTCTCGTCAATGGAGATCATGCCCGCCGTGATCATCCATGCCGGCGTGACCTGCCAGATCACCTATCGCGCCACCAACAATCCCCACGTGGACTCGCGGATCCGGAAAAGTCGGTTCCGCTATGGGGTCCGTCTGTTCGCGCCCAAGGGGGGCGACGGCGCCCGCGAGCTGATCCGCGCCCTGGCGCGAGGGGAGTGCGTGGCCCTTATGAATGACCAGAAGTTCAACGGCGGGGTCCTTGCGCCCCTGTTCGGGGTCGATTGCCACACGGCGCCAGGGCCCTCCAGCTTCGCCCTACGGTTCGGCATCCCGCTGGTTCCGATGTCGGTACAGCGAGTTCACAAGGCGCGCTTCCGGGTCGTCGTGCATGAGGACATCCCGCTTGAGGACACGGGTGACCGGAATGCCGACATCGCCGCTGGCGTGCGCCGGGTCAACGCCTTCATGGAAGAGCGGATCCGCGACCGCCCTGACGAATGGTTCTGGGTCCACAAACGCTGGCCCAATGAAGTCTATCGCCGGCCTGCGGTCTGACGGCGATCAGGCCGGCGCGCGCACGCCCAGAAGCAACATCGGGTCGAGGCGGCGGTCGCGCCACTTCATGCGCCAGCACAGGTGGGGTCCGGTGGCGCGGCCCTCTTGCCCCACGGCGCCGATGACCTGGCCACGAGCGATGACGTCCCCCTCCCGGACCCGGAGGGCGGACTGGTGCAGGTAGGCGGTGATCAGACCCTGGCCATGGTCGATCATGGTCAGGCCGCCCTCATAGTGCAGGCCGGTCTCGGCGAAACAAACCCGGCCAGGCGCTGGCGCAAGGATGGGCGTTCCTGCAGGCGCTGCGAGGTCGACGCCGTAGTGCGGCGGCATCGGCTCTCCGTTCAGGATCCTCTGGCCGCCGAACCGGCCTGATAGCCGGAACCGGCGCAGGGGGCGGGTGAACCCTACCGCGAAGTCCTCGGTCTCGTCCTGGCTGGACCAGCCTCTGGCCTTGCGCTCAGCCTCAGCAGCGATTCGGGCGAGCAGGGCCTCTCCCTGCGGCTTCACCTGCTGGGGCGGCAGGCCGTCGATGCGTTGGATGTCGAAGTCCCCGGGCGCCACCGCCAGTCGCCGCTCACGGACCCTTCCGCCGGCGCTGGAGACGCTGATAACGACTTCTGCGGGACTATCCCGGTCCAGGCCGACGACGAACAAACCGCGGGGGGAGGCCTGGCCGACCGCGATGCCGTCCACGGCGATCCCGGCTCCAGGAAGGGTGCGTCCGATAAGAGTTCCACCCTGCCGCGGTCGCCCGGCCAGGCGAAGGATCGGATCGCGGCCTGCAGCGTGCGTCGGCGCCGCGGCCAGGCCTGCGGCCAGGGCGCCCAGGAGGGTGCGGCGGGCGATTCTCCGGGTCAGGGGTTCAGCCCGCGCCACCGGGCGAGGGCCTCCGTGGGCCCGGCATAGGCCTCCTGCTGGACGGCGCTCCAGTAGCGGAGCGCCTCGAGCGGGATCTTCTTCCCGGAGACGGCGCAGACGACGAAACGGCCCGGGCGAAGGACGGTGAAGTCGCCATCGCCATAGTGGAGGACGGCCAGTTCGGGCCCGCCGGTCTTGTGGGAAGCGTCCATGTGATCAGTTTAGTCGCCGCCGTGAGCGACGGAAAGACATCGGTTCAGAAGAGATCGCCCTGGCGCGGAGGGCCCGGCGGCGGCTCGATCACCGCGTCGCGCTCCACATCGGAGAAGACAAGCCGGACCGCCTCGCCAGGGACGAGAGCCGCCCCCTGGTGGACAAGGCTCCCGTCCGCCTTGTGGACCCGGGCGAAGCCGCGGGCCAGGGGAGCCCCGGGATCCGCGGACTTGAGGCGGGCGGCGAGGGCGACCAGCCGCTCAGCAGACTGCGACAGACTCCGGTCCAACGCGGGCCGAAGGCGGGGGAAGAGCGATCCGAGATGCTCTGAGCGCGCCTGGTGCGGACGGGACAGGAGGCCCGGCTGGAAGCGCCCGGCGACGCGGGCCAGGCGGGTCTCGTGCACGCCCGTATTCCGGGTCAGGCCTGCAGTGAGGCGGTTACGGACGAGGCCAAGCCTCTGCTCGGCCAGCTCCACGAGGTCGGGAATCCGGGCGAGGCTGCGCCCGAGGGTTTCCACCCGGCCCCTACGGTCCGCCACCAGTCGTCCGCCGGACCGGTGCAGGCGTCCCGAAAGGTCGGCGAGACCGGCCCGGAGCTCGGCGAGGACGGGCGTCGCCATCTCCGCCGCCGCCGTCGGAGTCGGGGCCCTGCGGTCCGAGACGAAGTCGATCAAGGTGGTGTCGGTCTCGTGGCCGACCGCAGAGATCAGGGGAATGCCGCTGGCTGCGACGGCCCGCGCCAGGGCTTCATCGTTGAAGGACCAGAGGTCCTCGACCGAGCCGCCGCCCCTGGCGACGATCACCACGTCAGGACGGGGGATGGCCCCGTCAACGGGTAGATCATTGAACCCCCGGATGGCTGCCGCGACCTGTGCGGCGGCGGCCTCGCCCTGGACCACCACCGGCCAGACGAGGACCTGACAGGGCCAGCGGTCGCGGATGCGGTGCAGGATGTCCCGGATCACAGCCCCCGTGGGAGAGGTGATCACGCCCACCACGGAGGGCATGGCTGGAAGGGGCTGTTTCCGATCGGGATCGAAGAGGCC
This sequence comes from Phenylobacterium sp., assembly GCA_020402745.1. GTDB lineage: Bacteria > Pseudomonadota > Alphaproteobacteria > Caulobacterales > Caulobacteraceae > Phenylobacterium. The sequence goes on from JADBYZ010000039.1 coordinate 4,241, forward strand.
CTCGTCGGCCAGCCGCGCCTTCAGGCGCTCCAGCTGGGCGAGAAGGGCGCCCACGCCCGCTGCCGTCAGGCTCTCGATGACGATCTGGTACCGTGATCCCTGCGGATAGGTCGTGATCCTTCCTGTGACCACCACTTCCAGGCCCTGCTCCGGCCGGACCGAAAGATTGCGGACTGAGCCCTTCCAGACCACGCCGTCAATCACCGCCTTTTCATCCTTGAGGGACAGGTAAACGTGACCGTTAGAGTGGAAGGTCACCTTTGAGAGTTCGCCCCTCAGGCGAACGAAGCCGTACTGGTCCTCAAGCGTGCGCTTGAGGGCGAAGGCCAGCTCCGAGACGGAGTAGGCCCGGGCGTTGTCTGGTTCACCTGGGGCGGGGTCGGGACGCAGATCGGTCATGACCGGAAAGGGACGCGCCCGGCGACCCCAAGGCAAGCCCAAAGACCGGCCCGTGATCGTGACGCGCCCCCCATCCCCAACGGATGCCGGACCTAGATGTAGCGGCGAAGGCTGCGCGCCAGCTCGTTGGCGCTGGTGCGCTTCTTCGTCTGGGCGGGCTGGTAGGCGACCCGTGCGTGCTCCACGCAGTAGGGCCCCACGCTGGCCCGGCGGCCACAGAAGGTGAAGTCATCGCTCGACGGATCGCCGATCGGCCACTTGCACATGTGCGCCCCGAGGGTCAGCACCGTGGCGGCGCCGGGCGTCTCATCGAGGTAGCGGACAGGCGGGTGCGGCGGAGGAGCCCCGGTCGCCAGAGGGGGCGGAACAATCCTGCGCGGCGCTGCGGGGGCGGAGGCCGGGCGCGCCGGCCTCGGCGCTTTGAACACCGGCCGGGCCGGCTTTGAGGGCGCAGCCCGACCGGAGAGGCCAAGCCGATGCACTTTCCCGATCACCGCATTGCGGGTCACACCGCCGAGTTGCTTTGCGATCTGGCTGGCGGACAGTCCGTCCTGCCAGAGTTTCTTGAGCAGTTCGACCCGCTCGTCGGTCCAACCCATGGTTCGCTCCACCATCCTGCCCGGCTTGAGCGCGCAGCGCCGCCGGGATCAATATCTTGTGCCAGAGCTTACGCCCAACCTCACCCTGCCACTACATATCGTAACGAAAGCGAGCCAGACCACAATCGGCGCCATGGCGTCCATCCACAGAAACCAGATGTAGGGCCCCCGCAGCTCAGATGGGGCAGGCGGCGACCTCGAGCTGCAGGAGGGCCAGGACCCGGCCGAAGCCGATGTACTGGCCGGCCATCATGGAGAGCTCCAGGAACTCCTGGTCGGTGAAGAGCCGGCGCATGTGGGCCACGTCGTCGTCCGAGATGTTGTGGTGATCGATGGCCATCTTCTCGGCGAAGTGGATGGCCGCGCGCTCGCGGGCGCTGAAGCCGGACTCGTCCACCCGATCGACGCCCGAGGCGGCCTCCTCTTCGCTGACCACCTCCGGCGCCATGCGCACGGTCTTGCACAAGACACAGCCGTTCAGGGTGGCGATGCGCAGGCGGATCAGTTCCTTCAGCCGGGGCGGCAGGACGCCGGCCCCGCCGGTATGCCAGGGGTGGTAGAAGCCCTGGTAGGCTTGGACCAGGTCCTCGGCCGGGGCGAAGGCGCGGGCGAAGTGGCGGCCCAGCCAGTTTTCCTCCGGCGTCGCGTCATGGATGGCCTTCATATAGGGCGGCAGGGCCTCGGGTTCGGTGAGGGGCAGTCGGGACATGGGTCAGGGCCTCCTTCGGGTTTCCTGCAAGGCTAAACGGCCCCGCAACCGGGGCAAGGGCCCACGAGACCGCTTGCCTCGCGCGGCGGCCGGGCGCACATCAGGACCATGACCGATGAAAGCCATTCTCCTGCGCCGACGGCGCCGCCTGAGCCGAGGGCCTATCCCGGCGTGAACTGGGCGGGCTTCCGAACCCTGTACCGGCGGGAGGTCATGCGATTCTGGAAGGTGGGCATGCAGACCCTGGCCGCGCCAGTGGTCACGTCGCTGCTGTACATGATGGTCTTTGTTGTCGCCGCCCACGGCGCCCGGCCGCCGGTGCATGGCTATGACTACGGCGCCTTCGTCGCGCCCGGTCTGATCATGATGGCGATCCTGAACAACGCCTTCGCCAACGCCTCCTCCTCTCTTTTGCAGGCGAAGATGAACGGCCTGATCGGCGACTTCCTTACCCCGCCCCTCAATCCGTTGGAGCATGTGGCCGCCTTCGGCCTGGGCGCTGCGACCCGCGGGGTGATGGTCGGCGCCGTCGCAGCGGCGGTCATCGCGCCCTTCTCCCACCTGCCGATCAGTCACCCCTGGGCCATCCTCTATTTCGGCTTGGGTGCGGCCCTCATCCTAGGCCTGCTCGGCATTATGGGCGGGCTCTGGAGCGAGAAGTTCGACAACATGGCCGTGGTGACCAACTTCATCATCATGCCCATGACCTTCCTGTCGGGCACCTTCTATCTGGTCGAGCGCCTGCCGGAGCCCTTCCGGACCCTGAGCCACTACAACCCGTTCTTCTATCTGATCGACGGCTTCCGATACGGCTTCCTGGGCTATGCCGAGGGCTCGGTCCTGGCCGGCGCGGTGATGACGGCGGGCCTGGTGGTGGCCCTCACGAGCGTCTGCCTGTGGATGTTCGACACTGGCTACAAGATCAAGAGCTGAGCCCGCAAACATTGACATTTCCGCCCGTCCGGCGGAGAAGTCGGCCCCTTCCGGTCCCCGTCGCCCTGCGGCGGGGACGTTACGTTTTGGAGGGTTCCTGCTCGTGACCCAGAAGACGCAGCCCGAGGGCCTCAACGTTCCCGCCGACCACCTGATGGGCGTGTACAGCCGCACGCCCCTGGCGTTCGAGCGAGGCGAGGGCGTGCGTCTGTTCACTGCGGACGGCGAGGCCTACCTGGACGCCCTGGCCGGCATCGCCGTGAGCGCCCTGGGCCACTCGCATCCTAAGCTCATCGCCGCCCTGAAGGCCCAGGCCGACAAGCTCTGGCATGTCTCCAACATCTTCACGATCCCCGAGCAGGTGAAGCTGGCCTCGGCCCTGACCGACAAGACCTTCGCCGACGTGGTCTTCTTCACGAACTCCGGGACCGAGGCCATCGAGTGCGCCATCAAAGCGGCCCGCAAGTTCCACTGGGCCCGGGGCCAGGAAGAGCGGATCGACATCATCGGCTTTGACGGCTCCTTCCATGGCCGGACCCTGGCGGCGGTGAACGCCTCGGGCAACGCCAGCTACCTGGAAGGCTTCGGACCCCGTATGCCCGGCTTCATCCAGCTGAAGTTCGGTGACCACGAGGCCCTGAAGAGCGCGATCGCCTCGCCGACCACCGCGGCGGTCATCCTCGAGCCTGTGCAGGGCGAGGGCGGGGCTCGGGCGGTTCCCGACTCCTGCCTGCGCGAGCTGCGCGCCCTGTGCGACCAGCATGGCGTGCTGCTGATCCTCGACGAGGTCCAGTGCGGCTTCTCGCGGACCGGAAAGCTGTTCGCCCACGAGTGGGCCGGGATCGAGCCCGACATCATGGCCGTGGCCAAGGCGCTCGGCGGCGGCTTCCCGGTCGGGGCCTGCCTGGCCACCGCCCGGGCGGCGTCAGGCATGACCCCCGGCTCGCATGGCTCCACATACGGCGGGAACCCGCTGGCCATGGCCGTCGGCTTGGCGGCCGTGGAGGAACTGAGCTCGCCGGCCCTGCTGGACCATGTGGCGGAGGTCTCCGGCTATTTCACCCAGCAGCTCGAGGGCCTGAAGGCGCGCAATCCCGACGTGGTCGAGGAGATCCGCGGCCGGGGCCTGCTGATCGGCCTGAAGCTGAAGACCCCGAACCGCGAGTTCATGCAGCACGCCCGGGACGAGAAGCTGCTGATCGCCGGCGGCGGCGACAACTGCGTGCGCCTCCTGCCGCCCCTGGTCATCTCGGTCGATGAGGTGCGCGAGGTGGTGGAGAAGCTCGACCGGGCCTGCGCCCGCGCCCGCGGGGCCTGAGGCGGCCATGTCTTCCCCTGAAGACGACGTGACCCCGCCTGTGCGTCACTTCCTGGACCTCTGGTCCCTGGAGGCGACGACCCTGCGCCGGATCCTCGACGACGCCGCGGCCCGCAAGGCCGCGCGCGCCGGCTGGACCCAGGGCCGGGTCGACGCCGACGCACCTGGCCGTGAGCGCACCCTGGCCATGATCTTCGAGAAGAACTCCACCCGGACACGCTTCTCCTTCGATGCGGCCATGCGCCAGCTGGGCGGCGACGTGATCATCTCCACGGCCTCGGACATGCAGCTGGGCCGGGGCGAGACCATCGCCGACACGGCGCGGGTGCTGTCGCGCATGGTGGACGCCGTCATGCTGCGGTCCAACCGCCACGCCGACCTCCAGGACCTGGCGGCCAACTGCGCCGTGCCGGTGATCAACGGCCTGTCGGATACCGGCCATCCCTGCCAGATCCTGGCCGACCTGATGACCTTCGAGGCCCATCGCGGCCCTGTCAGGGGCCAGACCCTGGCCTGGGTGGGCGACGGCAACAATGTCTGCGCCAGCTTCATCCACGCCGCCCCCCTGCTGGGCTATCGCCTGAACATCGCCTGCCCGGAGGCCTACTCGCCCGACCCGGCGGACCTGGCGCGTGCCGCCTCCCTGCAGGGCCAGGTGTCGGTCACCCGCGACCCGCGCGAGGCCGTCGCCGGCGCCGACTGCGTCATCACCGACACCTGGGTCTCTATGGGCGACACCGACAAGGCCGAGCGCATGGCGGCCCTGGCGCCCTTCCAGGTCGATGAGGCCCTGATGGGCCTTTCGCACCGGGACTCCGTCTTCCTGCACTGCCTGCCGGCCCACCGGGAGGAGGAGGTCACCTCGGCGGTGATCGACGGCCCCCGTTCGCGGATCTGGGAGGAGGCCGAGAACCGGATCCACGCCCAGAAGTCGATCCTGGCCTGGTGCTTCGGGGCGATATGAGCCGCCAGGTCTCCCTGGAGGCGGTCGACGACGACCGGGTCTTCCCCTTCCAGATCGAGGGCGAGGCCGTGCGTGGTCGGCTGGTGCGCCTGGGGCCTGCCGTGGACGAGATCCTGTCGGCCCACGCCTATCCCGACCCGGTGGCCAACCTCCTGGGCGAGACCTGCGCCCTGGCGGCCCTGGTGGGCTCCAACCTCAAGTTCGAGGGCCGGCTGATCGTCCAGGCCCAGGGGAACGGCCCGGTCCGCTATGTGGTCTGCGATTACGACACCGCCGGGTCGCTGAGGGGCTATTGCCGCTTCGACCCCGACGAGATCGCCGCCCTGGCCGCCGGCTTCCAGCGCCCGGGCGCGCGCACCCTGCTGGGCGACGGCCTTTTCATGATGACCGTGGACCAGGGCCCGGACATGGACCGCTATCAGGGCGTGACCGCCATCGAGGGCGAGACCCTGGCCCTCTGCGCCGAGCAGTACTTCGCCCAGTCCGAGCAGACGCCCACCCGCATCCGGCTGGCGGTGGGCCAGGCCGACTCCGGCGACGGCGCCCGCTGGCGGGCCGGCGGGGTGCTGATCCAGAACATCGCCGGGGATGATGCGCGCGGCTCCACCGAGGAGCCCTGGCGACGGACCGAGGCCCTGTTCGAGACCCTGGGCGAGGATGAGCTGATCGACCCCCTCCTGCCGGCCGGCGAACTCCTGTTCCGGCTGTTCCATGAGGACGGCGTGCGGGTCTTCGAGCCCCAGCCCCTGAAGGCCGCCTGCCGTTGCTCGCAGGAGCGGATCCTCGGCCTCCTGGCCTCATTCAGCGCCGAGGAGCGGGCGGACATGGTCGAGGCCGACGGCCGCATCCGGGTGTCCTGCGAATTCTGCTCTCGCGTCTACGAGGCCCTGCCGTCGGACCTGGACAGCCAGGCGGGCTGACGCCGGGGCGCCGGTTCCCACCCGCCGGTTTCGGCGCCATGCTGCCTTCCAAAGACACGGGAGGACGCCATGACCCTGCACACCAAGCTCTGTGACCTTCTGGGGGTGAAGCACCCCGTCATGCTGGCCGGCATGGGCGGGGTCTCCTATGCCGAGCTCGCCGCCGCAGTGACCAATGCGGGGGGCTATGGCGTTCTGGGCATGGCCGGGCAGGGGCCGAACTTCATCCGGGAACAGATGCGCCAGGTGCGGAAGCTGACCGACGGTCCCTTCGGCGTCGACCTGCTGGCGGCCTCGCCGGAAAGCCTGACCGCCGCCGTGGACGTGATCATCGAGGAGGGCGCCTCCTCCTTCGTCGCCGGCCTGGGCGTGCCCATGCCGATCATGGAGAAGCTCAAGACGGCGGGCCTCAAGGTCATGGTCGTCTGCGGCGCGGTGAAGCACGCCGTCAAGGCCGAGCAGGCGGGCTGCGACGCGGTGATCTGCCAGGGCGGCGAGGGCGGAGGGCACACCGGCCTGGTCGGCGGCCTGCCGCTGATCGCCCAGGCGGTGGAGGCGGTGAAGATCCCCGTCGTCGGGGCCGGCGGCATCTATGACGGCCGGGGTCTGGCCGCCGTCCTGGGCCTAGGCGCGGTGGGGGTCTGGGTCGGCACCCGGTTCATCGCCTCGCCGGAAGCCCATGCGGGCGACCTCTACCGGCGGACCATCGTGGAGGCGTCGGACGAGGACTCCATCCGCACGCGCTGCTACTCGGGCAAGCCCATGCGGGTGCGCAAGAACCCCTATGTCGACGACTGGGAGAGCCGGCCGGCGGACATCCAGCCCTTCCCCATGCAGGCCATGCTCTCCAGCCAGGCCGGCGTGATGGGGGGCATCGGCGGCCAGATCGAGGGGCTGGATCCCGACCGGTCCTGCTTCGCCATGGGCCAGTCAGCCGGCGGCGTTCATGAGGTCCTGCCCGCAGCGGAGATCGTCGCGCGGATGGTTCTGGGCGCCGAGGCCGCGATCGACCGGATGACGGCCCTGCGGGCTGCGGGGGTGAAGGCGTGAGCGGCCGGCTGGAAGGACGGGTCGCCCTGGTCACCGGCGGGGGTTCCGGCATCGGGGCTTCGACCTGCCGCGCCCTGGCGAAGGAGGGCGCCATCGTGGCGGTGACGGACCTGTCGCCCGAGGCGGCCCTGTCCGTCGCAGACTCCATCCAGGCTGCGGGCGGCAAGGCCAAGGCCTTCACCCACGACGTCACCTCCTCCGAGGACTGGGAGCGGGTGGTCGGGGAGGTGGACGCCGCCTTCGGGCGGCTCGACATCCTAGTCAACAACGCCGGCATGACCACCCTGGGCAACGAGTTGATGAGCCACAGCCTGGAGAACTGGCGCAAGACGCTGGCGGTCAACCTGGACGGGGTCTTCTATGGCCACCGATATGCCGGACCCCTGATCCTGAAGGGCGGTCGCGGCGGCTCGGTGATCAACATCTCGTCCATCATGGGCAAGATCGCCACCCCCGGGGCGGCGGCCTACTGCGCCTCGAAGGGCGCGGTGCTCATGCTGACCAAGGCCGCCGCCCTGGAGTGGGCGCCCCTGGGCATCCGGGTGAACTCGGTCCACCCCGGCTATGTGGAGACGCCCCTCGTCCACAACATCCTGCGCGAGGTGGAGAACGGCAACGAGGTGCGCGAGACCCTGGTCCAGCAGCACGCCCTGGGCCGTCTGGCCGAACCCGTCGAGATCGCCAACGCCATCGTCTTCCTGGCCTCCGATGAGGCGAGCTTCATGACGGGATCTGAGATGGTCGTGGATGGGGGCTACACGGCGCGCTAGGCGGGGCTGTGGTAAAGGGAAGGAGTGGGCGCCATGCATCGCTTGAGACTTCAGCTTCTTGTCTTGGCCGTTGCAGGGAGTTTGGCTTCGCCCGGGGGGTGCTCTCAGGCCAAGAGTGTTCCGAGAACGGCGGAGGAGGCATTCGCCGCCTGCTCAAGAGCATACACGGATTCCGTCCTTCGTTCGTTCAACTGGGAGGGGCTGTCTTCTGCCGGCCCCCCCAAGCGTTTGGCGGCCCATTTCGCCTGTCTTCGAAGGCCGGCCGAGATGGGCCACCCCTATTCCCAATTCCGGTATGGCTTCATGCTTGAGAATGGCTATGGCGTTGAGCGGGATGTGCCTGCCGCCGTGATCTGGTACCGGACGGCTGCTGAGCAGGGCGACATCAGCGCCCAGACCCGGCTCTCAAGCCTGTACAGGCGCGGCCAGGGCGTTCCCAGGGACCCGGCCGAAGCCCTGAAGTGGTCCCGGCTGGCGTCCGAGCAGGGCAGTCCGGTGGCTCAGTATGAGCTCAGCCTGATCTACCAGCACGGCGAAGGCGTCCCGGCGGATATGGGGGAATCTGTGCGATGGCTCCAGGCCTCCGCCAAGCAGGGCTACATCCACTCCCTAACCAGGCTGGGCATGCTTTACGACCAAGGCGTCGGGGTTCCGCAGGACTTCGCCGCAGCAATCCAATGGTTCCAGAAAGCAGCTGAGAAGGGTGATCCTGCCGCCCAGTATGAACTCAGTTTAAATTATGCCGAGGGTCAGGGCGTTCCCTTGAACATGAAGGAGTCCGTTCGATGGCTGCGGGCCTCCGCCAAGCAGGGTTACGACATGGCCCAGACCAATCTCGGCCTTCTTTACTTCCAGGGACGGGGCGTACCCAGGAACTTGAAGGCGGCGCTCGCGTGGACCCGCAAAGGTGCGGAGGCGGGCAATCCTCCCGGCCAGCACAACCTGGGGCTCGCCTACCTGAGGGGCGAGGGCGTCCCCCAGGATACCCAGAAGGCGCTGCACTGGTTCCGCAAGGCCGCCGAGCAGGGCCACACCTTGTCCCAGCATCAGCTGGCGTCCCTCCTGTTCTTTGGCAACGGTGTCACCAAGGACACCGAAGCTGCGCTGCAGTGGTGGCGAAGGGCCGCAGACCAAGGCGAACCCTTGGCCATGGAAAGTCTGGGGGTTCTCTACCTGAAAGGAATGGGCGTTCCGAAGGACGAGGCCCAGGCGGCGAAGCTGTTAAGGCGAGCGTCAGAGAAGGGACGTCCGACCGCGGGTGAGCACCTTCGTCTCCTGTGCGCCCGAACGCCTGGCCTTGGAGCCTGCCAGAAGGCCCCGGCTTGAGGTCTTCTCAGGCGGCCGCCTTTCGGAAGGGCTGTCGCTTCCACTGGACGAGGGAGCGCCAGATCCATTCGAGGGGGCCGTAGCGGAAATGGGCGAGCCAGGGGCGGCTCCACAGCAGAATCAGCGCCCACACCGCTGCGACGACGGCCAGTAGCTCGAACCGCGACAGATAGCCGAACAGGCCGAGGCCATAGCCACAGAAGACCAGGCTCGTGATCACCGAGGTCATCAGATAGTTGGTGAAGGCCATGCGGCCCGCCGCCTCCAGCCGCGAGACGAGGCTGCGGAAGAGGCCGGCGCGGACGATCAACAGCAGGACCGAGGCGTGGGCCAGGGCGATGAACGGCCGGGTGAGAGACTGCCAGACCATGAGTTCGTGGGTCCGGAGGGGCTCGAATCCGGACTGGTGGATCAGCCAGGCGAACATGGCGGTGAAGGGCGCCGCGCAGGCGTAGCCGAACAGGATCAGGATCAGGTAGGACCGCGTCGGCCAGCCGAGCGAGAAGAAGCCCATGCGGAACAGGCCCATGCCAATGAGCATCTGGCCGACGGCCTCGGGGCCCGCATCAAAGGGGATTAACACCTGTAGCAGCAAGGCGACACGAGCACGGGCCTCCAGGGCCTCAAGGAACCCGCCCCGGAACAAGGCCGTTTCCTGCTCGGAGAATCCCGGCGGCGCCACGAAGCCCTGGGAGGCCTGGGCCCAGGCGGTGCGGGCGGCCTCATCGGCGCCCGGCGCCATTGCCGCGGCCATGAGGGCCTTCATCTGGCCCGCGTCGCTTAAGTGCCACACGAACAGCGCGGCGAGGATGGCGCCGCCCAGGCCGATCAGGAGGCGCGCGTCCAGACGGCGAAAGGGAAAGACCAGGGCCCCGGCAAGGGCGTAGGTCACCAGGATATCGCCCAGGAAGAAGAAGTAGGCGTGGATCATGCCGATAACGAACATCCAGAACAGTCGGCGGTAATGGGTCTGGACAGGCCCGAGGCCGCCTCCGGACTCCGCCCGGCCGGCGATCAGCATGGCGGAGGCCCCGAACAGCATGGTGAAGAGGGCGCGCATCTTGCCGTCGGAGAAGACGTTGTTGACCGCCCAGGTCCAAAGGTCGGCTCCTGTGGTCCCGCCCCCATAGATCGGATTGATGTAGGCGTAGGTCGGCAGGCCCATGGCCACGATGTTCATGAGAAGTATGCCGAGGACGGCCATGCCCCGCACCACATCGATCGACAGGATGCGGTCGCCTGCGCTCCGGGCTGCGGAAGTCTCTGACGCCATGCCGCGCCTCCCATTCAGAGCAGATCCGAGGATCCGACCGCATTTGAACAGCGCTCGGATAGCAGGAAGCTGAGCATTGTAAAGATGGGGGGCTGCGGGCCTTCGGCGGTGCTCGGACTGGAAGCCCCGGTTCAGCCCTGTGGTCGCGAGAGGAAGGCCACAGGGTCCCGGATGAACTCGCCGAAGCCCGTCAGGCAGCCCTGCCAGACGCCGACATGTTCGCGCATTTCTTCACGGGTCATGCGGGCGTTGAGAAGCGCCGCATACATTACGCTGGGCTCTCCCGAAGGGGTCATGATCCCGCGACAGGTCAGCTGGCTGCGGTTGTAGTCGTTGATCTGGGCCATGTTCACGCTCCGGCTTGAGAAGGCGCTGAACAAGGCGATGGCGCGGCAGGTACCGGTGACCTCGTCACAGCCCACCATTTGGGTCCCAAAGCCGCCGCCCGGCGTCGTAACCTTCATGAAGATCTGTCCCTGGTCCTTCCTGAGGATCTCGGCATTGGCGTCCATCGCTGCGAGAAGGGCGATGATGTCTGCTGGCCGGCGGGCGTCGAAGGCGGGGGCCTTGACGGGAGCGGGCTTGGCCGCCGCCGCCTCTGCTCGGGCCGGAGCGAGGGCGACCGCCGCGAAGACAAGGGCCAACGCTGAGACCCGGGTCGCGCCGAACCGACTCCTCCGGAACACGCTGTAGTGATCGGAGGCCTGCGCCAGTTTCTTTCCCATACCGTGATCCCTACATTTCCCTCTGCAAGACGGAGGGTGCCATGGTTGCGCTGCTGACAATCTTACTTCTGGTCATTCTCGCACTGGTCGTTGTCCTGTCGACCATCAAGATTGTGCCCCAGGGCCGGGAGTTCACGGTCGAGCGCTTTGGCCGCTACATCCGCACGCTCAAACCGGGCATCAACATCCTGACCCCCTTCGTGGAAACGATCGGGGCCCGGATCAATATGATGGAGCAGGTCCTCGATGTGCCCCGCCAGGAGGTGATCACCAAGGACAACGTCACCGTCCAGGTGGACGCCATCGTCTTCATCCAGGTGATGGACGCCGCCTCGGCCGCCTACCGGGTGACCAATCTCGACTACGCCATCACCCAGCTGTCTATGACCAACCTGCGCACGGTGGTGGGGAACATGGAGCTGGACGAGGTGCTGAGCCAGCGCGACCAGATCAACTCTCGGCTCCTGGCCGTGATTGACGAGGCCACCAGCCCCTGGGGGGTGAAGGTGGCGCGAATCGAGATCAAGGACCTGCTGCCGCCACCGGACATCTCCAACGCCATGGCCCGGCAGATGAAGGCCGAGCGCGAGCGCAGGGCGGTGATCACCGAGGCGGACGGCGAGAAGCAGGCGGCCATCGCCCGGGCCGAGGGCGCCAAACAGGCGGCCATCCTGGAGGCCGAGGGCCGCCGCGAGGCCGCCTTCCGGGACGCAGAAGCCCGGGAGCGTTCCGCCGAGGCCGAAGCCGAGGCGACCCGCATGGTGTCCGAAGCCATCGCCAAGGGCGACGTCAACGCCATCAACTACTTCATCGCCCAGCGCTATGTGGACGCCTTCGCCAAGCTGGCTGAGAGCCCACAGCAGAAGACAGTGATTGTGCCCGCCGAGATGTCCTCAATGATCGGTTCGATCGCCGGCGTCTCCGAACTCCTGAACGGCGCCCGCGGCGGCGCCCGGGAGGGCTGACATGGCGGGCGTGATCGAACTCCTCGCCGCCCAGCCGTTCTGGCTCTGGGGCGGACTGGCCGTGGCCCTCCTCGCCATCGAGGCCGCGACCGGCACAGGTTGGCTCCTCTGGCCCTCCGCCTCGGCGGGCGCCGTCGCCCTCGTCACCCTTGTGCTGGATCCCGGTTGGGCGGGCCAGGCGGTCTTCTTCGCGCTCCTGACCCTGGTCACGACCTTTGGCGCCCGCCGCTTTTTCCCGAGAGGAGGAGCCGCCGCCTCCGGGGACATCAACGACACCTCCACGCGCCTGATCGGCCAGGCGGCCCGCACCGTGGACGCCTTCCATCAGGGCGAAGGCCGGGTTTCCCTCGACGGCAAGGAATGGGCTGCGCACCTGCAGGGCGGCGGCTCCCTGCCCACCGGCGACGAGGTGGAGGTCACCGGCGTCCGGGGCTCGATCCTCGAGGTCCGCCGGCGGAGCTGAGGGCCTCGAGGCTCAGGCGGAGATCGCGCAGGAAGGCGAGGCCGTCCCGCAGATAGTTGTCATTCAAATCAGTTTTCAGCCGATCGGTTCCGGGGCGCAAGGCGGCGGCGGCGGCGCGGGCCCGGTCGGCGCCTTCCGGGGTCATGAAAACCTGCTTTCGCCGCCCATCGCGATCGTCCCCGGCGATCCGGATCCATTCCAGGGCCTCCAGGCGCTGGAGCAGGTGTGTCACCGCGCCCCGGGTCATCCGCAGCCGGTCGGCGATCTCCGCCGGAGAGGCGCCGTCGCCAAAGCGCAAGAAATCCCGCAGGACTTCAAACTGTGTGTAAGACATAGGCTCAGGCAGCCTGGCCTCTACGGCCCGTCGAAGGGCGTCCTCGGCGGCGCCGAGCTCGTACAGGACTTCGAGGTGGGGCGGGTCCGCCGACCGGGTCCGTATCGTTGCCGCGGGCATTCCGCCTCCAATAGTTGCAATAACAACTATCGGATGCACCGCGGCGTGCCGTCAAGCGTCGAACGGCCCCTCGGTGAGGCCGCGCCGGGCCAGGGCGTCGGCCCGCTCGTTCAGCTCATGGCCATTGTGGCCCTTGACCCAGCGCCATTGCACCTCATGCCTCTGGCGGGCCTCGTCCAGTCGACGCCACAGGTCCTCGTTCTTCACGGGTTTGCGGTCAGCGGTCTTCCAGCCCCGGGCCTTCCAGTTCCGCACCCATTCGGTGATGCCAGTCCTGAGGTACTGGCTGTCGGTGTGCAGTTCGATCCGGCACGGGCGCTTCAGCGCCTCGAGGGCGCGGATCGCGGCCATCAGCTCCATGCGGTTGTTGGTGGTCGCCGGATCGCCGCCGAAGAGTTCCCGCTCATGGTCGCCCCAGAGGAGGACGGCCCCCCATCCCCCCGGCCCGGGATTTCCCGAGCAGGCGCCGTCCGTGTAGATCACGACGTCCGGCGTCATTTGCCGGGGCCGAAGAGGAGGAGGTCGGCGGACTCCCGGTGGACGGCGAGCTTGCGTTCGTATTCGAGGGGTGACTTCGGGCGCACCAGGGCGCCTTCGGGGACCGTGCCCCAGTCGGCCAGCCGTGTCAGGAAGAAGCGCATCGCCGCGCCCCGGGCCAGGATGGGGAGTGCGGCGCGCTCGGCGGCGCTGAGGGGCCTGCGGGACTCATAGCCGGCCACCAGGGCGCGGGCGCTGGTCACGTTGAAGCTTCCGTCCGCCTCGAAGCACCAGGCGTTGAGCGCGACGGCGATGTCGTAGGCCAAGAGGTCGTTGCACGCGAAATAGAAGTCGATGGCGCCGGCGAAGGCCTCGCCCCGGAAGAAGACATTATCCGGGAAGAAGTCGGCGTGGATCACGCCCGAGGGCAGGCCGGCGGGCCAGCCGGCGTCCAGGGCGTCGAGGTCCGCCTCCAGGGTGCGGGCGAGGCCAGGCTTCAGGTCCTCGGCCGCTGCTTTCAGGGCGTTGAAGAAGGGCCGCCAGGCCGCATGGCCCAGGGTGTTCTGGCGCGTCCGGGCGAAACCCTCCGCCGCCAGGTGCAGCCAGGCCAGGCCCGCACCCGCCTCCCGGCAGTGGGCGGCGTTGGGCCGGCGCACCGACAGGCCGGGCAGGAAGGTGACGATGGCCGCCGGCTTGCCCCGGACGACCTTCAGGGTCCGTCCCTGGCGATCGGCAACGGGCGCCGCCCCGGGGAACCCGCGGGCGGCCAGCCAGGTCAGGAGGTCGAGGAAATAGGGCAGGTCGTCGGCCCGGACCCGCTTTTCGTAGATGGTCAGGAAGAACCGGCCAGTCTCGGTCTCGAGGAGGAAGTTCGAGTTCTCGACCCCCTCGGCCACCCCCTTCAGGGACAGGGGCGCGCCGATGTCGAAGTCGGCGAGCAGGGTCGCCAGTTCCTCGTCGGTGATGTCGGTGTAGACGGCCATGCGCCCGGATTGGGCGAGCCGCGAGGCCGGGTCAAGCCAGTTCGTCGAGGCGCCGGAAGCCGAAGTCGCGGCGCGCATCGTGGCGCCAGCCGGGCAGGGTCCGGGTCAGGAGGCCAGCCGCATCGACCCCGGGATGGTTCCGTTCGGCCGACCTCAGGAAAAGGGCGAAGTCCCGCCAGGGGTCGCCGGGCCCCAGGCGGCCGACATCGACGAATCCGATCCCAGTTTCCCTCGACCAGACCAGGTTCGGCAGGCAGGCGTCCCCGTGGGTGGGAACGGGAGCGGACTCGGGCGGCGGATCCGCCGCGATCGCCGCGATGAGCTGCTCCGGGGTCCAGCCCTGATGGTCAGGATGAAAATCGTCCGCATCGACCCGACCCTCCGCCGCGGCCCGCCGCCCCTCGGCCAGAAGGGCCTCCACGGACCCATCTCCCGGGCACCCCTCCAGAGACAGGGCATGGAGGGCCGCCAGCGCCCGGGCGCCCTCCGCCAGCGCCGCCTCAGCCTCTTGCGGGGCGACATCGGAAAGGGGACGGCCCGGCAGGGCGGAGGTGACCAGGGCCATCCGTCCCGAAACCTCGCCCGACCAGAGCAGGGCGGGAACCTGCACCCGACCGGACAGCCAGGCCAGGGCGTCCGCCTCCTGGCGGAGCCTTTGTCGCGCGCCTGTCCCGGCCCCGGCGATCTTGAGGAAGGCGGGCCCGCTCCGGACCACGAGGTCTCCGGACTTTCCGAGGGTGATGCGCCGAATGTCGGGGTCCCGGGGCAGGCCTGCCGCAGCGAGCACCCTCGACGCCAGGCGCCCCTCGGGCCCGGAAAGCCTCAAGCCAGCAGGGCCCGGGGCAGCTTGAAGCTGACCGTTTCGCGGGCCGCGCCGACCTCCTCGACGGTGACGGCGAAGGCGCCCGCGAGTTTGCGGATCACGCCCTGGACGAGGTCCTCGGGCGCCGACGCGCCTGCGGTGACGCCCACGGTCCGGGCGCCTGCGAGCCAGGTGAGGTCCAGGTCGTCGGCGTCGTCGATCAGGAAGGCCTTCGGGGCGCCGGCCCGGAGCCCCACCTCCACAAGCCGGACAGAGTTGGAGGAGTTGGCCGAGCCGATCACCAGCAGCACGTCGCACTCGCCGGCGATGGACTTCACCGCCTCCTGGCGGTTGGTGGTGGCGTAGCAGATGTCGTCCCGGTGTGGCGCAGCCATGTCCGGGAATCGCGCCTTCAGCGCTTCGACGATCTCGGTCGTGTCATCCACCGACAGGGTGGTCTGGGTGACGTAGGCCATGCCGCCTGCGCCTTGAGGGGCGAAGGCCCGGGCGTCCTCGAGGGTCTCGATCAGCACGACCGCTCCGTCCGGCAGCTGGCCCATGGTCCCGACCACCTCCGGGTGCCCGGCGTGGCCGATGAGCAGGACCTGACGGCCGGCGGCGTGATGGCGGGCGGCCTCGACGTGCACCTTGGAGACGAGGGGGCAGGTGGCGTCCAGAAAGGTCATGCCCCTCGACTTGGCGCCCTCCATGACAGAGCGCGGGCTGCCGTGAGCGGAAAACACGACTGGCCGGTCATCCGGGCATTCCTCGAGGGTCTCGACAAAGACGGCGCCCATGTCCCTGAGGCGGGAGACGACGTGGCGGTTGTGGACGATCTCGTGACGCACATAGACCGGCGCCCCGAAGCGCTCGAGGGTCGCCTCGACCACCTGGATGGCGCGGTCGACGCCCGCACAGAAGCCCCGCGGGGCGGCCAGTCGGACGGTCAGAACGGCGGGGGCGGCGGGGTCTGCGCTCATGACTTCTATCTAGGGTCTGACAGGCCGCGTTGCAGCCGTAATCTTTGTTCAGTATCAAAGGGCCTCACCGCGCCTTCCGCGCGGGACATCGCCGGACGACCTGATGCGCAAGAGCTCCCTGATCGCCGCCTTCCTCCTGGCCTGCGCCTTCGCCCTACCGGCGACAGACGCCCTGGCCCAGTCCCGGCCCCGGGGCGGTGACGACCAGGCCGAGGAAGCGGCCCGGAAGCGCCAGCGCGACGCCGAGTTCGGCAACAACCAGGCGCCCTTGCCCCAACTCCGCAATGCCGGACCCTGTCCCTTCGTAAAGGTGCTCTACGACGCGGGCCGCTACGTGGAGTTCACCGGCGGTCGCGAGGCCTCTGCTGATGTCGCCTGGTCAGGCGAGATTCAGAAAATCTCCGCCGGCTGCGCCTACAAGGACGCAGAGCCGATCACGGTGGCCATGGACATCCTGTTCGCCGCGGGTCGTGGGCCCAAGGCGAGCGGGAACAGCAAGACCTATCGCTACTGGGTCGCCGTGACCCAAAGGAACCGCATGGTGATCGACAAGGTCTATTTCGACCTGCCGATCCGCTTCGAGCCCGGCCAGGACCGCCTCTATGCCGTTGAGCGGGTCGACGGCATCGTCATCCCTCGCGCGTCCCTGACCACTTCAGGATCGAACTTCGAGATCCTGGTTGGCTTCGACGTGACCCCTGCCATGGCCGACTTCAACCGACAGGGTAAGCGCTTCCGCCTCGATGCGGGCTCCCAGACCGCCGCCTCGGGAAGCCGGACCCCGAAATGACCGGACTGAGGGGCGCGATCGACCAACGCCTCGCCGAGGCGTTCCGGACGCTTGACCTGCCATCTGAACTGGCGCGCGCGACGCCTTCGGATCGCCCGGACCTGGCCGATTTCCAGTGCAACGGCGCCCTAGCAGCCGCCAAGCGGGTGGGTCGCAATCCCCGGGAGATCGCCGCCGCTGCGGCGGGCGCTCTGGAGGACGCGCCCGAGTTCGCCTCGGTCGAGATCGCCGGCCCCGGTTTCATCAACCTGAAGGTCTCCGACGCCGCCCTGTCCCGCCGCGCGGGCGAGATCGCCGCCGACCCCCGGGTGGACGCCGGGACAGTCGGGACGCCCCGGCGGGTGCTCATCGACTATGGCGGCCCCAACGTGGCCAAGCCCATGCATGTGGGCCACCTGCGCTCGTCCATCATCGGGGAGTCCCTGAAGCGGATCTATCGGTTCCGGGGCGACGAGACCGTCGGCGACGCCCATTTCGGCGACTGGGGCTACCAGATGGGCCTGCTGATCGGCGCCGCCATGGATGCCGATCCCTGGATCCGCACCCTGGTGGAGGACCTCGACGCCGCCGGGACCGAGCCCTCGCCAGAGGCCGAGGCCGCCGCCTTCGAGGGCCTTGCCCAGCGCATCAGCCTGGCCGACCTGGACCGGATGTACCCGGAGGCTGCGGCCCTCGGGAAGACCGATGAGGCCTATCGCAACCGCGCCCGCAAGCTGACGGCGGCGCTCCAGTCCCGCCGTCCGGGATGCCTCCTTCTCTGGCGGCATTTCGCTCGGGTGACCCAGGTCGCCCTGGCCCGGGACTTCCACGCCCTGGGCGTGGACTTCGACCTCTGGAAGGGCGAGAGCGACGCAGACCCCCTCATCCCCGATATGGTCGCCGACCTTGAGGCCCGCGGCCTGCTGGAGGACGACCAGGGCGCCCGGATCGTCCGTGTTGGCCGGCAGGGCGACAAGCGCGACCTGCCGCCCCTGCTGGTGGTGTCCTCCGAGGGCTCGGCCATGTACGGCACGACGGACCTGGCCACCATCCTGGACCGCCGCAGGACCTTCAACCCGGACCAGGTCCTGTACGTGGTGGACCAGCGCCAGGCCGACCATTTCGAGGTGGTGTTCCGGGCCGCCATCTTGGCCGGCTACGCCGCCGAGGGCCAGCTGGAGCACATCGGCTTCGGCACCATGAACGGGACCGACGGCAAGCCCTTCAAGACCCGCGAGGGGGGGGTGCTGAAGCTGAACGACCTGATCGAGATGACCCGCGACCGGGCGCGGGAGCGCCTGCGTGAGGCGGGCCTGGGCGCCGAGCTGGCTCCCGAGGCCTTCGAGGCGACGGCCCACCAGGTGGCCGTGGCGGCGCTGAAGTTCGCCGACCTGTCGAACTTTCGCGGCACCTCCTACGTCTTCGACCTCGACCGGTTCACCAGCTTCGAGGGCAAGACTGGCCCCTACCTCCTCTACCAGGTGGTGCGCATCAAGTCGGTCCTTCGGCGGGCGGCGGAGCAGGGGCTGGAGCCCGGCGACATCCGCATCGGGGACCCGGCCGAGCGCGAGCTCGCCCTGCTGCTCGACGCCTTCGACGACGCCCTATCCGAGGCCTACGATCGCCGGGCGCCGAACCTGGTCGCCGACCATGCCTACCGGCTGGCCCAGGCCTTCTCGCGCTTCTATGCGGCCTGTCCGATCCTGCCGGCCGAGGGCGAGATGCGCGCCTCCCGCCTGGCCCTGGCCGGAGTGATCCTGCGTCAGCTGGAACTCTGCCTGAACCTGCTCGGACTTTCGGCGCCCGAGCGCATGTAACGCGCGCCACCAGCCCCCTGCCTGTGGACAAGCCGTGGCGCAGGCGGCGACTCATTGACTCCCGGGGGGTCATCGCGCACGGTCAGCCCGACTCTCGCGGGAGAGACCGGGTTCGACCCGGAGCCGAAGGCGCAACCGCCCCGGAAACGCTCAGGCAAAAGGACCGCGAAGGCGAAGGAACGCTGGAAAGCAGCGTCGGGTCCATCCCGTCGCTCGCCGAAGGAGCAAGGCCTGCCGGAGAGCCTCCGGCCCGGCTGAAATCTCTCAGGCGCCAAGGACAGCGGGGGCGAGGCGCAACGGCGGGTCCGGTGCGCGGTCGTCTTGTCGTCGCCGGGAGTCCTCATGAGCGAACCCGAATTGAAGCGCACGCCCCTGCATGGCGCCCACCTGGCGGCGGGCGCGCGCATGGCGGGCTTCGCCGGCTATGACATGCCCATCCAGTACCCCGACGGGGTCATGAAGGAGCACGCCTGGACGCGCGCCTCCGCGGGCCTGTTCGATGTTTCCCACATGGGCCAGGCGCGGCTGGCCGGCGAGGGCTGGGCGGCGGCCTTCGAGGCCGTGACCCCGGGGGACTTCGCCGCCCTCAAGCCGGGGCGACAGAAGTACTCCGTCCTGCTGAACGATGAGGGCGGGATTCTCGATGACCTGATGGCCGCCCGTCCGGATGGCGAGGGCCTGTTCATCGTCGTCAACGGCGCCTGCAAGGACGAGGACTTCCGGTTCCTGGAGGCGAGCCTTCCCGCCGGGGTCCGCCTGACCCGCCTGGAAGACCGGGCCCTGCTCGCCCTGCAGGGACCGCAGGCAGCGGCCGTGCTGGCGGCGCACGCCCCAGGCTGCGCGGACATGGCCTTCATGGACAGCGCGGCCATGACCGGCTTCGGGGGGGTGGATCTGATCGTCTCGCGGTCGGGCTACACCGGTGAGGACGGCTTCGAGATCTCCCTGCCCGCTGCAGAGGCCGCCCGGGCCTGGGACCTGCTTCTGGCCGATGACCGGGTCCGTCCCATCGGCCTGGGGGCCCGGGACTCCCTGCGGCTCGAGGCGGGGCTTCCCCTCTACGGCCACGACGTCGATCCCTCGGTCAGCCCGGTGGAGGCCGACCTGGCCTTCGCCATCTCGCCCTCGCGCCGCCGCCGCGGCGACTTCCCCGGTGCGGCCCGGATCCTGGGCGAGCTTTCCGGTGCGCCGTCCCGCGCCCGCATCGCCCTGAAGGTGCTGGAAGGCGCACCGGCCCGGGAGGGCGCGGTCATCGTGGACGGCGCGGGAGCTGAGGTCGGCGTCGTCACGTCGGGCGGCTTCTCGCCCACCCTGGGCCATCCCATCGCCATCGGCTTCGCCCCGCCCGCCCTCTGCGCCCCGGGCCAGAGGCTGGGGGTTGTCGTGCGCGGCCGCACCTGGCCCGTCGAGACCGTCGCCCTGCCCTTTGTTCCCCATCGCTATGTCCGCCGGCCCTGAAAGGACTTCCGCCATGCGCTTCACCAAGGACCATGAATGGGTCGCCCTCGACGGCGACATCGCCACCGTCGGCATCACCGCCTACGCCGCTGAGCAGTTGGGCGACGTGGTCTATGTCGAGACGCCGGAGCCCGGCCGCGCCCTGAAGGCGGGCGAGGGCATGGCGGTGGTCGAGAGCGTCAAGGCGGCCTCCGACGTCTACGCCCCCCTCTCGGGCGAGGTGGTCGAGGCCAACGCCGACCTCGCCGGCGCGCCGGAGACGGTGAACGCCGATCCTGAGTCCGGCGGCTGGTTTGCGCGGGTGCGCGTCGCCGACCGGGCCGAGTACGACGCCCTGATGGACCGCGACGCCTACGACGCCTTCCTGGAGACCCTCTGAGCCATGCGTTACCTGCCGCTGGACGAGGCGGACCGCCGCCACATGCTGGGCGTGATCGGCGCCCCTGACGTCGACGCCCTGTTCGCCGACGTTCCCGGGCCGGCGCGCCTCTCCGGTCCGGTGGACCTGCCCGGGTACGCCGGGGAGATCGAGGTCGAGCGCGAGCTGGCGGGCCTGGCGGCCCTGAACCGTCCGGCGGGGGCGGGGCCCTTCTTCTGCGGGGCGGGCGCCTACAAGCATCATGTGCCAGCGACGGTGGACCACATCATCCAGCGGTCGGAGTTCCTGACCAGCTACACGCCCTACCAGCCCGAGATCGCACAGGGCACGCTGCAGGTCCTGTTCGAGTTCCAGACCCAGGTCGCCGCCCTGACCGGCATGGAGGTGGCCAACGCCTCGCTCTACGACGGCTCCACGGCCTGCGCCGAGGCGGTGATGATGTCCCGGCGGGTCACCCGCCGGCGCAAGGCCGTGCTGTCGGGCGGCCTGCACCCCCACTACGCCAGGGTCACCCACACCATCGCTACAGCCGAGGGCATGGAGATCACCCGCCGGCCCGCCGCCGTCGATGCTGAGGCGGACGTCCTGGCCGCCATCGATTCCGACACCGCCTGCGTGGTGGTCCAGACCCCCAACGTCTTCGGAACGGTGACGGACGTCACCGCCATCGCCGAGGCGGCCCACGCCGCCGGCGCCCTGCTGGTGGTGGTGACCACCGAGGCCGTGGCCCTGGGCCTCCTGAAGTCCCCGGGCGAGATGGGCGCCGACATCGCCGTGGCCGAGGGCCAGTCCCTGGGGGTCGGCCTGAACTTCGGCGGCCCCTATGTCGGCCTCTTCGCCTGCCGCGAGAGGTTCGTCCGCCAGATGCCGGGCCGGCTCTGCGGCGAGACCGTGGACGCCGAGGGCCGGCGGGGCTTCGTCCTGACCCTCTCGACCCGCGAGCAGCACATCCGCCGGGAGAAGGCGACCTCGAACATCTGCACCAATTCCGGGCTCTGCGCCCTGGCCTTCTCGATCCACATGACCCTGCTGGGCGGGACGGGGCTGAGGCGGCTGGCCGAGGTGAACCATGGCCGGGCGCGCACCCTGGCCGGGGCCTTGGCCGGCCTTCCGGGCGTGGAGGTCCTGACGCCGCGCTTCTTCAACGAGGTCGCTGTCCGGGTTCCCGGCTCCGCCGCCGCCCTGGTCGAGGCCCTGGCCGGGGAGGGGATCCTGGCCGGCGTGCCGGTCTCCCGGCTCGATCCCACCGCCGGCATGGACGATGTCCTGCTGCTCGCCGCCACCGAAACCACCTCGGCCGCCGACATCGAGGCCCTGGTCGCCGCCCTGTCCCGGAGGATCCGCTGATGAGCCTCAATTCCGTTGGCCGTCCGACCCGCCCCGCCGCCGACGCCCCCGCCGCCGGCTTCGCCTCCCTGAGCGGCGGGCGCGGCCTGCTGCAGGACGAGGCGCTGATCTTTGAGCGCGACTCCTGGGAAGGGACCGGCGTCGATCTGCCTTCGCCTGACGCCGGCGCCGAGGATCTGGCCGGTCTGGTCCGCGCCAGGCCCCTGAGCCTTCCCGGCCTCTCCGAGCCCGAGACGGTCCGCCACTATGTCCGGCTGAGCCAGAAGAACCACGCCATCGACCTGGCCCTCTATCCGCTGGGCTCGTGCACCATGAAGCACAACCCGCGGCTCAACGAGAAGCTGGCCCGGCTGCCCGGCTTCGCCGACCTGCATCCTTTGGCTCCGGTCTCGGCGGTCCAGGGCGCCCTGGGCCTGATGGACCGCCTTTCCCACTGGCTGAAGACCCTGACCGGCATGCCCGCCGTGGCCCTGTCGCCCAAGGCGGGGGCCCATGGCGAGCTCTGCGGCCTCCTGGCCATCCGGGCCGCCCACGCCGCCGCCGGCCAGACCCAGCGACGCCTGGTCCTGACCCCCACCTCCGCCCACGGCACTAACCCCGCCACGGCGGCCTTCGTCGGCTACGAGGTGGTGGAGATCGGACAGACGGCGGACGGGCGCGTGGACCTGTCCGACCTCGCCGCCAAGCTGAGCGATGAGGTGGCGGCCATCATGGTCACCAACCCGAACACCTGCGGCCTGTTCGAGCGGGACATCCTGGAGATCTCCCGCCTGACCCACGCGGCGGGGGCCTACTTCTACTGCGACGGGGCCAACTTCAACGCCATCGTCGGCCGGGTCCGGCCCGGCGACCTGGGCGTCGACGCCATGCATATCAACCTGCACAAGACCTTCTCCACCCCCCACGGGGGCGGTGGGCCGGGCTCCGGCCCGGTGGTGCTGTCAGAGGCCCTGGCGCCCTTCGCCCCGACCCCCTGGGTGGTCCACGGCTCTGAGGGCTTCAAGCTCCTGGAGGAGACCGAGGCCGAGGCGGCTCAGGCCTTCGGCCGCATGACCGCCTTCCACGGCCAGATGGGCATGTATGTCCGCGCCTACGCCTACATGCTCAGCCACGGCGCTGATGGCCTGCGGCAGGCGGCCGAGGATGCGGTGCTGAACGCCAACTACATCAAGGCCCGGCTCTCCGGCGTGATGAGCGCGGCCTTCCCGGACGGCCCTTGCATGCATGAGGCCCTGTTCGACGACCGCTGGCTGGAGGGGACCGGGATCACCACCCTCGACTTCGCCAAGGCCATGATCGACGAGGGTTTCCACCCCATGACCATGTACTTCCCGCTGGTGGTGCACGGGGCCATGCTCATCGAGCCGACGGAATCGGAGTCCCTGGCCGAGCTCGACCGCTTCTGCGACGCCCTCCTGGGCCTGGCGGGGGCGGCCCTCGCCAGCGAGACCGAGCGCTTCACGGCGGCGCCTCACCTGGCGCCCCTGCGTCGCCTGGACGAGACCCTGGCGGCCCGGAAGCCCCGACTGACCTGGCGCAAGCCGGAGACAGGTGTGGCGCCGGCGCCGCTCGCTGCGGAATAGCGGTCTCCGCAGGCTAGAGGCGCGCGGCCTTTGCCGTAGCCTGACTTTACGCGCACGGGTCGGGGTCGCATAGGCTTGTCAGCCTTCGGTGGGAGCGGCTCGCTGAGGGGCCTGATTCGGGGTCACATGTCCGTGACGCATTCTTTGTTGGACCTGCGTCTCCGGCCCCTGAGCCGACAGGGGACGAGGGCCTCAGCGGCGCATTCTGGGCGACGCCACTTTTCAGTCTTCAACTCACCCCATATCTCGGAACTCAGGGAGACCCGGACCCTTTCCGCCGTCTCATGTCAGCGGAACTGAAGCCTGTGTCCGAGGGGCCTAAAGAGAGATCGTCGGTTTACCGGGAGGCGGACGCCTTGGCGCGCGCCTTCCTGTCCGGATTCGCGCGGACGGGGTTGACGGTGGGCGGACTGATCCTGGTCGTGGCCGGCGTTGTGATCGCTCCGCTTCCCGGACCACTCGGCCTGCCCTTGACGGTCATCGGTCTGATGATGGTTCTGCGGGGATCCTTCCGGGCCAAACGGGAGTTTGTTCGCCTGCAGAACCGGCACCCGAAGTTCGTCCGCCCCCTGCGACGCCTGCTTCGCCGGGATCCGGAGATCATTCCCTTCATCTGGCAGCAGTCGCTCAGGGTTGAGCGTCTGGTCCTTCCCAGGCGCTTTCGCTTCCTCGTCAGAACGCGAAAGAAGATGAAGGGCCGCCGGCGGACGCCGGACTAGGACCGTTCCCGTCCTACTGTCCCGAGGCCTTGCCCCGGTTCCACCTCCCCCTGGGGGTGAAGTCACATCGCCAAGTGCTCCCCCAAGGGGACCTCTGCGATACGCGCCGTCCTTTGCCTTGAGGCGCATTGAGGCGAGGTTTTCTGGCCCTTTCGGGGTGTTTTGAGGCGTCTTGGCGGGATCTGGACGGAGTCCGGGCGTGGCTAGGCCGTAAGGGCTGCGAGGCG
>JADBYZ010000004.1 GCA_020402745.1 Phenylobacterium sp.
CGAGACCCTCAGGGCCAGGGGCAAACCGCCCAAGATCGTCACCGTCGCCGTCATGCGTAAGCTCATCGAAGCCGCCAACCTCGTCCTCCAACGAGGCCAGCCCTGGGTCAAAAACATGCCCGCATGAAACATGGTTGCTCAGTCAGCTTCGCTGACAGCTCCCCCTTGGGGGAGCAATTGGCGCTGTAATTCCTCCCCCCAGGGGGAGGTGGCGCGCGCAGCGCGTCGGAGGGGGTCAACGGCCCCTCAGCAGACCCCCTCACCGACCTCCGGTCGGAGCTCCCCCTGGGGGGAGCCATTGGTACGGGTTGATCGCCGCTAGCGCCGCCGCACCACCGGGTGGGAGGAGGACAGGCCGCCGTCCACCGCGATGGCCTGGCCGTTCACGTAGGAGGCGTCGTCCGAGGCCAGGAAGAGGCCGGCGTGGGCGATTTCGGAGGGCACGCCATAGCGGGTCATGGGGTTGAGCTGGCCGATCTTGGCCTCGTTGCCCCGGGCGCGGGCGCCGTCGAAGATGGGCTTGGTCATGCCGGTCTCGATCAGGCCGGGGCAGATGGCGTTCACGCGCACGCCCGTCCCGTAGAGGTCGTTGGCCGCCGTCTGGGCCAGGTTGATCACACCGGCCTTGGAGGCCGAATAGGGCATGCCGCCGGCGCCCGAGCGGATGCCGGCCACCGAGGCGGTCATGACGATGGAGCCCTGGCCCCGCGGAACCATGACCCGGCTGGCGTGCTTCACCGCCAGGAAGGGTCCGATCAGGTTGACCCGCAGGACCTCGGCCCAATGGTCGGAGTCCTGCTCTTCCCGCGGCGTGGCGCCGCCAGAGATGCCGGCGTTGGCCCAGATGGCGTCCAGGGCGCCGTACTCGGCGACGGCCCGGTCAATCAGGCCCGAGACGAAGGCTTCCTCGCCGGCGTCCCCGACCAGGGCGACCACGGTCCCGCCGGCCTCGCGCACCTGCCGGGCGGTCTCTTCGGCGGTGTCGAACTTGTCGGCGATGACCAGCTTCGCGCCCTCTGCGGCGAACAGCAGGGAGGCGGCGCGGCCAATGCCGGAGCCAGCGCCGGTGATGATGACGGATTTTCCGGAAAGACGTCCCATGATGAGGCTCCTTGAAGGGGTCAGCCGGCGCGGGCGGCGGCGGCGAGGATGGCATCGGCGACGAGGCCGAACAGGGCGGGGGGCAGGTCGTGGCCCATGCCCTCAATGATCCGGAGCTCGGCCCCGGGGATCTTGGCGGCGGTGTCCCGCCCGCCTTCGGCCGGCAGGAGGGGGTCGTCCGCCCCGTGCAGGACAACGGTGGGGACGGTGATCCGGGCCAGGCGCGCAGAGCGGTCGCCGGTGGCGCCGACGGCGCGCATCTGTCGTCCGGAGCCGGTGGGGTTCCAGGCCCGAGAGGCCTCGGCCCGCGCCCGCTCGGCCAGGGCGCCGTCGGGCCAGGGGTAGGAGGGGCTGCCGATGACCCGGGCGTTCTCCACCGCCGCGGCGATATGGGCCTCCGGGTCGGTGCGGAAGTCCGGCGTCGGCTGGGTCAGGACCGCCATGGCCCGGGGCGTCGCCTGAGGCAGGCCCGACGCCGAGGAGGTGGACATGATGGAGGTCAGGGACAGGGTGCGGTGCGCGTGGTCCGCGGCGATGACCTGGCTGATCATGCCGCCCATGGACACCCCGGTCACATGGGCGGCCTCCACCCCGGCGGCGTCCAGCACGGCCATGGCGTCGGCGGCCATGTCCTCCAGGGTGTAGGCCTCGCCCTCGCCGAACCCGGTCGACAGGCCGGCATCGCGGTTGTCGAACCGAATGGCCCGGTAGCCCCGAGCCACCAGGAGGGCGCAGAAGCCCTCCGGCCAGCGGGTCATCTGCGAGCCCAGGCCGTTGACCAGCAGGATGGCCGGAGCGCCGGGATCGCCGAAGCTCTCCCAGCAGAGGCGCACATCGCCGTTCGTCGCAAAGGGCATGGCCAGCCTCGGCTCAGGGAACCAGGACAACCCGGCCGACGGCGGCGCGGCTTTCGATGTAGGCGTGGGCGGCGGCGGCCTCGGCCAGGGGGAAGGTCCGGTCGATCACTACCTCCAGCTCGCCCCGGGCGGCGTCGTCGATCAGGCCCTGGATCATGTCGTGGACCCGGTCGGTCATGATCTCGGCGCCCAGGAAGACGCCGGAGAGGCCGCGGTTGCCGCCCATCATGGAGCCCACATCCACCACCATGGGCTCGCGCCCGGCGGCGCCGACCATGGAGACCCGGCCGCGATAGGCGAGGCTGTTGATCGAGCCCTGCAGGGTCGAGCCGCCCACGGAATCCACCACAACGTCGGCGCCGTGGTTGTCGGTCAGGCGGCGGACCTCCCGGGGCACCTCGTTCACCCGGTAGTTGATCCCGGCGGTCATCCCCAGGGGCTTGAGGCGCTCGAGCCGCTCGTCCGAGGAGGCGGTGGCCAGGATCATCTTCGCCCCCGCCCGGCGCGCCAGCTGGATGGCGGCGACGCCGACGCCCGATGCCCCGGCCTGGACCAGGACGATCTCGCCCGCCTTCATCCGTCCGTACTCGAACAGGCAGTCGTGGGCGGTGCCGAAGGTCACCGGGATCGCCGAGGCCTTGGCGATGTCGTAGCCCTCGGGCACGGTCCAGCAGTTGCGGGCCGGCACGCTGCGCAGGGCGGCGTGGCTGCCGAAATTGTTCACCGTGGCGACCCTCTGGCCGACCTTCAGGTGGGTGACCTCGGCGCCGACCTCGATGATCTCGCCGGCGGCCTGGTAGCCGACGATGTGGGGCTTGGTGACCAGGGGCCCGCCGAAGCGGTTCAGGGTGTCGCCGCCCTCGATGGCGATGGCCTCGACACGGATGATCACGCCCTTGGGATGGCAGGCCGGATCGGGGACGTCCTCGTAGCGCAGGACCTCGGGTCCGCCGTTCTCGTAATAGACCGCCGCCTTCATGGGCCTGGCTCCTGTTTGTCGTCTCCCTAGGCTTCCGACTTGTCATGGGGACGGATCGCGGGCAAGCCCGCAAGGACGGAACGACAGGGGGAGGCGAAGTTGGAACTGGCCAAGCCGCGCGTGGACATCGGCATGTCCACCAACCACCTCGAGGCCGTCCTGGCCTTCTGGCAGGGCGAGGCGGGGGTCCCCTTCGATCACCTCCTGCCCATCAGTCGGAGCCCTGTGAGAGCCTCAACGCAAGCCGGGGTCGGCTAGGCTCGGAAAAAGCTCCGCACCGCCGCGATCACCTGGTCCTGCACGTCGGGCGCCAGGTAGGGGTGCATGGGCAGGCTCAGCACCTGGCCGGACAGGGCGTCGGTCACGGGCAGGCCCCCCGGGGCGGGATAGCCGGAATAGACTCCCTGCCGGTGGATCGGGATGGGGTAGTAGACGGCGGTCGGGACCTCGGCGGCCTTCAGGTGGGCGGCCAGGCCGTCGCGGTCCGCGCATTTCACCGTGTACTGGGCCCAGGTGCTGCGGCCGCCAGGGATGACCACAGGGGTCTCCACCACGCCCGCAAGCCCTGCGGCATAGCGGTCGGCCACCCGGTTCCGGGCCTCGATCTCGTCGGCGAATATGGTCAGCTTCTGCAGGAGAATAGCGGCCTGGAGGGTGTCCATCCGGCTGTTCATGCCCACCCGCATGTTCAGGTACTTGGGGTCGTGCTCGAAGGTCCGGCCCTCGATGTCGGACTTCACCGCCTGGCCGTGGACGCGCAGGCTGACCAGCAGGTCGTGCAGGCGCGCGTCCTTGCTCAACACCGCTCCGCCGTCGCCATAGGCGCCCAGGGGCTTGGCCGGGAAGAAGGAGGTGGTGGCCACGTCCGCCCAGTGGATGGGGTGATGACCACCCAGGGTGCAGCCGAAGCCCTGGGCCGAGTCGGCGATGAGCTTCAGGCCGTGCCGGCGGGCGATGTCGGCCAGGGCCGGATAGTCCGCGGGCTGGCCGAACAGGCAGACCGCCATGATCGCGCGGGGGGTCAGGACGCCCTCGGCCTTCACGGCCTGGATGGCCGCCTCCAGGCGTTCCGGGTCCAGGGTGAAGGTGTCGGGGCGGACGTCCACGAAGACCGGCGAGGCGCCGACCAGGGGCATGACCTCGGCCGTCGCGGCGAAGCTGAAGGAGGGGCAGAAGACCGCGTCGCCGGGACCGATCCCCCAGGCCATCAGGGGCAGCTGCAGGGCCTCGGTGCCCGATCCGCAGGACAGGACGAAGGGCGCCTCGCCAAACTCGCCAAGGGCCTTTTCCAGCTCGGCGATCTCAGGACCCATGATCCAGGCGCCCGAGCGGACGACCTTGAGGATGGCGTCCTCGAGGGGCTGGCCGAGGCGCTGGCGTTGGGCCTGGAGGTCGATGAAGGGAATCGGCATGACGCACCCCGAACGGGAAAAAGGCGGGCGCTTCTTAAGGGCGCCCGCCCGCAATCGCCAGACACGCTTGTTTTCGCATCGTTTCGCCGCCCGATGGCCGAGCCGCGGTCAGATCTGCTTGGCGCGGCCTTCCCAGTAGGGCGCCCGGACCTTGTTGCGCTGGATCTTGCCGGCCGCCGACCGGGGCAGGTCGGTGACGAAGTCCAGGCTGCGGGGAACCTTGAATGACGGCAGGGTGCGCCGGCCGAAGTCGAGGATCTCCTGGGCCAGGGCGTCCGAGGGCGTGTAGCCGGGCTTGAGCAGGATCACGGCCTTGACCTGCTCACCCCACTCGTCGTGGGGCACGCCCACCGTGGCGGAGTCGGCGACGGCGTCGTGCTTGATCAGTTCGTTGTCGACCTCCTGGGGGTAGATGTTCACCCCGCCGGAGATGATGGTCTCGGCGCTGCGGCCCGTCAGGAAGAGGTAGTCGTCCTCATCGAAATAGCCGACGTCGCCCATGGTGAAGAAGCCATCCACCCGGCTGGCGTTGGTTTTGGCCTCGTCCTTGTAATAGGTGAAGCCGCCGCCCGGAGGCAGCTGGTGGTAGATGCCGCCGGCCTGGCCGTTGGGCAGGTCCTTGCCGTTCTCGTCCAGGATCCGGACCTGCAGGAGGGCGGGCCGCTTGCCGACGCTGCCGGGCTTTCTGAGCCATTCGTGGGAGTCGATCGCGAAGCCGGCGCCCCCCTCCGATCCGGCGTAGTACTCGGACAGGATGGGCCCGAACCACTCGATCATGGCGTGCTTGACCTCGGGCGGGCAGGGCGCGGCGCCGTGGACGATGTACTGCACATGGTCGACCGGATAGCGCGCCTTGACCTCGGCGGGCAGGGCCAGCAGCCGCTGGAACATGATCGGCACCAGGTGAAGGTGGGTCACCTTGCGCTCATGGATGGTCTTCAGGACGTGCTCGGAGTCCCACTTGTCGATGAAGACCAGCGGCGCGCCGGCGCCCATGGCGGCCCGGACGTCGAAGGCCAGGGGCGCGGCGTGGTAGGCCGGACCGGCGCAGAGCTGGACGGAGCTCTGGCTGTCATAGCCGCGCATCAGGTACATGGCCGGGGGGGTCACGACGGGAACGGGGCGGTGCACGCCCTTGGGCCGGCCGGTGGTGCCGGAGGTGTACATCATGGCGTTGCCGAGGACGGGGTCCTCGATATCGCTTCCGTCGAAGGCGTCCAGGGCGGACTGGTAGTCGTCGAAGCCGTCGATCTGTCCGGCGACGGCCAGCTTGACCAGGAGGTCCGGGCATTCGGCCGAAGCTGGACCGACGGCGGCGACCCGGGCGTCGCCCACCAGGGCCTTGGCCTCGCAGTCGCGGATGATGTAGGCGATCTCATCCGCGGTCAGGTGCCAGTTGACGGGGGTGATCCGGATGCCCGTCCGCAGGGTGGCGGCCAGGGCCTCAACGAACTCGGCGCGGTTCGAGCAGACCAGGGCGAGGGAGTCGCCCGCCTTGAGCCCCCGGGCGCGGAGCAGCCGGGCCAGCTTGTTGGCGTTGGCGTTGACCTTGGCGAAGGTGTGGGGCGTTCCGTCGGGATCGTAGACCGCGACCTTGCCAGGGTGACGGGCCGCCCAGCAGGCGGTGGTCATCCCCACCTGACCGGCCGCCTCCAGGTGCGCCATGAACCCGGGATCCAGAAGATCGTTCATTCAAATTCCTCCCTGGAGCCCCACATTCTGCGGTGGTCGCTCCAAACTCAAATCTCAATATCGCCGTCGCCGCTCAGGCGACCGGGGCCGGAACAGACCCCGGACCGGGCGCGCCCGGCCTGCCGTCTGCACATTAGACAGCCGCCGACGTCGCCGACAACCGGCGCCCGACCGCCGTCAGCCCTCCCGGGGGGGCGACCGGCTCCAGGCCAGGGCGCCGGCGGCCGAGGATGTGGCGGAAGCGAAGGTTCCCCAGGCGATGTCGATCACGCTCACATGCACCGGCCAGCCCGCCAGCGTCGCCAGGTTGGTCAAGTCGTAGGTCGCATAGGCGAAGGCCCCCAGGCTGGCGCCTCGCAGCGCTGCGGCCCGGACCCCGCCCCCCGCCAGGACGGTCGGGCGAACCGCCAGGAGGACGAGGCCGGTCACGTACATCAGGTAGAAGGCGACCGCCGCATCCAGCCTCAGGCCCGGCGCCATCAGCGGCCCCAGGGCGGGCTTGTAAAGGCGCTCGAACATCTGCGTCAGCCAAAGCGCATCCAGGATCCCGAACGCACCGCCGACGCCCAACCAGGTCAGAACCCATCGCATGGTGAAACCTCCGGAAGTTGAGAGCGACACGCTGCACCAGACCGGAGGCGACGACCAGTCCCCTCTTGGCGGCCCGCCCCTTGCATCCCCCCGGCCTCTGGGGTCAATGGGGCCGCCGGAATCGCCCGACCGGCCATCAGGAGATCTCCCTTGCCCGACGTCACGCCTGACGCCCCGCCCGCCCGCCGGATTGTCGTGATCGGAGCCGGCGTCGCCGGACTGTCCGCCGCCTGGCGCCTTGGCGAGGTGGCGGACGTCACGGTCCTGGAGACGGAGGGCCGGCTCGGCGGCCACGCCAACACCCTCGACGCGCCGGGGCCGGGCGGCGACACGCCCGTGGACACCGGCTTCATCGTCTACAACGAGGACAACTACCCGAACTTCACCGCCCTGCTCGACCATCTCGGAGTGGCCAGCCAGCCGGCGGACATGGGCCTGTCAGTCTCCCTGGACGGGGGTGACCTGGAGTATTCCTCCAACGCCCTCATCGCCCAGAAGCGCAACCTGCTCCGCCCGCGCTTCTGGCGCATGATCGCCGACATCCTGCGTTTCTACAGGCGGGCGCCGGATGACCTTCGGCGGCTGGAGGGCTCGGGGACCTCCCTCGACGCCTATCTTGAGCATGGACGCTTTGGCCCCGCCTTCCGGGACGACCACCTCCTGCCCATGGCGGCGGCCATCTGGTCGACCCCCCTGGACCGCATCGGCGACTATCCCGCCGCCTCCCTGATCCGCTTCTTCCTCAACCACGGGATGATGAGCGTCTCCGGCCGGGGACTCTGGCGGACGGTGACGGGCGGCAGCCGGTCCTATGTCCGCAAGCTGTTGGAGGCCGCCCGAGCCGACTTCCGCACCGGTGTCCGTGTGGCGGGCCTGTCCCGAACGGAGACCGGCGTTCGGGTCCGGCTGGCGGATGGCGCGACCCTGGACTTCGACGAAGCGGTTCTGGCCGTGCACGGGGATACGGCCCTGGCCCTGCTCGAGGACCCGACGCCGGAGGAGTCCGCCCTGCTCGGCGCGTTCCGGTACGCGAAGAACCGGGTGATGCTGCACCGCGATCCCGCCCTGATGCCCCGCCGGCGGTCGGCCTGGACCGCCTGGAACCACATTGGCCGCCGTGACAGCCCCGGTGAGGGCCCGGTGACCTACTGGATGACCTACCTGCAGAGCCTCAAGGGTGCGGGTGACCTCTTTGTGACCCTCAATCCTCCGGAGGACTTCCGGCCCGAGACCCTGATCGCCGAGATCCCCTACGAGCATCCCCTCTACGACGCCGCCGCCATCGAGGCGCAGCGGCGCCTCTGGTCTCTGCAGGGCGTGCGGCGGACCTGGTTCTGCGGCTCCTACTTCGGACACGGCTTCCACGAGGATGCGCTGCAGTCGGGCCTGGCCGCAGCCGAAGCGATGGGGGCCCCGCGCCGGCCATGGACCGTGGCCGACGAGTCTGGCCGAATCCATCTGCCCGTCTCGGCGGCGGGAGCCTGAACGCCGTGACCGCCTCAGGCATCTACGCCGGGGTCGTCACCCACGCCCGGCTGCGGCCGCGGCCGCACAGGCTGCGGTATCGCATCTTCATGCTGCTGCTGGACCTGGACGAGCTGGAGAGCCTCGACGCCCGGCTGAAGCGTTTCGCCGTCGGCCGTTTCGCCCTGACCGGCTTTTCGCCCAGGGACCATCTGGACCCTACCGGCCGCGACCTTCGGGCCCAGGCGGAGGCGATACTCGCGGACGCCGGCTTAGAGGGCGGAGGCCCCATCCGCCTGCTGGCCATGCCGAGGATCCTGGGCGGGGTCTTCAATCCCCTCACCGTCTGGTTCCTGCACCGGCGGGACGGTGCGCTCTCGGCGGTCCTTTACGAGGTCCGCAACACCTTCGGCGAAAGCCACAGCTACCTCATCCCCGCCGCGCCGCAGGGCGGGAACGTCCTGACCCAATCCATCGACAAGGGCTTCTATGTCTCGCCCTTCATGGACATGGACCTGACCTACGCCTTCCGGATTCAGCCGCCCGGCGAACGGGTCGCAGTGTCCATCGACGTGTCCGACGCCGAGGGGCGCATCCTCACCGCCGCCTTCGCCGGAGAGCGGCGCGAGATGACCGACGCCAACCTGCTGGCGGTCTGGCTCGAGCGCCCGATGACCAGCCTTGGCGTCCTGGCCGCCATCCATTGGGAGGCCCTCTGGATGTGGCTGAAGGGCGAACCGATCCGCCAGCGCCCGCCGCCGCCGCAGGCGCCCGTGACCCTGGCGCCCACCGCTGTCCGTGAGTTCCCCGGGCCGCATTGACTCCCTGCGGGCGCCCCCCACCTGTGGTCTTGATCCGGAGGCGATATTGGCTGAGCTCATTCTGACGATCATCGCCGCCGGCGGTCTCCTGGGCGTGGCCGCCCTTATGTTCGCCGAGAACCTGTTCCCTCCCATTCCGTCCGAGGTGATCCTGCCCCTGGCGGGCTACGCCGCCGCCCGGGGCGACCTGCCCCTGGCCGGGGTCATCCTCGCCGCCACCCTGGGCGCCGTGGCGGGCGCGGCCTTCTGGAAGGGTGTCGGCCGGATGATCCCGGAGGCGGGACTCAGACGGTGGGTCGACCGTCATGGGCGATGGCTGGCTCTCGAGGTCAGCGACCTGGACCGCGCGCAGGCCTTCTTCCGGCGCTGGGGCGGGCTGGCGGTCTTCCTGGGTCGCCTGGCGCCGGGCATCCGGACCCTGATCTCCCTGCCGGCGGGCGTCCTGCGCATGCCCTGGGGAGTCTTTCTGGCCTGGACGACCGCCGGGACCTTCCTCTGGACCCTGGCCCTGACCCTGGCGGGGGTTCTCCTGGCCTCCCGTCACGAGCAGGTCGCGGCCTGGCTGGACCCGGTGACGGAGATCCTTCTCGGCCTCCTCCTGGCCGCCTATCTCTGGCGCGTCTGGCGTCGCAGTCGCAGAGACCGGGCCGCCTGACTCCCGCTTGCCAGTCCCGGGCCAAGGCCCGAGACTTGGAGGCATGCTGAACCCCCTCCGACTGGTCCCGCCCCTCTTCGCCGCCCTGCTGGCGGCGTCCCCCGCCGCCTCTGCTGACCGCACCGATCCGGCGCGTCTGTCGGCCATCACCCGGGAGCTTGCCTCCGACGCCTATGGCGGCCGTGCGCCGGGGACCCCGGGCGAGGCCCTGACCGTCGCCTATCTGGAGCGCGCCTTCCGCGACCTGGGCCTTGAGCCCGCGGGAGAGGCGGGAACCTTCTTCCAGCCCGTCCCGATGATCCGGACCCAGCTGGGAGCCGACGGCCGCTACGCGGTCACTGGGCCGAAGGGCGAGACCGTGCTGGCGCCGGGCCGGGACATATCGGTGATCTCCCTCCTTCCCGTGGACCGCGTGACGATCGAGTCCGCCCCCATGGTGTTTGTCGGATATGGCGTGAACGCCCCGGAACGCGGCTGGGACGACTTCAAGGGTGTCGACCTGAAGGGAAAGGTCGCCGTCTTCCTGATCAACGACCCGGACTTTGAGGCCGCCGCCGCCGATCCCATCGCCGGCCGGTTCGGCGGCCGTGCAGCGACCTATTATGCCCGCTGGACCTATAAGTTCGAGGAGGCGGTCCGACGCGGCGCCGTGGCCGCCCTGATCGTCCACCAGACCGAGGGCGCCGGTTATGGATGGTCGACCGTCCTGGCCTCGGGAGGCGAGGGCTATGACCTTGCGCGGGCGAAGCCGTCAGCTGAGCGCCTGCCCCTGCAGGGGTGGCTCACGGCCGAAGCCTCGACCCGGTTGTTCGCCGCCGCCGGCCTCGACCTGGAGGCCCTGCGCCGCCAGGCCCGCTCGTCCGACTTCCGTCCCGTACCGATGAAGGACCTGGCCTTCTCGGCCTCGGTGGAGGTGAGCTTCAGTCGGTTCGAGAGCCGCAATGTGATCGCCCGGCTCCCGGGCCGGAAGCGACCGGACGAAAGCGTCATGATCGCCGCCCACTGGGACGGCTATGGCGAGGGACCGGCCGACGCCCAGGGGCGGCGCATCCGGCCCGGCGCCGTCGACGACGCCCTCGGTGTGGCCGGGGTGCTGGAGGCGGCGCGCCTGCTCAAGGCCGGACGACGTCTGGAGCGGTCGGTGCTCTTCGCTCTCTGGACGGCCGAGGAGCGCGGCCTCCTGGGCTCGGAAACCTTTGGCGTACGTCCGACCATGCCGCTGGACAGGATGGCGGCCAACCTGACCCTGGACATCCTGCAGACCGCCGGACCCTCGCGCGATGTTGTGCTTGTCGGCGCCGGACAGTCCGAGCTGGATGACTTCCTGGCCGAAGCCGCACGCCGTCAGAAGCGGACGGTGACCCCGGACGCCAAGCCTGAGCGGGCCCTGTTCTTCCGGGCAGACCACTTCAGCCTCGCCCGCCGCGGGGTGCCTGCGCTCCTGCTGATGGGGTTGGGCGGCGGCGCCGACCTTGTGGAGGGCGGTCGGGCCGCCGGCGACGCCTGGGTCACCCGCTACACGGACGATTGCTATCACAAGACCTGCGACGCCTGGAGCCCGGACTGGGACCTGCGGGGCGCAGCCGCCGATGTCGACCTCGTGGTGGACATGACGCGGCGCCTGGCCCGCGTCGGCGTCTGGCCGGACTGGCGCCCGGGTTCGGAGTTCACCCGGATCCGGGACGAGACCGCCGCCTCACGAAGGCCCTGAGCCGGGGCGGCCGCCTCCGGTCGTGACCGGACGTTGCGGAAACTGCGGATCGGGACCATCTTCCGGCCCTGGCCGCGACGGCGCGGCGACCGGACCGGAGCTTCCGACGTGACCTTCTCCCGCAAGATCCTCTCGCGACTTCTCCTCGTGGCCGCGGCGCCCCTCTTTCTCGCCGCCTGCGGCGTCAACGCCATTCCCACCAAGGAGGAGACGGCCAAGGCCCAGTGGGCGGAGGTACAGAACCAGTACCAGCGCCGCGCGGACCTGGTCCCCAACCTTGTCGAGACGGTGAAGGGCTTCGCCGCCCAGGAACGGAATGTGCTCACCGAGGTGACGGAGGCGCGCGCCTCGGCCACCCAGGTCAAGATCGATGCGGAGACCCTGACCGACCCGGCCAAGTTCCAGCAGTTCGCCGCCGCCCAGGACCGGCTGTCCGGGGTGCTTGGGCGGCTGATGATGATCCAGGAGCGCTATCCCGACCTGAAGTCCAACCAGAACTTCCTGGCCCTGCAGTCGCAGCTCGAGGGCACGGAGAACCGCATCGCCATCGCCCGCCGCGACTACAACGAGGCCGTTCGGACCTACAATCTCGAGTTCAAGACCTTCCCGAACTCCTTCTGGACGGTGGTGCACCGCAACTCCAAGCCGATGCAGCTGTTCGCTGCGAACGAGGCGGCCCAGGCGGCGCCCACGGTGAGCTTCGCCCCGGCCGAACCGGCGCCTCAGGCGCCCGCGGCCACGCCCGCCCCATGATCCTGCGCCAGGGTCCAGGACCGCTCTTCGTCGCGATCCTGGCCCTCGTCGCCGTCGCCGGCGCGGCCCTGGCTGCGCCAACCTTCCCGCGCCTGACCGGACGGGTGGTGGACGAGGCCAATCTTCTGTCGCCGCAAGCGGAGCAGGCGCTGACGGACCGTCTCAAGGCTTTGGAGGACTCCACGGGTCGGCAGATGGTGGTCGCCACCATCCCGGACCTCCAGGGCTATCCCATCGAGGATTACGGCTACCAGCTGGGGCGCACCTGGGGGATCGGCGACGCCAAGCGCGACGACGGTGTGCTGCTGATCGTCGCCCCCAATGACCGCCGGGTCCGGGTGGAGGTCGGCTACGGGCTTGAGCCTGTGCTCACCGACAGCCTCAGCTCCGTCATCATCCAGACCCAGATCGTGCCCGCCTTTCGCCGGGGCGACATGGAGGGCGGCGTCCTTGCGGGCGCTGCGGCCCTCGCCGACCAGCTGGCCCTGCCGGAGGGCGAGGCGCGGGCGAACGTCAAGAACGCCGAGACGGCCGCCCAGAAGGGCGGCGGCTCTCCCCTCGTCACGCTGATTGTCCTGGTCCTCATCTTATGGGTCCTGGTGACCGTCATGCGTGGCGGCGGCCGGTCAGCCCGGGCCTTCCGGCGCGCCGGGCTGGGCGGTCCGGTTATCCTGCCGCCGCTGGGCGGATGGGGTCGCGGCGGCGGTTTTGGCGGCGGCGGTTTCGGCGGGGGTTTTGGCGGCGGCGGCGGGGGCTTTGGCGGCGGCGGATCTTCGGGGGGCTGGTGACATGCTGACGGACGTCGAATGCGAGCGCGTTGAGGCCGCCGTGGCCCGGGCCGAGGCGGCCACCCGTGGAGAGATCTACTGCATCGTCGCACCGGACTGCGGCGAATACCGGGAGACGCCCCTCGCCGTGGCGGCCTTTGCGGCCCTGGCGGCGCCCATCCTGCTCCTGGCAGGGGGCATCCATGTCACTGTGCCCGGCCTGATCCAGGGCGGCTGGACCGCAGCAGCGGTGGGGGCCGCCGCCGGCGTCGCGGCCCGGGAGGCGGTGCTGGGCGTGATCCTGCTGCAGGTCTTCCTGTTCCTCCTGGTCCTGATGCTGGCGTGGCTGCCGCCGGTGCGCAGGGTCCTCACGCCCGCGAGCCTCAAGCGAGACCGGGTCCGCCGGCGGGCATACGAGCAGTTCCTGTCCAAGAACCTCCAGG
The DNA here is from genome assembly GCA_020402745.1 of Phenylobacterium sp. Taxonomy (GTDB): domain Bacteria; phylum Pseudomonadota; class Alphaproteobacteria; order Caulobacterales; family Caulobacteraceae; genus Phenylobacterium. The sequence goes on from JADBYZ010000004.1 coordinate 13,247, forward strand.
CGACCCGTGAGCGGACAGGGGTGTTGATCTTCGTCTCCGAGTGGGAGCGCATGGCCGAGCTCATTGCCGACGAGGGCATCGCCTCTCGGGTCGATCCCGAAATCTGGAATGAGGCCATGTCGCGGCTGATCGCGGGCGTGAAGGCGGGGAAGGCTGTCGAGGGGTTTGAGGCCGCCGTCGAGATCTGCGGCGGCGTGCTCTCTGAGCATTTCCCGCCGCGTGATGGCGACAATCCCAATGAACTGCCCGACCACGTCGTCGTAATTCGATAACCGGGCGTCTGGCGCCTGTCGCCCGCGCAGACTACATCCGTGGGAGGGAGAACAGGGAGCGCGGGCATGGCCTACACACTCAGCGTCAACGGTCGGACACGTCGGGTCGACGTCGAACCCGACACACCCCTGCTCTGGGTTCTTCGGGACACCCTCGGCATCCTCGGCCCCAAGTTCGGCTGCGGGATCGCCCAGTGCGGGGCGTGTACGGTTCATATCGATGGCGCTCCCGTCCGCGCCTGCGCCCTTCCCATCGAGGCGGTCGGCAAAGGTCGGGTGACGACCATTGAGGCGATCGGCGACAGCGAGGTCGGCGCCCGGGTCCAGAAGGCCTGGTCCGAACTGGACGTCGCCCAGTGCGGCTACTGCCAGCCCGGCCAGATCATGTCCGCCACGGCCCTGCTGGCCGCCAACCCCCGGCCCAACGCTGACGAGATCGATGCGGCCATGGCGGGGAATATCTGCCGCTGCGCCACCTACAACCGGATCCGCGCCGCTGTGCGCCGGGCCTCCGGCCAGCCCGAGGAGGCCTGACCATGGCGGACGGCGCACAAACCGGCGCTTCACGGCGCGAGGCGATACTCCTTGCCGCCGGCGGCGGCGGTCTTGTTCTCGGCTTTTCCCTGGCTGGAAAGGGCGAGGCCGCACAGGCGGCTCCTGCCCGTCTCAACACCTATGTCACCGTCAAGCCGGACGGCTGGGTCGAGGTGGTCAGCAAGAACCCCGAGGTGGGGCAGGGGGTGAAGACCTCCATGCCCATGATCATCGCCGAGGAGATGGACGCGGACTGGAACAAGGTCCGCACCCTGCAGGCGGTTTCCGATCCGGCGCTTTTTGGTCGGCAGTTCGCGGGCGGATCCCTTTCGATTCCCCTGCACTGGGATGAGTTGCGCAGGGTCGGGGCGACAGCCCGGGCCCTGCTGGTCGCCGCCGCCGCCAAGTCCTGGGGCGTGGAGGCCTCGGCCTGCACCACCGAGCCGGGCCGGGTGGTCCACAAGGCTTCGGGCCGGTCCGCGGATTACGGTTCCCTCGCATCCGCCGCGGCGGCCCTGCCTGCGCCGGACCCCCAGACGCTGAAGCTGAAGGCGCCCGCAGACTACCGCATCGTCGGTCGGTTCACCCCGCAGGTGGATACCCCCGCCATCGTCACGGGTAAGCCCCTGTTTGGCATCGACGTTGTCCTGCCCGGCATGTTGTTCGCCACCTTTGAGAAGGCCCCGGTCTTCGGAGCGGGCGTGGAAGCAGCGGACCTGGACGCCGCCCGGGCGATGAAGGGCGTGCGCAAGGCCTTTGTGGTCGAGGGCTCCGGCGGTCTGGAAGCGCTGGCCCCCGGCGTCGCCGTTGTGGCGGACAGCTGGTGGCGGGCCCTCAAGGGGCGCGAGAAGCTGAACACCCGCTGGAAGGCCGCCGAGGCGAGCCAGATGTCCAGCCGCCGGTTCGAGGAGATGGCGACAGCTTCGGCACGACTTCCCGCCGACAAGGTGGTCCGGCATGACGGCGATGTCGACGCCGCCCTGAAGTCGGCCGCAAAGACGATCGAGGCCGAGTACGCCTATCCCTACATCTCGCACGCCAACCTGGAGCCCCAGAACTGCACCGCGCGGTTTCAGAACGGGAAGATGGAAATCTGGGCACCCACGCAGAATCCGGAGCCGGGCCGCCAGCTGGTCGCCAAGACGCTGGGCCTGAAGCCCGAAGACATCACCGTCCACATCATCCGCGCCGGAGGCGGCTTCGGACGTCGGTTGTCCAACGAGTATATGGTCGAGGCGGCCTGGATCGCCCGCGAGGCCGGGGCGCCGGTCAAGCTGATCTGGACCCGCGAAGACGACATGCGCCATGGCTTCTACCGCCCGGCGGGCTGGCATCGCTTCAAGGGCGGCCTCGACGCCCAGGGGCGCATTGTCGCCTGGGAGGACCACTTCATCACCCCCGGATCCCGGGATGGTCAGCCCGGCAGGTCGGCGGGCATGGCGGCGACGGAGTTCCCCGCCCGATTCACGCCCAACTTCCGGTACAACCTCTCCGTCCTGCCCATTTCGGTTCCGACGGGACCGCTCAGGGCGCCCGGCTCCAACGCCATCTCGTTTGCGGTGCAGGGCTTCATCGACGAACTGGCTCACGCCGCAGGCGCCGATCCGGTGGACTTCCGCCTGAAGCTCCTGGGCGACTTCGGCCTGGTCGGGACCCCTGGACGCGATGGTTACGATGCGGCGCGCATGCGCGGCGTCCTGAAGAAGGTGGCCGAGGTTTCCGGCTGGGGGCGGACCAAGATGGCGCCGCGCCAGGGTCAGGGCGTCGCCTTCCACTTCAGCCACATGGGGTACTTCGCCCAGGTGGTGCAGGTGCGCGTGGCCGACGATGGCCAGATCAAGGTCGAGAAGGTGTGGGTGGCGGGCGATGTCGGCCGCCAGATCGTCAATCCCTCCGGCGCGATCCAGCAGGTCCAGGGTTCTGTCCTCGATGGCCTGTCCGGCGCCCTCACCCAGGAGATCACCCTTGAGAACGGCGCGGTCGTCCAGGGCAACTTCGACAGCTATCGCCTGATGCGCATCAACGAGGCCCCGCCGGTGGAGGTCCACTTCGTCCTCTCGGACAACCCGCCGACAGGGCTGGGTGAGCCGGCTCTCCCGCCCGCTCCGCCGGCCCTCTGCAACGCCATCTTCGCGGCGACCGGCAAGAGGGTGCGCCGCCTGCCTGTGGACCCGGCCCTGCTCGCTGCGGGCTGACCTCCCGCTCAGCGCGGGATGTAGGTCCGCAGGACGTCCTCGATGATGCGTTCGAGCTGCTCGAGCGTATTGCAGGTCTTGGCCACGTGGCAGAACCGCTCATAGCGGTTCATCACGCTGTCGCCCTGGCTCCAGTAGCTGTCGGGCTCCGGGTTCAGCCAGATCACGGCGCGTGAGCGCTGCTGGATCGTCGCGAGGATGTCGAGGCGGGGGTTGGCGTAGTTCGTCCGCGCATCGCCCAGGATGATCACCGTGGTGTGCCGGTCGATCCGGTCCAGGTGCTTTTCGGCGAAGTCCTCCAGGGCCCGTCCGTAGTCGGTCTGCTGGAAGCCGATCTGCTTCAGCACCTCGAAGATGGCGGTTTCCACGGGGTGGTCGTCGAGGACCCGGTTCACGCTGATCAGCCGCCCCGAGAAGGCGAAGGCGTCCAGGCGGTCGACCACCTCGTTGAGGGAGTAGAGGAAGGTCAGCAGGAACTGGGCCGCGGCGGCCACCGACTTGGAGACGTCGCAGATGGCGACGATGGACGGCTTGTCGACCTTCTTGGTCTTGAAGACGATATCGAAGGGCATGCCGCCATAGCCCATGGACTTGCGCAGGGTGCGCCGGACGTCCAGGTGGCCGGTCCAGGCGACGTTCCGCCGGCGGGAGTAGCGGTCGGCCAGACGCTTGGCCATGCGCTTGACCAGGGCCTGCATCATGGCCAGGTCGACAGGATCAATCCCGCCCTCGGCGTTCAGCGCCTTGCGGGCCAGCATCTCCTCGCGGAGCATCTTGCCGCTGCCGGCGGCGTAGAGCTCGTGCTGGCGCTCCACATAGGCCGCGGCCTGGGCCGCCAGGGCCTTGCGGGCGGCTTCGAGGCGGTCGGCGGCGGCTTCGCCCGGGCCGCCCAGCCGCCGCGCCGCCGCCAGGATCCGTTCGATCTCGGACAGGCCCATCTCCTCCAGCAGGCGACGGGTCAGGCGGGCCCTCTGGGTCGACAGGCGGATCTTCGAGACCTCCGCGCGTTCGGCGGCGGCCTCCATGGCCTGGGCCAGGGCCGCGCCGTCGCCGTCGAGAAGCATCCGGGCGAGGTCGGAGTCCTGCGCCTCCGGGGGCAGGCCCTCCAGGAGGTCGCTTCCGGCGCCGGCGGGGGGCGGGGAGGGGGCGACGGCGTCGCTCCGGCGGTCGAAGAAGGTGTCGAACACGCTCTCGAACCGGGTCACCTCATCGCCAGACTTGGCCAGGGTGGCGCACAGGGCGTCGCGGAAGAGCTCGCGATCGGCAAATCCCACGACCTCCACCGTCCGATGGGCGTCGATCGCCTCGGCCGGGGAGACCCGCACGTCCGCGGCCCGAAGGGCGCGGAAGAAGTCTTCGAGCGCCGACTGCACGGGGTCTTCAGCCCGCCGCCTGGCGGACGAGCTCGGCGATCTGCGGCTCCACCGCGGCGATGTCTTGCTCGAACTTCAGGAGCACGTTCAGGGTGTCGCGGACCACCTCGCCCTCCAGGGCGCCGGCGTTGAGCAGGATGAGGGCCCGGGCCCAGTCCACCGTCTCGGAGATGGAGGGCGACTTGCGCAGGTCCAGGCCCCGGAGGGACTGGACGAAGCTGACCAGCTGGTGGTTGAGGCGGGCCTCGATCCCCGGCACCCGGCTGGCCACGATCCTCTGCTCGAGGGCCGCGTCCGGCAGGGGAATGTGCAGGTGCAGGCAGCGCCGCTTCAGCGCATCGCCCAGGTCGCGGACATTGTTCGAGGTCAGGAAGACGATGGGCGGGGTCTCGGCCTTGAGGACGCCAATCTCGGGGATGGAGACCTGGTAGGCGGACAAGACCTCCAGCAGGAAGGCCTCGAAGGCCTCATCCGACTTGTCGATCTCGTCGATCAGGAGCACGCACCCGGTGCGTTCCTGCAGCGCCTTCATCAGGGGGCGCGGCTCGAGGAAGGGCTCGGAGAAGAACAGGTCCCCCATCCCGTGCAGACGGTCCATGGCGGCGTCCATATCGGGGGCGTCGGACAGGGCTTCGCCCATCCGGTCCTTCAGGATCTGGGTGTAGAGGAGCTGCTTGCCGTACTTCCACTCATAAAGCGCCTTGGACTCGTCCAGGCCCTCGTAGCACTGCATCCGGATCAGGGGCAGGCCGAGCAGGGCGGCGGTGGACAGGGCCAGCTCGGTCTTGCCGACGCCCGCCGTGCCTTCAACCAGGATGGGCTTCTGCAGCTTCACGGCCATGTAGAGGGCGGTGGCGATCCGGCGGGAGGCGATGTAGCCGACACCGGCCAGACCGGGGACCAGGGACTCGACGGAGGCGAGGTGGGGTGACTGGGCGGCGTCGAAGGCCACATCCGGGGACGAAGTCAAAGCATCAAACTCTCAGTCTCGATGGCGAATATCCGCCAGCGGGGGAAGCAAAGTCGGCAGCTTGCCCGGGCCGCGGGGGCGGGGGCAAGCGCCGAATGGGGTTCAGCCAAGGCCATAGGGCCGGTAGGGGCCGAAGATCAGCTGCTCAAAGACGCCCATGCCCCGGATCGGGGCCTCGCCGGGCAGGGTAAGGGTCACGTGCGAGAGGGCCTGGATGTGCAGGTTCTCGGGGCTCATATAGTTCACGCCGGAGAGGTCGATGTTCTCGCGTTCCACGACCAGCTCGCCCTTGTAGCCGCCGTGCCGCCACTGCGGATGGCCATAGCCGATCCCGCGCATGAGGAAGGTCAGGAAGGGCTGGAAGCTGACCTTTGCCGACCCCTGGGCGAGGGGGATGGAAAGAGTCGCGCTGGCGATGTGCTTGGTCCCCGGGATGATCAGCACATCCTCCATGGCCGCCTCAGACGTGTGGCGTCCCGCGCCCGGGCCGGCCCCATCCGGCAGAATGACAGCCCGGGTGTTCCAGGGCTCACCCTCAGAGTCGGCGTTGACATGAAAGAAGACGCTGCGGTCGGCGAAGTTGAGGGGCGTCCACTGCCAGAAGAAGCTGGGGATCTGGTTCGGGACGACAGGCTGCGAATCCGGGGCGCCGACCGGCCGGACGCCCCAGGATCGGTCCCGGGTGCCGACAGAGCCGGGCGCCAGTTCACGGCGGACGCCGTCGACCTCGATCCAGCCCGTGACCCGCACGTTCACGGTCAGGCGGGTGTAGTCCATGAAGGCGCGGGGTCCGTTCCGGTAGATGAACCGGGGTTCCTCGATCGGGAACGACCGGCCTTCGAAGGTCAACTCGGCGGCGATTCCGTGGCTCGCCTCCACAATGACCCGCAGGACCTTCAGGGGCTCGACAACCTCGATGCGAATCGGGCCCGCCGAGATGTCCATGCGCTCCATGTTCAGGACCCGCGAGGCGTGCAGGCAGTGCTCGATCCCGTCCCGGACGACCGCGAAGTGGGCGTCGGCGATGTTCAGGTGCGGATAGACGCCGAAGGCGACGGCGAAGAACTCGGTCCCGTCCGGCTGATAGCCGTTGAAGAAGTACCGGTCGTAGAAGTTGCGGTCAGTTCCCGAAAAAGCGATGGGCTCGGGGGTCTGGTGGATCGGAAAATCGTCGCCTTTGGTCAGCATGGGCCCTCCCTGACGGGCCCTTGCCCGTCTATCTCTCGCGCAGGAAGCGCCGCTTGCGGGCACCTTCCGACAGGCAGTATCAGTTGAAGTGGAACAAGGCGACACCCGGCGCATGCCCGCCGCCGGGGCCTTTGGAGGAAACCATGGCCCGTGAAGACCTGAGGATACCGGACGAGTACGCCCTGACCCTCGTTGACCCTGTCGCCTATGCGGACGGAAAGGTTTTCAGGACCTATGACTGGCTGCGGGCCAACCAGCCCCTTGGCCGCGCCGACGTGGCGGGGGTGGATCCCTTCTGGGTGGTCACCCGTCATGCGGACATCCTGGAGATCAGTCGGCAGAACGACCTGTTCCTCAATGGAGACAAGTCCCCGACCCTGGTCAGCCAGGAGGCCGACGCGCGGATCCGCGAGATGATGGGCGGCAGCCCTCACCTGCTGCGCACCCTCATCCACATGGATGCGCCCGACCATCCCAAGTACCGCGCCCTGACCCAGGCCTGGTTCATGCCGCAGAACCTGCGCAGCCTGGAGGGGCGTATCCGCGAGATTGCCCGGGCCTCGGTGGAGAAGATGGCCGCCACAGGCGGACGCTGCGACTTTGTCCGCGAGGTGGCCCTGCACTATCCCCTGCACGTGGTCATGGAGATCCTCGGCGTGCCCGAGGCCGATGAGCCGCGCATGCTGACCCTGACCCAGGAGCTCTTCGGCGCTGCTGACCCCGAGCTTGGGCGCGCCTCCAGCGAGGGGAGCGAGTCCATCCCGGCCGGGGCAGGTGCGCAAGACCGCCGCATGGACCTCGGCGTCATCACAGATTTCTTCAACTATTTCAACACTCTGTCGGCGGACCGCCGGGCGACGCCGCGCAACGACCTAGCCAGTGTGATCGCCAACGCCCAGATCGACGGCCGTCCGATCTCCGAGCTGGAGGCGATGAGCTACTACATCATCGTCGCCACCGCCGGCCACGACACCACGTCTTCGTCCACCGCCGGCGCCTTCTGGGCCCTTGCGGAGCGGCCGGGGGAACTGGCCAAGCTGAAGGCGGACCCCTCGCTGATCTCCGGCCTGGTGGACGAGTCCATCCGCTGGACCACGCCGGTGAAGACCTTCATGCGCACAGTCGCCGCCGACACCGAGATCGGCGGTCGGGCCATGTCCAAGGGCGACTGGCTGATGCTTTGCTACGCCTCCGGAAACCGTGACGAGTCGGTCTTCCCTGATCCGCACGAGTTCCGCGTCGATCGTTCGCCCAACAAGCACCTGGCCTTCGGCTACGGCGCCCACCTGTGCCTGGGCCAGCACCTGGCGAAGATGGAGATGCGAATCCTCTGGGAAGAGCTGATCCCGCGCCTGAAGTCTCTGGAACTGGACGGGACTCCGGCCATGAGCCAGGCGGTCTTTGTGAACGGCCCCAAGACCCTGCCTGTCCGCTTCGAGCTGGCCTGAGGCGGTGACTTCGGCGGACCTCGCGTCCCGCCTGGCGGCCTACGCCGCCAGCCGCATGCCGGGGGCCGTCGGCGTGGAGGTCCGGGACCTGTCCCGGATCTCCGGCGGCGCCTCGCGCCAGACCTACCGCTTCCGCCTGGCCTGGACCGAGGGCGGCGCGCGGCGTGAGCGCCGCCTGATCCTGCGTCGGGACCCTCCGGCCAGCCTGATCGACACCGAACGCCGGGTGGAGTTCGCGGCCTACAGCGCTTTCCACGGCTCCGAGGTCCCGGTGCCGGAGATGATCTGGCTGGAGGAAGGGACAAAGGCCCTCGACCAGCCCTTCTCGGTGGCCGAGGAGATCACCGGATTCGAGGCGGCGCCCGCCCTCTTGTGGGCCGAGCCCTACCTCTCCGCCCATGCGACCCTGGCGCGAAACAAGTGGACCCTCCTGGGTCATATCAGCCGGGCCGATCCCTTCGCCCTGGGCCTGGACAGGGTCATGCCCCCACCCTCCCCGGAGGCCTGCTGGGTGCGGGAGCTGGACATGTGGGAAAAGGTCCTCGACGAGGACGAGGTCGAGCCCCTGCCCATCACCCGGGCGGCGATCCGCTGGCTGAGGGCCCATCCGCCGCCGCCTGCTCAGAAAATCTCCGTCGTCCACGGCGACTTCCGGACCGGCAATTTTCTCTATGACCGCCAGGGTGGAATCCATGGCGTCCTGGACTGGGAGATGGCCCACCTGGGCGACCCCCTCGAGGACCTGGGCTGGAGCTTGAACCCGGTCTGGAACTTCAAGCGGGATCTCGCCGGAGGCCTGGTTCCCGACGTCGTCGCCATCGCGCACTGGGAGGCTTCCAGCGGGCTGAGAGCCGACCCGTCGGCCTTGCACTGGTGGACCCTCTTCAACTGCGTCAAGGGTCAGGCGATCTGGATCTCCTCGGCCCGGGCCTGGATTGATGGCGGCAATCGTGAACCGATCATGGTCCTGCCCGCCTGGGGACTTCAGAACGCCCAGGACCGGGCCATTCTCAAGGTCATGGGTCGACTGTGAAGCCTGACATCCCCGCCGTCCTCGCCGAGATCGCCGGCCTTGCCGCCCGCAACGCCGCCCCTGACGTGGACCCGGCCGAGCGCGCCGGCGCCCTGGGGCTTTCCGCCGCCCTGCTGGGCATGGCCGCCGAGGCCTGGGACGGCGCGGCCCAGCGCCTGGTGGAGGAAAATCAGGCGGTGCGCGCGCTTCTTGCCGATGCGGGTGAGCGGGCCGGCGAAAACGCCTCGCTGGCGTCAGGCGCAGACAACGACCTCCGGATCTCCACCCTGTCCGCCAACAATGCGCGGCTCCGGGCCGCCCTGATCGCGCTGCATGTGGCCGTCGAGGGCGATGAGGCCCCCGAGGCCCGCGCTCTGGAATCCCGGATCTGGGACGAGCTGAGGCTTTCGACCGAGCGCCACCGCCTGTCGGGCGCCCTGGCCTAGTCCCTCCGCCGTCACGCGCTATCGACAACCCGTGCCAGCTGGGCTTTGTTGAGCACCCCGCCATTTCGCGGGGGTCCGCCCCGGCGCGGATACATCACGTCAATAATGGCCGCCAATCCTGGCCCAAAATCGAGGGGACGATTTCCCGATGGCCCGCATCCTGCCCGAGCCCACGCCGGAGACCCGGCATTTCTGGGACGGCTGCCGCGAGGGCGAACTCCGCCTTCAGCGCTGCACCGAATGCAAGACCACCTACTTTCCGCCCCGGGCCTTCTGCCCAGCTTGCGCCTCTCGGAGCGTCGAGGTCTACGCCGCCAGTGGCCGCGGGGTGCTCTGGTCCTATGTGATCAATCACCGACCCCGCCAGGACATGGGTACCGAGCCCTACGCCATCGCTGTGGTGAAGCTCGAGGAAGGCCCGACCATGATGACCAACATTGTCGGCTGCCCGCAGACCCCCGAGGCCCTCGTCCTCGACATGCCCGTTAAGGTCCGCTTCGAGAAGCAGACCGATGACATCTCCCTGCCGCTCTTCGAGCCGGCGAAGTCCTGAGGCGGACCACGACCATGAAGCAGAATTCTGTTGCCGTCGTCGGCGCCGCCGAGACCACCAGGATGGGCAAGATCCCGGATGTGTCCGTGATCGGCCTGCACGCCGATGCGGCGCTCAACGCCATGGCCGACGCCGGCCTGAAGCCCTCGGACATCGACGGCGTCGCCACCGCCGGGATCTCCCCGGTAGAGCTGGCCCATTACCTGGGCATCAAGCCGACCTATGCCGACGGCACCAGCGTCGGCGGCTGTTCCTTCATGCTGCATGTCCGGCACGCGGCGGCGGCCATCAACGCCGGCCTCGCCAAGACCATACTGATCACCCACGGCGAATCCGGCCGCAGCCGGGTGGGCGCCGGCGGCTTCGGCCGCGCGCCCTCCAGCCTGATGGGCCAGTTCGAGATGCCCTACGGCGTCACCAGCCCGCCCACCATGTTCACCGTCCCGGTCCTCCGCTACATGAAGACCTACGACGTGACCGAGGCGGACCTGGCCTACGTGTCGGTGGTTCAGAGGGAGTGGGCGGCCCTGAACCCCCGGGCCAGCTTCAAGGACCCGATCACCGTCGATGACGTCCTGAACTCGCCGATGATCGCCTGGCCCTTCCGCATGCAGATGTGCTGCCTGGTCACCGATGGCGGCGGCGCCCTCATCCTGACCAGCGCCGACCGGGCCAAGGACTTCCCGCAGAAGCCCGTCTACATCCTGGGCACGGGAGAAAGCGTCGAGACCCCCATGGTCTCGCAGATGTACGACTTCACCTCGTCCACCGCCTTCAGGATCTCCGGCAAGAAGGCCTTTGACGAGGCGGGCATCACCCATGCCGACGTCGATCACCTGATGATCTACGACGCCTTCGCCCACCTGCCGCTCTATGGGCTGGAGGACCTTGGGTTCTGCAAGCCTGGCGAAGCCAAGGACTTCATCCGCGAGCGCAACACCGCCATCGGCGGCAAGCTGCCCCTGAACACCAACGGCGGGGGCCTGTCCTACATGCATTCGGGCATGTACGGCATGTACGCCCTGCAGGAGAGCGTGCGGCAGATGCGTGGCACGGCGGCGGCCCAGGTCAAGGACGCGAAGATCAGCATCGCCCACGGGGTCGGCGGCATGTTCGCCGCCTCAGGGACCATCATCTTCACGAATGAAAGATAGGTGTTTCGGGTTGCGACCGAGGTTCATCCTCAGTCCGAAACTGGGGTGAAGGTGGTCAACGACCAGTTGTCGCAGGTCCTTGTCTCGGGGCGCCTGTTGCCCGGAGGGCGCGCGCGTCCTTCGCCGTTCTATCGCGCTTCAGGGTTGAGTCTCCGATGATTTCATTAGAGAAGCGTCAACTGGTCCTTAATTTGCCTGCGCAATAGCTGTGCTGGGCGGCAGGCTTGGAAGCGCGGTCGGAGCAGCTATGGGATTCTCGGCGGACTCGCGAGCGAGGTTCAATCTCGCGCAGGTCTCCGTGCTGGTGCTCGAGGAGACGCCGCTCGGCATGTCTATCCTCGTCCAGATTCTTGGCGGGTTTGGCGCCCGCAAGGTTTATCGCTGCGACACGGTCGAGAAGGCCGAAAGGGTCGTCAGGGAGGCCGAGGTCGACCTTCTGATCATTGACGCAATGGGCCGGTCAGGCGCCGGCTTTGACTTTGTCCGCTGGCTTCGGCGATCCGGGATTCGCCCGAACTGCTACGTCCCGGTCATCCTTACAGCAGCCCATACCCCCGCCATGGCGATCGCCCGGGCCAGGGATTGCGGCGCCCATATCGTGATGGCCAAGCCGCTGACGCCGAGGGCGATGCTTGACCGCATCATCTGGGTGGCGCGGGCTGGCCGGCGCTTTGTGGAGTGCGACGGCTATGTGGGCCCCGACAGGCGCTTCAGGGACGCGGGTCTGCCTCGAGGTCTCGAGTTCGGGCGTCGTCGGGAAGATGGGCTTATGCTTCCGGGTTAGGCTTTGACATCGATCACCGGAAGCCTTCTCAATCTTCCGAACAGCAATGGACCTCTTTCAATGAGTGAACCCGCACGAATTCACACCCCGGACATTCCGCTGGGCCGTCTGATCCGCATGCCCGGCGGCAAGAACGTGGGGCAGGCTGTCAGTGACGCCGAGAAGGGTCTTGAAACCCTCCACGGCGAGAGCATGAAGGAGCTCCAGCGGGTTCTCGAGAAGGCCGAGGATTACTACAACCGCGCAAACAAGAAGTTTGATGGGCTGCTCGTTAACGCCTTCTACGACCTCATTAACGGCGCCATCGGCCTGCCGACCGTGGGTAAGGACCGGGCGATCGACAGCATGCTCGTGAGCCTCGCCGATCTGCTCGACTATTACCGGATTTCCGGGGAGTGGAGCGATAAGTCCGTGCAGGTTCACCTGAACACCTTCCAGCTCCTGCTGCGCACCGAAGGGGCGAGGGACCCCGAGGGGACCGAGGCCATCCTCTCGGGCCTCCAGAAGGTCAGCCGCAAGGCCGCCCGGGGCTGACCGGTTCCGGCGGCCGGGTGGACCGCTGCGGGCGGCGCTGACAAGGTGGCGGCATCCCACCGGAGGAGCTTGATGAAGACCCGCGCCGCCGTCGCCTTTGAGGCCAAACGTCCCCTCGAGATCGTCGAGGTCGACCTTGACGGCCCGCGCGCCGGAGAGGTGCTGGTGGAGATCAAGGCCACCGGCGTCTGCCATACTGACGCCTACACCCTGGACGGGTTGGATTCAGAGGGGGTGTTTCCCTCCATCCTCGGCCATGAGGGCGCCGGGGTGGTGCTGGAGGTGGGCCCGGGGGTCACCAGCGTGCGTCCGGGGGACCACGTCATTCCGCTTTACACGCCGGAATGTCGCCAGTGCAAAAGCTGCCTGTCGCGCAAGACCAACCTCTGTACCGCCATCCGCGCCACCCAGGGCAAGGGCCTTATGCCCGACGGCACAAACCGGTTCTCCTACCGGGGCCAGGCCATCGCCCACTATATGGGCTGCTCCACCTTCGCCAATCACACGGTCCTGCCGGAGATCGCGGTCGCGAAGATCCGGCCCGACGCCCCGTTCGACAAGGCCTGCTACATCGGGTGCGGCGTGACCACCGGGGTCGGCGCTGTGGTCAACACGGCGGGAGTGGAGCCGGGCGCAAATGTCATCGTCTTCGGCCTGGGCGGGATCGGTCTCAACGTCATCCAGGGTGCGCGCCTGGTGGGCGCCGGAAGGATCATCGGGGTCGACATCAACCCCGCCCGCGAGGCCTGGGGTCGCCGCTTCGGCATGACCGACTTCGTCAATCCCCGCGAGGTAGAGGGCGACCTCGTCCAGCACCTGGTGGCCCTGACCGACGGCGGCGCGGACTATACCTTCGACTGCACCGGCAATACCGACGTCATGCGCCAGGCGCTGGAGGCCTGCCATCGCGGCTGGGGCGAAAGCATCATCATCGGCGTCGCCGAGGCGGGCCGGGAGATCGCCACCCGACCCTTCCAGCTGGTCACCGGGCGGGTCTGGAAGGGTACGGCCTTCGGCGGCGCCCGGGGCCGGACCGATGTGCCGAAGATCGTGGACTGGTACATGGAGGGGAAGATCCAGATCGACCCCATGATCACCCACGTTCTGCCGCTCGAGCGCATCAACGAGGCCTTCGACCTCATGCACGCCGGCGAAAGCATCCGCAGCGTCGTCGTTTTCTGACGACGGCCACAATCAAGTTTGGGAGGACCAGGGTCCTCCGGGGGAAACGCTCATGATCAAGACCCGCATCACCGACATGCTCGGCATCCGCTATCCCATCATCCAGGCGCCCATGGGATGGATCGCCCGCTCGGCCCTGGCCTCGGCCGTGTCCAACGCCGGCGGCATGGGGATCATCGAGACCTCGTCCGGCGACCTGCCCGTCGTCCGCGAGGAAATCCAGAAGATGAAGGGGCTCACCGACAAGCCCTTCGGCGTCAACATCGCCCAGGCCTATGTCCGCGACCCGGACATCGTCTCCTTCGTGGTCGATCAGGGCGTGAAGTTCGTCACCACCTCGGCGGGGGATCCCAACCGCTATTGCGCCGCCCTCAAGGCGGCGGGCCTGACCGTCTTCCACGTGGTCCCGTCCCTGGCGGCGGCGATCAAGGCCATCGAGGCCGGGGTGGATGGCCTGGTGGTCGAGGGCGGCGAAGGCGGCGGGTTCAAGAGCTCGCGGGAGGTCTCGACCATGGTCCTCCTGCCCCTGGTCTGCTCAAAGCTGGACGTGCCCATCATTGCCGCCGGAGGCATTTCCGATGGTCGCGGCATGGCCGCCGCCTTCGCCCTGGGCGCCGAGGGGGTCCAGATGGGCACCCGCATGGTGTCCGCCGCCGAAAGCCCGGTGCACCCGAACTGGAAGTCCGCCATCGTCTCGGCCAAGGAGACCGACACGGTCTTCCTGAACCGTTTCGGTCCGGGACCCGCCTGTCGGGCCCTGCGGACCGAGAAGACCACCCTCCTGGAGAAGGAGCCCGGCGAGAACGGCGTCGCGCCTGAGTTCCGGCGCTCGCAGGAGCTCTACTTCGGCGGCGATATGGAGGCCTCCATCGCCCTGTCAGGCCAGGTGGCGGGCCGCATCGAGTCGGTGAAGCCGGTCGCCGAGATCATCTCGGAAATGGTCGGGGAGTTCGAGGCCATCATGGACGGCCTTTCGGCGCGCTACGCCCGCGCCCGGGCCTGAGCCGGGGCTCAGGCGGCCAGGGCGGCCAGGGGCGGCCGGGGATCAGCATAGCTGGCCTCGTCCCACAGGGCGTCCCATTCGGCCCAGCGGGCGGAGGCCTCCCTCAGCCGGGCGTCGTCGCGGACCAGGACGACCTCGCCCTGGGCCTCATCCCAGACGACGGTCAGGTCGCAGAGGCGCAGGTCGGGCGAATCCAGCCGGCCCTGGCGCACCAGGTCCTGAGCCATGGCTTCCGACAGCCTGAGCCGGAGGCGACCGCCAGCGAGGCGCTCGGCCCGGTCGGCGTGGCGGATCACCGCCTCGATCATCTCGGGGGTGGCGGGGCGAAGCGGCCGTCGGGCATCGAAGCGAAGGAGGGCGTCGGGACGGGCGGGGCGGATCGACTGGACATTCTGCATCGTGAGGACCTTTCCTGGGGCTCGCGCCTTGCGATGAGGTCAGATTGCGCTGGCGCTGCGCCAGAAACGGTCGTAGGTTTTTGATCTGTTCTCATTTTCGGGGCTGGAGATGCGACACGAGAAGGCGGCGAGGCTGCTTGAACTCGCCCGGAGGCTGGCCGCCTCCGCCGAGGGGCTGACCCTCGACGAGATGGCGGCGGCCATGCAGGTCTCGCGCCGGACGGTCGAGCGCATGCGCGACGCCGTCCGCGAGGCTTTTCCCCAGATGGAGGAGATCCCCGATCCGCCCACCGTACGGTTCCGCATCCCCTCCGGGCTCGACGGCATCTTTCAGGCCCCGACCGCCGAGGAGTTCGCCGCCCTCAGGGCGGCGGCGGATCACTTCCGCCAGTCCGGGGCCACGGCCCGCGCCGGCGCCCTGGGCGCCCTGGAGTCCAAGGTGCTTTCAGCCATCCGGTCGGGGGTGCGCCGGCGCCTGGCGCCCGACATGGAGGCGCTCCTCGAGGCTGAGACCATGGCGGTGCACCCCGGCCCCCGACCCTTCGAGGACGAGGCGGTGCTGGGCGCCGTGCGGGAGGCCATCGTCTCCCTGCAGAGGCTGAGATTCCTCTACGACGGCGGCTCGACCCCGGGACGGGAGCGCGAGGTGACCCCCTACGGCCTCCTGTTCGGGCGCTCCAACTACCTCGTCGCCGCCGAGACCGGCTCGGGTGAGCCGCGCAATTGGCGCCTGGACCGGGTGCGGGACATCCGGGTGGTTCCCCTGCCGGGCGGACGGCCGGCCGATTTCTCCCTGGCCGCCTACGCCGCGCGAAGCTTCGGCATCTATCAGGACGCCATCGAGGACGTGGTCCTGCACATCCTGCCGCATGGGGCGGAGGAGGCCCTGGGCTGGCGTTTCCACGCCACCCAGACCCTGGAGCGGCAGGCCGACGGCTCGGTCATCGCCCGGTTTCGGGTGGCCGGCATGCGCGAGCTGGCCTGGCACCTCTTCAGCTGGGGCGACAAGGTCCGGATCCTCGCCCCGGAGCGGCTGCGCGCCCAGATGGCCGAGGAGCTGGCCGCCGCCGTCCGGGCGCACGGGGCGCACGGGGCGTCCTGACGGCGTGCCATCAGCGTGTCTTCAGCGCCGCCAGGACCGCCTCCGGGCGGATCGGCAGGCGTCGCACCCGCGCGCCCACGGCGTTGAAGATGGCGTTGCCAAGGGCGGGCGCCACCACGGTGGTGGCCGGCTCTCCCAGGCCCACCGGGGCGTGGTCGCTGTCGACGAACTCGATGGCGAGGTCGGGAACATCGCTCATCCGCAGCGGGGTGTAGGCGCCTAGATTGGTCTCCTGGATCTGGCCATCCTTGAAAGTCGCCCCCTCGTGAAGAGCGAGGCTGAGCCCCCAGAGAGCGGCGCCCTCCATCTGGGCCAGGGCCCCATCGGGATGGATGATGGCGCCGGCGTCCACGACCAGGTGCAGCTTCTCGACCTTGACCGCGCCTGTCTTGCCATCGACCCGGACCCGGGCGGCGCAGGCGGTCCAGGTGGGCATGTCCCGCTCCTGGCCGAAGGTGGTGGCGAGGCCCAGGCCGACGCCGGCGGGCAGCTTGCCGCCCCAGCCCGCCGCCTTGGCGACCCGCGACAGGACGGCGGCCTGGCGCTTGGCTCCACCCACCGCACTCGGCGCCGAGCCGGCGTTCCGGCCCGCCCCGTCCAGCATCTTGAGGCGGAAGGCGAGGGGGTCCTGGCCCGTGGCGTGGGCGGCCTCGTCCATGGCGCTCTCGACCGCCCAGTTGGTCCAGCCCGGACCCACCGAGCGCAGCCAGCCCGGCCGGAAGGCCCGGTTGGCCAGATCGTTGGACAGGGCCCGGACCCGGTGAGCGCCGACGTTGTACCAGTGGTTGGCCCCGTTGATCGCAAAGGGATCGAAGGGCCGGTCGTTGGCGCCCTTGGGCATGAAGAAGGGCGCCATCACCTCCGTCGGCCAGCCGGCGGCGGCGGCGTGGTCCATGGCGGTCACGCGACCGCCCTCGCCGAACGCCATGCGCACCCTCTGCACGGAGGGCGAGCGGAAGCTGTCGAAAAGGGTGTCGTCCTCACGGGTGAAGACCAGCTTGACCGGCTTGCCCAGAGCCTTGGCCGCAAGGGCCGCAGGCACGGCGTAGTCTCCGTTCAGGCGTCGTCCGAACCCGCCTCCGAGCAGGTAGGTCTTCAGCACGATGCTGGCCTCGGGACGTCCCAGGGCCTTGGCCAGGGTGGGCAGGATCAGGGACTGCCACTGGTTGCCGGTATGGATCTCGAAGACGCCGTTGCGTTCGAAGGCCAGGGCGTTCAGCGGCTCCATCTGGAAGTGCAGGGCGGCGTCCGTCGCATACTCCGCCTCGAGCTTCGACTTCGCCGCGGCGAAGGCCGCCTCCACGCCCGGGTCCGCGACCACCAGCGAGCCTGCGGACTCGTCCGCGATCAGGGCCCGGGCCCGCGCCTCGAGGTCGGCGTCGGAGACCTTGGCCGTCGGCCCGTTCTCCCAGCTGACCTTGAGGGCCCGGACGGCCCGGTCCGCGGCGATGAAGCTGTCGCCGAGGGCCAGGACCCAGCCCGGCACGGTGCCGGACGGGTCGTCCAGCACCAGGTGGCCGCGATAGCCGGGGATCGCCTTTGCGGCGGACTCATCCACCGAGGTCACCTTCGACTCGTTCCGCGTCGGCGGCAGGACCGGCCGGGCATAGACCATGCCCGCGATCTTGGCGTCGATACCGAACACCGCTGAGCCGTCAGTCTTGGCGGGGATGTCCCGGGCCTGGAATTCGCCGCCGATCAGACGCCGCTCCGAGGCCGGCTTGATGGGCAGGGCGGCCAGCTCCTTGTCGGTGAATCCCGTGCGCAGGCCGCCCTTCGCCACGATGTCGCCAAAGCTCACCGAGCGCCTTCCGGCGAACACCTTGCCCTTTCGGGCGATGCAGGAGGATGCCGGCGCGCCCAGCATCTTCGCCCCGGCCTCGATCAGGGCGATGCGTCCCGCCGCGCCGGCCTGGCTGAGGAAGGGATAGCTCTGCCAGACCGACCAGGACCCGCCGGTGACCATCAGGCCCCACTTGGGGTCGGTGTCCACGTGGACGATGCGGACCTTGTCCCAGTCGGCCTCGAGCTCGTCGGCGACAATGCGGGCCAGGGCTGTGCCGACGTGCTGGCCCATCTCGGCGCGGACGACGTTCACGGTGACAATCCCCTGGGCGTCGATGGCGTACCAGAGGCTGGGCTCGAAGGCGGGTGCGCCCGAATAGGGGCCCATGGAGACGGCGGCCTCGGCCGTCGCGGCGAAGCCGAAGGCCGCGCCCGCTGCGCCGGCGGCGATCAGGAAGCGTCGGCGGCTGGGATCCGGGATCATGGGACGGTTCATGAGCGCACCTCCGCCTTGCGGGCCGCGCTGCGTCCGGCGCCCTTTCGGGCGGCCAGCTTCACCGCCTTGCGAATGCGCACATAGGCCATGCAGCGACAGAGATTGCCGTCCATGGCCGCCGCGATCTCGGCGTCCGAGGGGTTGGGATTGGCGGCCAGGAGGGCGGCGGCCTGCATGATCTGGCCGGACTGGCAGTAGCCGCACTGGGGCGCCTGAGCTTCGACCCAGGCCGCCTGCACGGGGTGGACCCCGCCGGCCCCCAGGCCCTCGATCGTGGTCACCGACATGCCGTCGACGGCGCTCACCGGCGTGAGGCAGGACCGAACCGCCTGGCCATCCACGTGCACGGTGCAGGCGCCGCACTGGCCGACGCCGCAGCCGAACTTGGTTCCGGTTAGCCCCAGCTCATCCCGAAGCACCCACAGGAGGGGAGCGTCATCGGGCCCGGAGGCCTCCATCTGTCGGCCATTGACCTTGAATGTCGCCATGGCGAAAGCCCCTTCCTGAAGGTTTCTTCCCTTACGTTAACCTGCTCCGGAGACGGGCGTCTGTCCAGCCCCCGAACGGGCGATCAGGCGCGGAACAGGCCAACCAGATCTCCGACCCAGGCCTTGAGCGCGTCCTTCTTGTCCGTCGATGTCCGACCGTGGCGCACCGCCACCAGGTCGAGGTCCGGGGCCAGAACAGTGAACTGGCCTTCGTGTCCGTTGGCCGAGAAGGATCCCGGGCCGCCCAGGTCCAGCCACCAGTGTGCGCCGTAACGGCCATCGGTGACGCCGGCCTGCTGGAAGGTCGGGGTCCGGGCGTAGTCCACCCAGCCCTCGGGCAGCAGGCGCTTGCCGTCCCAGACCCCGTCGCGCAGGTAGAGGAGGCCAAAGCGGGCGAAGTCCCGCGCGCTGGTGAAGCAGAAGGACGAGCCGATGAAGGTCCCCGCGGGGTCGAACTTGGGGATCGGCGTCCTCATGCCGAGGGGCTCAAAGAGCCTCTCGCGCATGAAGTCGGCGAAATCGGCGCCCCGTCGCCCGAGGGCGTCCGAGAGGATCCGGCAAAGGATGTTGGTCGTACCCGACGAGTAGCTGAAGAAGGTCCCCGGAGGATGCGCCAGGGGCTGGCTGGCGGCGTAGTGGGCCACGTCCGCCTTCCCCGATCCCCACATCATCTCGATGGTGTCTGAGGCCTTCCCGGACTCGTAGACCTCGTCAAACTTTAGCCCGCTGGACATGCGCAGGAGCTGGTCGGGGGTAATGGCGCTCCGGGGATCGCCCGGCGTCCGCCATTCTGGAACCGGCGCCGGCGCCTGGATGTCCAGGAGGCCGTCGCCCACGGCGATCCCGAACAGGGCATGGGTGAGGCTCTTGGCCATGGACCAGGAGAGGCACGTCGCATCCGGGCCATGCTGGGGGCCGTAGCGCTCGAGAAGCAGCTGGCCGCCCTGGACCACGACCACCGCATGGGTCTCGTCGAAGTCCCGAAATCCCTGGATCAGGTGAGACTCCAGCCGATCCCGGTCCACCTCGCCGGGCAGGTCGCCTGTCGGGAAGTCTGAGGTCGGCCAGGGGGTCCCCGCCGGCTGAGTAGGGAGCGGCGGGAGTGCGGCCAGGGTGCTCATGCGACCAGGGCCCGGACGTCCTCAACCTCCTCGGAGGTGAGGATCCACTCCACGCACCGGGCGTTGGCCTGCACCTGCTCGGGGCTGGTGGCGCCGGCGATCACCGAACTGACCACCCCGTGGCCCAGCAGCCAGGCGAAGGCCAGGTCCAGGATCCGACGGCCCCGCTGCCCGGCCCACTTTTCCAGCGCCTCCAGACGGTCGAAGTTGCGGTCGTTCAGGGCTGCGGCGCCGCGCTTGCCCCAGGCGGCCAGGCGGGTGCCCTGTTGCGGCGGCTCGCCGCGCTGGTACTTGCCGGTCAGGAGGCCGCTGGCCAGGGGGAAGTAGGGCAGGAGGCCCAGGCCGAACCGCTCGCAGGCGGGCAGAACCTCCCGCTCCACGCCCCGCTCCAGCAGGCTGAAATTGTTCTGGGCCGAGACGAAGCGCTCCAGCCCGCCGGTCCGCGAGGTCCAGTCGGCGTCAGCGATCTGCCAGCCGGTGAAGTTGGAGTTTCCGATGTAGAGAACCTTGCCGGCGCGGACGAGGTCGTCGAGGGCCCGGAGGGTCTCCTCGATGGGCGTCTCCGGGTCGGGCACGTGCATCTGGTAGAGGTCGATGTGGTCGGTTTGCAGGCGCCTGAGACTGTCCTCCACCGCCTTGACGATGTACCGGCGGGCGCCGCCCCGCAGATAGGCGCCCTCGCCCATGGGGTTGGCGAACTTGGTGGCCAGCACCGCCTTTTCGCGACGGCCCTTCAACGCCTCTCCGAGGAAGACCTCGGACTTGGAGCCCCCGTAGATGTCGGCGGTGTCGAAGAAGTTGATCCCGGCGTCCAGGGCGGCGTCCACAACCATCCGCGTCTGGGCCTGGTCGATGCGCATGCCGAAATTGTTACAGCCCAGGCCGATAACGCTGACCTTAAGGCCGCTGCTTCCCAGTCGTCTCAGCTGCATGGCGTCCTCCCCGAACCGCGCGAAGGGCCAAGCCTAGGTCAGACCAGGAGCATTCACCAGTGGGGCCGGGGACTGAGGCGGCTCAGATCGCCCGGATCAGCCTGAGGGTTTCAGCGTTCTCCACGGCTGCCCGCCTCAGGTTCACCGCTTCGAAGTCGATCGCGGGCTCACGCTCAAACTCGCCAAACGCGGCGGACTCTTCCTCGGTCTCGAGGGGAGCAAACCAGGGACGATAGTTCATCACGACCTCCCAATCTGGGTGTGGGCGCACAGTTAAGGGTCGTTAACCTCTTCCCGCCAAGGGGCCGCCGGGGACTCTCACGGACTCTTGAAATCGGGGACTCCCGTCGATCTTCCCGGAATTTCAGGGCGCCGCAGCATGACGTCTGGCCTTGACCGTCATCCGACCGTAAGAATGTTTCAAGCGCCCGAAGCGGGGCGGTGATGGACCGGGATCCGCGCGAGACTCCGGCCCCGTCCCGCAGGGCGACCTGGGAGGAAACGGGTCTTGCAGCCAACGCGTACCGAAGGTCCTGACTACTATCACAAGGTGGTCGATTGCCAGTGGGCCTGTCCGGCCCACACGCCTGTGCCGGAATACATCCGCCTGATCGCCGATGGCCGGTACGACGACGCCTACATGATCAACTGGAAGTCGAACGTCTTTCCGGGCGTTCTGGGCCGCACCTGCGACCGCCCCTGTGAGCCCGCCTGCCGGCGCGGCCGGGTGGAGGAGGAGCCGGTGGCCATCTGCCGGCTGAAGCGCGTGGCCGCGGACAACAAGTCCGATGTCGGCCCCCTCATGCCGCCGGTCGCGGCGAAGCGGAATGGCAAGCGGGTGGCCCTGGTCGGCGCCGGCCCCGCCTCCCTGACCGTCGCCCGCGACCTGGCGCCCCTGGGTTACGAGCTGGTGCTCTTCGATGGCGAGCCCCGGTCGGGCGGCATGATCCGCAGCCAGATCCCGCGCTTCCGCCTGCCTGAAGAAGTGATCGACGAGGAGGTCGGCTACGTCACCCGCCTGGGCGGCGTGGAGCTTCGCCTCGGCCAGCGCATCGAGAGCCTCAAGGGCCTGTTGTCCGAAGGCTTCGACGCGGTCTTCGTCGGGTCCGGGGCGCCCCGGGGCCGGGACCTCGACATCCCCGGCCGCAAGGAGGCCGCCGCCAACGTCCACGTCGGGATCGACTGGCTCTCCAGCGTCTCCTTTGGCCACATCGAGAAGATCGGCCGGCGGGTCATCGTCCTGGGTGGCGGCAACACCGCCATGGACTGCTGCCGCACCTCGCGCCGCCTCGGCGGCGAGGAGGTCAAGGTGGTGGTCCGCTCGGGCTTCGAGGAGATGAAGGCCAGCCCCTGGGAGAAGGAGGATGCGATCCACGAGGATATCCCGATCCTCAACTATCGCGTTCCCAAGGCCTTCACTCACGAGAACGGCCGCCTGACCGGCGTGACCTTCGAGATTGTCCGCGCCGAGTACGACGACAAAGGCCGCCGTAACCTCGTGCCCTCCGGGGAACCCGACGAGCACCATGAATGCGACGATGTCCTGGTCGCCGTCGGCCAGGAGAACGCCTTCCCCTGGATCGAGCGCGACATCGGCCTGGAGTTTGACCGATGGGATATGCCGGAAGTGAACCCGGTGACCTTCGAGTCCACCCGCAAGGGGGTCTTCTTCGGTGGTGACGCCGCCTTCGGGCCGAAGAATATCATCTGGGCCGTGGCGCACGGGCATGATGCGGCGGTCTCGATCCACCGCCACTGCATGGGCGAGGACGTCCATGACCGGCCGCCCCCGGGCTTCTCCCTGGTTTCCCAGAAGATGGGCATCCATGAGTGGAGCTATGACAACGACATCTCGCTGGATCTCCGGCACCGGGTGCCCATGCTCGACAAGGCCGAGGCCCTGAAGAATGTGCGGGTCGAGGTCGAGCTCGGCTTTGATTCCCGGCTTGGCTTCGCCGAGGCCCAGCGGTGCCTGAACTGCGACGTCCAGACGGTCTTCGCCGACAACCTCTGCATCGAGTGCGACGCCTGCGTCGACATCTGCCCCGTGGACTGCATCACCTTCACCGAGGACGGCGAGGAGGCGGACCTCCGGTCCCGCCTGAAGGCGCCGGCCCTCAACCTCGACCAGGACCTCCTGGTGTCGGGCGCCCTGGCCACCGGTCGGGTGATGGTCAAGGACGAGGACGTCTGCCTGCACTGCGGCCTTTGCGCCGAGCGCTGCCCCACCGGGGCCTGGGACATGCAGAGGTTCACCCTTGAGATGACCCATGCCGAGCAGATGGGAGGCGCCGCATGACCGCCCCCCTCGCCGCCATCAACGACTTCGTCGTCAAGTTCGCCAACGTCAACGGCTCCGGCTCGGCCAGCGCCAACTCCATGTTCGCCAAGGCGGTCCTGCGGATGGGCGTGCCGGTCGCGGTCCGGAACATCTTCCCGTCAAACATCCAGGGCCTGCCCACCTGGTTCGAGGTGCGCGTCACCGGCGAGGGTCACCTTGGCCGTCGCGGCGGCGTGGACATGATGGTGGCGATGAACCCCCAGACCTGGGACCGGGACGTCGCCGAGATCGAGCCGGGCGGCTACCTGTTCTACGACTCGACCAAGCCGATGCCGCCGTCGAAGTTCCGCCCGGACATCAACGTCATCGGCGTGCCGCTGACCGCCATCTGCAACGCCGCCTACACGGTCGCGCGCGAGCGCCAGCTGTTCAAGAACATCATCTATGTCGGCGCCCTCGCCGCCCTGCTGGGCATCGAGATCGAGGTCATCGAGCAGCTCCTCGCCGAGCAGTTCGAAGGACGCGAGCGCCTGATCAAGGCCAACTACGACGCCCTGCACATGGGCCGGGACTGGGTGAAGGACAACATGGCCCCCCTGGGCCTGCAGGTCCGCCGGGCGGACGCCGTCGGCGACCGGATCTTCATCGAAGGCAACCAGGCCGCCGGCCTTGGCGCGGTGTACGGGGGCGCCACGGTCTGCGCCTGGTACCCGATCACCCCCTCCACCTCCCTGGCGGAGGCCTTCACCAGCTATTGCCAGGAGCTGCGGGTTGATCCCGAGAGCGGCAAGGCGAACTTCGCCATCGTCCAGGCCGAGGATGAGATCGCCTCCATCGGCATGGTCATCGGCGCCGGCTGGAACGGCGCCCGGGCCTTTACGGCCACCTCCGGACCCGGCGTCTCGCTGATGACCGAGTTCATCGGCCTGTCCTACTTCGCCGAGATCCCCGCGGTGATCTTCGATGTCCAGCGGGGCGGACCGTCCACCGGCATGCCGACCCGCACCCAACAGGCGGACCTCATCGGCGCCGCCTACGCCAGCCATGGCGACACCAAGCACCCCATGCTCCTGCCCATGGACCCGGGCGAGTGCTTCACCTTCGCGGCCCAGGCCTTTGATCTGGCGGACCGGTTGCAGACCACCGTCTTCGTCATGCTCGACCTCGACATGGGCATGAACGAATGGCTGACCGAGCCCTTCAAGTGGGACGACAGCCGCCGGATGGACCGCGGCAAGGTCATGACCCACGACGAGCTCGAGGCGGGCCGTGACTTCGGCCGCTATCTCGACGTGGATGGTGACGGCATCCCCTACCGGACCTATCCCGGCGTCCACCCGACCCGGGGCGGCTATTTCACCCGCGGCACCTCTCGCAACCCCTACGCCCGGTATTCGGAGGAAGGCTCGGTCTATGTCGACAACGTGCAGCGCCTGCTGCGCAAGTTCGAGACCGCCAAGTCGTTTGTTCCCGCGCCGGAGCTGCGTCCGGCCAGCGCGCCGACCCGGGAGGGTGTGATCTACTATGGCTCAACGGGACCGGCCATGCATGAGGCGCTCGGCCTCTTCGAACGGCAGGGACGCCGCCTGGACGCTCTTCGCATCCGGGCCTTTCCCTTCTCGTCCGAGGTGGATGACTTCCTCGCCTCTCATGACCGGATCTTCGTGGTCGAACAGAACCGCGACGCCCAGCTGCGCACCCTGCTGATGGCCGAGAATGGCGGCGACCCGGACCGGCTGGTCCCGATCCTGCACTTTGACGGCACGCCCATCACCGCCCGCTTCATCGTCTCCTCCATCTCCAGCCTGATGGACGCAACCCAGCCGCCGGGCTCGCGCCCGCTCCGGGAGGCCGCCGAATGACCTACATCGCCAAGCCCAAGCTGCATCATCCGGCCCTGACCCCCAACGCCCTGGGCTATCTTCGCCGGGACTACGAGGGATCAGTCTCAACCCTCTGCGCCGGATGCGGGCACGACTCCATCTCCGCCGCCATCATCCAGGCGGCCTACGAGCTGGACCTGCCGCCGCACCGGGTGGCCAAGCTGTCCGGCATCGGCTGCTCGTCGAAGACGCCGGACTACTTCCTCGGGAACTCGCACGGCTTCAACACCGTGCACGGCCGGATGCCGTCGGTGCTGACGGGCGCCAACCTGGCCAATCACGAGCTGATCTACCTGGGCGTCTCCGGCGACGGCGACTCCGCTTCGATCGGCCTCGGCCAGTTCGCCCACGCCATCCGGCGCGGGGTGAACATGACCTACATTGTCGAGAACAACGGCGTGTATGGCCTGACCAAGGGCCAGTTCTCGGCCACCTCAGACCGCGGCTCCAAGTCCAAGAAGGGCGTGGTCAACCATGACGCCGCCATCGACATGGTCAGCCTCGCCCTCCAGCTGGGCGCCACCTTCGTGGCCCGCTCCTTCTCTGGCGACAAGGCCCAGCTGGTGCCCCTGATCAAGGCGGCGATCCGTCATCCCGGACCGGCCTTCATCGACACGCTGAGCCCGTGCGTCCAGTTCAACAACCACGCCGGGTCCTCCAAGAGCTACGACTATGTCCGCGAGCACAATGAGGCCGTGAACCGCCTCGACGTGATCGCCGACCGCAAGCCCATCGAGGTCGACTACGAGCCCGGCACGACCATTTCCGTGACCCAGCACGACGGTTCGGTCCTGTCCCTGCACAAGCTGGCCGAACACTACGACGCCACCGACCGGATCGCCGCCATGGCCTACCTGGCCGAACGGCAGGCCGAGGGCGAGATCGTGACGGGGCTGCTGTACGTCAACCCGGACCCGGGCGACCTGCACGGCGCCTTGGGCACCACGGGCCGTCCGCTGAACAGCCTCTCCGACGCCGAGCTGGTGCCCGGCCAGGCGGCGCTCGACCGGATCAACGCGGGCCTGCGCTAGTCGGGGTCAAAGAGGGGGGGGCGGACATGCTCAGCTGGCGGATCGGCGAGGTGACGGTCACCCGGGTGGTCGAGATGGAGATGCCGGTGGCGTACAACCCCCGGCGGGCCTTTCTCGCCGAGGCGACGCCGGAGGCCCTGCGCGAAATCCCCTGGCTCTATCCGCACTATGTGACCCCGGAAGGCCACCTGCGCCTGTCCATCCACGCCCTGCTCGTCGAGGCGCCCGGCCTGCGACTGGTGGTCGACACCTGCATCGGGAATGACCGGCCGCGCAGCCTGGTCGGCGGCCAATCCCTGTCCACGGATTTCATGGGCTCCTTTGAGGCGACCGGCTGGACCCGCGAGAGCGTCAACGCCGTCGTCTGCACCCACCTGCACGTCGACCATGTCGGCTGGAATACGATGCTCGAGGGCGGTCGTTGGGTCCCGACCTTCCCCAAGGCCCGCTACCTGATCGGTCGCCGGGAATACGATCACTGGAGCTCCGATAACGACGAAGAGCGGCAGGTCATGCTTTCGGACTCCATCCGCCCGGTCTTCGAGGCCGGCCTGGTGGACCTGGTGGAGATGGACCACGTCATCTCGCCGGAGGTCCGGCTGGTCCCGACCCCCGGCCACACGCCGGGCCATGTCAGCGTCCGGATCGAGTCCGCCGGTGAGGTGGGGCTGATCACCGGGGACATGGTCCACCATCCCTGCCAGCTGGCCCACCCGGAGTGGTCCCCACCCTTCGACAGCGATCCGGCGGCCTCGGCCGTGATGCGGCGGGAGGTCTTCGAGGGCGCAGCTGACCAGCCCATCCTCGTGATCGGCACCCACTTCGCCGCCCCGACCGCCGGCCATGTGCGCCGGGACGGGGCCGCCTTTCGCTTTGACGGGGCGACTTCCGAATCGCCAGAGGGCTGAGCGTCTGGCCCCCGGGCGCGGCTGGTCCCATATTCGGCAGGCGAATCGCGCTCAGGACGCGGGAGTCCCCCCATGAGCCAGGCCCTGGCCCACATCGACGGCAGGCCCATCGGGCCCGGACATCCGCCCTATGTGGTGGCGGAGATGTCGGGCAATCACAATGGCGAGCTGGGGCGCGCCCTTGACCTGATTTCGGCGGCGGCGGAGGCCGGGGCGGACGCGGTCAAGATCCAGACCTACACCGCCGACACCATCACCCTCGACCACGACGGCCCCGGGTTCCGGCTCGAGGGCGGCCTCTGGGACGGCCGTCGCCTGCATGAGCTCTATGCCGAGGCCCATACCCCCTGGGACTGGCACGGCCCGATGTTCGAGCATGCCCGGAAGGCGGGGGTGACCCTGTTCTCCTCGCCCTTCGACTTCACTGCCGTGGACCTTCTGGAGGGCCTGGGCGCCCCCGCCTACAAGATCGCGTCCTTCGAGCTGGTGGACCTGCCCCTCATTAGGCGCTGCGCGGCGACGGGCTGGCCCCTGGTCATGTCCACGGGAATGGCCTCGCCGGGGGAGATCGCCGAGGCGGTGGCGGCGGCGCGGGGGGCCGGGGCGAGGGACCTGATCGTCCTGCACTGCACCAGCGCCTACCCGGCGCCCATGTCTTCCATGAACCTCGCCACCCTGCCGGATATGGCCGCGCGGTTCGGGGTTATGACGGGTCTGTCCGACCACACCCTGGGCACCGCCGCCTCCGTGGCCGCCGTGGCCCTCGGGGCGGTGTTCATCGAGAAGCACTTCACCCTGAGCCGGGCCGAGGGCGGCGTGGACTCCGCCTTCTCCCTGGAGCCGGCCGAGCTCGCCGAACTGGTCGCCAGCTGCCGCGGCGCCTGGGAGGCCCTGGGCGGGGTGGCCTACGGCCCAGGGGAGGCTGAGGCGGGCAATGCCGGCATGCGGCGCTCGCTCTACATCAGCGCAGATGTCCGGCAGGGGGAGCCCTTCACTGCGGCCAACCTGCGCTCCGTCCGGCCCGGCCATGGCCTGCCGCCCAAGCATCTTGACGGTGTGCTCGGCCGACGCGCCACCCGGGACATCCCCTTCGGTGAGCCCCTCGACTGGTCGATGGTCGAGGGCGGTGGGCCGGCTTGAGACGCCTCAGACGTCGGACTCCCGGCGGGCGAAGGGCAGGGCGAGGATGTCCGCCGAGGTGAAGACCGGATTCCCCGGATAGAGGGCGGCGTAGACCCGTTCCACGAAGGCGAAGTCGCCGGGCAGGTCCACCGTCCAGCGGAATTCGCTGCGGTCCGGGGCCTGCACGAGGTCGCCCCGCCGGAACGGCGCTTCCGTCCGGTAGAGCCAGGGCGTGACGTGTTCCCGGTCGTAGTCGGAGGTCGCCTCGGCCGCAGCCCGGCGCAGGGCCTCCACCGTGAAGACCTCGACGTCCAGCCCGCGGGGGTAGGTCCGGACCTGGCCATTGGAGGCGTAGTCCAGGTCGCCCTCGCGCCTGAAAGCAATGCAGGCGTCAATGACGTCCGGGTCGGCGAGGGGGCAGTCGGCGGTCAGGCGGACCATATCCCCGGTGAGGTCCAGGACCTCGATGACCTTCAGGAACCGCCCAAGAACATCGTCCAGAGGACCGCGCGCGACCTCAACCCCCGCTTCGGAGAGGGTCTTGGCCAGGATGTCGTCCGATGGCGCCGCGCTGGTGGCCACCACGATCCGCTCAAGCCGGCGGCATCGGCGCAGGCGCTCGATCTGCCGCAGGATCATCGGCTGCCCCAGCAGGGGCTTCAGGACCTTGCCGGGCAGGCGGCTGGAGCTCATCCGCGCCTGAAGAACCGCCGTGGCCATTCCGGCCTCCCCTGAACATCGCCTGTCTTCAATAGACCGGCCGCGGCGGGGCGCAAGCCGCAGCCCCGCGACCCGTCGGGCGACTCGGGTCTAGACTGTCCCGGCGAGGGAAGGGGATGGGACCCATGCTGGTGCTTCTGGGCGTGCTGCTGGTGGTGGCGGGCTTCGCCGTCGGCCTGAACCCCCTGCTGGTCGTTCTGGCTTCCGCCCTGGCCACGGGCCTGGCGGCCGGTCTTTCGCCGGTGGAGGTGCTTGCGGCCTTCGGCAAGGCCTTCAACGAGAACCGCTATGTCAGCGCCGCCTGGCTGATCCTGCCGGTGATCGGCGTGCTGGAGCGGTCCGGCCTCCAGGAGGCGGCCCGCGGCCTGATCGCCCGGCTCCGGTCGGTGACCTTTGCGCGGCTGATGCTCGCCTATCTGCTCTTCCGGCAGGTGACCGCCGCCCTGGGCCTGATCTCCATCGCCGGCCAGACCCAGACCATCCGCCCGATCATCGCCCCCATGGCCGAAGCCGCCCGGGCCTCCGAGGCGGGGGTCGAGGCCCTGGACTCAAGTGAGGCCCAGAAGGTGCGGGCCTTCGCCGCCGGCACCGACAATATCGGCCTCTTCTTCGGCGAGGACATCTTCCTGGCCATTGGCTCGATCCTCCTGATGGTCGGCTTCCTGGAGCAGAACGGGATCACGGTGGAGCCCCTGCATCTGTCGGTCTGGGCCATTCCCACCGCCATCGCCGCCTTTCTGGTGCACGGCGTCCGCATCCTGATGTTCGGCCGAAGGAGGCCGGGGTCATGATCGGCCTGACCCAGGTCTACGCCCTCGCGGGCCTCGTCTTCGCCGGCTTCGCTGTCCTCAGCCTGAGGGATACGGCCAATCCCCGCCGGCTTCGCAACGCCCTGTTCTGGGGCCTCTTCGCCCTCACCTTCCTGGCGGGAGACCGCCTGGGCGACCTGGGCAACGGCGTCCTCGTGCTGGTCATGGCCCTGACCGCCGCCCTGGGCCTCGGGCGCAGCGGGTCCGGGGCGGCGGACGCCGAGGCCCGCGCCGCCTCGGCCCGGACCCATGGCCTGAGGCTCTTCTGGCCCGCCCTGCTGATCCCGGTCCTGGTCCTCGCGGGAAGCCTCGGCGTGCGCCATGGCGGGCCGGCCCTGGCCGCCCTGGTGGACCCGAAACAGGCGACCCTGGTCTCGCTGAGTTTCGCCGCTGTGGTCGTCGCGGCCCTGTCGGTCCGCCTGTTCCGCCAGCCGGTCCTGTCGCCCCTGACAGAGGGCCTTCGCCTGGCCGACACGGTGGGCTGGATGGCCCTCCTGCCCCAGATGCTGGCGGCCCTGGGCGCCGTCTTCGCCCTGGCCGGGGTGGGCGCCGTGGTGGGCGAGACCGTCACCCGGGTCTTTTCCATGGACACGCGCCTGGCCGCGGTGGCGGTCTACTGCCTGGGCATGGCGGGCTTCACCGTCCTGATGGGCAACGCCTTCGCCGCCTTCCCCGTCATGACCGCCGGGGTGGCCCTGCCCATCCTGGTCAAGGTCTACGGGGGGGATCCGGCGGCCATCTGCGCCATCGGCATGCTGTCGGGTTTCTGCGGCACCCTGCTGACGCCCCTGGCCGCCAACTTCAACCTTGCCCCCGCGGCCCTCCTTGACCTGGACGACCGTTACGCCGTTATCCGGGCCCAGGCGCCCACGGCGCTCGTCCTCCTCGCCGTCAACACGGTCCTGATGCATGTCCTCGCCTTCCCGGCTCACCCCTGAGATCGCCGCCGGCTTCGCCCGGATCGCCCTGGGGCATGTCACCCGGCCCTGGCCCTACAAGCTGGACCAGGTGCTGACCTCAGAGGCGGACCTGGCGGAACCCCGCCGCCTCCATCCCATCTTCTTCGGCAGCTTCGACTGGCATTCCTGCGTGCATGGCTACTGGCTGCTGGCCGCTGTCCGCCGCCGCTTCCCGGACCATCCCGTCGCTGAGGAGATCGACGCACGCTTTGCCGAGGCCTTCACAGAGGCGAACGTGGAGGGCGAGCGGGCCTTCCTGCGGCGGCCCCTGTCGCGGGGCTTCGAGCGGCCCTACGGCTGGGGCTGGCTCCTGAAGTTGCAGGCCGAGCTGAGGGGTGTCCCCGGCCCCTGGGCGGAGCGGCTGGCACCCCTGGCCGCCGACTTCGCCGACCGGTTCCGCGCCCACCTGCCGCTGGCGGCCTATCCGGTGCGCACCGGCGTGCATTCCTCCACCGCCTTCGCTCTCGCCCTGGCCCTCGACTACGCCCGGGTCGCCGGGGACCCGGACCTGGAGGACCTCCTGAAGTCCAAGGCCCTGTCCTGGTATGGCCAGGACCGGGACTGCCAGGCCTGGGAGCCCTCAGGCGAGGACTTCCTCTCGCCGGCCCTGATGGAGGCCGAGTGCCTGCGCCGGGTCCTGCCGCCCTCGGACTTCCGCGCCTGGTTCGCCGGCTTCCTGCCCCGCGCCGCCGCAGGCGAGCCCGCCAGCCTCTTCACCCCCGCCAGCGTCAGCGACCGCAGCGATGGCAAGATCGCCCACCTCGATGGCCTCAACCTCAGCCGAGCCTGGTGCTGGCGCAACCTCGCCGGCGCCCTCGACCCCGCCGACCCCGCCGCCGGGGCGGCCCTCGCCGCCGCCGAGCTCCATCTGGAGGCCAGCCTGCCGCATGTGGCGGGCGACTATATGGGCGAGCACTGGCTGGCCAGCTTCGCCCTCCTGGCCCTCACGGCGGGGGAGGAAGCGCAGGGCCCCGTGACCGCGGCAACTTCGGCCCTGCGGGAGGGACGGCTGGTCCTTCTGCCGACCGAGACGGTCTACGGACTGGCGGCGGACGCTGGGAACCCGCGCGCCGTGGCGGCCGTCTACGCCGCCAAGGGCCGCCCGGCCTTCAACCCCCTGATCGCCCACGTCGCCAGCGTGGAGGCCGCACGGGAGATCGCGGTCCTCAGCCCCGAGGCTGAGATCCTGGCCGCCGCCTTCTGGCCGGGTCCCCTGACCCTGGTCCTGCCGGTCCAGCCCGGCGGGCGGGTCTGCGACCTGGCCCGGGCGGGGCTGGACACGGTCGCCGTGCGGGTTCCCGCCCATCCCCTGGCGCGCGCCGTCCTTGAGGCCTTCGGCGGGCCGGTGGCGGCCCCTTCGGCCAACCGGTCCGGTCGGCCCAGCCCCACCAACTTCGCCGCAGCGATGGCGGAGACGGGAGAGGAGGCGGCCGTGGCCCTGGATGGCGGCCCCTGTGAGGTCGGGCTGGAGTCCACCGTGGTGTCCCTGCTGGACCAGCCCCGCCTGCTGCGTCCTGGCCGGGTGACGCGGGAGGAGGTTGAGGCCCTGGTCGGGCCCCTGGCCGAGGCCGAGGCCGATGCACGCCGCTCGCCGGGCCGGCTGACCCGCCATTACGCTCCGGAAGCGCCCGTCCGTCTGGAGGCTGAAGGGGCCCGGCCCGGCGAGATCTTCCTGGCCTTCGGGCCGGCTCCGGAGGGCGCAGAGGTGCTGAACCTCAGCCCCGCGGGCGACCTTGTCGAGGCGGCGGCCAACCTCTTCAGCTTCCTGCGGGAGGCCGACGGGCGCAGGCCTGCGGGAATCGCCGTCGCGCCCATCCCCGAGACGGGCCTGGGCGAGGCGATCAACGACCGCCTTCGCCGGGCGGCGGGCGCCATCGGCTGAGCGCCACACTCTGGCTTCCGGGTCGCCGAACGCCTAACTTCTCCCGCATGATCCGCCCTCCCTCCGACGACCTGGTGAACCGCCTGAAGGCCCTCGTCGGGCCTGAGGGCTGGACGGACGACCCGGACATCCTTGCGCCCCGTCTCGTGGAGTGGCGAGACCGCTGGAGCGGGCGTACGCCCCTGATGCTATCCCCGGCCTCCACCGAGGAAACGGCCGCCATTGTGGGCCTCTGCGCGGCGGCGGGCGCCCCCCTGACCGTCCAGGGCGGCAATACGGGCCTTGTCGGCGGCCAGATCCCACAGGGCGAGATCCTGCTGTCCACCCGGCGGATGCGGGCCATCCGGGACGTGGACCCGGTGGACGACGTCCTTGTGGCAGAGGCGGGCGTGACCCTGGCCGAGGTCCAGGCCGCCGCGGCGGTGGCGGGGCGACGGTTCCCCCTGAGCCTGGCCTCAGAGGGGACGGCGACCCTGGGCGGCGTGGTCTCCACCAATGCCGGCGGCGTGGCGGTTCTCCGCTTCGGGACGGCCCGCGACCTGGTGCTTGGCCTGGAGGCCGTGCTGCCGAACGGGGAGATCTGGCGCGGGCTTCGGCGGCTGCGAAAGGACAACACCGGCTACGACCTCAGGGGCCTGCTGTCCGGGGCCGAGGGCACCCTGGGGGTGATCACGGCGGCCAGCGTCAAGCTCTTCCCCCAGCCCGCCGGCCGGGCCGTCGCCATGGTCGGCCTGGAGAGCCCCCAGGCGGCGCTCGACCTGCTCACCCGCGCCCGCCGCGCCGTCGATGCGGGCCTGGAGGCCTTCGAGCTCATGGCCCGCCAGGGCGTCGTCTTCGCCCTCAGGAACATTCCCGGCCAGAGGGATCCCCTGACGACAGACCCGCCCTGGCGGGTCCTCCTGGAAATCGCCTCTCCCGACCTGGACGGGGCTGGCCGGCGGATGGAGTCCCTGCTGGCCGAGGCCTGCGAGCAGGGCCTCGCCGGCGAGGCGGTGATCGCCGCGAGCGAGGCCCAGGCCGCCGCCTTCTGGTCCCTGCGCGAGAACCAGTCCGCCGCCCAGAAGCCCGAGGGCGCGACCTGGAAGCACGACATTTCGGTGCCGGTCAGCCAGGTCCCCCGCTTCATCCATGAAGCCTCCGAAGCCATGGCGGCCTTTTCGCCGGGCTGCCGGATCAGCGCCTTCGGCCATGTGGGCGACGGCAACATCCACTTCGACGTCCTGCGCCCCGAGGGTGGGGACGACGCGCCCCACCTGGTCCAACGCGCCGAGGGACAGGCCCGCGTCCACGACATCGCCATCGCCCTGGGCGGATCGGTTTCGGCCGAGCACGGCCTGGGCGTCATGAAGGCGGAGGAGGCCCGGCGCCAGAAGGATCCGGCCGAGGTCGCCCTCCTGACCACAATCCGCGCCGCCCTCGATCCGGGCCGCATCCTGAATCCACGCGTGCTATTCTGAGAGTCGCACCATGCTGATCCTGCTTTCTCCCGCCAAGGCGATGGACTTCACGCCGCCCCCCGTCCCGGCGCCCATGACCCGCCCGGTCCTGGAGGCCGAGACCGCCCGACTGGCGGAATCCACGCGCCGTCTCTCCGTGGCCCAGCTCCGGGCCCTGATGGACCTGTCCGAGAAGCTGGCCGTGCTGAACCGCGAGCGCTTCCAGGCCTTCGACCCCCACGCCGACGGGGCCCTTCAAGCGGCCTTCGCCTTCAACGGCGATGTCTATGCTGGCTTGAAGGCCCGCGAACTGGACCCGGAGGCCCTGGCCTGGGCCCAGGACCATGTCCGCATCCTCTCGGGCCTCTACGGCGTGCTGAAGCCCCTCGACGGCATCCAGCCCTACCGTCTGGAGATGGGTTCGCCCCTGCAGACCCGTCGCGGCAAGTCTCTCTACGCCTTCTGGGGCGACCGGCTTGGCCGGGCCCTGGCGGCGGAGCTTGAAGGCCGCGCTGACCCCGTCGTCGTCAACGCCGCCTCGCAGGAATACGCCTCGGCGGTCGACCGCAAGGCCCTCCGGGCCCGCGTGGTGGAGGTCCGGTTTCTGGAAGAAAAGGACGGCCGCGCGAAGATCATCAGCTTCTTCGCCAAGCGCGCCCGGGGCGCCCTGGCCCGCTTCGCCATCGACAACCGCATCGAGCGGGCCGACGACCTGAGGGCCTTCGATCGCGATGGCTACCGTTTCCAGGCCGGGGACTCCTCGGCCGATCTCTGGGTCTTTTCGCGGCCCCAACCCGCGCCCGCCGGCGCCGACAAGGAGTAGGCCCATGGCCGTCGACTACAAGCTTGAAGGCCACGTGGCGGTCATCACGGGCTCCACCAGCGGCATCGGCCAGGCGCTCGCGGCCGCCCTCGCCGAGCAGGGGGTCAATGTCGTCCTCAACGGCCTGGGAGACCCCGCCAAGATCGAGGCCGACCGCCAGGCCCTGCAGGCCCGCACCAACGCCGCAGTCCGCTACCATCCAGCCGACATGACCCGGCCGGAAGAGATCAAGGACCTCATCGCCTATGCCGTGCGCGAGTTCGGGCGGCTGGACATCCTGGTCAACAACGCCGGCATCCAGCACGTGGCGGCGGTGGACGAGTTCCCGGAGGAGAAGTGGGACGCCCTGATCGCGGTGATCCTGACCTCCACCTTCCACGCTAGCCGGGCGGCCATTCCCATCATGAAGGCCCAGGGCCGGGGGCGGATCATCAACATCGCCTCGGCCCATGGCCTCGTGGCCTCGCCCTTCAAGGCGCCCTATGTGGCGGCCAAGTTCGGGGTGGTGGGCTTCACCAAGGGTCTCGCCGTAGAGCTGGCCCGGACCGGCATCACCGCCAACGCCATCTGCCCCGGCTATGTGAAGACCCCCCTGATCGAGGCCCAGATCGTCGACCAGGCCAAGACCCGCGGCATTCCCGAGGACCGGGTGATGGAGGATGTCATCCTGGCCGCCCAGCCCACCAAGAAGTTCGTCGAGTACGAGCATCTGGCGGGCATGTTGCTGTACCTGGCCTCGGACGTCGGCGCCTCCGCCACCGGGGCGGCCCTGTCCGTGGACGGCGGCTGGACCGCAACCTGACGATGCAAGGTACCTTTTCGAAAAAGGTACCTTGCAATGACAGATACCTTGCGATAGGTACCTCTTCATCAGAAGGAGGCATCTGTCTTGCCCGAAGCCGTACAGGTTCAGCTGAAGAGGGGGGTCCTGGAGCTTTGCGTCCTCGCCCTGCTCTCCCGCGCCGACGCCTACGCCTATGATATCGCCGCCCGCCTCGCGGTCGCGATCGACATGGGCGAAGGCACGATCTATCCGCTCATGCGCCGGATGCAGTCCGATGGACTGGTCGACACCTACCTGGTGGAGAGCTCTTCCGGCCCCCCCCGCAAATACTACAGACTGACCCCTGCGGGTCGGACCAGCCTCGCCGCCCAAAAGGCCGAGTGGCTGTCCTTCTCCGCTTCCGTCGGCGAAATCCTTGGAGACGACCAATGAGCCGTGAGCTCTTTCTCAGCCGGTTAAGGACCGGTCTGTCCGGCTTGCCGCCGGAAACCATTGACGACTATGTGGCGGATTACGCCGCTCACTTCGACGAGGGCGTCGCCGCCGGGCGCAGCGAGGCCGACGTCGCCGCCGGCCTCGGGGATCCTGCAAGGCTCGCCCGCGAGCTCAAGGCCGAAGCCGGCCTGAAGCGCTGGGAGGCGGAGCGCAATCCGTCCACTGCGGCGACGGCCATCTTCGGTCTCCTGGGCCTGGGCGTGATCGACGTCATGATCCTCCTGCCCATCCTCCTGCCGGTCCTGGGCGTCCTGCTCGGGTTCGCCATCACCTCCGTGGTGGGCTTCGGCGCCGGGGCCTTCGTCTTTGTCCTCGGCCCGCTCGCGGGCGCCGCCCGGGACATCGGGGCCGCCATGCTGGCCGGACTTGGCGTCATGGCCGGATCCGTCTCGGTCGGGGCGATCACCGCCCTGGTCACCGTCGGCCTCGTCAACGCCCTGGTCTGGTATGGCCGCCTTCACCTGAAGCTTCTGAAGCCCGCACTTGAGGCCCAGGAGGTCCGCTCATGATCCGCACCCTCGCCATTATCGCCGCCGCAGGGTTCATCCTGTGCATCGGCTCCCTCGCGGGCGCCCTCGGCCTGGCCGGAGGCGCATCCGGGCTAAAGTCCAAGGTCACCCAGTTCGCCAAGGAGGCCGAGATCCACATCGACTCCGGCGATGACGAGATCATCATCGGCGACCCCGGCCCCCGGGCCACCCGCCAGATGGCCTGGACCGGCACGGACACCCTGGAGATCGACGCCTTCGCTGACGTCACCTACATCCAGGGTCCGGCCAACCGCATCAGCCTGGAGGGCCCTGCGGCTGTCCTCGACAAGGTGTCGGTCCGGAATGGCAAGATCGAGTTTGATGGCCATCGTTGGAAGGGCGGCGCCCTCAAGGTGACCGTGGAAGCGCCCGCAGTGAGGCGTTTTGAACTCGACGGTGTCCAGGACCTCAAGATCAGCGGCTACGATCAGGACACCCTCGAGATCGATCTCAGCGGGGCCGGGCGGGTCACCATCGCTGGAAAGGCGAGACGGGCGGTCCTCGATATCTCCGGTACAGGGTCCGCCAATCTGTCGGCGCTCGAGCTTGACGAGGCTGAAATCGACCTGTCCGGGGCCGGTAAGGCCACCCTCGGGCCGAAGTCATCCGCCAAGGTCGATGTCTCCGGCATCGGCGAGATCGAACTGACCCGCAGGCCGGCCCGGCTGGAGCAGAACATCTCTGGCGCAGGCCGGGTGAGCCAGCCGGGTCTTCCCGGCTAGCGCCTGAGACTCGACTGGGGGCGGAAGGGGGACCTGCATGACCCCTTCCGCCCCTCTGTTCGTCGGCTCCCTGGCGGCCCTCCCGGCGCCGCCGCGCTACTCCGCTGAAGCCACGGATCAGCCGCGAGCCCCCGGCAATGACGTCATCCCTCTAGAATTTCCCGCGGTTGACCGTTGATCCGGCTTGACGCCCGCCGCCGCCTTGCGGTCCTTCATTCCGGACACAACAACGGGAGGATGACCCATGGCCTATCGGCCTTTTGATCTGACGGGAAAGGTGGCCCTGGTCACCGGCGGCAATGGCGGGATTGGCTTCGGTATGGTGGAGGCCCTGGCCCAGTCTGGCGCCGACGTGGTCATCTGGGGCTCGAACGGCATGAAGAACGCCGCCGCCGCTGAGGCGCTCAAGGGCGCCGGCGTCCGGGTGCTGACCCAGGTGGTGGACGTGGCCGACGAGAACGCCGTGCGCGAAGGCATGGCCGAGGCGGTCCGCCAGATTGGCCGGATCGACACCGTGGTGGCCAACGCCGGCATCGGCGGCGGCGCCTCCTCCTTCTCGGAATTTCCCACCGAAACCTACCGCCGCGTGCTCGCGGTCAACCTGGACGGCGTCTTCTTCACCTTCCGCGAGGCCTGCAAGCACATGGTCGAGCGGGCTGAGGGCGGCGACAAGGCGGGCGGGTCCCTGGTGGTGATCTCCTCGCTATCCGCCTATGACGGCGCCCCGCGCAATGAGGCCTACGCCGCCACCAAGGGGGCGGTGATCTCCATGATCCGCGCGATCGCCGTGGAGCACGCCCGCTACGGCGTCCGCGCCAACGCCGTCCTGCCCGGCTGGATCGCCACCGACATGACCGCCGGCGCCCAGGGCAATGACAAGTTCAACGACGCGGTGATCCGCCGGGTGCCCGTGCGCCGCTGGGGCCAGCCCGCGGACTTCGGCGGCATCGCCGTCTACCTGGCCTCGGACGCCTCGGCCTTCCACACCGGCGACAGCTTCCTGATCGACGGCGGCTACGGGATCTTCTGACCCGTCGGCGGTCAGACCTTGTCGAGGGCCTGGAGGACGTCCTCCGCCAGGTCCTCGGCGTCTTCCAGGCCGACGCTCATCCGCACCCAGCCCTCGGTGAGGCCGATCTCCAGCCGCTCGGATTCCGACATCGAGCGGTGGGTCGTGGTGCTGGGATGGGTGGCCATGGACTTGGCGTCGCCCAGGTTGTTCGAGATGTCGACAATCCCCAGGGCGTCCAGGAAGGCCCAGGCGCGCTCGCGGGTCCCAAGGTCAAAGGCCACGACATTGCCCGGGCCGGACATCTGGGCGGCGATCAGGTTGGCCTGGGGATGGTCAGGCCGCCCCGGGAAGACCACCCGGCGAACGGCGGTGTGACTGCCCAACGCCCCGGTCACCCGCACCGCATTGTCCGCCTGCCGCCGCACGCGCAGGTCGAGGGTCTCCAGCCCCTTCAGCAGCACCCAGGAATTGAAGGGCGAAAGGGCCGGGCCCGTATGCCGCAGAATGTCGCGGTAGGCCTCGGCCATCAGCTCCGCCCCGCCCAGGATGGCGCCGCCCAGCACCCGGCCCTGGCCGTCGATGTGCTTGGTGGCCGAGTAGACGACGATGTCCGCCCCCAGCTCGAGGGGCTTCTGGAAGACTGGAGTGGCGAAGACATTGTCCACCACCAGCCGGGCGCCAGCTTGGCGCGCGAGGGCGGCCACCTCGGCGATAGGGGTCACTTCCAGCAGGGGATTGGCCGGGCTCTCCACCAGGAAGGCGCGGGTATTGGGCCGGATGGCGTCGGCCCAGGCGGCGGGGTCCGTGGCATCGACGAAAGTTACCTCGACCCCGAAACGAGGCATCCACTGGGAGAGGATCCAGCGGCAGGAGCCGAACAGGGCGCGGCCCGCGACCACATGGTCGCCGGCCCGGACGAGCCCCTGCAGGGCGACATGCACCGCCGACATGCCCGAGGCCGTCGCCCGGCACACCTCCGCCCCCTCCAGGAGGGCGAGGCGGTCCTCGAACATCTGCGTCGTCGGGTTTCCGAAGCGCTGATAGATGAAGCCAGGGTCCTCGCCGGAGAAGCGCCGGTCGGCCGCAGCGGCGTTGTCGTAGGCGAAGCTCTGGGTCAGGTAGAGGGCCTCGGAAATCTCGCCATAGGGCGAGCGCGCCATGCCGCCGCGCACCAGACGGGTCTGGGGGCGCCAGTCCTTGGGGCTTTGGGTCATGGTCGGTCTCCGAGTCAGGAGCTCGCTTCAACCCCGCCGGGGGACGCAGGTCAAGCGGTGCGCCGGTTGGCCTTGCCATTCCCCGGCCGGGCGGCGAGTGTCCCCCCATGTCCGAGACGTCCGGCGCGGGGATTCTGCCCTGCCAATCTCTTGAAGCCCTGATCGCCAGCGAGGCCATCGCCGCCGACCGGCCCTTCGATTCTGACCAGGTCCAACCGGCCAGCCTGGACCTGCGCCTGGGCGTCCGGGCCTGGCGGGTGCGCGCCTCCTTCCTGCCGCGCCCTGGCCGGACCGTGGCCGACCGGCTGGCGGACGTGATGATGCATGAGATCGACCTGTCGGCCGGCGCCGTGCTGGAGCGGGGCTGCGTCTACATCGCCGAACTTCAGGAGCGCCTCGCCCTGCCCAAGGGCGTCTCGGCCCGCGCCAACCCCAAGAGCTCCACGGGCCGGGTCGACGTCTTCGTTCGTCTGCTCACCGACCACCAGCCGGCCTTTGACGACGTGACCGATGGGTATCGGGGCCCGGCCTTCGTCGAGATCGCCCCCCAGACCTTCCCGGTCCTGGTGCGCACCGGAACCCGCCTCAACCAGCTGCGCCTGAAGCGCGGGGACCCGCCGCGCCTCGCCACGATCAGCGTGGGCGTGGACCTGGAGAGCGAGGCCGTCGCCGGCTTCCGCGCCCGCCGCCATGCCGGCGTTGTCGACATGGACCGGGTCGGCGGCCATGACCCGAGGGACTTCTGGGAGCCTCTCACGCCGCGGCGTGGAGAGCTGCTGCTTGATCCCGGCGAGTTCTACATCCTGGCGTCCCGCGAGGCGGTGGAGATCCCCGTCCTGCAGGCGGCGGAAATGACCCCCATCGACCCCTCGGTGGGGGAGTTCCGGGTGCACTATGCGGGCTTCTTCGATCCGGGCTTCGGCGCCGCAGAGGCCGGCGCTGCGGGCTCCCGCGGCGTGCTGGAGGTGCGCAGTCACGAGACGCCCTTCCTGCTGGAGCACGGCCAGACCGTCGCCCGCCTCGTCTTCGAGCCCCTGACCGAACGACCCACTCGCCTTTATGGCGAGGGCGGGAGCCACTACCAGAGGCAGGGCCTCAAGCTCTCCAAGCATTTCCGGCCCTGGAGCTAGGCTCCAGGTCGAGAGACTCAGAGCCGCTCGCGCACGGGCAGGTTCATGGTCGAGAACCGGTCGTCCAGGTGCTCGATCTCCAGGAATCCCGATGAGGCGCCGAAGGGCTTGTAGATCGAGAAGGTCTTGGCGATCCCGAGGGTGGCGGCGCTCTCCAGGGGCGAGACGAAGCTGCAGTCGCGGTCCAGCCAGTGGGGCTGGCTCATCCAGTAGGACAGCTGGTCCCGGGTCAGGGCGTAGAAGCCCGAGTGCGGGTTGCGCGCCCGCTGGAAGACGCCCGTCCGGCCAAAGGGCGAGCCGTAGAGCGTGTCCTCGTCCGTGACATGGGACTTCATCCGGTCGGAGACGGCGGGGGCGAGGTCCCCGTCGATGTAGGTCTTCGGGGCGTGGCCCGCAGGGTTCAGCTCCACCCGGTTGGGCATGAGCACCCGGCGGGGGCCGAAGGTGCGGTTGAACCAGACCAGTTTGTCGATGAGGGCCGGGTCGTTGATCTTCAGGTCGTCCTCGCTGAAGACGAACAGGTCGTAGAGGTTGCGCCAGGTGGCGAACAGGCCCTGGGCGGTGAAGCCCAGCATGCGCGGCTGGTCGAGGGTGTGCTTGGCCACCCGCACGCCCATGGCCGTGCAGAACTCCGACGTCATGAGGTGTTTTTCGTTCGCCGTCGTGACGACGATGTCCACCGTGTCCTCGGACCGGGGCCCCATGTGGAAGGACCGCGAGCCCACGTCCAGCATGGCGCTGGGGCCGAAGTGCGCCCGCCAGCTGCGGATCGCCGCTTCAACCGCGGCCTTGCGGTCGGCCTCGCGGCTCCCGTCGGTGGAGGCGTGCCGGGGCTTGGCCTCGGCGGCGAAGTAGTGAGCCAGGATGACCAGGATGCGCATGGGACCCGCCGTAAAGTGTCCCCTGCTACCTACAGGCCCCCGCGCCCGGGGGAAAGTCGCGGCCTTGAGCCCCGCCCTCCCGGGCTGTAAGGAGGGAAGGCGCGCGGGCGTAGTTCAGAGGTAGAACGCAAGCTTCCCAAGCTTGATGTCGGGGGTTCGATTCCCCCCGCCCGCTCCAAACCCTTCCCGAGCCAGTGCGGCCAGAACCTTTAGCCCAAGCGGGCTTTGTCGCTATCCGGCCCTCGGCCCAGGGGTGACGCCTCAAGGCGGACGAACAAGGACCAAGTGCGCGCGCGGCGCAATCGAACGGCAACCTTAAAGGGATATTGTGCCTGTCTAGATCATGTTCCGATAAGTGGGAACCGGTTATCGGAACATGACTAACATATTGAAATGATAGTCTATTTTGTCCTCTCAGACTTTCCGTCTGAAAGGAACGGGCTCTAGGACGGGTCAATCAGGCACAAGGTTGCTCCAGGATGGAAAGTGAACTGGATGGGGTTCGGGTCCTGATCGTGGAGGACGAACCGGCCATCGCCGATATCGTTGATGTCTTTCTCGGGCGCGAGAAAGCCCTGCGGCTGATCGCCAGGGACGGCGATGACGCGCTCTCGGCGGCGGCCTATTGGCGACCCCACCTGATCGTGCTCGACCTGAAGCTGCCAAAGCGCGATGGCTATGCGGTCCTGGCGGAGCTGCGTGCGCGCGGAGGGCCGCCGGTGATCATTCTCAGCGCCCTGGGAGAGGATGTCGACAAGCTCACGGGCTTCCGGCTGGGTTGTGACGACTACCTGGTCAAGCCCTTCAACCCGCTGGAGCTGATCGCGCGCGCCAAGGCGGTGCTGCGACGCAAGAACCTGCTGGAGCAGTCAAGGATTGTCGCCCTGGGCGAGTTGCAGGTCGATCTTGACCGCCACGTCGCCTCGGTGGGCGAAACCCTGCTGGACCTGACGCCCACCGAGTTTCGGATCCTGAAGGTGCTGGCAGAGCGCGCCGGTCGCCTGGTGTCCCGAGGTCAACTGGTGGACTCCGCTATGGATGGCGAGGCCTTCGACAAGTCGGTGAATCCGCACATCAGCCGGCTTCGCCAGAAGCTTGAGGCGCTGGGGAACCTGCGCCTGGTCAGCGTACGCAGCGAGGGCTACCGGCTCGAGGTGTTTCAATGAAGACCTTGTCGCTGAAGTTCCAGATCGCCTCAGTCACCATCTTCAGCGCTATCGTCGGGGCGGTTGCAGCCCAGATGCTCCCCGGTGCGATTTTCTCCATCAGGGACTTCCTGTTCGAAGCGAGCCTTTCGCCGCGGGAGAGGCTGGCGCTGGATCGACTCGAGCATATTGCGGGGCGGTGTTCCGCGGCGTTTATGGACTTCCGAGACTCTCTGGGCTTCCATACTTGGCGACTGAGCTACGATCTTGTGGTCCTGTTCGTGGTGCTCGGGGCCGCCATCGTCATGGGACTGGTCGCCTGGGGTCTCGCCGGTCGTCTGACCCGCCCCCTCGAGATTCTGGCTGAGGCGGTGCGCCTGGTCGCGAATGGCGATCGTAGGCCGCCCAAGCTCTCGTTGGCCGCGACGTCGGAGGTCGCCGCGCTCAATGCGGACTTTGTGGCGATGACCGCCGCCCTGCGTTCGGCGGACGATGACCTGCGACTTCGAAGCGCGGCGCTCGCGCACGACATCCGCACGCCCCTAACGATCCTGCGAGGCCGGCTGGCGGGCCTCAAGGAAGGCCTCTTCACGGCGGATGACGCCTTCTGCGACGGACTGGTCGAACAGATCGGCTGGATCGATCATCTGGTCGCGGACGTGAACGCCCTGGCGGATGCGCGTCAGGCCGGTGCGGGCAAGCGGGACAGGGTAGACCTCTGTGCGCTGGCGAAGGACAGTGTGGACTCCCTGCGCCCGGAGTTGGAGGCCAGCGACGTTTCATTGGCCCTGGTCTCAGGAGAGAGCGTCTTTGTCGAGGCCGACCCCGGACGTCTGCGTCGCGCCCTGCTGAACATCCTGCGGAACTTGATCCGCTATGCTCCGGGGGCGCCGGCGACCATCGAGGTGTTTGCCGATGGAGCCGATGCGGTTCTCAGGTGCACCGATCATGGCCCGGGCTGGCCGCCGGGCGATCCCCACGCCCTTGCTGAGCCCTTCGCCCGGGGAGATGAGTCCCGGTCCAGGCAAACGGGAGGTTCGGGTCTGGGCCTCTCGATCGTCCAGGCGACGGTTGCGGCCTATGGCGGAGCCTTGAATCTCAGGCGGGGCGCTGAGGGCGGAGCGATCGTCGAGATCCGGTTGCCCGTCATCCGCTGACGCAATCATTGCGCAATCGTCGCGCAACCCGCTCGAACCCGTTCGCGCGCATCTGGTCTTCATCCCTTCCGTCGGCTGCGACGGACCTGGGAGGAGTTTCCAGATCAAGGTTCGGACAGGTCACGATGACAACAGCAGTTTCCGGTTTCGCAGGGCGAGTTCCGTTCGCCAGTCTGTTTGCTGGCGCTCGCTCATGAGGTTGTGCGCTGGCATCCCCCTGGCTGTCGCGGCGATGGCCCTAGTTTCAGCGACTCCCACACTGGCTCGGGCATCCGAGCCGATGCAGGTGAAGAGCTACTCCCGGGAGTTCTTTACGGACTTCGCCCCGAGTACAGCGCTCGACATGGTCGGAAGGGTCCCTGGCTTCACCCTCAATGAGGGGGAGGCCCGCCGAGGCTTC
The DNA here is from genome assembly GCA_020402745.1 of Phenylobacterium sp. Lineage (GTDB taxonomy): Bacteria > Pseudomonadota > Alphaproteobacteria > Caulobacterales > Caulobacteraceae > Phenylobacterium. The sequence continues at coordinate 57,541 of JADBYZ010000004.1, forward strand.
GGGGACACGGGGGGCAATGTCCTGATCAATGGCGCGCGCCCCGGCTCAAAGGCGGGCGGGCCACGCGAGGCGCTGTCGCGAATCCCGGCCTCGGCCGTCGTGAGGATCGATCTTGTCACCAACCCCACCACCAGCGAGGCGTCCGGACAGAGCGTCATTGTTGACCTGATCCTGCAGGAAACCCCGGTCTCGGGCTCCTGGAGTCTGTCCCTCACCCGCACTCGGGACGAGGTGTTGCGTCCGAAGGTGGAGGCCAGCCTTTCCGGACCAATCGCGGACTGGCGCGCATCCGGGAGTGTTCTGTTTCGACCCTGGAGCGATCCCTCAGATGGAACGCGCAGGCGGACCGGGCCGGTTGGTGAATTGCGGCTCTTCGAACAGATGACTGGCGATGTGAACGGCGTGCAGATTAGGCTTTCTGGAGATGCGCGGCGCGAAGCGCTCGGCGGCGAACTCGTGGTGAATGGCCGGCTGGACGGGTATGACGTCGACGTGCTTTTCGTCCGGAGCGGCTTCATTGGACGCCTGCCGGCGGGGTCGGTCGATCAGCTTCAGGGAGTCTCATTCGACGACCGGAGCCTTAGCGCCGAGCTTGGCGCAGAGTGGTCCAGGAAGTTGTCGAACGCAGCGACCTTCAAGGTGCTGAGTCTTGTCAGTTGGAGCCAGGACGACTCCGACAGTGGAAGTCGGATCGAGAGGCCTCTTGGAACCCGGATTTCCGAGACCCTCTCAATCTCCCAGCGGAACAAGATCGAGTGGGTCGGTCGCGCAACGATGTCGGCGGGCGAAGGTCGACTGCGCCCCGAATTCGGGGGTGAGGCGGCCTTCAACAGGTTGGACTCATCGCTGTCCTTCACCACCCGTGACTCCGCAGGGACGTTGACCCCGATATCCCTTCCGGCCGCCAATGTCGTCGTGGATGAGTACCGCGCGGAGGTGTTCCTTAACCTCGCTTACGACGTCTCGCCGAGCTGGACCCTCGATGCAAGGGCCGCTTCGGAGTGGTCGGAAATCTCGGTCAGCGGCGATGCCCGCAATCGTCAGCGGCTGCAGTTCCTGAAGCCTGAGGTGTCCCTCTCCTGGCGCCCGGGACCTGATCTCAGCGTCGTCGCCGGTGTTCGCCGGAGTGTCGGTCAGTTGGATTTCGACTCGTTTGCGGCTTCCGCCGAGGTCGGGGCCGACCGCACCCGGGGGGGTAATGCTCAACTCCGCCCGCAGACCGAGACGCGCGCCAGCCTGGACCTGGATGTGCGCGGACAGGGGGGATTGGCGCTGAACGCCGGCGTATTCCACGAGTGGCGTGAAGATGTTCTGGAGCCGATCATCCTGCCCGGCGGCGCCTTCGGCGTTGGGAATGCGAACAGCGCCCGGGTCTGGGGCGCCAGGATCGGAGCCTCCACCTCCCTGTCGTGGCTCGCCCGGGGGATGCGTCTAGACGCCAACGGCGAATGGCGGGAGTCTGTCTTCGACGATCCGCTGACAGGTCGCTCACGAAGGCTGACGGACTTTACGCCGTGGACCTATTCCGTCGAACTCCGCCAGGATCTGCCGGAACAAAAGCTGTCCTGGAGCGCGAAGGTATCCGGAGAGGACGAGCAGGTCAGCTACTACGTCCCTGAGTCCAGCGCCTTCGGTATGGGTCCAGAAGTGCGCCTGACCGTGGAAAGCACCTACTGGCAGGACCTCAAAGTGAGTTTGACCGTTCTGAACCCCCTTGGACGCAGATTCACGAGAGACAGAACCTTCTTCGCACCAACCCGAGCCACAGCCGTCACAGGGCGCGAGGCCGCGCGCTGGGAAGAGGGACCAGACGTGTCCCTGACCGTGAAGCGTACTTTCTGACCTCCCCGCGCCTCGAGGGAGCCGCCCGCGCACAAAGAGTCAGGGTGCGGCGGCTCTGACCGCCTTCAGGATCTCCGCCCAGGACGCCAGCTTGAAGTTCTGGGCATCGGGGGCGTTGTCGCCGTCCTGGGCCACGAAGAGGCCGTCTGGGTAGGCGCGGCTGAAGCGGCCCAGGGCCAGGGCGATGCCGTCGGTCTCCTCGGTGGAGCCCAGCTCGCCGCCAGAAATCCGGAAACGTCCTGCGGGCGTGAGCTCGGGTAGGCGATAGAGGGCGTAGGCGTTGTCGCCCTGGCTGGACACCACCAGCCAGCCCCCCGTGCGGCCTTCCGTCGCCAGGGCCAGGCCCTCGACGTCCGCGACCAGCTGCACCCCGTCGGCGCGGATCGCCAGGCGGCCCTCTGATGGGCCGTCGGGCCGGGCGTCGAACACCCAGACCCCGGCCTTCTCCTCGCCGACGTAAAGGGTGCGGGTGCGATTATCGACCACGCAGCCCTCCGCCTGGGAAGGAACGCTCAGCTTCCGGACGAAGGTTCCGGAAGCCTTGTCGCGCACAAGGTCCAGTCGGACCTGAACGATCTGCCCATCCTTGAGCACCGAGAAGGCGTGAACCTGCCGGTCGATCACGGCCAGGCAGACGCCGTAGGCCTCGCCCGCCCCGCCCTCGGCTTCGCCGACCGGCGCGAGGGCGCCGCTGCGGGTGTTGAGCCGGTAGAGCTTCAGGAGCGCGCGGGCCGGATCGTTCCGGTCAGAGGCGATCACCAGGACGCCCCGGGCGCCTAGGTCCACCAGATCGACATTGTTGACCCGGCCGGCGGGGGTGAAGTGAACGCTCTCCCCCGACAGGCGGTAAACGTGCAGGCCAGCCTTCTTGTCGGTGCCGACGATCAGGCTCCGCTCCGGGTTCCGGGGGTCCCGCCAGATGGCGGGATCATCGGCGGCGTCCTCCGCCACAGTGCCGACCGGTACGGTCTGGCCCCGCGCAGGGACAGTGACGGTCTGTGCTGTCGCCGATACGGCCAGGACCGACGCCAGAAGGAGACCCAGGCCGGTCGTCTGGATCGCCCGCATCAGAAGGTCACCCGAATGCCGCCTGCATAGCGCCGACCGAACCGCTCATACTCGATGGTGTAGATGTCGGTGAAGCCGGTGGGCACGCCCGTGGCGGTCAGCAGATTGCCGGGCTCGGCGAAGCGCCGGCCGGGGTTGTTCAGGAGGTTGGTGGCGTCGAAGTAGACCTCGACGTTCTTGTTCACCTCATAGCGGGCTGAGAAGTCGAGTTCATCGTCGGCGTCCCAATAGGTGTCCCCGGCGTCGGCCAGGTCATCTGCAAAGCCATCCAGCCAGGCGGAGCGCCGCTGGTAGCTGAGCCGCAGGGATAGGCCGTACTTCTCGTAATAGCCGCTGACGTTGTAGATCTCGTCCGAGGTCCCGGGCAGGCGAAGCTTGCGCACCGGGATCGACCCGATGGCGGGTTTCAGAACCCGGCTGTTGTTGAAGGTGGCGTTGGCGCTGACGCCGAAGCCGCCCATCCACTCCGGCACGCCCAGGCTGTCGACCCAGGGGTCGAGCTGGAACTGTGCGGCCAGCTCAAGGCCCACAAGGCGCCCGTCGCCGCCATTCGTGATCCCCGAGAAGATATAGCCCGAGCGATCGATGCCGTTGCTGTTCAGGGCGTCGGAGCCGAAGGTCCGGGTCTGGCGGTAGAGGACGTCCTCGACCCGCTTGAAGAAGACGCCGGCCATTAGGTAACCCTGCGGCTCGACATACCATTCCAGGTAGGCGTCAAAGCCCTGGGCCAGCTCAGGCCGGACCGCCGGGTTGCCGCCCGAGATGCTCTGGTTGGCGTCGTTCACCGTCACATTGGGACGGAGTTGGTCGTAATCGGCCCGGGCCGCGCCGCTGTTATACGACAGACGCAGCTTCTTGGTCTCGTCCAGATTCACGTTCACGTGCAGGCTGGGGAAGACGAGGGTGCGGTCAGACTCGGCCGTGATCGGGCCCGTGACGCCTCCGACCGTCGCCACCGCGGTCCCGCGGTTGTTCAGGTTCTCGACCCGGACGCCGCCGATGGCGGAGCCCCAGTCCCACTTCACCGTGCCCATGGCGTAGCCGGCCAGGACCTGCTCGCGGACCTCGAAGTTATTCCCGGTGACGGGGTTGAAGGCGTAGGCCTTGCGCGCCGCGCCAGCGGCGGTGCGCATCTTGTCCGCATCGAAATAGCGGAAGGTGTAGTCCATCGGGATCCTGCCGAGGAAGGCCTGGTCCAGCGAGAAGGCGTTGTAGTCGGTGGGAATGCCGATGGCGGTGAACTGGGCGGCCTGGTTCACGACCAGGTTCTTCTCGTCCGCCACTTTGGTGCGCTGGTCGTACTGCAGTCCGACACGGAAGGTGGCTTCGCCGCCGAGGAAGTCGGCTTCCTTGGCGATCCAGACCCGGCCAGTGTAGGCCTCGGTGGTGTCCACGGCGTCCAGGATGGTGAGTCCCGTGAGGGGCTTGGTGAAGGTGTCGATGGCCTTTATGGGAGTTCCCGCCTGGTACCGCGTGGGGCTCGACAGCTGCAGGGTCGTCGACAGAAGGACGCGCGACCGCTCCGGGTCCGAGAAGTCGTAGGCCACGGTCGGGCGCAGGGTGCGGGTGCTGGGGCTGTCCCAGGTGGTTTCACCGACCACGGAACGGTCATCCGTAGACTCGGTGTAGTTGGCCAGCCAGTTCAGGGTCCAACCGCCGTCGAAACCGTGCTGGCCCTCCAGGGTGTTGGTGAAGATCGACTGTTCGAAGGCGCGCAGGGTCGAGCGCTGGCGGATGTCGATCCCGTAGACGGTCCCCTTCAGCGGGGTGTTCCCGATGCAGACATCCGCATAGCCGGTGTTGGTCGGGGTCGGGTTGACGGTCGTGGCGCAGGCATCGGTCAGGGGCGCCAGGTCCGACTGGCGGTCATCGAGATCGAAGCGGTAGTTGTCCCGCATCTCGTCGTCCGTGAAGGTCGTGTAGATCGACCGGAAGGAGATCTGGTTGTCGCCCTGGCGCCAGTCGCCCCGGCCTGAGACCGACCAGTTCGTGCGGGTCAGCCTGTAGAGCTTGTTCTCGGCCTCGTGCGCCCAGAAGCGGGTCAGGTTCCCGGGGCGCTGGTCCTGCGAGACGCGTTCGTAGTCGACCTCGAAGTTGTCAGTGATCATGTCCCGCTGGAAGTAGGAGGCGGAGAGGACGAAGCCGACCTCGCCGTCGCCCAGATCAAACCGGTTGGAGGCGACGCCATAGGCTTCGTACTGCGGCTTGTCGCCCAGCTCGGCGACGCCGTAGCCCGCCTTGGCACCGAGCTTCAGGCCCGGGTAATCGAAGGCGGAGCGGGTGATGATGTTGACATTGCCCGAGACGGTCTCGCCCGGCATGTCCGGCGTCACCGCCTTGGACACGATGATCTGCGAGGCGATGGCTGACGGGACGGAGTCGAACCTGGCGTCGCGCCCCTCGGGGCTGACGACGTTGATCCCGTCAAAGCTGAGGGTGGTCCAGTAGTTCGGGGCGCCGCGCAGGCTCACATAGCGGGCCTGGCCCTGGTCGCGCTCGACGGCCACGCCGGGCAGGCGGCTGGCGGCCTGGGCGATGTTCTGGTCCGGCAGGCGGCCGACGCTGTCCGAGGCGGCCACGGCCACCAGGGAGTCCGACGCCTTCTGGGTGCGCAGGGCCGCAGCCTCGGACTCCGCGATCGGCCGGGAGGCGGTGATCACGAGCTCGCTCACCGCTCCGGATCCCGCTTCCTGGGCCTGGGCCGCCAGAGGCGCCGCCAGGGCGGTGCTGCAGAGGAGGGCGAGGCGGAGCGCCGCCGAAGGGGTCGGGAGTGTCATGCCAGTCATCCTGCCGGGAGAGAGGCCGCCAGAATGCGACCGAGGGTCCCCATTGCCGAGGATTCATGGCTGTCGGGAGACAGTTTCGTGACGGTTCGGTTTCAGTGGCGCCAGGGCCACAGGGGCCGAATCCTCAGCCCATCGCCGCCTTTGACCCCGCCTCCACCTTCGCGCGGGGGATCAGGCGGATGGTGGATGTGGCCTTGGCCAGGACCTCGCCGGCGGCGTTGAGGAGACGGCCCTCGGCGGCCTGGGCGGGACGACCTGGCGGCGGGTAGGCCTTGGTCGCGCGGGTTGGAGGCGAGGATGTTCTAGCAGGCCGCGGTGTCGGATTCGCGCGCGCTCTGCGCCGCCTAGCGAACCCCTGCCCTACGACGAAGCAGCTTGGCCTCGGCGGAACGGCCTTGGGCGTCTAAGTTGGAGCCGAGGTCGTTGTAGCTTTTGGCGGTCAAGGGATGGCGCTCGCCCAGCACCACCTGGCGGATCTCCAGCGCTTTACGGTACAGCGGCTCGGCCTCGGCGTATCGGCCCTGGGCGTCCAGGTTGTAGCCGAGGTTGTCGTAGATAGCCGCAGTCACAGGATTGCGCTCGCCCACCACCACCTGATTGATCTCCAGCGCCTTGCGCAAGAGCGGCTCGGCCTCGGCGTGTCGGCTCTGGACGTCCAGGTTGTGGCCAAGATTGAGGTAGCTGATGGCGGTCAAGTGATGACGCTCGCCCAGCACCGCCTGGCGGATGTCCAGCGCCTTCCGGAAGAGCGGCTCGGCCTCAGCGTTTCGCCCCAGGGCGCTTAGATTGTAGCCTAGGGCGTTGTAGCTGGATGCAGTGTCGGGATGGCGCTCGCCTAGCACCGCCTGGCGGATATCCAGCGCCTTATGGAAGAGCGGGTCGGCCTCGGCGTATCGGCCCTGAACGTTCAGGTTGGAGCCGAGGTTGAAGTAGCTGGTGGCGGTATCGGGATCGCGCTCCCCCAGCACCGCCTGGCTTATCTCCAGCGCCTTGCGGTAGAGCGGCTCGGCCTCGGCGTACCGGCCCTGGGCGTTGAGGTTGGAGGCGAGGTTGTCGTAGATGGTCGCAGACATGGGATGGCGCTCTCCCAGCACCGCCTCGCTGATCTCGAGCGCCTTGCGCAAGAGCGGCTCGGCCTCGGCGGAACGGCCCTGCGCGCTGAGGTTGGAGGCGAGGTTGAAGTAGCTGGCCGCAGTGTCGGGATTGCGCTCACCCAGCACTGCCCGGAGGATTTCCAGCGCCTTGCGGTAGAGCGGCTCGGCCTCGGCGGTACGGCCTTGGTCGTTCAGGTTGAAGGCGAGGTTGGAGTAGCTGACTGCAGTGTCGGGATGGCGCTCACCCAGCACCGCCTGGCTTATCTCCAGCGCCTTGCGGTAGAGCGGCTCGGCCTCGGCGTATCGGCCCTGGGCGGCAAGAAAGAGGCCGAGGTTGTTGTAGCTGGTCGCGGTGTCGAGATTCCGCTCGCCCAGCACCGCCTGGCGGATCTCTAGCACCTTGCGGTATAGCGGCTCGGCCTCGCCGTGTCGGCCGCGCTCCTGAAGAGTGTAAGCGATCCCGTCGAGGACTCTCGCAACTTCGGGGTGTTTGGGGCCGTAGGTGCGGGAACCTATCTCCATCGCTTGACGCAGCAGACGTTCGACCTCGTCCCACTGGAGCGCCGCCAACGCGGTGTTGGCTTTGACCCAAAGCCGGTCCATCTCCGCCTGCTCTGCCGGCGTCGGCGCCCGGATTCCGGGCGGGATGGCGGGGGCTAGCAAAGGCGGGATCGGTGAGGTAGCCCCTGGACCGCTCGCAAGCTCCAGCGCGCCGGCCGGCGAAACGGAGAAGACCGCCGCGCCGGCCAGCGCCATCAGACCCACCGCGCCTGCGGTCAGCAATCCCGACTTGCCCATCAATAACATCTCCTAGTCATCCGGGCCCTGATCGGGCGTGGGCTCACCGCAGGGCGACTATCGCCCCCGAAGCCTATTTCACTCCGCAGAACCTCCGGACCCGCGCGTCTGTTACCATGAAAGGTCTCCGACGGCCCGAACTGCCGTCTTCGGTGTTTCCGCGCCTAACTCGGGAAGGCAGAGCGCGCAGAGCTTTTTGCCGTCCAAGTCCTGGAAGTCCGCGAAACCCCTATCCTGGCCCGACGTCCCATGAAGAGCGTCACGGAAGGTCTTCGCCTCAGTGAAGTAAGGGCATCCGACGGCACCATAGGCGAGGCTCGCCCTGAAGGTGATCCGCCTAGCCCATCGCCGCCTTTGACCCCGCCTCCACCTTGGCGCGGGGGATCAGGCGGATGGTGGATGTGGCCTTGGCCAGGACCTCGCCGGCGGCGTTGAGGAGGCGGCCCTCGGCGAAGCAGGTGGACTTGCCGGCGCGCTCGATCCAGGCCTCGGCCAGGACGAGGCCTGGACGGGCGGGGGCGAAGAAGCTGACCTTGAGCTCCAGGGACATGGGCGTCATGTCGCCGCCGCCCGCCATGACGGCGTGGGCCATGGCCGCGTCGATCCAGCCGCAGATGAAACCGCCCTGCACCACGCCGCCCGAATGGCACATGTGGGCGCCGGCAAGGTACTCGATCGCCGCCCGGCCGGGCTCGAAGGTGACCAGCCTCTGCTGGCCGAGAGTCTTCTGCAGCTCCTGAAGGGGTGGGCTGTCGGACATGTCTCTTCTCATGGGCTGGTCGCCGATATCGCCGGTCTTGCACGACCTTCGCCAGCCCGTCGAGACTTTGTGCGCTTCGGGACGTAACCTTCTCGCAACCCCCGCCGGTTAGAGTTACTCGAAACTTTGGCGCTGCAGGTTGAAGATGGTTCCACAGAGCCGGGAACTGGTGGTTCTCATAATCGACGACAACGATGGCATGCGCAGCATCATGAAGGCGGTGCTGGTCGCTTTGGGATTCACGACGATTCGACTCGCCGATGACGCCATCGAGGCTTTGGCGAAGATGCCAATTGTCAAACCCGACCTGATCATCACCGACATCAAAATGCCCGTTCTGGACGGTGTCACCTTTGTCCGGAACCTCCGTGCGGACCTTTCAAATCCCTTCAGCGAGGTGCCGATCATCGTCGCCACAGGACATACCGAGGAAAGGCACGTCAGAGCCTGCCTCGACGCCGGAGTCGACCAGTTCCTCGCCAAGCCCATTACGGCGAAGTCGCTGGCGGAACGGATCACGAGTGCGCTCTCGCCGCAAAGGGAGTTTGTCCGCTTCGGCAACTACAACGGTCCCCGTCGCCCTGTGGGTAAGGCCTTTCCAACCATCTAGATCAAGTTCCGATAAGTGGGAACCGGTTATCGGATCGAAACAGGATCTAACGTATTGAAATGAGAGCCTGTTTTGTCCTTTCAGACGTTCCGCCTGAAAGGAACAGGCTCTAGCCTGACCGGGCGATGTTGGTGTCGCGGGCGGGTGGTTTCAGCGGTCTCAGAACCCCGCCGGGTCGGCAAGCAGGCCCTCGGCCTTCAATTGCTCATAGGCGGCGTTCTGAAGGCCAGTCGCCTGGGCCGGCGAGAGGCCGAGCTCATAGGCGGCCACCTCCCGTTCGCCGAAACTCCGGGGATCGCGGCCTGTGACCGCCCCGAAGGTGACCAGGGCGCTCAGATAGTAACCGGCCGCGCTGGCGTGATACTGGTCCCAGCCCCACAGGTCGACCTGGCCGAAAGTCAGCCCGTCATAGGGGTTGGGATCAGCGACACCGGCCTCCATGGCGCGCGTCCAGGCCTCGCCGACGGGCAGCACCCCTCTAACCGCAGGAGAGACGGCGCGGGCCCGGTCGTATCCGGCGCGGACATCCCGGGCCATGGCGGCGATGGGCTTGCCCCTCCAGGGGCTGGGCTTGGCGTAGGTCAGGTCCGCCCGGGACCAGGTGGCCTGATAGTAGATCCGCGCTGCAGGATTCCTCTTCCCCAGAACGTCTGAGAGCTGACGGCCAGACTCGATGATCCGGGTCGGATCTCCGGGGCGCTCGAGGTCAAGCGTGGACTGTCCTTGCAGGATGACCACATCCCAAGGGCGATCAATCAGCGGCAGCCGGTTGGCCAGGTGCCAGTCGAAGTTCTTGCCCGGGGAGGTCTCCAGGCTGACCTGGTAGTCAAGGCCAGCCTGGAAGGTGAGGACCTTGAAAATGGCGGGCACTCCGCCGATGCCCTCCTTGTTGAGGTCGGTCACCTGCTCGGGCCGGTAGCGCAGGACGGGCGAGGTGGCTCCAAAGGTGAAGCTGTTGCCCACGAAGAGGATGGTCTCTGCGCGGGCGGCCCCTGCAAGGGCGGTCAGGGCGATGGCTATGAAGAGGGGTCGAAGCGGGGGAAAGGTCATGGGCGCGCTCCTGCAAGCGGTGAGCAAACAACCACGCTCCCCGCCCGCCCGCAAACCGGAAGGTGGAACGAAAAACCCCTCCGGCTTGCCTGCCGGAGGGGTCTGTTGACGGCCGTAAACAGCGGATGATCAGTAGCCGTTGATCCGGGCGTAGCGGTCGCGGTGGTAGCTCTGGCTGCCGAAGGCCGCCTCAGCCGCCCGGGCGCGCTTCAAGTAGAAGCCAGCGTCATGGGCGTCGGTCATGCCGATGCCGCCATGCATCTGGACCATCTCGTTGGACACGAGGTGGAAAACATCGCCCATCTTGGCCTTGGACAGGGAGACCAACTCGGGAACGTCGGGGCTGTCGGCGTCGATGGCCTGAAGGGCCGCTTCGACGGCGCTGCGGGCCAGCTCAAGATCGGTGAACATCTTGGCGGCGCGGTGCTGAAGGGCCTGGAAGGAGCCGATCACCTGGCCGAACTGCACCCGGACCTTGAGGTAGTCGAGGGTGGTCTCGAAGGCCTGGTTGGCGGCGCCCAGCATCTCTGCCGCCAGGGCGGCGCGGACGCGGTCGAGGGTCTTTTCCAGGATGTCCCAGCCCTTGTCGGCGGCGCCCAGGACAGCGTCGGCGCCCACCTCGACCTTGTCGAAGGTGATGTTGGCCGCGCCGCGGCTGTCGGCCAGGGCCAGGCGTTTGCGGCTCACGCCCTTGGCGTCGGCGGGCACGAGGAACAGGGTGATCCCGTCCTTATCGCCCGGCTTGCCCGAGGTACGGGCGGAGACCACCAGCAGGTTGGCCGCCAGACCCTCGATCACAAATGTCTTGGTCCCCGAAAGGCTGTAGCCGGCGCCGGACTTGGCAGCCGTCAGGGCGACCTTTTCCGGGGCGTGGTGGGCGCCCTCGTCCACCGCCAGGGCGCCGACGACCGAGCCATCTGCGATCCTGGGCAGCCATTCCGACTTCTGGGCGTCAGAGCCGCCGAGGACCAGGGCCGAGGCGGCGCCCACGCCGGAGGCGATGAGCGGCGAGGCGGTCAGGGTTCGGCCCAGCTCTTCCAGGATGAGGCCCATGGAGAGATAGCCGAAGGCCGAGCCGCCGTACTCTTCGGGGATGATGACCCCGGCCCAGCCCATCTCGGCCATCTCGTTCCAGGCCTTGGCGTCGTATCCGATCTCGACGCCGGAATCGCGCATCTTGCGGAAAGCGGTCACAGGGCTCTTTTCCTGGGTCCAGCTCTTCGCGGCGTCGCGGAGCATGCTCTGTTCTTCGTTCAGAACGGCCATTTCAGATAATCCTTAATCTCGTCGTGTCGGTGGGTGTCAGTTGTGCTGGGTGAGGTCGGGCAGGCCGAGGATGCGCTTGGAGATGATGTTGCTCTGCACCTCCTGGCTCCCGCCGTAGATCGTGAAGGCCTTGCCGCCCAGCCAGCCGCGGACGGCGCCGAGTTCCTCCGGCTTGAAGGCGTCGCCTTCCCAGCCCAGCCCCTGGTGGCCCATGATCTCGAGGGTGAGCTCGTGACGCATCTGCATCCAGCTCGTCCCGGCGTTCTTCATGATCGAGGTCGCGGCGCTGGGGCCGGAATTGCCCTTGCTCTCCAGCATGGCGCGCACGGCGGTCTGCTGGAAGGAACGACCTTCGATCTCGTGCTGGACGACGCGGGTGCGCAGGTCCGGATCAGCGATCCGGCCCTGGGCGTCCACGCCGACATACTCGCGGGCCAGGTCCACCAGGGACCGGCCGCCCATACCGCCGCCGCCGCCGGCGCCGGACAGGCCGCCGCGCTCATGCTGCAGGAGGCGCTTGGCGATGGTCCAGCCGCCGTTCAACGGCCCGACCAGGTTCTTCTTCTCGGCGCGGGCGTCGGTGAAGAAGGTTTCGCAGAAGGGCGAAGAGCCGGCGATCAGCTTGATCGGGCGCACTTCGACGCCCGGCTGGTGCATGGTGAAGAGGACGAAGGAGATGCCCTCATGCTTCTTGGAGGTGTCGGTGCGCACCAGGCAGAAGCACCAGTCGGCGTACTGGGCGCCTGACGTCCAGATCTTCTGGCCGTTGATGATGAAGTGGTCGCCCTTGTCCTCGGCCCGGGTCTGCAGGGCCGCCAGGTCCGAACCGGCGCCCGGTTCAGAGAAGCCCTGGCACCATTGGACGTCGCCGCGGCAGATCAGCGGGATGTGCTCCAGCTTCTGGTCCTCGGTGCCATACTCGAGCAGGGTCGGGCCGAACATCATCACGCCCATGCCGCCGATCGGGTTATAGGCCCCGGCGCGGCCGAACTCCTGCTGGATCACGCGGGCCTCGGCGCTCGAGAGGCCGCCGCCGCCGTACTGGGCCGGCCAGGTGGGGGTGCCCCATCCCTTCGCGCCTACCGCCTTGCGCCAGGCTTCCTGGGCCTCGCTCGGCTTGGCGCGCTCCTCGCGCATCATCGGGTTGGGCCGGCCCTTCAGCTCGGCGGGGAAATTGGCCTCAACCCACTCGCGCACTTCCTTGCGGAAGGCCTCCGGATCGCCGCCTCCAAAGTCTGCCATGAAACGTCTCCTTCAGAAAAACGGGCTCAGCGCGACTGTGTCAGGTCGGGCAGGCCAAGAATGCGCTTGGATATGATGTTGCTCTGGACCTCGTTTGAGCCGCCGTAGATCGAGCCGGCCTTGCCGGAGAGCCAGCCCCGAACGGCCGACAGCTCCTCGGGAGCGAAGTCCGCGCCCTCCCAGCCCAGCCCCCGGTGGCCCATGAACTCCAGGGTCAGCTCCGCCCGGTCCTGGGCGATCTTCATGTTGGCGTTCTTCATGATCGAGGTCGTGGCGCTCGGCCCGGCGTTGCCGCGGGATTCCAAGGCGGCCCGGCGGACCGTGGCCTGCAGGGCGGCCTGGTCCATCTCGTTCATGATGATGCGTGTGCGTAGGTCCGGGTCCGCCAGGCGACCCTGGTCGTCCTCGCCCACATAGGTCTTGGCCAGCCGGCCCAGGATGACCTTCTGCGCAGGGCCGCGACGGGCGCCGTCCATGCCGCTGCGCTCATGCTGCAGCAGGCGCTTGGCCACCGACCAGCCGCCATTGAGCGGGCCGACCAGGTCGTCCTTGGGCACCTTCACGTCGGTGATGAAGGTCTCACAAAAGGGCGAGTTGCCGGCGATGAGGCGGATCGGACGCACCTCGACGCCGGGCTGGCGCATGGAGAAGACCACAAAGGAGATGCCCTCGTGCTTCTTCGTGGTGTCGGTGCGCACCAGGCAGAAGATCATGTCGGCCCATTGGGCGCCGGAGGTCCAGATCTTCTGGCCGTTCACCAGGAAGTGGTCGCCCTTGTCCTCGGCCCGTGTCTGGAGCGAGGCCAGGTCCGACCCCGCACCCGGCTCCGAGAAGCCCTGGCACCAGCGCACGCGGCCATGGACGATGTCGGGGATGTACTTCTGCTTCTGGGCCTCGGTGCCGTACTCCAGGAGGGTCGGGCCGAACATGCTCACGCCCATGCCGACTATGGGGTTCACGGCGCCGATGGCCGCCATTTCCTGCTGCAGCACCCGGGCCAGATCGCGGGAGAGGCCGCCGCCGCCATAGGCCGCCGGCCAGGTCGGGACGCCCCAGCCCTTGGCGCCCATGCGCGCCTTCCAGAGGGCGAAGTCGCCCTTCGGCGGCTCGGGGGACAGGACCATCGCCTCAAGGGCGGAGAGGTCCTTGCGGAGCGAGACTGGGAAATTCGCCTCCAGCCAGTCACGGGCTTCGGTGCGGAAGGCGTCGAGTCCACTGTCGCTAAAATCGGCCATCAAAAATACTCCCTAAAAATCAATATTTTATCACTAATCATACCATAAGGGCCCGGTTTCGCGAGCCGCTTACTTCGGGTCGGGCAGGCCGAGGACGCGCTTGGAGACCACGTTGAGGTTGATTTCCGAGGTTCCCCCTTCGATGGAGTTGGCCTTGGCGCGCAACCAGGTGCGGACGGCGGCCAGTTCGGGCCCCGAGAAACCCTCTCCCTCCCAGCCCAGGCCGGCCGTGCCGAGGGACTCGACGATCAGTTCGTTCCGCTCCTGGGCGATCTTGGCGCCGGCGTACTTCATGATCGAGGTGACCGCGGAAGGGCCCTGGTTGGACTTGGACTCATCGGCCGCGCGGCGCACGGTCTGCTGGAAGGCCTGGGTCTCCATCAGGTGATCGATGATCCGCCGGCGAAGGTCGGGATCGGCCAGGCGGCCATCCTCATCGACGCCCACATACTCCAGCGCCGCCTCGCGGACGGTGAGGGCCGAGACCGGCGCGCCGATGGAGCCGCCGCCCAGGCCCGCGGAGATGTTGTCCCGCTCGAACTGGAGCAGGCGCTTGGCCACCGTCCAGCCACCGTTGAGGGGGCCGAACAGCTGGTCCTTGGGGACCTTCACGTCGGTGAAGAAGGTTTCGCAGAAGGGCGAGGTGCCATTGATCAGCTTGATCGGGCGGACCTCCACCCCGGGCGCGCGCATGTCGATCAGGACAAATGAGATGCCCTCATGCTTCTTGCTCGTGTCCGTCCGCACCAGGCAGAAGCACCAGTCGGCGATGTTGGCGCCGGAGGTCCAGATCTTCTGGCCGTTGATCAGCCAGTGGTCGCCCTTGTCCTCGCAGCGGGTCTGCAGGGAGGCGAGGTCCGAGCCCGAGCCCGGCTCGGAATAGCCCTGGCACCAGCGGACCGAGCCGTTGACGATACCCGGCATGTGCTGACGCTTGAGGGCCTCGGTCCCGTACTCCAGGAGGGTCGGCCCAAACATCATCACGCCCATGCCGCCGATGGGGTTCCGGGCCCCGATCCGCGCCATCTCCTCGGCCAGGACCCGGGCCTTGGCGCGGGACAGGCCGCCGCCGCCATAGGCCGCTGGCCAGGTGGGGACGCCCCAGCCCTTGGCCCCCATGCGCTCGCGCCAGACGCGGGCGTCGTCCCCCTCCTTGCCGCCGCCCATGGCCGCCAGCTGGGCTGCGGGGTCCGCCGCAAGGGTCTTGGGAAAGTTCTCATCCAGCCAGGTCTTGGCCTCCGTCCGGAAGCCCTCGAGGTCTTCGCCGCCGAAATCCGCCATCTGTCCCGCCTTTCCTGAAAAACCGTTCGTCCACCGCGACCCCTAGGCGGGGTCGGGAAGCCCGAGCACCCGCTTGGAGATCACGTTGAGGTTGACTTCCGAGCTGCCGCCCTCGATCGAGTTCGCCTTGGCCCGCAGCCAGCCACGCACCGCGCCGATTTCCTGGGGCGCATAGTCCTCGCCGGTCCAGCCCAGGCCCTGGCTGCCCATCATCTCCACGACCAGTTCAGAGCGCTCCTGGGCGAAGCTCGCCACCGCGTACTTGATGATCGAGGTCGCCGCCGAGGGGCCGTTGGAAGCCTTGGACTCCGCCTCGATGCGGCGGATCGTCTTGTAGAAGCAGTCGAAGTCCATCTTGTTTCGGGTGATCCGGGTGCGCAGGTCCGCATCGGAGAGGGCCCCGGTCTCGTCAGTCCCGACATAGTTGCGGGCCATGACGCCGAGGTCGCTGGAAGAGCCGCCCGCGCTCTCGCCGGGACCGAATCCGCCCGAGATGTTCTGGCGTTCGTACTGCAGGAGGCGCTTGGCGATCTGCCAGCCGCCGTTGACCTGACCCACCAGGTTCTCCTTGGGAATCTTCACGTCGGTGAAGAAGGTCTCGCAGAAGGGGCTTTCGCCCGAGATCAGCTGGATCGGCCGGGTCTCGACCCCCGGGGACTTCATGTCGATGAGCACGAAGGAAATGCCCTCATGCTTCTTGGACGTGTCGGTGCGCACCAGGCAGAAACACCAGTCGGCCTTGTTGGCGTAGCTGGTCCAGATCTTCTGGCCGTTGATCAGCCAGTGGTCGCCCTTGTCCTCGCAGCGGGTCTGCAGGGAGGCCAGGTCCGATCCCGCGCCGGGCTCCGAGTAGCCCTGGCACCACCGGGCCTCGCCGCGGATGATCCGCGGCAGGTGCTCCAGCTTCTGGGCCTCGTTGGCGTACTCCAGGAGCACGGGACCCAGCATCCAGAGGCCGAAGGACGACAGGGGCGTACGATACCGCCCGCGGGCCAGCTCCTGCTCGAGGACCCTGGCCTGGTCTGGACTCAGCCCGCCGCCGCCGTAGGCCGCCGGCCAGGTCGGCGCAGTCCAGCCCTTCTCGGCGACCCGACGCATCCAGACGATCTGGGGATCCTCCGAGCCCAGGAAGGCGCGCCCCCCCCAGATGGCCTCAGGGTCCGTCCGGGCGTCGCCTTTGCGGAGCTCCACGGGATAGTTGGCCTCCAGCCACTCGCGGACCTCTGTTCGGAAGGCTTCAAGGCTTTCGCCGCCGAAGTCGGCCATGGGAATCCTCCATCTGTACACGGGTCCGGGCCACATTAGCGGTCGGTCCGCCGGGAGCAAGACATTCGCAGGGTGGGTTTGATCCGGCGCGTCTGGAACCCATCTCTTAACCTTGCGAGAGTAGAGCACGGGTCCGGTTCCATGTTCCGAAGGTTCGAGATGGCGCTCAGACGCGAGTTCAGACCGGCTGTCCTGGCGGCGGCCCCCCTGGCGGGAGCCATCCTGGTGATGGCCGCGGGGGCCATGCTGATCGCCTCCGGCGCCACGCCGTCTTCGCCTGAGCGTTTCATGCGCCTGTCGCTCGCCCTGCCGACACTCGTCATCGACATCAGTCACTTCGCCTCCAGTGTCCTGGGCCTGGTCCTGGTCATGCTGGCCTTTGGCCTCCGGTCCCGGCTCGACGCCGCCTGGGCCGCGAGCGTCGTCGTCCTCGCCGTGACCGCCCTCCTCGCCCTTTCCAAGGGGCTCATCTGGGAGGAAGGCATGATCCTCGCGGCGATCTGCGCCTTTCTCGCCCCATTGAGGCCGGCCTTCCCCAGGAAGGCGGCCCTTTCGCAGATGGAGGTCTCGCCTGGCTGGCTCCTCTCCGCCGGCGCGGCTGTCGCCGGGGCCGGGCTGCTGGGCCTCTGGTTCTTCAGCCATGTCAGCTATGAGGACCGGCCCTTCTGGAGCACCATGGTCGACGGGGATGTCGCGAGGTCCATCCGGGCCTGGGCAGGAGCGGCCCTGGCCTTCCTCGGCTTCGGCCTCTGGCGGCTGGTGGCCACTGCGGCGACCCCAAGGGTGATCGGTGAAGACGACCCCGACTTCGAGCGTGTCCGGGCGGTGCTCGCCACGTCTGAGTCCGCTGAGCCTCTCTCCAACCTCGCTCTTCTGGGCGACAAGCGTTTCCTTTTCTCGGAGTCCGGGCAGAGCTTTCTGATGTTCGGGGTTCGCGGTCGATCCTGGATCGCCCTCGGCGGGCCCGTCGGACGACGCGACGAGCGCCTCGAGCTTCTCTGGAGGTTCCGCGAGCTGGCCGACGCCCACGCCGCCCGGCCGGGCCTCTATGGCATCGGGCCCGATGACCTGCCTGACATTGTCGAGCTGGGCTTCTCCATCCAGAAGATCGGCGAGTGCGCCCGCCTGCCCATCCAGGACTTCGCCTTCGAGGGCCAGACCCGGGCCAAGATCCGCCGGGCCTGGCGACAGGTTCGGGACGGCGGCGCAGAGTTCGAGGTGATCCTGCCCGGAGGGATCGACCAGACCCTTCCCGAACTGTCGGCGATCTCAGAAGAATGGTTGGCGCGGCAGTCCGGCGGCGACAAGGCCTTCGCCCTCGGCGGCTTCAACCCCCGCTACCTCAGGGAGTTTCCAGTGGCCATCGCCCGCTGGGAGGGACGAATCGTCGCCTTCGCCAACATCTGGCCGACCGCCTCGCGCGACGCCTTCTCCATCGACCTGATGCGCTACAACTGGGCCGCCCCCAAGCGGATCATGGACTTCCTGTTCGTAGAGCTGATCAGCTGGGGCCGTGAGCAGGGTTACGGCTACCTGGACTTCGGCAACGCGCCCCTCGCGGGCCTGGAGGATCGGCCCCTGGCGCCCGTCATGACCCGTGTCGGGCGCCTGATGTTCGACCTGGGCGAGGACGTCTACAACTTCCAGGGCGTCCGGAGTTACAAGGACAAGTTCCATCCGAACTGGGAGCCGCGCTATGCCGCGGCGCCGGCGAAGTGGGCGATCGCCATCCTTCTGGCGGACGTCAGCCTGCTGTCGTCAGGCGGGTTTGCCGGCCTCACCCGGAGGCCGAAGAAGGGCGAGATTCCACCCCGCCGAAAGGCGGAGCCGGCGGCGGCCCCGTCGTCGGGAGGGGAGCCCGCTCAAGGGCTGGTCTGACCCGTCGTGATCCCCAGCAGGTTCACGAGGTGGACAAGGAAGATCAGAAAGGCGGTGGCGGACGCCGCCATCAGGGGACGCCAAGGAACCATCCGGGGCCCTCTCTGGAAATCCGGCGGCCTTGCGCCTCTCCAACCCGCGAACACGGCGAGGGCCGCCGTGGCTGCGAGGCCTGTCAGGGTGAGGCTCATATCCAAGGTTAACCCTCCGTCGCCCGCCGCTTCCGGGCGCCAAATATCCACAATGTGTCGCGGGTCCACGCCTTCAACCTGTTAACCTCGCGTTTACACCTGAAAGCCGGCTCGGTAGACGGGGGGTTAGCGTTTTGGGAGCGATTCGCATGACGGCAGGGGCGCCATGGAGCGTCAAGGGTATCGACCCCAAGGCCCGAGAAGTCGCGAAGGACCTCGCCGCTCGGGCGGGGTTGACCCTGGGCGAGTGGCTGAACCGGGCGATCCTTGAGGGCGAAGCGCCGCCGCCAGTGGCGGGGCGCGAACGCGTTGGCCGCGCCGCGCCGGCGCCGGAAGTTCGGGCCTCACGCGATCCCTTCGATCGTCCGGTAGGTGAACTTGTGCGCCTGACTGAGGTTCTCGGTCGCCTCGCGGACCGCCTCGACGGGTCGGAGGCGCGCACAGGCCAGGCGATCTCGACCTTGGAGACCACGATACGCGCGACGCTGAGACGCCTTGAGCAAACAGCGGTCCGCCCTCCTTCTCCTCCGCCGCCTCAAGAAGCCCGGACCGACCGCTATGAAGGCGTTCTGCGAGCCCTTGAGTCCGCGCTCGGCCGTCTGGCGGCTCAGATGCAGGAGAGTGAGACCCGCACCCATGACGCCCTTGAAGGTGTCCGCGCGCGCCTCGACAGGGCGGAGGCGCGACCGGGGGAGGCTGCTTCCGGATTGGACCAGATCTCTCTGCGGGTCGGTGAGATTCAGGACCGGACCTCCGCGGCCATGCAGTCGCTTCGAGAAGCCTTTGAGGGGCTGGACCAGAGGCTCGCCCGTGTCGAGTCTTCGGCCGGCGCGGGCATTGAGGATCGCCTGCGGGAGGTTTCCTTCCGCCTTGGCCAGCGGCTGGACACCGCCAGGGAGGAGATGTTCCGGGAGCTTAGGGAGACCTCAGCGGGCCGGATCTCTGAACTTGAGCAGGCCTTCTCGGAATTGTCGCAGAAGGTCGAGAGGGTGGAGAGAGAGGTGGCGGCTGCAGGCGGCCCTGCGCCCTCGTCCGCGGTCCTGTCCGACGCGCCCGAGCGCCTACGGACCGGCGAGGGCGGGCGGATCTACGAGAGTCTGCAAAGTCGGCTATCCCTCGCGGGCGGAACTCAGGCGGCCTCTCTCACTGGACGGGGCGATGGGATCGCCGGGGTCGGAGACCAGATCGACCCGCCCGCAGAAGGTGAGCCTAGCCTGGTGGACAGGGGCCTTTCCGCTGCGACGCATTGGGAGCCCTCAGGGAGCGAGGAGATCGCCCGCCGAATCCGGCAGAGCGAGGATCGCACGGCTCGGCTCCTCCAGGAGGCTCGCCTTCGTCTGGACGCTCATTTCCCTCCCGCCACGGCCAGCGCCGCGCCAGCGCAGGCATCTGAGGACGACCGCGACGGGACGCAGCTGCTGTTTGCTGATGGCGATGAGCCGAACACAGTCGCCGCGAACTGGCCCTCTGAGACTTTCCCGCAGCCAGGCGAAGCCAGCGCAAGTCGCGCGGAAGACTGGAGCCTTGACCTTCTCACCGAAGCCAGGGCGGCCAACGCAAGGAATGCCTTTGAGGCGCCGGAAGACACGCCCCTGCCGCTTGCGGAGGCCGGGTCTGCAAAGCTTCCGGGATTTGATTTCTCGCGCTCTGGGGCCCCGGCGAAGCCGCGCCGCTTTGCGGGACCTGGTCTCGCCTCCCTCGCCGTCTTCTGTGTGTCCGCCTCCTTGGTCGGGTTCGGCGTCCTCAGCCTCTTTGACAAGGGTGCAGGCGGCGGTGCGCGCCCCGACGTCTCGCGGACTGAGCCAAATGTCCTCGCCACTGCGCCCAGGCCTCAGGCCGTGGCGCCATCGGAGCCCGAGGCCCTCCGGGCGTCCGTTGTCCTTGCGCCGGCCCCCGTCGTGAGCCCATCAGGGGCCAAGCTCCCTCAGACCAACCCCACCGTTCGTCAGGGTCAGGAGGCGCGCTTCCGCAAAGCGCAGGCGGACCTCGCTGCTGGACGCCCGAGCGCGGCTCCGGAGATCCAGGCGCTTGCCACCGCGGGGTACGGGCCGGCCATGCGGACCCTCTCCGGTCTGATTCAAAAGGGCGAAGCCGGGCTCTCACGGGATCCCGCCCTGGCCCGCTCCTGGTTGCGCCGCGCCGCCGAGTCCGGCGATCGGGTCGCGATGCATGCCTACGGGTTGGAGCTGATGAGCGGCGAGAATGGTCCCCGGGACCCGGCATCTGCGGTGGGCTGGATCCGTCGCGCCGCGGAGGCGGGGCTTGTGGGGAGCCAGTTCAACCTGGGTGCTGTTTACGAACGCGGAATGGGCGTGCCTCAGGATCTCCGTCAGGCCCTTGTGTGGTACTCCCGCGCCGCTGAAGGCGGTGATGGGGAAGCCCTGCGTCAGGTCGAGAGACTGAAACCCGTTCTCGCCGCTGCGGCCTCCAGATCGCCTGAGGACGTCCGTCTGGCTCAAAGGGCTCTGGCGCGACTGGGTTACTATTCCGGACCTGCAGATGGCGCGGCGACGCCCCAGTTGAGGGCGGCCATCGAGGCCTACCAGAAGGACCAGAAGTCCCCCCCGACCGGTCTCCTCGATGAGGAGACGCTGAAGCGCCTGGCCATGCTGGGCCGCTGAGGCCGCCTGAGGACGGACCCCCTGGACGTCTATCTTCCCATTGCTGAAATCTCGGTCAACGCCCCAATTCTGGTCGCTGCAGGCGCGGTGGTGGGTTTCATCTCGAGTATGTTCGGCGTTGGCGGCGGGTTCCTGATGACCCCGCTGCTGGTATTCTTGGGGGTTCCTGCTCCCGTGGCGGTCGCCAGCATGTCTGGGCACGTCGCAGCCTCTTCGACCTCCAGCGTCCTGGCCTACTCGGCCAGCCGCAGCGTCGATTTTCGCATGGGAGCGGTTCTGGCGGCTGGCGGAGCGATCGGGTCCGTAGCCGGTGTTGAGGTTTTCAGGTGGCTTCGTTTCGCCGGTCAGGCGGACCTCGCCGTCGCCCTGGCCTACCTGGTCTTCCTCGGGGTGATCGGCGTCCTCATGCTCTGGGAGTCCCTCGGCGCCCTCTTCCGCCGGAGGCGCGGGGAGGCCGATCCAGGTCCTGCCCAGAAACGCCCCGCCCTGCTCTACGGCCTCCCCCTGAAGATGCGTTTTCCAAGATCGCGTCTCTATATCAGCGTTCTGCCTCCCCTCGCCCTTGGCGCCTTCGTAGGTCTCCTCTCGGCAATCATGGGCGTCGGCGGTGGCTTCATCCTGGTTCCGGCCATGGTCTACCTGCTGCGCATGCCGGCCAGTGTGGTGGTGGGAACAAGCCTGTTCCAGATCATCCTGACAACTTCCCTGACCACACTGCTCCAGGCCGGTCGCAACCAGACCGTGGACATTGTTCTGACGGGGCTCCTGGTCCTTGGCGGAGTCTTCGGCGCCCAGCTGGGAGCCAAGGCGTCGTCTCATTTCCGGCCCGAGGCCTTGAGGGTGCTCCTGGCTCTGATCATCCTCGCTGTCGGGGTGTCCATGGGACTTCGGCTGGTCCTTACCCCTGAGGATCCCTTCCTCCTGCTGCCCGGGGGAGGCTGACTTGGCGGATCTTTCGCCTGTCCAACTCGCCGCGGATCTGACGCAGGCCAACATCGAGGTGAACGCCGGCTATTCCGGCGCCAGCATTTCGGTCTTTGGCGCGGTCTTCGGCTCCGCCGACACGCCGTCTGACGTTGTGATCGTCGTACGGGGGCCTGATGAGCGCCTATCCATCGCGCGTCGGGAGCGTCGAGCCGGCCTCTGGCTGAGCGGTGGCCCCCAGAGGGTCGAAGGCGCGCCTGGCTTCCACCTCACCGCCTCGAGCCGGGACCTGGCGCGCATCGCCACCCCCGCTGTCCTGCGGGAGGCGGGCGCCGGCCTTGGCAGCCTGCCGGTCTCTACGTCTGGCGGCGCCGAGTTCAACCAGGCCGTCATCCGCCTGAAGCGCGGAGAGGGGCTTTACGAGGAGAACCCCAAGGGCGTGGATTTCGTGGATCGGGGCCTCTTTCGGGCTCGGGTTGACCTGCCCGTCTCCGCGCCCGTCGGACGCTACCAGGTCGCCGTGATTCTTTTCCAGGACGGCCAGGCTGTGGCCCGCCGCAGCCGGGAGCTGACCATCGAGAAGGTCGGGGTCGAGCGCCTCATCTCTGGTTTTGCGCACCAGCGACCGTGGGTCTATGGTATGGTGTGCGTTCTGATTGCGCTCGCCGCCGGCTGGGCGGCCTCTGCGGCCTTCAGGAGGGTGTGATGCCCGTGGCTCCCGCACCGGTCCTGGCCCTGGCCTTGGTCGGTCTCGCCGGCTTTCCGGTCGCCGCCGTCGTGTATGCCTTCGGGCCTGTCGATCTGCGCTTCGCCGCCATCCATGTCCTCCTGACCTGGTCCGCGGTCGTGCTCGGCTTCCTCGGCGGGATCCGCTGGAGTCAGGAGTCCGTCCGCGAGCCGCCGCGCTTCCTGCGCCTTGCCGCCGCCATGCTGCCGCCTCTGGCGGGCGGCGGTCTTCTCCTGGCCCGGGACTATCTGGCGGCGGACTGGATCCTCGGCGGCTTGATCGCCGCCTACCTCGCCGCCTGGCTTTTCGACCGGGCGCCCCAGACCCTCTCCCGCTATCCGGCCCTGATGACGCTCCTGACCTTCTCGGCCTGCGTCTCCCTGGCCCTGGCGCTTGAGAAGGCCCTGCGCATCTAGCTGCGGTCCGGCCTGAGCGATCGGGCGCCGGCGGCGTGCACACGGCGGTCCCCCAGGGCCGCCACCACGGGCGGCCGTGCGAACAGGCCCGCAAAGGCAGGGTCGAGAACGTTCAGCCCTCCGGTGAAGGCGCCGTAGGCCGGCAGGATCGCCCGCTCTCCATCAGTGACAAGGCACCGCCTCCGCACCGCGCCCCGGGGCGTGGCGATGCGGGCGCAGGGATGCAGGTGACCGGCGATCTCACCCGGCGCCGGCGCCGGCTGGGGCTCATGGCGCAGGATAAGCCCGCCCAGCCGCACCTCTTCCGCCGCCTCCCCCGGCAGGTCGCCGTCAGGCTCGGGGTCGTGGTTGCCGGTGATCCAGACCAGTCCCGCCGCCCGGCCCAGATCCTCGAGGACCTGACGGTCGTCTTCCGACATCCGGCGGGAGGCCTCGTGATCATGGAAGGCATCGCCCAGGAAGACGATCCGCTCCGGCGCCACGGCCGCCGTATCCGCCGCCAGCCGCCGCAGGGTCTCCCGGGTGTCCAGGGGCGGCAGGAGCTGGCCCCGGCCTGCGAAGGCCGAGCCCTTCTCCAGGTGAAGGTCGGCCACGACCAGGGCGGAATATCCCTCCAGGAGAAGCGCTCCCGACGACAGGAGACGTGCGGCCTCGCCCGCCAGGACCAGCTCCAGGCTCCCGTCGGATGCAGGGTTCAGGCCGAGGGTCTCCACCGCGTTCACGCCAGGGCCTCGGCGATCAGCTCGCTCTCGGCCTCGGCCAGGATGGCGTCGCCCGCCTGGCCCGGAGAGCGCTCCTTTCCGATCTCCATCAGCATGGGCACGGCGAAGGGGGACAGACGATCAAGCCGGACATGCCGGACCCGCCCCGCCACCCGGGCGAGCAGGTCGCCCAGCCGGGCGGCGTCGATCATGCCCTCGGCGGCGTCCTGGCGGGCGCAGCGCAGGAGCAGGTGGTCCGGCTGGTGGCGTCGCAGCACGTCGTAGATCAGGTCCGTCGAGAAGGTCACCTGCCGCCCCGACTTGCGCGGCTCGCCGGGGAATCGCCGCTCGATCAGGCCGGCGATGATGGCGCAGCCCTTGAAGGCCCGCTTCATCATGAAGCTTTCGGCCAGCCAGTCCTCCAGATCGTCGCCCAGCATGTCCTGGGCGAAGAGGTCGTCCATGTCGACCTCATCCATGGGCTTCAGGGACCAGACGGCCAGGGCGTAGTCATTGCAGACAAAACCGAGGGGCTGGGCCCCGGCGCGCTCCAGCCGTCGGGTCAGCAGCATGGCCAGGGTGGTGTGAGCCAGCCGACCTTCGAAGGGATAGGCCACCAGGAAGTGGCGGCGGCCCCGCGGGAAGGTCTCCACCAGCATCTCGTCCTCGGCGACGATCCGCGAGTGGCGGCGCTGCAGGCCCAGCCATTCGTTCACGTCCGGGGGCAGGACCGCCCAGGCCGCTTCGTCGGACATCATCCGCCGCACCCGGCGGGCCAGGTGGCTCGACAGGGCGAACTTGGAGCCGCCCCAGGAGGGCATCTTGGGATCGGAGGCCCGGGCGGGCCGGACCAGGACGTCCATGCCGGTGATCCCCGCCAGGCTCCAGACCTGGCCGGCGAAGACGAAGGTGTCCCCCGGGTCCAGCATCTCGAAATAGCCTTCCTCGATCTCCCCGATCTTGCGCCCGCCCACCAGGCGCGCGCCCTGGGCGATGCGGACCGAAAGCATTTCCGGCGACAGGATGGCGCCCAGGTTCAGCCGGTGACGCCGGGCGGTCTCGCCATTGCGCACGGTCCAGAGGCCCTCGGGGTTGCGCACCAGCCGGCGGAAGCGGTCGTAGGCCTGCAGGGCGTAGCCGCCTGTCGCAGTCAGATCGAGGGTGAGGTCAAAGTCCGCGGCGGACAGGTCCCGGAAGGGCCCGGCGGTCCTCACCTCGGCCAGCAGGGCGGCCTCGTCGAAAGGCTCGGCGCAGGCGCAGCCCAGCAGGTGCTGGGCCAGGACGTCCAGGGCGCCGGTCCTCAGGGGTTCGCCATCCAGCCGGTTCTCGGCGATGCACTCCCGGGCCGCCTGGCACTCCAGGGTCTCGAACCGGTTGGCGGGCACGAAGAAGGCGCGGCTGGGTTCATCCAGGCGGTGATTGGCCCGGCCGATCCTCTGCACCATCCGGCTGGCGCCCTTGGGCGAGGCCAGCTGGATGACCAGGTCCACGTCGCCCCAGTCAATGCCCAGGTCCAGGGTGGAGGTGCAGACCACGGCCTTCAGCTCGCCCCGGGCCATGGCGGCCTCGACCTTCCGCCTCTGCTCGGGCGCCAGGCTTCCGTGGTGCAGGGCGATGGGCAGGCCGTCATCGTTCAGCTTCCAGAGCTCCTGGAAGGCGAACTCGGCCTGGAAGCGGGTGTTGACGAAGACCAGAGCCGTCCGGGCCTTGCGGATGGCGTCGTAGACCTCGGCCATGGCGTGCTGGGCCGTGTGCCCGGCCCAGGGCGTGCGTCCGTTGGACAGAAGAAGGTCCACCTCGGGCGGGGCGCCGGGCGGCCCCCGGACCAGGTCCACGGGCCGGTCGCCGCAGCCCATCCAGCGGCGAATGACATCCGGGTCGTCCACGGTCGCCGAAAGGCCGATCCGCCGCATCCCCGGCGCCAGGGCCGAAAGGCGGGCCAGGCCCAGGGACAAAAGGTCTCCCCGCTTGGAGGCGTGCAGGGCGTGGATCTCGTCGATGACCACGCAGGCCAGGTCCTCGAAATAGAGGCGCGAGCCCTCCCAGGCGCAGAACAGGGCCAGCTGTTCAGGGGTGGTGAGCAGGATGTCGGGGGGGTGGACCTTTTGCCTCTGGCGGCGGGCGATCCCGGTGTCGCCCGTCCGGCTCTCGGCGGTGACGTCCAGGCCGATCTCGCGGATCGGCCGGGAAAGGTTGCGCTCGACATCCACGGCCAGGGCCTTGAGGGGCGAGATGTAGAGGGTGTGGACGCCGCGCCGGGCCTCCCGCGGCTGTCCGGCCAGCTCCACCAGGCTGGGCAGGAAGCCGGCCAGGGTCTTGCCGCCCCCCGTCGGGGCGATCAGCAGGGCGTCCCGGCCCGCCTGCGCCCGGGCCACCATCTCCAGCTGGTGGGCGCGCGGCGACCAGCCCTGGGCCGCGAACCAGTCAGCAAAACGGGAGGGCAGGAGGCGGGAATCCGCGGCGGCGTCGGCCATGCTGCGGTTCTAGCATGTTCCCCTTCCGTTCAAAGGGGGATCAGGCGTCCGCCAGGGTCTCGAGCCGGGTCGCCCAGTAGTCGGCGTCATAGTCCGGGTCGCCGGTCAGGTAGCGCCAGAGCTTGACCCGGTTCAGCAGCTCCAGCCGGCTGGTGTCGTTCTCGTGCCAGGGCTCGGGGGTCATCAGGATCTGCTCGACAGAGGGCGGCAGGGGCCCCTTGAGGTAGAAGATCGGGCGCTGGGCGTCCTGCGGCTTCAGGGTCGAGACGTCGAACTGGCGGACCTGGGAGCGCGAGGGGTTGATGCGCACCTTGAACATGGTCCGGGTGTGGTCCGAGACGTTCACCCCGCCGCCATGCCAGATGCCCGAATGCAGGAAGAGCAGGGTCCCGCCCTCGCAGACCATGTGTTGTTGACCGCGGATGTTCTGGTAGCGGGCGATGGCCGCCTCGCTGACCTTGCGCAGGTGGCTGCCCGGCAGGAAGCGGGTGCCGCCCATCTCCCGGGTCACCGTGTGCGGGTAGTACATGATCTGGATGTCGAAGGCCCGCCGGGGGTCGATGGTGGAGTCCTGGTGGTAGTGCTGCGAGACGTTCTCGCCGCCGCTGGCCTCATGGTAGGCGGGCGGGAAGGTCACGTGCAGGAAGTGGTGGTCGAAGACCGGGTCCTCGCCCACCAGGCTGCGGATCGCGCCGCTCACCAGGGGCAGGTCGAGGAGGCGCTTCAGGGCCGTGCCCTCGGGATAGGCCTGCGCCAGGGCCACCCCGGCCGGGACCTGCGGCACGCCGGCCCGGGCCAGCATCTCGCCATAGGTGCGCCTCATCTTCTGGCCAGGGCGGGGCGGGTCGATGTCGCCCATCTCTTCCAGGAACTGGCGGTTGATGTCTTCGGGGACGACGCCGTCAAAGCGCAGGAAGCCGCGGGCGGCGAAGCTGGCCATGGCCTCGGCGGACAGCAGGGGCAGGTCGTTCATGCGCCGGTCTCCACGATCTGTTCGAACAGGAACTCGTACTTCAGGTAGGCGAGGTCGAACTCCTCGCCCCGGGCGTGAGGCAGGAGGGGCGAGGCCTGGATCAGCCGCCAGCCGTCGCGCAGGGCGTGCAGACCGGTGGGATAGGGCGGGGCGTCCTCGTCGCCGGCCATGCGCCGGGTCTCTCCGGTTCCGTCCCACAGGGACCAGCCGACGACGACCGAATCCAACGCCGAATTGGCCAGATAGAGCGCCAGCACCTTCTGTCTCAGCATGCGTCCTCCCGCGTGGCCGACAGCATGGGCAGGCCCTGCGCCTGTGTCCAGCGCTCAGCCGCCGGCCAGGAAGTCCCGCGTCGCCTCCAGGACCTCCACCAGGGTCAGGCGGCGGACCTCCACCCCTTCCGGCAGGGCGCCGAACAGGCGGGTGGGGGTGGCGGCGTCCAGCATGACGAAGACGCCCCGGTCATCCTGGCGACGGATCAGGCGGCCAAAGGCCTGGGCGATGCGTCCCCGGGTGATGGCGTCGTCCCAGCCGTTCCCGAAGCGGGCCCGCCGCGCCTTGTGCAGCAGGTCCGGCCGGGGCCAGGGCGCCCGGTCGAAGGCCAGCAGGCGCAGGCTGCGGCCCGGCACGTCGACCCCGTCGCGGACAGCGTCCGTGCCCAGCAGGCAGGAGTCGACCTCAGCCCGGAAGATGTCCACCAGGGCGCCGACCTCCAGGGGGTCCACATGCTGGGCGTAGAGGGACAGGCCCCGGTCGCCGAGGGGGGCGGCGATCTGCTCATGCACCGCCCGCAGCCTTCGGATGGCGGTGAACAGGCCAAGGCCGCCGCCGCCCGCGGACAGGAAGAGCTCGCGCATGGCCGCGCCGACCTGCCGCGCGTCGTTCTTGCTGACGTCGGTGACGACAAAGGCCCGGGCGCAGGCGGCGTAGTTGAAGGGCGAGGCGAGGCGCAGGTGGGCCGGTGGCGAGGCCAGGCGGCGCCCCCCGGACCGGAGTTCGGCCAGGGCGAAGGGGTCCTCCGCGGCGCTGTCCGTCAGGGTGGCGGACGTCACGAGCACCCCGTGCGCCGGCTCCAACACGGTGCGCACCAGGGGTTCGGTGGGGTCGACCCAATGGCGGCGGAAGGCGGCGTCCGCCAGCCGGCCGCTGATCACCACCCCCTCGAACCAGTCGACGAAATCGGGATCGTCCCCCGCCACCTCGGCGTCGAGGGTCGACAGCATGCCGCGCCAGGCGGGCAGGGTCATGCGCGCCCGGCGGTCCAGGCCCCGCAGCACGCCCTCGATCCGTCCGCGCTCGGCGCCGGTCAGGGTCTCGGCGCCCTGGTCGAGCAGGTCCTCCAGCGTCCGGGTCAGGGCCAGGAGGGGCGCCTCGATGTCCGCGAGGGCCGAGGCGACCGCGCGGGCGGCGGCGACGGCCTCGGGCAGGGCGGGCCGTGCGGCGCAGGCGGGCGCCAGGTCGGTGGGCTCGGCGCGGGCCCGCAGCTGGACGGCCATGGCCGCCAGGAAGGCCTCGATAGGCCCCTGCGGCGCCTTAGGGTCCCCCGAGGCCAGCCGGCCGCTCCAGCCTTCGGACGGCAGGCGGCTGGCGGCGTGGACCACATCGTTCAGCGCCTGCCGGGCGGGCCCTTCGGCGCCCACCAGGTCGCCCAGCCGCGCCTCCAGCCCCCGGCCCCGGCGCCCGCGTCGTTCCGATCCCCGGATCCAGCGCCTCAGCTCGGCGGTCTCCTGGCCGGACAGGGCTGTGGAGAAGGCGGCGTCAGCAGCGTCGAACAGATGATGGCCCTCGTCGAACACCACCCGGCGCAGCCGCGTGGTCTCGGAGTCTTCCGGTGCGCCCCGGCCGGCCCGGGCGCCGTCGAAGGCCGCCTGGGCCATGACCAGGGCGTGGTTGGCGATGACGATGTCGGCCCGGCGCGAGGCCCGGATGGCCTTCTCCACAAAGCAGGTCCGGTAGTGCGGGCAGCCGGCGTGGATGCACTCTCCCCGCCGGTCGACCAGGTTGCCCGCCGCCGCCTGCCCAGCGGGCGGGACGGCGAACAGGCCTGGCAGCCAGGCGGGGAAGTCGCCTCCCGTCATGTCGCCATCGCGACTGACCCGGATCCAGCGGGCGGTCAGGCCCAGGCCGATCAGGTCCGCCGCCCCCAGCTGGGCGGTGTTGACCAGGTCCTGGAAGTTCAGGAGGCAGAGATAGTTCTCGCGGCCCTTGCGCACGACGGCCCGGCGCGCCCGCTCGGCCGGGTCGGGAAAAAGGACGGCGCTTTCCCGCTCGATCTGCCGCTGCAGGGCGCGGGTGTAGGTGGAGATCCAGACCGAGGGGCCGTTCGCCTCGGCCCAGAGGGAGGCGGGCGCGAGGTAGCCGAGGGTCTTGCCGATCCCGGTCCCGGCCTCGGCCAGCAGCATGTTGGGTTCGTTCTCGCGGTCGCGCGGCCGGAAGACGAAGGCGGCCTCGCGGGCGTACTCGGCCTGGGCCGTCCGGGCCTCATCGAGGCCGGCCCGCTCCAGGAGTTCCCCCAGCCGGCGGACGGCGGCTTCGGGCGAGACCGGGACGCTTCCCGGATCGCTGGCCGGTCCCGGGTCCTCCCATTCCTCCAGCCGCGCCCAGACGTCGAGGCCCGAGCTGCGGAAGGCGTTGGAGACGGGGCGGGAGCGCAGGGCGGCGACGACGGCTTCACCCCAGGCCCAGCCGCCCCGCGCCAGGGTCTCGGCCACCGCCAGGGCTTCCTCGCGGGAGGGCGTGGGAGCGTCTGCGAGCTCGTCCAGCAACCGCTGGGCGACCCGGGCGAGGGCGACGGCCATCTCCTCGGGACCGACCGGCTCGGGATCTCCCATGGCCAAGGCGAGGCCGGCGGCGGAGGGCGCCGTGAAGGCGCCGGGGCGGACGAAGGCGAAGAGCTCCAGGGCGTCCAGCAGGCGCGGCGAGCGGGGCGGAGGGGCGGCGCCCAGCCGGCGTGCGGTGAGCGTGGCATGGGTGACCAGCAGCCGGTCCTGCGCGAACCGCTCCCGGGCCTCGGCGGGGACCAGCCGGACAGCGCCCCCGGCGCCGGAGAGGGCGGCCTTGGGACCCGGCAGGACGACGAGGGCGGGCGGAAGGGTCACTGGCCAGACCTAACCCACCCGGGACTGAAACGGAACGCGCCGTCTCGGTTCGCCGGTCAGGCCTCGGCGCGGGAGAAGAGGCGGATCACCAGAACGCCGGTCAGGATCAGGCCGATCCCCAGGATGGCGGGGACATCGAGCTTCTGGCGGAAGCCGACCCAGCCGATCGCGGTGATGGCCAGGATGCCCACCCCGGACCAGATGGCGTAACCGATCCCCATCGGGATGGTCCTCTGCGCCTGGGCGAGACAGTAGAAGGACACCGCCACCAGGGCGATGGCGCCGGCTCCGGGAAGGGGACGGGTGAAGCCCTCGGACAGTTTCAGCAGGCTGGTGCTGACGATTTCCGTGGCGATGGCCCCGGCCAGCCAGGCATAGCCGCTCATGCTTTCGGGCCGCCGCCGGACGCCGCCCGGTCACGGCCGAAGTTCGGCTCCGCGCTATCCTGGCCTGCGGCGACGATGCCCTGGCGGATGTCGCGGGTGCGGGAGAAGAGCTCGAACAGCTTGTCGCCCTCGCCCCAGCGGATGGATCTCGAGAGGGCTTGCAGGTCCTCGGTGAAGCGGCCGAGGATCTCGAGCACCGCGTCCTTGTTCGCCAGGAAGATGTCCCGCCACATGGTGGGATCCGAGGCGGCGATCCGGGTGAAGTCCCGGAACCCGCCGGCCGAGTACTTCATCACCTCGGCCCGGGTGACCTCCTCCATGTCGGCGGCGGTGCCGACGATGTTGTAGGCGATCAGGTGGGGCAGGTGGCTGGTGACCGCCAGGACCAGGTCGTGGTGGGCGGCGTCCATGGTGTCCACCTGGGCGCCGAGGGCGGTCCAGAAGTCCGAGAGCTGGCGGACCGCGTCCGCGTACCCGGGCTCGTCGTCCGCCTGGGGGGTCAGGATCACCCAGCGGCCCTGGAACATTTCGGCAAAGCCCGCGGCCGGGCCGGACTGCTCGGAGCCCGCGATGGGGTGTCCGGGGATGACATAGACCGAAGCGGGGACGGCGGCGCGCAGGGCCTCGGCCACGCTGACCTTGACCGAGCCGACGTCGGTGACCGTGGCGCCCGGCTTCAGCGCCGCCGCCGCCGCAGTCGCTGCAGGGCCCATGGCCAGGACCGGCACGGCGAAGACCACCAGGTCGGCGTCGGCCACCGCCTCGGCCATGTCGCCGGTCACGAGGTCGGCATAGCCCAGAGCGGCGATCTCGGCCCGGTGGGCCTCGCTGGCTTCGCCCACGGCCACGGAACCCACGGCCCCCGCCGCCCGGGCGGCGCGGATCACCGAGGACCCGATCAGGCCGCAGCCGATCACCGCCATCCGGGCGTAGATCACGGACGGGTCCCCAGGAATTCGGCGAGGGCGTCCACCAGGGCCCGGTTGTGCGCCTCCAGCCCGATGGTGATGCGCAGGTGGTCGGGCAGGCCGTAGCCGCCGACCATCCGCGGGATCAGGCCCCGCGCGCACAGGAAGGCGTCGGCGTCCGCCGCCGTCCGGCCGGGGGTCTTCGGGAAACGGGCGAGGACGAAGTTGGCGCTGGACGCCGTGGTCTCCAGTCCCAGTCCGCCCAGTTGCTGGGCCAGCCAGGGCCGCCAGGTCCGCACCAGCTCGAGGGACTTCGCCTGGAAGTCCTCGTCCGCCAGGGCGGCGATGGCGGCGCGCTGGGCGGGGATGGAGACGTTGAACGGCAGGCGGATCCGGTCGATGGCGTCGGCCATGTCCTGCGGCATGTAGGCCCAGCCCACCCTCAGGGCGGCCAGGCCGTGCAGCTTGGAGAAGGTCCGCGTCATGATGACGTTGGAGAAGTTGCGGACCAGGTCGACCCCGTCCTCGAAATCCGGGTCCTCGGCGAACTCGGCATAGGCGCCGTCCAGCACCAGGACCACATCGGCGGGCAGGGCCGCATGCAGGCGGCGGATCTCAGAGCCCTTGACCAGGGTGCCCGTCGGGTTGGCGGGATTGGCCACCCAGACGATGCGGGTCCGCTCATCCACGCAGGCGAGCAGTTCGTCCACGTCGATGCGCAGGTCGATCTCGCGGGCCATGCGCACCTCGCCCCCCGCCGCGCGGGTGGCGATGGCGAAGGCGCCGAAGCCATGCTCGCCCTGAATGGCGTTGTCGCCGGGCTGGAGGAAGGTCTGGCCGATCAGCTGGAAGATCTCGTCCGAGCCGCAGCCGAACAGCAGCCGCTCAGGCTCAAGGCCGTACCTGGCGCTGATCGCCTCACGCAGGGCGTTGCAGCGCCCGTCCGGGTAGAGGTGCAGCTCGTCGATGGCGGAGGCGAAGGCCGTCTTCGCCTCCGGGCTGGAGCCGAGGATGTTCTCGTTCGCCGAGAGCTTGAGCGGGTGCGCCACCCCCTCCACCGCGGCCTTGCCGGGCTTATAGGGCGAGATGTCGAGGATGCCCGGCTTGGGCTGGGGACGATCAGTCATGGCTTCCCCTCAGGTGTCCAGCGGCGCCGAGGCTGCGCCGATCACGCCGGTCAGCCGCCCGGGCGCCCGGGCGAGGCGTTCGTCGTCGGGCTGGTAATAGCCGCTGAGCTCTAAGAGGCGCAGGCCGCCGGCGTCCGCCAGGAGCTCCGCGGCGACCCCATCCTTGCTCAGGGTCTCGACCAGCTGGCCCGGCGAGCCGGGGGCGTCGGTGACCCAGTAGGTCCGGTCCCCGCCGGTCGGGCCGATCTCCACCTCTGCAGCCGCCAGGGCGGTGGGCCGCCCCCAGGCGTTGAGGCAGGGCAGGGCGGCGAAGACGCGCAGGGTGGGCTCGGCCAGCAACCGGCCCCACCAGGGCGTCCGGGAATCGAGGGCCAGGACCGCAACACCGCCCGGGGTGCGAGCGGCGGTGATGGCGTCCTCGGGACGGCTGACAGAAGCGAAGGGCGGGGCGGCGCCGAACCGCATCCGGGCGGCCTCGTGGACCCCCTCCGGCGACGGCCCGCCATAGACGCTGACGTGATAGGGGCCCTGCCGCGACAGGCTGTCGCTCATGAGCTCGCGCCAGATGCGCACGATCAGGCCTGCGGGCGCCGCCTTGCGGGGCTGGGCGAGAAGATTGCGCAGGACCTCGGCTTCCCGAGGGGGCCGCAGGGCGAAGCGACCGCCTTCGCCGGCCGCCGCCTTGGCCGCCGCGACCTCGCCCGCCAGGGCGGCCCGCTCGTCGATCAGCTCAAGCAGGCGCCGGTCGACCTCGTCCAGGCGTGCGCGCACGGCCTCGAGGGGGCGTGCGGTCGGCGAGGGTTCAGAGGCGTCCATGTCGGTCCCGGCGTTCTGGAGGCTTGGGCGATAGGTCATTGCGCCGGGCGGCGCAATACCGCGCTACCGCCCGGGCCGGTAGGTGCGCGCCACATGACCCTTGATCTCGTCGGGCCAGAAGTAGACCGGCCGCAGGTCGCCGCTCAGGTAGCGGGACGCCTGGTCGGTGAAGTGCTTGGACACGGGCGAGCTGGAAGCGCCGCCGGCGGTCACCGCCCGGGCCCGCACGCGGGGACCAAACTCAACCACGGCCACGAAGCTGTTGCCGCTGCTTCCATAGAACCTCTTCTGGCCGTCAGGCCGGCGGGCGCCGAAGGAGGCCAGGGCGCCCCAGCGCGCCGAAGGGAAGGGGGCGGCGAGGCTGGGCGCGGCGTCGCTGAACGCCTGCTGGATGTCGCCGGTGCGGCGCTGGAAACGGTTGACCTCGCCCCAGGGAACCTTGCGGGTCCCGAAGTCGGCCTGCAGCTGGTCGGAGGCTTCGGAGAGGGCCTCCAGCTTGCGCCGGGAGGCGATTCGGCTGGCCATCGCCTCCCAGACGCTCAGGCCCTCCCTGCGGGCGATGGCCTCGGCCTCGGGCCAGAGCCGGTCGCCCCAGAAGACCGCAAGGGTCAGGGCCTCGGACGCAGCCGACCACCGCCGGTTCCAGCCCCTCAGCAGGCGGATGTCGTCCGCCAGCTTCAGGCGCAGGGGATCGGCGCCAGGGGTCGCATCCCAGGCGGCCTCGAGGCCGGGCAGGAGGGCTTCAAAGGCCGGCAGCCGGGTGTTGAACGCGCCCTGGGTCAGGGTGTCGAGGGTGAAGGTCTGGCCGCCTTCCAGGAGCTGGACGGCGTTGGCGCCGCGAGGGTTGGGACCGACCGTGTCCATATAGCTCGGGAACCGGTCGCGCCGCGGGCTTTCCGGCCCCGCCGCGGTCCAGGGCCAGTCATTGGTGTTGTAGACCCATCCGACCTTGGGCGACTTGACCGAGGGCAGTTCGGAAAGGGCGTGCAGCCCCTTCCAGTCCGTCGCCGGGTCCGAGCCGTCCACCGGGCGGGTATAGTCGAACCGGTCGTCCCGCCTGGGAACAAACTGGGGGTGCAGGTAGGCGATCACTCCGTCGGCGTCGGCGTAGACGGTGTTGTTCGAGGAATTACCGACCAGGGCCGCCGCCTTCATGAACTCATCGAAGTTCCGGGCCCGGGTGCGCAGGAAGGACTGGCTGAGGGCCTCCACCGGCCGGTTCATCATGGCGAAGGCGACCCAGCGGTCCCCCGCCTTGCGGATGATCGGCCCGTGATGGGTGAAGTGCACCCGGAAGGTGCTACGGACCAGGGCGCCCTGGGGGGTCCGCCAGTCGATGGCGATCGTCCGCGTCACGACCGGCCGTTCCTCGGCGCCGTAGCGATAGGTCAGCCTTCCACCCCGGTTGATCACCTGGACCGAGAACTCGTCGACGGAGTCCACGCCGCTGGTGGTGTGCATCCAGCCGACCCGGGGGTTGAACCCCTGGTAGATGAAGAACTGGCCCCAGGTCGCCGCGCCATAGACGTTCAGCCCGGCGTCCGAGGTCACCTGCTGCTCGGCCCGAAAGTAGAAGCTGGTGTGCGGGTTGATCAGCAGCAGCGGGCGTCCGCCCCAGGCCCGGGAGGGGCCGATGGCGATGCCGTTGGAGCCCCGGGGTTCCTCCGGTCCGGCCGGCGCCGCGCTGGCCAGCACCCTTGGCCGGTCGGAGTACATCTCGGACAGCCCGTCGAGGGAGATGCGCTCGATGTCGCCGCCGATGCTGCCCTCGGAGAAGCTCAGGGCCATCCAGGGCTCGAACCGCGTCAGGACCTTTGGTCGGACCTGGGGGTTCATGGCGAGGTAATAGTTCAGGCCGTCCGCCCAGGCGTCCATCAGCTTGCGCAACCAGGGCGGGCTCTTGGCGTAATGGGCCTTCAGGGTCTCCGGATCGACATAGAGGCGGGCCCGCAGGTCCTGCATCAGGGCGACCTCGCCCTCGGCCTCGGAGAGCCGTCCCAGGGCGGTGAGGTAGTTGGTCTCGATGCGCGGGAAGTCATCCTCGGCCTGGGCGTAGATCATGCCGAAAACGGCGTCGGCGTCCGTCCTGCCGCGGATATGGGCGATGCCCCAGTCGTCACGCGTGATGGTGACCCGCCGGGCCGCCTCTCGCCAGCGCAGCATCTCTTTCGACGGGGTGGCCGACGCGGTGAGCCGCGTCCCTTGCGGCGGCGTCGCAGCGGCCGCCGCCGCCGGCAGGGCGAGGACCAGGGCGAGGGTCAGGAACAGGCGACGGAGCATGGCGGACACCTCAGGGAACCGGGGGCGAGGCTAGAGCCTGTTCCTTTCAGACGGAACGTCTGAAAGGACAAAACAGGCTCTCATTTCAATACGCTAGATCATGTTTCGATCCGATAACCGGTTCCCACTTATCGGAACATGATCTAGGACCCCGGCCGCAAGCCGGCAAGACGCTTGCGCCCGTCCCGCGCCGCCGTCATGACAGGCGCGCCGCAAGTCGCCTATCCGGGGGAACCAAATGACTGAGCTGCCTTCAGAGACCCATGTCGACGTGATCATCGTGGGGGCTGGCCTGTCGGGGATCGGGGCCGCCCGTCACCTGAAGACCACCTGCCCGGACCGCAGCTTCATGATCCTGGAGGGCCGAGAGGCCATCGGGGGCACCTGGGACCTGTTCCGCTATCCGGGCATCCGCTCGGACTCCGACATGTACACCCTGGGCTATTCCTTCCGGCCCTGGACCGAGGCCAAGGCCATCGCCGATGGACCTTCCATCCTGCGCTATATCCGCGATACCGCCCGGGAGGAGGGAATTGAAGGCCGAATCCGGTTCGGCCATCGCGTCAGCGCAGCGGCCTGGTCCACCGAGGACGCGGTCTGGACGGTGTCGGTCGAGACGCCCTCGGGCCCGGCGACCCTGACCTGCAACTTCCTGTTCCTGTGCGGCGGCTACTATTCCTACAAGGGCGGCTACACGCCGGACTTCGCCGGCATGGAGCGGTTTGGCGGCCGCATCGTCCATCCCCAGGCCTGGCCGGAAGACATGGACTATTCCGGCAAGCGGGTGGTGGTGATCGGCTCCGGCGCGACCGCCGTGACCCTGGTGCCGGAGATGGCCCGGACGGCGGGCCACGTGACCATGTTGCAGAGGTCGCCCACCTATATCGTGGGCCGGCCCGGCGAGGACGCCCTGGCCCTGAAGCTGAGGCGCATCCTGCCGGAGAAGATGGCCTATGGCCTGATCCGCTGGCGGAACGTTCTGATGAGCATGGTCTTTTTCCGCCTCGCCCGGCAGCGGCCGGACCGCGTAAAGACGGCGATCATCGACCAGGTCCGCCAGACCCTGGGTCCGGACTTCGATGTCGAGACCCACTTCTCCCCCCGCTACAACCCCTGGGACCAGCGCCTCTGCCTCGCGCCGGACGGCGACTTCTTCCAGGCCCTGAAGGCGGGCTCCGCCTCGGTGGTCACCGACGAGATCGAGACCTTCACCGAGACCGGCCTGAAGCTGAAGTCCGGCGCCGAGCTGGCCGCGGACATCATCGTCACCGCCACCGGCCTGAAGCTCGAGGCCATGAACGGCCTCTCCCTGAGCGTCGACGGCGCCCCTGTCCGGCCGGCGGAGACCCTGAGCTACAAGGGCATGATGTACTCGAATGTCCCGAACCTGGCGTCGGCCTTCGGCTACACCAACGCCTCCTGGACGCTGAAGTGCGACCTGACGTGCGAATATGTCTGCCGGCTGCTGAACCACATGCGCCGCAAGGGCCTGCGCCAATGCACACCGGTGCTCGACCACCTGCCCGCCGAGACCGCGCCCTGGCTGGATTTCACCTCCGGCTATGTTCAGAGGTCGATGGGGGAGTTTCCCAAGCAGGGCGTGACCGCGCCCTGGAAGCTGCACCAGAACTACGCCATCGACCTCGCTTCACTGAGGTTCGCGGGCCTTGAGGATGGGGTCATGCGCTTTTCCAACCCGCCCCCCAGGGCTCGCCAGGCGGCCTGACTCTGCTAACGGGCGAGCCGGACCTGGCCGCCGGAAAGGTCGAGGTCCAGGCGCACGTCGTCTCTGCCGGACTTGCCCATAAGGACGGTGGCCATCCCGCCCGCCGCCTCGACTGGGGACAGGACCCCGTGCCGGCTCAGGGCGACCAGGAGGCTGGGCGCCTTGGCCGCCGTCACGGTCAGGCGACCCTCCAGCCGGCCTTCAGGGCCGGCCTTCAGGCCCGGCGAAGCCAGGGACAGGCGGGCCTCTCCCGCTGTGAGGCCGGCCTCGCGAAGCTCAAGGCGTCCGCCGGCGGCGCCCCAGGTCGAGAGGGCCCGGGAAGGGCCTTCTCCCCGCAGCGCCGAAGCGTGGTCCAGGCGCGCGTCCACCGCCGCCGATACCGCGCCGCCGCCGCCCAGGTCGGCGAACAGTCGCCCCGGGGTCGGGGTTGCGTCCTCCAGCCTCAGGAAGACCGCCGCCTGGTCATTGGGGCCGGGCCTGAGGTGAAGTTCAAGCCGCCCGGCTGAGGCCAGAGCGAAGGGCCGGGCGCCCGGCGCGGGCGAGAAGGCCAGCTTCAGGCCCTCGAAGGACATCCGCGGCGGTCCGGACTTGGGCAGCACCAGGCTGGCCAGAAGCCTCTGTCCCTCGACCTCAACGCCTCCGCCCTGCGGTCGCTGGAAGGTCAGACCCTCAGGCGCCGCCGCCAGCCAGGACCGTGGCGCGTGCAGGAAGGCCTGGGTCTCAAGGCGGGCAAACCGGATGGACATCTCGCCGGTCGCGACCCGAAGGTCCGTCAGGTCCAGGTTCAGGCGAAAAGGATAGCCGTACAGCCGCTTTCCCGACCACTCCACGGCCACGCCCTGGGCGGCGAGAGCCTTCACCCCCGAGTCCAGCCGCCGTTCGACCTCGCGGGCGGCGAGGCCCCAGGCCAGGCTCCAGCCGATCACGGCGATCACGGCGATCACGAAGGGGCCCCAGAGGCCGAGGCGAAGGGGTTTGCGCGGGCCGGGCGGCTGGGGCATGGAGGCGGTGTCTGAAGGCGAGGGCATGCGGTCGGCGGTGATGGCGGATCGGTGGGTGTTTGGTTACGGGTCGTTGATGTGGCGTCCGGGCTTTGAATGGGCCGAACGCCACACCGCCATACTACAAGGCCGAAGGCGCGCCTTCTGCATCTATTCTGTCCACCATCGCGGCACGCCGGAGCGGCCGGGGCTGGTGCTGGGCCTGACTCCCGGCGGCTCGGTTCGCGGGATCGCGTACCGCGTGACCACGGAACTTTGGCCAGAGGTGCGCGCCTATCTGCGCGAGCGCGAACAACCCACCGAAACCTACGTGGAGGCTGAGGTCCGGGTGCGGCTGGGCTCGGGAGAAAAGGTGTCCTGTCTGACTTTTCTCTCCGACACACGGCATCCGCAGTGGGCGGGAAACCTGTCGCCAGAGGCCCAGGCCCGGCTCATCGCCGGCGCACGCGGCCTCTCGGGGCGCAATATCGATTATCTGACCGACCTTGTATCGCATCTCCGGCAGGAGGGAATCGACGACCGGAGCCTGGCGGCCCTGTTGTCCCGGGTTGAGGCCCTGGAGCCCGATGAGAGCCCGGTCCTTTCAGACGGAATGTCCGAAGGGGAAAACAGGCTATAAATCCAATGATTTAGATTATGCTTCTATCCGATAGCCGGTTCCCAATTATCGGAACATGATCTAGCGGCCCTCAGCCAGGAGCCTGTCCGAGGCTGTCTCAATCCTCTCCTGAAGCAGGCGCATGAACTCCGCCCGCTTCAGGCCCGGCGGGATGGGCTCCAGGAACTCATAGACGATCACCCCGGGCTTCCGGAGAAGGCCCTTGGCGGGCCAGTGAAGGCCGGCGTTGGTGGCTACTGGATGGACCGGGACGTCAAGCTCTCGGTAGAGGCCCGCCACTCCTGGCTTGTAGTCGGGCGGTGCGCCGGGCGCCCTGCGGGTGCCCTCTGGGAAGATGACCAACTGGCGATCGCCAAGGCGAAACTGCTCCTGAGCCCGGCGGACCATGTCTCGCAGAGCGGTTGCTTTTCCATCCCGGTCCACAACAATGGAGCCAATGCGCAACGCGATCCAGCCGAAGATCGGGACGATCATCAGCTCCTTTTTGAGGACGAAGAGCGAGCCCTTCAGAACCCCGAACTGGACGAAGACGTCGAACATGGTCTGATGTTTGGAGGCGATCAGGGCGTCCTGCTCCGGCACGAATTCCCGCCCCCTGATCTCCACACGGATCCCGCAGATCACCCGCAACAGCAGGTTCACTGAGAGGCTCCAGAAACGCATGCCCGCCAGGAGCCAGCTCCTTGGAGCCGCAAGCACGGGCACCAGGGCGATCGCGTAGGCGGCTGACCACACGTAAAAGACGACCGAAAAGAGGAGTGAGCGGGCGAAGATCAAGACGGGTCCTTCCCGGGTGCGCCGCTGGTGAAGCCGAGCCGGCGGATCATCTCTCGACTGAGAACGGCCATGTACTTTGTGTACTCTCCGATCATCAACCGGGCGCCGGCCGGACTTCGCCACCAGTTCGGGGCGTCAACCACTGGCGTCGCTGCGGCGTAAGCCGTCAGTTCGATGTCCGGAAGGGCGGATCTCAACTCCAGCATCGCTCGTGGAATATGATAGTCGGCGGTTACGACAATCAGGCTTTGAAACTGCATGGCCTGGGCCCATTCCGCCGTTTCGCGGGCATTGCCAAGGGTGTTGGCGGCGTTGAAGCCCAGGTCGACGCAGCAGTCGTAAAGCTGGCGCGCGGCCTTGCTGACCAGGCGGATGTCCTCCCGGCTGGCTTCGCGGTTCACGCCTGAGACGAGGAGCCGACGGGCGAGGCCCGCTTCAAGCACCGCCATGCCGCGGTCCAGCCGGGCGTTTGAGCCCTGCCCCGTCAGGACCACTACGCCGTCCGCCGCCGGCGGCAGAGGCGCCGGGGTCAAACGGGTGACCCGGTCTGCGAAGGCAAACAGCCCCGCCGCCCAGATCAGACCCGCCACCACCACGGCTGTAAGAAGCTTCAAGGCTCGAGCTCCCTAACCCGGCGGGCCGCGGTGGCGAAGGCGCCGATCAGGGCGACCAGAAGGGCCCCGGCCATGAGAGCGGCGAGGAGGATGGACTGGGCCGCGAGGGCGCCTGCGGCGGCCTCGGCGTCGGTGAGGGTGGACAGCCGGGTAAGGACGGCTGCAATCAGTCCTCCCGCCAGCACGCCCACCGAGAGGTCGATCGCGACGGCGCCGCCGATCGGCGCCGCGCAGGAGAGCTGGGAAGCGCCCAGCCTGAGCCGGGTCCGCAGGCCGGCCTCCCGCCGGCTCGCCTCGAATCCTGCGGCCAGGCCGCCGGCCGCCACGAGCCCGGCCACACAGAGCATAAGGGCGCCGATCAGGGGGGCGGCCAGACGGCGTCGCGTCTCCAATGCGGAACGGCGCCAGCCCTGGTGGTCATCGACGACGGCGTCGATCCCCGCAGCGCTGAGGGCGTCCGCCAGGTCCTGCCGGCGGGCGGGCTGGCGCGGATCCAGGTCAACGGCGATCAGGCGGGGAAGGGCGGCCAGGTCCGGCCCGCGGGTCCCGGCGGTCCAAGGGGCGAGTAGGGCCCCGACGCGCGCCCTGTCGAGGGCCCGGGCCTCGGCCACCCCCGGCGTCCCGGCAAGCACCTCGGCGGCGCGGGGGACGGCGGCGTCGGCGCCCGGAGCGGGCCTGAGGGCGACGGTCATCTCGCCCGCAAGGTGGGTCCGCCAACCCTCGGTCCGATCGAGGGCGGCCTGTCCGGCAAGGCCGGCGAGGCCCGCCAGGGCGGTGAAGGCCGCAGCGAGGACGGCGGCGGCGAGCCTGGGCGCCAGGCGACGGGTCATGCGCCGGCCTCCCCGTGGGATTCCGGAAGGGGGCGTCCACGCACCAGCTCCAGCCGGCGGGGTGCGGGGACGAGGTCGGGGTTGCGACTGGCCATGACCAGGGTCGCGCCCTGCCGGTTCAGCTGCAGGAGGAGGCGCAGAACACGCCGGGCCGCCTCGGGCCCCATCCAGCCGACGGGCTCGTCCGCCAGGATGATCTCAGGCCTGCCCGCCACGGCCCGGGCCACCGCCAGCCTCTGCTGCTCATCGTGATCAAGGTCCTGCGGATAGGCCCCTGCCCGGCCCCCAAGGCCCATCCAGTCGAGGAGTTCGGCGGCGTCCCTCCTGTAGACCTCGGGACGGGCGCCGGCGATCCGCATGGGCAGGGCGGCGTTCTCCGCCACGGTCAGGTCCCCGATGAGGTCCATGTCCTGGAAGACCAGTCCCATCCGGCGGCGCAGGCGCGCCCGGCCGGCCGCCGACAGCCGCCAGGGATTGAGGCCCAGCACCTCCACGCGCCCTGCCGATGGCCTCAAGGTCAAGCCGGCCAGTCCCAGGAGCAGGCTCTTGCCGGCGCCCGCGTCGCCGTGAACGAGGAGGAAGTCGCCGGGAGCGAGGTCCAGGTCCACGCCCTCGAGACCTGTGACGCCGGCGCGCTTCGGCGCCGCCGTTCCCGCGAAACGGAGGGTGAAGGCGAGGTCCTGAGATTGGGGTTGCGAGTTGGGCACGGCGATTCCCGAAAACCTTCCAGTCCATCCTAGCACACGGCGCCGCCGCGCTGCAGCCCGGGAGTCCGCCACAGGCAAGGCGAACGTACGGGGCTCGGCGCGCCGGCTTTGATCTGTTAACATTGCCGTCGTATTGCTCGTCCACATGCCCCAGACGGGACGAAGGACGACGGCCCGACACACTGAACCATGATCCTGATCTGCCCCAAATGCGCCGCAAGCTACGCCGTGAAGAAAGGCCAGATTCGGTCTGACGGACGGACGGTCCGTTGCACCGCCTGTGGTCACAAATGGGTCGCTCATCCCAAGGACGTCAGG
The DNA here is from genome assembly GCA_020402745.1 of Phenylobacterium sp. Lineage (GTDB taxonomy): Bacteria > Pseudomonadota > Alphaproteobacteria > Caulobacterales > Caulobacteraceae > Phenylobacterium. Next base: position 99,951 of record JADBYZ010000004.1, read on the forward strand.
CCCGTTCCTTTGAAGCAGGCCGATCCCGAACCACGCCCCCAGCCGGCTCCGGATCCGCCGCCCGAACCTGAACCGGACCAACCCGTTCCGGCCGAGTCTGAGCCGCCGCCGGATGAGGAGACCGCCCCCGAAGTCGATCTCGCGATCCCTCGGCCGAATCCGACCCGGGCGCCGAGCCGGCGGTTCGGTCCCCCGGCTCGGCTCGTTTGGGCGGGGTTCGCCGCCGTCCTTGCGATAACCGCCCTGGCGCTCGCCCTGCTGCGGGATCATGTCGTCCGCGTCTGGCCCAAGACCGCAGCCCTCTACGCGGCAGCCGGGATGTCCGTTAATGGGGTGGGGCTGCTGATCGAGGACGTTCGTCTGGCCCCAGCGGTGCAGAACGGGCAGGCCGTCCTGGGCGTCTCGGGCAAGATTCGCAATGAGCGTGACCATCCGAACCCTGCGGCGCCCCTCCAGATCACCCTTTATGACGCCGGAGGGTCTGAGCTCAGCCGGTTGGTCGCAAATCCGGTCGACACTGTCCCGGGGCTGGAAAGCCGATACTTCTCGGTCCTGGTCCGCAATCCGCCGCCGGGAGTCACCGCCGTCGCTCTGACGTTCGTCTCCCCAGGCCCCGGGCCTGCTGCGGTTCCCGCCGCCCGGGCTCATGACTGAGTCGGTCGGGCCGGAACGCCTGCTCGCGGAAACGGAGGTCGCCAGAGCGGTCGAAGACCTCGCCGAGCGCCTCGCGCCCCGGCTCTTGCCCGACGCCGTCGTCGTCTGCCTGCTGACCGGCGGCCTTTGGTTCGCCGCAGATCTGACCCGGGCCCTCGCCGTCCGGGGCCGTCCCCTCGCCTTCGACGCCCTCTGGCTGACCGCCTACGGCGACAAGACCCGGCACTCCGGGACCACGACGGTCCTGGCCGGCCTCCGGCGTCCGGTCTCGGGCCGGCAGGTCCTGATCGTCGATGACGTTCTGGAGTCCGGCTTGTCCCTGGAGGCGGCCCGGCGCTTGGTGCAGGCGGCCGGCGCATCGGAGGTCCTTACCGCCGTCTTCGCCCTCAAGCCCGCGCCGGCGCCGGGCCGCCGCCCGCCGGACGATTTCGCCTGGACCGCCCCGGACCGGTTCCTGGTCGGCTATGGGATGGACGCCGGCGGCGCCTACCGGGCCCTGCCCTGGATCGGGGCCCTGCCTCAGGCCTGATCGAGCCAGGGCGGCCGGGTCTCGCGGCCCAGCATGTCCTCGTAGGTCGGCCGGGGGCGGACCACCGCCCAGTCTCGGCCCCTGACGAGAACCTCAGGGACCAGGAGTCGGCTGTTGTACTCGCTGGACATGGAGGCGCCGTAGGCTCCGGCGCTCATGAAGGCCACCAGGTCGCCAGCCGCCAGGGGGGGCAGTTCGCGGTCGCGCGTGAAGGTGTCGCCCGTCTCGCATACGGGTCCGACCACATCGGCGACCCGGGTGGGCCCCGGTCTGGGCCGCACAGGGCGGATGTCGTGGTAGGCGTCATACATGGCCGGGCGGATCAGGTCGTTCATGGCTGCGTCCAGGACCACGAAACATCGCCCCTCGGGCCGCTGATGAACGTGCAGCACACGGGCCAGCAGGACGCCGGCGTTGGCGGCGATCACCCGGCCCGGCTCGAAGGCGAGACCGATGTCCAGCCCTGCCATCACCCGGGCGACCATGGCGGCGTAATCCGCCGGCGTTGGCGGTTCCGGCTGGTGGAAGTAGGGCACGCCCAGGCCGCCGCCGAGGTCCAGGCGATGGACGGGCAAGCCACGGGCGCGCAGGCGCTCCACCAGCGCGCGCATCCGCCCGAAGGCCGCCTCCATGGGCGCGAGGTCGCTGATCTGGCTACCGATGTGGCAGGTCAGGCCGACGGGCCGGAGCCAGGGGTCGGCGGCCGCCTCTGAGTACAGCCGCTCGGCTTCTGAGAAGGAGACGCCGAACTTGTTGTCCGCCCCGCCGGTGGCGATCTTGGCGTGACCGCCGGCCACGACGTCGGGGTTGACTCGGAAGGCGATCCGGGCCGGCTGGCCCAGCTCGCCGGCCACCCGGGCGACCAGCCGCATCTCAGGCTCGGACTCGACATTGATCTCGGAGATGCCGGACTGCAGGGCGAAGGCGATTTCGCCCGCCTGCTTCCCCACGCCTGAGAAGACGATCCGTGAGGCGGGGACGCCAGCCGCCAGGGCCCGACGGATTTCGCCCTCCGAAACGGTGTCGGCGCCGGCGCCCAGCCGCGCCAGGGTGGCCAGGACCGACAGGTTCGGGTTGGCCTTTACAGCGTAGGCGACCAGGGGCGGTCCCCCGTCCTCGCCCTTCAGGCCGGCTTCGCTGAGGGCCGCCGCCAGGACGTTGAAATGTCGCTCCAGGGTGGCCGAGGAATAGACGTAGACCGGCGTGCCCACGGCCTCGGCGATCCGCGACAGGGGCGCAGCCTCGCAGTGAAGCTCGCCGTCGCGAAGCTCGAAATGGTTCATTGCGGCGGGGTTTCCGCAGCCTTGGCCGGAGGCGCAGCCAGGGGCGGCAGGGGCTCGGCGTTGCGGTCGCGGGGATCGGCGGTGCGCAGGGTGCGGCCGGGCTCTAATCCGGCGTCGATGTCGCGCACCTCGCCGGGCCGGGCTTCGGGTCGCTCCAGCCGACCCTGCTTGCCGCAGGCGGAAATGGCGGGCAGGGCCAGGATCAGGCCGGTGAGGAGAAGGGGTCGTAATTTCATGACAGGCGCTCCCGCCAGAGGGCGGCCTGCTGGCGCACCTGGTCGGGCGCCGTGCCGCCGAAACTGCGCCGGCTGCCGGCGGAGGCGGCGGGCGTCAGGACGTCGAAGACCGCCGGGGTGATCCCCTGGCACAGGGCCTGGAGCTCGGCGAGGGGCAGGCCGGGCAGGTCGACCCCCAGGGCCTCGGCCCGCTTCACGGCGGCGCCGGTCACGTGGTGGGCGTCCCGGAAGGGCATGTCCAGGGTCCGCACCAGCCAGTCGGCCAGGTCCGTGGCGGTGGAGAAGCCGGCGCCCGCCGCCGCCGCCATCCGTTCGACCGAAGGCTCGAGGTCGAGGATCATGCCGGTCATGGCCGCGAGGGACAGCTCCAGGGCGTCGAAGGCCTCGAAGGTCGGGACCTTGTCCTCCTGCATGTCCTTGGAATAGGCGAGCGGCAGCCCCTTCATCACCAGGGTCAGCTGGGTGAAGGACCCCATGAGCCGGCCGACCTTGGCGCGCACCAGCTCGGCGGCGTCGGGATTGCGCTTCTGCGGCATGATGGAGGAGCCGGTGGAGAAGGCGTCGGACAGGCGCACGAAGCCGAACTGCGGCGTGGTCCAGATGACCAACTCCTCGGCCAAGCGCGACAGATGCACGCCGCACAGGGTAGCGGCGGCGAGGGCCTCGAGGGCGAAGTCCCGGTCGGACACGCTGTCCAGCGAGTTGGCCGTCGGCCGGTCAAAGCCTAGGGCGCGGGCGGTGGCGTCCCGGTCGATGGGGAAGGGCGACCCGGCCAGTGCGGCGGCGCCCAGGGGGCACTCGTTCATCCGGCGGCGGGCGTCGGCGAAGCGTCCGGCGTCGCGGCCGAACATCTCCACATAGGCCATCAGGTGGTGGCCGAAGGTCACGGGCTGGGCGGGCTGCAGGTGGGTGAAGCCCGGCATGAGGGTGTCGGCGTGCTGCTGGGCACGGTCCAGCAGGGCGCTCTGCAGCCGCGTCAGCTGGGCGACCGTCCGGTCGCAGGCGTCGCGGACCCAGAGCCGGAAGTCCACGGCGACCTGGTCATTGCGACTCCGCGCCGTGTGCAGGCGTCCCGCCGCCGGACCGATGAGCTCGCGCAGCCGGGCCTCCACATTCATGTGGATGTCCTCGAACTCCTCCCGGAAGGGGAAGGTCCCGGCGCGGATCTCGGCGGCGATGGCGTCGAGGCCGGACTGGATGGCCGCCTCGTCCTCACTTGTAATCACGCCCTGCATGCGCAACATCGCGGCGTGGGCGCGGGAGCCGGCCAGGTCCTGGTCGGCGAGCCGCCTGTCGAACCCGATGGAGACGTTGATCGCCTGCATCAGGTCCGCCGGGCGGGTCGCGAATCGGCCGCCCCACATGGCCTGGCCTCCCGGCGAGGCAGTGTTCGGATCGTCTGGGGAGTCTTCGGTCATCATGAGCCAGGAAAAGGAATCGGGGCCTCCCAGGCTGGGCGTCCTGCGGCTCGCACTCTGGGGCGCCGCCCTGGTCGGCGTCGCCGGGTTTCTCTACATCATCGCCCAGTCTTCCATAACCCCCCGGGCGAAGGGAGGGCTGACCGACCTGACCCGGGGCGAGATGTCCCGCCTCATCCTACCGGCCGAGGCGGCGCCCGCACCGGTCACCAGCTTCCTCGACGCCGAGGGCAAGCCCGTCCGGATCGCCGATTTCCGCGGCAAGGTGGTGGTGGTGAACCTCTGGGCCACCTGGTGCGCGCCCTGCATCCTGGAGATGCCGACCCTCGCAAAGCTCGCCGCCTCGGGGAAGGACCGTGACATCGTCGTCCTGGCGGTGTCCATCGACCGCGACAAGGACGCCGACAAGGCCCGCGCCTTCATCGGCAAGAACGCGCCCCTGGAATTCTACCGTGATCCCAAGTCCAGCCTCCCCTTCGCCCTCAAGCCGCCGACGGCGGCCATGCCCACGACCCTGATCTATGGACGCGACGGGGTGGAGCGGGGCCGCATGCTGGGCGAGGCGGACTGGGGCGGAAAGGATGCCGCCGCGGTGATCGACCGCCTGCTCGACGAGAAATAACAAGACGTGGCCGTACCGGCGGCCCAGGGAGGATTCCAGATGACTTCTCAGGATGACCGCACGCCTGTGCTCATCGGGGTGGGACAGGCCGCCGAGCGCCCGACCGATGCCGACTACCGGGCCCTGTCGCCGGCGGACCTGGCCGGCGAGGCGGCCCGCGCCGCCCTGGCCGACGCCCACGCCTCGGGGGACCTGGCCGGCGCCCTCGACGTCATCGTCGCCATCCGCCAGTTCGAGATCTCCTCGCCGGGCGCCAAGCCGCCCTTCGGCGTCTCCAACAACTTCCCTCGCTCGGTGGCGAGGCGCATCGGCGCCGACCCGGCCCGGGCCATCCTCGAGATCACCGGCGGCCAAGGCCCCCAGCGCCTGGTGGGCGAGTTCTGCGAGGCCATCGTCAAGGGCGAGGCCGAGGCGGTGTTGCTGGTGGGCTCCGAGGCCATGTCTACGGTCCTGACCCTCAATGCGAAGGGCCAGACCCCCGACTGGTCCGAGACCGTCGAGGGTTCGATGGAGGACCGCGGCTATGGCCTGGAGGGCATGTTCACGCCCTCGATCCTGAAGCACCGGATCACCGGCGCCATTCCCGCCTACGCCCTGTTCGAGAACGCCCGGCGCGCCCGCCTGGGCCTCGACCGTCCCGCCTACGCCCGGAAGATGGGCGAGCTCTTCGCCCCCTTCACCCGGGTGGCCGCCGCCAATCCCTTCTCCGCCTCGCCGGTCGAGAAAACCGCCGAGGAGCTGGTCGCCGTCACGGAGAAGAACCGGATCGTCGCCGATCCCTTCACCCGCATGCTGGTGGCGCGGGACCAGGTGAACCAGGCCGCCGCCGTCATCCTGACCTCGGTGGGCCGGGCCCGCGCCCTGGGCGTGCCCGAGGACCGCTTCGTCTATCTGCACGGCCAGGGCGACGCCAATGAGCTGACCATCATGGAGCGGCCCGACCTATCGGCCAGCCCCTCCGCCATCGCCGCCGGCCGCAAGGCCCTTGAGCTGGCGGGCAAGTCCGTCGACGACATGGCGGTCTTCGACTTCTACTCCTGCTTCCCCATCGCCGTGTTCAACATGATCGACGGCCTGGGCATCGCCGCAGACGATCCCCGCGGCCTGACCCTGACCGGCGGCCTGCCCTACTTCGGCGGGGCGGGGAACAACTACTCCATGCACGCCATCGCCGAGATCGTCCCGGCCCTTCGCGCGCGGCCGGGGGCCTTCGGTTTCATCGGCGCCAACGGCGGCATGCTCTCCAAGTACTCCGCCGGGGTCTATTCCACGACGCCCGCCGACTGGAGCCGGCCTGAGGCCCGCCGGGCGAAGATCCCCTACGATCCGGTCCCCGGCCTGGAGGTCGACACGGCGACGGGCGAGGCGACGGTGGAGACCTACACCACCACCACGACCCGCTCGGGGCCCGCCATCGTGGTCATCGCCCGCCTGCCGGACGGACGCCGCGCCGCCGCCAACCAGGCCTCGGAGGCCGCCTTCGCCGAGCTCGCCGCGCGCGAGCCCATCGGCCGCCGGGTCCGCCTGGAGACCGACGCCGAGGGCTTCAACCGCTTCACCTTCATCGACTGAGGGCGTCCAGCTCGGACAGCCGCGCCTGGCTCCAAGGGCTTTCCGGCCGCTCGGCCAGGCGCTCCCGGACCAGGACCCGCGCAAAGCCGGTTTCGCCGCTTCGCAGGGCCGCGACCAGCAGGGTCCTCTGCCAGGCGTCGCGCTGGGCGTGGCTGCCGCCGAACACGGACATCTGCCGCCGCACCGGCGCCAGGAAGGCGACGCAGGCCGGAAAGTCGCCCTCGGCGAAGGCCAGGACGCCCTGCGCCGCCGCCAGCCCCGCCGCGCGCAGGGCCTGGGCGTTGGTCGCCGCCGGATCCGGGTTGGCCGCCGCCTCCGCCATGCGGTCCACCAGGGCCCGTGCCCGGTCGAGGCGCCCGGCGCCGCAGTGGGCCAGCACGGCGTGCAGGTCGTTGAAGGCGTACCAGGCGCCCTCGTCCCTCAGGGCCCACTCGTCGGAAAGCCGGTCCCAGCGCCCGCCCGCCTCCACCCCGTCCAGCTTGAGGCGCCAGAGCAGGCCGGCCGAATCGATCAGGGTCATGGCCAGGGGATCGGGGCCGCCGTCCCAGACGGCTGCGTCGTGCAGGGCCAGGGCCCGGTCCGGCCCGTCGGCCTCAAGGGCGAAGAGAGCCGCATGCCAGGACGTATGGACCTTGAGGAAGTGGTCATGCCCCCAATGCGCCCGGCGCGCCTCCAAGAGGTCGAGCCCCGCCTGCGACTGGCCCTGCATCTCCAGGGTGTGGACAAGGGCGTGCTGGGCCCAGACATCCCGGGGCGCGCCGTCCAGCGCCCGCCGGGCGGCGGCCTCGGCGGCGGGATAGTCGCCCAGCTCCTCCAGCCCAAAGGCCTGCATGCCCGACAGGTAGGGATAGGCCGGATCGGCGGGGTCCCAGGCCTGCAGGGCCTCGGTCGGCCGGCTGCGCAGGCGCTCGGCGTCGCCCATGAAGAAGTCCAGCTGGTGGGCGGCGTTCAGGGCGATGGGGTCCGTCGGCCAGGCCTCCAGCAGGCTGTCCAGGCGCCGGCTCGCCCCGGCCCAGTCGCCGGCCGCCCAGGCGCGGATCGCCCCCAGGTGGGCGGCCTCGCGGGCGTCAGCGGGCGCGATCTCGCCCATCCGCTTCACCCCGGCTGCGCCGGGTCCCCGCTCGGAGGACATCAGGCCCAGATAGGCGCCCAGCATCCGCGCCAGGGCGCAGTCCGGGTCGGCCGCGGCGGCCTTGAGGAAGCCCATGGCCTCGGGCTGCATGGCGTAGAGGGCGGCGACCGCCTCGCCCAGGGCCTCGACGGCCTTCGGGTCGCCCCGCGTCTCCAGTCCGAACCGGTCCTTCATACCCGCGGGTCCCTCCAGAACCGGTTGATCTTGCCATGCGCCCGGCCCCGGTCCAGAGGAGATCGGCGCCCCGCATCGAGGTTCCCCATGTCCGAAGGCCCCGCCTTCTCCGAACAGACCCGCGCCACGGCCGAGGCCCTCATCGCCCAGTACGGTGAAGACGCCGAGGTGATCGCCACCCTGCGCGCGGCCGAGTTCGCTGCCCTGGGCGACCGCAAGGGCCTGGCCGACTGGGATGACATCATCGCCTGCATCGCCGTTCTGCAGGCCGGGGGGACGGGCGGCGCAACCCTCAACTGAGGACCTCGCCGGGCCGCGTCAGTTCCCGTAGCGGAAGACCGGATCGTCCAAATCGATCTTCGGCAGTTCGTCCTTCTCGCGCCAATAGTCCTGGGTGTGCCGCCACTCGGGCTTGTCGCCGGCCTTGGGCAGAAGGTGGCCGCCACGCTGGAGATAGCCCGGGTTGAAGTCCTCGGGGTCCATCCAGGGGCCCAGGGTCATGTCCTTGTCCTCGGGGCGGAGCTCGGGAGTCACCCGCTTCACGCCCTTTATCTTCATGTGGTTCAGCAGACGGCAGACGAAGTCGCCGAGCAGGTCCACCCGCAGGGTCCAGCTGGCGCGGAAATAGCCGAACACCCAGACCAGGTTCGGCACGCCGGTGAACATCATGCCGCGGTAGGTCACCGTCTGGGACATGTCGAGCGGTTTGCCGTCGATGGTCATCTCGATGTCGCCCAGGACGCTCAGGTGGAAGCCGGTGGCGGTGATGACCACGTCCGCCTCGATCACCTTACCGGACTTCAGCTTCACGCCTTCCGGCACGAAGCGGTCGATCTCGTCGGTCACCACGCTGGCGTGGCCGTCGATCACCGCCTTGAAGAGGTCGCCCTCCGGCACGAAGGCGATCCGCTGGCTCCAGGGGCGGTACTTGGGCGTGAAGTGTTCCTGCACCGCCTCATCGCCGAGGAAGGCGCGGACGCCCGACAGGAGCTCGTTCCGGACCACCTCGGGTTCCTCAAAGGAGCGCCGGGTGAACTCGCCGCCGTCGAACAGGATCTTCCGGCGGACGATCTCGTGGATCCAGGTCTCGTCGATCTCCAGCTGGCGCAGGATGTCGGCCAGCTCGTTGGCGTTCCGTCCCGGGATGAAATAGGTCGGTGAGCGCTGCAGCATGGTGACATGGGCGCATTTGCCGGCGATGGCGGGCACCAGGGTGGCCGCCGTGGCGCCGGAGCCGATGAGCAGGACCTTCTTGCCCGTCAGGTCGAGGTCCTTGGGCCAGTTCTGAGGGTGGATGACCTGGCCCTTGTAGTCCTCCAGGCCTTCCCACTCAGGGGTGTAGCCGATGTCGTGGCGATAGTAGCCCTGGCACATCCACAGGAAGTTGCAGGTGAAGGTCACCGTCTCGCCGGTGTCGAGGCGCACGGCCTCCACCGTCCAGGTGTTGTCCAGGCTGGACCAGGCGGTCTTCACGATCTTGTGGCGATAGCGGATATGCCGGGCGATGTCGTTTTCCTCGATCACCTCGCCCATGTACTTCAGGATCTCCTCGGCCGAGGCGATCGGGGCGTTGACCCAGGGCTTGAAGCGATAGCCGAAGGTGTAGAGGTCGCTGTCCGAGCGGATGCCGGGATACTTGTGCGTGCTCCAGGTGCCGCCAAAGGTCTCCTGGGTTTCCAGGATGACGTAGCTCGTCCCTGGCGTCTGGGTCTTCAGGTGGTAGGCGCCGCCAATCCCGGAAATCCCGGCCCCGACGATCAACACGTCGAAGTGCTCGGTCTTGGTCGCCGCCCCGCGGCTCAGGGTTTGCGTCGCACTCATGGTTTTCCTCGCCTGCCTGCCTGCCTGTACGCGGGTCCTGTGCTGCGGTGGCGCCTCCAGGCCCCGACCCTCATCAGGGGGGACGAAGCAAGGCCAGGACCCGGAGACGCGCCAGCACTGTGCGAACCATGACGCACCCGGCTCATTGATCAAGATCAATAAGCCGGCCTTGCCGGGGTCAGCCCCTCAGCCGCGCGCCGGTCGCCTTCTCGGCTGCGGCAACGATCCGTGCGGACAGGGCCTCGATGTCGGCGTCCGTCAGGGTCCGGTCCTGGGGCTGGACCTGGACCTCGACCGCCACGGACCGGAAGCCTTCCGGCACACCGTCGCCCTGGTAGACGTCGAAGATCCGCGCCCCGGTGATCAGCGCCTTGTCGGCGGCCAGGATCGGCCGCACCAGGTCCCCGGCCTGCACCCCTTCGGGCAGGAGGAAGGCGAAGTCTCGCGACAGGGGCATCAGGGGCGAGGGCTGGAAGGCCGGACGGGTCTTAACCGCCCGTCGCCGAGGCTCCGGCAGGACGTCCAGGTGGATCTCGAAGCCATAGACCGGCCCGGCCACGTCCATGGCCTTCAGGATGGCGGGATGGATCTCGCCGAACTCCACAGCCACGGTCTTGGGGCCCATCTGGAGTCGCGCTGACCGCCCCGGGCTCCACCAGGGGGCGGAGGCGCCCTGGACCGTCTGCAGGGGCGGCGCGGACAACTCCGCGAGCAGGGCCTCCAGGTCGCCCTTCAAGGTGAAGAGGGCGTCTTCGTTCCTTCCGTCCCAGCGGCGCGGCGCATGGGGCGCCAGGACCGCCGCGATGACGGCGGACTGGTCCCCCGGCTGGTCGCCGCGATAGATCGGGCCGATCTCGAAGAGGGCCGCGTCGGGGAAGCCGCGCCGGGCGTTGCGCCCCGCCGCCTCGATCAGGTTGGGCAGGATGGAGGGCCGCATGCAGTCCAGGTCCGCGGCGATGGGGTTGGACAGGACCAGCTCCGGGGCGCCGCCGCCAAACCGCTCGGCGGTTTCGCGCTTCATGAAGCTCCAGGTCACGGCCTCGGCGTAGCCGGCGGCGGCCAGCGCCCTCCGGGCCGTGCGCATGCGGGCCTGCCGGACGGTCAGGACGCCGCCCGGCGCCTGCGGGGCCGGCGGCAGGGGGGTGGAGGGCAGGGCGCCGTAGCCGGCGATCCGCGCCACCTCCTCGACAAGGTCGGCCCTGCCCTCGACGTCCCGGCGCCAGGAGGGCGGGACCACGAGGTCGCCCTCAAGCCCGAAGCCCAGGGCCGCCAGGATGGAGTCGATCCGTCCCCGGTCCAGCGAAAGGCCGGACAGGGCCTCGACATAGCTGCGGTCGAAGGCGAAGGGCGCCGGCCGGGTGGGCGCCTGGCCCGCCAGCACCGCCTCGGAGGGCTCGCCGCCGCAGATTTCGAGGATCAGGCGGGTGGCCAGCTCCAGCCCGGGCAGCAGGCTCTCCGGGTCCACGCCCCGGGCGAAGCGGTACTGGGCGTCCGAGGCGATCCCCAGGGTCCGTCCGGTCTGGGCGATCCGGATGGGATCGAACCATGCGCTCTCGATGAAGACGTCGGTCGTGGTCTCCGAGCACCCGGTGGAGGCGCCGCCCATCACCCCGCCCAGGCCAAGGGCGCCCGAGGCGTCGCCGATGACACAGATCTCTGGTCCGGCGGCGTAGGTCTTCCCGTCGAGGGCCTCGACGGTCTCGCCCTCACGGCCCAGGCGCGCCTCGATCCAACTCCCGGCCAGCCTGCCGGCGTCGTAGACGTGGAGGGGCCGGGCCCGGTCGAAGGTGATCAGGTTGGTGATGTCCACCAGGGCGCTGATGGGACGCAGTCCGATGGACTTCAGCTTCTGCTGCAGCCAGTCCGGCGAGGGGCCGTTGCGCACGCCGCGGATCAGCCGGCCCGCGAAGGCCGGACAGGCGCCGCTGTCGTCCAGGCGGATCTCCACCGGGCAGGGGAAGGTTCCGGCGACGGGCGCGATGGCGTGGATCCTCAGGGTTCCGAGGCCAGCGGCGGCCAGGTCCCGGGCGACGCCGTCTACCCCCAGCCAGTCGGGCCGGTTGGGGGTGACCTCGAAGTCGATCACCGCCTCCAGGCCCAGGGCCTTGGCGGCGGGGGTTCCCACGGCCAGGTCGCCGTCCAGCTCCAGTATGCCGTCGGACTCCTCGGCGGTCTGCAGTTCGGCTGCCGAGCAGAGCATGCCGTTGGACACCACGCCCCGGACCGGGCGGGCCTCCAGCACCACCCCGTTGGCCGGGATGCAGGCGCCGATGGGGGCGTAGATGGTGGTCAGGCCCGCGCGGGCGTTCGGGGCGCCGCAGACGATCTCCTTGCGGCCATCGACCGTGTCCACCTGGCAGACGCGCAGGCGGTCGGCGTTGGGATGCTGAACGGCCTCGACGATGCGGGCGACCGAGAAGCCGGCGAGGCGCGCGCCGGGGTCGTCGACGTGCTCGACCTCCAGGCCGGCCATGGTCATGGCCTCGACGACCTGGTCGACGGTGGCGGTGGTATCGAGGTGCTCGCGCAGCCAGGAAAGGGTGAACTTCATCTCAGGTCTCCTAGCTCAGGCCCGAGGCGGAATTCGGGGCGGCGAAGGCCGAGAAGCCATAGTGCGCCAGCCAGCGGACGTCGGCGGCGAACATGTCGCGCAGGTCGGGCATGCCGTACTTCAGCACCCCCAGGCGATCGACCCCGCAGCCGAAGGCGAAGCCCTGCCAGACATCCGGGTCCAGTCCACAGTTCCGCAGGACATTGGGATGCACCATCCCGCAGCCGAGGATCTCCAGCCAGTCAGCGCCCTCGCCGATCCTCACCTCGCCGCCGGAGCGGTCGCACTGCACGTCCATCTCGGCCGAGGGCTCGGTGAAGGGGAAGTGGTGGGGACGGAAGCGGGTGGTCACCTGGTCGGTCTCGAAGAACCGGGCGATGAAGGTCTCTAGGGTCCACTTCAGGTGGCCCATGTGGATGCCCTTGTCGATCACCAGGCCCTCGATCTGGTGGAACATGGGGGTGTGGGTCTGGTCGGAGTCCTGGCGGAAGGTCCGGCCCGGCACGATGATCCGGATCGGCGGCTCCTGGCCGCTGGCGATCCAGCCGGGCAGCTTCTCGTTCGTCCTGTGCATGACCCGCACCTGGACGGGCGACGTGTGGGTGCGCAGGACCTTGCGCTCGCCATTGGCGTCCGGCGGCAGGAAGAAGGTGTCGTGCATCTCCCGCGCCGGGTGCTTGGGCGGGAAGTTCAGGGCGGTGAAGTTGTTGAAGTCGGTCTCGATGTCCGGGCCCTCGGCGACGCCGAAGCCCATGTCGGCGAAGACGGCGATCATCTCGTCCATCACCTGCATGGTCGGGTGCACGCCGCCCCGGCGGCGGGGCGGGGCCGGCAGGGAAAGGTCGACCCGGTCGGCGATGAGGCGCGCCTCCAGCTCATCGGCCTCCAGCTCGGCCTTGCGGGCCTCGATCCGCGCCGTGAGCCTGTCCCGCATCTGGTTGATCTGCGGCCCGAGGGTCTTGCGCTCTTCCAGGCTCACCGAGCCCAGGGTCCGGGCCAGGAGGGTGACGTTCCCGGACTTGCCCAGGATGGACACCCGGGCCTCGTCCAGGGCGGCCAGGTCCGCGGCCCCGTCAATGCGGGCCAGGTTGTCGGATTCCAGTGCGGCGATGTCGGTCATTCGGATCAGTCCCGGGGGGAGTCGGTCTTCTGGGGAGGTCGGGCTTCGGGGCCGTCACGGTGCGCCGGCAGGCCAGCAAAAAGCCCCCCGGACGCGCCGAGGGGCTTCTGAATGCAGCGAAGCCTAGAGGGCTCCGGGCGTCAGGCCAGGGCGGCGCGAACCTTGTCGGCGATGGCCTTGAACCCGACCGGATCGTTGCCGGCGATATCAGCCAGCACCTTGCGGTCCATCTGGACCCCGGCCAGTTCAAGGCCGTGGATAAATCGGGCGTAGGTCATGCCCTCCAGGCGGGCCGCAGCGTTGATCCGCTGGATCCACAGGGACCGGAAGCTGCGCTTGCGCACCTTGCGGTCGCGGTAGGCGTACTGGCCGGCCTTGTCGACCGCGGCCTTGGCGGCGCGGATGGTGTTCTTGCGGCGGCCATAGAAGCCGGCGGCCTTCTCAAGAACCTTCTTGTGGCGGGCGTGGGCGGTGACGCCCCTCTTTACACGTGCCATGCGTCAGGTGCTCCGATCAAAGGCCGTAGGGCAGGAAGATGCGGATGATCTTGGCGTCGGCCTCGGTCATCACCTTCGTGCCCCGGTTCTGGCGGATGTACTTGGCGTTGTGGCTGATGAGGCGGTGGCGCTTGCCCGCCACGCCGGCCTTGAGCTTGCCGGTCGCGGTGAGCTTGAAGCGCTTCTTCGCCCCCGACTTCGTCTTCAGTTTCGGCATTTCACGTCGGAACCTTCCGGCCCCGTCCTCTGGCGTATTGATGAGCCGCCCTGGCATGCCTTTGGCCAGGCGACTCCGAAGGGGCGGGTGAGTACGCGAAAAGGGGAAGTGGGGCAAGCCCCAGCGGATCCAGCTTTGGGGTTGGACCCGCCTCTCAGGGCAGCGAAAAGCCAATCCGAAGGTTGAGATGGGCCCGGGTCGCCACCTCGAATGCGTCCGGCCAGTCGCCGCCGCCCTGACCAAGGCTGCCTGAAAGCCAAAGGCCGCCGATCCGGGGATCGTTCCAGATCGTCTGCTCGATGGCCGCGAGCAGTGCGGACTGCACAGCGGTTAGCGGCATGGCTCTTCACTCTCAAGTCTTCAGGTTGCTGGTTCTTGACCCGAGGCCAGAACCGACGCTGATCCAGACGCCCCCGACCAGAAGGCCCCGCTTGGTCTCATCTGCGCCCCCGCCCCTCCAGCCAGTCCATCAGTGCGATGTCGATCCGGGTCTGCCAGCCCGGGCCTGTGGCCCGGAACTGTTCGAGGACTTCGCGTGAAAGTCGGAGCGTGGTCCTCTGCTTGGTGACCGCCGCTCTCGGGCGCCCGCGGAGTTTTCGCTGCAGGCCTTCGGGAAGGGCCTCCAGTCTGACGGCGGCGACGGCCATGGCCTCGGTCCACTCCGGATTGTCGGAGTCCGGCCGGGAGGCTCTATCGGTGGCGGGCATGAAGTCTGATCTCCCTTGCATTGGCCTTTCGGAAGCTGATCACACGAATCCCCGCCGGTGTTTCCATGAACACTAGGGCATGCAGCCGGCCTTGCACGAACCCCAAGGCGGCTTAGCGCGTCTCGGGATAGGCGCGTCGGCTGTCGACCCAGATCAGCGCCGTGGTGAAATCGAACCCGTCGGCGTCTTCAAATCCAAAACCGCGCTCACGCCGGTTCCGTTCGCTCTTCGCCGGATCGAACTCGATATCCATCTTATTTTATGTGCATACAGAAAATGCCCGTCAACCTTGCGCGTCAATGACAGGACGGGCAACGGGGCGTTTGTCCCTCGTCCGGCTATCGGGGCAGGGGGGGCGCCCGCCGGCTCGCGGAAAGGGCCAGGAAGATCGCCGGCACCACCAGCGCGGCGCCCAGCAGGAAGGGCGCGTTGATGTTCAGCGGGAACACCAGGCCGGCCGAGAGCGGCCCCGCCACCCGGGACAGGGCGCCGCAGGCGTTGTTCAGCCCCTGGATCTGGCCCTGCCGGTGAGGGTCGGCGGTGCGTGAGATCATCGACGCCACATTGGGGAAGGCGACGGACTGGCCCACGGCGGTCAGGCACATCAGGGCTATGGTCGCGGCGGACCCCGGCGAGACCACTAGCAGGCCGGAGCCCAGGACGGTGAGACTCATGCCCACCGCCAGCATTCGCCCCTCGCCAAACCGTTCCGACAACGGGCCGGTCAGGAACATCTGCGAGATCGCCGCCGCCACGCCCACGAAGGCGAAACAGACCCCGATCTCCCGGGGCGTCCACCCGAACCGCTCATTGGCCCAGAGACCGAAGATCGACTCGATGCCGGTGAAGGCGAACCCGACGATGAAGGACAGCAGCATCAGGCGGCCGAGGACCGGATTCTCCACCATGTCCTTGAGTCCGGACAGCAGGCGGGTGCGCCGGGTTTCCACCTCCCGGCGGTGGTTGCTCTCGCGGATGACCACCAGGATCGCCAGGACGCAGGCGCCCGCCAGCGCTGAGGCGACGAACAGGGGCAGTCGGAAACCATCCGGACCGGCGTCCGGGTTGGCCAGAAGCCCCCCGAGAGAGGGCCCCACGATCATGCCCACGTTCCAGGCCGCGCCCTGATAGGACATCTGCCGGGTGAGCTGCTCCGGCGGCGTCACATCGGCCAGGTAGCCCTGGATGACCGCGCCGTTCCCGGAGGCCAGGCCGCCGACGAGGCGGATGAGGAAGGCGGCCAGGATGTTGGGGGCAAAGGCCAGGGCCAGGTAGCAAAGGCAGTTGCCCATGATCGTCAGGATCAGGATGGGCTTGCGGCCGAAACGGTCGGACAGACGTCCCCAGAGCGGCTCGCCAAAGAAGGAGCCGATGGAGTAGGCCGAAAAGATGAGGGCGATCTGCCAGGCCGGGGCGTCGAAGGACTTGGCGTAGAAGGGCAGCAGCGGAATGATGATTCCGAAGCCCAGCAAGTTGATGAAGATCACCGCCGTCAGGGCGATCGCCGCATAGGGCGATGCGGGCTTGGTCTGGCGGGCGTCCTCCGACATGCGGCGTCTGTTAGGGCGGCGACGCGGGAGGAGCAAGGGCGGGCGGCGACGAAATCCGGCGCCGCCCGGTCGGGCGTTTATTTGGGCGCCAGGATCATGATCATCTGTCGGCCCTCCATGCGGGGCTCATACTCGACCTTGGCGACCGGCTCGAAGTCGGCCTTCACCTGTTGGAGGAGCTTCATGCCCAGCTCGGGGTGGGCCAGTTCGCGGCCGCGGAAGCGGAGCGTCACCTTGACCTTGTCGCCTTCGCCGAAGAACCGGTGCATCGAGCGCGCCTTGACCTCGTAGTCATGGGTGTCGATGTTCGGCCGCAACTTGATCTCTTTGATCTCGACGACCTTCTGCCGCTTGCGGGCCTCGTTCTTCTTCTTCTGTTCCTGGAACTTGAACTTGCCGTAGTCCAGGATCTTGCAGACAGGGGGGTCGGCGTTGGGGACGATCTCGACCAGGTCGAGCCCGGCTTCCTCAGCGGCCTCCAGGGCGGAGGAGGTGGGCATGACCCCCTGCTTCTCGCCATGCTGGTCGATCAGCAGGACCCGGGGAACTCGGATGTCTTCGTTGATGCGCGGACCGTCTTTGACGGGCGGCGCCTGCATGGGCCGGCGAATAGGTTTCTGCTCCTCAAGCTGTTGATAAGGGCGGCGACGGAAAGGCGTCCGACGCAGTTCGATATATGACCGTCCGGGCCCCGGCGATCAAGCGGCGCCTTCCAACGGCAGCAGGCTGTTGGCGGCCCGCTCCACTGTGCTGGGCTCCAAGGTCGTCAGGTCGTCGGCCTGGAGGACGATGACGTGACCTCTGGGAGCCGAAAGGGCAGGGTCTGAAGCCTTGGAGAACAGGACCACTGTCGGGGCGCCGGCGGCGGCGGCAAGATGCAGGGGGCCGGTGTCATTGCCCACCACCAGGGCGGTCTCCGCGCCGAACTCGGCGACCTTGGCGAAATCGGTCCTGCCGGTCAGGTCCCGGGCCTGGGGCACGTGCCTCTGGATCTCGCGACCGAGGGCGCTTTCCTGTGGGCCTCCGATGACCAGGATGTCGTAGCCGCGATCATACAACCGGCGGGCCAGGCGGCCGTAGGAGTCCGCCGGCCAGCGCTTGCCCATCCGGTGGGCGGATCCGCCCGGGATCAGCATGACATGGGGTCGGTCTGAGGGCCGCCGGCGGCCCCGCCGGGTTCCGCCGATCCAGGACAGGTCCGGCGGCGGCGCTGACAGCGGGGTCGTCGGCGCATCCGGCCAGATCCCCGCCGCCTTCAACTGGTCGGCCTGGCGCTCAAGGGTGTGCATTTGGTCCTTGCCGGGCGTTGTGTGCGGCAGGGCGCATCCAAAGGCGATCCCCGACCATTCCGGCGGGAAGGGGCGCAGAAGGTGGAAAATCCGTTCCGAAGCGGCGGACGTCTGGAGGTCGTAGACGCGGTCGTAGCGGACCGCCTTCAGCCGGGCGCGAAGGGCCAGCCAGGCCTCCAGACCCTCTGGCCTGCCATCCGTCTCGACCTCGTCGAAGTAGGGACAGGCCCGGGCCAGGGCCTCGAAGGGCGGCGTGGTCAGGAGGGTGATCTGCGCCTTCGGGTGGGCCTCGCGGATGCGCTTCATCGCCGCCAGCGCCAGGACGAAGTCGCCCAGGGCCGACAGCTTGATGACCAGGACCTTGCGGATCTCTCGGCTCATTTCCCGACGGACCGCGCCTCGAGGAGCTGCTCATACACCGCGAGCGTCGCAGCACACATGGCGTCATTCGCGTAGAGGCGTACGGCCCTCTCCCGGGCGACCGCGCCCAGGGCCGTGAGGCCCTCGCGTCCCAGGTCGATCGCCGCAGCCATGGCCAGGGCCCAGGCCTCGATGTCCCCCGGCGCCGCCCGCCACCCGGTCTGGCCGGGCAGGACGGTCTCGGTCGTCCCTCCGTGGTCCGAGGCGATCACCGGCCGACCCATCACCTGGGGCTCCACGGCCGCCCGTCCGAAGGACTCGGGCACCAGGGTGGGCAACAGGGCGATATCCGCCGCCATGAAGGCCGCAGGCATGTCATCGCAGTGTCCCACCAGCCTCACGACACCCTCCAGGTCTGCGGCGCCCACGGCCGCCTCCAGGGAATGGCGGTAGGCAGAGCGGCCTTGATCGTCGCCTGCGAAGATGACACGCAGGTTGCGGCCTTCGCCTTTCAGACGTGCAGCGGCGGCGATAATCGTCTCATGCCCTTTGATCGGCGTCAGTCGCCCCGCCAGCAGGAAGACCAGGGGCCCCTCGCCCTGGGGTGGCAGGCCCCAGGCCCGCCTCAGGGCCTCCACGCGCTCCAGGCTCACCTTTTCGGGGTCGAAGCGGTTAAGGTCCACGCCCCGGGGGATGGCGACCACCCGCGCAGGCGCGATCCGGTGCTCGGTCAGGACGTGGGCGCGGGTGTAGTCGGAATTGGCGATCACCCGGTCCACCCGGGTCATGACGGCGTTGTACCAGCGCTTGAGCGGGCCCTTCGCCAGGTAGATGCCGTGATAGGTCGCCACCGTCGGCAGGCCCTCGGCCCGGGCGGCCCAAAGGGCCGGGAAGGCCGGCGCCCGGGAGCGCACGTGGACCAGGCTCACCCTCCGCCCCCGGATCACCCGGCGCAGGGCCCGGGCGGTCTGCAGCATGACCAGGGGGTTCTTGCTCTGCATGGGCAGGCGGACAAGCTCGCCCCCCGCCGCAGCCAGGGCCGCCTCCATCCGCCCCCCCCGGCTGGCCACCAGGGCCCGGCCGCCGGCCGCGACGACGGCGCGGGCGACGTCGATCGTGGTCTGCTCGGCGCCGCCGGTCTCCAGTTCCGGGACCACCTGCAGCAGGGTAAAGTTCGGAGGAAGGCTCACGGCGTCCTGATAGCGCAGCCCTGCGCCTGGCGCTATGCAGGGGCCATGCAGGAGACATCCGGACACTTGGAGCGCGAGGCGGGGATTCCCCTGGCCTGGCGGGCCGTCGAGGGGCGCGGGCCGACAGTCGTCTGGCTGGGCGGCTTCAAGTCGGACATGACCGGGACCAAGGCCGAGGCCCTGGCCGACCAGGCCGTCGCCGTCGGTCGGGCCTTTCTGCGCTTCGACTATTCCGGCCACGGGGAGTCCGGCGGGGCCTTCACCGACGGGACCATCGGGTCCTGGCGGGCCGACGCCCTGGCGATGATCGATGCCCTCACGACCGGCGAACTGATCCTCGTGGGCTCGTCCATGGGCGGCTGGCTGGCCTGTCTGATCGCCCTGGCGCGCCCCGAAAGGGTGAAGGGCCTGGTCCTCGTGGCGCCGGCCGCTGACTTTCCCCAGGCCCTGATGATCCCGGAAATGACCGACGCCGACCGCGCCGCCCTGGCCCGGGACGGGGTCTGGATGCGGCCGTCCGAGTATGGCGACCCCTATCCCATCACCCGCCGCTTCCTTGAGGAGGCGGCGGACTGGAGCCTCCTGCCCGGCCCTTTAGGGATCGACCTGCCCGTGCGGATCCTGCAGGGCGGCGCGGACCCCGACGTACCCTGGCGCCACGCCCTGGCCCTGGCCGAGGCCCTGACCTCGCAGGACCAGGTCTTCAGCCTCGTCCGCGACGGCGACCATCGCCTGTCCCGGCCCGAAGACATCGCCCGCCTCCTCGCCTTTGTTGAAGAGCTCTGCGCTTAGCTAGCCGCCGGCCGCCAGGATGGCCGCCAGGCCCTCGCGGTAGGTGGGATGGGCGGGGCGCCAGCCGAGGGCGGACTTGGCGCGGGCGTTGGAGACGCGCTTGCTCTCGGCCCAGAAGCGCCGGGCGGCGGGGGTCAGGGCGTCGAGGTCGAGGGGGGTCTCGGGCGGCGGCTCGGCGCCCAGCAGGCGGCAGGCTTCCAGGGTCACGTCGGCGGCGGGCGCCGGTTCATCATCGCAGAGGTTGAAGACGCCGGTCCGGTCCGGCCGCGCCAGGGCGGCGGCAAGGCCGTCGGCGATGTCGCCCACGTGGATGCGGCTGAACACCTGCCCCGGCGCGGTCATGCGCCGGGCGGTCCCGTCTCGGACCCGGTCCAGGGCCGAACGGCCGGGCCCGTAGATGCCGGGCAGCCGGAAGACGGCCAGGGGCCGCCCCGTTCCGGCCCAGGCCGCCTCCGCCGCCACGCGGCGCCGGGAGGTCTCCGAGGCCGGGGCCGTGCGACTGGTCTCGCGCACCCAGCGCCCGCCGCGATCGCCGTAGACGCCGGTGGTGGAGAGATAGCCGATCCAGCCCGGTCCCGACCCGGGGGCGAGGTGCGGGGCCAGCATCTCGAAGCCGGGGCAGAGGCCGGTGTCGGGGTCAGGGGCGGCGGTGACGAGGAGGGCGTCGGCGCCTCGCAGGGCCGACGCCAGGGCGTCGGGGTCGTGCACGGACACCGTCTCGACCGCGTTCCGCCAGGGGTCGGGGAGGGGGGTGCGCACCGTCGCGGTGATGTGCAGGTCACCGGGGGCCCGCGCAGCCAGGGCGCGGGCCGAATAGCCGAAGCCGAAAACGAGGAGCCTCACGCCCCCAGAAGGTCCTTCAGCATCCCCCGGGCGCCCTCGGCCAGGTCGGGCCGCTTCAGGGCGTAGGCGACGTTCGCCCGCAGGAGACCCAGCTTGTCGCCGCAGTCGTAGGTGGTCCCGTCGTACTCCAGGGCGTGGAAGGCCTGGTCGGCCATCAGGTCGGCCATGGCGTCGGTCAGCTGGATTTCGCCGCCGGCGCCCTTCCTGTGCCGGGCGAGGCGATCGAAGATTTCGGGCTGCAGGATGTACCGACCAGAAATGAAAAGATTGGACGGTTCGGTTCCCGGCGCGGGCTTCTCGACCATACCGGTCATTCGATTCAGCCGGCCCGACTGTCCGTCGAGGGCGACGATGCCATACTTGTGGGCCTGGCCCTCCGGCGCCGGCTCGACGACGACGATGTTGCCGCCGACCTGGTCGAAGGCCGCCGTCGCCTGGGCCAGGGCGGCGGGCTCGGCCATCATCAGCATGTCCGGCAGCATGACGGCGAAGGGCTCGTCGCCGATGATGTCCCGGGCGCACCAGACCGCATGGCCCAGGCCCTGGGGCGCCATCTGGCGCACAAAGCTCATCTCGCCGGGCTTGGGCAGGTCGCGCCGGATGTCGGCCAGGATGTCCAGCTTGCCCTTGGCCTCAAGCTGGGCCTCGAGTTCGACATGGTGGTCGAAATAGTCCTCGATGGCGCCCTTGCCGCGGCCGGTGACGAAGACGAAGTGCTCGATGCCCGCCGCCCGGCCCTCCTCGATGATGTAGGACAGGATCGGCCGGTCGACGACGTTCAGCATCTCTTTCGGCGTGACCTTGGCGCCGGGCAGAACCCGCGTTCCCAGCCCCGCCACCGGCAGCACCGCCTTGCGCACCTTGCCTGACATGGACGTCTCCGTTGCAGGCCCCTCCCTTAGTCGAGGGCGGCGGTTCCTTCCAGAACGATCACGGCCCGGCCGCCGATCCATGTCCCGTCGGCTTCGGCCGAGACGCTCACCCGGCCGGCCCGGCCCACGGCCGCGCCCTGGCTGGCGACATAGCCCGGCGGCAGGATCCCCTCGCCGATCAGCCAGAGGGCGAGGCCGGCGTTGAGGCTGCCGGTGACCGGGTCCTCGGGCACGGACAGGCTGGGAACGAAGGCGCGCACCTCCAGCTGCGAGGGGCCTCCTGGCGGGTACAGGGCCGCGACCCCCAGCTTCAGGTCGCCCAGGGCGGCAAAGTCCGGTGACAGGGAAAGGACTCGCTCAGGGGAGTCCAGCAGGATCGCGCACCAGCCCGGCCCGTTGTCGATCCAGCGCCCGGCCCGGACGGCGCCCTCGGAAATCCCCAGACCCCGGACGATCTGCGCCGTCACCTCCGGCTCCAGTGGCTCGTCCCTCAGCAAGGGCGGGGCGGCGAAGGCCAGGTCCTCGCCGTCGATCCGCACCGGCACCAGGCCCACACCGCATTCCTGTACCACACGCCCGGGCGTCCTCGGCTGGCCGCCGGCCGACAGCCAGGCCCGACAGGAGCCGAGGGTCGGGTGACCGGCGAAGGGCAGCTCGCCACCGGGCGTGAAGATCCGCACCCGGTAGTCGGCGCCGAGGTCAGTCGGCGGCAGGAGGAAGGTGGTCTCGGACAGGTTGGTCCAGCGCGCGAAGGCCGCCATCTGGGCGTCGGACAGGCCCTGCGCCCCGTGCACCACGGCCAGGGGATTTCCGTTCAGCGGCCCCGAGGCGAAGACGTCGACCTGCTGGAAGCGGCGGAGGGTCATGGCTCTTTCCTCGCGGCCAGCCGTTCAGCGACGATGGCGCCGGCGGCCGGGTTGAAATGGGGATCGGCGGGGTCGGTCAGGCCGTGGACGACCCCGGCCATATCCTCGAGCTTGCGGTTCTGGCTCATCTTCCACTTGCCGCGGATTTCGGTGATCTCGATCTCCAGCCCGACAATGCCCCGCAGCATGGCCTCGATATAGTCGCCGGGCGCATCCGACACCGCCCAGGGCGTTGGCCGCCGGGATTCCTGGGCCGCCGACAGGTCTGCGACATGGGCGGCCAGCCACTCCCGATCCGGGCGGAGACGAAGGGACCCCCGGGCCTGGAGCATCTCATAGTTCCAGGTCGGCACCTCCCTGTGGGTGAGGGCCTTGGACGGGTACCAACCCGGTGAGACGTAGGTCTCCGCTCCCTGAAAGACGACCAGGACCTTCGCCCCCTCGGCCAGGGCGGCGAGGTGCGGATTGGCGCGGGCCAGGTGGGCCGTCAGGAGGCTGCGGTCGTCCTGCACCTTCCGCAGGAAGGGCAGGGGCGAGGCCATGGGCCCCTCCGGTCCGGCGGTGATGAGCAGGCCCAGGGGATGGCGCGCAACCAGGTCCCACAGGACCTCGGGGCGCACCTCCTCGAAGACTTCCGGCAGGTACATGGCCGGCCCCTATTCCACCGTCACCGACTTGGCGAGGTTGCGGGGCTGGTCGACGTCCGCGCCCTTCTGGACGGCGACATAGTAGGCCAGCATCTGGATGGGGACGGCGTAGACCAGGGGGGCGACGATCAGGCGGACGCCGGCGGGGGCGCGGCGGGCGCCCTCCTCGTCGAGGTGAATAGAAAACATCCTGTGGAGCCCAACAAGGGATTTACTACGCATGGACTACACCCTTAGGTCCCAGCAAAACGTAGAGCCTATATGGCCAAGCATACTCTTCGAAATCTGTCATTTCGCTGCCGTACAGCGCGCTTTTGCGATTGACCTCGATGCTCAAGAGCAGTCGATCGTTCGGTCGAGCTTTGAAAAGCTCCTCAAGGAAGTCTGTGTTCGCGGAAAGGCGCCAGCCGGGTACAATATCGCTGTCACGGCGCAAGCTCAGGCTCTGGGTCCAGGTTTCGGCGCGAAGGAGACCTCCGTCGGCGCATTGAAAGGCCCGGCCGTCGTCGCTCCGATGAAGGCCCATGGCGGCGATGACCTCTTCACTGGGTGTGGGGCCTGGAAAGCGCATCCCTTCCGACCAAGGGTCGTACTCGTCGAGCCTTGCGGATGGTCCATTGTCACGGATCCAGCCGGTGCATTGGTGAGTTCCATCGTCGATGTCCGTCTCGTGGTCGGCATCAGGTAGCACGTAACGATCCAGTTCTTCGGCAGTCTGGAGCGCCGCGAGAAGTGATTCCGCAGCCGCCGTCGGCACAAAGGCGCTCCGCACGTCGACCGTCTCCGTTTGTTCGTTCCACTGGCGGCGCCAATGGCCCCAGACAACCCGCGCTCCGTCATCTGCCATTAGCTGGTCGTTCAGATAGGCACGATTGACGTCCCATCGCCAAGTGGACGTGTTCTCTTGTCCCGTCTGTACAGGGTCGAGCATCGGCCGCGGGTCGCGGCGATCCGCCAGCCAAGTCCCATCACCACGCGCCAAACGATAGCCGTCTAGCCATTTTTCGAACTCGTTGAACTCATAGCCCACAAAGTGGCGGACCGCTCGAGTTTCAAGGAGGTATGCGGCGACAATCATCATGGCGTGGTATCCATGATAGGCGCGCATATCGTCACCTCGAGGCATACTGCCGTGAGAATGGTGGGTCTCGTCGCCGCGGAAGATCTTGCGGGTGAGCCTCGCGTCATCGCGCCGGTCACCTGAATTCCATTTCAGGTGATCGCGGACGACGCCCCTAGCCCGCCGCTCTACAGTGCCTTGGGTCACACCAAAGGCGTCGGCCAGGAATTTGAACCAGTAGTGCGCAATGTCGATGCCGAAGTGATACGTCTCTTCGTCTGAGCTGGGCTCTTGTGCCGCATCTACCTCAGCGAGGTCGGTGCCCGCCCAACGAATGACCGATCGCACGGGTTGGGCCGGGCGGTTGACGGCGGCCGGATCGACCGCCGAGGCATGGTCGATAGCGCCGACGGCAACAAGCCGCGATAGGGAATTCGCCGCCAGCTCACGGATCAGCACATGGGGAAGGCCCGTCCAGGCACGCAACAGGGGCGCGGCGTTCGTCATGGCGTTCGGCATAGAAATTGCCGCACGTGCCAAGCCGATCGCCAGCCACTGTCGGGCGTGCCAGAGGTAGAACTCTAGGCCCTGGTCGGAGAATGCGCCGGCGTCGTCTCGGCCGGCCCAGGCCAAGATCGCGTCAAGAAGGTCTCGCCAGCCTAGCTCAACAATATCGCGGACGGCGTGTGCGAACTCCCACCTCTCGGCCGGAAATGGAGATCCCAGCCCGGCCCAGATGTAACCGGCCAAGGCGGCCAGCACATCGGGGGGCGGCTCCACCGCTGGCCGCCAGGGTCCGTTCCCATCAGCCGGTTCGAGAAGACCATCCAGCAGGTCCAGCCCATAGTTTAGGGCGTCTTCAGCCTCTGGCCGAGATAGGCGCGATGCGAGGGTGTCGATGGCCTGAAACAGCGCGCCAGCGCTTAGAGTGTCGACCTGTTCGGCGAAACCCTCAAGGGTGGCGGTCACGACATCCGCATCGGTAAAGACGCCCTCGGCCTGCAGGCGATCAAAGGGCAGCGGGACGTTCCAACCCCGACGCCGGACCTTATGCGGTTCACGCTGGCAAGCGGCCAAGACGGCGTCACGGATGGCCGATCGTAGTGCAGGACGCGCGGGCGTGGGCTTCGGCAATGCCTCCAGCAGGTCGCGCAGCTTGAACAGGCTGAGGTCCGGCCATGCCGCGATAGCGTTGATGAGTTCTGGCGCACGCCCAGCGCCAGCGCGCGCGAGGGCTTGGCTGCAGAATTCATCGAACCGATAGGGCGGATCGTAGGTCTTTACTGCTTCGTAGGCACCCATGAGCGCGGTGGCGTCTGCGAAATCGACGTCCTTGAAGATCACCTCCCAGTCAGGATCCCGATGTTCGGCTGCGTGCGGCCCGGGTGACGACGCATCGATTACCGGCGTAGGAGACAGCGCGGGCTGCGCCGTCAACGCCAGCAAGCGGTCGATATCCGCGAAGATGACACCATGGGCGTGGCCAAGGTGCGCGATCTCCGTCCAAGTGTCGTACTGATAGGGCTGGACGCGCATATAGCGATACTGGATCTGCATGGCGGTCTCGCGGGCCGAAGGATCGGACAGGCTGGCCGCCACGGCCTTTAGATCCTTCAGCCGGTCCCAATGCGCTTCGAGGCCCGCGAGCGCGACCGGCGCCGTAACCGGCAGACGGGATTTCTCGACCATACGGTCGATGGCCAAGGGGATGAGCCGATTCCGGTTCCCGAACCGACGGTCGCGCCAGCGACTTAGGATCGCGAACACCGAGGCCGGGCTGAGATCCGTTAGTACCTCGACTGTAGAGTCCCAAGCGAAGTGCTTGTCGCGCACCACGTACTCATAGGTTAGTTCGGCGGCCCTCGACAAACGATGGGCGGTCCGAGCCTTCGGTTGCGCCCCATCCGCGGCGGCGCGGCCCAATTGCAGGAATGCATCCCACCGGTCGAGGTTCTCGTCGCCGATGCGGCTGGCGAGGGCCACGGCCCTGTTGAAGACCGCCGCGGCCTCCGTCGGGCTTACCTTAAGTAAAGCGCGCGCCAGCTTGGTGAAGTCCGCAAGGCGCGCTTCCGCATCTTCCCGGCCCTCCTCCAATGCCTCCAATGCTTTAACCGCGAGGGTCATCGACAGATTAGACAACCCTTCGGCGTGCGCTGCCCGGCGGCACAGGGCGATGATCGTGTCCGACCAGAGTTTGGTGTTCGGGCCGGTAAGCCAGGCGTCGAAGCTGCCCTGCAGCGCCGCGCCAGCCGCAGCAGCGTCCTGGAGTAACTCGAACCAGGAGAAGGCCGCCACCTGCCACGCCGACGCGATCTGGTCGTGAAGGTGATTTTCAGCACGTGCGGTCGCCTTACGCGCCAGCTCGATCGCGCCGGCGAGGTCATCGGGGATACGTCCGCAGATCACTTCGGCGCGGAGAACGAACCAAGGGAGGATACCGCCAATCTCGTACTCAAAGACCCTGGTGTCCTGATCACGGTTGTAGCTGCTTCCGCCTTCAAGCTGGGCGCGGGGTTTCTCTGGGGCGACTTCGAGCAGCGTCAGCGACGAGCACCGGAGCCCCGCGTCGAGGGCGTAGGCGCGAAGGAGCGGCGTCCTGTCGGTCCCATAGCGCGAGGTCATGTCATTCGGGGGTGTCTCCGGAAGGTAACGAGACAGCATGCACGCCACTTGGGCCGTTGGCGCTGCGTCGGCAAGCAGGCTCATCTCGGCGGTGGAGACCACTGCCTCAAGAACTTCCCATCGGTGGAGGAAATCCTCCACTTCCGACAGGAGTACCCGACGATCCGCAAGAAGGCGCATCAGCCGAGACAGCACGGCCGCCGGCAGCTGATGGCCTAGGGCCCGCGAGGCCGATGCCAGCCCGAGCAGTAGCCAGACGTCGTTGCGGGCCGCGTCAGCAAAGTCGTCGATCTGGTCCGGGCGGCCGAGATCCAGAAGACGGCGGCCGAGCTCTTTGCCAGCGACCATCGCGACCCGACGCGGCCGCCAGCGCCGCAGGAAACTCGCGGCGGCACCTGGCCCCCGGAGTCGAAACAGACCCATGGTGAGTTCGACTCGGTCGGCGTCGGACACCTGCTCCCGCTCTTGCTTGGGCTCCGTCGGGCCCTCTTGATTCTGCGCCCAGGTCTCGAACCACTCCAACGCCATGCGAAGCCGGCTCGACGCCTCAGGCACCAGCTCTTCTCGGCCCGACAGAAGTCCAGCGTCATACGCGTGGTGGGAGCCCATCCAGTCGGAGCCGAAGGGGCGTCGCGCGACAATTTCCTCCAGCCTGTCAGGCGGCAGCAGGACGGCTGCCAGATCGGTGTTTTCCTGGATTAGGCGGGTCTGGCGCTCTTTGCCCGCGGTCTCGCCCGCGGTCTTGAGTGCAAGCTTGGCGGCCGGCAGGGCGAGATCATGCTGCAAACAGGCTTTCAGGGCGAACGTCAGACGCTGCAGTTCGACATCGCGCCGCGCCAGCGGATCGCTCGGGAGACCGTCGTCGGACAATGCGAGAGCCACGAGTTCGTCGAGGCGCCCTGCCTGAAGCAACAGCTCCGGGAGAACGGCAGCAGCGTAAGAACTGTCGGCGGTCAGCGGGCGAAGGCGCTCTAGGAGGTTGGCCATGCCCGCGGCATCGGGCTTGAAGCGCTCGCGGAACCAGGTCTCTGCCGGCTCATCGAGGAAGTGGAGGCTGCCACCCTTCACGAACAGCGGCCGACCAAGGTCGAGGGCTAAGCTACGGACTTCACTCTCGGAAACATCCGCCAGGCGGGCGACGACAGCGATTGGCACGAGGGGACGCAACACCGCTAGCGCCTCGCACAGCCGGTCAATGCGGCCCGCTTCAACCGTTCCGTGTTCGCCTCTCAGCTTCGCTATGGCCCTATCTAGGAGGTCGGCCAGCACGCCGTCGACACTCATCGGCCTAGGACCCAGCGCACTCAGCATGTCGGCGAGCGACAGGCCGCGCGACATCGCCAGTGCCTGGACGCGCGGGTTGTCGCTGCTCAGGAACGCGAAATCCGCCACCTCGGATTCGCTTGCGTCTGGATAGGCGCTGCGAAGATGCCGTTCCGTCTCCGCCAAGCTGAACGCTCTTAGCTCGACGCGCACCGCGTTGTGCGGCGGGTCCAGCCTTTCCAGGCGGTGCGTGCGGCAGGTGAACGCTAGCCTGATGCCATCGGGCATTGGTGTGTGGATCAGATCCCACACAAAGCTGCGGGGCTCGGAGAGATCTTCAGCGGCCATCTGTGCGTTGTCGGCGGCGTCGATGATCAGGCAAACCGAGGCGCCCGGCGTTCGCGCCTGGAGCACACCAGCCGCCTGTTGAAGGCGGTGTTGGAAGGCCTGCATATATGCCTTAGCGTCGGCGTTGCTGGTCGGGATCAGTGGGTGGCACAAGCCCTTTGCGGCTAGTTCATTGGCGATCTGCACCAGGGCGTCGCGAGGGCGATGCCGGGCATTAAGGGACGTCCGGTAGAGGCCGTTGCCGTAGCAGTCGTAGAGGATAGCGACGGAGCCAGCCGGCATGGCGCGCGACAGCCGCGCTGCGAGCACCGACTTGCCAACACCACCTTCGGCGTGGATGATCAGGGGCGCACGGGCGGCCAAAAGCTGTGCTAGGATGTCAGACTCCTGCGCCCGGGGTAGCTCGTTGGCTGGCTCGGCGATCATGTTGGGCGCGGGTGTCAGCTCATCCTCAGTCCGCCCCAAAGCCCGCAGTACGTCGTTTCGGTGGATGCTTGGGTTCGTGGCGAACTCCGTCGTTGCCTTCCGGGTGATCAGTTCCTTCAGCTGGACCGGCGCGTCGCAATCGGCAGCCGGGAGGTAGGCCCGCACATCCTGGGTCAGCAAGTTGCGTTGCGCCCATAGGTCATCCTCGCCGCCTTCAGCCGAAAAGAGCGCGAAGAACTTAGCGACATCCAAGGCATAGTTGGCGACGTAGCCCGTGAGCAAAGCGTGGGTCGCCGGATAGCGCGCCGTGGTACCCGTCGCCAAATCTACCAGGGTCGCCGCCACCGTGGCCTCGATCGGGCGATTGGTTGTGAAGTGAAACCGGAACCGAGCGGCGACATCGGCTTCGGAGAGTTCGCTGACAAGATCCAGATACCGCTTGGCGAATCCCTCCAGCGTCCCCTTGAGGCCACTCCCCGTCCACGGGTCGTTCACGCGAACCGTCGAGTGCTTCAGTTGGGTATAGTCGACCAACCGCGCCGTCCTGCGGTCCTCAGCGCCATAGTAGAAGCCGACGTCGATGATCTCGCCGCCGGCTTCTATGCCCGCGCCCTCGGCAGCGGACGGGCCCTCGATCGTGACCGCGACCAGGTCCGAGCCGCCGGGCAGGAGCTCCAGGCAGCGCCGCGCCGCCCAGTGATAGTGAAACTGGTCCCCGTCACGGCTGGCTCGAACTGAGGCGTGGCCGGTTATGAACCTATCTCCAACAATTGGTCCGACTGCGCCCTTGAGCAGTCGGCGTTTTCGACTTGGGGTCAAGCTGGTCGTACGCGAAAGACGAAGGGCAACTAATGGCTTCAAACATGAATCCCGCCGCCCGCCCCTATTCCACCGTCACCGACTTGGCGAGGTTGCGGGGCTGGTCGACGTCGGCGCCCTTCTGGACGGCGACATAGTAGGCCAGCATCTGGATGGGGACGGCGTAGACCAGGGGGGCGACGATGTCCTCGCAACCGGGGGCGACGATCAGGCGGACGCCGGCGGGGGCGCGGCGGGCGCCCTCCTCGTCGGTGATGAAGATGACCGGGCCGCCCCGGGCCATGACCTCGGCGGTGTTGGAGACGGTCTTCTCGAAGAGGGCGTCAGAGGGCGCCAGGACGATGACCGGGGTCGCCTCGTCGATCAGGGCGATGGGGCCGTGCTTCAGCTCGCCGGCGGGGTAGCCCTCGGCGTGGATGTAGCTGATCTCCTTGAGCTTCAGGGCGCCTTCCAGGGCCAGGGCCGACATTACCCCGCGGCCGAAGTAGAGGACGTCCCGGGCCTTGGCGAGTTCGGGCGCCAGGGCGCGGATCGGCGCCTCCAGGGCCAGGGCGGCCGAGATCAGGCGCGGCGCCTCCAGCAGCAGCTTGGTCAGGCGGGCTTCCTCGGCGGCGTCGATCCGGCCCTTGGCGGACGCGGCGGCCACGGCCAGGGCCGACAGGGCGGCGACCTGGCTGGTGAAGGCCTTGGTGGAGGCGACGCCGATCTCCGGCCCTGCGTGGGTGGGCAGGAGGATGTCGGCCTCGCGGGCCATGGTGCTGGTGTGGACGTTGACGACGGCGGCCGTACCCAGCCCCTGCTCGCGGCACCAGCGCAGGGCGGCCAGGGTGTCGGCGGTCTCGCCGGACTGGGAGACGACGATGCACAGCGTGCCCTCGCGCACCGGCGGGGCGCGGTAGCGAAACTCGGAGGCGACATCGATGTCGACGGGGATCCGGGCCAGGGACTCGAACAGGTAACGGCTGATCAGGCCGGCGTAGTAGGCCGTGCCGCAGGCCACGATCTGGATGCGGTCGACAAGGCTGAAGTCCAGGCCGTCGGGCGCCCGGGCCCGGCCGGAAACCGGGTCGAGATAGGCCGACAGGGTGTGCTGGCAGGCCCCCGGCTGGTCATGGATCTCCTTCTCCATGAAGTGCCGGTAATTGCCCTTCTCCACCAGGGCGGCGGCGGGAGGGATGATGCGGATCTGGCGGGCCACGGGCCGGCCTTCGGCGTCGAAGATCCGCGCAGTGGTCCGGTCGATGGCCACGAAGTCGCCCTCGTCGAGATAGGCGATGCGGTTGGTCATCGGGCCGACCGCCAGGGCGTCGCTGCCCAGGTACATCTCGCCGTCGCCATAGCCGACCACCAGGGGGCTGCCCCGCCGGGCGCCGAGGATCAGCTCGTCCTCGCCGTCGATCAGCACCGCCAGGGCGAAGGCGCCCCGCAGGCGGTCGAGGGTCGACTTCAGGGCGTCCAGGGGGGACAGGCCCTGGGCCAGGGCGCGGTCGATCAGGTGGGGGATGACCTCGGTGTCGGTCTCGCTCTCGAAGGTCCGGCCCTCGGCGGCCAGCTCGGCCTTCAGCTCGGCGAAGTTCTCGATGATGCCGTTGTGCACCAGGGTGACGCGGCCCGCCCTGTGGGGGTGGGCGTTGGTCTGCGAGGGCGCGCCATGGGTGGCCCAGCGGGTGTGGCCCACCCCGGTCAGGCCGTCGAGGGGCTGGTCCCGCAGGACGTCCTCCAGGGCCCGGATCTTGCCCTGCGCCCGGCGACGGTCCACCCGGCCATCGGCGACCATGGCCACGCCGGCGGAGTCGTAGCCGCGGTATTCCAGCCGCCGCAGGGTCTCGATCAGCCGCTCCTGGACGGGCGCCTTGCCGACGATGCCGATGATGCCGCACATGGGCTGGTCCTCTCTTCCGGTGTCCCTTTCCGCCTTGCCCCTGGAGGGGCTAGACTGTGGGGATGGGCGGGGTTTAGCACCCGCACTGACGGCGTCGATTAAATCCGGGTTTCGAATCGTTTCGGATCCGGTCCCACTATGGCGAAAGCTTCGGAAGGCCCCATGAGCAAACGCGCCTTTTTCGGCACCGACGGTATCCGCGGCCAGGCCAACACCTACCCGATGACGGCCGAGGTGGCCCTGCGGGTCGGCCTGGCGGCGGGCAGGCTGTTCCGCTCGCGCGAGGAGCGCCGCCACATGGTGGTGATCGGCAAGGACACCCGCCTGTCGGGCTATATGGTCGAGCCGGCCCTGGTGGCGGGCTTCACCAGCGCGGGCATGGACGTGCGCCTGCTGGGGCCCATGCCGACGCCGGGCGTGGCCATGATGACCCGCTCCCTGCGCGCCGACCTGGGCGTAATGATCTCGGCCTCGCACAATGCCTGGACCGACAACGGCATCAAGCTGTTCGGCCCCGACGGCTACAAGCTGTCGGATGCCCGCGAGCTGGAGATCGAGGCCCTGATGGGCCAGTCCCTGTCCGAGGACCTGGCGCCCGCCACGGCCCTGGGCCGGGCGGCCCGGGTGGACGACAGCCAGGCCCGCTATGTCGAGATCGCCAAGGCCACTTTCCCCCGGCGCTTAAGCCTGTCGGGCCTGCGGATCGTGATCGATTGCGCCAATGGGGCGGCCTACAAGGTGGCGCCGGCGGCCCTGTATGAGTTGGGCGCCGAGGTCATCCCGGTGGGCGTGGCGCCCAACGGCATGAACATCAATGAGGAGTGCGGCTCCACCCATCCCGAGGCCATGATCAAGGCCGTTAAGGACTACCGGGCCGACATCGGCATCGCCCTGGACGGCGACGCCGACCGGCTGGTCATCTGCGACGAGAAGGGCCGGGTGGTGGAGGGGGACCAGATCATGGCCCTGATCGCCGACAACTGGGCGCGGCGGAACCGGCTGGCCGGGGGCGGGGTGGTGGCCACGGTGATGTCCAACCTGGGCCTGGAACGATTCCTGGGCGCCCGGAATCTGCGGCTGGAGCGGACGGCTGTCGGCGACCGGTATGTCATGGCCCGGATGCGCGAGGGCGGCTTCAACCTGGGCGGCGAGGCCTCGGGCCACATCATACTGTCGGACTTCTCCACCACCGGCGACGGCCTCCTGGCCGCCCTGCAGGTGCTGGCCGTGCTCAAGGCCGGCGACCGGCCCATGAGCGCCCTGGCCCGCCAGTTCGAGCCGGCACCCCAGAAGCTGGAGAACGTGCGCTTCACCTCGGGCAAGCCCCTGGAGGCGGAGGCGGTGAAGGCGGCCATCGCCGACGCCGAACAGAAGCTCGGCGCAGGCGGCCGCGTGCTGGTGCGCGCCTCGGGCACCGAGCCCCTGATCCGGGTGATGGCCGAGGGCGACGACGAGACCCTGGTCAGCCAGGTGGTGAGCGAGATCGTCGGCGCGGTCCGCAAGGCCGCCGCCTGATCACGGCGGGAGGGTCGCGCCCATGGACCCAGCCCTGGCCGGCTTCCTCATGGTGGCGGTCTTCACCGCCCTGATCATGTCGGGCCGGCTGGCGCCCGCCCCGGCCCTGATCCTGACCCCCCTGGCCTTCGGCCTCCTGGCCGGCCATGGGACGGACATGGGCCCCATGGCGGTAGAGGGCCTGCGTGAGGTGGCGCCCACCGGGGTCATGCTCCTGTTCGCCATCCTGACCTTCAGCATCCTGACCGGGGCGGGCGTGTTCGATCCCCTGGTGCGCGCCATCGTGCGCCGGGCGGGGGGCGATCCCCTGAAGGTCAGCCTGGGGGCCAGCGCCCTGGCCGCCGTGATCTCGCTGGATGGGGACGGCTCGACCACCTACCTCATCACCTGCGCGGCCATGCTGCCCCTCTGGCGGCGGCTGGGCATGAACCCCCTGCACCTGGCCTGCCTGCTCATGCTGGTGAGCGGGGTGATGAACCTCTCGCCCTGGGGCGGGCCGACGGGCCGGGCGGCGGCGGCCCTGCAGCTGGACGTCTCGGCGGTCTTCCTGCCCCTCCTGCCGGCCATGGCCGCGGGGCTGGCGGCGGTCTTCGCCCTGGCGACGGTGCTGGGCCTGTCGGAGCGCCGGCGACTGGGGGTGCTGGACCTGCCCGAAGCCGAGGCGGAGCCGGAGGCTGAAGGGACGCGCGCGCCGCGTCTGCGCCAGATGCTGAACCTCCTGATCCTGGCGGCCCTGATGGCGGGCCTGATCGCCCCGGCCTTCGGGGTGAAGACCCTGCCCCTGCCGGTGCTGATGATGACGGCCTTCGCCCTGGCCCTGACCCTCAACCATCCCCGGCCCGCCGACCAAGCGGCCCAGGTGGCCGCCCATGCGCCGGCCGCCCTGTCCGTGGCCTCGCTGATCTTCGCCGCCGGGGTCCTGACCGGGGTGCTGAAGGGAACCGGCATGGGGGACGCCATGTCCTCGGCCCTGGTCGCCGCCATCCCCGAGGCCTTCGGTCCGCACCTGGCGCCGGCCGTGGCCGCGGCCAGCCTGCCGGGAACCTTCTTCCTGTCGAACGACGCCTTCTATTTCGGCATGCTGCCGGTGCTGGCCGAGGCCGGCGCCGCCCACGGGATCGCCCCCGTCGACATGGCCCGGGCGGCCCTGATGGGCCAGCCCTTCCACCTGCTGAGCCCCCTGGTGCCCTCGACCTGGCTGCTGGTGGGCCTCATCCGTGTGGAGATGGGCGCCCACCAGAAGTTCACCGCCCTGCCGGCGGCAGGGGTGTGCCTGGTCCTGGCCCTGGCGGCCATGGCGACGGGGGCGTTCTGAGGGGGCGGGGGAACCCCGCCGAAGCCCGGTCAGTATTCGACGGACCTCTCGAGGCGAAGGACCCAGCCCGCTTCGCCGGCCTTGAGCTTGTACTGGAGCTGGCGCGTCTTCCCGGTGGGGCGGGCGTTGGCATCCCCCTCGCGATAGAGCGGGAACCTCTGGACCAGGGTCCCCTCGACCACGGCGAATTCGTCATGGCCCATATAGCCCTTGGACAGGGTGGGGGAGTCCGCAACGGGCGGCAGGAAGATCGGGGTCATGGACCTTCCCTTGTTCACCGCCCAGGCCGCCAGGCTGCCATACCCGCCGCTGCCGGCGGAGGTGACGTAGATGTAGACCTCGGGAAAACCGTTGGCGTCGAGGTCGTCGATCTCGGCGCCGGTGACGGTCCCGTCGATCTCCGATGTCACCGGGGTCTTCTGCTGGCTGAGGCCTTGCGGGGTGACCGTCAGGGTGTTGATCGAGCCCTCGGCGGTCGCCGAGACATCGAAGGCGAACCCCTGGAGTTCCAGCCGTTTCTGGAAGCCCGGCGCCGCCTGGGCCCCCGAGGCGCCGAGCCCGGCCGCCAGGGCCAGGGCCAGGGTGAAGTTTCGTGCGTGCTGAGGCATAGGCGCCATGTCCGTTTCTTCCGGCTCGATCGGGTCCCGCCGAGCGGCGCCGGACCTGCG
This sequence comes from Phenylobacterium sp., assembly GCA_020402745.1. Classification (GTDB taxonomy): domain Bacteria; phylum Pseudomonadota; class Alphaproteobacteria; order Caulobacterales; family Caulobacteraceae; genus Phenylobacterium. The sequence continues at coordinate 134,811 of JADBYZ010000004.1, forward strand.
GGCTCAGTCGCCCCCCGGCTGAATCGGCCCCCGACGCCCCTTCCGCGACCAGCTAGGCCATCAAAGCCGCGCCATGGCAACCGCGGCCTCCCGCCTTGGGACGAGGCGACAGGCCCCCATAGACAGAAGCGCGAGGCTCTAAATCCAATATGTTAGATCAGGTTTCGATCCGATAACCCGTCCCCACTTCTCGAAACATGATCTACTTTTCCGGCTCAAGCTTGACCGTGACCGGATTGGGCACGAGGTCCTGAGAGGCGCCGGTCGCCATATCGACCCCCAGCCCGATCACGCCGCCGACCAGGACATTGCCCGCCACGCCCGCCGCGCCGGCGCCCGCCGTCTTGTGCGTGACCGAGACGCTCGCAGGCTTGTAGCCTGGCTTCTTGATCTCGGCCGTGAACTCCGACCTCCGCGGCATCTTGATGGCGCATGGTGTAGATGGGCAGAAATGGCCGTTGGTGGTGGTCACGGTCGCCCCCGGCGGTTCGGAGTTTACCACCCAGGCGTCATTGCTTCCGCGAGTCACGGTGGCGCACGCGGTCAGTCCCGACGACGCGGCGACGGCGACCAGCGCCGTCCTCAACAGTGTTCTCATAGCGAATTCCCTTTCGTCAGTCTGGGGATGATGGGGTACCAGGCGTTGCACCTAGACGATCCAGCCGCTTCCGAGGCTGGACAGGGTCACTCCGACCAGGATGACCTGATCGCCACCGCCCATGTCAACGATAACGTCCGCGCCCACCTGGGCGATGGTCCGCGAGGGGTTCCCCTCCAGCTTCAGCCGGTCGCCCGCGGCAAAGCTGAAGTCGGTGATCCGGTCGATCCCGGCGCCGGAGGCGGAGTAGAAGAGGTCGGCGCCCGCGCCGCCGCTGATGGTATCGTTCCCCTTGTCGCCCCAGATCCAGTCATCGCCAGACCCGCCCATGACGGTATCGTCGCCCTGGCCGCCCCGGACCCAGTCGTTCCCGGCGCCGCCGTCGACCGTATCGTTGCCCATGTTCCCGTAGACAATGTCGAAGCCCGAATCGCCGAACAGGAGGTCGTTGTCCTTGCCGCCGACGACCCAGTCATCGCCGTCGTCTCCGTAGGCGGTGTCGTTACCCTGGTTTCCATGGATGTCGTCGAAGCCAGAGCCTCCAAATACGAGATCGTTGCCTTCCTCGCCCCTGAGGAAGTTCGATCCCACGGATTCGACAATGGTGTCGTTACCGAGGTCGCCCCAATAGGTGTCGTTCCCCGATGACCCCAGCGCCTCCCCGACGAGATCGTCGCCGTCGCCAGAATCCACATAGTCGTCGCCGGAGAATCCCTCGATGAGATCGCTTCCGGCCTGACCAAAAATCGTATCATTCCCGGAAAACCCAGCGAGGGTGTCGCTGAGCTCTGAGCCCAAGATGTTATCGTTTCCCTGCAGAACAGCCGCGAGCGCGCCGAAGGTGTCGCCCGCATCGGCCCAGGCCACCCAGTTCGAAACCGGGGTCGAGAAACCGGAGGCCCGGTAGATCAGCACACCAAGATAGCGGAGTTCGACTCCGGTCACAGTCCCCCCGAGCGGGGATCCTGATGCGTCATAGGAAAAATTCGATCCCGTGAAGGTGATCTGCTGTCCTTGATAAAGTAATCTGAAAACGGAAGCCGAGGCGATGATGACCTCTGCATCCAAGATAATCGAAATATCGAGTTCCGACATATCGAGACCAAAAGGTCCAGCATCCAATTGGGCCATCGCTTTCCTCTGAAGAGAGTGACTATCGATCCCCTATCCGGTGGGCATCGCCATCTGTCGATAGCGAGTCTTTTAGTTTCACTGAAAACTCACAGATTCTTCACGCGGGAAATTTGAAGGCGACCAGATATGTCGCCTTAAGTCTATGAATCGCAAACACCTCCGGCTCTTTTCTGGGCAGGTTCTCCCCTAAGCCCGCCCCACCGACGCATACCGGAAGCCCAGGGCCCGCACGTCCGCCGGCTTGTAGATGTTGCGCAGGTCCACCAGCACGGGGGTGCGCATCAGGGTCTTCACGCGTTCCAGGTCGAGGGCGCGGAAGGGGTCCCATTCGGTGATGATGACCAGGACATCGGCGCCTTCGGCGCCTTCGGCGGCGGCGTAGGCGTCGGGGCGGAAGTCGACGCCGGGCGGGAGGCGGCCCGCCTCAGGCGGCCTCGGAGATCCGGATTTCGAGGCTCAGCCCCGCCGCCGTTGCGAGGTTGACGAGAGCGTCGAGGGAGAACTTGCCCAGCTTGCCCCGCAGGAGGTCGTTGAGCCTTGGCCGGGTGATCCCGAGCCGGGCGGCGGCGGCTTCCTGGGAGACGCTCCAGGCGCCGACCCGGGCGACCAGGGCCGACAGGATCTCGGCCCGCGCCTTCAGGTTGGCGGCTTCCGCCGGGGTATCGGCGAGGGCGTCGAAAACCCTCGTGAAGGTCGGAGCTTCCACGAGCTCTCCCCCCTAAGCCCGCCCCACCGACGCGTAGCGGAAGCCCAGGGCCCGCACGTCCGCCGGCTTGTAGATGTTGCGCAGGTCGACCAGCACGGGGGTGCGCATCAGGGTCTTTACGCGCTCGAGGTCGAGGGCGCGGAAGGGGTCCCATTCTGTGATGATGACGAGGACATCGGCGCCTTCGGCGGCGGCGTAGGCGTCGGGGCGGAAGTCGACGCCGGGCAGGAGGTGGCGGGCCTCGGCCTCGCCCTCGGGGTCGAAGGCCTGGACGCGGGCGCCCATGGCCTGCAGGGCCGGCAGTATGTCGAGGGAGGGGGCGTCGCGCATGTCGTCGGTGTTGGGCTTGAAGGTCAGGCCCAGGACGCCGACCGTGCGGCCCGCAAGGTCGCCGTCGACGGCGGCGGCCACCTTGGCGGCCATGGCCTTCTTCCGCGCGTCGTTGATGGCGACGGTGGTCTCGATGAGGCGCACGGGCGAGCCGGCGTCCACCGCCGTGCGCACCAGGGCCAGGGTGTCCTTGGGAAAGCAGGAGCCGCCATAGCCGGGACCGGCGTTCAGGAACTTCGAGCCGATCCGCTTGTCGAGGCCGATGCCCTTGGCCACCTGCTGGACGTCGGCGCCGACGGCCTCGCACAGGTCGGCCATCTCGTTGATGAAGGTGATCTTCATGGCGAGGAAGGCGTTGCCGGCGTACTTGATCAGCTCGGAGGTCCGCCGGTCGGTGAACTGGATCGGCGTCTCGTTGAGGAAGAGCGGCCGGTAGAGCTCGGTCATGACCGGGCGGGCGCGCTCGTCGTTCAGGCCCACCACCACGCGGTCGGGGCGCTTGAAGTCGTCGATGGCCGCGCCCTCGCGCAGGAATTCGGGGTTGGAGACCACGGCGAACTCGGCGTCCGGGCGGCGGGCCCGGATGATGGCCTCGATCCCGTCGCCGGTGCCGACCGGCACGGTGGACTTGGTGACCACGACGGTGAAGCCGTCGATCAGGTCGGCGATCTCCTCGGCGGCGGCGTGAACATAGGACAGGTCCGCATGGCCGTCGCCCCGGCGCGAGGGGGTGCCCACGGCGATGAAGACGGCGTCGGCGCCGCGCACGGCCTCGGCCGCCTCGGTGGTGAAGGCCAGGCGCCCGGCCTGGACGTTGCGGGCGACCAGGGTGTCGAGGCCCGGCTCGTAGATGGGCATGCGCCCGGCCTTCAGGCCCTCGATCTTGGCCGCGTCCTTGTCGATACAGGTGACTTGGTGGCCGAAGTCGGCGAAGCAGGCGCCTGAGACGAGGCCCACATAGCCCGTGCCGATCATGACGACATGCATGGCGCTCAGATCTCCTGGTTGTAGGCGCCGATCTCGGGGCGCCGGGCAAGACGGGGTTTGACCTCTTCCCGGAAGAGGGCGCGCATGTCGTCCTCGGAGCGGGTGCTCTCGACCACAACGACGATCTCGGGCTTGTTGGACGAGGCGCGGACCAGGACCCAGGAGCCGTCCTCCAGGGCCACGCGCACGCCGTTGACGGTGATCACTTCGGTGATGGCCCGGCCGAGGATGCGGCCGCCGTCGCGGGCCAGGGCCTCGTACTCGGCGACGACGCCCGCCACCACCCCGTACTTGGCCTCGTCGGCGCAGTGGGGCGACATGGTCAGGCTGGTCCAGGCCTGGGGCAGGGCGTCCTTCAGCTGGGACAGGGTCTTGTCCGGGTTGCGGTCGAGCATGCCCAGGATGGCGGCGGCGGCGGTCAGGCCGCAGTCGTAGCCGCGCCCCAGGGGGGCGTTGAAGAAGAAGTGGCCCGACTTCTCGAAGCCGGCCAGGGCGCCGATCTCGGCGGTCTTGCGCTTGATGTAGCTGTGGCCGGTCTTCCAGTAGAGGGTCTGGGCGCCGTTGGCGGCCAGGACCGGGTCGGTGGCGAAGAGGCCGGTGGACTTGACGTCGACGATGAACCGGGCGTTGGGGTGCAGGCCGGACAGGTCGCGGGCCAGCATGAGGCCGATCTTGTCGGCGAAGATCTCCTCGCCGGTGTCGTCCACCACGCCGCAGCGGTCGCCGTCGCCATCGAAGCCGAGGGCGAGGTCGGCGCCGAAATCGCGCACCGCCTGGCCCATGGCCTTGAGCATTTCGTGGTCTTCCGGGTTGGGATTGTAGCGCGGGAAGGACCAGTCGAGGGCGCAGTCCATCTCGTAGACCACCGCCACGCCCATGCGGCGCAGGGCCTCTGGGGCGAAGGCGCCGGCCGTGCCGTTGCCGCAGGCGCAGACCACCTTGAGGGGGCGATGGACGTTAATGCGGCTGGAAACGTCGGCGATGTAGCGCTCAGCCACGCCGGGGACGTGGGTCAGGGTCCCGCCCGGGCGGGCGACTCCGAGACCGCCGAGGACGATCTCCTTCAGCCGGCCCATCTCGTCGGGGCCGAAGGTGAGGGGCGGGGAGACGCCCATCTTCACGCCGGTCCAGCCGTTCTCGTTGTGGCTGGCGGTGACCATGGCCACAGCGGGGGCCTCGAGGTCGAACTGGGCGAAGTAGGCCATGGGCGAGAGGGAAAGGCCGATGTCCACAACCTCGCAGCCGGCGGCCAGGAGGCCGAGGGTCAGGGCCTGCTTGATCGACTGGGAATAGGAACGGAAGTCATGGCCGACGACGATGCGCTTCTGGCCCAGCTCGTGGATGTAGGTCCCCAGGCCCAGGCCCAGGGCCTCGACGCCCAGGAGGTTGATCTCGGTCCCGAACAGCCAGCGGGCGTCGTACTCGCGAAAGCCGGTGGCCTTCACAAGGGGCAGGTTCTCATGGTCGGGGGTCTGCGGGACGAGGTCGGCGCGGGGGAGAGGCGGCATCGGCGCTCCAGTTCGATTCCGCGCCGCTCTTAGCCCTTCAGGCCGTCCACGACCAGTGCGGCCGGGTCACATCACCCCGGCGCGGAGTAGGTCGTGGACGTGCAGGATGCCCACCGGCCGGCCCGCGTCGAGGACGAAGAGGACGTTCACGGCCGGGGGCGGGTCGGTCATCAGGGCCAGGGCCTCGGAGGCCAGCTGGCGGGGTTCGACCACCTTGTTGGGGCCCGGGGTCATGACCTCCCCGGCCTTGCGCGCCATCAGGCCGTCCATGTGCCGGCGAAGGTCGCCGTCAGTGATGACGCCTTGCAGCCGCCCGTCGGCGCCCTGGACGCCGACGCAGCCGAAGCGCTTCTCGGTCATGACCAGCAGGGCCTCGGCCATGGACGCGTCGGGACCCACGAGGGGGATCTGGTCGCCGGCGTGCATCAGATCGCCCACCGTGCGCAGCATGGCCCCCAGCTTGCCGCCGGGATGGAAGGTGCGGAAGTCGCCGGCGGTGAAGCCCCGCCGCTCCAGCAGGGCCACGGCCAGGGCGTCGCCCAGGGCGATCTGCAGGGTGGTGGAGGTGGTCGGCGCGTTGACCTCGCCGGTGGCCTCCTCGGCGGTGGCCAGGGCCAGCACGACGTCGGCGGTGCGGCCCAGGGCGCTGTCGGCCGAGGCGGTGAGGGCGATGAGGGGAATCTCGAAGCGCCGGGAATAGGCCAGGACGTCCGCCAGCTCGCGGTTCTCGCCGGACTTGGACAGGGCCAGGATGACGTCCTCGCGGCTGATCATGCCCAGGTCGCCGTGGCTGGCCTCGTTGGCGTGGACGAAGCTGGCGGGGGCGCCGGTGGAGGCGAAGGTGGCGGCGACCTTGCGCGCCACATGGCCGGACTTGCCGATGCCCGTGCAGATGATGCGCCCGCGGGCGGCGGCCAGCAGATCCACGGCCCGGGCGAAGGCCTCGCCGAGGGCTGCGGCCTGCAGCTCCAGGGCGCCGGCCGCCTGGCGCAGGACCCGGCGGCCAGCCTCGAGGTCGGCGGCGCTCACGGCGGCGTCTCTGCCGGCGGCGGCGATTGGCCCTCGGTCGCGGCGCGGGCGGCGGCCACGGCCTCGCGGGCCTTCTGCAGGCGGGCGTTGTTGGCCTCGGCCTCGCGGCGCATGGCGGCCTGGACCTCCGGACGCTGCTGGACCGGGACCGAACCGAAGGGGCCTGGCGAGCGGGCGCCAAGCCCCTGGGGCCAGACCATGGCCAGGGCGATGAGGGCGGCCGCGACCAGGGACAGGCCGCCGAAGAAAAGGCGATCGCTCATGCCCCCTCCATACCGCCTCGCGGGCCAGGAGGCCACCAGCCTGCGCGGGCGCCTTGACGCGCCCGCCGGCTAGCCCTAGCCCGGCCCCGACATCCCGGACGGAGACCGCCATGCCCACCCTGATCCTGCTGCGACACGGCCAGAGCCAGTGGAACCTGGAGGACCGCTTCACCGGCTGGGTGGACGTGGACCTGACCGCCGAGGGCGAGGCCCAGGCGCGCAAGGGCGGCGAACTGATGAAGGCGGCGGGACTGCAGGTCGACCGGGCCTTCACCTCCGTCCTGACCCGGGCGATCCGGACCCTCTGGCTGGCCCTCACGGCGGCGGGCCAGGCCTTCGTGCCCGAGACCAAGGACTGGCGGCTGAACGAGCGCCACTATGGCGGCCTGACGGGCCTGAACAAGACCGAGACCGCGGCGAAGCACGGCGCCGACCAGGTGCGGATCTGGCGCCGGTCTTACGACACCCCGCCGCCGCCCCTGGCGCCCGGCGGCGAATGGGAATTCTCCCGCGACCGCCGTTACGCCGGCCTCGCCCTGCCCGACACCGAGAGCCTGAAGACCACCCTCGAGCGGGTGGAGCCCTACTGGACCGCCGAGATCGCCCCGAAGCTGGCGGCGGGCGAGACCGTGCTGGTGGCGGCGCACGGCAATTCGCTGCGGGCCATCGTCAAGCTGATCTACGGGCTGTCTGCAGACGGGATCATGGAGGTCGAGATTCCGACCTCGAACCCCCTGGTCATCGACCTCGACGCCGCCCTGAAGCCGCTCGCCGCGCGCTATCTCGATGCGGACCGGGCCCAGCCCCTGCCGAAGGCGTCTTGAGCCGCGACGCTGAGATCGACGCCATGCGCCGGGCCATCGACCTGGCGCGCCCGGGCGTGGGCCGGACAGGTGACAACCCCTCGGTCGGATGCGTGATCCTGGGGCCTTCAGGCATTGTCGGGGAGGGCGCCACCGCCGAGGGCGGCCGGCCCCACGCCGAGGAACTGGCCCTGGCGGCGGCCGGGGCGGCGGCCCGGGGCGCCACGGCTCTGGTCACCCTGGAGCCCTGCGCCCGAAGATCGTCACCCGGGATCGCCTGTACCGACCGGCTGATCGCCGCCGGCGTGCGCCGGGTTGTGATCGCCTGCACCGACGCCTCTGTCTTCGCCGCAGGCGAAGGGACGGCCCGCCTGAGGGCGGCGGGGATCGATGTAAGGACATGCCTTCTGGAGGCCGAGGCGCGCACGCTTTATTCAGGCTACAGGCCGGCTGCAGAAAAATAAACGGAACCTTAACCTGATCGCTTGACACAACGCGCCGGAGCAGCAAACGCTGCAGTCTGCATGTCACTCCTAACTACACACCGTCTCGACGTCGCCCTCGGGTCTCAGTCTGAGCTGGATGAGGTTTGTGTGAAGCACGCCCGGTTCATCGCCGGGCTTCCCGGTGGCTCCAGGGGCAATCTCTCCTGGCGAAATCTCTCTGGTCTGAAGCTTGCCTCCCGTGACCTGACCGGGGCTGATCTGACGGGTGCCAGGCTCTGCGGTGCAGACCTGCGCAGCGTCAAGCTGGAGAGCGCTAATCTGTATGGCGCGGACCTTCAGAACGCCGATCTGACCGGGGCCACGCTTCGCCGCGCCGACTTGCGAGGCGCCTGCCTGCGGAACGCGAACCTGACCGGCGCCGACCTCACCGAGGTGGATCTGCGGGCTGGGGCTATGGCTGTTGGTGACCGCGCTCTGGGCCTCACACTCGTTGAGCATTTCAACGCAGATGATGAGAAATCAAATCCGCTCGGCGCCAAGGGCAGTCGGCCGAAGACCACCGGTCAGGAGATTGTGCGGGCGGATTTCTCAGGCGCTGTTCTGCGTGGCGCGCGTCTGAATCGGGCCCAGCTCAAGCACAGCATTCTGACTGGGGCGGACCTTACCGGAGCGGATCTTGGCAGGGCGGATCTGCGGGGCGCCGACATGCGGGATGTGATCCTGATGGGCGCCAATACCCAGGCCTGGGACATTACCGGGGCCGACCTGCGGGGCGCCCTGACCGACGACTCCGCCGCCAAGGTCTCGGGGGCGATCTCTTTGGACGTCATGCTGCGAGAGCATGCCCGCTGGGTGTCCTCAGTGGCGGAGGTGGGAGCGCCAGCGGTGCTGGATGGCCTTGACCTCCGGAGCCTGAGGAGCCTCAGGGGCTTCAACCTGAGCGCGATTTCAGCGCGCAGGGCGATTTTCTTCGGCCTTGATATGGAGGGCGTCCAACTCCAGGGGGCCCGGCTGGAGGGGGCTGATCTGCGCGGCGTTAACCTGAGGCGGGCTGACCTGCGAGGCGCCCACCTGGAGGGCGCGATGATGGCGGAGGCGGATCTCCGGGGCGCCCGGCTCTCGCCGCTCGTACTGGTCAAGTCTTCCAGGCGGATTCCTACGGACCTCACATCTGCAGATCTTCGGCGTGCGAACTTTTCGGGCGCGGACCTGAGATCGGCCGTCCTGAAGGATGTCGATTTGCGACAAGGGATTCTGACGGGCGCCAATCTTGAGGGCGCGCAACTGGAGTTCCGGGAAAGCTACGGCCTGAAGGGCGGCCCCGGGCGCGAGTAAGCCTGATCCGGAAAGGGCGGCGCCCCGAGACGCCGCCCCCCGGGCTTTTGGTCAATCGACTCGTGCTCAGGCGGCCTTCTCGCCCTCAATAAGCGGTGCGGACGCGGTGGAGATTTCGATGCGCCGGGGCTTGAGAGCCTCAGGCAGCTCCCGTCGAAGTGAGATGGACAGCAGGCCGTCGGCGAGTCGGGCCTCTGTCACCACCACATAGTCCGCCAGTTGGAAGCGGCGCTCGAAGTCGCGCTCGGCGAGGCCGCGATGGAGGAACCGGCGCTCCGCCTCATTGGCCGCCTTGCGGCCCTGGACGGTGAGGAGGTTCTCTTTGACCTCAATGTTCAGCTCTTCAGGCCGGAAGCCGGCCACGGCGATTTCAACGCGGTAGGCGTTCTCGTCGGTCCGTTCGATGTTGTAGGGCGGGTAGCCGCTCGCCTGGTCCACTGAAGCGGTCTCCAGGAGCTGGGCCAGACGGTCAAAGCCGACCACGGAGCGATACAGGGGGGAAAAGTCGATCGTGCGCATATGCGTTCACATCCTTCTTGTCTAAGCAAGGTTGCGTATGAGTGTTCGGGACCTGTGCGCGCCGAAGCCTCGCACCGCCCGGAAGGCCCGGATGTCCGGCGCCTCCGGGGAAGACATGGGAAGGGCGGGGGCGGGTTCAAGACCCTCCTGCGGGGTACGGGCGTTTACAAGAGGGCGCCGTGGCGGCATTTCAGGGGCGGACAGGGGGACCGGCCCATGGATAGACTGACCGAACTGACTGACAAGGTGAGGGCGCATTTCGGCGCCGGCGGTGCCGGGCTGGACCATTCGATCCGGCTTGACCTGAGGGGCGAAGGCATCATCCGGGTGGAGGGCTCGACGGTCAGTAACTCGCCGGACCCGGCGGATCTGGTGATCAGTGTCAGCCGCAAGGATCTGGAGGCCCTAGCCCAGGGGACGCTCAACCCCATGACCGCCGCCATCACAGGCCGACTGAAGGTGTCGGACATGGGCCTCGCCATGTCGCTGATGCCCCAGGTCAAAGCCCTGCTGGCCGCCCGCACAGGAGAGGCCTGACATGACCCAACCCGCTCCCCTCACGGCCCTGCCGGACGCGCCCATTCCCCCAGGCGGCGGCGCTGAATGGTTTGAGGGGGACGGCGGCGCTCGGCTCCGGGCGGCGCTGTTCCGACCGGAGGGCCGCCCTCGGGGGTCTGTCATCCTTTCCACAGGCCGCACCGAGGCTGTCGAGAAGTACTTCGAAGTGGTGCGAGATCTCCAGCAGCGGGGCTTCGTCGTCCTGGTCAACGAATGGCGCGGGCAGGGGCTGTCTCACCGCGACCTTCCAGACCGGCGCAAGGGACACGCCCGGGGTCTCGAGCCCTTCCTGGCCGATTACCGGGCCCTGCTGGTCGCCTTCGAGGCCCGCCTGCCCAAACCCTGGATCGCCATTGGGCACTCCATGGGCGGCTGCTTGACGCTGGCCGCCCTGGCCCGCGGACAGGCCGCCCGCTTTTCGGGCGCCGTGCTCTGCGCCCCCATGCTGGGCCTGCGCCTGCCGCGCTTCGCCCGTGTGCTATTGGCCTTCCGGATGCTGACGGGCGCCGCAGGCGACTGGGCCCAGCCGCCGGGAGACTCCTCCGCCGAGCCCTTCGAGGGCAATGTCCTGACCCATGACCCTGTGCGCTACAAGCGCGGCAAGGACCTTGTGAAGGCCAATCCTGATCTCGCCCTGTCCTCTCCGACCTGGGGATGGCTGGACTTCGCCGTCCGCGCGACGGACTGGCTGGCGCGGCGGGAAAGTCTGTCAGGTGTCGCCCTGCCAGTGATCATTGTCTCGGCCTCCCGAGACCGGCTGGTCAGCAACGCCGCCCAGGCGATCGTCGCGGAACGGCTGCCGCAGGGGCGCCTGGTCACGGTGGAGGGCGCCGAGCATGAAATCCTGATGGAGACGGATCCGCTGCGCAGCCAGTTCTGGACGCACTTCGACGCCCTGGCTGAACAGGTTGCGCCGAAGGACTAGGGTTCGTACTCAATCAGCTTGCGCGGGTGGCCGAAGGCTGATTCTGAGATTCCGGGAGGTAGCCCGGATGACGAAGCGCAAGCAGGTTTATTGGCTTTCGGATGCGGAGTGGTCGGCGATAGAGCCGCACCTTCCG
>JADBYZ010000040.1 GCA_020402745.1 Phenylobacterium sp.
GACAGGAAACCGACGCTGGTAAGCGGCTGCAGTCCAAGACGGCAGTCACTGATTCCGTTTTGTTCCCGGTTTTTGATCGAGCGGGTCTTGCGCAGCCAAGTCGTTCTATGGGCGGAATCTATATGCGATAGCCCTGCCCCGAGGGGGAGCTGTCAGCGAAGCTGACAGAGGGGGTCAGCTGAGCCGCCGTTGACCCCCTCCGTCGCGCTGCGCGCGCCACCTCCCCCTGGGGGGAGGAATTATCGGGGGTGGGGCTCAGGCGTGGGACTGGGCGGCTCTTGGCCGCGAGACCCGCTGCGAGTCCGCCGCCACCCGGCTTATCGTTTCGACCAGGCGTTTGATTTCAATCGGCTTGGCCAGGTGCTCGTCCATGCCGGCTTCGAGGTACTGGGCGACCCGATGGGTCATGGCGTCGGCGGTCAGGGCGATGATCGGGGTCCGGGCCAGACCGTGATCTCGCTCAATGGACCTTATGGCCCGGGTGGCCTCGACCCCGCCCATGACCGGCATGTGGATGTCCATCAGGACCAGATCAAACCTGCCAGTTTTCCAGGCCACCACAGCGGCGGCGCCGTCAGACACCACCTCCAGGGCCAGGCCCACTGAGGCCATCACGGCGGAGAGGACCTGCTGGTTGGTCGGATTGTCCTCAGCGGCCAGGATCCGAATGGGCGGCGCGCCCTCAGCATCCCCGGTCTCGACCTCTTCAGAAGCTCCTGCATCGGGGGCGGCGGCCCGGGGAAGGGGGACATGGACGCGGAAGGTCGACCCCAGGCCCTCGGTGCTGTCAAAGGTGATCCGACCGCCCATCATGCGCGTCAACTCAGCCGACAGGGCGAGGCCCAGCCCCGTGCCGCCGTAGCGGCGGGTGGCCGAGTTGTCCACCTGGACGAACTTCTCGAACAGGAGGGGGTGCTTTTCAGAGGGAATGCCGATGCCGGTGTCCCGCACCGTAATGACCAGCTGGTCTGCGACCTGATCGAGGTGAACGCCGACGCATCCGTGGTCGGTGAACTTGACGGCGTTGGAGATCAGATTGCCGAGAATCTGGCGCAGGCGGGCGGAATCTCCGCGCCAGGATCCGGCTGCGGCCGGGGTGACGCGCACTTCGAAGTCGAGACCCTTCTCGCGAGCGGCGGGGGCGAAGAGTTCGCGGACAGGGCTGAGGGCGGTCTCGAGGTCGAAAACCTCGTCGGCCAGGGTCATCCGGCCCGCCTCGATCTTGGACAGATCCAGAACGTCGTTGAGGATGGCCAGAAGCAGACCGCCGGACTGGCGGACCACATCCAGGCGTTTCCGCTGCTCGGGCGGCAGTTCGCCCATGGCGATGATATCGGCCATGGTCAGCACGCCGTTCAGGGGCGTCCGGATCTCGTGGCTGATATTGGCCAGGAACTGAGACTTCATCAGGTTGGCGTCGTTGGCCCGGTCGCGGGCCTCCTGAAGCGCGGTCATCATGGCCTGCTGCTCGTGCTCCCGGACCGACAGACGATGCAGAAGGCGATTGAAGGCGGCGCTGACGTCCCGGAACAGGTCGTCGCCCGTGTCTGTGCGGAGGGGCTCGGGGCGGCCGTCCTCCGACACCCTCTGCAGGGCCGCCGAAAGCCGGACCAGGGGCTCGATCACCCGGTCGGCCTCGCGCCTCGCCATGACCATGGCCACGCCAATGCCAGAAAAGAACAGGGCGCCGAGCAGGGCCAGAAGCTGGGGCCCGACATCCGCCAGGCCCGCAGAGCGGCCGACAGTGACGATCTCGCCGAACCGCTGCTCCTGGTGGGTCACGGGCGTGCGGATCAGCAACCGGCCGACATAGGCCCCTTGAGCCTCGTGGCTGAAGCCCGCCACCCGGCGACCTTCGGCGTCATAGTACTCGGCGGACAGGAGCTGGGGCGAAAGGCTCAGGGCGTGAACGGCGGACGCTACGGCCTCGTCATTGCCCGACCGGACGGCGTCGGCGACGCTGACCGCCGTCATGCCGCTGAGGGTGGTCTGCAGATGGCGGTTCTGGGCCTGAACCGTGACCCATTGCTGCCCCACAAAGGCCAGGCTGGCGAGCATCAGGACGCCAAGAGCCGTGAAGATGGCCGCGCCCATGATGTGGGCGTGGAAGCCCTTCGAGGCGGGCTTCCGAAAGAGGAAATCAGGCGGGTTCATCGCGACCTCGGCGGATTCGGCCTCTACCCTCCGCAGAAATCCTAAAGTTTCCCTGAATTAACCCTCAGATTTCCAGACGATACGCCTCAGATCCGACTGAAATCGCCGGAGGCGCCTCAAATTGCGGCAATCTGCCACCAGGCGGGCGGCGGGGCTCACCGGGACTCTCGTTAACCTTTCGTTTACCTTTCTTAACAGGCCATTTTGCCTGAAACGGGGAGTTCCCATGGACAAAGTTTTCATCGCAAAGCGTACTCAGGAAAAGCTCGTCGCCACCGAAGCGGCGATCGACGCGGCCCTCATTGAAACCACCCAGCTGCTTGCCGACCTCTTGAAGGCGCGCGCCGAATTAGGCGCCCCTGTCGACTTCGCCGACGACGTACAGGTAAAGCTGACTGAGGCCGTCGCCGCCCTCAGCTCGGCCCGCACCACCATGGGTCATGTCCACTCCGGACTGGAGAAGGCGGCCCTGCGCCTGGGAATTCGCCCGCGGATGGGTGGGCCGTACCGGAAGAACCAGTTCGATTTCTTCCTTGCCGATGACGCGAAGCAGAACGTCGCGTAAGCCGGAAGTAGACATTTAATCATTTTCGGGCTCCTCTGAATGCAGGGGAGCCCGTATCTATGTCACCGATTGAGATATTTTTCTTTGGTTTCGCAGCGTTAGTCGTTGCTGTTGCGTTGATAGCCGGTCAGGTACCAGAGAAAATTTCTGGCGCCCTTATCCTGTTCGTCACCATCGCGTCACAAATCATCTCACTATTCGTACCGCACAGTCAACAAGGGGTTGCGCTTTTGGCGGTAGATGGGATCATGGCACTTGGATTTACTTTTCTTGCACTGAATTATATGAAATTTTGGACTGCAGTTATGATGTTTGCGATTTCAGGATACTTTTACACTCACGCTTATTACATGTCCACGTCCCGCTCACTTGACAGAGATTTTGCATTTTTCAGTAACATCGCTACAGCCGTAGCCCTCCTCGCCCTCGCCCTGGGCGTCTGGAGCTCGCGCCGGCGGTCCTCTGGCAGGACCTGAGCGCCACTTCCCCCTTGCCTTCCGGCCCAAACCGGCGTTTGTGCCCGGCGGGCCACGCCCCCCCAACGGGGCGCAGTCCATCTGCAAGGATGGGAGACATCGCAATGACTACGACCCCGCGGCCGGCCGTGCGCCCGGCGCGCCCTGAATTCTCCTCCGGCCCGTGCGCCAAGCGCCCCGGATGGACCCCCGAAGCCCTGAAGGACGCCGTCCTCGGCCGATCGCACCGGTCGAAGCCCGGCAAGGCGCGCCTGCAGGAGGCCATCACCCGCACCCGCCGGGTGCTGGAGGTTCCCGACAGCCACCTGATCGGCATTGTCCCCGGCTCGGACACCGGGGCGGTGGAGATGGCCCTGTGGTCCCTGCTGGGCCCGCGCAAGGTGCAGCTGCTGGCCTTTGAGAGCTTTGGCAAGGACTGGGTCACCGACGTGGTCAAGCAGCTGAAGCTGCCCGCCGAGGTGCTGGAGGCCCCCTACGGCGACCTGCCCGACCTGTCGCGGGTCGATCCCGCCGCAGACCTGGTCTTCACCTGGAACGGCACCACCTCGGGGGTGCGCGTGCCGGACGCCGGCTTCATTTCGGCGGACCGCGAGGGGCTGACCATCTGCGACGCCACCTCGGCCGCCTTCGCCCAGGACCTGGACTGGGCCAGGCTCGATGTGGTGACCTTCTCCTGGCAGAAGGCCCTGGGCGGCGAGGGCGCGCACGGCGTGCTGGTCCTGTCCCCCCGCGCCGTTGCCCGGCTGGAGAGCCATACGCCAGCCTGGCCCATGCCCAAGCTGTTCCGCATGACCAAGAACGGCAAGGTGACCCTGGACCTGTTCGAAGGCGTCACCATCAACACCCCCTCCATGCTGTGCGTCGAGGACGTGATCGACGCCCTGGCCTGGGGCGAGGCGATCGGCGGCCTGGCGGCCATGCGCGCCCGGGCCGACGCCAACCTGGCCGTCCTGGCCGACTGGGTGGGCCGGACCCCCTGGGTGGACTTCCTCGCCGCCGACCCGGCGACCCGGTCCAACACCTCGGTCTGCCTGAAGGTGGTGGATGCGCGGGTGGCGGCCCTGTCCGCCGACGCCCAGGCCGACTTCGCCAAGACCCTGGCCTCCCTGCTCGAAAAGGAAGGCGCGGCCCTGGACGTCGGCGGCTATCGCGACGCCCCGCCCGGCCTTCGCATCTGGTGCGGCGCCACGGTGGAGACAGCGGACCTTGAAGCCCTGATCCCCTGGCTCGACTGGGCCTTCGAGACGGCCGCCGCCGGGCTCTGAGCCCGGACGCCGTCTCGCCTCCGACACTTCCCTCGCCTTCCCCGTGAAGAAAGACACCGCCATGCCCCGCGTGCTCATCGCTGACAAACTCTCCCCCGCCGCCGTCGACATCTTCCGCCAAAGGGGGGTGGAGGCCGACGTCAAGACCGGCCTGTCCAAGGACGAACTCCTGAAGATCATCGGCGAGTACGACGGCCTGGCCGTCCGCTCCGCCACCAAGGCCGACAAGGACGTGATCGCCGCCGCCGGCCAGCTGAAGGTGATCGGCCGGGCCGGGATCGGGGTGGATAATGTCGACATCCCCGCCGCGACCTCCAAGGGGATCGTGGTGATGAACACCCCCTTCGGGAACTCCATCACCACCGCCGAGCACGCCGTGGCCATGATGTTCGCC
This sequence comes from Phenylobacterium sp., assembly GCA_020402745.1. Taxonomy (GTDB): domain Bacteria; phylum Pseudomonadota; class Alphaproteobacteria; order Caulobacterales; family Caulobacteraceae; genus Phenylobacterium. The sequence goes on from JADBYZ010000040.1 coordinate 4,855, forward strand.
CTGGCCCGCCAGATCCCCGCCGCCGACGCCTCCACCCAGGCCGGCAAGTGGGAGAAGAACCGCTTCATGGGAACCGAACTCTACGCCAAGACCCTGGGCCTGATCGGGGCGGGCAATATCGGCTCCATCGTCGCCGACCGGGCCAACGGCCTGAAGATGAAGGTGGTGGCCTACGACCCCTTCCTGTCCGCCGAGCGGGCCGTGGAGATCGGCGTGGAGAAGGTCGAGCTGGACGACCTTCTGGCACGGGCCGACATCATCACCCTGCACACACCCCTGACCGACAAGACCCGCAACATCCTGTCGGCCGAGAGCCTGGCCAAGGCGAAGACGGGCGTGCTGATCGTCAACTGCGCCCGCGGCGGCCTGGTGGACGAGGCGGCCCTGCGCACCCTGCTGGACTCCGGCCATGTGGGCGGGGCGGCCTTTGATGTCTTCGTCGAGGAGCCGGCGGCGGCCAATGTCCTGTTCGGCGCCCCCAACTTCATCGCCACGCCCCACCTGGGCGCCTCGACCCTGGAGGCGCAGGAGAACGTCGCCCTGCAGGTGGCCGAGCAGATGAGCGACTACCTCTTGACCGGGGCCGTGACCAACGCCCTGAACAGCCCCTCGGTGAGCGCCGAGGAGGCTCCCAAGCTGAAGCCCTTCGTCGCCCTGGCCGAGCGCCTGGGCGCCTTCGCCGGCCAGATGATCGACGTGGAGATCAAGGCCGTGGAGCTGGCCTATGAGGGCGAGGTGGCGCAGCTGAACACCCGGCCCCTGACCGCCGCGGCCCTGGCCGGGGTGATGCGGCCCGTGCTGGCCGAGATCAACATGGTCTCGGCGCCCGCCGCCGCGCGAGAGCGGGGCGTGACGGTGACCGAGTCCAAGCAGGACGACTCGCCGGTCTTCGAGAGCCTGGTGCGGATCACCGTGACCACGACCATGGGCAAGCGCTCCTTCGCCGGGACGGTGGTGGCGGGGACCCCGCGCATCGTCGAGGTCAAGGGCATGGAGCTGGACGCCCCCTTCAGCCCGACCATGCTGTACGTGAACAATCAGGACAAGCCGGGCTTCATCGGCGCCGTGGGCGCCCTGCTGGCCGAAGCGCAGGTGAATATCGCCACCTTCAACCTGGGCCGGGTGGCCGCCGGCGAGGACGCCATCTGCCTGATCGGCGTGGACCAGGAGCCCGGCGAGGCCCTGGCGGGCCGCATCCGCGCCCTGCCCCACGTGAAGGAAGCCCGCATCCTGCGGTTCTAGCACCCCCAGCTGAGCCGCCGTTGACCCCCTCACCGACCTTCGGTCGGAGCTCCCCCTTGGGGGAGCAATTGGCGTTCTAATTCCTCCCCCCAGGGGGAGGTGGACCGGCGCCTGCGCCGGGACGGAGGGGGTCAACGGCGGCTCAGCCGCCCCCCTCACTACGCCTTGCCGGGAGCCCCCCCTTTTACCGGCGCCGTTGACCCCGGCCCGTGGCCGGAAGGAAGATGGGGCGTGAGCGCGCGCCAGAACCCTTGCCGGCGGGCGGAGGCCGAGCTCCTGGCCTATGGCCTCGGCCTGCCGCTGACCGATATCGCCCCGCCTGGGCGGGACCTCGACTTTTTCCGCTACCTGCGGGTGGCCGGAAAGGGCTTCGCCGTCCTGGGCGAGCGGGACGAGCGGCCGGACGAACTGACCCTGACGGTGAAGCTGCCCATCTCTGCAGAGATGGTGGCGGACCTGCCCTTCGTGCGCGAGAGCTCGGGCTGGCACAAGCGCCACAACTGGGTCACCGCCCGCTTCGGGCCGGAGGACGACGTCCTGGCCGAACTGGAGACCCTGAAGGCCTGGATGCGGCAGAGCTACCTGGCTGTCGCCCCCCGACGGCTGGCGCGGCAGGTCGCCGGCGACTGATCCTTCCCGTCCTCCCGGGAGGCCATTGACTCCCTGTTCGCCTGGACTAGAACAAAAAGCGAACACGAGGTTGGGCATGGACGGGAACAGGCGGAACAGGCTGGCGGCGCTGCGGGCGGATATCCGGCGGCTGGAGCGGGTGGCGGGGCCGGCGCGGGGGCGGCTGTCCCTGGGCGATCCGCGCCTGGATTCGGCCCTGGGCGGGGGCCTGGCCCTGGGCCAGTGGCATGAGATCGGCGGCGAGGGGGTCGAGGCCGAGACCTGCGCCGCCCCCGCCGCCTTCGCCGCCCGGCTGGCCGCCGCCCTGCTGGCCCGGCCGGACCAGCGCGGCCGCTCGGCCGTCTGGATCCTGCGCCGTGACGACCTCTTCCCGCCCGGCCTGGCGGAGCTGGGCCTGCCGGCGGACCGGCTGGTGGGGGTCTGCGCCCGGGACGAGGCCGAGGCCCTGGCCGTCGCCGAGGACGCCCTGGCCTCTCCCGGCGTCGGGGTGGTGCTGGCCGAGGTCGGCGCCGTGGACCTGACCGCCGGCCGGCGCCTGCAGCTGGCCTGCGAGTCGCGCGGCGGCACGGGGCTGGTGATCCTGCGGCGGCCCTTCGGCGGGGCGGCGGCGGGGACGTCGGGCGGCACGGCGGCGGCCACCTGCTGGCGGGTGTCGCCGGCGGCCAGCGCACCGGGTCCGGGGGACTTCGGCCTGGGACCGCCCCGCTGGCGCCTGCGCCTGGTGCGCGGCCGGGGCGGCCGGACCGGCGCTTGGAGCGTGGAGGCCGGCGCACGCGGAGACGAGGGAGAAGCCGATGTCGCGCATCCTCTGCGTCTGGTCGCCGAACTGGGCGATCGAGACCTGGCGGCGCCGGCGGCCCTCAGCGCCGCGGGCTGAGCCCTTCGCCCTGGTCGGTCCGGATCGCGGACTGAGGGTGCTGACCGCCGTCAGCCCACAGGCCGCCGCCGCGGGCCTCTTTCCCGGCCAGAGGGTGACCGACGCCCAGGCCCTGCGGCCCGACCTGGTCCTGGCCGAGGCCGAGCCGGAAGCCGACGCCCGGGCCCTGGAGGCCCTGGCCGACTGGTGCGTGCGCTATTCCCCCGCCGTCGCCCCCGACCCGCCGGACGGCCTGTTCCTCGACATCGGCGGGGTCGCCCACCTGTGGGGCGGCGAGGCGGAGATGGCCGCCGACCTGGCCGCCCGCCTGGCGAGGGACGGCCTGACCGCCCGGATCGCCGCAGCGGATACGGCCGGCGCGGCCTGGGCCCTGGCGCGGAGCCCGGCGGCGGCGGCGGCGGGGCCTCAGGTCCTGGCCCCCTGGGATCCTGACAGGCGGGAGGCCTCGCCCCCGCCGCCGGAGCTGGCCGGCCTGCCGCTGACAGCCCTGCGGCTGGAGCCGGCGGCGGCGGCGCAGCTCTCCCGGCTGGGCCTGAGACGGATCGGTCAGCTGGCCGCCCTGCCCCGCGGCCCCCTGGCCAGGCGCTTCGGCGGCAGGGTCCTGCTGGCCCTGGACCAGGCCCTGGGCCGGGCGCCCGAGGCGCTGGCCTTCCGCCGCCCGCCCACCCCCTGGTTCGCCCGGCTGGACCTGGCCGAGCCGGTGAGCGCGCCGGACGACCTGGCCCGCCTGTGCCGGGACGTCGCCCTGCACCTCTGCGCGCGGCTGGAGACGGCCGGGCGCGGGGCCCGGCGCCTGCGCCTGGACTTCCACCGGGTGGACGGCGCCCCCGTGTGCCTGGAGCTGGGCCTGTCCCGCCCGGCCCGGGACCCGGACCGCATCGCCCGCCTCTTCCTGCCCCGGCTGGAGACCCTGGACCCCGGCTTCGGGATCGAGGCGGTGAGCCTGCAGGCGGCGGAGGTCGAGGTCCTCTCCCCGGGCCAGGCCGACCTGGCCAGCCTGCTGGAGCCTGTCGAGGGACCTGAGGCCCTGGCGCCCCTGATCGACCGGCTGAACGCCCGGCTGGGCCCCGGGCGGGTCTGGCGCAGCCGGCCCCGGGCCAGCCATGTCCCCGAACGCTCGGTGCGCCGGACCGCCGCTCTGGAGGCACCAGCCGGCCCCGCCAGAGACGGCCCCGCCGCGAGCTGGCCCGCCTGGCGGCCCCGCCCCTTACGCCTCCTGCCCCGCCCCGAGGTCCTGGAAGCGGTGATCGCCCTGACCCCCGACGAGCCGCCCCGGCAGTTCCGCTGGCGCCGGCGCGTGCACCGCATCCGCCTGGCCGAGGGCCCCGAGCGGATCGGCGCGGAGTGGTGGCGGAGCGGGATCGAGGCGGTCCGGACCGACCAGGTACGGGACTATTACCGGGTGGAGGACCAGGACGGCGCGCGGTTCTGGGTCTTCCGCTCGGGCCTGCACGACCATGACCGGCCGGTGCGCTGGTGGCTGCACGGCCTGTTCGGATGAACCGCTACGCCGAGCTGGCGGCGGCCAGCAACTTCTCCTTCCTGCGCGCCGCCTCGCACCCCGAGGAGCTGGTGCAGACCGCCGCCGCCCTGGGGCTGGAGGCCCTGGGGATCGCCGATCGCAACAGCGTCGCCGGCGTGGTGCGGGCCTGGGCGGCGGGACGGAAGCTGGAGGCGGGGCCGCGCGTACTGGCGGGGACGCGGCTGGTCTTCGCCGACGGGACGCCGGACCTGATCTGCTATCCCTCCGACCGGGCCGCCTGGGGACGGCTGACCCGCCTGTTGACCCTGGGCAAGCGGCGGGCGCGCAAGGGCGGGTGCGACCTCGCCCTCGGCGACTTCCTGGACCATGCGGAGGGCCTGCTGGGGATTGTCCTGCCCCCGACGCCGGGGGACCCCGCCGGCGCGGACTTCCCCCGGCGGCTGGAGGCCCTGGCCCGGGCCCGGCGGGGGTCGGTCTGGCTGGGGGGCGTGCGCCGCTACGGCCCCCGCGACCTGGCGGAGCTGGCCCGGCTGGAGGCCCTGGGCGCGGCGGCCGGGGCGCCCCTGGTCGCGGTGGGCGAGGTGCTCTACCACGACGCCCGCCGGCGGCCCCTGCAGGACGTCCTGACCTGCATCCGCGAGGGCTGCACGATCCACGAGGCCGGCCTGAGGCTGGAGGCCAACGCCGAGCGGCGCCTGAAGTCCCCCGCCGAGATGGCGCGCCTGTTCGCCCGCTTCCCCGGCGCCGTCGAGCGGAGCCTGGAGATCGCCGGCCGGGTCGGCTTCGACCTGTCGGAACTGCGCTACGAGTACCCCGACGAGCCCGTCCCGCCGGGCAAGACCCCCATCCAGCACCTGCGCGACCTGACCTGGGAGGGGGCGGCCTGGCGCTTCGAGGGCGGGCTGGGCGAGCGTGAGCGGCGGACCCTGGAGCATGAGCTGGGCCTGATCGAGAAGCTGGGCTTTCCCAACTACTTCCTGACCGTCCACGACATCGTCCGCTGGGCGCGGGAGCAGGGCATCCTCTGCCAGGGGCGCGGGTCGGCGGCCAACTCCGTGGTCTGCTTCTGCCTGGGCATCACCGCCGTCGACCCCACCAAGAAGGACCAGGACCTCCTCTTCTCGCGCTTCATCTCCGAGGCGCGGGGCGAGCCGCCGGATATCGACGTCGACTTCGAGCACGAGCGGCGCGAGGAGGTCATGCAGTACCTGTTCCGGCGCTATGGCCGCGAGCGGGCGGCCATCGCCGCCACGGTGATCCACTTCCGGCCGCGCATGGCCATCCGTCAGGTGGGCAAGGCCCTGGGCCTGACCGAGGACGTCACCGCCGCCCTGGCCGGCACGGTCTGGGGGCCCTGGGGCGGCATGAGCCCGGACCCCTATATCCGCCAGGCGGGCCTGGACCCGGACGCCCCCGAGATCCGCCGCGCCACCACCCTGGCCAGTGAGCTGCTGGGCTTTCCCCGCCATCTGTCCCAGCACGTGGGCGGCTATGTCCTGACCCGGGGCCGGCTGGACGAGATGGTCCCCATCGGCAACGCCGCCATGCCCGACCGCACCTTCATCGAGTGGGACAAGGACGACATCGACGCCCTGGGCCTGATGAAGGTGGACATCCTGGCCCTGGGCATGCTGAGCGCCCTGCGCAAGAGCTTCGCCATGATCCCGCCCCGGGCGGACGGGACCCGGCTGACCGACATCGCCCAGGTCCCCCAGGAGGTCCCGCAGGTCTACGACATGCTGTGCCGGGCGGATTCCGTAGGCGTCTTCCAGGTGGAGAGCCGGGCGCAGATGTCCATGCTGCCGCGCCTGAAGCCCCGGCGCTTCTACGACCTGGTGATCGAGGTGGCGATCGTCCGGCCCGGCCCCATCCAGGGGGACATGGTCCACCCCTACCTGCGCCGGCGCGACGGGACCGACCCGGTGGAGTTTCCCGCCCCCGCGCCGGAGCATGGCCCGCCGGATGAACTGCACCGGGTGCTGGGCAAGACCCTGGGCGTGCCCCTGTTCCAGGAGCAGGCCATGCGCCTGGCCATCGAGGCGGCCCGGTTCAGCGAGAATGACGCCGACGGCCTGCGCCGGGCCATGGCCACCTTCCGCAACCTGGGGAGCGTCAGCGAGTACCGCCGCCGCTTCCTGGAAGGCATGACCGTGCGGGGCTACGATCCGGACTTCGCCGAACGCTGCTTCCGCCAGATCGAGGGGTTTGGCTCCTACGGCTTCCCCGAGAGCCACGCCATCAGCTTCGCCCTCCTGGTCTACGCCTCGGCCTGGGTGAAGTGGCGCTGGCCCGACGCCTTCTGCGCGGCCCTGATCAACTCCCAGCCCATGGGCTTCTACCAACCGGCCCAGCTGGTGCGGGACGCCCAGGCGCACGGGGTGGAGGTGCGCCCCGCCGACGTCCTGGCCAGCGACTGGGACTGCACCCTGGAGCCGGTTCCCGGCCGGCGGCTGAGGGCGATGCGGCTGGGCCTGCGCCAGATCCGGGGCCTGGCCCGGGAGGACGCCGCCCGCCTGCTCCGGGCCCGCGACCGGGGCGCCCGCGCCGTCGCCGACTTCGCCCGGGAGGTGAGCGGCCGGGGGATGGAGCTGCTGGCCGAGGCCGACGCCTTCGCCGGGCTGGGGGTGAGCCGGCGCCAGGCCCTGTGGGCGGTGAAGGGCTTGGCCGGCGCCGACCGGGCCGACCGCGAGGCGCCCCTGGCGGCCGGCGCCGACCTGCCCGAACCGGAGGCCGCCCTGCCGGTCATGACCGCCGCCCGCGAAACCGCCGAGGACTACCGGACCCTGCGCCTGTCCCTGAAGGCCCACCCCTGCGCCTTCCTGCGCGGCGAGCTGGCGGCGCGGGGCGCAAAGCCAGCGGCGGAGCTGGCGCGGATGCGCGACGGCCGGCGCACCGCCGTGGCCGGCCTGGTCCTGGTGCGCCAGAGACCCGGGACGGCCAAGGGCGTGGTCTTCATGACCCTGGAGGATGAGACCGGCGCAGCCAACATCATCGTCTGGAAAGACGTCTTCGAGGCCCATCGCCCGGCGGTCATGCGCGCGGGCCTGGTGCTGGTGGAGGGGAGGCTGCAGGTGGCCGGTCAGATCGTCCACCTGGTGGCCGAGCGGGTCATCGACCTGTCCTTCCTGGCCGCCGCCCTGAGGACGGACGAACCCGGCGAAGCCCCGCCCGCCAGCGGCGGACGGCTGGTGGCCAGCCGGGACTTCCATTGAACGAACATCGCCAGCCCATGACCCGGAATTCGGACCGAAAGACAAGACTGATGCACCCGCCGGGACGGAGAAGGGCGAGCCCAGAAATGACTGACCCCGGGAGCATGCCAAAAGGCAGAGGCCGACCCGGGGTGTACGCTAGGAGTTTAGGCCGCCTGGACGGGAACGCCAAGTGAACTCTTTGCGCAACCCAGCGATCAACACGAGTCTGGAAGAGGTCCTGACGCGCGATCGCCTTGAGAAATACCTGGAGGCCGCCTCAGGCGATCTGGATCACGCACTCTCCCTCTACGAGCGAAACTCCCGGATCGCCGAAGCCTTCTACACCCCGCTGCAGACTTTGGAGATCTGCCTCCGAAACAGGATTCATCGCAACCTATCCCTCGCTTACGGTTCCAGGTGGTTCGAGGCGAATTCAGTTCCCCTGCAATCAGATGTCCGCCGGGATATCGACCGCGCCAAGGCCGCCATTCTGCAATCCCGAAAGCTCATAACGACAGGACGTATTGTCGCTGAACTCAACTTCGGCTCCTGGGTCAGCCTGTTGGGGCCGCGGTATGACGCCACCCTTTGGAGAAGGAGCCTCTTCAGCGCCTTTCGCGAGACGGGCAGGAACATGAGGCGGGATCGGGTTCATCGGCGCTTGAACGCCCTGCGCCGGCTCAGGAATCGAATTGCGCACCACGAACCGATCTTCCACCGCGATCTCGAGACCGACCATGCCGAAGTGATCGAGGCGATCCGTTGGATGTCTGCGGACACGGCGGACTGGGCCATGCTCACAAGCCGCTTCCCCGAAGTCTTCCGGGCGGGCTGACGCAGGGACTTCAGGCCCGGAAGGCCCCGCCCTTGACGCCCGTCCGCCCCTCCGGCGAAGTCGGGGCGACAGGGAGACACGCCATGCTCAAGATGCTCGCCCAGGCCGCTGCGGTCGCCGTTCTGCTGTTGGCCGGGGTCGCCGCGGCCGAACCCGCCCGGGTGAAGGTCGAGACGGGCGTCCTGGCGGGAGAGGCGAAGGATGGCGTGGGCGTCTGGCGCGCCATCCCCTACGCCGCCCCGCCCGTGGGCGAGCGCCGTTGGACGCCGCCGGCCCGGGCCGCCGCCTGGAAGGGCGAGCGCGACGCGACGAAGAACGGCCCCTCCTGCGTCCAGAAGATGAACGCCGACGGAACGCCCAACGGCGGCGGCGCCAACGGGCCGATGAGCGAGGACTGCCTGCAGCTCAACGTCTTCGCGCCGATTGGGGCCCGGAAGGCGCCGGTCATGGTCTGGATCCACGGCGGCAGCCACCGGGAAGGGGCCGGCTGGATCTATGACGGCTCGGCCTTCGCCCGGCAGGGGATCGTGGTGGTGACGATCAACTACCGGCTGGGCCCGCTGGGCTATTTCGCCCACCCGGCCCTGACCGCAGGGGCGCGCAAGGACGAACCCCTGGCCAACTATGGCCTGATGGACCAGGTCGCCGCCCTCCAGTGGGTGAAGCGCAACATCGAAGCCTTCGGAGGCGATCCCCGGCAGGTGACGGTGTTCGGCGAGAGCGCCGGGGGCATGAGCACCCTGGCCCTCCTGGCGACGCCGTCCGCCAAGGGCCTCTATGCCCGCGCCATCGTCCAGTCAGGAGGCGGCTGGTTCCCGCCGACAACCCTGGCCGCCAAGGCCGAGGCGGGGGAGAAGGCCCTGGAGGCCCTGGGCCACGCCAGGGCCTCCGCCGCCGACCTGCGCGCCCTGCCGGCCGAGACCCTGGTGAAGGGCGTCGGCGGAAGCTTCGGCCCGATCCCGGACGGACGCCTGTTGAAGGAGACCCCCACCCAGGCCTTCGCCGCCGGCCGGGCCGCTGACGTACCGCTGATCATCGGCTGGAATTCCGGCGAGGATTCGCTGATGGGCCCCTGGCGGCCAGAGATGATCCGCGCCGTGCCGGACGGCGCCCGAGAGGCCTATCCCGTAGAGGCCGCCAAGGGCGACGAAGCCCTGGCCCGCGCCGTCTTCACCGACCGGGCCATGGGCGCCCCAGCCCGCTGGATCGCCCGCCAGGCGGCCTCGGGCGCCCCGGCCTGGCTCTACCACTTCTCCTATGTGGGAACCCGCTTCAGGCCCCTTACCGACCGGGCCGCCCACGCCGCCGAGATCCAGTACGTCTTCCAGTACTGGGGCCGGCGCACGCCCATGTCGGCGGTGTCGGACGAGGACCGGGCCATGGCCGTGCTGATGAATGGCTGCTGGGCGGCATTTGCGAAGACCGGTCGCCCCAACTGTCCCGGCGGCCAGGCCTGGCCTGTCTATTCCCGGACGGCGGACACCCTCCTGGAGTTCGGCCGCGACACCGGCCTGAGGACGGGCTTCCAGTCCGGTCGCCTGGACTTCCAGGAGGCCCGGACCCTGCCGGGTCTCGGGTTGCGGTAGAGGCCATTGGTCCCCCAAGGGGGGTTCGCGCTAAAGTCCTTTGGGGGGTCTGTTGAGACGCCGTTGACCCTCTTCACCCCGAGGCGGGCCCTGTTCGCCTCGCCCGGGATGAACTAGCCTTTGCCATGGCCGAGTTTTTTGACAGCCTGACGGAAGACCATGTGGCGATGATCGCCCGCCAGCCGGTCTTCTTTGTCGCCACCGCCGCGGCGGACGGGCGGATCAACCTGTCGCCCAAGGGCCTGGCCGGGACCTTCCAGGTCCTCTCCCCCACCCGCGTCGCCTATCTGGACCTGGCCGGATCGGGCAATGAGACCCACGCCCACCTGGCGGCGGACGGGCGCATCACCCTGATGATGTGCAACTTCGAGGCGCCGGCCCTGATCCTGCGGATCTATGGCCGCGGCCGGCCTGTCCTGCCCGCCGACCCGGAGTGGGAGGGCCTGGCCGCCCGCTTCACCCTGCAGCCCGGCGTGCGCCAGATCTTCGACATCGCCGTGGAGGGCGTGCAGACCAGCTGCGGCTGGGGCGTGCCGGTGATGGGCCTGGACCATCACCGCGAGACCCTGCCCCGCTATCACGCCGCCCAGGACCCGCAGGCCTGGGTGAAGACACAGGCCGGGCGAACCCGCAGCCTGGACGGGCTTCCCACCCGGGCCACCGACCGCTACATCGCCGGCCCGGCCGACGGAGGAGACGCCCCATGACCACTCTCGCCGACCTGTGCGACGCCCATGAGGACGTGATCGAGGTCTGCCACGTCCCCTTCCGCGACTTTGGCGGGCGCGTGGCCTTTTCCGGCCCCATCCGCACGGTGCGCTGTTTTGAGGACAACGCCCTGGTCAAGCAGGCCCTGTCCGAGCCCGGCGAGGGCGCGGTGCTGGTGGTGGACGGCGGCGGCTCCCTGCGCCGGTCCCTCCTGGGCGACAACCTGGCCGCCGACGCGGTGCGCAATGGCTGGGCCGGGGTGGTGGTGTTCGGCGCCGTGCGCGACACGGCCGCCCTCGGCCGCATGAAGCTGGGGATCAAGGCCCTGGGAACCTGCCCCATGCGCACGGTCAAGCGCGGCGAGGGCCTGCGCGACGCCCCCGTCGCCTTTGGCGGCGTGGTCTTCGTGCCCGGCGATATCCTCCATGCCGACGCCGACGGCCTGGCCGTACTCCCGGTGGACGAGGAAGACGGCTAGCAAGGACCTGACGGCCATTGCCGACTTGCCTCGGGCAGAGCAGGTTGACGCTGCCTTCGGCTCGCCCGGTGGATAGAGCATGACACCTGCCCCCCGGGTGAACGCCCGAAAGCAGACGATCCGAGAGTCTGCTTTGGGTGGAGAGCCGTCTTTGGCTCTCATCTCGAGAATAGACTTTGTGCGTAGTCTCTGGAAGCCTCGTACCGCAGCACGCCAGCCAGTCTTGGCTTCGCGCTTGCCCCCGCGTCGCTGGGGTGATGGACGCCGTCGTTGACCAGCACTTCCGGGAGATCAAACGGACTGACTCCCTCAATGCAAGCGACGTTGACCCCGAATTGACGAGGATTGGAACGCCTCTGGTGATGGGTGTAGATGCCGCAGGTCAAGCAGAAGTAGTGCTTAGCCGTCTTGGTGTTGAACTGATATTCAGCCAGCGAGCCTTCGCCCGAGAGGATGCGCACGCCGTCAAGCTCTGCCGAAACAGCGACAGCCCCGCGCATCCGGCAAAATGAACAGTCGCATCGCCGCGCTGTCTTTAACCCATCGGTCAACGCGACCTCGAACCGGACGCTTCGGCAGTGGCAAGCCGCCTGAAGAATCATGGCATCCGAAATCGGTGTCCTTTTCCCAGAAGCCCGCCAACATCTACCCGCCTTATGTCGGCCGAAAAGCCGACCTCCGCAATGTCTGACATGGGTCGAACCGCGACATTGGCACTAAGCCTGAAACCGAACATCGACCCTAAGGCCCAAAAGTTGCCCTTCTGAACCGCGATTGTGTGTGGTGAGCGGAGAGCCGATAGGTCGATGGACTTCTTCAGCCGGGTAGAACGACGCTTGAGCTCGCCCGATTGGCTAGAGCCCACTCGGCCTCTTCGGGCCATGACCACTTCGGTCCAGACCATTTCGACTTGAGCATTTGCATAGGCACCAGAGACTGGCCGTCTAGGTCGGCAAAACAGGCAACATCTATCATCCGCGCTGCCAACTTCACGGTAAGCAAGCCTTCGCCGCCCGGCACGATCCACGGTTCCAGATAGTCCTGCCGAGCCCGGAACCAGCCATCGGTGGACTGGACAGTCTCGTCATTGATCACCATCCGCTCCTGCGTCCAGCCGATCCAGGCAAATGCGTTGTCGATGTAAACTACGTTGTTTCCAATCTGATAGACCCACCGCTGTCCATGCATCTTCATACGCCAACCCACTTCAACTCAACTGCGCTCTCGTCCCTCAGGAACACCGACACCACCCGGTGCCCGGCTAGCGCAACGCTGGCGCAATGCTGGCCGACTGCCAAATCAAATTTCTTCGCCCGGTCTTTAAGATGAAGGCCGTCGCTTCCAGCAAGTCATGCGTAGGCAGATTTTGGTAAGTTTCACATGGCAAAACGGGTAGATGGTGGCCCTAATGCCGGAACCAGAAAGCGGACCTTCGCCAGGCTGTCCGCAACCTGCCCACACGAGAGACTCTATCTACTGGAGGCCTGAGGCGGTCGACCAGGCTGGCGGTTGCCGTCCGGACGGAGAGGCCATGCGCGCCCAGAATTGCGTGCCAATACCTCCACTTCAGTTTCTCTAACTGCACAGTGGGTGGAACATCGCCCGCGAACTTCCATCAGCCCGCCCCCGGCACCGGCAAGGCTTGCCTCCGCCCGGCGCCGTCGCTAGGTTCCGCGCCTCGCACTCACCGGCCCCTTCTCGGGCGCCGGCCCTCGTCGGAGAGGTGGCTGAGTGGTCGAAAGCACCGCACTCGAAATGCGGCGTACCTTTACGGGTACCGTGGGTTCGAATCCCACCCTCTCCGCCATGAGCCCTTCGCCCCAAATCTCTCTGCGCCTTGGGCGAGGCCGCGAAATCCCCCTGGATGACAGAGTCCCCCGAAACGGGCGGCGCGCCGTTGCGATTGGGTGCAGCGTCGAAAAACTCAGACGTTTCTGTCCGGCGGCGTAAGCCGGTCATTTCCAGCAAGAACCTAGGGACTTCCAGCCCGACTCCGAACGCCATGACGTGATCCCTGGCCTGTGATAACCGCCGGCGAATGGACACCCTTGATATCGCCTTCGCTGAGACCCGCCGATATCTGGCCTCGCTGGACACCCGCCCGGTCGCCTCGCGCGGCAGCCCGGCGGATATCCTGGCCGGATTGCCGGCGCGGTTTCCCCCGCAGGGCATGGCCGCCGCTGACGTAGTCCGGGCGATTGCAGCCGCCGCGGAGCCGGGATTGACCGCCAATGCCGGCGGACGCTTTTTCGCCTGGGTGAAGGGCGGCGCGCTGCCGGCCGCCCTGGCCACCGACATGATGTGCTCGGCCTGGGACCAGAACGTGGTGCTGGCGTCGACGAGCCCAGCAGGCGCGGTTCTGGAGGCGCTGGCCGGGCGGTTCCTGCTGGAGGCGCTGCGTCTGCCAGCCGATGCGAGCTACGCCTTTGTCACCGGGTGCCAGATGGCGCATGCAACGGCGCTGGCCGCCGCCCGTCACGGAGTTCTGGCGGACAAGGGATGGGACGTCGAGGCAAAGGGCCTGCAGGGCGCTCCGGCGATCCGCGTTCTGGCCAACGCCCACCACCATTCGTCGGTCACGCGCGCCCTGCGCCTGCTGGGCCTGGGCAGCGACTGTATCGTGCCGCTGGGCGGCGATGAACCCGGCCGGGTTTCGGTGGACGCGCTGCGCAGGGCGCTGGCCGACGCACCGCAGATGGCCACGATCGTCGTGCTCAACGCCGGTGACCTCAACATCGGCGCGTCGGACGATTTCGCGACGCTCTGCCCGATGGCACAGAGCGCGGGCGCCTGGGTTCACGTCGACGGCGCCTTCGGGCTTTGGGCCAACGCCAGTCAACGGCTGGCGTCGCAGGTCGCCGGGATCGATCTGGCAGACAGCTGGGCGACCGACGGGCACAAGTGGCTGAACACCCCCTATGACTGCGGCATGGCGATCACGCGCCATCCCGACGCTCACATCGCCGCCATGCGGATGACGGCGGCCTATGTGAGCACCGGTGGACCGGTCCGCGATCCGATGGACTTCACGCCGGAATGGTCGCGTCGCGCCCGGGCGCTGCCGGCGCTGGCGGCCCTTATGGAGCTGGGTCGCGACGGGCTGGCCGCGATGATCGAGCGCTGCTGCAACCACGCTGCGGCCATCTATGACGGGATCGTCGGGCTGGAGGGTGCGGTGGGGATCGCCCGGCCGACATTGAACCAGGGCCTGGTCCGGTTTGACACGCGCAAGGGCGAGAATATCAGCGATGCGGTGATCGCCGCCGTCAACGCCAGCGGCGAGGCCTTTGTCAGCGGCGGCAGCTGGGACGGCGAGCGCGTGATGCGGATCAGCGTCTGCGGCTGGAACACCTCCGACAACGACGTGGCGCGGACGGTGGCGGCAGTCGGTGCGGCCCTGAAGCGTCTGGATTCCTGAAGCGCCTGGATTCCTGAAGCGTCTGGATTGCCGCGGGTTGGCGCGCGCGCAGGCGTAGAGGCGCCCATCTGACGCCAGGTGTTTCGCCGCCAGGCTCCCTAACTCCACCCCTCGCCAATCCTGCTGTAGGCTCCGGTCCTGATCCCCTGACCCGGTGAGGTTCCCATTGGCCGCCAAGACCCGCGCCGACCTGCTCAAGCGACTGGACCCCTATTGGAAGATGGAGGCGGCGAATGTCCTGTTCGTGCCGGTCTTCCTGATCTGGCAGGCCGGCGGGAAGGTGGGCTGGATCAGGCCGGCGCCCTCACTAGTTTCCGCCCCTCGCACTCACCGGCCCCCTTCCGGGCGCCGACCCTCGACGGAGAGGTGGCTGAGGGGTCGAAAGCACCGCACTCGAAATGCGGCGTACCTTTACGGGCGCCGAGGGTTCGAATCCCGCCCTCTCCGCCACTGCACCGACCTTTGCGCACAGCTTTTTCCGTTGTTCGAAGTGCTGGCCATGGTCCAGGGAAAACCGCGCTAGGCCGCCAGCGCCTTGCGCCAGTCACGGAAAAACATCCATGCGCAAAGCATGCCAGCGGGGCCTGAGGCCAGCACGGCGCAGAGGACCAGCCATTGCGGAAGGAAGCCGAACTGCTCACCCAGCCCGATCAGGGCGTAGACGGGGGCGCCGATGAGCATGATCAAGGTGTAGCCCGAAGGCCGGCCGACCTGGACCAGCAGGGCCTTTTCCACCGGACTCTCGGCAAATCGGGTGAAAAGGCGGGTCACGAAGATCTGCAAGGCGAGATAGGCGGCGCCGGCATAGAGCCATGGCCAGACCTCCGCTCGACCCGTCAGGCCAGAGGCGACGGCCAGGAACATTGGCGCCACGGCGCCGCTGAGCGTCTCTGCATAGGAAGGCAGTCCCCGCCGCGAGATGGCGAGGTGTCCGTAGATGAGCCAGGCGGACAGCACGCTGGAAACAACCCCGCCAATCTGGCCCCAGGTCATCAGGCTGGCGCTGTCCAGAGGCCACAGGGTCATCCGGTCACGCGCCTGATCGACCATTTCCTGAAGCGCCAGGCCGATGGTGATGCTGATCAAGGTGATGAAGACATCCGAGACCTTTTCGCGGACCCACCCCTCGGTGATCGAGCCGTCTCCGCGGGAGAGCGTCGGCCTTTCCGCCGGCGCGCGGGGACCCTCACGCAGCGCCCGGCGCCAGTCGCGGAAGTAAAGCACTGGCAAGAGCATCGCCGCAGGGACTGTGGCGCAGGCCATTGCGGCCGCGCCCCATGGCCCTACCAGCCCGCTTTTGACCAGTGCGGCTGCTGCAAAGGCGCTGGGCGCGCCCACGGCGAGGACGAGCAGAAAGCCTCCGGGGCGAAGCATGCGTCGAAAGGCGCGGCCCTCAATTGGACGAGCCGAATTCAGGACGCTGGCCGCGGAGGCGACCGTCGCCACCGTCAGAAATATGCCCGCCAGCAGGAACCACGCCGTCGGATCGGCGGCGCCGACAAAACTGTTGGCGACCAGAAGGACCAATGGACCAACAAAGGCGGCCAGGGATTCGCTGAAGCGGGGTGTCTGGCGTTGGGCGATGGCGAGGTGGGCATAGACAGCCCAGGTGCCGAGTGCAGAGCCGGCCATCCCGACGATCTGAGCCGAGGTCATGACCGCCCGCGCGTCGATCGGCCAGAATCGCAGGTCATTGCGGACCAATTGCAACAGGTCTGCGAGTACGATCCCGACCAGGATGCTGAGGAAGGTAATGTAAAGGTCCGGCGCCCGATGGGCGACGTGCGCGGCCAACCCGTCATCGTCTTCGCGCAGCGGCGCGCTTGATGTCTCTGACTTCGTAGTCAAGCTCACCCCCCGGGGACTCCGGTCGAAAGACTGCTATATCGACCGCCCGCCGTCGAGGCTGATCAGGGCGCCAGGCTTCATCCACACGTCCCGATCAATGGAGTTTGGCCGCGGCGCCCCTTCCGGGCGCCGACCCTCGACGGAGAGGTGGCTGAGGGGTCGAAAGCACCGCACTCGAAATGCGGCGTACCTTTACGGGTACCGTGGGTTCGAATCCCACCTCTCCGCCATAGGGTTTTCGCTCGGCGGTTCTGCCTGAGCGGCAATGTCTAGCTGTGAGCTCTCAATAGGTTGTCCACCCGACCCGGACCGGGGAAGCTGTGGTTGTGAAGCTACAGGGTCTCAGGAGAGGGTCGGATGAACGTGCACAAGAATGCCCGGCTGTCGCAGCACAGTCGAGCCGAAGTCGTGCGGCGGGTTCAGGCGGGTCAGCCACCGAA
>JADBYZ010000041.1 GCA_020402745.1 Phenylobacterium sp.
AACCGGGAACAAAACGGAATCGGTGACTGCCTCTTGGACTGCAGACGCTTACCAGCGTCGGTTTCCTGTCAGAGGCGGCGGCATATGCGATTCCCCTGCCCCCAGGGGGAGGTGGCGCGCGCAGCGCGGCGGAGGGGGTCAGCTGACCTGCCGCTGCGCGCCTAATCCGCGTCCATCTTCAGGGCGGCGATGAAGGCTTCCTGGGGGATGTCGACCTTGCCGAATTGGCGCATGCGCTTCTTGCCGGCCTTCTGCTTGTCCAGGAGCTTGCGCTTGCGGCTCATGTCGCCGCCATAGCACTTGGCGGTGACGTCCTTGCGCAGGGCGCGGATGGTCTCGCGGGCGATGATCCGGCCGCCGATCGCCGCTTGCAGCGGGATCTGGAACATGTGCGGGTTGATCAGGTCCTTCATCTTCTCGACCATGCCCCGGCCCCGGGCCTCGGCCCGGTCGCGGTGGACCAGCATGGACAGGGCGTCGACGGGTTCGGCGTTGACCAGGATGCTCATCTTGACCAGGTCGCCGACCCGATAGTCCTCGACCTGGTAGTCGAAGGAGGCGTAGCCCTTGGAGACGCTCTTCAGCCGGTCGTAGAAGTCGAAGACCACCTCGTTCAAGGGCAGGTCGTAGATCACCATCGCCCGGCTGCCCACATAGGACAGCTCGCGCTGCACGCCGCGGCGGTCCTGGCAGAGCTTGATCACCGCGCCGAGATACTCATCGGGCGTCAGGATGGTGGCCTTAATCCAGGGCTCGGCGATGGTGTCGATCTTCACCGGGTCCGGCATGTCGGCGGGATTGTGGAGCTCCAGGACCTCGCCGTTGGTCAGGGTGATCCGGTAGACCACACTGGGGGCGGTGGCGATCAGATCGAGGTCGAATTCGCGCGACAGCCGCTCCTGGATGATCTCCAGGTGCAGGAGGCCCAGGAAGCCGCAGCGGAAGCCGAAGCCCAGGGCCGCAGAGGTCTCCATCTCGTAGGTGAAGCTGGCGTCGTTCAGGCGCAGCCGGCCAATGGCGGCGCGCAGGTCCTCGAAGTCGGCGGCGTCCACCGGGAAGAGGCCGCAGAAGACCACCGACTGCGCGATGCGGAAGCCCGGCAGGGGGGTGGTGGTCTGGCGCTTTTCCTCGGTGATGGTGTCGCCCACGGCGGCGTCGGCCACCTGCTTGATCTGGGCGGTGATGTAGCCGATCTCGCCGGGGCCCAGTTCGTCGACCTCGGTCTGCTTGGGCTTGAAGACGCCGATCCGGTCCACCTGGTGGACGGCGCCGGCGTTGATCATCCGCACCTTCATGCCGGCGCGCAGGCGCCCGTCCATGACCCGCACGAGCACCACCACGCCCAGGTAGGGGTCGTACCAGGCGTCGACCAGGAGGGCTTTGAGGGGGGCGTCGGGGTCCCCCTTGGGGGGCGGCAGGCGGGTGACCACCGCCTCCAGGACGTCGGCGATCCCCTGGCCGGTCTTGGCCGAACACAGGACGGCGTCTGAAGCGTCGATGCCGATGACGTCCTCGATCTGCTCGCGGACCCGGTCGGGGTCGGCGGCGGGCAGGTCGATCTTGTTCAGGACCGGGACGATCTCATGGTTGTTGTCGATGGCCTGGTAGACATTGGCCAGGGTCTGGGCCTCGACCCCCTGGCTGGAGTCCACCACCAGGATGGAGCCTTCGCAGGCGGCCAGGCTGCGGCTGACCTCATAGGCGAAGTCCACATGGCCGGGGGTGTCCATCAGGTTCAGGACATAGGTCTCGCCGTCCCGGGCCTTGTAGTCCAGGCGCACGGTCTGGGCCTTGATGGTGATGCCCCGCTCGCGCTCGATGTCCATGTTGTCGAGGACCTGCTCGGTCATCTCGCGCTGGGTCAGCGCACCCGTCTCCTGAATGAGGCGGTCGGACAGGGTCGACTTGCCGTGGTCGATATGGGCCACGATCGAGAAGTTGCGGATTCGGCTGAGCGGGGTGGTCATGTCGCCGCGCCCTTAGCACACTCCGACGGCCGGGGGCGAGGGCGGTTCAAAGCCGGTCGCGCAGGGCGTACCAGGTCAGGCCGGCGATGGTCAGGGGCCGGCGCAGCCAGCGCCCGCCGGGAAAGGCCGGGGCAGGCAGCCGGCCCAGGGCCTCCAGGGCCTCGGAGGCCGCCTCATCCCCCATCGCCGCGCGCCCCAGGAGGTCGCCGACATAGGGCGCCAGCAGGACCCCCTGCCCCGAATATCCTGCCGCCAGCGAGACGCCCGGCGCCGGTGAGGAGACCAGGGGCGTGCGGTGCAGGGTCACCCCCACCGAGCCGCCCCAGGCGTGGGTGATGCGGATGCTCGCCAGTTCCGGATAGATCTTCACCAGGCTGCGCCGGACATAGCCGGCGAGGTCGGCGGGGTAGGTCTGGCGGTAGGTCTCCCCGCCCCCGAACAGGAGCCGTCCGTCGGCGGTCTTGCGGAAGTAGTTCACCACGAAGCGGGTGTCGGCGGCGGCGGCCCCGCTGCGCAGGATCTGGTCGGCCCGATCGCCCAGGGGCTCGGTGACGAGGACGAAGTTGTTGATCGGCATGACCCGGTCCCGGGCCGCCCCGGCGATTTCGGTGAGGTAGCCATCCCCGGTCAGGATGAGCCGGTCACAGATGATCCGACCCGCAGGGGTCGTCACCTCGATCGCCCCGCCCCGCCGGGTCCAGGAAAGGGCGGGCGTTTGCTCGCAAATCCCTCCGCCGGCGGCCAGCACGGCCCGGGCCATGCCGAGGGCGAGGTTGAGGGGGTGCAGGTGGCCGCCGTCCCGGTCGAGGACGCCGCCGTGGTAGACATCGGTCCCCAGGTCCGCGGCAAGGTCCTGTGGAGACACCAGGCTGAGGGCCTCGCAGCCATAGACCCGGGTCATGTGCTCTATGTGTGCCGCGTCCGCCCCCTCCCCGCCCGGTCGGTGGCGGGCGACGATCAGGCCGGGCCGGTAGTCCGCCTCCGGTGCGACATCGGCGAGAAGATCGGCGAGATGCGCCCGCGCGGCCTCCGCCAGCTTCCAGAGCCGCAGGGCCTCAGCTGCGCCCACACGAGCCTCCAGCCAGGCCTGGTCCTGCCGGTGGCCGGGATGGGCCTGGCCACCATTGCGCCCGGAGGCGCCGGAGCCGACCCGGGCCGCTTCCAGCACCAGGCAGGGAACCCCGGCCCGGGCCAGGGCCAGGGCGGCCCCCAGGCCGGTGAAGCCGGCGCCGACAATGCACACCCCGGTGCGGACCTCGCCCTCCGGCGCAGGCAAGACCGGCAGTCGGATGGCCGCCGTCGCGGCGTACCAGGAGCCCTTGGGGTGGCCGTCATTGCGCATGGCGGGCCGTCAGACGTTCAGCAGGAGGAACTCGCGCTCCCAGGGGCTGATGGTCTGCATGAAGGTCTCGTACTCGGCCCGCTTCACTGTGGCGTAGGCCCCGCAGAAGACCTCGCCCAGGGCGTCCCGCAGGGGCTCGCATTGCTCGAACAGGACCAGGGCCTCCAGGAGGTTGCGCGGCAGGTCGATGCCCAGGGCCGAGGCGTCCGTGTCCACCGGAGCGGTGGGGGTCAGGCCCTGGGTCATGCCCAGCCATCCCGTCGCCAGGACCGCGGCGATGGCCAGGTAGGGATTGGCGTCCGACGAGGGGATGCGGTTCTCCAGTCGCCGGTTGGCCGGATCGGAGGGCGGCGCCCGCAGGCCGCAGGTGCGGTTGTCGTGGCCCCACTGGGTGTTGACCGGCGCCCCCGTGCCCCGGGCGATGCGGCGATAGGAGTTCACGTAGGGCGCCAGGATGGCCATGATGGCCGGCAGGTACCGCTGCTGGCCGGCGATGAAGGACAGGTAGGCGGGCGTGGCCTCGCCCGTCTTGCGGTCTGAGAACAGGGGCCGTCCGTCGGCGTCCAGGATGGACTGGTGGATGTGCATGGCGCTGCCCGGCTCGCCCGCCATCGGCTTGGCCATGAAGGTGGCGTAGATATCGTGCTCCAGCGCCGCCTCGCGGATGGTGCGCTTGAACATGAAGACCTGGTCGGCCAGCTCCAGCGGATCGCCATGCCGCAGGTTGATCTCCATCTGGGCCACCCCGCTCTCGTGGATCAGGGTGTCGATCTCCAGGCCCTGGGCCTCGGAGTACTCGTACATGTCCTCGAAAAGGGGATCGAACTCGTTGACCGCAGAGATGGAATAGCCCTGTCGACCCGTCTCGGGGCGTCCCGACCGGCCGATCGGCGGGCGCAACGGGTAGTCCGGGTCGGTGTTCTTGTCGACCAGGTAGAACTCCAGCTCCGGGGCGACCACCGGGGTCCAACCCCGGTCGCGGTAGAGGTCCAGCACCCGCCGCAGAACCTGCCGGGGCGCCTCCTGGACCGGTCGGCCGTCGGGATGGAAGGCGTCATGGATGACCTGAGCGGTCGGGTCCTGCGCCCAGGGCACCACCGCCAGGGTGGCGAAGTCCGGGTTCAGGAAGATGTCGGTGTCCGACTGCACCGCGGAGATTGTTCCCATCACCTCGGGAAAATCGCCGGTGATGGTCTGGTAGAAGACCGCCAGGGGCAGGTTCATCGACGGCGCGCCCAGGAACTTGCGGACGGGCATGATCTTGCCCCGCGCCACGCCGGCCAGGTCGGGCACGACGCATTCGATTTCGTCGATGGACTGCCGCGCCAGCCAGGGCCCGGCCGCCTCCAGCGAGGCGACACCACGCTTCTCCCGGGAGGCCGGGGGCGGACGCTTCTTGCGGGAGGTCATCCCGCCGCCTCCGGCTTCAGGGCCCGCAGGATGGGCTCGGCTTCGTCGAGGGAGCGGCGGAGGATCGAGACCAGCCGGTCGATCTCGGCGTGGGTGATGATCAGGGGCGGGCAGCAGACGATGGTGTCGCGGATGCCGCGCACCATCAGGCCGTTGCGGATGCAGAGGTCGCGCACCACCGGGCCGGCTTCGCCCTCCTTGTCCAGGAACCGCTTGTTGGTCCCGGGCTCGCAGACGATCTCCACCGCCCCGATCAGGCCGAGGGAGCGGGTCTCGCCCACCAGGGGATGGTCGTTGAGACTGGCCAGGGCGCGGGCCAGGTAGGGGCCGGTGTCCTCGCGGGTGCGCTCCACCAGGCCCTCGCGCTCGATGATGTCGAGGTTGGCCAGGGCCACGGCGGCGGCGGTCGGGTGGCCGCTATAGGTGTAGCCATGGGCGAAGTCGCCGCCCTTCTCGCGCAGCTCTGCCACGATGTGGTCGGCCACGCCGGTGGCGCTGATCGGCAGGTAGCCCGAGGATAGGCCCTTGGCCATGGAGATCATGTCCGGCTTCACGCCGTAGTGGTGGTGGCCGAACCACTGACCCAGCCGCCCGAAGCCACAGATGACCTCATCGCAGACCAGCAGGATGCCGTACTTGCGGCAGATGGCCTCGACCCGGGGCCAGTAACCCTCAGGCGGGATGATGACCCCGCCGGCGCCCTGGACAGGCTCTCCGATGAAGGCGGCGACGTTCTCGGGGCCGACCTCGAGGATCTTGTCCTCGATGGCCTGGGCGGCGCGGGCGGCGAAGGCGTCCGGGTCCTCGCCGAAGCCCTCGCCGAAGAGATAGGGCTGCATGACGTGCTCGACGCCGGGCACCGGCAGATCGCCCTGTGCGTGCATGGCCTTCATGCCGCCCAGCGACACCCCCGCCACGGTGGAGCCATGGTAGGCGTTCCAGCGGCTGATGAAGATGCGGCGCTGGGGCTGGCCCTTCAGCTTCCAGTAGTGGCGGGCCAGGCGGAAGACCGTGTCGACAGCCTCGGAGCCCGAGGAGTTGAAGAAGACATGGCTCAGGTGGCCGCCCATCTTGCTGGCGATGCGGGCCGCCAGCTTCACCGGGGGCGGCGTCGCCGTCCGGAAGAAGGTGTTGTAGTAGGGCAGTTCGAGCATCTGGTCGTAGGCGGCCTTGGCCAGCTCCTCGCGTCCATAGCCCACATTCACGCACCAGAGTCCCGCCATGCCGTCGAGGATGGCGTTCCCCTCTCCGTCGAAGATGGTGCTGCCCTCGGCCCGGGTGATGATCCGGCTGCCGCCCAGGCTGGCGATCAGCCGGTGGTCGGCCTGGGCCGGCAGATGGTGCGCCAGGTCCAGCCGGCGAAGCTCGGCGATGTCGTGGTTACGGATCGGAACAGTCACGCGAGGAACTCCTGAAGCGGATCAGCGGACAAGCGGTTCGCCCCGGAGGGCCCGCCCGAAGACGTGGAAGAATACCTGACTTTGCGGATTTTCGCCTGTCCGCCATTCGGGGTGCCACTGGACGGCGAGGACCGGGGCGGAATTCACCCGGGCGGAGAAGGCTTCGACCACGCCGTCATCGGCCCGGGCCTCGACGCTCAGCCCGTCGCCCAGCCGCGAGACCCCCTGGTAGTGGACGGAATTGACCCGGATCCGGCCCTCTCCCAGGGCGGCGGCCAGGACCCCTCCGGGCGTCAGGGCCACATCGTGGACGTGGTCGAACATCTCGTTGAAGCCCACCTCGTCCGGGGCGTGGTGCTTCAGGAGGTCGGGGTGCTCGGAGACATCCCGCCGCAGGCTGCCGCCGAAGGCGACATTCAGCTCCTGGAAGCCGCGGCAGATGCCGAAGACCGGGCGACCCAGGTCGAGCATGGCGCGGATCAGGTCGCCCGTCATGGAGTCGCGGGCCGGATCGAAGGGCCCTGGGGCGTCGTCCGCCGCCTCCCCGTAGGCCGAGGGGTCGAGGTTGGAGGGACTGCCGGTCAGGAGCAGGCCGTCCAGCCGCCCGGCCACGTCCAAGGCCCGCATGTATTGCGGCATGGAGGGGATCAGGAGGGCGGCGGCGTCGGCATAGGCCATGGCCGAGGCGACGTATCGGTTCATCACCGCCTGGGCGGGCTCGATCCCGACGGTGCGGGTGCAGCAGATGATGCCGGCGACAGGACGGACCATGTCAGTTCAGGAGGACGGCGGGCGAACAGGCGTGCCAGCCGAGCCAGACCTCCTCGCCAAGGGCGAAGTCCTCCTGGTCCCAGCGGGTCAGGTTGGACCTGAGCACCTTGACCCGCCGCCCTCCGGCGATCTCCACCTCGTAGGTGCTCTCGCTTCCCAGGTAGGACTCGTGGCGGATGACGCCCCGCACCAGGTTGGCGCCGGCGGGGGAGTCATCCAGGACCGGCGGGGGCTGCCCGGGAACGTACTTATGCAGCTCGATCTTCTCTGGTCGCAGGGCGGCCCAGACGGTGGTCCCCTTGGCGCCCGTGACGCCGTGGTCGAGGTAGATGTCCGTGGGCAGTTCCGGTGAACGGATCACCGCCTCGTCCTGCTCGTCCACCGCAAGGACGCCCTCGAACAGGTTCACCGAACCGATGAAGTCGGCCACGAACCGGCTGCCCGGAAACTCGTAGAGGTCGTTGGGCGTCGCCACCTGCTGCAAGAGGCCGCGATTCATGACCGCGCATCGGCTGGCCAGGGCCAGGGCCTCGTCCTGATCGTGGGTGACCATGATGAAGGTGATGCCGACGGTCTCCTGCAGGGTGCAGAGCTCGGTGCGCATCTGATCGCGCAGCTTGGCGTCGAGGGCCGAGAGGGGCTCATCCAGCAGGAGGACCCTCGGGCGCTTGACCAGGGCCCGGGCCAGGGCGACGCGCTGGCGTTGCCCGCCAGAGAGCTGGTCCGGCTTGCGCCCGCCCAGGCCGCCCAGCTGCACCAGCTCGAGGGCCTCTTCGACCCTCCGGTCGCGCTCCGCCCCCGGGACGCGGTCGATCTTCAATCCATAGGCCACGTTGTCGGCCACGCTCATGTGCGGGAAGACCGCATAGGACTGGAAGACCATGTTCACCGGCCGCCGGTTGGGCGGCACGTTCGAGATGTCCTGCCCATCGATCAGGATGCGGCCTTCGGTGGGGGTCTCGAACCCGGCGAGCATACGCAGGAGGGTGGTCTTGCCGCAGCCGGAGGGGCCTAGCAGGCAGAAGAACTCACCCTCGTCGATGGTCAGGGAGACGTTGTCGACAGCGACCATCCGGCCGAAGCGCTTGGTGACGTTCTCGAAGGTGATGATGGGCTTGCTCATGGCGCCTCAGGGACGGTCTTTGGGGCGGTCGAGGGCGGCGTGGCCTCCCGCCGTGGAGGCCGGGTCGCCCTGGACCTTCAGGGCGATGGCGGTGAGGACAACGGTCAGGACGATCAGAATTGTGGAGGCGGCGTTGACCTCCGGCGTCACCGAGAAGCGGACCATGGAGTAGACCTTGACCGGGAAGGTCACGGTGTCCGGGCCAGACGTGAAGAAGGTGATGACGAAATCGTCCAGGCTGAGGGTGAAGGCCAGGAAGCCGCCCGCGACCAGGGAGGGCGTCATGTGCGGCAGGATGACGTCCTTCAGCGTGCGCCACTCGCTGGCGCCGAGGTCCCGGGCGGCCTCTTCAAGCTCGCGGTTGAAGCTGGCCATCCTCGCCCGGACCACCACCGCCACGAAGGGGAAGGAGAAGGAGACGTGGGCGATGATGATGGCGCCCAGGTTCATCGGCCAGGGCAGGCCCTGAGGCCAGGGCAGGACCTTGGCGAAGAAGACCAGCATGGCCACGCCCAGGCAGATCTCCGGCGCCACAATGGGCAGGGCCAGGGCGCCGTCGAAGCCGGTCTTGCCCGGAAAACGGAACCGCCAGAGGGCCAGGGCGGCCAGGGCGCCGAGGATCAGGCTCAGGAAGGTGGAGACGGCTGCGATGGTCAGGCTGTTGACGAAGGCCTCGATCAGCGAGGCGTTGTTCAGGGCCTTCTCGTAGTACTTCAGGGTGAAGCCCTGCCAGACGATGTTGCGCCGGCTATCGTTGAAGCTGAACACCATCAGCGCGACGAGCGGGGCGTAGAGGAAGATGCCGACGCCCACTAGCCAAAGCTGCAGGGGCCACCGGCGCAGGTATTCCAGGGGACCGGGGGCCGGACGCTTCGCCATCAGGCCGGCTCCCGCCGACGCCGCGAGAGCATGGCTTGCAGGGCGATGGCGATGAAGGTCATGTACATGAGCAGGAAGGATAGGGCCGCGCCGAAGGGCCAGTCATTGGCCCGCTTGAACTGGCGCTCGATGATGTTGGCGATCATCTGGCTGTCCGGTCCGCCCAGCAGGTCTGGCGTCAGGTAGGAGCCCAGGGCCGGGATAAAGGTGATCACCACCCCCGAGGCGATCCCCGGAAGGGCCAGGGGCGCGACGATGACCAGGAGGGTCCTCAGGTGCCCGGCGCCCAGGTCGAGACTGGCCTCGATGAGCGAGGTGTCCAGCCGGTCCAGGGCCGAGTAGAGCGGCAGGACCATGAAGGGCAGGTGGACGTAGACCAGCCCCAGCACGACGGCGAAATTGTTGTGCAGGAGCTCCAGGGGCTGGAAGGGCCCCAGTGCCCCCACGCCAAGCACGCCCACCACCGCGTCCAGTCCGTTCCAGAGCCACTCCAGGGATTGGTTCACGTAGCCCTCGGTCCTGAGGACGGCGATCAGTGCGTAGGTCCGGATCAGGAGGTTGGTCCAGAAGGGCAACATGACGGCCAGGAGCAACCAGGTCTTGGCCTTGGCCGGGGCGAAGGTGATGGCGAGGGCGACCGGAAAGCCGATGACCAGACAGATCAGGGTCGTCAGCCCGGCGATTCCGACCGACTTGACGAAGATCTTCAGATAGAGCGGGTCGAAGGCCCTGAGATAGTTCGAGAAGGTGCCCGTCAGGGCGATCTCAGTCAGGCCCCGGTTCTCGCCGAAGGAATAGAGCCAGACGATCCCCATGGGGATCATGAAGAAGAGGACCAGCCAGAATAGCGGCGGGCCCAGGACAGCGCTGAACAAGCCCTTCGCCGACTTCCAGTGCTGTTCCATCCAGGGGCTCCGGCGTCAGGTCAGGCGGCGCGCACCCGGGTCACGACTTCCTCGTAGAGGCTGGCCTTCGCCGCCCCCTCGAAGGCGCCGTACTCGCACTTGGCCATGACGTCGGCAGGCGGGAAGATGGCGGGGTTGTTGCGGTAGCTCTCCGGCATCAGGGCCTTCGCCGCGGCGTTCGGCGTCGGATAAAGGATGGTCTCGCTGATCTCCTTTCCGGCCTCGGCGTCGAGCAGGTAGTTGATGAAGGCATGGGCGTTGTTCGGGCGCGGCGCCCCCACCGGGATGCAGAGGTTATCGGAGTTGATAAGGCTGCCCTCCTTGGGCACGACGAAGCCGATATCCGGGTCCTCGGTCATGATCTGGGCGATGTCGCCATTGTACTCCAGGACCAGGTCGACCTCGCCGGACAGGAGCATGTCCTGGCCATTGTCCTCATGGAAGGCCTTCACGAAGGGCTTCTGGCGGATCAGCATCTTCTCGATCTCAGCGATCATCTCGGGCGGGATGTTGTTGACCGAGTGACCCTTGTACTTGGCGGCCAGCCGGATCAGGTCCGCGGACTCCGACAGGAGGGCGATCTTGCCCTTGTAGGCGTCGGAGTCGAACAGCCATTTCCAGCTGTCCGGAACCCCCTTCACCTTGCTCTTGCGGTACCCGATGCCGAGGACCAGCCAGGTGTAGGGGGCCGACATCTTCCGACTGGGATCGTAGTCCGGGTTCATGAAGCTAGGGTCGATGTTCTTGAAGTTCGGGATCTTCGAATGATCGAGGGACTGGATCAGCTTGGCCTCGGTCATCCGGCTGACAAACTCATTGGAGGGGACGATGACATCAAAGCCCGGATTGCCCGCCTTGAGCTTGGCGAACAACTCATCGTTGGTGGCGAAGAGGCTCATGTTCACGTCGACGCCGCTGGCGGCCTTGAAGTCGGCCAGGGTCGTCTCGCCGATGTAGGTGTCCCAGTTGTAGAAGTTCAGCTTGGGTTCCTCGCCGCCGCCGGCGGGCGCGGCGCCGGGCTGGGAGCAGGCGCTGAACGAGACTCCGATGGCGGCGGCGCCAAAGGCGGTGAGCAGGCTGCGGCGGGACGCGCCGCGTCCGGAAAGCATCGACATCGGGAAAGTCTCTCCAGGGGCTGGTTTCTCCCGGGAGGATGACGGCGCCAACGCGTCGGGATCAATCCCGAAAGCGCCGGAGTCGGCACGGATTCAGGCGTTGCCCAGATACCAGTCATAGTCGAGGGCGGTGACGACGGCGCCGAAGCGGTCCTGCTCCGTGCGCTTGACCGACGTGAACATGTCGACGAAGCGCGGACCGAGATAGTCCCGCAGCACATCGGACCGCTCGAACAGGTCGACGGCCCCCACCCAGTCGGTCGGCAGGCGCACCCCGTCACGGACCGCAGCCGCGTAGCCGTCGCCCTCCACCGCCGGCCCAGGGTCCAGCCGGTTTACGATCCCGTGGTGAGCCGCCGCCAGCAGGGCGGCCAGGACGAGGTGGGGGTGGGCGTCGGCGCCGGCCACGCGGTGTTCCACGTGCCGGGTGACGGGCGGCCCGGCCGGGACGCGAAGGGAGACGGTGCGGTTGTTCACCCCCCAGGTCGGCGCCACGGGGGCGTAGGAATTGGCCCGAAAGCGCCTGTAGCTGTTGGCGTTGGGCGCCAGGATGGCCATGCAGTCGCCCATCAGGGCCTTCATGCCGCCGATGGCGTAGCGGAGCAGATCAGAACCCTCGGGCCGAGGATCGGCGCAGAGGTTGGCGCCCGAGGCGTCGGCAAAGCTGACATGGACATGGAAGCCGCTGCCCGCCCGGTCAGCCCAGGGCTTGGCCATGAAGGTGGCCTCGCAGCCATGGCGCGGCGCGATGCCCTTCACCGCCCGCTTGTATCGCACGGCGTCGTCGGCGGCGGCCATGGCGTCCGGCTTATGGTGCAGGGTCAGCTCCACCTGGGCCGGGGCGAACTCGGAGATCGCTCCCTCGAGGGGCAGGCCCATGACGTCCGCCGTGTCCCAGAGCTCACGCAGGAAGGGCGCATGGTCCTCCAGTTCCGGGAGGCCGTAGACCTGGATGCCTTCGGGCCGGCGCCCGGTGCGGACCGAGCGCGCCGGCAGGACCTCGCCATTCGGGCCCCTGGCCAGGTCGACCAGGTAGAACTCCAGCTCGCAGGCGGCCACGGGAGTCAGGCCGTCGGCGGCGTAGCGGTCCAGCACCCGGCGCAGGACATGCCGGGGGTCGAGGTCGTTGGGAGCGCCGTCCAGCTCGTACATCGACAGCATGACCTGGGCGACGTCCGGCCCCAGCCAGGGGGCCAGGGTCAGGGTCCCGGGCACAGGCCGGGCGCGACGGTCGGCATCTCCGTCCTCCCAGACCAGGCCAGTGTCCTCGCAGTCGGCGCCCTGGGTATCGACGACCAGGATGGAGCCCGGGAGGAAGCGCCCATAGTCGTAGACTGCGGGGAGCTCATCGATCCGCAGGCGTTTGCCGCGCGGCACGCCGGTCAGGCCGGTGAAGACGACTTCGACGAACCGGACCTCGGGATGGGCGGTCATGAACGCCCGGCATTCCTCGGGACCGGCGACAGGATTGGCGGGCATGGACGGAACCTCGGATCAGATGTCTCGGGCACCTTTGCCACGCCCGGTCCAGTGCGCCAACCGGAGTCCCGGCTCAGGGCGACGGCCTCTCCATGGCGATCGCCTGAGCGACCCGCTCCATGGGCGCCTGGGAGGTGGTGATCAGTCCGGTCGCACCATTGTCCATGTCGCTGATCAGGCTGAGCGCGAGGCCCACCAGCAAGAACATGCCGCTCGTGGAGACGAAGTGGCGTGACCCCATCGCCGCGAGGGTCAGACCCACCAGGAGCGCGGATCCCAAGGCGAATATGTGAACGCTGCGCAGGATGCGCTGGGGGATACGGGCGTCATAGGCCGCAAGCCGGCGCTCCGCATCATCGAACATCTCGTTGGTCGCATTGAGAAGGGAAACGGCGATCCGCTGACCGGCCGGGGTGTCGAGGGCCTCGTCAGTGACCTCCCAGATCGCGGACTGGAGCTGGGCGGTCCGCTTTTGCACCGCCGCCAGGGCCGCCGGGTCCGCCCGCTCGGTGCTGAACTCCATTCGGACGTTAACATAGTCGTGCATCAGGGCGTTCAGCCGGTCGCGCTCGGGGTTTGCGAGAAGCTGCTGTCGCAGGTGGGTGGTGGAGATCGCCGTAGCCTCAGCGGTGACCAGATCCCTGCGAAGTACAAAGTTAGAGTGCGCAATGCTGAAAGTGAAAGCGATCAGGAGGGCCAGGAGCGTCAGGGCGGTGGACATGACGAAGTCGGAGCCTTCGCCGCCCGGCAGGCGACGCCACTTTCGGAACCGCAGGTAGGACCTGTAGCCGACCTCCATCGTCAGGATCAGGGCGACGGAGTATCCGAGCCAGGACAGGGTGGCGTTGAACATCGGCGTCCTCCTCCGGGCCCACTCTAGGGCTTGGGCGCTTTCCCCTCTGCGATATACACTTCTCCCCCGCTCTCGCGGAAGCGGCGGGCCATATCGGCCATACCGGTGGCGACGTCGTTCTGGGCCGCTGCGGCGTCTCGGATTTCCTGGCTGATTTTCATCGAACAGAACTTCGGACCGCACATCGAGCAGAAGTGGGCGGTCTTGAAGGCCTCCTTGGGCAGGGTCTCGTCGTGGTAGGCGCGAGCGGTCTCGGGATCCATGCCGAGATTGAACTGGTCCTCCCAGCGGAACTCGAACCGGGCGCGGGACAGGGCGTCATCCCAGGCGCGGGCGGCGGGATGACCCTTGGCCAGGTCGGCGGCGTGGGCGGCGATCCGGTAGGCGATCACCCCGTCCTTGACGTCCTTGCGGTCCGGCAGGCCGAGATGCTCCTTCGGCGTCACGTAGCAGAGCATGGCGGTGCCGAACCAGCCGATCATGGCCGCACCGATCGCCGAGGTGATGTGGTCATAGCCCGGGGCGACGTCGGTCGTCAGCGGGCCCAGGGTGTAGAAGGGCGCCTCGCCGCAGGCGGCCAGCTGCTTGTCCATGTTGGCCTTGATCTTGTGCATCGGCACATGGCCGGGGCCCTCGATCATGGTCTGGACGCCATGCTTCCAGGCCACCTTGGTCAGCTCGCCCAGGGTCTCGAGTTCGGCGAACTGGGCGGCGTCATTGGCGTCGGCCAGGGAGCCCGGCCGCAGGCCGTCGCCCAGGCTGAACGAGACGTCATAGGCCCGCATGATCTCGCAGATGTCCTCGAAATGCTCGTAGAGGAAGTTCTCGCGGTGGTGGGCCAGGCACCACTTGGCCAGGATGGAGCCGCCCCGGGAGACGATGCCGGTGACCCGCTTGGCCGTCAGGGGGATGTAGGCCAGCCGCACGCCGGCGTGGATGGTGAAGTAGTCCACCCCCTGCTCGGCCTGCTCGATCAGGGTGTCCCGGAAGACCTCCCAGTTGAGATCCTCGGCGACGCCGCCGACCTTCTCCAGGGCCTGGTAGATGGGCACGGTGCCAATCGGGACCGGGCTGTTGCGCACAATCCAGTCGCGGATGTTGTGGATGTTCCGGCCGGTGGACAGGTCCATGACCGTGTCCGCGCCCCAGCGGATGGCCCAGACCATCTTGTCCACCTCGTCGGCGACGGTGGAGAGGACGGCGGAGTTGCCAATGTTGGCGTTCACCTTGACCAGAAAGTTGCGGCCGATCGCCATCGGCTCCAGCTCGGTGTGGTTGATGTTGGCCGGGATGATGGCCCGGCCCCGGGCCACCTCGTCGCGGACGAACTCGGGCGTCACGAAGTCGGGGATGGAGGCGCCGAAGTCCTCGCCGTCGCGAAAGGCCGGATCCGAGGCCTGGCGACGCAGGTTCTCGCGGATCGCGACGTATTCCATCTCAGGGGAAATCAGCCCCCGGCGGGCGTATTCGAGCTGAGTGACGGCGGCGCCGGCGCGGGCGCGGTAGACCCGGCGGGGCGCCTCGAAGGCGGGGGCCAGGTGGGCGCCGGAGGCCCCGCCATTGTCCTCGGGGCGGACCTCCCGGGGCTGGGAGACAATCTCGACATCCCCACGTGAGACAACCCAGGGCTCCCGGGTGCGCGACAGGCCCCGGTTGATGTCGATGGTGACCGAGGGGTCGGTGTAGGGGCCGGAGGGGTCGTATAGGGTGACGGGCGGCTCGCCAGCAGAGGGGTGCACCGCCACCTCACGGAACGGCACGCGGATGTCGGGCCAGAGGGTTCCTGTCTGGTGAACCTTGCGCGAGCCGGGGATGGCTCCGGTGGCGACTTCGGACCGGATAGGGTTCTGGACATTCATCGGCGCTCTCCGCATGCAGGGGGCGACGGCGCGGGCAAGCGTTGTCGAGGCGCCTTTCCCTTCGCCGGCATGACCCGGATCAGGTTCTGCGGGTCGCGGGCTCGCCCGCCTCTCAGCCGCCTGAGCGCGGCTCCCCGAGGACGTCCGGACCCTAGGTCGGATTCCGCCTCTTGGAAAGGAAAAGGGCGGCCGCCGGATCGGCGACCGCCCCTGGGCTCCAGGTCGTCAGCGACCGGTCAGCCGCGCGGCGCCAGGTTGGCGCTGGTGGCCGTCCGGGTCTGCGACCTTTTGGACTCGGTCAGTATGTAGGCGCGGAGGTCCTCAACTTCCTTTTCGTTCAGGAAGCGCGAGAAGCTCGCCATGCCGCGGCTGGCCAGGGCGCCGTCGAGCATCACGGACTTGAAGCTGTCAGCGGTGAGCAGCATCTGCGACTTCTTCAGGTCGGGCAGGTAGGTCCCTGAAACGCTGGGGCCATGACAGACCTGGCAGTTCTCGTGGTAGAGGGCGAAGCCGTTCTTCGCATCGCCCTTGCCCGCGACGACCTGGGTCAGGTCGAGCGCCGGAATCTCGGGGATGACGTAGGGTTTGGCCGTCGCCTTCCCGCCCAGCTTGAAGACCATGAGTCGCCCGGGCAGGCGGGGGCGGTCCTTCAGCATGATGGAGGCCGAGGTCGCGGCGGCGCCGCCGTAACCCACCATCAGGGCGACGTACTGCTCGCCGTCGAGCTCATATGTGGAAGGCGCCGCAACGATCCCGTTGAAGGTGTTGTAGCTCCAGAGCTTTTTGCCCGAGGCCGCCTCGTAGGCGACAAAATCGCCCTCGCCGACGCCCTGGAAGACCAGGCCTCCCGCCGTGGACAGAAGGCCTCCGTTCCAGAAGAACGGATGTTCGATCGTCCAGCGCGCCTTTCCGGCTACGGGATCCCAAGCGATCAACTGGCCCTTGTACAGGGCCTTGATCGCCTTCAGCTGCGCGGCGTCATCAGGAAGGGCGTTGGCCAGGAAGTCGGTGCCGAGGTTCCAGGCGCCAGGGCGATACTTGAAGTCCTTCACCCGGGTATATGCGAAGGGGGCCGTGTGGGCCGGAATATAGACAAGTCCTTCCTTCGGATTGAACGCCATCGGATGCCAGTTGTGGGCGCCCAGCGGGCCTGGAAGCGCCATGGCGGGTGCGTTCTCGTACCGTGCGCCCTCCACCTCGATTGGCCGTCCAGTCTTCAGGTCCACCCCCTTGGCCCAGGTGACCGGCGCGTACGGCGTGGCCGAGATCAACTGACCGGTCGCGCGGTCGAGAACATAGAAGAAGCCGTTCTTCGGCGCCTGCATGAGGACCTTGCGGGGCTGTCCGCCTACCGTGAGGTCGGCAAGGATCATGTGCTGGGTCGCTGTGTAGTCCCAGCTTTCGCCCGGCGTGGTCTGATAGTGCCAGACGTATTCGCCTGTGTCGGGCCTCAGGGCCAGGATGGATGACACAAAGAGGTTGTCGCCCTTGCCGTCAGAACGCTCCTGGTGGTTCCAGGGCGTCCCGTTGCCGACGCCGAGGTAGACGATGTCCAGGGCCGGATCATAGGCCATGGAGTCCCAGATGGTCGCGCCGCCACCGGTCTTTTTCCAGGTCTCTCCGAACCAGGTCCCAGAGGCTTTCTCGGCCATGATCTTGTCTGAAACCGCACCGTCCGGCTTTCCCTCCGGGTTGGGCGCCGTGTAGAACCGCCAGGCCATCTTGCCGGTCGCCGCGTCATAGGCGGAGACGTATCCACGAACGCCGTACTCAGCGCCGCCGTTACCGATCAGCACCTTGCCCTTCACGATCCGCGGCGCGCCGGTAATGGTGTAGGGCTTGGAGGTGTCGGTGGTCTGCACGGCCCAGACGGGCTTCCCGGTTTCCGCGTCCAGGGCGATGAGCCTCCCGTCGAGGGCGCCGAAGTAAACCCGGCCCTCCCAGACGGCCAGACCGCGGTTCACGACGTCGCAGCAGGCGTCCATGGCCTTGGAACCGTCAACCTTGGGATCATACGACCACTTAAGGGCGCCGGTCCGCGCGTCGAAGGCGTAGACCTTGGACCAGGCGGTGGTGGTGTAGAGGACGCCGTCCACCATGACCGGCGTGGCCTCCTGTCCGCGGTCGGTATCAAACTCGTGATACCAGGCGAGGCCCAGGTCTTTGACGTTAGAGATGTTGATCCTGTCGAGCGGGCTGTAGCGCTGCTCGTCATAAGTTCTGCCGACCGCAAGCCATTCGCCATTTCCCGTGGCCGCCGCCAGGCGCTCGCCGTCCACACGTCCGGCCTTGCCGCCAGCCTGACCGCAAGCGGCCAGAAGAAGAGCAAGAGCGAAAATTCCCGCAAGTCGCTGCACTGTCATTATCTCCCCCCCCAGCCGCCGTATCTCGGCGAAGCTGAAGTATGCCCAAGGCGAACTGGACGGCAAGCCATGACTTCGCGTCACTTGCCTTGGGCGGCGGCCTCGTGCTTCTGGGAGGAGAAAATCGGCCGCACTGGGCCCCGCGGCATGCTGACATGCGGCGTATCTGCCCGACCACCCGCCGACCGAACACTCCGGGGACCCCGGTTCATGAGCAAGACCATCCTTATGGTGGATGATGATCCGACCCAAAGCCGACGGATCACGGCCATCCTTGAGCGAGAGGGTTATGCGGTGACGCTGCTTCCCAGCGGCGACGCCCTTCTGGACCATCTGGGCACAGGCGCCGTGTGCGACCTTATCCTGCTTGACCTGGTCATGGCTGGCCGGTCGGGACTGGAGACCCTGACCGAGACCAGGGCGCGTGGATATCTTCACCCTGTGATCGTCCTGACCGCTGCGGGCGGGATCGACATGGTTGGTTCCGCAAGACAGGCAGGTGCACTTGACTTCTTCGTCAAGCCGGCCTCGGCCGAACGGATCGTCATCTCCGTCGCCAACGCCCTCGCGAGCAGCGCCCTGAGGTCAGAGTTCTCCCAGCTCCGTAGACGCAACGAGGGGCGCTCGAGCTTCGACGATCTCACCGGAAACTCACCCGCCGTGCAACGGGTCCGCCGGTTGGGAGAGCGTGCTGCGCGCTCCTCGGTCCCTGTCCTGATTTCGGGAGAGAGCGGGGTGGGCAAGGAGGTCATCGCCCGGGCTGTCCATGGGACTTCCGACCGGTCGGGTCAGCCATTCGTCGCGGTCAACTGCAGCGCGATCCCAGCGGGACTGGGGGAGTCCATCCTTTTTGGCCTTGAGAGCAGTCACTTTGCTGGAGGGACGGAAGGTCACGCCGGAAAATTCGGGGATGCCAGCGGAGGGACCCTTCTTCTGGACGAAGTGGGTGCGCTGTCTGCAGACCTGCAGTTGAAGCTCCTCAGATTTCTACAGGACGGTGAGGTGGGTCCGGTAGGCGCCCGGCGGCCCGTCGCGGTCGATGTCCGCCTCATCGCAGCCACGTCGCGCAACCTCTTGCAGGCGGTCTCGGATGGGGCGTTCAGAGAAGATCTCTACTTCCGCCTGAGCGCCCTTCCTATCGAGGCCCCGCCCCTTCGTGCGCGTAAAGCGGACATTCCCTCTCTGGTGGAAACCTTCATCCGCCGCTTCAACATAGAGGAAGGGCGTCACATTGGTGGCGTTTCGGCCGACGCCTTGGACCTCCTGATGCGTTACGACTGGCCCGGGAACATCCGCCAACTCGAGAACGCAGTCTATCGGGCCATGGTGCTGGCCGAGGGATCAACCCTGCAAACTCATGACTTTCCCGCGATCTCCGGGCTCTCGCCGCCGACCAGCCAGGCGCTGGCGGGTCCGGGATCGCAGGAGGGACCTCTCGAGACTGAGAACGTCGGGACCCACTCCTTGGACGCCCCGGTCAGGGTCCTCGACGAGCACGGACACATTCGGACCCTGGAGGCCATCGAGACGGATCTGATCCGCTTCGCCATTGATCGGTACGAGGGCCAAATGAGCGAGGCGGCGCGTCGGCTGGGGATTGGGCGCTCGACCCTCTATCGCAAGGTCCGTGAATAAAGCCTCGCAGACTCGATCAGCGTCGATGGCGGCTGGCTGGATCATATTCCGACAAATGGGAACCGGTTATCGGATCGAAACAGGATCTCACTGGATGGACCTGGGGTCTCTTTGCCCCTTCAGACATTCCGTCCGACGGGGAACCGCCTCAAGCCTGTCAAGCCTCGCCGTCCTCGGCCCCGGAGGACGCAGTAGGCCCGCTCGCGCCAGAACGTCGCCGGTCCCTCCGATCGACGCGGGCCGGTCGTTCGCCTGACGCCTTGGCCGCGATCTCCTTGAGCTTGCGATTCTGCAGGGCGGACAGCGCCTGTCCAGGCGCCCCCTTCTCAGGGTCTCCAAAGGCCCGGCCGTAGGTTTGGATCCGGGTCTCGACGGACCCCAGGAACTCTCCCTCCCAGTCGGAGAGGTCGACACCGGAGCGCTCCGCCTTGCGGCGTGTCCGCCTAAGGGCGTTGAGGGCGGCCCGTCTGGCCGCCTCCCGCGGGTCGGCGGACCTCCGCTTCAAATCTCACCAATCGCCGAGAGATACAGGTCGAGGATGGCCTCCTCCTCCTGGCGCTTCGCCCGGTCCTGTTTGCGAAGTCGGACAACCTTACGGAGGATTTTGACGTCAAAGCCGGAGCCTTTCGCCTCCGCAAAGACTTCCTTGATCTGTTCCATGACCTCCGACTTTTCCTGCTCGAGGCGCTCAATGCGCTCGACGATGGTGCGCAGGCGCCCCTGGGCGTCCACGTTCAGAACATCGGAATGGGCGTCGTCGCCGGCCATGAAGTCAGGCTCCTGCAGGATTGTGTCTTGGATGGGGCGGCGATCCTAGCCGCATGCACAGAATCTGTCCCGCCACGCAAACGGGGGAGTGGCGACAAATTGGGAACTGCTGTGCAAAAAACTCCGGCAGAGGGCCGCCGATGACCGACTTAGCCTTGCTTGGCCTTGAAACGGGGGTCGGTCTTATTGATGACGTAGACCACGCCCTTACGGCGCACCAGCTTGCAGTCGCGGTGACGCGTCTTGAGCGACTTGAGCGAGCTTCTGACCTTCATGACCTTCGTCTTCTCTGGGTGCGGGACGGAGCCCGGGCGACGGAGTGAGCGGCGCGTATACGGAACGCCCGATGGCGAGTCAATCTGTTGTCCGGGATCGGTGCGTTTGAGACGGCGGCGTTGCTCCTGA
The DNA here is from genome assembly GCA_020402745.1 of Phenylobacterium sp. GTDB lineage: Bacteria > Pseudomonadota > Alphaproteobacteria > Caulobacterales > Caulobacteraceae > Phenylobacterium. The sequence goes on from JADBYZ010000041.1 coordinate 20,275, forward strand.
CCAAGGAGCACCCTACGTCTTGACACATGAAACGCCGCACCTTCCTGGCCACCGCCGCCGCTGCGCTTGCGACCCCCGCCGTCGGCGCGGATCCGACGGGCGGGTCGTCGATCGCCGGGGACAGGGCGTTCGCTGAGTGGCTATCGGCATTTAGGGTTACAGCCCTAGCGTCAGGCCTGCCCGCCACTGTCGTCGAACGGGAGCTTGCGGACCTTAAGCCCGACCCCCGCGTAGAGGGCCTCGACCGAAATCAGCCTGAGTTCTCCCGACCGTTCAGCCACTACGTCAAGCGGGCGGCGAGCGAGGACAGAGCGGCTATCGGCCGTCGCCGGATGGCGGGTCTCGAACGGGGCCTTGAGAAGGTCTTGGCCACCACCGGGGTCCCTCAAGAGATCCTCGTCGCCATCTGGGGCATGGAGTCGGGCTACGGCGCGATCCTTGGCGACCACGACGTCATCCGCTCTATGGCCACCCTGGCGGCGGATGGTCGGCGGAGGGGATTTGCTGAGGACCAGCTTCTCGCGACCCTGCGGATTATTGCATCTGGGGAATGGCCCCGAGAGCGCCTTGTCGGGTCGTGGGCCGGGGCCATGGGTCAGACGCAGTTCATCCCCTCGAGTTTCCTCTCTCTGGCTGTCGACGCAGATGGCGACGGACGGCGCGATCTGTGGGGCTCCCCCCTCGATGCCCTCGCCTCTGCGGCGAACCTGCTTGCATCCGCCGGCTGGGTTCCTGGCCAGGGCTGGACCGTGGAGGTCGTCGCGCCGGAGGGCTTCGACTACGCTTTGACAGAAACCCTGAGCACATCGCTCTCGGCATGGCGCGATCTTGGGCTGAGACGCGCCGATGGCGCAGATCTGAGCTCTGAGGGGACGGAGGCGGCGCTCCTGGCGCCGACGGGCGCCCAAGGCCCTCTCTTCCTTTTGATGGCTAATCACTTCGTCATCCGTCGCTACAACAACGCCGTGACCTATGCTCTCGCCGGCGGCCTCCTGGCCGACGCCATCGCAGGACGCGCTGGCCTGGTCCGACCCTGGCCGGAGGAGACGCCGCTGTCCCTCGCCGACCGGATCGCCGCCCAGACGGCGCTCCAGGCCGCGGGTTACGATTTGGGCGAGCCAGACGGTGTTATCGGGCAGAAGTCCCGCGCCGCACTTCGCGCCTGGCAGAAGGCTCGAGGACTGGTGGCGGACGGTTACCTTTCCCCGGAAGTGGTCGCCCTTCTGCGGGCGTCGACGGTCTAGACCATCGCGTCATCGGTCCCTTCGACCTTCGCCGGACGGGGGTTTGCGGCCTTCAGCTGGGGGTTGGTGTAGGCATAGGCCAGCATTGCGACCATAAGGGCGGCGTTCAGGAGGAACGGCGCGGCCCTGACATGCTCGTAGAGCAGGACGAAAGCCGGGGCCAGCACCACATTGATCCCGTTAACCGCCGCGATGGCGCCGGCGGCCCGGGCTTGTTCCTCCATCCGTACGGCCAGGGAGGCGCCGACCGTGAAGCCGGGCCGCGCCAGGCCGAAACCCAGGCTGGAGATGGCGTAGCCCGCTACGACACCCCAGTAGTCAGGCGCCGCAGCCACGATCAGGTTGCCGACTGCGGCGATCGCCACACCCCAACGAAGCAGCTGGCGAGGCGTCATCTCGAAGCGAGGGATCAACCCCCACTGGGCCAGCAGACCCGCCATGGCGCCGAACATCATGGCGATGGCGATGAAGCCTTGGGCCGCCGTCGGCGAAAGAGCCAACTTATCGATGATCAGGAACCCTAGGGTCTGACCCTGAGCGGTCTGGCTGACAGCCACGATAAAGCCGTAGATCAGGAAGGGGGTTATGCGAGGGTCCAACCACATGGGCGGACCAGAGGGCTCCCCTTCGCTGGCCTTACTTCCTTCAGGGGGCGGCAGAGGTCGAAACTGGCTCTCGGGCAGTCGCCTCCATACGATGACAAGCATGACCCCCGCCATGACCGCGAAACAGGCCATAGGACCGGCGAGACCAAGAAAGGGCAGGACAAAAAGGGGCGCGACGAAGGGGCCTATCACCGTGCCCAGGCTGAATGCGCCGGCGAGACCGGACATGGCCTGGGTGCGCTGAACCTCAGGGGTATGCTCGGCGACATAGGCTTGGGTCGCCGGGTTCGAGGCGGCCCCGAACAGGCCGAAGAGAGCCCTCGCCAACAGAAACAAGATGAAGATGATCACGGGTGGGGCGAGGTGGTGGAGCCCGGCCGCGACAACAATCGCGCAGAAGGCCATCGACACCATGAAACCGGCGAGGCCCACCATCATCAGTGGCTTTCGACCGTAGCGGTCCGACAACCGCGCCCAGAAGGGCGACGAGAAGGCCCAGAGCAAAGCGGATAGTGAGAAGACCGCCGCAACCATCGGGTCCGGCATGCCGATGGAACGCCCAATCGCCGGCAACACAGAAATCATTCCGGTGTTGCCGATTGCGGTGACCATCGAGACGGCGAAGATGATGGTGAACGTCGACCGAGGCAGGCCGGTCGGGCCGCTTGAGGCCACCTGAGAGTCGCTGGGCATAGCTCCCTGATAGGTCTGCAGCCGATCCTGCGCCACCCCGGATCATGATCACCGTACGTTAAGCATTCCAGGGGTAGGCTCGCTGAGCCCTGCCACCGGACGCCGCACGCATGTTTCAGATTATCGGGATCGTCCTACTCTTTGTTTGCGTCTTCGGCGTCTACATCATCCATGGCGGCAAGATGGATGTGCTCATCAAGGCCGCCCCATTCGAACTTGCGATGATCCAAGGCGCCGGCATTGCGGCCCTCCTGATCGGCAACTCGCCGAACGTGATCAAGGGCGTCGGCGGCGGTATGGGCAAGATCTTTTCCGGCCCCAAATGGAAGGCCTCAGACTACAAGGACCTCCTGTCGCTGCTGTTCCTTCTGACCAAGACGATGAAGGCCAAGGGAGTCATTGCTCTCGAGCGCCACATCGAGAACCCGCACGAATCCACCCTTTTCAATCGCTTCCCAAGAATCAGTAAGGATCATTTCGCCGTCGACTTCATCTGCGACACCCTCCGAATGATGACCATGAACCTGGAGGATCCCCACCAGGTCGAAGACGCTATGGAGAAGCAGCTGGAAAAGCACCACCACGAAGCCTTGGGGCCCGCCCACGCCTTGCAGAACATGGCCGACGCCCTGCCCGCCCTGGGGATCGTGGCCGCCGTTCTGGGGGTGATCAAGACCATGGGCTCCATCACCGAGCCCCCCGCCGTCCTGGGCGGCATGATCGGCAGCGCCCTCGTCGGCACCTTCCTGGGCGTGTTCCTGGCGTATGGCCTGGTGGGGCCGTTCGCCACACGGCTGAACGCCATCGTCGAGGAAGAGTCGGCCTTCTATCGGATCATTCAGTCGGTGCTGGTGGCGCACCTGCACGGCAACGCCGCTCAGATCTCTGTTGAAATCGGACGCGGCAGCGTGCCCAGCGAGACCCAGCCGACCTTCTCAGAGCTGGAAGAGACCCTGCAGTCTATCCCGCCTGAGGTCTGACGAGGTCAGAGCGGAAACACACGGTTCACGTGCCCCATCTTGCGGCCCGCTCGCGCCTCGCGCTTGCCATAGAGGTGAAGCCGGGAGTTCGGCTCGGCGGCGATCCCGGACCATCGCAGTACGTCCTCGCCCAAGAGGTTCTCCATCTCGACCTGGGCCCTCGCCTCGACCGGGCCCAGCGGCCAGCCCGCGATGGCCCGGATGTGCTGCTCGAACTGGTCCGTTAAGGCCCCGTCCTGCGTCCAGTGACCGCTGTTGTGCACCCGGGGCGCGATCTCATTGACGAGAAGGCGGCCATCCTCCAGCTCAAAGAGCTCGATTCCGATGACGCCGACATAGTCGAGGCCGGCCAGGACCCGAAAGGCGATCCCCTCGGCCTCGCGGGCGCGGTCCAGCGGCACCCTGGCCGGCGCGATTGATCGCCGGAGAATTCCTGCCTCGTGCGAGTTCTCCGCCAGAGGAAAAGCGGCCATGGCGCCATCCCAACCCCGCGCTGCGATGATAGAGAGTTCCCGGCGGAAGGCGGCAGGCGCTTCGAGGACGACAGGGCGCCCCCCGAGCGACTGGAACACGGCTGAGGCCTGCTCAGGGCTGCTTGCCCATGCCTGACCCTTCCCGTCATAGCCCTCGCGCCGGGTCTTGACGAGCACATGCCCCCCCAGGGCGGCGGCGGCCTCGGACGCCTCATATGCCGTCGCAGCCGGGTGGAAGTCCACGGTGGGAGCCCCGACCGCGTTCAGGAAGACCTTCTCCTCCACCCTGTCCTGGGCCGTCGAGAGGGCGCGCGGTCCGGGCGCCACAGCAACCCCACGGGCGATAAGGGCCTCCAGCGCGCCGGCGGGAACGTTCTCGAACTCGACAGTCACCACGCCGCAGACGCCGGCCATCGCGTCCAGAGCGGCGAGGTCATCGTAGGCGGCGACGAGGTGGCGGGCGCAGACCCGCGAGGCTGGGCAGTCTGGCTCTGGATCCAGCACAACGACGTCAAACCCAAGGCGTGCGGCGGCCAAGGCGAGCATCCGGCCGAGCTGGCCCCCGCCCAGTATACCAATGGTCGATCCGGGGGAAAGCGGGGTCACCGAGCCCTCAGTCGTCTGTGACCGTGAAGGCGACGGAGGCGGTCCGGGCCTCCCGCCAGGCGCCCAGTCGCCTCGCGAGGGCCTCATCGGACAGGGCCAGAATCTGCGCCGCCAGAAGCCCGGCGTTACGGGCGCCCGCCTCGCCGATGGCCAGGGTCGCCACCGGCACGCCTGCGGGCATCTGGACGATGGACAAGAGGCTGTCCATGCCCTTGAGCGCCTTCGACTCCACGGGGACACCCAGGACGGGAAGGTCGGTCAGGGACGCCGTCATGCCCGGCAGGTGGGCGGCCCCGCCTGCCCCGGCGATGATGACCTTGATCCCCGCGGGTCGGGCCCCCTGGGCGAACTCGACCATGCGGAGGGGTGTACGATGGGCCGATACCACCCGGGCCCCCCACGAGACGCCAAGGGCGTCCAGCATTTCAGCGGCCCCCTTCATGGTCGGCCAGTCCGAGCGGCTTCCCATGATGATAGCGACGGGCGCGACAACGGCACTCATATTGAAAGCCCCTTCAGACAAGGGCGGCGAGAATAGGCCCCGCCTCCCTTGGGTCAACACACCGTGCATAAAATGTTAACGTGGCAGGAGATTCGCGGATTCGGTCGCATGGCGCTCAAAGTCACAGGGACGAGAAACCAGCCGTTTTCAGAATTCCGGAAACGCGTATTCACCGAGGCTGGCGACAAGGTTGTAGGACGAGGTCCGTCGCGACCGGATCAGGCCGCTTTCCTGGGATTGTCAGAGGCCGAACTCACCCCTTCAGTTCAGGGCGCTATCCGGACCCTCCTGACGGAGATCGACGACCTTCGGCACGAGGTGGAGCGCCTGAAGGCCCAGCTTCTGCGGATTGAGATCCTGGCGGACCAGGACCCCTTGACCGCGGCGATCAATCGCCGCGCCCTTATTCGGGAGCTCGACCGGATTCGGGCCATCAGCCACCAGTACCGATCCCCTGCAACTCTGGTCTACCTCGACCTTGACGACTTCAAGGACATCAATGACCGTTTTGGCCACATGGCGGGAGATCAGGCCCTTTGCGCGATCGCTGAACGGCTCAGAGCGGAGGTTGCGGACAACGATCTTGTAGCCCGCGTCGGGGGGGACGAATTCGCCGTGGTTTTGACGCAGGCCAGCCTGCCGGTCGCCGAGAGCCGCGCCCGACATCTGGCCCGAAGCCTTGAGGCCAAACCCGTCGAGTTCGGCGAGTGGTCGGCGCCGCTGCACGTTTCCTGGGGTCTCAGCGAGATCAGACCGGACCTGGAAAGCGAAGAAATTCTAGCCCAAGCGGATGCGGCTATGTACGCCCGCCGACGAGAACGCCGGGCTGGAGCTTGAGCGGGACTTGACCCTTCAGGCAATGAGGTCCGGATTCAACTGGTCCTTCAACCACTGAATTTCGTCCTTCAAAGCGAGTTTCTTTCGCTTCAATCGCCCGATGACCATCAAATCTGGCCCCGGGGTTAGGCTAATGGCCTGGATTGCGGTTTCGAGGTCGCCGTGGTCCAGCTGGGCCGCCGCCAGGCGGCGACGAATGGCCGACTCGTCAACAGGCTCAGGCGTCCCCTTCATATCGACCTCCGCAGGCCATCCCGGCCAAGGGTTGGATAGGCCGGGACGCGATTGAAACCTGACGCAAGCCGGCGTTTTTCGGACCCAGCCGTTCAGATGGACTTCAAAAGCAAGCTTATGTGATCTGACATCAGGCGTCAGCAGGTGTTCACTATCGCCAGTCGCATGGAAGGAGACCCTGAGTCATGTCCATTGACGCTCGCATCCGCGAACTCGGCCGCCGGCACCGGTCCCTCGAAACAGAACTCCGTGAAGCTCTTGCTCATCCGAGTTCGACAGACAGCACCATTCGGGAGATCAAGCGCCGAAAGCTGCACCTCAAGGAGGAGATAGAGATGCTCAAGTCGCGGGCGCGTCCTGCGGCCTGAGCCGCCCATCAGTCCTCGTCTTGCTCACGGGACAAGGGCTCGCTCGTAGTCTCGGAGGCTGGCTCCAGGGTCGGGCCCTCCGGTTCGACGATGCCCTTGCGGGCGTTGTCCCTGGCGCGCTTTTCCGCCGCCTGGCGGACGATCTCGTCAAGCTCGATCTGTGTCGAAAGGCCAAGGCTGACGGGGTCGACCGGCTTGATGTTGGCCGAGTTCCAGTGCGTTCGGTTTCTGACCTGATCAATGGTGGCCTTTGTGGTGCCGAGAAGGCGGGAAATCTGAGCGTCCGAAACCTCGGGATGATTCCGCACGAACCAGGCTATGGCGTCCGGCCGGTCCTGGCGGCGGGAGACCGGAGTATAGCGCGCCGCCTTCTTCGCTGGCTTCAAGTGCTCAGCGTGACGACTCTTGAGCGCAGTCATGCGACGCTTAGGGTCCTGCTGCGCCGCGTCGATCTCCTCCCGGGAGAGCTGGCCGTTGGCGATGGGGTCAGCGCCGCGGATGTCGCGCGCGACCTCTCCATCGGCGATGCCCTTCACCTCGAGGGGGTGGAGGCCGCAGAAGTCCGCGATCTGCTCGAAGGTCAGGGAGGTGTTGTCGACCAGCCAGACAGCGGTCGCCTTCGGCATCAGAATGTCGGCCATGGCGGTCTCCTGAAATGACGGCGCCCGACCTTTCGGCCGGGCGCTGCGTAAAGCTGGCGTCTTATACGCAGGAATCCCTCGTTCAGTCGAGGGGGCGGCGCTCAACGATCCGGAGGCCGTATCCGGCCGAACCCGGCAGGACCGTGGCGGAGTTGGTCAGGAGGACCATGTCCCTCACCCCGAGGTCGATCAGGATCTGGGCCCCGACCCCGTAGTCCCGCAGGACGTTGGCCCCATGGTCCACCCCCGGATCGGCCCCATAGCGCTCTGAAAGCCAAGCGGGGTTGGAGTCGCTGATGAAGACCGCCACGCCCGCGCCGTCGGCGGCGGCCAGGGCCTCGAGGGCCTTGCGCACGAAGCCGGACCGAGCGCCTCCAGCCCCGATCACGTCGGCGGCGAGGTCGAGGCGATGCATGCGCACCAGGGTCGGACGGTCCGGCTCGATACGGCCCCGGGTGAGCACCATGTGCTCGGTGCGGTCCAGGATGTTCCGGTAGATCACCATCCGGAACCGGCCGCCGAAGGCGCTGTCGATCGGAGTCTCGAGTACGCGCTCCACCTGGCGCTCGGTCCGACGACGATAGGCGATGAGGTCGGCGATGGTGCCGATCTTCAGGCCATGGGTCTGGGCGAAGGCGACAAGGTCGGGCAGGCGGGCCATGGACCCGTCGTCCTTCATGATCTCGCAGATCACCCCGGCGGGGTTCAGGCCCGCCAGGCGCGAGATGTCGACGGCGGCCTCGGTGTGGCCTGCCCGGACAAGGACGCCGCCGTCCCGGGCGACGAGCGGGAAGACATGGCCCGGGGAGACGATCTCGTCGGCGCCCTTGGTGGGGTCCACCGCCACGGCGATGGTGTGGGCCCTGTCATGAGCCGAAATGCCCGTGGTGACGCCCTCCCGGGCCTCGATGGACACGGTGAAGGCGGTGCCATGGCCGGACTGGTTGTCGACGGCCATGGGGGGAAGGCGCAGCTGGCGGGCCCGGTCGCCGGTGATGGACAGGCAGATCAGGCCCCGGGCGTGCTTGGCCATGAAGTTGATCTGCTCGGGCGTCGCAAACTGGGCGGGGATGATGACGTCGCCCTCGTTCTCCCGGTCCTCGGCGTCGACCAGGATGTAGGGCCGCCCGTTCCGGGCGTCTTCGATGATGTCTTCGATCGGGCTGATCGCAGACACGTCGCCCGAGGCGGGCTTGGGAGAGTCGGTGACGAGGTAGGGACGCTTCAAGACTGCAACCTCATTTTCGCAAATTGGACCACCTGGCCGGCGACCGTGTCGAGTTGCCAGGCGTCACGGACCTCCAGGGGCCGGCCATCCGGCCCGAAGGAGGCTGAACTGACGCTCATCGCCGCACCGAAGGGCGTCGGCCAGCCCCGCATGGCGTGAACGATGGACCGGACGGCGGTCAGGGTGGTACCCGCCGCCTGCGACCCCGCCGCTGTCACGATGACGCCGACAGCGCGCTCCGAGAAATAGGGGCGCGCGTCCGCCCGGAGAAGCTCCAGGGTGTCGAGGGCGTTCTTCATCACCCCGGAAAGGGAGCCGTGATAGCCCGGTGTCGCCAGGATCAGGCCGTCCGCGCTGCGGACGATTTCGGCCAGCTCCGCCTGGCGGGCCGTCGGACCGCCGGGCCTAGGGTCGTAGATGGGAAGCTCGGCCAGGAAGGCGCCGCCAATGAGACGCGTCCGGGCGCCCTGGGTTTCCGCCGTCGCCAGCGCCGCGCAGAGCGCCCGCTCGGTGGAGGAGCCCTCCCGCGTGGTCCCGCCCAGGCCGACGATGAGGGGCGCGGAGGCGTCGGTCATGAACGCGCCTCGAAAACCGACTTCAGCTCGGTCTTCAGGATCTTGCCGTTGGCGTTGCGTGGCAGGGGCTCGGGCCAGAAGCGGATCTCGACAGGCACCTTGAAGGCCGCGAGCCGCTCGCGCACCCACTGCCTCAACTCCGCCTCTCCGGCGGTCCCGCCGGGCTTCAGATGGACCACGGCGGCGGGCTCCTCTCCAAGGGTCTTATGAGGAACCCCGACAAGGGCGGCGTCCATCACGTCCGGATGGTCGTAGAGCACGTTCTCGACCTCGACGCAGTAGATGTTCTCACCACCGCGGATCAGCATGTCCTTGGCGCGGTCAACGATGAAGAGGAAGCCCTCCTCGTCCAGCCGCGCCAGGTCGCCGGTACGAAGCCAGCCGTCCTTGAAGGTCTCGGCCGTCGCCTCGGGCTTGTTCCAGTAGAGCTTCACCACCTGCGGGCCCTTGACCCACAGCTCGCCCACCTTGCCGACCGGCAGGAGGGTGACCCCGTCGCCGGGATCGCGGATCTGCATGTCACCGACGGGCGCGGCGGGTCCGGCGCTGTCGGGCCGGGCCTCATAGTCCTTGCCGGTGTGGCTGGTGAATGTGGCCGTGGTCTCGGTCATGCCCCAGCCATTGCCGGGCGCCGAGCCGGGAAACACCTCGACGATGCGCCGCACCAGCTCGGGCGCGGAGGGCGCGCCGCCGTAGGAGACCGAGACCAGGGAGGACAGGTCGTACTTTGCGCGGGCGGGACGCTCGATCAGCTGCCAGGCGATGGTCGGCACGCCGCCGGTGGCGTCGATCCGCTCGCGCTCGATGAGCTGCATGGCCTGCTCGGCCTCCCAGCGGCGCATGAGCACGATCTTGCCGCCGGCGTTCATGGTGGGGCCGAGAGTGGCCGACAGGCCCGTGGCGTGGAACAATGGCACGACCAGGAGCGAGCTGCGCTGGGGCAGCTTGTGCGGGTCGCTTTCGGGCAGGGGCTGTCCGGCTCGCAGGAAGTTGCGCGCCGCGGCGATGCCGCTGGTCAGCAGGTTCGCGGTCATGTTGCGATGGGTGCCCAGGGCGCCCTTGGGCCGGCCCGTTGTGCCGGAGGTATAGAGGATGGTGGCGTCATCCTCGGGGTCGATGTCGACGGTTGGAAGAGGCAGGTCCGGCAGGTCCTTCCAGCTGTTCACGGTCCCGATCACCGTCTCCAGCCGATGCACGCGGCCCGACGTCACCACCCCCTCGGGCAATCGGGCGACATAGACCTGTTCCAGGCCGGCCAGGGCCTCCAGGTGAGGGGCGATGCGCTCCAGTCGCTCATCGTCAACGATGGCGATCCGGGTCCCGGAATCGGCCAGGCCGTACTCGAGCTCCGGCCCGGTCCACCAGCCGTTCAGGGGCGTGACGATCGCCCCGGCCAGGACCCCCGCATAAAAGGCCACCGGCCATTCCGGCAGGTTGCGCATGATCACGGCCACCCGGTCGCCCTTGCGCACGCCATCGGCCTGCAACTGGCGCGCCAGGGCGATAGCGGCCCGCGAAAAGGCCTCGTAGGTCGCCCGGTCATCCTCGTAGACGAGGAACTCCCGGGCCCCGAAGGCCCGGGCGTTCAGGAAGATGTCTCGCAGGGTCGGCGGGGCGTTCTTCCAGACCCGCTGAGCTATGCCGCGGATCACCATCTCCTCCATCTCGAAGCGCTGGCCGGGCGCCGTCAGGCGCGCGTGCGCCTCGGCGATCGACATGACGGGCCATTCGGGAGGCGAATCTGACGTCATCTGGAGACCCTGGGGGAAAGCGGAACAGAGACGACCCTGAGGGCCTGACGTTGCGGCGATCAAGTCAAAAGCGAAAGGGGGCGCCCCGCAGGACGCCCCCATGGAACGAAGTCGGTCGCCGGCTCAGGCCGAAGCGGCGTCCCTCGCCCTTCGGGCGTACTCTTCCTTCATCTCCGCCAGTTCCTTGGAGAATTTCTCCTGGGCTTCCTCGCGCAGGCGCGGGATGTGGTACTTGGGGAAGAGATCATTGTCGGGGCGGTAGTCCTTCAGGACCTGCTTGGCCAGGGTAACCTTGTGCACCTCAGTGGGCCCGTCGGCGATGCCCATGACCAGAGAACTGGTGACCATGTGCATGAAGGGCATCTCGTTCGACACCCCCAGGGCGCCGTGCAGATGGGCCGCCTTGGTGGCGATGTCGTTGTAGACCTTGGGCATGGCCACCTTGATGGCGGCGATGTCCTTGCGGACCCTGTTGTAGTCCTTGTGCTTGTCGATCAGCCAGGCGGTCCTGAGCACCAGGAGGCGGAAGCTCTCCAGGGCGATCCAAGAGTCCGCGATCTGCTCCTGGACCATCTGCAGGTCGGCGAGGCGGCCGTCGCGCGTGGTGCGGGAGACGGCCCTCTGGCACATCAGGTCCAAGGCGTGCTTGCAGGCGCCGACCGTGCGCATGGCGTGGTGCACCCGGCCGCCGCCGAGGCGGACCTGGGCGATCACGAAGGCCGCGCCGCGCTCGCCCAACAGGGCGTCGTAGGGAACCCGGACGTCCTTGTACTCGACATAGCCCTCGTTCCCGCCGCCGATCTCTCCACCGCCGCCGACCGCGACATTGCGGATGATCCGGACCCCGGGGGTATCGGTGGGCACCAGGAAGATGGAGGTGCGCCGGTAGGGGTCCTTCGCGTCAGGGTCGGTGATGGCGTAAACCACCAGCACCTTGGCCCAGCGGGCGTTGGTCGAGTACCACTTCTCGCCGTTGATCACCCACTCGTCGCCGTCCAGCACGGCCCGGGTGCGGAAGGTCAGCGGGTCAGAACCGCCGGTAGGCTCGGACATGGAGAAGGCCGAGCGGATCTCGCCGTTCAGGAGCGGCCACAGGTACTGCTCCTTCTGCTTGTCGGTGCCGTAGTGGGCGATGATCTCAGCATTGCCGGTGTCGGGCGCCTGGCAACCGAAGATGGTCGGGGCCAGGCCATTGCGCCCCAGCTTCTCGTTCATCAGGCCCAGCTTGAGCTGGCCGTAGCCCTGGCCGCCAAGCTCAGGGCCGAGGTGGCAGGCCCAAAGGCCCTGGGCCTTCACCTTGTCCTGCAGAGGCTTGATGAACTTCTCGCGGCCCAGGGGGCCATGGGCGGCCATGCCCAGGTGGCTGAGGGGTTCAACCTCCTCGCGCATGAAGTCCTCGATCCAGTCGAGCTTCTTCTGGAATTCAGGATCGGTTTCGAAGTCCCAGGCCATATCTTTCCTCCCGGCCACCCGCAGGCGGCGTCGTGTTTTTTCAACTATCCGACGGCCTTAGACATTGCGCAACGGCGGGCTTTCCCGGACGGCGCAGGCGGGGCAAGGTCGGGCCAAGGCGCCCTGAGGGCCCCGCAGAGGAAACCGGACATGAGCAGACCTGAGTCCCATGGATTCTCCAGCGCACGGCTGGCGCACCTGGACCGGTTCCTGAAGGAAAGGTACCTCGACACGGGCCGGCTGCCCTGCGCCCAGGTCCAGGTCCTGAGGGGCGGCGAGCGGGTCCACGAAAGCGTCCAGGGCCAGTCCGACCGCGAGCGCGGGCGCGCGGCCACCCGGGACGATGTCTACCGCATCTATTCGATGACCAAGCCGATCACGAGCCTGGCCTTCATGATGCTGGTCGAGGAGGGCGCCGTCGCCCTCGACGACCCGGTCTCCCGCTTCATTCCTGAGTGGAAGGACCTGGCCGTCTTCTCCGCCGGGACGGGGCCCTACCTGACCACGCCGCCGGCCCGGCCCATGCAGATGGTGGACCTCCTGCGGCACACCTCCGGCCTGACCTATGGCTTCCAGACCCGGACCAACATCGACGCCGCCTATCGCAAGCTGAAGGTCGCCGATGCCCATGGAGACCTCGACTCCCAGGGCTTGGTCGACGCCCTGGCCCGCCTTCCCCTTGAGTTCTCGCCGGGCGAGGCCTGGAACTATTCCGTCTCCACAGATGTGCTGGGGGTCCTGGTCGAGCGGATCTCAGGGCGTCCCTTCCAGGACTTCCTGGCCGACCGGATCTTCGCGCCTCTTGGCATGACCGAGACGGGCTTCAGCGTCCGTCCCGACCAGGCGGACCGCTTCACCGCCTGCTACGCCCCGACCCCGCAGGGCGGCCTGACCCTCCAGGACGATCCGGTGACCAGCGCCTATCGCCGCACGCCCCGCTTCCATTCGGGGGGCGGCGGCCTGGTCTCAACGGCGGACGACTACATGAAATTCTGCCGCATGCTGGTGAACCGGGGCGAGCTGGGCGGCCACCGCCTCATCGCGCCCGCCACCCTTCGATTAATGGCTTCCAACCACCTGCCGGGCGGCCAGGACCTGACCATGCTGTCGCGCTCGCTCTTCTCCGAGGCGACCAACGCTGGCGTGGGCTTCGGCCTGGGCTTCGCCGTCACCTTCGACCCGGTCCGGGCCATGCTGACCTCCAGCCCTGGCGAGTACTACTGGGGGGGCGCGGCCTCGACGGCCTTCTGGATCGATCCGGTCAAGGACATCGCCGTGGTCTTCCTGACCCAGTTGATGGGCTCGGCGACCTACCCGATCCGGCGCGAGCTGCGGACCCTGATCTACTCGGCCCTGATGGAGCCATAAGCGCGCTCAGGGCGTCTCGACGCGCGGTGGGGCGGCAGCGAGGTCGGGCGCAGGCTCGGCTCCCCTGGGTGCAAAGGCGGCGAGCAGGCTGGACTTGCGCCAGTTGCCCCAACGGTACCAGGCCATGGCGAGCAGGCAGGAGGCGATCGACCCCACCGGGAAGCTGATCCAGACCGCGTCGGCCCCGAGCCAGGGCTCCAGCAGGACCGCCACCGGAATCCGGATGCCCCACATGGCGATGATCATTGAGATGAGCGGCGGCCAGACCGAGCCCGTCGCCCGGACGATGCCCGACAGGATGAAGCTCATGCCGAAGGGGATGAAACCCCACAGGACGAAGTAGTTGATGTGCTGAGCGATGGCGATGGACGGGCTGCCCTCGGGCAGGAAGAGGCGCGGCGCCAGGGGGCCGGCGACATAGATCAACAAGATCGGCAGGGCGCTGAGGAGGGCCGCGTAACCGACGCCGGTCCTGGCCACCTGGTCCACCCGGTCCATGCGCCCGGCCCCGACATTCTGGGCCGCCATGGAGGACACCGCCATGCCGAGCGCCATGGCCGGCATCTGGACATAGGCCCACATCTGCATGGCCACGCCATAGGCCGCCGCCGTCGTCGAGCCATAGCTGTTGACGAAGCTCGTCATCGTCAGGGCGGCGAAGGACATGATGAACATCTGCAGGCCCATGGGTAGGCCCTTGAACACGAGGCTGCGGATGATGGTGAGGTCGGGGATCAGGTTTCGCAGTTCCCCTGGCCGGGGGATGAGGATCGAGTCCTTCCGGTGGAGCCAGAAGATGATCGCTGCGAGGGTCAGGCCCTGGCAGATCAGGGTGGCCGAGGCCGATCCGGCGATGCCCATCCGGGGGAAGGGCCCGAAGCCGGTGATCAGGATCGGATTGAGCACGACCTCCATCGAGATCGCCAGGAGGGCGAAGTAGAACGGAGTCCGCGAGTCCCCGGTCCCCCTCTGGGCCATCTGTACGAAGGAAAAGAAGTACATGATGGGGATCGCCATGAAGATGACCCGCAGGTAGGTCGTGGCGTCCGCCCGGGCGTCCGCCGGGGTGCCCATGGCCGCCAGGATGCCCGGCGTGGCCAGGAATCCCGTGAGGCCGACAAGCAGGGAGATGGCCAGGAAGAAGATGATGCAGGTGCCGACCACCCGCTTGGCAAGGTCGCGGTCGCCCGACCCGATGGCCTGCCCGATCAGCAGGTTGGCGGACATGGAGACGCCGAACATGGCCCCCATCATCAGGAAGAAGACCTGATTGGCGTTGGTGGTCGCCGTCAGGGCGGCGGGCCCAAGCACATGGCTGACCCAGAAGGCGTTGGAGGTGCCGCTGAGCGACTGAAGGATGTTGGTGCCCAGGACTGGCAGGGCGAAGGTCACGAGGGTGGGGCCGATCGGGCCTGTCGTCAGATCCGGCATTCCCGGACGTCGGCCCGGACCGCCGCCGAATCCCCCTGAGGGGCCCTCGCGCTTGACGACCGCCGCCTCCATGTCCTGGTTCTTCCCCGATCTGAGGCCCGATCTCCTGAGGGTCGACCCTGCCTGCGTCTCCACTCTAGGCCCCGGCGGCGAACGCCTCAACCCGCCGGGCGGATTCCCCTGACGGTCGAACGCCGCTAGGAAGTCGGACCAGACATGCGAAGGCAGGTTTCCAGATGAAACTCATCGTCACAGGCGGCGCAGGATTTATTGGCTCGGCCGTGGTGCGCCGGGCCGTCGGCGAGGGGCGGCAGGTGGTGAACCTTGACGCCCTGACCTATTCCGCCAGCCTGGACAATGTGGCCTCGGTCTCCACCAGCCCCGGCTACGCCTTCGAGCACGCCGACATCTGCGACGCTACCGCCGTAGCCAGCGCCTTCGAGCGCCATCAGCCGGACGCCATCATGCACCTGGCGGCCGAAAGCCATAATGACAGGGCCATCGACGGCCCCATCGACTTCGTCCGGACCAATGTCCTGGGTACGGCGGTCCTGCTGGAGGCGGCGCGACTCTACTGGTCCGCCCTGCCCTTGGGCAGGCGCGAGGCGTTCCGGTTCCATCATGTCTCCACAGACGAGGTGTTCGGCGCCCTGGGAGAGAACGGCGCCTTCAGCGAGACCACGCCCTACGATCCGAGCTCTCCCTATTCCGCGTCCAAGGCCGGCGCCGACCATCTGGTGCGGGCCTGGGGCCGGACCTACGGCCTGCCGGTGGTGATCACCAACTGCGCCAACAATTATGGCCCCTTCCAGTTCCCGGAAAAGCTGGTCCCGACGGTGGTGGTGCGGGCCCTGGAGGGCAAGACCATCCCGGTCTATGGCGACGGCCGGCAGGTCCGCGACTGGCTGCACGTGGACGACCATGCCGAGGCCCTGCTCACCGTGCTGGACCGTGGCCGGCTGGGCGAGACCTACTGCATCGGCGGCGACTCCACCCTTCGCAACATCGAGGTCGTGCGCATGCTCTGCGAGGCCCTGGACCGCCATGCCCCGGCCAACACGCCCCACGCCGACAAGATCACCTTCGTCACCGACCGGCCCGGCCACGACTTCCGCTATGCGATCGACGCCTCGAAGATCCGCGACGAGCTGGGCTGGACCCCGCGCACGCCGGTCGCTGAGGGCCTGGATGAGACCGTGCGCTGGTACGTGGAGAACAAGGACTGGTGGCAGGCCATCCGCGACCGCGGCTTCGCCTCCGAGCGCCAGGGCCTGTCAGGGGGCGGGTGAGGGTTCGGGGGCGGGCTCCGGGGCGACGACCTCGGCGGAGCCGTCCTTTAGGGCGCGGAGTTCTCGGAAGACCACAACAGGTATCACTGTGGCGAATACTGACAACAGGAGCGAGACAACGAAGCTTACGCCGGTTATGGCGACTATGATCGGAATGTTCTCGGTCTCATTGAATACATCCATTAAGGACTGGGATGCGATGTAAAATGGCAAGTAAACTAGGTTCGCAACGAGGTAGACGCCAAAGCACTGCCAACGATTGCCTGCAGTGAGCTGCCGGCTCCGCGTCAGCGAGTCCCTCAAACCTTTGTCTTCCAGGATCATGGCGATGGGGGCGAGACCAAAAGCCATGACGACCATGATACCTGGGACGATGAAGGCGATCAGGCCCACGAGAGTCATCAGGGCGACAGTCAAGACAAGGGCGAGAAAGACAAGGAAGTTGGGCCGCCGATTGAGCAGGACGTCGGTGAACTTCAGGGTCCTCCCGTCGCAGGCCGCATCGGCCAGCCGGAACGATCCGACCAAGACCCTCTTTGTGAGCCACAGGATCGCCAAGAAGCCAGGTACGGCCACGGCCAGCATAGCGAAGTCGACGAGGGCCGTTGAGCCCAAGGTAATCACCGAAGATGAAAAGGACATCCCCACAAGGAGTGAGACGAGCCAGACTGTGAGAATGGCGAAGGAGAACACTGGCGTGAAAAGCAGGCTCAAGAGTAAGAGCGGTCCCACCGCCTTCAGGCTGACCCTGCAGGCCTTCTTGAGGGTCGCGAATACGGGTAGCTTGGCGGGGGCGAAGGCGGTGTCGCTCATGCGGGGACTCCGTCGGTTTGTGGCTGTTCAGCGGGGATAGTGCCCGCAACTTGGGCGCGCAGATCCTGGTAGAAGATGACGGCCACCAGGATCGACAGGCAGGACAAGAGGAAGAGCAGGGCCAGAGCGCCTCCAATCACCGGCAGTGCGATGAGGGGGGAAGCGCCCGGCCCCACCGCCTTGGCGACGAGGTCGCTGAGAAGGGAGGGGACAAAGGCCATCGGCAGCAGGCTCAGCCCCTCCCGGAGGGTCCGGAAGACCTCCAAACGACCGGGAAAGGAAGCCGCCTCCGCCACACGCGTCCTTCCGTCAGATCAGGGGTGCCGGGGCCGAAGCCTCATGCAGGCGGCGCAGTTCGAGGAAGGTGTGGGTCAAGATGATGGCGACGAAGACCCCGAGGAGGCCCAGCGCCGCCGAGGCCACGACCCGGCCTACGAGGGCACCGATCCCGGGCACGATGCTGACGATCGCGGTCGGGATCGCGAACAGCAGCACGACGCCCATTGCAGGGATGAAGAGGATCAGCACGAGCCCGAGCAGCTGCCAGCGGTTCCCGCGGGTGAGCTCCCGGCTGCGCTTCAGGGCCTCCACAGGAGACCGGTCCTCGAGGATGCAGGCGATGGTTGAGACCATAAGCATAACGGCGAGGAACACCCCGGGGACGATCAGGAAGAACATGCCCAGGCTGATGAGAATTTGAACCAGAAGGGATGTCAGAAACACAGGCAGGAACTTCGGCAGGGCGGCCTGTACGGCCGGCACGAACTCAGCGCCAGCATCGACGCCCAGGGGACCCGTAGCCGCCCGCACGGTCACGATCTGCGCAACCGCACCGACCGCGAGAGCCAGCAGGATCCCGCCGTTCGTACCCGCCAGGATGGCCAGGCTAAAGGTGAGACCCGTGAAGACGAAGAACAGAAACTTGGACTGAGAGGTTGCAAAGGCCTGGCTGATGACAGCCCCGACATTAAGCTTTCCCGGTGCGATGTTGATCTCGGACATGATCTCCCGGGGTACGGTTACCGGCGCACTATGAGTAACGCACAGTCCGGAACGGTCGTCGAGGGGGCCTAGGGTTCGTACTCAATCAGCTTGCGCGGGTGGCCGAAGGCTGATTCTGAGATTCCGGGAGGTAGCCCGGATGACGAAGCGCAAGCAGGTTTATTGGCTTTCGGATGCGGAGTGGTCGGCGATAGAGCCGCACCTTCCG
>JADBYZ010000042.1 GCA_020402745.1 Phenylobacterium sp.
ACTCGCTCGATCAAAAAACCGGGAACAAAACGGAATCGGTGACTGCCTCTTGGACTGCAGACGCTTACCAGCGTCGGTTTCCTGTCAGAGGCGGCGGCATATGCGATTCCCCTGCCCCCAGGGGGAGGTGGACCGGGGCAGCGCCCCGGGCCGGAGGGGGTCAACCGCCTCTCAGCCCCCCCTTCACCCCCCGCCATTCGCCCGCGCCAGCCGGCGCGCCACCTCATCCGCCCCCGGCCAGTCGAGGTTCTTCGCCAGCAGGTCCCCGATCAGGGGCGCCGCCGGCGGGAAGGCGCGGATCAGTTCGATCATCTGGCTGGCCGCCTCCTCCCGGCGCGAGGCGAAGGAGGGCCCGGCCCGCACCGTCAGGTCATAGCGGCCGACGCCGAGGTCAAAGACCCGGCCGCCGCCGCCCTCCCCGTTCACCTGCACCAGGGCCGGCGCCCCGTCCGGTCCCAGGATCCGCACCATCCTCTGGGTCGAGTACACCTTGGGGATCAGGTCGATGAGGATCCGCCCGGCGTGGCGGATCGCCCGCGACAGGTTGTCGATATAGTGGAAGGTCGAGACATCCCCCTCCCGCTGCCGGGCCAGGATGGCCTTGCCGCTCGTCTCGTTCGACCGCGCCCCCAGGCTCGCGTCATGCAGGCCCATGATCGACTTCAGGTCGTCGGCGGCGTTCAGCGCTTCCTGCAGGGCCCCGGCGGGAACCCCCGCAAACGGCTGGCGCTGCGGCGGCTCGGGGCCGTCATACTCGATGAAGGCGTGGGTCTGGCTGTTGGCCGTCGTCCACTTGGCCTGGTCGGTGTCAAAAGCGCCCTTGCGCCCGATGAAGGGCGCCTTGGGGGCCAGGGCCACCAGCTCCGTCGAGGTGGTCCGCCAGTAGTTGAACATGCGCTGGGCGTCCCGGGCGTCGCGCACCAGGCCGCGCAGCCGCCGCCGGCCATCCACCCGAACCTCCTCGCCATAGACCGGGACCAGGGGAATGAACCGCCCCGGCCAGTCCACCGTCTCCAGCACCGCCGCGCCCGACAGGATCCTCTGCACCACCCGCACGCCGGGAACCGCGCGGGGCGGCCCCGCGGGCGCCAGGCCCGCCGCCTCCAGGAAGGGCCGGCGCGCCTCGAACACCTGCGCCTCCATCTCCTGGCCGTCGCTCAGGGTGATGAGGGTCCGCGCCACCGGCTCGCGCCGCCAGGCCTCCAGGATCCGCACCCGCCGCCCGGCGTCGCCGCCGGACAGGGCCGCCTCTCCCCCCGCCTCCGCCTCCATCGGCCAGTCCACCGGCTCGGCGTCCGGCCAGCGGGCCCGGAAGGCGCCCAGGCCCATCTCCCGGGTCACGAAGGCCACATCCCAGTCCGAGGAGTCCGCCGCCAGGGAGTCCGGGTCGCCCCAGACGCTGAAGGGGTCGGCCACCCGCTCGATCGCCAGGTCCAGGTCCTCGCCCCCCGCCTCCGCCGGCCGGGCGACGATGCGCAGCACGCCGAAGCCGCAGGTCACGGCGAAGTCCAGGGCCGTGTCATAGGCCACGTCGGCGTCGGAAGACTGCTCGATATTGCGGATCAGCCCGTTCAGCACCTCCGCCGTGCCGGGATCGGCGGCGGAGTCCACCGGATGGCAGGTGATGGCCGGCCGGTTCTGCCGCGCCTCGTTCACCACCTGGCGGATGAAGGCCGGCAGCCGGTTCAGGGTCAGGCAGGGCCGGCCCTCCAGCTCCCGCGCCCGGCGGATCGCCTCGGGCCACTGCTCGCCCAGCCGGGCGAAGCGCAGGTCCTCGGCGGCGGCCTCCCGGTCCTGGCGCATGGCCTCCCGCGCCCGGGCGAAGTCCGCCCGCGCCCGCGCCATCACCGTCTCGTCCGCCGGGCTCGTCTCGTCGTCCGTGTCCAAATGCATGTGCATGTCCTCAGGCCATCCAGTTCAGTTGAGGCTCGCGGCGCCGGTCAGGGCGCTTCACCGCGCTCCCGCCCCGCCGGTTGAGGGCGTAGAGCCCCAGGGCGTCGGCGGCGTGGCTCGCCCCGTCGTGCAGGGGGCCGGCATAGCCACGCAGGGTCGCGCTCCAGCGCTTGCGATAGGCCCTCAGCCGGTCCAGGCCGACGGCGCAGCGCTGCGCGTCAAAGACCGCCATGGGGATCATCTGCCGCACGGCGTGGATCCGGTCCTCAGGATTGGCCGCCGGGCAGACCTCCACCGGGCTCACCCCCAGCCCCGCCAGGGTCTCCAGCCGCGATCGCCCGTTCGCCCCCAGCTCGCGCACCTTCACGTCGTGCGGCAGGTAGTGGCGGCCATAGACAAACGGCCGGTCCGCCAGGGCCTGGCGGACAATGGCCTGAAGCCCCTCTCCCGAGGCCTCGAAATAGTCGATCACCCGCACCTCGCGGCCGGCCTCCTGCAGGAACCAGATGGCCGTGGCGTCGTCGATGCCCAGGTCCCAGGCGGTGTCCACCCTCAGGGAGGGATCGTGCGGCGCCGCGGTGATCCGCCCGGCCGCCTCGGCCTCCGCCAGCCCCGCCCCGTAATAGGCGCCCGGCGAGGGCGCATCGAAGGCCACCAGGTATTCGGTCGCGAACCGGGCCCGCCCCTCCTCCGCCGAGCCGGTCTCGGCCACCAGGTCGGCCTCCTCCTTGGCCAGCTGCTCGGCCGTGAAGACGTCGGTGTGGGTGGCGGGCGACTTCAGGGTGAACCAGTCCGGGTCCCGGCTGCGGCTTTCGAAGGCCCGCACCGCGTGGTTGCGGCCCCTCGGCGTCCACAGGAACAGGGCCCAGCCGCCGTTCTCCGCCAGGATCGGGCGCAGGTAGGTCCAGGCCTCCGGCTTGGCCAGGGCCCACTCCGAGAACACCACCCCCAGGGGCGAGGCGCCCACCAGCCGGTCGTAATTGTCCGAGCCCGCCACCTGCCAGACCGCGCCGTTCTTCAGCTCGATCCGCATGTCCCCGCCCCGGGTCGAGGCGCGAAGGGCTCTCGGGAAGGCCTCGTCGATCCGCCGCCGGCCGGTGTGCGGGTTCACCGCCTCCCAGATCGCCTTCCGGGCGTGGGCCGCCTCGGGCAGCATGTGCCAGTAGACGCCGGGGCGGGTGACCATCCGGCTCGCCGTCCAGTGCAGGGCCACCTCGTCCTTGCCCCAGCGGCGGTGGGCGGCGACATCGGCTCGCAAGCCCCCGCCCTGCAGATAGCGCCAGAGGTCCAGCTGATAGGGACGCGGGGTCCAGGTCCGGGGAATCTTCATCAGAACTCCGCCGCCTCCACCACCAGGCCGGGCGGCCAGCCCTCCGCGTCGGCGACCGCGCGCCCCGGGACCTCCGGCGTCTGCCGGGCCAGGCGCACCGCCAGCCACTGGCGGGCGGCGATGCGCATGCGCGAGATCTGCAGGGTCTCCGGGCTGGCGGCGTCGGAAATCGCCGTCACCTCGTCCGCCAGCCGCCGGGACTGGGCGTCCAGGGCGGCGGCCAGCATGGCGGCGAACTCGGGCCGTCTCTGGGTCCACCACTGCACCGTCGCCAGCGAGGGCATGCCCTCCGCCCCGCAGGCCTCGCTCATCGGCGCGCCCCCGGCGATCCGCCCGCAGAAGTCCGCCGCCCGGGTCAGGTTGTAGCGCAGGGGCGTCACCCCCGCCGCGCAGGCCAGGCCGAACAGGGCCGCGAACTCAGGGTCGCCGTCCAGCCAGGCCCGCAGGTCGGCCTGAAAGACACGAAGGGGCGGGTCCCTCAGGCCCCGGGGCGAGGCGCCCGCCGCCGCGCGGTCACAGATGCGCAGGCCCAGCGCACGGGAATAGGCCGCCGGCGCGCCGCCGGCCTTGGCCGTCGTCGTTGAGGTCATGTCTGGAGGTCCATCAGGCTGGAAAGGCCGGCCCCGCTCCCGGCGGGACGCAGCTCCGGATCAGGCCTGCATCCTAGCCCCGGCCCCGCGAGGGACCAAAAGATATCGCCGGGTTTTTGCATCGCCCCCGGATTGCGCCGCCCCGAACCCGGGGCCATACAGGGGCGCGGGCCCTGTCGGAAGACCGTCGGGTCCCGGGGGGAACGCACATGCAAAAGACCATCACGGCCCGGATCCGGGCGGCCGCTTCAGGCCTCATCCTCGCCGGCCTCATGTCCGCCTCGGCCCTCGCCCAGGCCGCCCCGGTCGTGCAGACCCGCAGCGGCCCGGTCCAGGCCACGGTCCGCGGCGACATGCTCAGCTATTTCGCCATCCCCTTCGCCGCCCCGCCGGTCGGCGACCTGCGCTGGCGGGCCCCGCAGCCCGCGGCGAAGTGGACGGCGCCGATCGCCGCGGCGAAGACCGCCTCGCCCTGCCTCCAGACGGGCCTCGCCAGCGCCTTCCGGGCCGGTAACGACAGCGAGGACTGCCTCTACCTTGATGTCCATGCACCGGCGGGCAAGGGGCCCTTCCCGGTCATGGTCTGGATCCACGGCGGCGCCTTCACCCTCGGGGACGCCTCCACCTACGCCGATCCCAGCCGCCTGGTCTCCCGGGGGGTTGTCGTCGTGGCCATTCATTACCGGCTTGGCGCCATGGGCTTCCTGGCCCACCCCGCGCTGCGGGACGCGAAGGGCTCGGCCGGCGATTACGGGATGATGGACCAGCAGGCCGCCCTGAAGTGGGTCCGGGCCAACATCTCCCGCTTCGGAGGCGACGCCCGCAACGTCACCATTTTCGGCGAGTCAGCGGGCGGGTTCAGCGTTCTCACCCACCTCGCCTCGCCCCTGTCGAAGGGCCTGTTCGACAAGGCCATCATCCAGAGCGGCGCCTATGGCGTCGGCGAACAACTGACCCAGGCGGGAATGGAGGCCCGCAGCCAGGCGGCGCTCACCTCGGCCCTGGAGGGCCAGGCCCTGCCGCCGGGCTGCGACGCCGCCGCCCTCACCGCCGCCTGCCTGCGCGCCCTGCCGGAGTCGCTGCTCCGCGGGAAGCTGCTCGCCGCCTACGGACGCGAGGTGGGCAACCTCGTTCCTTCCGTCGACGGACGCGTCCTGCCGGACACGGTCCAGGCCCTCTTTGCGGCCGGCCGGAACCATCGCGTCCCGGTCCTCAACGGCGCCAACGAGGATGAGAACCGCCTCTTCCTCGCCCTCGATGAGCTGGGCCGGCGCATCGCCGCCCGGCCCCCCAACTTCGATCCCGCCGACCGGTCCTTCCTGCTGACCCCCGCCGCCTATCTCGCCTCAGCGAAGGCGGTGGAGGCCCGGATGGGGGTGCCCGCCGCCGACCTGACGGAAAAGTACTATCCTCTCAGCCGGTTCGGCGATGACCCCGCCCTGCAGCCCAGCTTCGCCGCCGCCGCCGCGGCCACCGCCAGCACCTTCTCCTGCAACGGCGTCAACGTGTCCGACCGCATCGCCGCCCAGGGCGGCCGGGTCTGGATGTATGAGTTCCGGGACCAGACGGCGCCGCCCTTCGTCGGAACCTTCGGCGGCCGCTACATACTGAGCCTGCCCCAGGGCGCCGCCCACGCCGCCGAGCTGTCCTATCTGTTCACCCAGCGGGAGGCCAAGCCGACCGAGGAACAGAAGGCGCTTCAGACCGCCATGGCCACCTACTGGACCCAATTCGCCCGGACCGGCGATCCGAACGCCCCCGGCGTCCCCGCCTGGGCTCCCTTCGCCAAAGGATCGGTCCAGGCCCTCGACGTGGCCAGCGGCGGCGGCGTGGCGCCCATGACCGCCGAAGCCTTCCGCGACCAGCACCTCTGCCGCACCGCCTGGTCCGGCCTGACCTTCTAGCGCCCGTCCTCAGAAAGAAACGGGGGTCAACGGCCCCTCCGCAGACCCCCTCACCGACCTTCGGTCGGAGCTCCCCCTTGGGGGAGCAATTGGCTCAATAATTCCTCCCCCCAGGGGGAGGTGGCCCGGGGCAAGGCCCCGGGACGGAGGGGGTCAACGGCCCCTCAGCAGACCCCCTCACTCCCCCAGCAGCAGGTCCAGCGCGATCGCCAGCACGGCCTCCAGCCGGCCCGCCTCGCGGTCGCCGCCGGCCGCTTCCCGGGGGGTCTGCTCCAGGCCGCAGATCCGGTCGCAGGCGCCCACCAGGGCCGGGTGATCCTTCAGCCGCCGCCTCAGGGCCGCCAGGTGGCGCCGCGCCCTCAGGCGCGCCTCCGCCGCGCTCAGCCCCCGGCCGGGATCGGGCGCGGCGATCCCCCGCCCCAGCCCCAGCGCCGCCTCGGCCGAAAGGGACGACGGCAGGCTCCCCTCGGCCCGCGACCGGCGCCAGACCGCGCCATAGGCCTCCCCCGCCGCCCTCTGGCTGCGGCTGATCCGGCCCCGCCTCTGCAGGGACTCCAGCCCGGACAGCCGGCGCACCGGCGGGCGCTCCGCCCCGCGGACCTTCGCCTTCGCCGCCGTCATGCCGGCCTCCGGGGGCTGGCCGCCGCATCGGCCAGGCGGTAGGCGGCCTCGCTGGCCGCGTCCGCCCCCTCCAGCAGGGTCAGGCCGGCCAGGGCGTGGGCCATCAGCTGGCGCAGGAAGAGGCCGCGCCCGGCCGGTCCCCGCCGCCGGAGCGACTCGGCCACCAGTTCGGCGGCGGTCGGAGGGGACATCCCGCCCTCCCCGCCGCTCAAGGCCGCCTCCCGGCCTGAGGCGGAAGCAGGGGCAGGCACACCGCCACCCCATCCCGTCCGATCCGGCGTTCCGAGAGGGACCAGAATCCGCCCTGGGCCATCACGGCGCGGACATGCCGGTCATGGTGGGCGAACTTGGGCAGTTGGCGGTCGCCCTCGCCCCTGAGGGCGCGGGCCCGCATCACCCGCTCCAGTCGCCGGGCCTGGCCGGGTCGCAGGTTGAGTTCCAGGCGGGCCCGCTCAGGGTGCGTCCCGCTCTGACGTAGGGCGACGTAATCGTGGACATCGCCGGGCTGGGGGGTTCGGGTCTGGGTCATGCTCTCGAACGTATGGAACATACAGTGAACGCGCAAACATTTTTTGTAGTTTACATACACCCCGGGATCGCTAGGGTCCGGCCATGGATGACCGCGCCGCCCGCCTGCGCCAGGCCCGCCTCGCCGCCGGATTCGAGACCGCTGCGGCGGCGGCGGAGGCGCATGGCTGGAACCGCAACACCTACGCTTCCAACGAGAACGGCAACGCCCCCTATTCCTGGCGCCGGTCCCGGGAGTACGCCGCCGCCTTCGGGGTCCGGCCGGAATGGCTCTACGACGCTCAAAGTCCCCAGACGGGTCCCCAGATGGGCCCCCTGTCGGGTTCCCAAACGGGTCCGGCGCCGATCATCGGCCGGGTGGGCGCAGATCCCGGGGGCGAAGTCCTGCTCGCCGGCGGCCAGGCCCCGCCGGAGTTCGCCCCTCTTCCCCCCGGTGGAACGGAGCGCGCCGTGGCCCTGCGCGTGACCGGCCATTCCATGCGCGGCCTCGCGGACGACGGCGCCCTCATCTACTTCGAGGACCAGCGCACCCCGCCCAGTCCCGACATGCTGGGCCAGGTCGTGGTGGTCGAGCTCGAGACGGGCGAGGTCCTGGTCAAGCGGCTCCTGCGCGGCGCGGCGCCCGGGCGCTACGACCTGGAAAGTGTCGCCGGCCCCACCCGGCGCGATGCGCGCCTCCGCTGGGCGGCCCACATCACCGCCATTGTCCCCCCCTGGCAGGCCCGGCGGATCCTGATCCAGGGCGACTGAGCCGGAAAATCCCCGCCGAAACTGGCGCGATCCTGTATTTTTGATACAGTCCCGCCATGACCCTTCCCACAGACCCGCCCGGCGAGCTGGGCGAATGCCTGGCCATCGAGCGCCGGATCGACGCCGCCTTCGAGAAGGACTGGAGCGACCGCATGGACCGTCGCCAGGGCGTCTGCCTGTCTGGCTTCGACCCGCGGCGTTGCCCGCCGCGCACCGAGGCCCGCCTCCTGGCCGCCGCCCGCCGGCGACTCGCCAACCGCCGGGCCTGGCGGCGTAGTCCTGCGGGGCGGTTGGAGCGCCTGTCCGGCGAGGCCGCCGCCCTGGTCTGCGGCCTTCCCCGGGCGGCGGCCGACCTGCACAGCCGCCGGGCCCGGCGCGCCGCCCAGGACCTGGCCCTCGCCGCCCGCCGCCTGTCGCGGATCGCCGCCTCGGCCCGCCGGGCCCTCAACGCCCTCGACGCCGCCCCGGAATGACTTGGCAGGGAGCCGCGAAGGGAGGAACCTGACCGCAGCGCGCTTCAGGTGTTTCCTTCAGGTCCCCCGGTCGACATGTCCTTCCCAGAGACGCCCCCGCCCGTCCCCGAGCCGGCGGGCTGGCGGGTCCCGGCCATCATCGGCGGGGCCCTGCTCATGCAGACCCTCAACGCCACGGTCCTGACCAACGCCCTGCCCACCATGGCCGTCTCCCTGGGCGTGGAGCCGCTCCGGCTGAACCTCGCCATCACCCTCTACATGCTCGCCGCCGCCGTCTTCCTGCCGGTCAGCGGCTGGGCCGCCGACAGGTTCGGCGCCCGTCGGGTCTTCGTCGCGTCCATCCTCCTCTACGCCCTGGCCTCCGCCGCCTGCGGCCTGGCCGGATCCCTTCCGGCGCTCGTGGCCGCCCGGATCGCCCAGGGCGCGGCCGGCGCCCTCATGGGTCCGGTCGGACGTCTGGTCCTGTTGCGCACCACGCCCAAGTCCCAGCTCGTCGGCGCCCTTTCCATCCTGACCATGCCCGCCCTCCTCGGCCCGGTGATCGGCCCGGTCCTTGGCGGCGCCATCGTCACCTTCGCCGACTGGCGCTGGATCTTCTTTATCAACCTGCCCATCGCCGCCGTCGGCCTCGTCCTGGTCCTGCGCCATGTGCCCCGGGTGGCCGGGGAGGACGTGGCGCCCATCGACTGGCCGGGCGTGGCCCTGACCGGCCTGGGCCTCGCCGCCCTGATCTTCGGCTTCGAGACCCTGGGCCGGGACGTCCTGCCGCCCCTCCTCGTCGCCGGCCTCTTTGCGGCGGGCGGCGGCCTCCTCTGGGCCTATGCCCGCTACGCCCGGGGCAATCCCCACGCCATCCTGGACACCAGCCTCTTCCGGGTCGGCACCTTCCGGGCCTCGGTGGTGGGCGGAGGTTTCATGCGCATGGCCGTGGGGGCCAACCCCTTCCTGCTGGCCCTGCTCTTCCAGGTCGCCCTGGGCATGAACGCCCTCCAGGCGGGCCTGCTCACCTTCGTCAGCGCCGCCGGCGCCCTCGTCATGAAGACCGCCGCCCCGCCCATCCTGCGTCGGTTCGGCTTCCGCCGGGTCCTGGTGGTCAACACCTTCATCGTCGGCCTCAGCTTCATGGCCTGCGCCGCCTTCGGCCCCGCCACTCCCCACCTCCTGATCGTCGGGGTCCTCCTGGTCGGCGGCTTCTTCCGCTCCCTCCAGTTCACCAGCCTGAACGGCATGGCCTACGCCGATATCGAGGCTGACCGGATGAGCCGCGCCTCAACGATGTCCTCCATGGCCCAGCAGCTGGTCCAGTCCATCGGCATCGGCCTGGCCGCCACCCTCCTGACCGTCTCCATGCAGGCGCAGGGGCAGACCACCCTGACCGCCGCGGTCATCGCCCCCATCTTCCTGGTCATCGGGGCGGTGACCTTCGTCTCCCTGGCCTTCTACCTGCGCCTGCCCCGCGACGCGGGCGACGAAATGAACGGGCGGACTCTCCGGACCTGAAGTCGGCAGCCCGGGCGCACCCTCCGAAAGGGGCCGACGGAACCCTGCTCCGACCGCGTTGGTGAGGAACCAGCACAGGAAGTGGAGAGCGGAACGTGCGGAAACTCGGTTGGACCCGTCTGGCCCTTCTGGTCGCCCTGGGTATTGCGGGATGCGGCGGCGGCGGCGGAGCGTCGGGGTCAGGACAGGGCCCGGCCGTCACCCCGCCCCCCGCCGAGCCGGCGGCGGCCATCACGCCGGTCGAGGGGCCGGCGCGGAGTTTCCCGGCAGACTATTCAAGCTTCAACTTCAACCTCCTGCGGGTTTCGGCCCACATGGACAGCCCCGCCCTGGCCCAGGGGCTCAGAGGCCTGAACCCCGGCGGCCTGAGGATTCCCGGGGGCACCCCGGGAGAGACCTGGAGCTGGAGCCGCGGAGGTCTGCGCCCCTCGCCCTATCCCGGACTTCCCGAGGGCTCCGCCTATAGCCCCGAGGTCCAGGCGATCAGCGGCCTCACCCCCACCGTCGTCGACCGCCTTCTGGACCAGGTCGGGACGCCGGCCCTCTTCACCGCCAACGTTCTGACGGCTGATCTGCAGGAGAATATCTCCGACATCCGCGCCTTCCGGGCGCTTGGCCAGCCGATCTCCCGGGTCGAGCTGGGCAATGAGGAATACTTCCGCTTCCCGAACCCCCGAACCCGGTTTCCAACGGCGGATGACTACGCCGCCACAGTCGCCGCCTGGGCGCCCCAGCTCCGGAGCGAGGTAGGCAATCTCTCGATCGCCGCCATCGCACCCCATGCCCTGCGCAATGTCGGCGTCTCCTATGACGACTGGATGAGCGCCCTCAATCGCGCCGGCGCCTGGGCGAGTCTCGATGGGATCGCGGTCCATCCCTACTTCGCGGTTGAAGGCCTGACCCCCCTCGCATCCCCGGCCAACGCCGAGGCCTTCGTCTCGGCCATGATCCGCCACGACGACGACTTCCTGACCAGGGTTGCGCAGAGGCTCCCGACGGGCAAGGCGATCTGGATCACCGAATGGAATGTCGTCGAGACCCAGTCGGACCCCGTCACCGGAGGCAGCTGGATCGGCGGCTTGGGCGCCCTGGCCCGGGCGATGAACTTCCTGGATCACCCGGCGGTGAACCTCTCCGTCTTCCATGTCGTCATCGGGGAGCGCCAATGGTCGGCGCTGGTCGGGTCGGACGGCCGCGCCGTGGACTACTCGGGGGGGCGCCCCACCGTTATCGCCGCCCCACCCTTCGCGCTCACCGCCTATGGCCAGACGCTGGCCCTGCTCGGAGAGGCTGTTCGCGGGGGAGGAACCGCCCGTCGCCTCAGCCTGGGTCAGGACGAGGCCAGCAAGCCGCTTTTCGGTTACCGGTTCCAGGGCGCCAGCGGAGGACCGCGGAGCCTTTATCTCAACGCGACCCCGGGGGCCGTCCGCGTCAGGGCGTCAGGCCGCGCCGTTCAGCTGTCAGGTCCCCATGATGCGTCGGGCTTTTCGGGCGCCGGATGGGTTCGCCGGGAATTCACCGTCACCGGCGACGCTGTCGACCTTCCAGCCTTCTCAGTGACCCTCGTGGTTCAATAGGCCCAAGCTGGCCGGGCGGTGATCCTGCAAAAAAAAAGAGGGGCGGAGCCTAGGCCCCGCCCCCCGATTTCAGTCCGCTCCGTCCGGTCAGACGGCCGCCAGGTGACGTCCCGAGGTCAGGGCCGTCTTGGCCGCCAGCTCGGCCTTGGCCGTCTCGTACTCCGCCGCCAGCCGGTCGACGAAGTCCGCCGTCGAGGGAATGTCGTTGAGCACGCCGATGCCCTGGCCGCAGCCCCAGATGTCCTTCCAGGCCTTGGCCTCGGTGTTGCCGCCCGAGCCGAAGTTCATCTTCGAGGGGTCCGCCTGGGGCAGGTTGTCCGGGTCCAGGCCCGCCCGCTCGATGGAGGGCCGCAGATAGTTGCCGTGCACGCCGGTGAACAGGTTCGAATAGACGATGTCCTCGCCCGAGCTCTCGACGATCATGTCCTTGTAGCCCTGGACGGCGTTGGCCTCCTTCGTCGCGATGAAGGCCGAGCCCATATAGGCCAGGTCCGCGCCCATGGCCTGGGCGGCCAGGATGGAACGGCCGCAGGCGATGGAGCCCGACAGGGCGATGGGCCCGTCGAACCACTGGCGCAGCTCCTGCATCAGGGCGAAGGGCGACAGGCCGCCGGCATGGCCGCCGGCGCCGGCCGCCACGGGAATCAGGCCGTCGGCGCCCTTCTCGATCGCCTTGCGGGCGAACTTGTCGTTGATCACGTCGTGCAGGATCACGCCGCCCCAGGAATGGATCTCGGCGTTCATCTCCGGGTTGGCGCCCAGCGAGGTGATGACCAGGGGGACCTTGTACTTCTTGCAGAGGGCCACATCCTCATCGAGCCGGTTGTTCGTCTTGTGGACGATCTGGTTCACGGCGAAGGGGGCGGAAGGGCGGTCCGGGTTCTTGCGGTCCCAGTCGGCCAGTTCCTCGGTGATCCGGGCCAGCCACTCGTCCAGCTGGCTGATCGGCCGCGCATTCAGCGAGGGGAAGGAGCCCACCACGCCCGCCTTGCACTGGGCGATGACGAGGTCGGGTCCGGAAATGATGAACAGCGGCGAGGCGATAACGGGCAGGCGCAGGCGCTGGGAGAGAATGGGGGGCAGGGCCAAGGGTGAATTCCTGTTCTGAAACCTGAATGTTTACGTCGTACAGTAAAACCAGGGTCGGGAAAATCCCCTCCCCGCGCCGCGAACCGGCCTTACGCCATTCTACCGCTCCCGCGCGCGGGGGAAAGAGGCCCCTCCCACCGTAAATTTTCTCCCTCCAGGGGGAGGTGGACCGGGGCGACAGTCCCGGGACGGAGGGGGCAACGGCCTTGCCCCGCCCACCCCCAAGGCCAGCGTCCTCTATCAGGGCGAATACGGAGGCTCCCTGACGGTGATCGACAGGGAGAACAGGGCGGCGTTAGGCTGGCCCCCTCGGATGAAGTCGACCCCTGCGGGCGATGTCCGGGGTGCCGGCCGGGTCAAGGGCCTGAGGGCCGCCCTGGCGGGCTGAGCGGGAGACCTTTGGCGGTCCTGGCCGTCATCACCCTTAAGGAGGGAAGCCCCATGGAACTGAACTGGCTCGCAATCCTCGCTGCGGCGGCAAGCGCCTTCTTCCTCGGCGGGCTCTGGTACTCCGTCCTGTTCGCAAAGCCCTGGCAGCGGGCGGCAGGGCTCAGCGACGAGGCAATCCGGGCCAGCAACCCGCTGGTCATCTTCGGCGGGGCCTTCGTCCTGTCCCTGGTCGCCTCCGCCGCCTTCGCCGTCTTCCTGGGCCCGGAGATCAACGCCGCCACCGGCGCCCTCTACGGCTTCACCGCCGGCCTGTGCTGGGTCACCGCCTCCCTCGGGATCACCTACCTCTTCGAGCGCAAGCCCCTGATCCTCTTCCTGATCAACGGCGGATACCAGACCCTGCAATACACCCTGATCGGCGCCATAATCGGCGCCTGGCGCTGAAGCCCCCCTGCGGGGCCAGGGAGAGATCGGCTTGAGTACAGACGTCCACGGGTCCTGCGACCCCCGTTTCGAGAGCCTCCGCCGGACCTTCGCCGGCAACCTGGAGAGCGGGGCCGACGTCGGCGCCTCCTTCGCCGTCACGATCGATGGCGAGATGGTCGTCGACCTCTGGGGCGGCTGGGCCGACCCGGGCCAGACCCGGCCCTGGGAGAAGGACACCCTGGTCAACGTCTATTCCACGACCAAGACCATGACCGCCCTCACCGCCCTCCTCCTGGCCGACCGGGGCGAGCTCGACTTCCACGCGCCTGTGGCCCGTTACTGGCCGGAGTTCGCCGCCAACGGCAAATCCGCCGTTACCGTCGCCCACCTGATGAGCCATTCCTCCGGCCTGTCCGGCTGGAAGGAACCCCTCGCCGTCGAGGACCTCTACGACTGGGAGAAGGCCACCGCCCTGCTCGCCGCCCAGGCCCCCTTCTGGGAGCCGGGGACCGCCCCCGGCTACCACGGCATGACCCAGGGCTATCTGGTGGGCGAGGTGGTCCGCCGGATCACCGGCAAGACCCTCGGGACCGTCTTCCGGGAGGAGATCGCCGAGCCCCTGGGCGCAGACTTCCACATCGGCCTTCCCGCCAGCGAGGACCACCGGGTAGCCGAGCTCATCCCCCCGCCCCCCGGCCAGGGCATGGCCGAAGGCGACGACCTTCCCGAGCTCACCGACAACATGTCCAACAACCCCCGGGTCGAGGTCGCCGTCACCCAGACGCGCGCCTGGCGCGGCGCCGAGATCCCCGCTGCCGGCGGCCACGGCAATGCCCGCGCCATCGCCCGGGTCCACGCCATCCTCGCCAATGGCGGTGAGGTCGACGGCCGCCGCTACCTCTCCGAGGCCGGCTGCCGCCGGGCCCTGGAGCTGCAGGTCGAGGGCCAGGACCTGGTCATGCACATCCCCGCCCGCTTCGGCCTCGGCTTCGGCCTCGCCGGCCCCTCCCTGCCCGCGCCCAATCCCAACACGATCTTCTGGGGCGGCTATGGCGGCTCCCTCGCCATCATCGACATGGATGCCCGCACCTCCTTCGGCTACGCCATGAACCGAATGGCCCCCACCACCACCGGCGACATGCGCGGCTTCGGCCTGATCATGGAGGTCTGGATGGCGTAGGCCGGCTCATTCGCTCCCCCAAGGGGGAGCTCCGACCGAAGGTCGGTGAGGGGGTCAACGGCGCTTCAGGTTTCCCACGGATCGATCACCTTCAGACCCGCAGCGCGGAAGGCGCTCGTGTCGCGGGACGCCACGGCGAACCCGTGCGCGGAGGCGATGGCGGCGATGTCGCCGTCGGGGGTGGGGAAGCCCTTGCCCGCCGCCCGCGCCCGGACGGCGAGGTCGGCATAGGTCTGCGCCGCCAAGGTGTCGAAGGGCAGGATGCGGCCGGCGAAGGCGTCCAGGAGGCCGTTGATCCGCGCCGCCAGCAGGGTCTTTCGACGACCCTCCGGCAGGGCGCCGATTCCGAACAGGAGCTCAGCGACGGTGACGCTGGGCAGGAACAGGGTCTCGGCGACCTGGGCGTCGAGCCAGGCCCGGACAGACGGATGGGAATCCGGCTTGATCGCCTCGGAGACGACATTCGTGTCCAGGAGGATCATGCCCGGCGGCCCCTCATTCAAAGGTCATGGGCTCGGCGGGACGCCGGTCGCGGACCTGTTCGAGGGAGGACTCGAGTGCCTCGATGTCGGCGTTGGTCAGGCCCAGCTCCCGGCTGGCCTCTGAGAGCGCCGTGCCCAGCTGCACGCGGCCCTCGGGTCGCACGGCGGCCTCGAGGATGGCGCGCATCTCCGCCTCGGTGCTGCGATCATGCCGGGCGGCGCGGACCTTCAGGGCCCGGTGCACTTCTTCCGGGAGGTTGCGGATGGTGACAGCGGCCATGATGGCGCTCTCCAAGGAATGACTTCAACGCTATCACGGTATCTTAACTGATAGCACTCCTCAAGCCTTGGGCCGTCACCCCCTTCCCCGACGTCGCCCCACCCCGCCGCTTGACGACCGTCCCCCCCGCGCCCATCAAACGGGGCGATGACCCTCGCCTCGCTTGCAGATGCACCCGCCGCCGCCGAATGGCGCAGCCTTGTCGAGAAGACCCTCAAGGGCCAGCCCCTCGACACCCTGGTCTCGGCCACCGCCGAGGGCCTGCCCATCGCCCCGCTCTACCTGCCGGGCGAGGGGCCGCGCACCGTCCTGGCCCTGCCCGCCCGGGACGCCGAGCGACCCTGGGACCTGCGCGCCGGGGTCGCCCATCCCGATCCGGCCCGGGCCAACGCCGACCTCCTGGCCGACCTGAAGGGCGGGGCCGCCTCGGGCCTGGTGCGCATCGACCCGACCGGGGCGACCGGCGTCGCCCTTGGCTCGGCGGCCGGGCTGGAGACGGCGCTGAAAGACGTCATCCTCGAGATCGCCCCCATCGCTCTGGACGCCGGCTTCCTGGGGCCCCAGGCCGCCGACTGGCTGGCCGGGGTCGCGCGCGGCTCGCCGGCGGCCAGGCTGAACTTCCACATGGACCCCTTGGGCGCCCTGGCCGCCGCCGGCGCCAGCCCGGGGCCGGTGGAGTCCCACCTCGTCTCGGCCGCCACGGTCGCCGCGCGCCTCGCCGCCCGGCACCCTCAGGCCGGCCTCTTCCTGGCCTCGGGCCGGGTCGTCCATGAGGCCGGAGGGGGCGAGGCCGCCGAGCTGGCCTTCGCCGCCGCCAGCGCCGTTGCCTACGCCAGGGCCGCCGTCCGGGCGGGCCTGTCCATGGAGGAGGCCTGGGGCGGGATCTGGCTGGGCCTGTCCGCCGACGCCGACTATTTCGTGACCCTGGCCAAGGTGCGGGCCGCCCGCGCCGTCTGGGCCCGCCTGACCGACGCCTGCGGGGTCAAGGTCCCGGCGCGGATCGAGGCCCGGTCCTCGCACCGCATGCTGGCGGCCAGAGACGCCTGGACCAACATGCTGCGCCTGGGCGCGGCCTGCGCCGGCGCGGCCATGGGCGGGGCCGACGCCATCGTCCTGGGAACCTTCACCGATCCCCTGGGCCTGCCCACCGCCTTCGCCCGCCGCCAGAGCCGCAACACCCAGCTGGTCCTGATGGAGGAGGCCCACATCGGCCGCGTGGCCGATCCGGCCGCCGGCGCGGGCTATGTGGAGAGCCTGACCGACGCCATCGCCCGGGCCGCCTGGGCCCGCTTCCAGGCCCTCGAGGCCGCCGGAGGCGTCATCGCCGCCCTGGAGTCCGGCCTCGTCCTGCGCCAGGCCGAGGAGGCCGCCGAGGCCCGCGCCGCCGCCGGCGAGCCGCGCATTGTCGGCGTCACCGCCTTCCCGCCCGAAGCCGAGGCGCCCATCGAGGTCGAGACCGCCGCGCCCGTCCCGGCCGCCGCGCCCGACGCCCGCCTGCCCGGCCCGGACACCACCTGCCCGGCCCTCGTCCCCGTCCGCCTGTCTCAGGCCTGGGAGCCCCGCTGATGAGCCGCGCCTTCCCCGACTTCGCCGCCCTGGACTACGCCCCGCCCGCCGAAGCGGCGCCGGCCACCGGAGAGGCCTGGACCACGCCCGAGGGCATAGGGGTCGCCCCCGCCTACGGCCCCGCAGACGCCGCGGGCCTGGCCGATCCCGGCTATCCGGGCCTCGCCCCGTTCACCCGCGGGCCCTATCCGACCATGTACCTCACCAATCCGTGGACCCTTCGCCAGTATGCGGGCTTCTCCACGGCCGAGGACTCCAACGCCTTCTACCGCCGCAACCTGGCCGCCGGTCAGATGGGCCTGTCCATCGCCTTCGACCTGGCCACCCACCGCGGCTACGATTCGGACCACCCCCGGGTGAAGGGCGATGTCGGCATGGCCGGCGTGGCCATCGACTCCATCCTCGACATGCGCACCCTGTTCGACGGCATCCCGCTGCACAAGATGAGCGTGTCCATGACGATGAACGGGGCGGTCCTGCCGATCCTCGCCCTCTACATCGTCGCCGCCGAGGAGCAGGGCGTCGCCCACGCCCAGCTGTCGGGCACCATCCAGAACGACATCCTCAAGGAGTTCCTGGTCCGGAACACCTACATCTATCCGCCATCGCCATCGATGCGGATCATTTCCGACATCTTTTCATATACTTCGCGCGAAATGCCGAAGTTCAATTCGATCTCGATCTCGGGCTATCACATCCAGGAGGCCGGGGCGACGCTGGACCTGGAGCTGGCCTACACCCTGGCCGACGGCATCGACTATGTCCGCGCCGGCGTGGCCGCGGGCATGACGGTGGACCAGTTCGCCCCGCGCCTGTCCTTCTTCTGGAATGCGGGCATGAACGCCTTCATGGAGATCGCCAAGCAGCGCGCCGGCCGCCTGCTCTGGGCCCAGCTGATGAAGGAGACGTTCGACCCGAAGGACGCCCGGTCCCTGGCCCTGCGCGCCCATACCCAGACCTCGGGCTGGAGCCTCGCAGCCTCCGACGTCTACAACAACGTACCCCGCACCCTGATCGAGGCCATGGCCGCAACCGGGGGCCAGACCCAGAGCCTGCACACCAACTCGCTGGACGAGGCCCTGGCCCTGCCCACCGACTTCTCCGCCCGCATCGCCCGCAACACCCAGCTCTTCCTGCAGCTCGAAAGCGGCCAGAACCGGGTCATCGACCCCTGGGGCGGGTCCTACTATGTCGAGCGCCTCACCGCCGAGCTGGCGGCCCGCGCCCTTGAGCATATCGCCGAGGTCGAGGCCCTGGGCGGCATGGCCCGGGCCATCGAGGATGGCCTGCCCAAGCGTCGGATCGAGGAGGCCTCGGCCCGCACCCAGGCCAGGATCGACTCCGGCCGCCAGAGCGTGGTCGGCGTCAACCGCTACCGGCCCGAGACCGCCGACGTCATTCCCGTGCTCAAGGTCGACAACACCGCCGTGCGCGAGCGCCAGCTGGAGAAGCTGGCCCGCCTGAAGGCCGAGCGCGACCCCGCCGCCGTCGAGACCGCCCTCAACGCCCTGACCGAGGGCGCGCGGGGCAAGGCCAACCTCCTGGAGCTGTCCGTCGAGGCGGCCCGGGCCAAGGCCACGGTGGGCGAGATCTCCCTGGCCCTGGAAAAGGTCTTCGGCCGCCACAAGGCGAAGGCCGACGCCGTCCAGGGGGTCTACCTCAAGGCCGCCGGCGACACCCCGGCCAGCGTCCGGGCCCGGGCACTGACCGCCGGCTTCGCCGAGGCCGACGGCCGCAAGCCACGCATCCTCGTCGCCAAGATGGGCCAGGACGGCCACGACCGCGGCCAGAAGGTCATCGCCTCGGGCTTCACCGACCTCGGCTTCGACGTCGACATCGGCGACCTCTTCCAGACCCCCGCCGAAGCCGCCGAGCTGGCGGTGCAGAACGGCGTGCACCTGGTGGGCGCCAGCTCCCTGGCCGCCGGCCACCTGACCCTGGTGCCTGAACTCAAGGCCGAACTCGCCCGCCTGGGCCGCCCTGACATCCTGGTGGTGGTGGGCGGCGTCATTCCCCCTGAGGACTTCGACGCCCTGCGCGAAGCCGGCGTCGCCGCCATCTTCACCCCCGGCACAGTGGTCCCCGAAGCCGCCATCGAGGTCATGGACCGCCTGAACGAAGCCCTCGGCTACGCCCAGCTGAAGGGCTGAACGCGGATTCGGGGCTGCGGCCTCCACGCCCGTAGCATGGTCGGCCTGACCAGTTCGTTTATGTCGGCGGCGTTCCCGAAATCCGGCCCTGACACACAGGGCGACTCGGTTAGACCCGTATCAGTCAATTACATTCAATTGGTGAACCAAAAAGCCATCACGACACTTGCTACGCCAGAGCACAATAGGTTAATGATCGAAAATGGCGCTTTGTAATTCTTCTTGTTGTGATGATTTAGATGCGAGGCGGAATGTCAAAGAGCGAGAGACTAAAAGCTCTATTAGCCAAAGGATATTTTCCTGACGAACTGCCGCCAGCGTTCACGACAGTCGATTTTGCAAGGTATCGCAGTTCAATCGGAACTGCATGGGCTCGAATTGGCAGGGCGCCCAACACAACGCCAGAACGATTTAGCATTCCAAAAATCACTGATTGGCGCCGTGAGATTTCAATAGTAAATCCTATTTCTCAGTACAATGTATCAAGTATCATTTCTGATAACTGGAAAATAATATCGAAGCATATTAATTCAAATAGCTTCGGCGCTGATGAGATAAAGATTGATAAGAACGGATCTCGATCAGTCTCGAATCCCGACTTTCGCTTAGTCGCATTACGGCAATCTGAAATCTCGTCAATTCACAACTATGCCCTTGTAGCTGATATATCTCGCTTCTACGGTACACTGTATACGCATGCAATTCCTTGGGCACTTCACTCAAAGGTTTGGTCGAAGGATAATCTTCATAGTAGAGACTATAACTCTTCAGTCGGGGCCCAGTTGGACAGGGCAGTCCGTAGTGGTCAGGAGAATCAAACCCTTGGGATACCTGTCGGTCCCGACACCTCTCGAATAATCGCGGAGATAATTGCAGTTTCAATTGATTCTTCGATGAAATCCTCTCTCTCACTGAATCCAGATAGCATAGTGAGAAATGTCGACGATTGGTATATAGGGTTCGACAATGCTGGAGATGCAGAAGAGGCAATATCTATTCTATCATCTGCTGCGAGGTATTACGAGTTAGAGATACATCCAGAAAAAACAAAAGTTCTAAAGTTATCAAATGAATCAAATCCAGTTTGGCCAAGCAGTCTTCTGCAGATTGACATATCCCCTCAGTTCTCTAGTCAATCGAGAAACTTAGACCATTATTTTTCACAGGCATTCTACCTTTCAAAAAAATACAACAATCAAAACGTCCTCAAGTACGCTATTAACTTACTTCGTAATGTAGATATACTGAGGATTAACTGGAATCAGCTTGAAACCTACTTGTTTAAAGTTGCGCGCGCCAACGCCACAACTATTCCAATGATCGTACACCTCTTGGCGTTGTACAATGCCAAAGGATTCCCCCTTAATAGGGATAGGATCGCAAAATTCATCAAGGACACGATTGCGAAGTGTGGCCCTTCGGCCGCTCATTTTGAGATAGCCTGGACTCTATTCCTCGCCAAGATGCTTCGGATCATGCTCCCGGCGAGCTGGGTTCAGCCCGTGACAAGGCTAGAGAGTTCGATTTGCGCGCTGATCCTGCTCGATCTACGCCACATCGGCCTTATTGATGGTCCTATCGACGTATCATTGTGGACTCAGGCGATGACTGCCAATGGTTTAGAATCTAATCTATGGCTCGTTGCTTACGAAGCAGACTTGAAGGGTTGGCTGACAGCGCCCACTGCAAATTTTGTCCAGCGTCATCCGCATTTTTCCGAACTTCGACGACTGAACGTGTCGTTCTACGATATGGAACGGCGCCTCAAGAACGTGCGGCTCGCCAGACCGAAGGGGCCTTCTGAGGCCTTTAGGCGACGCATGGCGGTATTGCGCGACTTGAATGTGAGCGGACTTGAATACCAACATTCTCTGGAAGAATGGGAACTCCCAAATAGCAGCTATGATAGTTACTGAAACTTAAATAAATAGTTGAACTCAGAATTTAGGCTCGTGTTCATGGGGATTCGATATCATTGAATATAATGAATATCGATTATTGATTTTTATAAGCAGGATGTTGAATACTTTATTTGCTTTTTTTGAACGCGATTTTATATTTGCGTTTTATCTGATATTGATGTAATATTAATTTTATTTAGCGTCGACTCAAATAGAGCGGGGTTGACAATGTCTCGCGACAATCACGCCCCTCGACCTATTTAACTGGTCGCACTCCCCTACAATAGTTTAGAGCGGATTCCATTCAGTCTGCATCGTATCCGCAGCTCTTGAAGTAGTTGGCGCACTCGGTCGGAGTGAAGAGGTCGATGAAGTGTCCGATGGCGTCCCAGAGGGCGCCGATGGTTCGCTCGGCAGCCTTGCGCAGGA
>JADBYZ010000043.1 GCA_020402745.1 Phenylobacterium sp.
CAGCCCGTACCAGGCCTGCAGCAGGAGCGCCTTGAACAGCAGGATCGGACGATACCCCGGACGACCCGGACCCGCCTCCCGAAAGCCCGCCAGCTGTCGCTCCAGCCCCGCCCAGTCCACCAGAGCCGACACCCGGTCCAGGGCCGGAACCCCGCCCCGCCGGGCCGCGCCAATCTCTCCAAACCCAAGCTGTCCCGTCGACTTCACTGACATCGCAAATCCTCCAACGCCAAAGCAGGGAATCACGATCCGGGGATTTCGCAATAGTCCCCAAGGGGGGAGGAATGCGGGAGTCGGTCAATGCGCGGCGCCTACAGCCTCAGTGGGGCGGCGTAGCCGGTCAGCTCCAGATAGCCTCGGCCGCCGGGGACGCGCACGGCGCCTTCCCAGTAGACCGGGCCCCCAGAGGGGCGGCTGTCCAGTTCCTGGTCGTCGAACAGGGGGGTGAGGGCCCACCGTCGCTCGCCCGCCGGGGTCCTGAGGCGAACAGTGGGCGCCACGGGATAGACCGCCCCGGTCCGCGGCGAGCGCCAGGTGCGGCCGCCCTCGAAGGCGACGGCGCCGTTGGGCGCGGTCCAGAGCCGGCCGTCGGCGGACCTCAGCGAGCCCCCGGTCCACACGGCCCGGCCCCGGGCGTCGCGCACCCGGAAGGCGGTCAACGCCCCGCCGTCGTCCAGGTTGATCCCAGTCCAGTCCCAGCCGACGGCCACCGGGTCCAGCAGGGTGGAGGACCATTCCCGGTCCAGCCAGGCCTGGCCCCGGACCGGGCGCCAGCGCCCCTCCCGCTCGAGCCGTCCGGACACCTGCAGGTGGGGAAGGGTGTAATACCAACTGGACTGTTCCGGCCTTGGCCCCTTGCGGCTGAATCCCCCTTCGCCCTGCAGCAGGATCGGCTGGGTCGGGGTGAGGACGAGGTCCAGCTGGAAGCCCTCCCCGCCCGCAAGGGCGCGCATCGCGCCGGATCGCTCCCGCACCAGGCGCCAGTCGTCGAGGACGATGTCCATGTCGCGCTCCGACGCCTCGGCGAGGCCGAAGCCCTGGCGGGCGATCCGCTGGCCGTGCAGCAGGCGGCCGACCCGGGGGTCCGAGAGGGCGGCGTGGGCGAAGAGGACCTGTCGCGGGGCGAACCGGCTGGGATTGCCTTCGCCCAGGCCCGTCCGTGTCCGGAAAAAGGTGACCTGGAAGCCGAGAGGACCGGTGGGGCCGTCCAGCCAGCCGGTCACGTACCACCACTCGGTCCGGAAGTCGGGGTGGGCCCCATGGTCCCTGGGAAAGACCAGGCGGCGTCCCGGGATGACCTGGGCGAAGTCGGGCGCGGCGATCGCCTGCGCCGGGGGAAGGGCGGCGGCGGCTCCGCCCGCCAGGAGGCTCCTGCGCGTCAGCCGATCCATCTCACCAGTCCTCCCGGACCGCGCGGACCGCATCTGCCGACAGGGCGCTGCGTCCGGCCAGCAGGGCCGTCAGGGATGAGGCCAGGGTCAGGGCCAGGGCCAGCCCGCCGAGCAGGCCCAGGGGCCATCGGGTATCCATCGTCCAGTTGAAGGACTGGGGGTTCACCACCTGGATCAGCACCTGGCCCATGGCCGCGCCGAGGGCCAGGCCCGCCACCGCCCCGACGGCGCCCAGCAAGGCGCCCTCCAGGGCCAGCATGGCCAGGATCTGGCCCCGTCCGGCGCCCACATGGCGCAGCATCCCGAACTCCCGCCGCCGGGCCAGGGTCTGGGCCGAGACCGTGGCGGCCACCCCCGCCACCCCCACCAGTATGGCCACCGCCTCCAGGGCGTAGGTGACGGCGAAGCTGCGATCGAAGATGCGAAGGGCGACGCGCCGGATCTCCGCGGAGGGCGCGACCTCGGTCTGGGCGGCGAGGTCCGGCGGCAGGGCCTGGCGGATCCGTTGAAGGACGTCCGTGGGGTCGGCTCCGGCCGCAAGGGTGAAGCCCGCCTCATTGGCGCCGGCGTCACCTGTGATCCGCAGATAGTCGGACCGACGGAGGGCGACGGCGCCGAACTGGCGGCCATAGTCGCGCCAGACCCCGGCGACCCGCACCTTCACGGTCCGTCCGGCCAGAGGCAGATCCAGGGTGTCTCCCGGTGACAGACGGTAGAGTCGGGAGAGGGGTTCGGAGATCCAGGCCGGGACCTCGCCTTCATCCACGGCGCGCGGCGGGGCGCGCCAGGGAAGGTCTGGTGCGCCGCCGGCCGCCGGCGAGATCGCCAGGAGCGCGACCGGAGGACGCTCAGCGGACAGGGACAGGGTAAGGGTCCGTCGCGACTCTATTCCATCGACCCTGGGAACGGCCGCGAGCGCCGCCTGCAGGGTGGGATCAAGGCCCGCCATCTCTGCATTGGCCACCCGCATGTAGACGTCGGCAGGCAGGATGGCCCCCAGCCAGTCGTCCACTGAGCCCCGGAAACTGGCGACCATCAGCCCCATGGCGGCCATCAGGCTGGCGCTGGCCACCAGTCCGCAGAGGGCGACGGCGGCCTGGTCCGGGGCCCCGGCCAGCCGGGCGGCGGCCAGCCGGACCGGGACGGGGGCGGCGATCCGGGTCAGGGGCGAGATCATCCGCCGGGCCAGCCAGGGCATGGCCGCCACCCCCGCCGCCAGAATCAGGGCGATGGAGGCGTAGCCCATGAGGGGCAGTCCCGCTATGGGTGGGGCGAAGGCGGCGGCGAGGCCGGCGGCGCCAAGCCCGAGGGCCGGGGCCAGGGGCGGGCGACGGCCCGGATCGCCGGATTCCCCGGCCGACTTCAGGGCCTGGGCCGGCGGGGTGCGGGCGGCGTCGAGGGCGGGCAGCAGGCTTCCCGCGAGGGCCACGGCCAGGCCCAGGGTCCCGTGAATCAGGGTCCATCCCGGCGAGATGTCGAGGGCGGGCCGGCTTCCGCTGAAGAAGCCTCCCCCCAGGTCGCCCCCGAGCAGGCTGAGGACCGCGCCGGCCAGGGCCGCCCCCCCCGCCAGGCCGAGGACGGCGCCGATGACGCCCAGGACCGCGCCTTCGGCCAGAACCTGAAGAAAGAGGCCCCGACGTGGCAGGCCCAGAACCTGGAGGAGCGCGAAGGCGGGGCGTCGCCGGGCGATGGAGAGGGACTGAGCTGAAAAGACCAGAAAGCCGCCCGTCAACAGGGCCACCATGGCCAGCATGCCGAGATTGACCCGATAGGCGCGGGACAGGTCGCCGCCTCTGCGGCTTTCGGCCTCGGGAGTGGAGAGCCGGGCGTCGGCGGGGAGTATGGCGGCGATGGCGCGCTCGGCCTCGCTTCGGCTCACCCCGGCTGCGACAAGAAGATCCAGGCGGTTCAGCCGGCCGATCCGGCCGAAGGCCTGCTGGACCGCCGCGATGTCGCCCACCGCGAGTCGCTGGCCGGCTTCCACGGAGGGCAGACCGCCGGCGACGGGCAGGTCGACGCGTCGCCCGCCTTCCCGGACCTCCAGTACCTCCCCGGCTCCGCCCATGACCGCCGGCGAAAGCCAGACCGCATCCTCGCGCCCCGTCTCTCTCCCCGCCCCGAAGCCCGAGCCGGCGCCGACGGCCAGGGCCGGGGTGACCCGCGCCGCCCTCAGGGGGTCAAGACCCAGGACGGTGAGGCTGCGTCCGTCACGCGTCTGCGCGGTGACCTCCACGACCGGACTTACGGCGGACAGAGCCGGAAGGCGGGCGAGCCGCGGATACAAGGTCTCATCAAATCCGCTGACCGATACCGCCTCAACGCGCAGGTCCGCGGCGCCCGTGACGCTGCGGACGGCGGTGTCGAACTCAGCGAGGGCCGAGCGGTTGACGAGATGAACGGCGAAGCCGAGGGCGACCCCGAC
Source organism: Phenylobacterium sp. (assembly GCA_020402745.1). GTDB lineage: Bacteria > Pseudomonadota > Alphaproteobacteria > Caulobacterales > Caulobacteraceae > Phenylobacterium. The sequence goes on from JADBYZ010000043.1 coordinate 3,814, forward strand.
GGCGATCGCCAGGACCGCGACGAAGGTCCGCACGGGGTGGGCCCGCCATTCGCCGCGGACCATCCAGGACAGAAGAGTCCGCGGAAGCGCCGCGTCAGGCGGCACGACGCGCCTCCAGGCCGTGTCGTCCAAGGAAGAGAGTCCGGTCCGCCGCCTCCGCCGCTCGGGCGGAGTGAGTGACCAGCAGGACGGCGGCCCCTCGGGTCCGGGCGGCCTGTAGCAGGAGCCCGAGGCTCCGCTCCGCCGTCTCCGGATCGAGGTTGCCGGTGGGTTCGTCCGCCAGGATCAGTCCGGGCCGGTGAACCAGGGCGCGGGCGATGGCGGTGCGCTGGAGTTCGCCCCCGGACAGCCGCGAGGGCAGGTCAGACTCCCGCCCGCCCAGGCCGACCGCCGCCAGCATCTCCGCCGCCCGGGACAGGGCCTCGCCGGAAGAGATGCCGGCCAGCACCAGGGGCAGGGCGGTGTTCTGCGCCAGGGTCAGGTGCGGCAGGATGTGGAAGGCCTGGAAGACGAAGCCCAGATGTTCGCGTCGCAGGCGGGTCCGACCCGCCTCGTCCAGGCCTGAAAGCGCGCGCCCGACAATCTCGATCTCGCCGGCGTCCGCCGTGTCCAGGCCGGCGATCAGGTTCAGGAGGGTCGACTTGCCGGCGCCGGATTCGCCCATGACCGCCGCGATCTCCCCGGCGGCGAGGTCGAGGTCCAGGCCCTCGAACAGAATCCGGCCTCCGGGAACAGACTTGGCGAGGCCTCGGATCCGGAGGGGCGGGGGGGAGATCATGACCCTATCTAGGGCGGGCGTCGCCCGGGGGGAATATCCCGTCTCCGGGGTGCGCGTGCCGCCCAGCCGGTGTAAGGGGCGGTCTGAGGAGATCGTTCATGCCCCTGGCTCGCTTCGCCCGCGCGTGTCTCGTCCGCCGGCCGACCCCGCGGGGGTCTCTGCTGCGGCCGGGCGAGCCCAAGGCTCGCTCGATGGTCCGGGTCACGAAGGACCCGATGGTGTTCGTCTCCTGCGAGAGGTCTGGACTGGAGGGGCACATCGAATGAGCCGCGTTCTCGGCGTCCTGGGGGGGATGGGCCCCGCCGCCACCCTCGATTTTCTGAGCAAGCTCCAGGCCCTGACACCGGCCCAGGCGGACCAGGACCACCTCCGTGTCATTGTCGATATCAACCCAAAGGCGCCGGACAGAAACGATCCCTTCGCCCGGCAGGGGCCGGTCCTGGCGGAGATGGCCGGCGGCCTGCAGGGCGCGGGCGCCCAGGTCCTGGCGATCGTCTCCAGTGCGGCGCACGTCCACGCCGATCTCATCAGCCGGGCCTCCGGCCTGCCCCTGGTGGACATGATCGAGACCGCCGCCCGGGCGGCCCGTGACACGGGCGCCCGAAGGGCGGGGGTTCTGGGTGCGAAGGACGTCGTGCGACTCTACCATGAGTACATCGCGGCGCAGGGTATGGGCCTCGTCACCCTGGCCGAGGCGGACCAGGCCTTGTTCAAGGATCTGGTCGGAAGGATCAAGGCGGGAGATGTCGGCCCGGCGGTCCGCGAGGGCATGTCGTCTCTCGCGCGCGCGCTGATCCGGGACGGCGCAGAGACGGTGATCGCCGGCTGTGCGGAGGCTGCTCTCGTCATGGGACCGGCTGACGCCGAAGTCCCTTTGATTGACTCCACTGAAGAACTGGCCCGGCGCTGCGTCTCGGTATGTCTGGGCCTGGAGCCCCTCCCACAGGGGCGTTGAGACTTCAGGTCAGGGCTTCATCTTCTTGGGCAAGGCGGCGGCCTGCTCGGGCGTCAGCCGCTCGATCGACTTGATGATGCAACGCCGGGTAATCGGCCCAGCGACCCCCAGGTTGAGATCCAGGGGCTTACAAATCTGGTTGGACGCGCCCAGAGGCTCCAGAACCAGGGGGTCGGAATGGGTCACCCCGGCGAGGCAGGAGCCACTGAAGGTGAACTTGTAAACCTCTTTGCGGCGCACCGAATAGTAGAGAGTGTCTGGCCCGCCAATCCTGTGACCGCCCAGTTCGCTCAGCCGGAAGCAGGGCGCGGTTGTGGCGCGCGGCGACTCTGACTTGCCGGCGGGTGCGGCCCCGGCGGCGGAAGCGGCCAGAAGGACGGCGGATAGGGCGACGGCTCGGATAATCATTTCAGGTCTCACTCCTGTCACGTGATCGGCCATCCCCAGCCGGGCGCAGAATCGCCCGTAGCCCCTCGCCTCGTCAAGTGACGGCTTGGACCTCGCGCCTTTCTGAGGCTGGCGACGTTCCGATGTCCCGGGTTAGGAAGAGAACATGACTGCGCACATCCCTCCTGAAAGCCTGCCCGTCTGGCGCCTTGACGATCTCTACGCCGGGCGCGAGGACGCCCGTCTCGACGCCGACCTCGACGCGGCTGGCGCCGCCAACGCCGCCCTGTTGGCGCTGAAGGGGCGGCTGGTCTCCGCGCGGGCCGACGCCGCCAGTCTGGGCGATCTCCTGGCCCAGGGAATCCGTCTCTATGAAGACTCGACCAACGCCCTCTGGCGGGTGGGATCCTACGCCAGCCTCGCCGCCTCGACGGCCAGGAGCGATCCGGACTGGGCGCGGTTCGAGGCGGATATCCGGGCGCGCTCCGCCGCCATCGGCGCCGAGAGCCTGTTCTTCACCCTCGAGATCAACCAGCTGGAGGACGCCGAGGTCGACGCCGCGCTGACCGCTGTTCCGGAGGCGGCGCGCTGGCGGCCCTGGCTGCGCCGGGTGCGGGCCTTCCGGCCGCACGAGCTGACCGCCGACCTGGAGCGCCTGCTGGTGGACAGGGGCCCCGCCGTCGCCAACTGGACCCGCCTGCATGATGAAACCCTAGCGCGAATGCAGGTGCGCGCCGGTCGCAGCCGGCTGACCCTGCCCGAGGCCCTGAACGGCCTCTCCGATCCAGATCCGGCCCGGCGACGGCAGGTGGCGGGGGGGCTGTCCACGGCCCTGGGCGAGGCGGCGCCGACCCTGGCCCTGGTGCTGAACACCCTGGCCTTCGAGAAGCAGGTGGAGGACCGCTGGCGGAGATACGCCGACCCCGCCGCGCCCCGACACCTGGCCAATGAGGTGGACCCCGAGGCCGTCCAGGCCCTCGAGACCGCCGTTTCTGCAGGCTACGAGCGGGTCAGCCACAGGTACTATCGGCTCAAGGCCAAGCTGATGGGCCGGACCGCCCTGGACCATTGGGACCGGAACGCGCCCCTCGACACAGGCGCACCGCGTCTCTGGTCCTGGGCCGAGGCCCGCGAGGTGGTCGAGACCAGCTTCCGCGACCTAGCGCCGAAGTTCGCCGACAGCGCCCGGGACCTGTTCGAACAGCCCTGGATCGACGCCCGGCCCCGTCCCGGCAAGCAGTCCGGGGCCTATTCGCACCCGGTCATCGCCCCGCACCACCCCTATGTCTTCATGAACTACATGGGCGAGCGCCGGGACGTGCTGACCCTGGCCCACGAGCTGGGCCACGCCGTGCACCAGAGGCTCTGCTCGCCCCTGGGGACCCTGCTGGCCGACACGCCGCTGACCCTGGCCGAGACCGCCTCCATCTTCGGCGAGGGCCTCGTCTTCGAGCGACTGCTGGCCGAGGCCGGCCCCAGGGAGAAGCTGGGCCTCCTCGCCGGACAGATCGAGGACGGGCTGAACACCGTGGTCCGGCAGATGGCCTTCCACCGGTTCGAGACCCGGTTCCACGCCGCCCGCCGCGACGGCGAGCTGTCCGCCGAGGCCATCGGTGGGCTCTGGCTGGAGGTGATGGGCGAGAGTCTCGGCCCGGCCGTCCGGCTGAACCCGGGCTATGAGCACTACTGGGGCTATATCAGCCACTTCGTGCACGCGCCCTTCTATGTCTACGCCTACGCCTTCGGCGACCTCCTGGTCCGGGCCCTGATGGAGAAGCGGCGCGAGGACCCGCTGGGCTTTGTCCCGCTTTACGAGGACCTGCTCGCCTCAGGCGGCGTGCGCACCTGCGTGGAGGCCCTGGCGCGGTTCGGCCTGGACCCCCGCGAGACGGAGTTCTGGGCGGCGGGCGTACGCCAGCTTGAGCGCCGGGTCGACGCCTTCGAGACCCTCCTTGGATGAGCGAGTCCTGAGGCCATCGTCGGCGGTGTACGCGGGGATGGTCCCGCTCCCGAGACCCTGCAGCTTCACAAATGCACCTTCCCCGGTCCGGGTCGGGTGAACAGGCTATCGAAACCTCACATCCCGCTTAAGGGCGGCAACCAGACCTCACTTGCTCTGCAATCGAGTAAGCGGCGAACTCCTGCAGCCGACGACCGCAGAGCAGACAGTCGGGCAACGGTGCACTTCACGTCCGGACGCCCATGGATCCGCGCTTGCGATCATAGGCGCGATCTCCACCGATGAATTCGGCTTCCCAGTTCTAGGGTTTCACCAGATAAGCTGCCGGCGCATTGGTCCAGGTAAACGTCTCCAGCTTCAACCCTGGCTTGTCGGCGAGGAACTCATCCACCGCCTGGGTCTCTCCTGGCCAATCGGGGATGCCGTACTCATCAAACAAAACCACCCCGCCTCGCGATACCTTGGGCCACAGTGCTTCAAGCGCGGCCTTGGTCGGCGCGTAGAGGTCGCAATCGAAATGGATGAGTGAGAAGCGCACCCCGGGATTCTCCATGACGAACTTCCCGACGGTTGCCTCAATCTGTCCATCAACCAGCTTCACACGCGCCTTCCACGGCACAAAACGATCGCCATCAAAAAGATCGATCGCATCAGAGAGCTCGCGGTGAAACGGCTCCGGGTTGAAGCCGCCGAGCATCTTGTGCGCTTCAGCATTCGCCGCGCCATCTTGGGAATCAAACTTGGTGAAGCCCATCCAGTTGTCGAAGCCGTAAACCGTCTTAGTGCGATCTCCTACGCAATAAGCCTCCAGTAAATTCGCCCAGGTCATGAGCCCTAGACCTCGAAAGACCCCGAGTTCTGCGATATCCCCAGGGACATTAAGGGTCTTCTGAAAAAGCTCTATGTGGGCCAGGAATCGCTTTAGCCATTGCCGCCGTACCAGCACAGGGAACAGCTTCAGTACATCCAGAGAACTGATTTTGTGCTTGGCGATGTGGGCTTCTATATGGCTTTCGATATCCATATCAGGCCCGGTTTTCTTGAAGCCGTCAGAGGTTTGTTCGCTCACAACGTTTCCTGCTCAGGTTGGATAACATGGCGTCGCTTCATATCGAGGTAATGCTTGGTCGATCGATCTGCTGCGCCGAAGAATCTGAAATCCGTAGAAATACGGATGTCACTTGACCTGTTGGCGGCCGAGCCATGGATGACCCATTTGTTCAAAGCCAGCACGCTACCCGCCTTCATCGTACAGTGAACCGGCATATAGCCCTCTGTCGGGACGCCCTGAAGCCAAAAATCCGATGATGGCTGTTCAACCGAGTATTCCGGCGCCTGTCCGCTGCCCTCATAAACTGTGACGCCTCCGCAGGACTCATCAATGTCGACGAACGGAACCCAGATCGTGACGAAGTTGCTCATGTGCTTGTTGTAGCTGATATCCTGGTGAGGGGGCACGCCTGCATGAATATTGCCAGGCAGGACATAGCGTGCCGTCGGAGGCATGTGCATATACAAGTCATCACTTGCAAGAAGAGTTCTCAGGATAGACTGAAACTTCTCGCTATACGGCACTTTCCAGAGAATCTGGGACAGCCGCGCCTCCAACGAAAAATGTCCCGAGAGTGCATCCCGAGTCGACTTGCTAAGCGACCCCACGCCTCCGCGACGACCCGCTGCGATGTCACCGATGACTTGGACGACATCACTGTCGAGGGCGGATCCAATCTCCCGTTTAGCGGGTTCTAGTGTCTCATTGATTTTATCCGACAGAAAACTTCTGACCTCCTGGATAACTTTCATTGGTACAATGTTCTCAAAGACTTGATATCCATCGACCAGAAATTTATCGCAATCAGGCACGGTCGTGTCCCATCTCATGGTATCGCTTCGGTGGTATGCTCACCGTGGTCTCCGGCTTGGCCCGAGGTTGATCAGCTTGCCGGGATCGTCAGGCTGACGGCGAGATCATCGCTTAAAGGCGCGAGGGTTTCCAGGGTCATCTAGCGGGGTCGCTGGAGGTCGCACTCGGCGTGCTGATTGAGTAGGATGTCGCCATCCAGGCGGATGATGTCGGCGTTGCTCTGGAAGATTCCGGCCACCTCGGTCCTGCGCTTGTTTTCGCCGTTGAGAGCTCCAGCGAGCTGGTGGGGCGGAGCTTCAGGCGGTGGGCAGGCGGGAAGGTCATTAAGTCGATGCCGTCGGTCTGGGCGCTATCGAGGAAGCTGGCGAGCTTAGGCCGCTTGGGCCCCAGTTGGTCGGCGACCCGGCGCCATTCATCGCGGGCGATCGCGGCGTCTTCTTGGGCAAAGGCGGCGCGGGGCGAAGTCGGAGACAACGCGCCGGCTGATCTTGCCGGCATGGGCCAGCCCCTTCCGCATGAAATGGGCACGACAACGCTGCTAGGTGCGGGAGAGCACCTCTGAGACAGCCGCCTCGACGCCTTCGGGGGCTTCGGTGATCACCCGGACTGCCAGGAGTTTCATGTGTGGGCGGGCTGTTGAACGCGGTTCGGCTGCGGCTCGGTTGAAGCGGTCTCCGGAGGGGACGGCGAACTGGGCCTCGACCATGCGCCACTCACAAGCGGCCTTGGTTTATTCTTTCTTGGTGCGGTTCAAGACCAGGAACAAGAGCTACCGGGCCGCCTCGTCGGTCGGGAATCGACCTCAATCCCCGCGAGACGGAGTTCTGGGCGGCGGGCGTGCGCCAGCTTGAGCGCCGGGTGGACGCCTTCGAGACCTTGGTCGGCTGACCGCGTCTTCTCCTAACGGTGGCGGTAGGCGGGCGGCAGGGGGGCGCCGAGATCCTTGTATCGGTCCCGTAGCTCGGTCTGGCGGGTGGTCAGGTCCTGGGCCTGGCCGCGGATATAGACCGCCCTGGGCGTCGACAGGGGTTCGAAGGGATCGCCCGACCAGATCACGAGGTCGGCGTCCTTGCCCGGCTCGAGGCTGCCCGTGCGGTCGCCCACGCCGAACATCCGCGCCGGATTGATCGTCACCGCCGCCAGCGCCGCGTCCCAGGGCAGGCCCCAGGCCACGGCTGTGCCGGCGCCATAGCGGATCTCGCGGGCCCGGTGGGCGGCGCCTTCCGGGCCGGTGAAGGCCAGGGTCACGCCGGCGGCGTGCAGCCGGGCGGCGTTCTCCAGGGTCGCGCCGAGGATCTCGAAGCTGTCTGGGCGGTTGGTGATGGGATTGAGGATGACCGGAACGCCGGCGCGCGCGATCTCCGCCGCCGCCATCCAGCCTTCCTCCGCGCCTTCAAGGATCAGCTTGAGCTTCTCCTCCCGGGCCAGCTTCAGGACGGCGCGGATATCGGCCGCCTTGTGGACGCGGGCGATCAGTGGGGTGCGGCCCTGGACCAGCGGGACCAGGGCCTCCAGGTCGGCCTTGGACAGGCCAAGCTCGCGATAGCTCCCCTGCTCCCAGGCCCTCCGGTTCGCGGCGTAGGCCCGGACATCGGCGAAGACCGCCTTCAGGGCGGCGACCTGCGCCCCGCGTGCGCCCCCGGCCGCCCGGGCTCCCGCCTTGCCAAAGGCGACCATCACGCCGACGCCGCTCCGGACCACCATGTCCTCCGAGCCGTTCAGGCGGATCACCGCACCCTGGCCCGCAAAGAGGGTGTTGGGCCGGGGCCCGTGGCCGCCTCCGGCGGTCAGCCGGCGCCCCGAGACTTCGCCGTCGTGCTCATGCGCGGCGTAACCGCCCCCCGCTGGCTGGGGCAGGACGACGGCGCTGGTGAGGCCACCCGTCCGCGCCACGGGGATCAGGGTTGAGGCCGGATCCAGGCCTTCCGTGAGGTCAAAGGCCGCACCGATCTGAGGGTTATCGACCGAAAGATCATCGCCCAGGGCGCCGATCTCCACGGCGCCCAGCAGGCTGCCCGTCGCGAAGAGGCCGGGCGTGACCACGGCGCCGGAGGCGTCGATCACCCGGGCGCCGGCGGGGGGCGCGCCCCGGCCGACAGAGACGATCCTGCCGTCACGGATAACGACGACGCCCTGTTCCAGGGTCCCGGCGGGACCCGCGGTAAGGATCCGCGCGCCGGTGATGGCGACGGTCTCCGCCATGGCGGGCAGGGCGGCGCCGAGGGCCAGGAGGGCGGCGAGGGGAGCGAGATGGCGGCGCATCAGCGGACTCCCTCGCCGGGCTGGCCAAGGTCGAAGTCTGATCTCGGCTGGTATCTTGGATCCCGGCGGTCCCAGGCCAAGGCGCCGTCGATGAAGACCTTCTCAGTCCGAGCGTAGACCGAGAAGGGATTCCGGTCCCAAAGGACGATATCCGCCCGCTTGCCCGGCTCCAGGGTTCCAGTCTGATCCAGGATGCCGAGGGACTTGGCGGGATTGGCGGTGATCCACGCTATGGCCTCGGCCTCGGAGATCTGGAGCCCGGCGGCGCGGCCGGCCGCGAGGGCGACCGCCGCCTCCTGGTTCAGCCTCTGGATCAGGTCGGAATCGTCGGACTTGATGACCCCGCAGGCGCCTGCGGCCTGTAGCAGGGGCACGTTGGCCTCAACCGAGTCATAGGCCTCAAGTTTGAATCCCCACCAGCCGGCCCAGGTGGCGGTGCAGATGCCATTGGCGGCCAGCAGGTCGGCGATCTTGTAGGACTCCACGGCGTGATGGAAGCTGGCGATGCGATAGCCGAACTCCTTGGCGATATCGATCATGATGGCCATCTCGTCGGCCCGGTAGCAGTGGTTCTGGACCAGGATCTCGCCCCGCAGGACGGCGGAGAGGGTGTCCAGGCCCAGGTCTCGGCCGGGCGGCTCGGCCTTCTCGCCGCGGCCGATCGTGGCGCGATAATCGTCCCATTTGCGCGTATACTCCGCCGCCTCGATCCAGGCGGCGCGATAGCCGGCGACATTGCCCATGCGCGTCGAGGGCGCCCGGCCCTGCGAGCCATAGACCCGCTTGGGATTCTCGCCACAGGCCATCTTCAAGGTGTACGGCGCGCCCGGGAACTTCATGCCCTGGACCGTCCGAGAGGGCACATTGCGCAGCGTCACCCCGCGTCCGCCGATCAGATTGGCGGACCCAGGCAGGATCTGAACGGTCGTGACCCCCCCGATCCGCGCGGTGTGGAAGCCGGGGTCCTGGGGCCAGACCGAGTGCTCGGCCCAGACTTCAGGAGTCGTTGGGTCAGTCAGCTCATTGCCGTCGGAGTGCGCCTCCTCGCCGGGGGATGCGTAAACTCCGAGGTGCGAGTGCGAATCGATCAGTCCCGGGGTGATCCATTTGCCGCGACCGTCGACAACCGGGATGCCTGCCGGCGCCGCCAGGCCCTCACCGACGGTGGCGATCCTCCCGTCCCGGACGACCACGGTGGCGTTCTCCATCGCCTGCCCGGTCCCGGTGAAGGCGGAGGCGCCAACGATGGCGAAGGACGCTGAGGGCAGGGGGCGGTAGGTCGACGGGAAGGCGTCAGGTCGTGCGCCCGGGTCGAGCCCGGCGGGAAGCGCGCCGGCGGCCCCGTCCTTGCCACCCGCCTTGGGGGCGGCCCCCGATGTCGTGGCGCACGCTGACAGGGCGAGGGCGGCGAGGCCGACCGCGAGCACTCCGGATCTCAACATGCCAAACACCTCCTGCGAGATTGTGGAGTCCCTGTTCAACCATGCCGCCGCGCCCGCGCCAAGTCTGAAGGCGCTTGCCATTTTCCGGGGGTCCTTTAGTCACCCGGGCGAAATGTCCGATGACCTCACAGAAGGCCAGACGGCCGTCGTTCCCGACGGTTTCGTGATCAATCTCTGGCAGCGCGGATTCGGCCGCACGGTGGGTCCCTTCTACTCGTCCCGGGACCCGGCGACCAATATCGAGGTCATGGCCTTCAGGGTCGAGGAGCATCACGCCAACGGCATGAACAACTGCCATGGCGGCATGCTGATGAGCTTCGCCGACATGGCCTGGGGACGGGTCATCTCCAACCAGCGGGAGGTCGGCTGGGTCACGATCCGGCTGGTGACGGACTTCATCGGTCCGGGGCTGATGGGCGACTGGGTCGAGGGAACCAGCGAAATCATCGCCGAGGATGGCGACATCTTCACCGTCGCGGGAAGGGTCTGGTCGGGAGAGCGGGTGCTCATGACCGGTACAGGGGTCTACAAGGGGATCCGGTCGATCCGCCGCAAGGCGGGCTACCGGGAGGCGAAGGAGTAGGACATGGCCATCGATCCGGCGATCAAGGAGGGCGCGCCCGTCGGCTATTACGACGATCGGCCGATCCATACCGAGCCTGGCGCCCTGCCGCCGGAGGTGCAGGCGCCCCTGGCGCCCTTCCGGGGCCGCGAACCGGACTCGCCGGACTGGTTCCGCAGCGCCCTCCACCAGGCGCCCGAGCGCAGCCATGTCGAGTCCCTCGGCGCCCGCATCGAGATGTTGGTCTGGGGCGAGCGCGGCAAGCCCGGCCTGCTGCTGGTGCATGGCAACTCCGCCCACGCCGACTGGTGGAGCTTTATCGCCCCATTCCTCGCCCAGGACTTCAGGGTCGCCTCCATGTCCCTGGCCGGCATGGGCGATTCCGACTGGCGCGAGACCTACGCCTTCCAGGACTTCGCCGCCGACGCCGAGGCGGTCGCCCGTGCGGCGGGGCTCTACGACGCCGGCAAGCCGATCTACATCGGCCACTCCTTCGGCGGCTCCCAGGTCTTCTTCGCCGCCGCCAGCCATCCCGAGCGCATGCGGGCCGCCATTCTGGTGGACACGGGCTTCGGCGGCCCGCCGCCGGACTCCCCCGAAGGCAAGCGCATGGCCGAGCGCATGGCCGAGCAGGCCCGGAACATCCCCACGGGCGACCGGGCCCAGCGGGTCTACACCACCCTCGAGGAGGCCTTGTCGCGCTTTCGGCTGATGCCGCCCCAGGCCGCCGGCAACCTGTTCATCGCCGACTACATCGCCCGGCGGTCGCTCAAGGCAGTGACGGGTCCGGCTGGCGCGGAGGGCTGGAGCTGGCGTTTTGATCCCAACATGTGGGCCAAGCTGGACCGCAGCGTCATGAGCGGCCTGATGGACGGCGGCCCGCCAAAGGTCTCCATTCCGCTGGTCCACATCTATGGCGACCGCTCAGCCATCATCAGCCGCAAGAAGGAGGGCGGGCCCTCCCCCCTGCCGCCGCACACCCTGGAGATCGCCATCCCGGACTCGGCCCACCACATCATGATCGACCAGCCCCTGGCCCTGATCTCCGCCCTGCGCGGGCTCCTGGCGGTGTGGCCTGACGCCTGAGCCCCGACGCAGCGCCGCACTTGAGCGGCGCGGCCGGACCGTGTAACCCCACCCCCAGACCCTGTGTCGGAACAAGAGAATCCCGAATGGCTTCCGAATATCACCGCGGCGAGATGGACATCAGCGAGCAGACCGCCACCTACGCCGTCTTCATGGCCCTCACCAAGTGGGGCTCCCTGGCGATCACCGCCGCGCTGGTCCTCTTCACGCTTTGGTTCTGCACCCCGGCGGGATTCATTCCCGGCGCCATCTCAGCCGTGGTCGTGACGGTGATCGGCATCCTTGTCCTCCGCGACAAGCCCGGCGCGGGCCACTAGACTGGGACGAGCGGTCCGCCACCTGGCGGGCGCGCAATGGGAGGGCCGGTCCAAACCATGGCCGTGATCGCCGTCATCCGTGAGTCCCACCCGGGCGAGACCCGGGTCGCCGCCACGCCGGAATCCGTCCGCAAGCTGATCGCCGCGGGCTTCGAGGTCTCCGTCCAGGCCGGAGCCGGTCTTGCGGCGTCCTGTGCCGACGCCGACTACGCCGCCGCCGGCGCGCGGATCTGCGCCTCAGCCGCCGAGGCGGTCGCCGGCGCGGATGTGCTGTTTGGGGTCCGCACGCCCTCGGCCGAGGCCCTAGGCGCCCTCAAGGCCGGCGCCATCGTGGCCGCCTCCCTCAATCCCCACCAGGATCGTTCGGGTCTGGAGGCCCTCGCAAGCCGAGGAGCCGAGGCCTACGCCCTGGAGTTCATCCCCCGCATCACCCGGGCCCAGGTGATGGACGTCCTGTCCTCCCAGGCCAACCTTGCGGGCTATCGCGCTGTTATCGAGGCCTCCACCGCCTATGGGCGCGCCCTTCCCATGATGATGACCGCCGCGGGCACCATTGCGGCGGCCAAGGTCTTCGTGATGGGGGTCGGCGTCGCCGGCCTGCAGGCCATCGCCACGGCCCGTCGCCTCGGCGCCGTGGTCACCGCCACTGACGTCCGGCCCGCCACCAAGGAACAGGTGGAGTCCCTCGGCGCCAAGTTCATCGCCGTCGAGGATGAGGAATTCCGCAACGCCCAGACCGCCGGCGGCTACGCCAAGGAGATGAGCGCGGAGTACCAGGCCAAGCAGGCCGAGCTGATCTCCGGGCACATCGGCAAGCAGGACATCGTCATCACCACGGCCCTGATCCCGGGCCGGCCGGCCCCGCGCCTGGTCACGGCCGCCCAGGTCGGCGCCATGAAGGCCGGGTCGGTCATTGTCGACCTCGCGGTGGAGCAGGGCGGTAATGTGGAGGGCGCCAAGGTTGGCGAGGTCGTCGAGACCGCCAATGGCGTGCAGATCCTGGGTATTCCCAACCTGCCCGGTCGCATCGCCGCCGACGCCTCGGCCCTCTACGCCCGCAATCTCCTGGCCTTCTCGGGCCTGCTCCTCGATAAGGACGGCGCCCTGTCGCCCGACCACGAAGATGAAATTCTCAAGGCCGCCCTGGTCGTCAGCGGCGGAAAGATCGTGCACCCGGCCCTCGCCGGGTCCTGACGGAGACGCCCATGGACGTTGATCCCACAGTCTTCCGGCTGGCCATCTTCGTCCTGGCCATCTTTGTCGGCTACTACGTGGTCTGGAGCGTGACCCCGGCCCTGCACACCCCCCTGATGGCGGTGACCAACGCCGTCTCGTCGGTGATCATCGTCGGCGCGCTTCTCGCGGCGGCGGCCCAGGCCGCACCGGGCGCCGGCGCCGGCGCCGTCATGATCTCCAAGGGCGCCGGGGCCCTCGCGGCGGCCTTCGCCGCCGTCAACATCTTCGGCGGCTTCCTGGTGACCCAGCGAATGCTGGCCATGTACAAGAAGAAAGAGCCGGCGAAGAAGGACTCCTCGACGTGAGCGCCAACCTCGCCGCCATCCTCTACCTCGCCTCGGGGGTTCTCTTCATCCTCGCCCTGCGCGGTCTCTCCAGCCCGGTGACCAGCCAGGCGGGCAATCGCAATGGCATGATCGGCATGGCCCTCGCCGTCGCCGTGACCCTGGTCACCCTGTTCAGCGAGGGTAAGCTCGACATCCTGACGGTGGGCCTGATCCTGGCCGGCGTCGGCGTCGGCGGCGTGATCGGGGCTGTGATCGCCCGGCGGGTCGCCATGACCTCCATGCCCCAGCTGGTGGCGGCCTTCCATAGCCTGGTCGGCATGGCCGCCTGCCTCGTGGCGGTGGCCGCCATCTACACCCCCGGCGCCTATGGGATCGGCGCCCCGGGCGCGATCTACGCCATCTCCCTGGTGGAGCTGTCCCTTGGCCTGGCCATCGGGGCGGTGACCTTCACCGGCTCGGTGATCGCCTTCGCCAAGCTGAATGGCAACATGTCGGGCGCCCCGATCCTGCTGCCCGCCCGGCACCTCCTCAACATCCTGATCGCCCTGGCCCTGTTGGGCCTGGTCGGCGTCCTGGTCGCCAGCGGTGGTTCGGCTTTGTGGGCCTTCTGGGCGATCTTCGCCCTGGCCCTGATCCTCGGCGTCACCCTGATCATCCCGATCGGCGGCGCGGACATGCCCGTCGTGGTGTCCATGCTGAACAGCTATTCCGGCTGGGCGGCGGCGGCCCTGGGCTTCACCCTGGAGAACGTCACCCTGATCATCACCGGCGCCCTGGTGGGCTCGTCCGGGGCGATCCTTTCCTACATCATGTGCAAGGCGATGAACCGCAGCTTCGTCTCGGTCATCCTGGGCGGCTTCGGCGCGGATGACGGCGCGGCGGCGGCCGGCGGGCGCATCGAGACCCGGCCCGTCAAGCAGGGCTCTGCGGACGACGCGGCCTTTATCATGAAGAACGCCTCCAAGGTGATCATCGTTCCGGGCTACGGCATGGCCGTCAGCCAGGCTCAGCACGCCCTGCGCGAGATGGCCGACAAGCTGAAGGCTGAGGGCGTCGACGTGAAGTACGCCATCCACCCCGTCGCCGGCCGCATGCCCGGGCACATGAACGTCCTGCTGGCCGAGGCCAACGTGCCCTACGACGAGGTCTTCGAGCTCGAGGACATCAACGCCGAGTTTCCGACCGCCGACGTGGCCTTCGTCATCGGCGCCAACGACGTCACCAACCCGGCCGCCAAGACCGACCCCTCCAGCGCCATCTACGGCATGCCCATCCTGGACGTCGAAAAGGCCCGGACCGTGCTGTTCGTGAAGCGCGGCATGAGCTCGGGTTATGCCGGCGTGGAGAACGAGCTCTTCTTCCGCGACAACACCATGATGCTGTTCGGCGACGCCAAGAAGATGGTCGAGGGCATCCTCAAGTCCCTTTGAGGCCCGATCGCCCATCACGGACTAACGACTTGCCGCAGGCGCCCTGTGGGTACATGCTCTTCCCAATAACCAGGGAGGCAAGCCATGCGCAGTATCTTCGGCGGGCTGTTGCTCGCGTCGGTTCTCCTGATTTCCGCCTGTTCCGATCCGCAGGAAGCCGCCGCCCCGGCGACGCCAGCACCCTTCTCGATTTCCCTCGAACCCAATACCAACGGCGTCCTGGAGGCCCGCTCCGCCCGTGTCCTGGTGGGGACAGGGGCCAAGACCTATGCAGCCGAGGTGGCCATGACGCCCAGCTGGTGGGTGACGGGGGACGGCTTCAAGGTCGTTTGGTTCGCTGGCAAGAGCCAGACCAAGCGGTACTTCCAGATCAGCGGCGAGTCGCCGGGCGAGTCCGCCAGACCCGAGCTCCTGAAGGCGCCGGAAGAGGCGGTCCGGGAAGTGAAGGTCGCCTTCGACGGGGCCCCGGCCGTGTCCGTTCGGCCCGAGGCCACACGCGCCGTCTTCCAGCCGCCGCCAGGCGCAAAGGCGGTGACCTCGGTGGAGATCGCCTTCGGACCCGCCAATTCGCCGGTCACCTATACTTGGAAGTAGGCCGCCCGACCGCGCAGGACCGGCGCTCATGACCGTGGCGTCGGGCCCCTCCAGGGGCGAGTGGGTCGACATCGGGGGGCGCCGCCTGCGTATTGTCCGGGCGGGGCCGCGAGACGGCGGGCCCCTTGTCGTGATGGAGTGCGGCTCCTTCGGCTGCGCCGCGGACTGGCACAGGGTCCAGGAGGCGCTGGCGGGACTCGGCGTTCGCAGCCTCGCCTATGACAGGGCTGGCCTTGGCCTGTCCGACCCGGGCCCCGACCCGCGGGATGGGCGCGCCATCGCCGATGACCTCGAGGCGCTTCTCGGGCGGCTCGGCGACCCCGGGCCGCTGGTCCTCGCCGGCCACTCCATGGCGGGACTGTTCCTGAGGATTCTCGCGCCACGGGTCCGGGACCGGCTGATCGGCCTGGTCCTGGTGGACGCCGTCACGCCCGAGGCCGTAGACCATCCGGCTGCGGCCCGGATGATCCACGGCTTTCGCCGCGCCATGTTCCTGCTCGACAGGGTCGCGGACCTCGGCGTCATGCGGCCCTGGTCGCTGGTGGCTGGCGACCAGATCGGCCTGCCGCCGGAGATTTCCCGGGAGAAGCGCCGGATCTACGCCTCCGCCTCCCACGCCCGGGCCTCCGCCCGGGAGGTCCAGCAGTGGCTTGAGACCGCCGCCCAGGGACGGATTGCGGGGCCTTTTGATCCGGACCTGCCCGTCGCCGTGGTGACCGCCGGCGCCGTGCCTCTCCCGGGCGATCTCCAGGCGATCCAGAATGCGCCGGCCCTGGCCTCCCGGGCGGGGCATGTGGACCGGGTCCAGGGCGCCCGCCATGCCAGCCTGTTGGGGCCCCGCTATGCCTCCAGGGTCGTGCAGGGGATCACCCACGTCCTGGAAGTCAGCCAGACCCCTCCTGGCTGAGGGCCGTCGCCGCCGCTTCGTCCGGCGTTGCACCGCAGGCGGCGAGCAGCCGGCGCCGCGCCAGAGGACGGATCCGGACGCCAGACGCCAGTGTCCCGGCCAGACGAAAAGCGCCTCCCGCTTCAACCCCCGGCAGGGCGCCGCGAAAGGCCGGCGGGACGGTCGCGAGCGCGTTCCGGTCCGCCGCAGCGAGGTGCGAGAGGCGCCCTTCCAGGGGCATGATCCTTACGGCCGAGGTCGCCTCGACCTCGAAGCGACCGTCGAAGACTGCTTCCCCGTCCGCTGGCAAGACGAGGTCGCAGACGCCCTGCCGCCGCATCTCGCCGGCCGCCCGGCCGAAGGCGACGCTGTCGTTCTCCGCCAGGATCAGGGCGCCGGCCAGTGTCGCCTGGAAAAGCTCCGACCCGGCAAGGCGCGCGGCCAGGCGGTCGAGGCGCCCGCCCCGGGGCGCACGTACGCCGCCTCCTGCGGAGAGACAGGCGGCTGCGATCACGCGCCGCGCTGCGTCTGGGGCGGCGTTGCGCAGGACCCGCCGGGGGATCTCCAGCCCGAAGGGACGCGCTTCAACCCGGAGGGCCAGGTCCGCCGCCGCCCGCCGGTCGGGGCTCAGGGTGCAGTCTGAAACCGGTGCAGGGGGCCGTCCCGCAAGGGCGGTCCTTGCCCGGCTGCGGGCGAAGCGGGGGTCGAGGTTCCCGGGGTCCTCGATCCAGGTCTCGCCCTGGGCGATCAGCCAGTCCCTCAGGGACTGGCGGCCCATCCCTAGCAGGGGACGCAGCAGGAAGACGTCCCGGCCCTCGGGCCAGGCGGGCGACGGCGCCCACTCCCGGGGGGAGGGCGTGGTGGAGCCGCCGGCCCTCATAGCCCCGGCCTCGGCCACATCGTCCAGGGTGTGGCCCATCAGCAGGACCCGGGCGCCGGCCTCGCGGGCGGACTGCGCCAGCAGCCGGTGCCGGGCCTGACGGGCGGCGGCGGGCAGGCCGCTGGAGGGCCGCGGTCCGGTCCACTCCAGGGCCTGAAAGCGGGCGCCGATACGCCGTGCGGTCTCGCCGCAGGCCCGGGTCCAGCCGAGGCTGTTGGGATTGAGTCCATGGTCGACGGTCAGGATGAGCAGGGTGCGCGAGCGCTGCCGCGCCCACCGGGCCGCCATCAGGGCCAGGGCGAGTGAGTCCCCGCCTCCAGACAGGGCCAGGGCGAGGGGCGAGCGGGCTTCGCCATCCAGGCGGGCGTCAAGCCGCGCCCTTACCCGGGCCTCGATCGAGGGGCTCAGATCCCGCAACGGGCCTGGACGCTGATCGCCGCGGCGCGCTTGCGGGCGCCCTCCGGGGCGGTGGGGTAACGGGTGCTGAGCTCGGCAAGGGACTGACAGGACTCCGCGGTCTTGCCCAGCCGGGCCAGGCTCCGAGCGAGCTCAACGACGGCGTCCGGCGCCCACCAGGTTGCAGGCCAGCCCTTGAGGGCGGCGATATAGTCGCTCGCTGCATCCGGCCAGGCCGATTGCAGCGCCCTGGCGCGGCCCCGCAGGTAGGTCCCTTCCGCCGTCCGGGGATCTCCGGGGGAGGCCGCCAGCCAGTTGGTGAGGGTGGCCTCCGCGCCAGCCGGATCTCCGCCCTGGAGCTGTTTCCGGCCGCGGGTCAGTCCATCCTCGGCGGTCGCCACAGGTGCGGCCGTCGAGGGTACGGCGGTGGGCGCAGGGGGGCTCACCTGAGGCTGGGACGTCACGGTCGGCGCCGGCGTTACGGAGGCGGCGGCCGTCTCCCCACCGGTAGGTTTGCCGGCCTCCAGGATCTTGACCCTGTCCTGCAGTCGATTGACGTCGCTCCTGGCCAGGTCGGCGGCCCGGCTTGCGGCCTCGAGCTGGGCGTTGACTCCCTGGAGGGAGCGTTCGAGGTCCGCGAGGCGTTCAGAAATCTCCTTCAGGCGGACATCACGCGGATCCTCGGCGGGGGCCGCCGCAGGGGCCGGGGGTGCGGCTGTGAGGAGGAGACCAAGGACAAGGCCCGCGATGGCAAAGGGCCGGCCGCGCGACATCGCCTATCGGGCTCCGCTGACAATGGCGGTGCGGGCGTTTCGGTTCCGGCGGAACGCTTCGTCGTCAGCGCCGGGATCAATGGGCCGCTCCTTGCCAAAGGACACGGTCGCGATCCTGGACGGCGACACGCCGAGGCCGACGAGGTAGTCCCGCACAGCGCTGGCCCGGCGCGATCCCAGGGCGATGTTGTACTCCCGGGTGCCCCGCTCATCGGCGTTGCCCTCGATCCGGACCTGGATGGCGGGATAGCGCTTCAACCATGCGGCCTGACGCTCGAGGATCACTGCAGCGTCCTCGCGGACCTCGTACTGGTCGACGTCAAAGAAGACCCGGTCCGACGCGTTGATCACAAAATCCTGGACTGTGCCCGGGAGCGGTGCGCCGGCGACCGGTGCGGGGCGACGCACAGGCTGGACGGCGCCGCCTCCGGCGCCAGTCTGAGACGGGGCGCTGACTTCGGGAGCCTTGGGCGTTTCAGTGGTTGGCTTCGGCGTCGACTGACAGGCCCCCAGGATGGCGGCCGCGGAGAGAAGGGGGAGCCACCGGAGGGCGGAAGTACGGGTCATTCGGGAGTCCTCATGTCGTCAGTTGATCAGGGGCGACCAGGCCGGGTCCGAGGCCCCGCCGGAATAGGGGGCCGGCTTCAGAATGCGGCCTGTGACATCTACGGTCCAGAGGCGAGGTTCGCCGCCTGGTTCCTGGCGACTGAACAGGAGAACCCTGCCATTGGGCGCCCAGGTTGGGCCCTCGTCCATGTAGCTGGAGGTTAAGGTGCGCTCATCCGATCCGTCCGGACGCATGACGCCGATATGGAACTGACCACCGCTCTGTCGCGTAAAGGCGATGAAGTCTCCGTTCGGGCTCCATACCGGAGACGTATAGCGCCCCTCTGCAAAGGAGATTCTCCTGGCCCCGGAGCCCGAGGCGTCCATAACATAGAGCTGGGCTGAGCCCCCCCTGTCCGAATTGAACACGATCCGCGTTCCGTCTGGCGAGAAGGCGGGTGAGGTATCGATCGCTGGGTCCGAGGTGAGCCGTCGGCTCTGCCGGTTGAGCAGGTTCATCACCCAGATATCGGAATTGCCGTTGCGCTCCACCGCGAAGGCGACCTGGGTCCCATCCGGAGAGAAGCGGGGGGCGAAGACCATCCCCTGGAACTGGCCCAGGCTCTCGCGCCGTCCGGTTTCGAGGTTCAAGAGATAGACCGCAGAGCCGTCCGGCCGCAGCGCCATATAGGTGATTTCCTGGCTCGAAGCCGAGAACCTCGGCGACAGGACGATCTCCGTGCCGTCCGTCAGATAACTGGGATTGGCGCCGTCCTGGTCCATCACCGCCAGCCGGAGGGTGCGGTTCAGCCGCCCACCTGTCTCCGAGACGAAGACCACCCGGGTATCAAAATAGCCCTTCTCCCCGGTCAGGCGTTCATACACCGCGTCTGAGATCTTGTGCGCCACCCGCCGCCAGTTCTCCGGCGTGGAGGTGAACTGAAGGCCGAGCAGTTGTTGGCCGGCGAAGGTGTCCCAAAGGCGGAAGTCCACCTGCAGGCGACCGTCCACCAGGTTGACCTGGCCGTTCACCAGGGCCTGTGCGCCGAGGGCCTTCCAGACCGCGAAGTCCGGTTCGGTCGATACCTCGGCCGTCCGGCCACCGGGGTCGATGGGGGCGAAGAGCCCGGAGCGCCCGAGATTCTCTGCAATCACACCCGCGATGTCGCCGCCGCGGTCGCCGCCGAAGGCCGGGATGGAGAGGGGCAGGGGGCGGATGTCGCCCTTGTTGACGTCCACCTCGATCTCCGCCCGGGCGGGACCCGAGCCCGCAAACAGGCCTGTCACGGCCAGAAAGGCGACCAGAACGGCTGCGACGGACCTTCTCATGAACAGGCCTCCCGGGCGTTGAAATTGACGGCGATTCGCTGGCCGACGGGACTGGCGAGAGCCGGAAAGGGGGCCGCCTGCAGGACGGCCCTGATGGCCCGTTCGGCCGCTGCTCTGACCACCGCATTGTCCGACCGCTCCAGGCCTCCAGCCTCCACGGGCCCGGTCAGGTCGCCTGCCGGACCCAGGGCGAAACTGACCCGGACCCGGACGTCGCGGCCGCCCTCCACTTCGCAGTTCGGGGTCCAGCGTCTCTGGAGCTGGTCCTGGAGGCCGGCCAGGGCCGTGGCGCTGGGTCCGCTTGCAGCGCCGCCAGCGGGAGCGACGGGGCCAGGGCGCGATCCCCCCAACCGGGCCACCTGGCCCGCCAGGGCGTCCAGGTCGAGACCTCCCGGGGGACGCTTTGCAGGGGTGTTGGCGGGCGGGCGGGCGGCGGGCGCCGGGCTTGCCGGGGCGGACCTCTGGGCGGACCTCTGGGCGGTCCTCTGGGCGGGCTTGGGGGCGCTCTTCTGGAGGGTTGTCGGCAGGGGCGGGGGCGCCGGACTGGAGGGGGCGGGGGCGGGTTCCGGGAGCTCCGCCGGCACCGGCGTCGGCGGTGTCGCCGAGGCGATGTCCGCCGCCGGGTCGGAAGCCGCCTGCGCCGCAGCAAGGTCGCCGGAGGTGACGAGGCGCACCGCGACCGGCGGCCCTTCCCCGGCCGGGTTCCCTGCAGGCGCCCGAACAAAGAGCAGGGCGGCGAGCACGCCCAGGTGCAGGACGCCGGAGGCCAGGAGGGCGGGGCTCATCCTGGGCGCTAAGGTCACCGCGGCGGGACCTCTTCGGGACCGGCCGCGGGACCGCCGGTGTCGGTGATCAGGTTGACCCGGGTGAAACCCCGCACCGAGAGGGCGGCCATCACGCGGGCCACATCGGCATAGGCGACCCGCCCGTCCGCGCGGACAAAGACCGGCCGGTCCGGGGTCTCCGAAGCGGCGGCGGAGAGGGCGGGGCCGAGGGCTTCGAAGGGCGTCTCGCGGTCCTGAACGAAGATCGCGCCGTCCGCCCGGACCGAGACGGCCAGCGGCCCCTCGGTCTCCTGAATGGCCCCGGCCTCGGTCCTGGGCAACTCCAGGGGAACGCCCGCGGTCAACAGGGGCGCCGAGATCATGAAGATGATGAGGAGCACGAGCATGACGTCCACGAGGGGCGTGACATTGATCTCCGACAGGGCCGAGCGGCGACTGCGGCCATAACGTCGCCGACGACCGCCGCCGCCGGCCCCGGAGAAGGCGTCATGTGCGGACAGGGCCATGTCTCAGACCTTTGAGGCCAGCCGGCGCTGGACGGCGGTGGACAGGTCGTCGGCGAAGCCTTCCAGCCGGGCGGCGTAGCGGCTGACCGCCGTCGAGAAGTGGTTGAAGGCGATATAGGCCGGGATGGCGGCGATCAGCCCCAGGGCGGTGGCGAACAGGGCCTCGGCAATGCTGGGCGCGACCACGGCCAGGTTGGTGTTCTTTTGCAGGGCGATCGCCTGGAAGCTGTGCATGATCCCCCAGACGGTGCCGAACAGACCGACGAAGGGAGAGGCTGTCGCCACAATGGCCAGGGAGGACAGACCTGTCTCAACCCGCAAGGCTTCCCGGGCGATGGCGGCGTCCAGAACCCGGTCGATACGTTGGGTCAGGAAGGCCGCCTGGGCGTCCGAGACCGGACCCCGCGCCCGGGCCTCCCGCCACTCCAGCAGCGCGGCCTGAAGCATGCGGTGCAGGGCGTGGGGCGGATTGTCACCGGCCTCCCGGGCGATGTCCTCCAGGCTGCGTCCCGACGCCGCATCCGCCTCGAAGACGTCGGCGGCCCGGTTCAGGGCGCGCAGCCGCACCGCCTTGTCGATGATGACGCCCCAGGAGGCCAGGGACGCCAGGCCGAGGAAGATCATGACCGCCTTCCCCACCCAGTCCGCTCGCGCGAAGAGGGCGACGAAGGAGAAGGTCTCCGGCGTGAGGGCGGCGGGCTCCATGATCTCTCCAGGTTTCGTCGTGTCAGGCCCAAAGCACGAATCTTCGCCTCCTGCTCGCGCAGGAGCATGGCGAAGTTTGGGCCACTCCTAACTGAACAGGGGCGCCAGTTTGGTTAACAGAAGCTGGGAAGGCCGGGTCGGCCGACCCAAAAGGTCGATACAGGCCGCCTCCACCACGGCCTCGCAGATCGTCTCCTCGCCCCGCCGGATGTGCTGGCGGATGAACAGACGCGGCCCCCGGATCTGTTCGTAGAGGGTGCGGACTTCCAGCGCGTCGTCGATCCGGGCCGGGCGGCGGAAGTCGATCTCCATCCGCACGATGGTGAAGGCCGTCGGACGGTCCCCCTCGAGGAGGGCGGTGTGGGAGACCCCCGCCGCCCGCAGGGCGTCGCTGCGGCCGCGCTCGAAAAAGCGCAGATAGTTGGCGTGGTAGACCACCCCGGTGAAGTCGGTGTCCTCGTAATAGATGCGGACGGGCAGGACATGCTCGCGGCCCTCGAACCGGCCGCTGGACGGGGCGTCCCTCTCGTCAGTCGACATCGCCATCTCCCTCGAAGAGGCCGCCCTGCCCGGCCGGCGGCGGCGAGGGCGGCGGCGTCAGTCCCAGGTGCTCGTAGGCCCGGGCGCAGGCCACCCGGCCCCGGGGCGTGCGCTGGATGAAGCCCTGCTGCAACAGGTAGGGCTCGATCACGTCCTCCACGGCGTCCCGGGCCTCGGCGATGGCGTAGGCCAGGGTCTCCAGCCCGGCGGGGCCGCCGGCATAGTTGGAGATCAGGGCGTTCAGATAGCGCCGGTCCAGGCTGTCGAGGCCCGCCGGGTCCACCTCCAGCCGGGCCAGGGCCCGGGCGGCGGCGGGCCGGTCGATGGCGGCGGCGCCCTCGGCTTCGGCGAAGTCCCGGACCCGCCGCAGAAGGCGACCGGCCACGCGCGGGGTGCCCCGCGCCCGGGCGGCGATCTCACCGGCGCCGTCTTCGGTCAGTTTGAGCCCCAGCCGCCCCGCCGCATGGGCCAGCACCTTCATCAACTCGTCGGTGGAGTAGAACTCCAGCCGGATGGGGATGCCGAAGCGGTCCCGCAGGGGGGTGGCCAGCATGCCGGCCCGGGTGGTGGCCGCCACCAGGGTGAAGGGGGCCAGGTCGATGCGAATCGACCGGGCGGCGGGCCCCTCGCCGATCATCAGGTCGAGGACATGGTCCTCCATGGCCGGGTAGAGGATCTCCTCCACGGGCGCCGCCAGGCGGTGGATCTCGTCGATGAAGAGGACGTCGCGGGGCTCGAGGTTGGTCAGGATGGCCGCCAGGTCGCCAGCCTTGGCCAGCACCGGACCAGAGGTGGCGCGAAAGTTCACCCCCAGCTCCCGGGCGATGATCTGGGCCAGGGTGGTCTTGCCCAGGCCGGGAGGTCCGAAGAGCAGGACATGGTCCATGGCCTCGCCCCGGCCCCGGGCGGCGTCGATGAAGATGGAAAGGTTCGACTTGGCCGCCGCCTGGCCGACGAATTCCGAGAGGGTCTGGGGGCGCAGGGCCCGGTCGCCCGGCTCGGGCGGACCCGCCTCGGCGGAAACCAGGCGGGTCACCGGCCCATTTCCTTGAGGCCGGCCCGGACGAGGTCGGAGACGGCGGCGTCAGGACCGAGGGCGGCGGCGGCCTGCTCCACCAGGCGGCGGGCCTGCATCTCGGCCACGCCCAGGCCCATCAGGGCGGCGACGGCTTCGCCGGCGGCCGAGACCGGGGCGGGACCGGCCGGCGCAGGGCTGGCGGCGCCGGCGACGCTGAAGCCCGTCGCGCCGATCGGCTTGCCCTTCAGCTCCACCAGGATCCGCTGGGCCAGCTTGGGGCCGACGCCGCTGGCGCGGCCCACCTTGGCCTTGTCCTCCCGGGCCACGGCTTCAGCCAGGGCCGCAGGGGTCAGGACGTCCAGCACGGCCAGGGCCGCCTTGGGCCCCACCCCCTGGACGGACTGCAGAAGGACGAAGGCGGCGCGGTCGTCCGCATCGAGGAAGCCATACAGGCGGGGCCCCGCGCTTTCCGACCACTGGGTCTCGACCCTCAGGACCACGGTCTCGCCGGCGGGCGGCAGGCGCGACAGGGTCCGGGCGCCGCAGCGCACGACCCAGCCGACCCCACCCACGTCGATGAGGGCCTCTTCCTCGGTGGTCTCCAGGACCCTGCCCGCCAGCCGACCGATCATGCCGCCAGCCTTCCCCGGGTGCGGGCATGGGCGTGGGCCACGGCCACCGCCAGGGCGTCAGCGGCGTCCGCCGCGGCCCCTCCGGACCCGGGCAGGATGCGGGCGATCATGAAGGCCACCTGGTCCTTGTCGGCCGCCCCCGTGCCGACCACCGACTTCTTGACCAGCCGCGCGGCGTACTCCGCCACCGGCAGGCCGGCCTTGGCCGGCGCCAGCAGGGCCGCCGCCCGGGCATGTCCAAGCTTCAGGGCCGAGGCGGCGTTGGTGTTCATGAAGGTCTCCTCGATCGCCGCCTCGTCGGGCGACCAGTCGGCGACGACGGCGCTGACCCCGTCGAACAGGGCGAGGAGGCGTTCGGAGAAGGGGGCCTTCTCGTCCGGGGCGATGACCCCATGGCCAAGATGCGACAGCCGGTTGCCCTCGACGCGGATCACGCCCCAGCCCGTCTTTCGCAAGCCAGGGTCCAGGCCCAGGATTCGGAGGGGTGCGGGGCTCATGCGATTCCACCGGCGACTGTTCGTGATGTGTTCCTAGGCTGGTTCGCCGTTGGCGGGAAGGGGGCGCGGCGCAGGCGCTTTGGGGCAGCCAAGGAGGTCAGGGAGAGGCCGGCGGTCCGTCAGACGCCACAACGATCCGGCCGCTCCAGTGCAATCGGTGATAGAGTCATATGGATCATCTTACAGTAACAGGCAGAGGAAGGTGACCCAGGCCGATGAAGGGAAAGAGAGTTATTGCTATGCGCTACTTTCTTGCGCTCATTCTTTTGTCTGTCTCGTCGGGTCCTGCTCGCGCCGGTCAGGAGGGGTGGGAAAGGGTGACCCCATCCGATGTTAACCAATACGAGGACTGGGCGCATCGCCAAAAGGACAGATCCTACAGCCTGAACGCTGTTGGCGACTTTGACGGTGATGGAAGGCCGGATCAGGCCTACCTGTCCAAGAATGTGTCCAAGGGCAGATGGGGGCTGTTCCTCGAGACAAGTCGATCCGGAGAGGGTCCGCGACTGGTGGAAACGGGCGAGATTGGGTCTCTTCCTCGTGTGTTCCTGGATGTACAACCCCCGGGTCGCTATCGTACCCTGAGTTGTCGATATGGGTCCGAACCCTCAGTCAATTGCGGGAAGTTTGTCGATCTGAAAACCGATTCATTTACATTGACCTATTCAGAGGCCTCTTCGCGCACATTCTTTATCTCAAATGACATAGTCTCTTATTTCTGGACTTCAGACTGAATTCATCCCGCTGGGCGCCGGGTCCATATCTTGCGCCATCACGGGCATGACCTGTCATTCACCTGGACCCGGCAGAACAGGCTCTGAATGCTACAGGTCCGGTCCTGTTTCGATCCGATAACCGGTTCCCATTCGCCGGAGCAGAATCCCCCCGTCAGGGCGAGCCGATCCCCGTGATCCCGTGATCCGGCCCTTTCCGCATCACCAGGTCCGCTGTCGGCCGGGCGCGGGCGATGTGCTGGCGCAGGTTGGGCAGGTTGACCCCCTCCCAGACCCGGCGGGCGAGGTCGGCGACGGCGGCGCGGTCCAGGCTCCGGAACCGGGCGTAGAAGGAGGCCGGGTCGTGCTCGGCGGCCTCCCAGAAGCCCAGGAAGCGGGCCACGTACCAGGCCTCCAGGTCGGCCTCTTCGGCGTCGAGATAGAGGAGGAGGTCGAGGGGGTCGGCGGGCGCCGACGCCTCGGCGCGGAAGTGCAGGTTCAGGCCCTCGGCGATCAGGATGTCGGGCCGGTCGATGCGCCGGGCCAGGGCCGGGTCGATGTCGTAGGTGACGTGGCTGTGGACCGGGACCTGGAGGGGGCCTGAGGCGACAGCCGCCAGGGTGGAGAGCATGCCGGGGGTGTCGAAGGTGTGCGGCCAGCCCTTGAGGTCCAGGGCCCCTTCGGCGGCCAGGATGGCGTTGGGCTTGAGGAAGCCGTCGGTGGAGATGACTTCCACCGAGAGCCCCCGGTCGGAGAGGCGCCCGGCCAGTTGCGCCGCCAGGGTGCTCTTGCCGGCGGAGACGGCGCCGGTCAGGCCAGTGACGAGGGGCCGGCCTGGCGTTCGGGCCGCCGCCAGCCGCTCGGCCAGGAGGTCGATCTGCGGGTCGGGGCTCATGCGCCCAGCTGTGTCCAGAAGCGGAAGTCCGAAAGCCCCTGGAAGACCAGGTCGGTCGGCAGGCCCACCGCCCGGGCCAGGCTGACCGCCAGGCCGAACAAGAGGCTCGAGGCGCCGGGCAGCAGGAGGAGCACGGCCAGGACGATCAGGGGCGCCACCGGCTCGATCTTCGCCGCGGCGATGCGCACCCGGACGGGCAGGAAGGGCCGCAGGACGCCGAAGCCGTCAAAGCCGGGCACGGGCAGGAGGTTCAGGACCACCGCCGTCGCCTGAAGGAAGGCCAGGAAGGCGATGGCCGCGGCCAGGGTTTCCTGGCCCGGCTCCGGCGACCACAGGGTCAGGGGGACCGCCAGCACGACGAGGACCAGGAAGGACCCCGCCGGGCCCGCCAGGGAGGCCGCCGAGCGCCAGAGGGGCCCGCGCATCAGGTCCTCCCGCAGCCAGACGGCGCCGCCCGGAAAGCCGATGCCGCCCAGGGCCAGGGCGATCAGGGGCCAGATCAGGGTGGTCTGGAGGTCGGCGTACTTCCGGGGGTCGAAGGTCAGGTAGCCCTTGTCCTCGATCGTATGGTCGCCGCCCAGCCAGGCGACCCAAGCGTGACCGAACTCGTGGACGGCCACGGCCAGGATCCAGCCGAGCATGACGAAGATGAAGGTCAGGGGCGGGAAGTCGCTGACCGTCATAAAGTAGGCCGAGCCCAGGCAGGCCAGGAGGATCAGGCCGACGGGATTTCCGGACGCGGTCTGCTGGGCTCTGGCCATGACGGCCCCTCCTGCGGGGTCAGCCTCCGAAGGCCTCGAGATCGGCGTCGGAGATGTCGTAATTGCCCCAGACGGTCTGGACGTCGTCGTCGTCCTCCAGGGAGTCGATGAGCTTCAGGAGAATCGCCACGGCGTCGCCCTCCACCGGGGTCAGGCTCTTGGGCCGCCAGGCCAGGCCCGTGGACTTGGCCGCGCCCAGGGAGGCTTCCAGCGCCGCCGCCACCTCGTTCAGCGCCTCGAAGGCGGCGAACACCACGTGTTCCTCCTCGTCGGACTCTACGTCGTCGGCGCCCGCCTCGATGGCGGCCTCCATCATCGCGTCCTCGCCGCCGGTGGAGGCGGGGTAGATGATGCGTCCCACCCGGTCGAACATGAAGGAGACCGAGCCGGTCTCGCCCAGGTTGCCGCCGTGCTTGGAGAACAGCGAGCGGACATTGGCCGCCGCCCGGTTGCGGTTGTCGGTCAGCACCTCGACGATGACGCCCACGCCGCCGGGGCCGAAACCCTCATAGCGGATCTCCTCGTAGGAGGCGGCGTCGGCGCCCGAGGCCTTCTTGATCGCCCGCTCGATATTGTCCTTGGGCATGGACTCGGCCCGGGCGTTGGCCACGGCCAGGCGCAGGCGCGGGTTCATGGCCGGGTCGGGCATGCCCGACTTGGCGGCGACGGTGATCTCGCGGGAGAGCTTGGAGAACAGCTTGGACCGCTGGGCGTCGGCGCGGCCCTTGCGGTGCATGATGTTCTTGAACTTGGAATGTCCGGCCATGGGTCCCTGGGCGCAAGAGGCGTTGCCAGGCGTTCTAGCCGCCCCCGCGCCGCCTGACCAGACGGGGCCCGGCGTCGAGGTCCTGAACCCGGGAGCGGCCTCCCCAATTCCTCCCCCCAGGGGCAGGGCTATCGCATATAGATTCCGCCCATAGAACGACTTGGCTGCGCAAGACCCGCTCGATCAAAAACCGGGAACAAAACGGAATCAGTGACTGCCGTCTTGGACTGCAGCCGCTTACCA
>JADBYZ010000044.1 GCA_020402745.1 Phenylobacterium sp.
CTTGGCTGCGCAAGACCCGCTCGATCAAAAACCGGGAACAAAACGGAATCAGTGACTGCCGTCTTGGACTGCAGCCGCTTACCAGCGTCGGTTTCCTGTCGGAGGCAGCGGCATATGCGATTCCCCTGCCCCTCGGGGGAGGAACCAGACGGTCATTGCACGCCCGTCTCTGGCCTCATCTTCCCAGAGATCGAGCCTTAGCCGCCAAGGCCCGCATTCAACAGCGGCCGGAATTGCTCTAGGGTCGCGCCGCCGCCGCAGGGGAAGCCCGATCATGAGCCAGTTCGA
This sequence comes from Phenylobacterium sp., assembly GCA_020402745.1. Lineage (GTDB taxonomy): Bacteria > Pseudomonadota > Alphaproteobacteria > Caulobacterales > Caulobacteraceae > Phenylobacterium. The sequence goes on from JADBYZ010000044.1 coordinate 289, forward strand.
CTACGATCTCTTTGTCATCGGGGCGGGGTCCGGCGGTGTGCGGGCCGGTCGTCTGGCCGCCGCCTCAGGCGCCCGGGTGGCGGTGGCTGAAGAGTACCGGGTCGGCGGCACCTGCGTGATCCGGGGCTGCGTGCCGAAGAAGTTCATGGTCTACGCCTCGGAGTTTCCGCACTACGCCCACATCGCCGAGGGCTACGGCTGGTCGGCCTCGGGTGCGACCTTCGACTGGACCTGTTTCCGGGAGGCCAAGGACCGCGAGATCGCCCGGCTCTCCGGCCTCTACGTCGCCAACCTCACCCGTTCAGGCGCAGAAATCCTGGAGGGGCGGGCCGTTCTGACCGGCCCCAACAGCCTTGAGGTCGAGGGGCGCGGGGCGATCACCGCGCAGCGCATCCTGGTGGCGACCGGCGGGCGTCCCTGGAAGCCGGAGGATCTTCCCGGCGCGGACCTGGCCATCACCTCCGAGGACGCCTTCGACCTTCCCGCCCTGCCGGAGCGCATGGTCATCGTTGGCGGCGGTTTCATCGCCGTGGAGTTCGCCGGCATCTTCAACGGCCTCGGCGTCGATGTGACCCTCGTCTATCGCGGCGAACAGATCCTGCGGGGCTTCGACGAGGATATCCGCTCGCACGTGGCTGCAGAGATCCAGCGACGGGGTGTGAAGCTCATCCTGGGCGCCCATCCGGTGGCGCTCTCCGGTACGTCCGGCGCCCTGGAGTGCCGCCTCTCAGACGGCCAGGTCCTCGCGGCCGGAGAGGTCATGCTGGCGACCGGCCGCAAGCCCCACACCCGCGGGCTGGGCCTGGAGGCGGCGGGGGTGGAGACCGGTCCCAACGGGGAGATCCGCGTCGACGCCTGGTCGCGATCCTCCACGCCCTCCGTCTGGGCCGTGGGTGATGTCACCGACCGGATCAACCTGACCCCCGTCGCCATCCGCGAGGGCGCCGCCTTCGCCCGGACGGAGTTCTATGGCCAGCCGACCCGGTTCGACCACGAGGCGGTGGCCTCTGCCGTCTTCAGCCAGCCGCCGGTCGGCACGGTGGGCCTGACGGAGGCCGAGGCCCGCGCCGCTTACGCCAACATCGATATCTATCGCTCCCGCTTCCGGCCGATGAAGCAGACCTTCTACGGCGGCCAGGAACAGGCTTTGGTCAAGCTGGTGGTGGACGCTGACAGCCAGCGCATGCTGGGCTGTCACGTCGTAGGGCCCGACGCCCCGGAAATCATCCAGATGGCGGCCGTTCCGCTCAAGCTTGGCGTGACCAAGGCCCAGTGGGACTCCGCCTGCGCCGTCCATCCCACCCTGGCCGAGGAACTCGTCACCCTGAGCGAGCCCGTCTCCCGGTCCCCGGCTTGAACGTGTCCGGATCCTCGGCATCGCCCGGTCGCTGGACCGCCGGGGTGATTGCAGGCCTGCTGGTCCTGACGCCCCTGCTGGGCTGGGCCGGCGCCCTGGGCTTTGCGCCCGCCGTCGCCCTGGCCGGCCTGCTGACCTTCCCGTCCGTCCGGGTCCGCATTGAGGACCGGGCCCTGCTGCTGGCGCTGTTCACCGCCCTGGTCTGGGCCTGCGCCTCGGTCTTCTGGAGCCCCTGGCGGGCCCCCGATCTCGAGGGGCAGACGGGACTCAAGTTGGTCTTCATCCTGGCCCTCTACGGCTGCGCGATCAGCGCCGCCCGGGCGGTTCCGGAAGTCCGGCTTCCGGGACTCATCAAGGGGCTGGTAGCGTCGACCTTGATCCTGGCGCTCATCCTTCTTCTCGAGGCTGCAACCTCCGCCGCTGGCTACAAGATCCTGTTGGGTCTCATCGGCCAGCCTGTACGCCCCGACTATGCGATCAAGAACGTCGCCCAGGGCCTCTATGTCCTGACCCTGCTGGCGCCGATGGCCATCGCTGCGGTCACCGGCCGGGCGAGGTGGGTCCTCGGCCTTGGCCTGGGCGCGGGGATCATCGGACCGGCCCTCGTCTTCGGCTATGACGCCCCCCTCCTGGCCCTGGCCTGCGCCCTCCTGGCGGCGGGCCTGGTCTCGTTTTTTCCCTTCATGGGACCCCGTCTCCTGGCGGGCCTCAGCGCAGGGGGGTTCCTGCTGGCGCCGGTCCTGGCGAAAGGGGCCTTCGCCCTGGGGCTGGACGAGCGCCTCTCGCCCCTCCTCTCGGAGTCCTGGCTGCAGCGCCTGGGCTATTGGAGCAAGGCGGTGGAATGGATCTGGGCCCGTCCCCTGCCGGGTTGGGGGCTGGATGCGAGCCGCGCCTTTGGACCGGGAATCCAGCTTCATCCCCACAACGCGCCCCTCCAGATCTGGATGGAGCTCGGCCTGATCGGCGCCGTCGCGGCGGCCATTGTCTGGGCGTCGATCTTCTCAGGACTCTCCAGGCCGGTCCGGACCCCCGCCGCCGCCGCCGCCGCCGCTGCTGCGACGGCCTACCTGGTGTTTGGCGCGGTGAGTTTCGGGGTCTGGCAGCCGTGGTGGCTGGCCCTCGGCGCCCTGTCCGCCCTGGCCTGCATTCTGGTCCTGCGCGCCCGGCCTATCGACGTTTGACGCCTTACCGGCTAGAACGCCGCGCCCACTGATGCGGGCGTGGAGCTGAACGATGATCCCTTCCTGGAGCCCTTCCACCTGGCGGACCCGACCTGGCAAGCACATGCCGGAAGACTATCCGGACGCCCAGGCCCTGGCCTCGGTGGAACAGACCCTGCGCGGCATGCCGCCTCTGGTGTTCGCCGGCGAAGCCCGGCGGCTGAAGTCCCTGCTCGCGGACGTTGAGGCCGGTCGCGCCTTCCTGCTGCAGGGGGGCGACTGCGCCGAGAGCTTCAAGGAGTTCCATGCGGACAACATCCGCGACACCTTCCGTCTGATCCTGCAGATGGCGGTGGTGCTGACCTTCGCCGGGGGCAAGCCGGTGGTGAAGGTCGGCCGCATGGCTGGCCAGTTCGCCAAGCCCCGCTCCTCGCCCACCGAGACGATCGGGGATGTCACCCTGCCGTCCTATCGGGGCGACATCATCAATGGCATGGACTTCGACGCCGCTTCGCGGACTCCGGATCCCCAGCGCCTGCTGCAGGCCTATGGGCAGTCGGCCTCGACCCTGAACCTGCTCCGCGCCTTCGCTGGCGGTGGGTACGCCGACCTGCACAACATCCACCGCTGGACGCTGGGCTTCGTGGACGACAGCCCGCAGGGGGCCCGCTATCGCGCCCTGTCGGAGAAGATCTCCGAGGCCCTGACCTTCATGGCGGCGATTGGCGTCACGCCGGAGTCGCACCCCGACCTGCATCGGGTGGAGTTCTTCACCTCCCACGAGGCCCTGCTCCTCGGCTTTGAGGAGGCCATGACCCGGGTCGATTCCACCTCCGGCGACTGGTACGACACCTCCGCCCACCTCCTGTGGATCGGTGAGCGCACCCGCCAGCTGGACGGCGCCCACGTGGCGTTCTTCCGCGGTATCCGCAACCCGATCGGCGTGAAGGTCGGACCGACCCTCGAAGCAGAGGAACTCCTCCGCCTGATCGAGACCCTCAACCCTCAGAATGAGGCTGGCCGACTGACCCTCTACGGCCGCTTCGGGCATGATAAGATCGCGGGCAGACTTCCCGGGCTGCTCAGGGCCACACGTTCAGCGGGCGCGCGGGTCGTCTGGGCGATCGATCCCATGCACGGCAACACACTGACCGCCGCCACCGGTTATAAGACCCGACCCTTCGACCGGATCCTGTCGGAGGTGAAGAGCTTCGTGGAGATCTGCCGAGCCGAGGGCGTGCATCCCGGCGGCGTCCATCTGGAGATGACCGGGCAGAACGTCACCGAGTGCCTGGGGGGCGCCCGGGCCCTCTCGGAGGGCGATCTGGCGGACCGCTACCACACTCATTGCGACCCGCGGCTGAATGGCGAGCAGGCCCTCGAGCTGGCCTTCCTTGTCGCTGAGAAGCTGAAGGAAGAGCGGTTGGCCGAGGCCCTCAGGCAGGCGGTCTGAGGCCAGCGCCGCCGAGGGTCCGAGCCGGTGCTCAATCGGCGCCGGGGCCAGGATTCCCAGCAGGGCGCCGTCTTGCGGGGCATCCCTTCTCAATGGCGTCGGGGTTGACCTGCCGCTCCACGGCCGCTTCTTGGCGCCATGCTTTCCGTCATCACCTGTCCGGAGCGATCCGCAGCGGACCTCTCGGGCCTTCTGTCTGATCTCGTGCCCGGGGCCGTCAGCGGCCTGATCCGCGATGTTCTGGTTCTGGAGCCCGAACACAGGGACCCGGACCTGGCCGACCTCTGCGAGGATGCCGGCGCGCATTTTGTATCCGGGGGACTTTCCCGGGCGGTGCGTCAGGCGAGGAGCGACTTGATCCTTTTGGCTTCGTCCGGGCTCCGGCTGGACGCCTTCGCCCTGGACCGGTTGGGCCGGGACTTGACCGCGCTCGGGACCCCGGGCCTCGCTCGCGGTCTGGCCCTGACGGGCCCCGCCGTGCTGGGCTTCTGGTCGCCGGGGCCTCCCCTGGGCCTGGTCACGCCCCGCGCCCGGCTGCTGGGCCTGCCTCGGGGTTGCAGCGTCGCCGCCGCCCTTCGCCAGTCGTCCAGGGGCGCCCCGAAGCTGCGGATCGCCGGCTGACCTCCCAGGTCAGCCCCGCGAGGGGCGGTTGAGGCGTTCGGCGAAGGTCTTGAGGTCAGACCAGGCCATGGACTTGGCGGACGGGGTCCGCATCAGGAAGGCGGGATGGAAGGTCGGCAGGGCCGGGACCTCCAGGTCGGCTTCAGTGGTGCGCCACTCGAACCACCGGCCGTGCAGGCGATTGATGCCGTCGGTCTGATCCAGCATGCACCGGGTCGCCGGCGCGCCGACCAGCAGCAGCATCCGTGGCCTCACCAGCCTGATCGCCTGTTCGACGAAGGGTTTGCAGACCCGCTGTTCCTCGGGCGTCGGCGTTCGGTTCCCCGGCGGCCGCCAGAAGACGGTGTTGGTGATGAAGACCTGATCGGCCAGGCCGATCGCCTCCAGCATCCGGTCCAGCATCCGGCCCGCCTTGCCGACAAAAGGCTGTCCGGCCCGGTCCTCCTCAGCGCCCGGGGCCTCTCCGATCACCACCACTGGCGCGTCCGCCGGTCCCCGGCAGAAGACGGACCGGCTCGCCGCACCTTCGAAGCGGATGGGGCAGCCTTCAAAGGCCTCGATGGCGGCGGCCAGGGCGTCCAGGTCGGCGCAGGCCGCCGCCGCTTCCCGAGCAGCGCCGAGCGCAAGGGGCCGGGCCGGAGCCGAAGTCGCTGGGGCGGGGAGGGGCGTCGGTTGCGCGGCGCGGGGTGCAAGAGGCCTCTGGCCCTCGGCGATTCGATCCGTGGGGGTCTCGAGCAAGGCGGCGTCGATCCCGGCCTCTGCCCAGAAGGCGAGCAGGCTCTCGGAGACGGCGGCGGCCGGCGGGCGGCTCATCTGCAGCGAATTCCCTCAGCTGGCGGCGGGCCCGGCGCCATTCGCCCTTGACCCACCCGACGTAAGCTATTGATAAGGCCTCAAGGGAACAAGGCCGGGCGCGGTGCGACCGGCGTACCGGAGGTCGCAAGATGAGCGAGACCCTCGAACGTGAGGCGATGGAATACGATGTGGTCATCGTCGGCGCTGGCCCATCGGGCCTGGCGGCGGCGATCCGGCTGAAGCAGATGGCGGAGGCTGCGGGCGCCGAAATTTCGGTCGCGGTCCTCGAGAAGGGGTCCGAGGTCGGCGCCCACATTCTGTCCGGGGCGGTGATCGATCCCAGCGGCATCGCCGAGCTTCTGCCGGACTGGAAGGAACTGGGCGTTCCCCTCGAGACGGCGGTGACCCAGGACAAGTGGCTGATGTTGGGTCCGGCCGGTGAGCTGGACGTCAGCTGGGCGCCCTTCCCAAAGTGGATGCTCAACCACGGCAACTACATCGCCAGCCTGGCCAATGTCTGCCGCTGGCTCGCCCAGCACGCCGAGGGCCTGGGGGTGGAGATCTATCCCGGCATGGCGGCCTCCGAGCTGGTCTTCAACGCGGACGGTTCCGTCAAGGGCGTCGTTGCGGGCGTCTTCGGGATCGGCAAGGACGGCCAGCCCGGCCCCGACTACCAGCCGGGCATCGAACTCCACGCCAAGTACACCCTCATCGGAGAGGGTGTCCGGGGCTCCCTGGCCAAGCAGCTGCAGGCGCGCTTTAGCCTGAACAAGGGACGCGAGCCGCAGAAGTACGGAATCGGCATCAAGGAGCTCTGGAAGGTGCCCGATGCGGCCTTCCAGTCCGGCCTGACCCAGCACACCTTCGGCTGGCCCCTGGACAACCAGACCGGCGGCGGCTCCTTCATGTACCACTTCGGGGACAACTACGTGGCCATCGGCTTCGTGGTGCACCTGAACTACAAGAACCCCTACCTCTCGCCCTTTGACGAGTTCCAGCGGTTCAAGACCCACCCGGCCATCCGCCGTTACCTCGAGGGCGGGGAGCGCGTCGCCTACGGCGCCCGGGCCATCACCGAGGGCGGCGAGCAGTCTCTGCCGCAGCTCTACTTCCCGGGCGGCGCCCTCCTGGGCTGCTCGGCGGGCATGGTCAACATTCCGCGGCTCAAGGGCTCCCACAATGCGGTGAAGAGCGGGATCCTGGCCGCCGAGGCGGCGTTCGGCGCCATCCAGGCCGGTCGCGGCTGCGACGAACTGGTCGAGTACGAGACCGCCTACAAGACCTCGTCCATCGCCAAGGAACTGCACGCGGTCCGCAACTTCAAGCCGCTGTGGTCGAGGTTCGGGACCCTTCCCGGGCTGCTCCTGGGCGGCGCCGACGCCACCCTGGCTCACATGCTGGGGGGCTTCTCCTTCTTCGGGACCCTGAAGCACGGCAAGTCCGACGCCGAGTCCACAGGGCTCGCCAAGGACTACCAGCCCATCGTCTATCCCAAGCCCGATGGCGTCGTGAGCTTCGACAAGCTGTCCTCAGTCTTCCTGTCCTCGACCAACCATGACGAGAACCAGCCTGCGCACCTTAAGCTGAAGGACGCCTCGATCCCGATCAGCGTCAACCTGCCCAAGTACGCCGAGCCGGCCCAGCGCTACTGCCCGGCGGGGGTCTATGAGGTGCTGACGGACGAGGGCGGATCGAACCCGCGTTTCCAGATCAACTTCCAGAACTGCGTCCACTGCAAGACCTGCGACATCAAGGATCCGTCGCAGAATATCAACTGGACGACGCCCCAGGGCGGCGACGGACCTAACTACCCGAATATGTAGGCGGGCTTGCCGGAGGGAGCGAACAGGTGAACACCCGCTCCATGGCTGTCTGGAGACACAAGGTCCTGGGTCGCACAGTGGCGCGTCTGGCGGCGGCGGGAGCGGTGTTGGCCCTGGCGGCTTGCGCCACGGCCCCTGGCCGCTCCGCAGGGCCTGCGGAGGGAAGCGGTGCTTCGCCCTACGGTCAGTTCCTCGCGGGCCGCGCAGCCCTGAATGCGGGACGCCATGCGGACGCTGCGCGCTTTTACGGGGCTGTGCGGACCCTGGATCCCGACGCCGCCGACATTGCCGACGAACGCGCCTTTGTCGCCGCCCTGCTGGCCGGGGATGTCACCACCGCTGCACGGATTGCGCCCACCTCCGAGGCGACGTCGCCGCCCAACCTTTCGCTCAGCCGCCTTGTCCGCGCCGTGGAGGGCATGTCCACCGGCCGCGTCGGGTCGGCGAGGGCTCTCCTGGCTCCCGAGGGCGCAACCTTCCCGCATCGGTCCGCCATGGCCCTTCTCGCCCCCTGGGCGGCCGCCATGGCCGGGGACCGAGAGGGCGTCCTGGTCCGGCCGCAGTCTCCGGGCGACCGCATCGTCGACATTTTCGGCCTCCTCGCCCAGGCCCGCCTCTTCGAGCGGGCCGGCCGGTTCGATGAGGCGGAGACCAACTTCAAGGTGCTTGCCGGCGGGGACTCTGCGGGACAGGTCTCGGTTCTTGCCTATGGCGGGTTCCTCGAAAGGCGGAAGCGTGGCGCGGAGGCCATCGCCCTCTATGACCGTCTTCTCGCCAACGATCCCCGGAACGCGTCGGCTCGGGCGGCTCGGGCGCGGGCGGCGGCGGGCAAGGCCGAGGTCCAGCCCAGCCTGAGGCAGGGCGCCGCCCAGACCCTGATACCGGTCGCAGCCACCCTCATCGCCGCCGGGCAGGATCAGTTGGGGCTGGCCTATCTGCGCCTCGCCCTCCGGCTGGATCCCGGAAGCTACGCCGCTTGGCTGCTCGTGGGCGATCTCCAGGAGAACGACGGCCTGGCGGAAGAAGCCCGCGCCGCCTTTGCGCAGGTACCCTCGGCGGCCCCGGAGTTTACTGCGGCTCAGGCCAAGCTGGCCTGGAGTCACCAGCGCGCCGGCGACAAGGAGACCGCCCTGCGGTTAGCGCGCCAGGCCGCCGCCGGAGGCGATATCGAGGCGGTGATCAATCTGTCCGACCTCCTCAGGGCGAACGAAAGGTTCTCGGAATCGGCGGACTTGCTTGATCCTTTCGTCGCCGGCCCCTCCTCCGACTGGCGCCTCGTGTTTTCGCGTGGCGTTTCGCTTGAGCGGGCCGGGCGTTGGCCTGAGGCCGAGCGCGATCTCAAGGCCGCTCTCGCGCAGAATCCTGATGAGCCGGAGTTGCTCAACTACCTTGGCTATTCCTGGATCGACCGTAACGAGAACCTCACAGAGGCCCTCGAGATGGTGAAGCGCGCGGTGAGCCAGAATCCCCGCTCCGGCGCCATGGTCGACAGTCTCGGCTGGGCCTACTATCGGCTGGGCGATTTTCCAAAGGCGGTTGAGACCCTCGAGCAGGCGGTCGAGCTTGAGCCTGGCGATCCGGAGTTGAACAATCATCTCGGCGACGCTTACTGGCGTGTCGGTCGTCGGGACGAGGCCGGCTTCCAGTGGAAGCGGGTGCTGACCCTGGATCCGGATCCGAAGATCAAGGCCGAAGCCGAGCGCAAGCTGTCTGAGGGTCTGCCGCCCGCCCCCGTTCCGGCCGCCCGCAAGCCCTGAACCCTCCCATGAGCGCACGCGCCTTCGCCCCGGCCAAGGTCAATCTCTACCTGCATGTCGGGGCGGCGGCCGCCGATGGCTTTCATCCCCTCGAGACGTTGATGGTCTTCGCCGACATCGGCGACGAGGTCTCCTTGGCGGGGACGGGAGGACCGGCCCTCCGGGTCAGCGGTCGCTTTGCAGGGGGCCTCGAGGCGGATGATGACAACCTGGTGCTCAGGGCCGCGCGCACCCTGGCCCGACGGCTGGGGCGGCGCGGCGACCTTCCTGGTCTGGGGCTCGACAAACGCCTGCCGGTGGCGGCGGGGCTGGGCGGCGGCTCGGCCGACGCGGCGGCGACCCTCAGGCTGCTCAACACCGCCTGGGGTGGCGGGCTTGACACGCCCCAGCTGGAGGCCCTTGCGGCGGAGCTGGGCTCGGACGTCCCGGCCTGCGTCGCAAGCCGGCCGGTGACCGCGAGAGGGCGGGGGGATGTCCTGGCGCCTGCGCCCGTCCTCCCGGGCCTTCCGGCGGTGCTTGTCAATCCGGGCGCGCCCTGTCCGACAGGGGCTGTCTACCGGGCCTTCGATCTGTCCGCTTCCCCCTGCAATCCCGATCCAGCCCCGGATTCCGGCCTCCTGCCCGACCCGGTGGCGACGGCCCGCTGGCTCGGGGACCTGAGGAACGATCTCGAGGCGCCGGCCCTCAACGTCGCGCCGGTGATTGGCGAGGTGCTGGAGCGCCTGCGCGACGCGCCCGAGACCCTCCTGGCGCGCCTTTCTGGGTCCGGGGCGACCTGCTTCGCCCTCTGCGCGGACGATGAGTCGGCGGGGCGCCTGTCTGCAGACCTGGCCCGGGAGCGGCCGGGCTGGTGGGTTCACCCCTGCCGTCTGGGCGCCCCCCTGGAACCCGACGTCTGAAACGAAAACGGGGACCCCAAGGGGTCCCCGCTCCGCCACGACTGAGGGGAGGATCAGTTGTGGTAGGCGCGCTCTCCAAACTCGGAGATGTCCAGGCCCTCTTCCTCGTTGTCCACCGAGGAACGCAGACCCACGGTGTACTTGATCAGGAAGAAGACGATGGCGCTGGCGACGGCGGACCAGGCGATGGCCACGAGGACCGCCTTGACCTGCGCCATCACCTGGGTCGACATGACGTAGGCCGCCGTGTCGCAGGTGGAGATGTCGCCGTCGAGGGCGCAGGTGGTGTAGTCCACCACGCCCGCCCCGCCCCAGGCCGGGTTCACCAGCAGGCCGGTGGCGATCGCCCCGACAATGCCGCCGATGGCGTGGATTCCGAAGGCGTCGAGGCTGTCGTCGTATTTCAGGGCGTTCTTGATCTTCGAACAGAAGATGACGCAGATCGGTGACACCACCAGGCCGAGGATCACCGCCCCGACCGGCCCGGCGAAGCCGGCGGCGGGGGTGATGGCGACCAGGCCGGCGACCAGGCCGGAGGCCAGGCCAAGGGCGCTGGCGCGCTTGCGGGTGACCCACTCGGTCACCACCCAGGAGAAGCCCGCCGCAGCGGTCGCCACCAGGGTGTTGACCATGGCCAGGGCCGCATACCCGTTGGCTTCCAGGTTGGAGCCGGCGTTGAAGCCGAACCAGCCCACCCACAGGAGACCTGCGCCGGTCATGGTCAGGGTCAGGGAGTGGGGCGGCATGGGCTCGGACCCGTAGCCCTTACGGGGACCAAGGATCAGGGCGCCCACCAGGGCGGCGATGCCGGCGTTGATATGCACAACCGTGCCGCCCGCAAAGTCGAGAGCGCCAAAGCCCCAGAGCAGACCGGACTGGATGGGGTCGGTCGGGGCCGCGGCAACCGCATCAGGGCCCGCCCACCACCAGACCATGTGGGCCAGGGGATAGTAGGAGAGCAGGGGCCAGAGAACGGCGAAGAGGACCACCGCCGCGAACTTCATGCGTTCGGCCACGCCGCCAAGGACGAGGGCCGCCGTGATACAGGCGAAGGTCATCTGAAAGGCGATAAAGGCCAGTTCGGGGATGACAACGCCTGTCGAGAAGGTGGCTACGTTGCTGGCCGGGGTTACGTCCTGCAGGAACAGACGTCCGCCTCCGCCGACAAACTTGTCCAGGGCGCCGCCATCCGTGAAGGCGAGGCTGTAGCCCCAGAACAGCCAGGCGATCATGCCGATGACGGTGACCACACCAACCTGCATCAGCATGGACAGCATGTTCTTCTGACGCACCAGACCGCCGTAAAAGAGGGCCAGGCCCGGCAGGATCATTAGGAGGACGAGGGTCGTGGAAACCAGCATCCAGGTGGTGTCGCCCTTGTCCGGAAGGGGAGCGGGAGCTTCTTCGGCAGGCGCCGCGACAGCCGGAGCGGCGGCCTCGGCGGGCGCAGGAGCCGCTTCCGCAGGTGCAGCGGCAGGGGCCGCCGCCGCAGGTGCAGCCTCCTGGGCGAACGCCGGAGCCGCCAAGGGCGCTCCGGCCAGGGTCGCGGCGAGCATCAGCCCGACCAGACCTTTGAATTTGAAACCGTTCATTTGGTCTTCCTTCCTGGGGGGATCAGAGCGCAGGGGCGCCGGTTTCGCCGGTGCGGATGCGCACGGCGTCGGCGACGTCGATGACGAAGATTTTTCCGTCCCCGATCTTGCCGGTGGAGGCGGCTGTCTTGATGGTCTCCACCACGCTGGCGGCCGCGGCGTCGTCGACCACGGCTTCGAGCTTCACCTTCGGGATGAAGTTCACCTGGTACTCGGCGCCCCGATAGATTTCGGTCTGCCCCTTCTGCCGTCCGTAACCCTTGACTTCCGTGATCGTCAGACCCTCGACGCCGGACGACACGAGGGCTTCGCGCACATCATCCAGCTTGAAGGGTTTGACGATCGCCATGATCAGTTTCATCCCATCGCTCCCGCTCAGTTCCTGGTGGAACGGCCCCGCGTCGGAATGACGTCTGGGCCCCGGCGACCACGCTAGGCATGACGGCCCGACGGGGGGACGCCGGGCGCCGAAAAAACGGGCGTCTCACGATCAACGCCTAGAAAAAAGGCGCCCGGCCTCGACGACTGACCGGATTTAAGGCGTCAAGTCAGGAGCTGACCTCAAGGCGCGTTGGGCTGCGTGCGCTCGCGATCACGAGGGCGTGATCGCGATCAAACCGGCCCCCAGACCGGTAGCCAGTCGCTGGGTCGTTGGACTAATGCGAGCCTCCGAAGCCTGCCGGGCCCCTCCGGCGCGTCTTGAAGGTTGTCATGCTCAAGCTTTCTCTCGCTCTTGTCGCCCTCCTCCTGTCCGCCGGCGTCGCTATGGCTCAGATCCCGGCTGGGGCCTCGGCGCCCCCCGCGTCGGTGTCGCCGCCCGCCCCTCAGGTTCTTCCGTCTGGAGACGTTATGGAGACCCTCAGGGCTTCCGGCCAGTTTACGGTTCTCCTGAAGGCTGCAGACCTCGTTGGCCTGACCGCTTTCGTGAAGGGGCGTCCCGATGTCACCGTCCTGGCGCCCAATGACAACGCCTTCGCGCTCCTTCCCGCCGGTGAGCTTGACCGGCTCCTCGCCCCGGGCAATCGCGCCGATCTCCAGAAGCTTGTTCTTCGCCACCTGATCAACACCCGGGTGCCCTTCGCGACCTTCAGCGGCGCCGTCACCAGCGCGCCCACCATGGGCGGCGAGTCCGTCGAGTTGAACGGAGATCAGCCGGCGACCATCGGAGGGGCGCCCGTCATCCAGTCCGACGTCATGGCGACCAATGGGGTGGTTCACGTCCTCGGCAAGGTCATCACACCGCCGGCGTCCTGATCCGCTGCGCGCTCGGATCGTCTCCGGCGTGCTTGAAGAGGTGTGCGGCGGGCCGTATGGTCCGCGCTCGTTTTTGCGCCTGCGAAGGCTCGCCCATGCCCGCCGAAAAACCGCTGTCTTTTCAGGCGTTGATCCTGAAGCTCCATGACTACTGGAGCCGCCAGGGCTGCGTCATCCTCCAACCCCATGATGTGGAGGTCGGCGCAGGGACCCTGCACCCGGCGACGGTCCTGCGGGCGCTTGGGCCCCGACCCTGGCGCGCAGCCTACGTGCAGCCCTCGCGACGGCCGGGCGACGGGCGCTATGGCGAGAACCCAAACCGGCTCCAGCACTACTATCAGTACCAGGTCATCCTGAAGCCCAACCCGGACAACCTGCAGGAGCTCTACCTGGGCAGCCTGGACGCCATCGGTCTCGACACCCGGCTGCATGACATCCGCTTTGTCGAGGACGATTGGGAGAACCCCACTGTGGGGGCCTGGGGCCTGGGTTGGGAGGTCTGGTGCGACGGGATGGAGGTGACCCAGTACACCTACTTCCAGCAGGTGGGCGGTCTTGATGTCTGGCCGGTGGCCGGAGAGCTGACCTATGGCCTGGAACGACTGGCCATGTACCTGCAGGGCGTCGACCGCTTCGACCAGCTGGCTTTCAACGACCCCGACGGGCCCCTGCCTATGACCTACGGCGATGTCTTCCTGGAGAATGAGCGCCAGCAGTCCGAGGCGAACTTCCACCTCTACGACGTGGCGACGCTGAAGCGGCAGTTCGAGGACATGGAAGCCCAGGTCCCGAGGCTCCTGCAGGGCCGGGGCCCCCAGGGCCAGGTCACCGTGCTGCCCGCCTACGACCATGTCCTGAAGGCCAGCCATCTTTTCAACCTGATGGACGCCCGCGGCGCCATCGCCGTCGCCGAGCGCCAGAGCTATATCGGCCGCATCCGCGACCTGACCAAGATGTGTGCGGAGGCCTGGGTGGCGAACGAGGGCCGCAATGTCCCTGCGGAAGGGGTCTGACCATGCCCCAGCTGCTGATTGAGCTCTTCTCTGAGGAGATCCCGGCGCGCATGCAGGCCCAGGCGGCCCGCGACCTCGACCGCATGGTGCGTGAGCGGCTCGCGGCGGCCGGTTTGGAGCCGAAGACCCTCCGCTCCTATGCTGGGCCCCGTCGCCTCACTCTCGTCGCCGAAGGGGTCGCATCGGCCCAGCCGGACCGGAAGGAAGAGCGCAAGGGACCCCGGACCTCCGCCCCTGACGCGGCGCTTGAGGGCTTTCTCCGCTCCACCGGCCTGACCCGAGACCAGCTGGTCGAGCGCGACGGCGTCTGGTTTGCAGACCTGACGACGACCGGCCGCGCCACGGCCGAGGTCATCGCCGAGATCGTTCCGGACATCATCCGAAACTTTCCCTGGCCGAAGTCCATGACCTGGGGAACCGGGACCCTCCGCTGGGTACGCCCCCTCCGGCATGTGCTCTGCGTCTTCGGGGGCGCACCCGTTCCGTTCGACGTGGATGGGATCGCAAGCGTGGACTTCGCGGTCGGCCACCGGTTCATGGGCTCGAACCGTCCCTTCCGGGTCAAGAGTTTCGCCGGCTACCGCTCGGGGCTGGAAAGGCGATTCGTTCTCCTCGACGCCGAGGACCGCAAGCTGCGCATCCTGGTCGAAGCCCGCCGTCTTTGCGCGGACCGGGGGCTGGAGCTGGTGGAGGACGCAGGCCTGCTCGACGAGGTGGCCGGCCTGGTGGAATGGCCGGTCCCGATCCTGGGCGACATGGACCCGGACTTCCTGTCCCTGCCGCCGGAGGTGATCCGCACTTCCATGCGCAATCACCAGAAGTACTTCGCCGTGCGGGATCCCGCCACCGGCCGCCTCGCGCCGCACTTTGTCACGGTATCCAACATCGCCGCGCCCGATGGCGGGGCGGTCATCGCTGCGGGCAACGCCAAGGTCCTGTCCGCCCGCTTGGCCGATGCGCGTTTCTTCTGGGATGAAGACCGGAAGGTCAGCCTGGAGTCCCGGCTGGAGAAACTGAAGTCCGTGACCTTCCACGCCAGGCTGGGCACCCTTGCCGAACGGGTCGAGCGGCTGGAGCGCCTGGCCGGGGCCCTGTCGCCCCGGGTGGGCGCCGATGCGGCCAAGGCCGCCCTGGCCGCCCGGCTCTGTAAGGCCGACCTGACAACCGGCATGGTCGGCGAGTTCCCGGAACTGCAGGGCCTCATGGGCGGCTATTACGCCATCGAGGAGAAGCTGACCCCGGTGACGGCGGAGGCGATCCGCGACCATTATCGACCCGTGGGTCCGTCCGACCAGGTCCCGGACCGTCCCGTCACCATGGCCGTCGCCTTGGCCGAGAAACTGGACACCCTGACCGCCTTCTTCGCCATCAATGAGAAGCCGACAGGCTCTCGCGATCCCTATGCCCTGCGGCGGGCGGCCCTGGGCGTGATCCGCATCCTGCTGACCTCTGAGGTCAGGGCTCCGGTCCGGGAGTTGGTGGCGGACTGGTACCGGTCGCTGCGCTGCTTCGTCGACCCCGGCCGGGCCCTCTACGCCTCCTCACGCCGGACGACGGGATATCTCGGCTCGCGGCCCCGTGAGGACTCCGATGTCTTCCTGACCTATGTCGAGGAATTCGAGACTGCGCTGCTCGAGGCCGAGCCCATGGTCGTGGCCATCGACGCGGACTTCGACATCCGCTTTGACAGGAGCGCCGCCGCCGGGGAGGCCCCCAAGGGCGAGGTCCTCTATCGCTTCCGGCCCTATCCGGAGGTGTCCGCCGAGGTGCTCGACTTCCTGGCCGAACGCCTGAAGGTCTCGCTTCGCGATCAGGGACGGCGCCATGACCTTGTCGACGCCGTCTTCGCCCTAGGCGACGATGACCTGGTGCGGATCAACGCCCGGGTTGAGGCCCTGTCGGACTTCCTGACGACCGAGGACGGGGCGAACCTTTTGGCGGGTTATCGTCGCGCCTCCAATATCCTCAAAGCGGAGGAGAAGAAGGGCGACCTGCCAACGGGGCCGGCCGCTGTCCTGCCCGACGCTCCGGAGGAGGAGACCGCCCTCGTCGCCGCTGTGGCCGAAACGGCTCCGCAAGTGGCGAGATTGTCGGACGCTGAGGACTTTGCAGGCGCCTTGCGCGCCCTCGCGGCCCTGAGGGCCCCTGTGGACGCCTTCTTCGAGAAGGTCCTGGTGAACGCCGAGGATCCCGGCGACCGGGAGAACCGGCTGAAACTTCTGGCGCAGGTCCGCGCCGCCATGTCCGAAGTCGCCGACTTCGGCCTGGTCAACGGTTAGGGGAGGGCGAATGCCCAGTCAGACGCGTTGGGTCTACGCCTTCGGCGGGGGAACGGCCGAGGGGGACGCCTCCATGCGCAACCTCTTGGGGGGAAAGGGCGCAAACCTGGCCGAGATGTCGGCCCTTGGCCTGCCCGTTCCCCCGGGCTTCACCATCACTACTGAGGCCTGCAACCACTTCTACGCCCATGATCGGAGCTATCCCGAAACCTTGGCCGACCAGGTCGAGGCGGCGCTGGGCGGGGTCGAGGCCCTGACCGGTAAGCGGTTCGGCGATCCGGTTGCACCCCTGCTGGTCTCGGTCCGGTCCGGCGGCAGGGCCTCCATGCCCGGCATGATGGACACGGTGCTGAATCTCGGCCTGAACGACGCCACTGCGGAGGGCCTGGCCGCCCTGGCGGGCGATCGGCGCTTCGCCCTCGATTCCTACAGACGCTTCATCCAGATGTATTCCAATGTGGTGCTGGGTCTGGACCACCACCTGTTCGAGGAAATCCTGGATAATCATAAGGAGCGGCTGGATGTCACCGTCGACACCGCCCTTTCCGCCGAGGACTGGGACAAGGTGGTCGCCGACTACAAGGCCGCAGTTGAGGAAGAGCTGGGCGAGCCCTTCCCGCAGGATCCCAACGTCCAGCTCTGGGGCGCCATAGGCGCGGTCTTCGCCAGCTGGATGAACGAGCGCGCCAGGTTCTATCGCCGAATGCACGACATCCCCGAAAGCTGGGGCACGGCGGTGAACATTCAGGCCATGGTGTTCGGCAACATGGGGGACTCCTCTGCGACAGGTGTGGCCTTCACCCGCAACCCGTCGACCGGCGAGAACCGCCTGTATGGCGAGTTCCTGATCAACGCCCAGGGGGAAGACGTGGTGGCGGGCATCCGTACGCCCCAGGCCCTGACCCGTGCGGCGCGAGAGGAAATGGGCGATCGCGCCCCCTCGATGGAAGAAGTTCTGCCCGAGGTCTTCTCCCAGTTCCGCGAGGTTGTGGAGCGCCTCGAGCGTCACTACCGCGACATGCAGGACGTAGAGTTCACGGTCGAGCTTGGTCGGCTCTACATGCTGCAGACCCGCAACGGCAAGCGCACCGCCAAGGCGGCGTTGAAGATGGCGGTGGATATGGCCGCCGAGGGCCTGATCAGCCGGGAAGAGGCGGTTATGCGGGTCGACCCCGCCAGCCTGGATCAGATGCTGCATCCCACCATCGATCCTGCGAGCCCGCGCGACGTCGTGGTCACCGGACTTCCAGCCTCGCCAGGCGCGGCCACGGGCGCGGTGGTGTTTGATGCCGACGAGGCGCAGCGGCGGGGGGGCGCCGGCGAGGCGGTGATCCTGGTCCGCGAAGAGACGAGCCCCGAGGACATCCACGGCATGCACGCCGCCCGGGGCATCGTCACCGCCAGGGGCGGCATGACCAGTCACGCCGCCGTGGTGGCGCGCGGCATGGGCCGTCCCTGCGTCTCCGGCGCAGGGGACATCCGGATCGACGAGAAGGCCGGGGTCTTCCACGTCCGCGGGCGGACCATTCACGCCGGCGAGGTGGTGACGGTTGACGGTAGTCGGGGCGATGTCCTGGCGGGCGCCGTCCAGATGATCGAGCCTGAGCTGACCGGCGACTTCGCCACCCTGATGGGATGGGCCGACGGGTTCCGCCGCCTCAGGGTGAGGGCCAACGCTGAGACCCCTCTGGATGCCCGCACCGCCCGTCAGTTTGGAGCGGAAGGCATCGGCCTGTGCCGGACCGAGCACATGTTCTTCGACGACCAGCGCATCCAGGCGGTCCGGGAGATGATCCTGGCCGATGAAGAGGCTGGCCGCCGCACCGCCCTGGCGAAGATCCTGCCCATGCAGAGGGCCGACTTCGTCGAAATCTTCGGCATCATGGAGGGGCTGCCCGTCACTATCCGCCTCCTCGACCCGCCCCTCCATGAATTCCTGCCCCAGACCGAGGAAGATGTCCGCGCCGTGGCTGAGGCGGGTGGGCTGGACGCCGACAAGCTCTGGCGCCGGGTCCGCGAGCTGCACGAGACCAACCCCATGCTGGGGCACCGGGGCTGCCGCCTCGGCATCTCGTACCCCGAGATTTACGAGATGCAGGTCCGGGCCATCTTCGAGGCGGCCTGCGAGATCGCCGGGTCTGGCCGAACGGCGCCGATCGTGGAGATCATGCATCCCCTGGTGGCGAAGGGCGAGGAGATGCGCTTCCTGCGCAACCTCACCGACCGTGTGGCGAAGGCGGTAATGGCCGAGCGCGGGCTGAATCTGCCCTACGCGGTCGGCACGATGGTTGAGCTGCCCCGTGCGGCCCTCAGGGCGGCGGACCTGGCGGAGTCCGCCGAGTTCTTCTCCTTCGGGACCAATGACCTCACTCAGACGACCTTCGGCATCAGCCGGGACGACTCCGGGCGGTTCCTGAACGCCTACCTGGAGAAGGGCATCTTCGAGAAGGACCCCTTCGTCAGCCTCGACCAGGAGGGGGTTGGCGACCTGATCCGCATCGCCGCCGAGCGGGGACGGGCGGTGCGTCCGGGGGTCAAGCTCGGAATCTGTGGCGAGCATGGCGGCGACCCCGCCTCGATCCAGTTCTGCGAGGCCATCGGCCTTGACTATGTCAGCTGCTCGCCCTTCCGTACGCCGATAGCCCGCCTAGCGGCCGCCCAGGCGGCCCTCGGTGAGCGTGAGAAGGACCGCTAGACCAAGTCCAGGGAGGGGGACTTCATGACCCGTTTCGATCCGGAAGTCGCCACGGCGACCTACCTTGCCACCCTGAGCCCCGAGGCGCATGCTAGAGCCACCGCCTATACCCAGGGCGGTCACTGGCTGATCCTTTGGACGGCAGTGATCGGCCTGGCCGCCTATTGGCTGATCCTGCGTTCAGGAATGCTGGTGCGTTTGCGCGAGCGCCTGGAGGCCCGGGGATTGGGACCTGTTCGGATCAGCCTCGCCGTACTGGCGACCGCACTGTTTGCCGAGACCCTCCTGAATCTGCCCTGGGTGATCTGGTCGGACTGGGCCCGGGAGAGGGCCTATGGGCTGAGCAGCCAGCCCCTGGCGGGTTTTCTCCGGGACTACGCGCTCTATACCGTCATCATCCTGGTGTCCTCAACATTGCTTGGGGCCTGTATCTACGCCCTGATCCGCAGGGCGCCCCGGTTCTGGTGGGCCTGGTCGGGCGGACTGGTGAGTCTGTTCTTCGTTCTGTCGATGGTCGTATCGCCGGTCTTTATCGACCCCCTGTTCAACCGTTACGAGCCCGCGCCTTCTGGCCCCGTCAGGGACGCCGTCGTCGCCCTCGCCAAGGCCAACGGGGTGCCCTCAGATCGGATCTTCATTTACGACGGATCACGACAGTCCAACCGCTACACCGCGAACGTCTCTGGCCTCTTTGGCGGCGCCAGGATCGCGATGAGCGACGTGATGTTCAAGAAGGACGCAGATATCGCCGAGGTCCGCGCTGTGGTCGGACATGAGATGGGGCACTATGTCCTGGGCCATGTCTGGAGAAACCTGATCTTTTTCTCAGCCTTGGCATTCGTCTGCTTCTTTCTTATTGATCGCCTTTTTCCCACCGCCGTGCGGCTTCTGAGTGGACAGGGCGTGAAGGGCCTGTCTGACCCGGCGGGATATCCGGTCCTGGGCGCCCTCATTGTTGTCTTGGGCGTCGTGGGCAACCCCCTCGCCGCCAGCTTCAGCCGCTGGGCGGAGGTCGAATCCGACCGCTTTTCTCTGGAGCGTGCGCGGGAGCCGGACGGACTGGCCCGGGCCCTGGTCAAGACTATCGAGTATCGGGCGGCGACGCCGGGGCGGCTGGAAGAGACGCTGTTCTACACCCACCCATCGGTGGGCTCGCGGGTCCGGATGGCCATGGAATGGAAGGCGGCCCAACAGGCCGAGCCCATGCCGGTGACGCTGGTCCGTCCGGACCCGGTCCCCCAGTAACGCCGGGCGTCTTCAGGCGGGACTCCGCCAGTCCGGTGACAATCCACACACGTGCTCACCCAAGGGGGAGTTCCGACCGAAGGTCGCTGAGGGGGTCAGCGGCGGCGGACGAAGACCGTTCCGGCCGAATAGCCGGCGCCGAAGGAGCAGATCAGGCCCGTCTCGCCCGACGCAAAGTCTGCGTTCGCCCGGTGGAAGGCGATGATCGATCCCGCCGAGGAGGTGTTGGCGAACTCATCGAGGATGATGACGTTTTCCTCCGGCGTCGGATCGCGGCCCAGGACCCGCCGGCCGATCAGGTCGTTCATGTTGATATTGGCCTGGTGCAGCCAGAGCCGCTTCAGGGCGGTGGGATCGATCCCCAGGTCGGCGGCGTGGGCTACGATCATCTCGGCGACCATTGGCACCACCTCGCGGAAGACCTTGCGTCCCTCCTGCACGAAGAGCTTGTCCGCAGCGCCCTCGCTGCCCGGGGCGGTGCGGTTCAGGAAGCCGAAGTTGTTGCGGATGTTGTTCGAGAACACGGTCATCAGCCGGGTCCCCAGAATGTCCCAGCCGCCGCTCGCCTGGTCGGCGCGCTCCACGATCACCGCCGTCGCCACATCCCCGAAAATGAAGTGGCTGTCCCGGTCGCAGAAGTTCAGGTGGCCGGAGGTGATCTCGGGATTGACCACCAGGACGGCCCGGGCTGAGCCCGTGGCGATGTAGTCGGCGGCGGTCTTGATGCCGAAGGTGGCCGAGGAGCAGGCCACGTTCATGTCGAAGCCGAAGCCCTCGATCCCCAAGGCCTGCTGGATCTCGATGGCCATGGCCGGATAGGCCCTTTGCATGTTCGAGGCGGCGCAGACCACGGCGTCGATCTGCGAGGCGTCCTTGCCCCAGCGGGCGATGGCGTCCTTCGCGGCGGCCACGCCGATCTCCGCCATGACCGAAAGCTCGTCATTGGACCGCTCGGGGATCAGGGGGTGCATGACCTCAGGGTCGACGACGCCGGACCGGTTCATCACGTAGCGGGACTTGATGCCCGAAGCCTTCTCGATGAACTCGACGGACGAGGGGGCCAGCGCCTCCATCTCGCCGGCGGCGATGGTGTCTGCGTTCCGGGCGTTGTGGATCTCGACGAAGGCGTTGAACGCCTCGACCAGTTCGGCGTTGGTGACTCGCTCGGCGGGGGTGAAAAGGCCGGTGGCCGCGATGACCGCGTCGTGCAAAATGTCTCTCCGCTCCGATCCGGGTCCGTCAGGACCGGGGCGCACTGAATAGCACGGCGGGACGGGGCGGGAAGAGCAGGAGAGCGCAATGACGCCGGAACTGGGGCTGATCGAGGGATATTACGGCCTGCCGTGGGACTGGCCGGCCCGGGAGAGGGTGATGCGCCGCCTCGCCGGAGCCGGATACCGGTTCTTCATGTACGCCCCCAAGGCGGACGCCTTCCTGCGCCGCAGGTGGCGCGAGACCCCGCCGGAGGCCGAGACCCGGTCCCTGGCCGCCTTCGCCGCTGCCTGCCGTGACGCCGGCGTCAGGTTTGGGGTCGGCCTGAGCCCCTTCGAGGTCTGGCAAGATTTCGGGACGGAGACCAAGGCCGCCCTGGCTGACAAGCTGGCCTTCCTGGACGACCTGGGGATCGAAGACCTGGGCGTCCTGTTTGACGACATGCGCGGCGACCTGCCGGGCCTGGCCGAGGCGCAGGTCGATATCGTCCACTGGATCGCCGGGCGGACCAAGGCCACGCGGGTGGTGTTCTGCCCCACCTACTACACCGACGACCCGGCCCTCGACATGGCCTTCGGCGTAAGGCCTGAAGGGTATCTGGAGACCCTCGGCGCGGCCCTCGACCGCCGGATCGAGGTCTTCTGGACCGGCGAGGAGGTGTGCAGCCGGGCCTACGGTGTGAATCACCTGGCGCGGGTGACGGAGCAGCTGGGCCGCCGCCCCTTCCTCTGGGACAATTATCCCGTGAACGACGGCCCCCGGATGTCGCCCTTCCTCTACCTACGGGCCTTCACCGGCCGTCCCGCCGCCATCGGAGACCACCTTGCGGCGCACGCGGTGAACCCCGCCCTGCAGCCTGAGCTGACCCTGCTCCCGGCCCTGACCCTGCCGGAGAGCTACCGCCTGGGCGACGCCTACGACTATGGCGCGGCCCTCGCGGCGTCGGCGCAGGCGGTCCTGGGGCCGGATCTCGCTGTCCTGGTCCGGCGGCACCTGATGCTGCTGAACGACACCGGCCGTGACCGGATCGACCCGGAGACCCTGGCCCGCCTCAGGAAGCGCTATTCAGGCTTCGACCACCCTGCGGCGCGCGAGATTGTGGACTGGCTCGACGGCCGCTGGGTCTTGACCCAAGACATGATGGCCGGGGATCACTGACCGGTGGCGATGGCGTCCAGGCGGGCGAGATGGGGCGCCGCCTCGGCCTCGCTCCAGAAGGCGCCCTGCAGGCTATTGCGCGCCAGGGTGACCAGATGCTCGCGCTCCAGCCCCACCGCCCGCGCGGTCTGCACCCAATTGTCCAGCAGATAGCCGCCGAAGTAGGCCGGGTCGTCGGAGTTCACGGTGGCCTTCAGGCCCAGCTGCAGCATCCGCTTCAACGGGTGGGCGTCCAAAGACGGCACCCCGCAAAGCTTGAGGTTGGAGAGGGGGCAGACGGTCAGGACCTGACCTTCCCGCACGAGGCGCGCGGTCAGAGCCTCGTCCTCCAGAGCCCGGTTGCCATGGTCGATCCGGTCGACGTGAAGCAGGTCCAGGGCCTCGGCGACGTAGGCGGGAGGGCCTTCCTCGCCAGCGTGGGCGACCCGTTTCAGGCCCCGCTCGCCGGCGGCCTTGAACACCGCCTGGAATCCTGAGGGCGGGAACCCGGCCTCGGAGGAGTCGAGGCCCACGCCCAGCAGGCGGTCCAGCCAGGGCTCGGCGGCCTTCAGGGTGGCCAGGGCCGCGTCCTCGGGCAGGTGGCGCAGGAAGCAGAGGATCAGCCCCGTCGACAGGCCCAGCTCCGCCTCCGCCGCCGCCATGCCGGACAGGAGGCCCTCGATGGCGACCCTGAAGGGCAGGCCCCGGTCGGTGTGGGTCTGGGGGTCGAAGAAGATCTCGCAGCGCACGGCGCCGTCGGCCGCAGCCCGGCGGAAATAGGCCAGGGCCAGGTCGTGGAAATCCGCCTCCGTCAGCAGGACGGCGGCCCCTTGGTAGTAGATGTCCAGGAAGTCCTGCAGGCGGCTGAAGCTATAGGCGGCGCGGACGGCCTCGACATTGGGGAAGGGCAGGGCGATCCGGTTCCGGCGGGCCAGGTCGAACATCATCTCCGGCTCGAGCGAGCCTTCGACGTGCATGTGGAGCTCGGCCTTGGGCAGGCGGCGGATGAAGTCGGTCAGGGCGTCCATGGCGGGAAGACAGCCCGCGCGGGGGCCGCCGTCAAGCTTCCGCTGGGTCCGGCTTGACGCCCCAGGCGCCGTGCCTGACTCTTGGGCGCGAGAGGAGCCCGCCATTCCCATCCCCGCCTTCCTGAGCCAGCTTGCCGTCTCCGGCGTCGCCGTCCTTGTGATCGTCGCCCTGGCGGCGGCCGCGCGCCTTGCAAGGCCCAATCCGCCCCTGGACGAGGCGGCGGCGCGCGCCCTCCTGGCGGACGATTTCCCCGACGCGCACATTGACCGGGTCTGGCTGGCCGCCGATGGCGCTGCGGCTCTCGCCCGTTCGGGCGCACGGGCCCTCTACCTGTTCCGGCTTGGGGACGCCTGGGTGGCCCGCGACCTTCCCTGGTCCGAGGTCGCCGCAGCGCCCGTCCGGGACGGACGCCTTCACCTGCGTCTTTCTGACGTGAGCCCGCGCCTTGCCCGTCCCGTCCTGGCGGGCTGGTCCCCGGAGGCCGCCTGATGCTGGAAGCCCCCTTCGACCCGGTCAAGCTGGCCATTCCCTTCTTCATCCTGGCCATCCTGCTGGAGATCGGCCTGGGTCGCCTGCGTCTGGCCAAGGCGGAGTATGAGGCTCGCGACACGCTGGCCTCCCTGGCCATGGGCCTGCTGCGCGGAATTCCGGCCCTCCTGACCGCCGGCCTGATCTTCGCCGCCACGGTCTGGGTCTGGGAACACCGTATCTTCACCGTGCCCTTCGACGCCTGGTGGGGCTGGGTGGCGATCTTCTTCCTCGATGACCTGATCTACTATGTCTTCCACCGCCTGAGCCATGAGCGGCGCTTCTGGTGGGCGGCGCACGTCAACCACCACTCCTCCCAGCATTACAACCTTTCGACGGCGCTCAGGCAGACCTGGACGGGCGGGCTCGCGGGGACCTGGCTCCTCTGGCTGCCCCTGGCCTTCATGGGGTTCTCCCCCGCCCAGATCGCCATCCAGCAGGGGATCAGCCTCGTCTACCAGTTCTGGATCCATACCGAAGCGGTCGGGCGGATGCCGGCCTGGTTCGAGGCGGTGTTCAACACGCCCTCCCACCACCGGGTGCACCATGCGCGCAACCCCCGGTACCTGGACCGGAACTATGCCGGCATCCTGATCATCTGGGACAAGATGTTCGGCACCTTCCAGGCTGAGCTGGACGAGGAGAAACCGCGCTACGGCCTGATCCGCAACCTGGGCAGCTTCAACCTCCTGACCGTGGCCTTCCACGAATGGATCGCGATTGCCCGCGACCTGGCCTCGGCCCGGTCTCTGAGGGAGGTCGGCGGTTACCTCTTCGGCCGGCCGGGCTGGAGCCCCGACGGCAGTCGCGACACCAGCGAAAGCCTCCGCGCCCGCTGGGCCGCCCGCCAGGCCGCCGCCCGGACGCCCGCAGAGTAAGCCGGACAGCCTACCCGCGGCCAGTCTGCGACGCCGTTGACCCCCTCACCGCGCTTCGCGCGGAGCTCCCCCTTGGGGGAGCAATTGAGGCGCCCCAGTTCCTCCCCTTTGGGGCAGGGCTATCGCATATAGATTCCGCCTATAGAACGACTTGGCTGCGCAAGACTCGCTCGATCAAAAAACCGGGAACAAAACGGAATCGGTGACTGCCTCTTGGACTGCAGACGCTTACCAGCGTC
>JADBYZ010000045.1 GCA_020402745.1 Phenylobacterium sp.
AACCGGGAACAAAACGGAATCGGTGACTGCCTCTTGGACTGCAGACGCTTACCAGCGTCGGTTTCCTGTCAGAGGCGGCGGCATATGCGATTCCCCTGCCCCCAGGGGGAGGTGGCGCGCGCAGCGCGGCGGAGGGGGTCAACGGCCTCGCCGCCGCCCCCACTCCCCTCAGGCCGCGACGGTCGCCTTGCGGTCGACCCGGGCGTTCGGGAAGATGCGCAGGAAGTTCTCGGCATAGAACTTGTCGCGCACGCTGGCCGGGCGCTCGCCCAG
Source organism: Phenylobacterium sp. (assembly GCA_020402745.1). Classification (GTDB taxonomy): domain Bacteria; phylum Pseudomonadota; class Alphaproteobacteria; order Caulobacterales; family Caulobacteraceae; genus Phenylobacterium. The sequence goes on from JADBYZ010000045.1 coordinate 274, forward strand.
GGAGGACTCGAACCGGCCGATGGGGTTCCGGCCCCCCTCAATGTGCGGATAGTCGCTGGAGAACAGGTAGAGGTCCTCGTTCGACTGGTCGATGAAGTTGCCCACCTCCTCAAAGACGAAGGGGGTGAAGGCCAGCTGCTGGGTGATCTGCTCCGACGGCGTCCGGTGCAGGCCCTGCAGGTTGGCGTCGTTGCGGCTCCAGTGCTTCACCACCCAGTCCAGGCGGCGCAGCAGCTCGGGAACCCAGCCGGCGCCCAGCTCCACCGCCGCGCCCTTCAGGCCCGGATTGCGGTGCAGGACCCCGTCCAGGATCATCATGGTCAGGAACTGCTCGGGCCCCTCGTGCAGGACGGCCACGTCCTTGGTGCGCAGGTTCTCGCCCCCGCCCAGCCAGTCCTTGGTCGGCGGCCGGCCATTGTTCATCCAGGCCTTGGCCAGTTGCAGGGGCGCCCCGCCCACGTGCAGGACAAAGGGGATCCCGGCCTCCGCCAGCTTCGCCCAGAAGGGATCGAAGTCGATATGGCCCGGCGAACGGTCCAGGGGCGCCCGGTGCGGCACCCACACCGCCTTCAGGTTGCTGGCCAGGACGAAGTCCAGCTCCTTCAGCGCCAGTTCCGGATCATCCAGGGGAATGGCCGCCACGCCCATCAGCCGGTCGTCGGCGGCGCAGAAGTCGATCATGTGCCGGTTGTGCGCCCGGGTCGCGCCATAGCGCAGCCGACTCTCCAGCTTGCTGGACGGCGAGAAGGGCATGCGCAGGCTGTGGGTCGCAAAGACCAGCTGCTTGCGGAAGCCCAGCAGATCCATGGCCGTGCGCCGGTCGGAGGGATTGAAGGCCCCCAGGGCCTGGATCTCCTTGGACTTCTCGATCAGGGCGTCGCCCAGGGCCACCTGGGCCGCGACGTGCTCATCGCTGTGCCGCCCGCCCTGGTCCATGATCACCGCCACCTCCTCGTCGGTGACGATGGAGGCCGAATAGGACACCTCGGGGATCTCGTCCCTCAGCCCCGGGTCGGCATACCGCTTCAGGAAGTCCGGCAGCTCCATGATGTGGCTGTCGGCGTCATAGATGTCGCGGTCCGCAGGCGCGTAGGCCATGGCTGTCTCCTCCCGGGGGATATCCTTCGTTGAAGCCAACTATGCGGCGACGACGGCGCGGCGGCAAGGTGGGGGGCTCACAACCCCAGCACCGCCTTGGCCATGATGTTGCGCTGGATCTCGTTGGTGCCGGCGTAGATCGAGCCGGCGCGGTCGTTGAAGTATTTGGGTGCGGCGATCCAGGCGTGGGGCGGGCCGGCCAGGAAGCCGTCGGCGGGCGGCGTGAAGCCCGGGGTCGGGCCGCCCAGGGCGCCGCCGTGGGGCTGCCAGGGGGCGGCGTAGACGCCGGCGGCCTCCACGGACAGCTCGGTCAGGCGCTGGCTGAGCTCAGTGGAGACCGTCTTCATCAGCGAGCTTTCCGCGCCGGGCGCCTCGCCGTTGGACAGGCGGGACATGACCCTCAGCTCGATGGCCTCCAGGGCGGCGACGTCGATCCCGGCCTGGGCCAGGCGCGCGGCGTAGCCGGGCTCGTCGATCAGGCGGCGGCCGTCATCGCCGGGCGTGCGGGCGATCTCGGCCAGGCGCTCCAGGCGCACGCCCAGGCCGGGCGCGGCGGCCGAGCCGCCCCGCTCGAACTGCATCAGGTACTTGGCCACGGTCCAGCCCTCGCCCACCCGGCCCACCACATTGGCCTTGGGCACCCGAACGTTGGTGAAGAAGACGTCGTTCTGGATGTGCTCGCCCGAGAGCATGAGGATGGGCTTCACCTCCACGCCAGGCGTCGTCATGTCGATCAGCAGGAAGGTGATGCCCTGCTGGGGGATGGCCTCGCGGCTGGTGCGGACCAGGCAGAAGATCCAGTTCGCCTCGTGGGCGTGGGTGGTCCACAGCTTGTGGCCGTTGCAGACGAAGTCGTCGCCGTCCTCCACCGCGCTCATCTGCAAGGAGGCGAGGTCCGAGCCGGAGCCGGGCTCGGAATAGCCCTGGCACCAGAAGTGCTCGCCCGACAGCATGGGGGGCAGGAAGGCCTCCTGCTGGGCCTTGGTCCCGTGGCCGATCAGCACCGGGCCGCACATGCCGATGCCCATGGGCGAGACCGGCGGGGCGCCGGCCAGGGCCGCCTCCCGCGCCCAGATGTAGCGCTGCACCACTGACCAGCCGGCGCCGCCGAACTCCCGGGGCCAGGTCGGGGCGACCCAGCCGCGAGCGTGCAGCTTCTTCTGCCAGGCCATGCCGGTGGCGTGGTCGGCGTAAACGCTGGTCATGGACCGGCCGCGGGCGCGCAGGTCCGGGGTCAGCTCGGCGTCGAGAAAGGCGAGGACCTCGTCCCGGAAGGCGCGGTCGGCGTCACTCCAGGCGAGGTCCATGGAGCCTTACATCCGCTCGACGATGATGGCCGGGGCCATGCCGCCGGCGGCGCACATGGTGACCAGGCCGCGCTTGAGGTCGCGGCGCTCGAGCTCGTCGATGATGGTGCCGATCAGGATGGAGCCGGTGGCGCCGATCGGGTGGCCCAGGGCCATGGCGCCGCCGTTCACATTGACCTTCTCACGGTCGAGCTTGAGGTCGCGGATGAACTTCTCGGCGACGACGGCGAAGGCCTCGTTGATTTCCCAAAGGTCGATGTCGTCCGGGGTCAGGCCGGCCTTCTTCAGCACCTTGTGGGCGGCGGGGACCGGGGCGTTCAGCATCAGGGTCGGGCTGTCGCCGACATTGGCGGTGGCCACCACGCGGGCGCGGGGCTTCAGGCCGTTCCTGCGGGCGTAGTCCGGCGAGGCGAGCAGGACGGCGGCGGCGCCGTCGACCACGCCCGACGAGTTGCCGGCATGGTGGACGTGGGTGATCTTCAGGTCCGGATAGACCCGCTGGATCAGGCCGGCCAGGGTGGTGCCCTCCTTGTCCATGGGCACGTTGGCCATGGCCTCGAAGGAGGCCTTCAGCGAGGCCAGGCCCTCACGGGTGGTCTCGGGGCGGGGGAACTCCTCGTGGTCGAGGGCCACCGAGCCGTCCTCGTTCAGCACCGGCACCAGCGAGCGGCTGAAGCGGCCTTCCTTGATGGCCTGGGCGGCGCGCTGCTGGCTGACATAGGCCAGCTCGTCCAGGGCTTCGCGCGGGATGCCCTCCAGGGTCGCGATGGCGTCGGCGCAGACGCCCTGGTGCGACTGCGGGTGCAGCTTGCGCAGGGCCGGGTTGCCGGCGTCCATCAGGGCCGGGCCGTCGAAGAAGGCGGCGGCCTGCGGGGCGCTGGAGGCGGTGTAGGACATCATCTCCGTGCCGCCGGCGATGATCAGGTCCTCCATGCCGGCCATGATCTGGGCGGCGGCCAGGTTCACCGTGGTGATGCCCGAGCCGCAGAAGCGGTCCAGGGTCATGCCGCTGGCGCGGACGTCGAAGCCGGCGGCCAGGGCGGACATGCGGCCCAGGTCGTTGCCCTGCTTGCCGCGCTGGGACGAGGTGCCCCAGATCACGTCGTCGACTTCGGCGGTCTTGATGTCGTTGCGCTGGGCGATGCCCTTCATGACCGTGGCGGCCAGGTGCTGCGGGTGGAAGTCCGCCAGAGCGCCCTTGCCCACCTTGCCGATGCCCCGCGGCGTGCGCGCCGCGTCGATGATCCAGGCCTCACCCATCTTGCGTCTCCCGTTCCTTTGCGCCGTCGCGCGGCGATAAAGACGCACTTTGAGCGCCGGACGCGACGTCAGGGAAGCCCCTTTCGACGGGATTGCCTGCCGGGCCGGGCGCGCTAGAAAGGCGCCATGACCGAAACACCCCCCGCCAACACGCCCCCCGACCGCCTCTGCGTCGATCCCGACAGCCCCTGGCACGACGCCGACGTCCTCGCCCGCGGGGTGGGGGTGCGCTTCAAGGGGGCCGAGAAGACCAATGTCGAGGAGTACTGCATCTCCGAGGGCTGGGTCCGCCTGGCCGTCGGCAAGACGGTGGACCGGCGCGGCAAGTCGATGACCATGCTGCTCAAGGGCCCGGTCGAAGCCTGGTTCGAAAGCTGAGGCCATGGCGGCAGGGCCCTCCGATCCCACCCGCAGGGGCATGGTCGCCGGGGCCGCCGCCGCGCCGCTGGCGGCGGGGCCGGCCCTGTCGTAGGACCTGATCTCCATCCGCACCGACCTCGAGACCTGGGTCGCCATGGGCGACAAGGCGGCGGGGGGACCTGGCGATACGGACTCCGGCGCCTGGATGGAGAGCCGGCTCAGGCGGTTCGGCTACCGCACGCAGAGGCAGGCCTTCGACGCGCCCTTCCACCGTCCTGGCGTCGTCGCCCTGACGCTAGGGAAGACGTCCGTGCAGGGGGTGGCCCAGGGTCCCGCCGAGGTCACGGGACCGGGGGGCGTCACCGGCGCCCTGACGTGGGGGATACCCGCCTCCCCCTCAGGGGGCGCCTTGGTGGTCATGGACCTGCCCGCGCGACGCTGGTCGAGCGTCCGCCAGGCCGAGCTCCGGGACCTCCCGGACCGGGTCCGCGCCTCCGGCGCCGCCGGCCTGATCCTCGTCACCAACGGCCCGACCGGCGAGGCCATCGCCCTGAACGCCCCCGCGGAGGCGCCGCCCTTCGGCGTGCCGACCCTGGTCCTCGCCCCGAAGGACGCCGGGCCGGTTCTCGCCGCCGCGCGGGAGGGCCGCACCGCCCGGCTGGTGATCGACGGCGAGGCGGGCCGCCGGCCGGCCTTCAACCTCATCGGGCGGATCGACCGCGGCAAGGGCCGGACGGTGGTCCTGTCGACCCCGAGGTCCGGCTGGTTCACCTGCGCCGGCGAGCGGGGACCGGGGGTCGCCCTCTGGCTGGCCCTCCTGCCCTGGATGGACAGGCGCCTGAAGAGCCACGACATCGTCGTCATCACCGCCAGCGGGCACGAGTACGAGAACCTGGGCGCCGAGCGCTTCCTGCACGGGGAGGCGCCGGACCCGAAGCGCACCGCCCTGTGGGTCCACCTGGGCGCCGGCATCGCCGCCCGGGACTGGGCGCAGACGCCGCAGGGCCTTGCGCCCCTGGACCGCCCCGACCCGGCCCGAGTGCTGATGGGCTCAGCCCCTCTCATTGAAATGCTGAAGGAAAGCTTCGCCGGCGAGGCCGGGCTCGAAGCCCCCCTCCCCGCCGACCCGGCCGCCGCCGGCGAGCTGGCCGAGATCCTGAAGGCCGGCTACCCCGCCGCCTTCGGCGTCTTCGGCGCCCACCGCTTCCACCACACGCTCCTGGACGACGCCCGCTGCCTGGACCCGGCCTTCGTCGAGCGCCTGCTGCCCCGCTTCCAGGCCGCCATCCTGAGGGCCCTCGGCGAGGCCTGACTCCCCCCACTTGCCTGCCCCCCTCTTGCTTGACCGGGGGTCAGCACGCATCAATTGCGGGAACGCGAGGGGCCCGGCCCCCGGGGAGGATGCATGACCTACGAGACCCTCATCTGGGAAAAGGACGGCCCGGTGCTGACCCTGACCCTCAACCGCCCCGACAAGCTGAACGCCTACACCGCGACCATGGGCCTGGAGATCGAGGACGCCTTCGTGCGCGCCGACGAGGACGACAGCGTCCGGGTGATCATCGTCACCGGCGCCGGCCGGGCCTTCTGCGCCGGGGCGGACATCTCGTCAGGCGCGGGGGCGTTCGACTCCCAGGCCGAGGGCTCGGTGGCCTTTGGCGACGCCGGGACCACCGCCCGGCGGCGCTCGGGCGGCGGCTTCGTCGGCGCCATCTTCAACTGCCGCAAGCCCATCATCGCGGCCCTGAACGGCGCGGCGGTGGGGGTGGGCGCCACCCTGACCCTGCCCATGGACATCCGCATCGCGGCGAAGGGCGCCCGGGTGGGCTTTGTCTTCGCGCGGCGGGGCCTGGCGCCCGAGGCCGGCAGCGCCTGGTTCCTGCCCCGGCTGGTGGGCCTGCCCACCGCCCTGCGCTGGTGCCTCTCCGGCGCCCTGATCCAAGCCGAGGAGGCCAGGGCCGGGGGCCTTGTCGCCGAGGTGGTGGAGCCCGAGGCCCTGATGGACCGCGCCCGCGAGATCGCCCGGGAGATCGCCGAGAACACCGCCCCGGTCGCTGTCGCCCTGACCCGCCAGATGCTGTGGCGCTTCAGCGGCGAGCCCGACCCCTGGGGCGCCCTGAAGGTGGACGGCGCCATGGCCATGACCCTGGGCGCCGGCCCCGACGTGCGCGAGGGCGTCGCGGCCTTCCTGGAAAAGCGCGCGCCCGACTTCCCCGGCAAGGTCTCCACCGACATGCCGCCGCAGTATCCCTGGTGGAAGGACTGACCCCGCCATGAAGATCGACCTGCTCAGCCCCGCCAGCTTCGCCGCCGGGCACCCCGTGGCCCAGTACGACTGGCTGCGGGCCAACGACCCCGTCCACTGGCACGAGGAGCCCGGCGGCAAGGGCTTCTGGGCGGTGACCCGCTACGCCGACGTGCGCGAGGTGGACCGGGGCTTTGAGACCTATTCCTCCGAGCCCACCATCATGATCCCCGACCCGGCGGAGGAGTCGGCGGCCTTCGGGCCCTACAAGATGATGCTGATGATGGACCCGCCGGAGCACACGGGCTTTCGCAAGCTGATCCGCTCGGAGTTCACCCTGCCCACGGCCAGGCTGCGCGAGGCGCGGATCCAGGCCCTGGCCCGCCAGATCGTGGACGCGGTGATCGAGAAGGGCGAGTGCGACTTCGTGGCCGAGGTGGCCGGCGAAATGCCCTCCTATGTCATCGCCGAGCTGTTGGGCCTGCCCCTGGACGACGGGCGCGAGCTCTACAAGCTGACCGAGGTGATCCACACCGCCCCCGAGGCCCAGGCCCCGGGCGCCGGCGCCCAGGCGGTGATGAAGATGTTCGAGTACGGCTCGAAGCTGATGGCCGAGAAGCGCGCCCGGCCCGGCGACGACCTGGCCTCGCGCCTCCTGGCCTGCGAGGTGGACGGCCGGCGGCTGGAGGACATGGAGTTCCTGCTCTTCTTCCTTCTGCTGATCGACGCCGGCGGCGACACCACGCGCAACCTGCTGGCCAGCGGCCTGGACGCCATGCTGGACCATCCCGACCAGATGGCCTGGCTGAAGGCCGACCTGCCGGCGCGCCTGCCCGCCGCCCGGGAGGAGCTGCTGCGCTGGACCACGCCGGTGATCTACATGCGCCGCACCGCCCGCAAGGACGCCCGGCTGGGCGGCAAGACGATCCGCCAGGGCGACAAGGTGGTGATGTATTTCGGGTCGGCCAACCGCGACCCCGCCCAGTTCGACCGCGCCGACCAGCTGGACCTGGCCCGGGCCGCGCCCGAGCACATCGCCTTCGGCAACGGCCCCCACGTGTGCCTGGGCCAGCACATCGCCCGGATCGAGATCGACGCCATGCTGGTGGAGGTGCTGTCCCGCCTGGAAGACGTGGAGCGCACCGCCCCGCCGGAATGGCTGGCGAGCAACTTCATCTCCGGGCCGCGGACGATGCCGGTGCGGTTTCGGGCGGGGAGGAAGGTGGGGGTGGGGTGAGGGTGCATCCAGGGAGGCTGGGCCTGCTTCGCGTTACTGGCTGAACGCCAATTCTTGGGCGACTATCATGCAACGCAGCATGCTGCTTTCTCTGCCCAAGGAGACTAGCGTGAACATCGACACCGCCATCCAGGCCGTGGGCGGCAAAGCTGCTCTGGCCCGTAAACTTGGCGTGACCCATCAGGCCGTGTGCCTGTGGTCTTCGCAGGGCTACGCCCCGCCGCAACGGGCCATCCAGATCGCTGAGCTTTCCGGCGTGCCGGGCATCGCCCTTGTGTCCCCCACGTTCCGCCAGATGGTCCATGCGCTGATGGGCGATTGATGAATGGCCCGACTCCGGGCCTAGCCATCCCCTCGCTGTTGCGCGACTTGCCTGGCTGGTTTTGCTGTCGGTATGAGACAATAGGTTGCGGCTGGACCCCGATTTCTGAACGGCTATCCTCGGCGAACCCGGCTTCTGGCGCGTCACTCTGTTGCGGCTGGACCCCGATTTCTGAACGGCTATCCTGATCCGCAGGGACTCCCGCGTGATCATGTTGTTGCGGCTGGACCCCGATTTCTGAACGGCTATCCTGCGCAACGCCGGTTGCAACGTGCAACACGTGTTGCGGCTGGACCCCGATTTCTGAACGGCTATCCTACCGTTGCGGCGCCCCTCGCATACATAGGCGTTGCGGCTGGACCCCGATTTCTGAACGGCTATCCTAGGGCGCCTGATGGATAAAGGGCGCATGGAGTTGCGGCTGGACCCCGATTTCTGAACGGCTATCCTAACAGGTGGCAATGCGCCGGGGCCAGTTCCGTTGCGGCTGGACCCCGATTTCTGAACGGCTATCCTACGACCCGCGCCTGGACTCCACCTTCCCCGTTGCGGCTGGACCCCGATTTCTGAACGGCTATCCTGACGTCGAGAAGGCCTGCGACGCCGGCCTGGTTGCGGCTGGACCCCGATTTCTGAACGGCTATCCTAAATGCCGCGTGGTGTCTCTCTCGTCGATGGTTGCGGCTGGACCCCGATTTCTGAACGGCTATCCTTACGCACAAGGTCAAGCAGCGGATCATGTCGTTGCGGCTGGACCCCGATTTCTGAACGGCTATCCTCGGCTTTGTCCAGCTTGGACGCTCATCGTGTTGCGGCTGGACCCCGATTTCTGAACGGCTATCCTTGCACACCCCAAGTGTTGAGGTTGTCGCCGTTGCGGCTGGACCCCGATTTCTGAACGGCTATCCTGCGGACCTCCGTCAGCGCGACGCCATTCCCGTTGCGGCTGGACCCCGATTTCTGAACGGCTATCCTGGGAGGCCTATCCGAACAAGGTCGGAAAGCGTTGCGGCTGGACCCCGATTTCTGAACGGCTATCCTCGGTGGCGATCTGGATGATGGCGGCGGCGTGTTGCGGCTGGACCCCGATTTCTGAACGGCTATCCTGGCGTCCGTCAAGAGGCGAATGGTCCCGTCGTTGCGGCTGGACCCCGATTTCTGAACGGCTATCCTGGATGGGGCCCTAACCCTCTGTTTTTTCAAGGGTCTGACTCCATCCAGGCCCTGGCGGCTTGGCGTTGAGGCCTCAAAACAGCACCAATTGGTCAGGATTTTTGCGTTGTCGCCCTCGGGATTGTCCGGAAAACCGGACAATATTCTCGTACTGGCGGTCGGTAAAACCCATGACATGCACCTCGCCGCGTCCGGGAAGATTTTTCTCGATCCTACGAAGGTAGGTCTCATACTGCTCCTTGCCGTTGCAGAAGCGGGCGTAGATCGACAGCTGGCTCATCTCGAATCCCTGGTCGAGAAGGAAGTTGCGGAAACGGGTCGCCGCCCGCGAAGAGGCGCGATCCACGACCGGCAGGTCAAACATCACGAACATCCACATCAGCCGATATCCGCTCAACATCCGCGACCTCTCCAGGCACCCTTCCGACCCATCGCGACCAGCTGTTCCGGTCCGGCGCATCGAAGATCGCCAGATTGGCCCTGCGATCGCGGAAGCTGATGACAAGGGAATGGGCGAGCCGCCGGATCGCAACCGTAAGGGGCGTGACCTCCCCGTCCAACCTGAGATCCAGGGCAATGATCGACGCCAGTCGCCGCTTTGCATCCGGCGTGACTTCCGAGACACCGGCTTCGATGAGGCCGAGGACCGTTGCGTCCACCAGGGGTCTGAAGGGTTCGATCAGGTCGTCCGCCAGGGCGAAGGCATTGCCTCGATTTTCATGGTGAAGGCCGATCGAGGGGTTGAGGCCGGCAGCCACAATCGAACGCGCAACACAGGCGCGTAGCACCGTGTATCCGTAGTTGAGTAGGCTATTTGCACCGCCTTCAGAACGGTCCCGCCGGAAGTCGGGGCCCATGAGGGCGGGCCAGTACTTCCTTGCCGCCTGGGCCTCCAGGTTTTCCGGGTCGCCGGACCGCACGCGGCGCGCCAGTTCGAGAAGCGGGGCGACTTCCCGGCGCCCCAAGGCCGCGAGGAGCCCCGCCTGGGTCGTGATCTTGGCCGACACGATCCGTTTCCAGAGTTGTTTGGAGAGAGGCCGGGATGCGGACCATTGGTCCCGAATCCTGGCCCCCTGGGCGTGATGTCCCTCCAGAGCGAGGAGTACCGCCACCGGGGCGTGATTTACATCGCATATGACGAGGGGCGCGCTGCGCTTTGCGAGTTCGGTTGCAACGCGGGCCGTCCAGATGACGCCATGGGCGTGCAAGATGACCGCCGCGATATCGTCGAGTGGTACTCGCCCGGTGGCGCCATCCGCCTGACTAACGACGAGGAATCCCCTGTCGGCCGAGACGCGGGAGTTGTCCGTCGAGATGTCGACTACCCTGTCCAGAGCCTTCTCCCTTTGGCGGTTCCGAAGCTAGGTGTGATAGTCACTCCTTAAATCCGGGATCGAAGACACGACCGAGAGGGTCGATCCTGACTTGTCTCGTACGCATTTTCTTCAGGCCCGAAGGTGAACCCAAGACATACTTGAAGGGGTCGAGGTCATTCTTGGCCTTGTCCCTGTCCTTGAGGGCGCCCGCCTCCTGGTGATGCGCGAATGTGATCTGACCATTTGCGCGAAACTTGACCACTCTCAGCAGTTCCCTTTCACCGGGGCTACGCTCGATGGCGACAAGGTCATTCTGCCTGAGGCTCATAACCTTCTTTGCCGCTGGATGAGGCCGCTCAGCCTTGAAGCCCTTCTGGTGGCTCTCAAAGATCGAGGACACGAGGTTTCGCCAGGAACCATCAGGAAGACGCCATACATTGCAGACAGCGTTGGCATCGCCCTTGTATCCCTTGTAGACGCGCCCGTTCCGGTCGCGGATGGGGATCGTCTTCAGGGCTTCGCGGACCCGGACGTGCCGCAAGCCCCGGAAGACAGGATCAGAAGCCGAGAATTCCACCAGCGCCTTCTGGAATTCCTTGCCGGCAAGCCCCTCGGTGACCCGCAGGAGGGCACTTCGGAGGACAGGATCGGGGATACGCTCCGGGTCCTTCAGATCATCTAGTTCGAGGGAAGCGAGGGGGAGGCGATGGACGACGATCGGGAGCCCGGTTGCACTGACCCGCCCCGTCGGCCCGTAAGCGGTATCCTTATGGAGCCTTGCAGACGTTGAGTCCCGACCCTTTGGGGGGTGGCCGCGACGACCGTGATCGGGCTTGTGGCTCACGATGACCTTGGAGAGGGCGTCGCGCAGGTCGTTGCGGAACTCTGGCCAAGGGGTGGGAAGTCCCTCGAACAAGCGGTCGAGATGCTGGCTCTCAGCCCGTCCCGCCGCCTTTGCGACTTCATTCAGGAGGCCGCGCGTCGTTGCGCCGACGACGGCCGCATCGATGGCGTGATGGCGATGGTCAAGCCGGTTCTTGGGCGCGTTGCTGTGCGGGTTCTGGACATAGTTGTGGTCGGGCAGCAGTTCATTGAGGCCCCAGAGGCGTCGCAGCATGGCGGTCATCCGGCCCGGGATGACGTATACGCCCGCCTTTTCGGGATAGAGGCTGGACAGGTAGGACCGAGCCATCCGGGCGAGATACTGGGTGTCCGTAAGCTGGCGCGCGATGAAGTCGCCGCCTTTGTCGAAACGATCCATGGCGTCGGGTGCGAAGCGCCATTGGCGTGACTCGTGCAGCTTTGGGATTCGCGCCTCGATCACGCGCCACCTCGGCGTGTCACCCCAGGCCTGCCAGGGGGTTCGGTTTCCCTTCTCCCGGTTGCACTTGCGATGAGCGATGACCTTGTTGCCCGGGCTGTCGTCCAGGGTCATGGAGTAGGGGAGCACATGCTCGACCTCCGTCTCGTCGGAGAAGAGTGACGAGATCCCGATTGCCCCGCCACAGAACGGGCAGGCCCGGTCCAGGGGGTCTGAGGGGTTCAGGTCTTCCCAGAGGCGCAGCAGCATTCGATTCGCGCCGGTATCCGGCTGCTTGAGCTCCTCCAGTCTCGCAGCACGGGCCTGCGCAGCCCGGGTATTGTCCTTGAGTTCCTTGTTACGCTTGGCTTTCTCGGCCTCGTTCAGCTTCAGTTCCCGGGCCAGCTCGACGACGATTTCGTCCGGGCGTCCGTAAGTCCTAATGAGGGCGTTCATGATGCGCCGGAGCTGGTTCAGGCCAATGTGGACAGTGGGGTTGGTGATCCGGCCGTAACGCACCTCGTCCGGGTCGTCGGGGTTGAGAGTGCCGGGTGGAATCTCTCGGCCGAGGATCTCTCCGTAGTAGGGAAGTGAATCGAGGATTTCGCCGGTGCGAAAGTCACTGTGGGAGGCGCCCAAGGCAGCCTGGACCGCATCGCTGTAGGTGATCACTTCAGCCTTCAGGGCTTCCAGGATCTTCTGGGTCGCGGTCTCGCCGAGGCGGCCATACCCTTGGGGAAGCCGGATGCGTCCTATCTTCTCGGCCGCCTCCTGCGTGACACCGTGGTTGGAGATGAGCCAGTCGTAGAGGCGAATGGGGTCCTCTTCTTCCGCCACAGCCTCAATGATCGACCACTGGGTTTCGCGGTCGAAGTGCGCCCACTTGTCGCCGAAGCAGGACTTGTGGCTGAAGGCCGCGAAGACTTCATCTCCAGTAAGGTCGCTGCGGTTCTCGCCAGCCTTGTTGAACGCCTCGTCGGGTTGGAGCTTCAGGACCTTCGCCAGAGATTTGAAGGTGACGGACTTCGCGCCGCGCAGCTTCAGTATAAGGGCGTCCCGCTGGTCGAGGGTGAGTTTTCGCGCCGGCGCTCCAGGGCTGACGATCTGGAGGTGGTTCACTTCCTCATATAGCCGGCGTTCCTGGAAGAGAGGGTGGGCCTTGGGAAGTCGCTTTTCGGTGTTGAAGAAGGTGCACCCCCCGACCTCAGGAGTCTTGAGAGGGCGCTGGAAGAAGATGATCCGTCGAAGGCGAGCCTGGAGTTCCGGCGGGATGACCTCCGGCTGCATCTGGGCCTGGGCCGCACAGAGCGCATCGAACTCATGCTCGAGGTGTCGCCGTTCGGGGTAGAAGTCATAGGCCTCCCCGCCGACGGGAATGCGCACGCGCCGGGTATCCCGCCCGAACAGGAATTCCCCGTAGGTTCGGGCGCCCGCCTCCTGCATGGCCAAGTCGAGCGCCTTTGCGCCTGAGGCGATCTTGCCGGACTCCTTCTCGTCGCCGGCCGCGCGATCGGCCTTCCGGTTAGATTTGAACCCTCGGCGCTGGTTCAGGTGGAAGATCGCCCTGCCGAGTTCGAAGGGGGAGAGGGGCTCGTCCAGGCCTCTCTTGCGGAGCAGGTAGGGGTCGAGGTCAGCAAGGGCGCGGGCCTCCGCAACATCAGGCGGCATCAGTCCTGTCTCGACCAGCACCTCAAAGAGGGCGGAACGCCGTCGGACATACCTATCGCGCCTGCGCCGCGCAGCTCGCGCGGTTCGCCGGTCAACGGCCAAGGATGCGCCCGATTTAGGGTCCCTGCCATCCGAGAAGATCCGGGCCCCGATCCCCCGAATGCTGTCGCCGTCGTAGAGACACCAGCCGATGCTGTTGGCGCCAATGTCGAGACCCAAGCGCGTCGCCATTCCCAAACCCCAAGACTTCCAGCAGCCCGCAGGCTATCCGCAGCCCCGAGGCTACGCTAGCGACGGTTGATCACAAACGTCAGGTTCGGTCGTCGTTGACTTCAGCATTTGGCCGTGTGAGGGTGTCGTCATTCAGAAATCGTGGTCCAGTTGTTAACAAGCAACTTGATTGCACCAAATAAGGCGGGGGCTGCGGCCCCCGCTTTTCATTTTGGCCCTCCTTCGTCCGGTCGTTTGTGTAGTGGGGCGTGGCCTGAGGCCCCCAGGCGCAGAAAGCCCCTAAAGGGCCTTAATCCGGACCCGCGCCGGCCACATCCACCCGCCAGATTGGCACTCTCGGCGGCTGGACCTGGTTCCGGTCCCTGAACGCCCCCCCAGCCCCCGGGTCGGGACCGGTCGCCGCACCTGACTTCTTCCCCACTCTCTTCCTTGCGGCTTCGGGATGACGCGCGCATTCGTGACAAAATCCGGAAATTCTGTAGAATGCAGATAATCTGGGAATTTGGCGCCGTGGAGCCCCGACATGAGCGAGACCACCGTGACCTCGGCCGAACTGCAGCGGGCCTTCGGCGTCTACCGGGACCGGGCCCTAGCCGGGCCGGTGATCGTCACCCACCATGGGCGGGAGAGCCTGGTGCTGTTGTCGGCGGCGGAGTTCCACAGGCTCAAGACCCTGGAGCGCAGGGCCCTTCACCCCTGGGAGCTGAGCGCTGCGGAGGTGGAGGCGCTGGAGGCGGCGGAGGTCGCCGAGGACGCCGCCGCGCACGATCACGAGTACGCGCCGGACCGTTGAGCGCCGCCGGGTGATCCTTCCCGAACCCAGGGTGGGGCTCGTCATCCGCTACGCCTATCTCTGGCGGGACGAGGCCCTGGCGGGCCAGGACGAGGGGCGAAAGGACCGGCCCTGCGTGATCCTACTGGTCGGCCCCGGGCGGGAGGGCGGAACCCTGGTCACCCTCGCCCCCATCACCCACACGCCGCCGGCCCCGGAGCGGGAGGCGGACGCGATCGAACTGCCCGGTCCAACGCAATTGCGCCTGGGCCTTGACGGGGACCGGTCCTGGGTGCTGGCGAGCGAGCTCAACCAGTTTGTCTGGCCGGGCTACGACCTGAGGCCGATCCGGAGGGGCGCCGATACGGTCGCCTTCGGCTTCCTTCCGGCCTCCCTGGTCCAGGACCTGAGGGCCAGGGTCCTTGCGGTCGCCCGGCGCGGCGGCCCGGTGCTGACGCCGCGGAGCGGACCGGAAGCCTGACGTGGGCGGGGCGCGGACCCGAAAAGCCCCGAAACGGCCTTAATCCGGACCCGCGCCGGCCACATCCGCCTTTCAGATTGGCACCGTCGGCGGCTGGACCTGGTTCCGGTCCCTGAACGCCCCCCCAGCCCCCCCGGGCCGGGACCGGTCGCCGCACCTGACTCCATCCCTGATTTGACCTTGCGGCTTCGCAACGGCGGCCCTTCCTCCCGAAGGCCGCCGTTTTCTCTGCGCGGGATGTCGTTAGGGGGACCGTCTTGAAGGTCCTGAAGGATCGTCGCATCCTCCGCCCAGGAGAGCTTCATGGCCCAATACTCCGTTCACGACGCCAAGACGCACCTCTCGCGCCTGATCGCCGAAGCCGTGGCCGGCGAGGAGGTGGTGATCCTGCGCGGCAAGGTACCTGTCGTGCGGCTGTCTCCGGTCACACCGCCTGGCCGCCGGCAGTTCGGCGCCTACAAGGGCCGGATCGCCCTGGACGACCGGTTCAATGAACCCCTGCCGCCTGAGGACCTGGAAGGCTGGAGCCTGACTTGAGGCTCCTGCTCGACACCCACGCCCTGATCTGGTGGCTGGCCGGGGACGAGACGCTGGGCCGCCGGGCCCGGGAGGCCATATCGGATGAGGCGAACCTGGTCGTCGTCAGCGCCGCCTCCGCCATGGAGGTCGCGACCAAGTTCAGGATCGGCAAGCTTCCCGACGCCGCCCTGCTGGCGCAGGACTTCGAGGCCATCATCGCCAGCCAGGGGTTTACGGAACTTGGGATCAGTGTTCGCCACGCCCGCCTGGCCGGCGAGATGGGCATAGACCACAAGGATCCCTTTGACCGGCTGCTCATTGCCCAGGCCCTGTCCGAAGACCTTGCATTGGTATCCAATGAGACGCGGTTCGACGAGTTCGCGGTGACGCGGGTCTGGTAGGCCTTGGGGGTCTGTCCGTAGGCTCTGGCGCCCGGGCCCGGGGTTTGGCAAAGGCTGTGGGGCGGGCTTTCCGGCGGTCGGGGGCGGCGCGGGGAGGTTTTCATGGCCAACGGCGATACGGGCTATCCGACATTCGTGCACCGGACCCTTGAGGACGGGCCCTGGGCGGGCTGGACGGTCTATACGGGCGAGCCCTTCGAAGACCACGCCGGGCCCTTCTTCTACCGGATCGATGAGACCGGGGCGCCGGTCTGCGCCATGCGGACCGAGGCCAAGCACATGAATGGCGGCGGCTTCATGCACGGCGGGGCGCTGATGACCTTCGCCGACTACGCCATCTTTATCTTCGCCCGGGAGCAGCTGACGGAGTCCTCCAGCGTGACGGCCTCGCTGAACGCCGACTTCGTGGGCGCCGTGCCGCCCGGGGCCCTGCTGGAGTGCCGGGGCGAGGTGGTGAAGGGCGGCCGCAGCCTGGTCTTCCTGCGCGGGCTTATGACCGTGGAGGGCCAGACGGTGTTTTCCTTCTCGGCGGTGATCAAGAAGACCGGCAAGCGGGCGTGAAGGCGCGGCTCTCCGTCCTCGACCTGTCGCCGGTGGGCGGCGAGGCCACCCAGGCCCAGGCGGTGCGCGAGACGATCGCCGTGGCCCAGGCGGCGGAGCGGCTGGGATATGACCGCTTCTGGGTGGCCGAGCACCACAACATGCGCAGCCTGGGCTCGGCCTCGCCCGAGATCCTGATGGCCGCCCTGACCCAGGCCACGGACACGATCCGCCTGGGCTCGGGCGGGGTCATGCTGGTCAACTACTCGCCCCTGAAGGTGGCCGAGGTCTTCATGGCCCTGGAGGCCCTGGCGCCGGGCCGGATCGACCTGGGCGTCGGCCGGGCCCTGGGCACGGACGGGCGGACAGGCGGCGCCCTGCGCTCGGCGGGGTCGGAGGCCTTTCCGCAGTACTTCGCCCTGCTCAACGCCTGGCTGCTGGACGCCGGCGGGGTGGAGCCGATCACCGAGACCCACCCGGCCCGGGGCATCCACGCCTCGCCGTCCGGGCCCTCGCACCCGGATATCTTCCTGCTCTGCTCCTCGGCCGAGACCGCCGATTTCGCCGGGCGGGCGGGGGTGGGCATGGTCTTCGCCGAGTTCATCGCCCGCTCCGACGGCGGGCCGGCGGTGAGCGCCTACCGCGCCGCCTTCGCACCCTCCGCCTTCCGATCTGTGGGGTGGACTGCAGTGGCCACCATCGCCCTGGCTGCAGAGACGGCCGAGGCCGCCGAGCGCCTGGCCGCGCCCATGCGGGCCAGCGCCCTGGCCGGGCTGGACGGCCCCGGCGCCGACGGCGAGCGCCCGCGCTTCGCCCGCATCGAGGACGCCCTCGCCTTCCTGGAGGCCCGCCGCGACGACCCCCGCCTGGCCGGCGTGAAGGCCCGCGCCATCGTTGGCGACCCCGACGCCGTGCGCCGGGGCCTGGCCGAAAAGGCCGAGACGACCGGGGCGGACGAGCTGTTCGTCATGGCCGTGGGGCCGGACCTGGAGAGCCGGGTGCGGTCATTGGAGCTGATCAAGGGGGGGATGAGGGCGCAGTCCACCGGCTGAGCCGCCGTTGACCCCCTCACCGCGCTTCGCGCGGAGCTCCCCCTTGGGGGAGCAATTGGCTCTGTAATTCCTCCCCCCAGGGGCAGGGGAATCGCATATGCCGCCGCCTCTGACAGGAAACCGACGCTGGTAAGCGTCTGCAGTCCAAGAGGCAGTCACCGATTCCGTTTTGTTCCCGGTTTTTTGATCGAGCGAGTCTTGCGC
>JADBYZ010000046.1 GCA_020402745.1 Phenylobacterium sp.
TCCTGCGCAAGGCTGCCGAGCGAACCATCGGCGCCCTCTGGGACGCCATCGGACACTTCATCGACCTCTTCACTCCGACCGAGTGCGCCAACTACTTCAAGAGCTGCGGATACGATGCAGACTGAATGAAATCCGCTCTAGATCATGTTCCGATAAGCGGGGACCGGTTGGTGGACCGAGACATGATCTCACGGATGGGATCCAGGGCCTCTTCCCCCAAAGACAGTCGAATTGAGATGAACGCGCTCTAGGCGGCCCAGCCGGCGAGCCAGTCCGACAGGGCCTGGGGCGACATGCCCCGTGCGTTGGACAGGGCGGAGAAGTTGCCGGGATTGAGGAGCTTGTCAGTCCGGGGGTCGATCACCAGCAGTGCGGGCACGCCGGGCAGCCGGCCGGTGATCCCGTAGCGGGCGGGGATCTGGAGGTTACGGTCAAAGCGGCCGACATCGACCATCACCGTCACGAAGTGCGCCTTCAAGAACCGGTCAAGTTCCGGAAGGGCCATGGTCCCGGCCAGGATGCGGCAGTCGGGGCACCAGTTGCCGCCCAGGTCGATGAGGAGTCGCTTGCCTTGCCGGCGGGCTTGGGCCCTGGCGCGGTCGACAACGGCGCTGGCGTCCGCCCCCTCGTCATAGGGGAGGGGAAGGGGGGTCTTGAGCTCTGCGAACGTCTTGATCGACAATCGGGGCCCCGGTCGTGCGGCGAATGCGGGCGGGGCGGCGGCCGTCGCAGCGGCGGCGGTGAGGATGAGGCGGCGGCGGTTCATCGCGTCGGGACTCCGGAGGTTTGACCAAAGGCTTCAAGCGTGGCCGCAGTCACGTCGAGGTCGGTCCGGAGCCGACGCCACGCGATCGGACCCAGCTCCCGCTGGACCTGCAGTTCCAGCGTCTCCGGTGTGGCGTCCGACGCGTCGCCGGACCGCCCGGCAAGCCGGGCGCGCAGGAGGTCTACAGGGGCCTCCAGCCAGACCGCGCTGAAGGGAACACCGAGGCGCCCAGCCAGCTCGGATGTCCGGGCCCTGTGCCCGGGATCGAGGAAGGTGGCGTCCAGGATCACGCTGCGCCCGGCGGCCAGCAGTTCTTCCGCCTCCGCGAAGAGGACCTGGTGGACGCGGGTCGACATGCCCGGGCCATAGGCTTCCGGAGGCAGGCGATCAGTCGGGGCGGCCCCTGACAGCCGCTTGCGGATCTCGTCAGAGCGCAGGACCACGGCTCCCGGCGAGGCGCCCAACCTCGGCGCCACCTCACGGGCCAGGGTGGTCTTTCCAGTCCCCGACATCCCACCCACGGCGAACAGGCGCGGCGGCGCTGGCTGGAGATGCCCCAGCGCCGCCTGCAGGTAGTCCCGGCCCTCGGCGTCATGCCCGGAATTGGCCTCCACGTGCGCCCGCACGACCGCCCGGACGGAGAGCATCAGGGGCAGGGTGGCGAGGCCCTCCCGCAGCCCGGAGCCCTCGCGCCGCGCCGCCTCGTCCAGCCAGCCGTCCAGCACCCGGCAGGCGGCGTCACGGCGGCCCCGGAAGTCGAGATCCATCAGCAGGAAGGCGAGGTCATACTGGATGTCGATGTCCGACAGGCGGTCATTGAACTCAATGCAGTCGAAGAGGACTGGGCGGCCGTTCT
Organism: Phenylobacterium sp.; assembly: GCA_020402745.1. Lineage (GTDB taxonomy): Bacteria > Pseudomonadota > Alphaproteobacteria > Caulobacterales > Caulobacteraceae > Phenylobacterium. Next base: position 1,623 of record JADBYZ010000046.1, read on the forward strand.
CCAGGAGGATGTTCCCGAGGTGAAGATCGGCGTGGCAGCGCCGGGAGAATCCACTCCGCCGGCGGGACTCAAGAAGCGGTGAGGCGTCGGCGAAGGCGGCGGCCGTCCCAGAGATGACGGCCTCGACCGCCTCCCGTCCGAGACGGTCCGCCAGTCCAGTCAGGAGATGGGCGTTGGAGTCGACGGTGTAGGCCAGCCCCTCCACCCCGCCGCCCTCGGGCCGCAGGGGTGCGGCGGCGTGCAGTCGGGCGACCTCCCGGCCCAGGGCCTCGGCGAGGGGAGCGTCCACGGCCTCTGGCCGCGCCGACAGGACCGAACCCTCGTCAAAGCGCCGCATCTCCACGGCGTAGTCCACCGCCGGGCCCGGGCCGTCCAGCTCCAGGCTTGTCCCCGAGCGGGTGACGGCGTGAACCCGCCGATAGATGTCGGGGGCCGCGGGAGAATTGAATGTGATCTCGCGCTCCGCCGCCTCGCGCCGCAGCTGAAGGGTGGTGAAGTCCACATAGCCCAAGTCGACGGGCCGCTTGACCTTCCAGGCCGTCTCGCCGGCTAGGTAGATGCGGTTGCAGGCGGTCTCGATCCGGCGGCCGCCCAGGGCGGAGAAGAAGGCGTCGACCTCCGCCCCGTCATCGGCCGCCTGCGTCACGGATAGAGCCGGCTCGTGGTCCAGCCGCCGGGGGCGGCGTCGAAGACCAGCCGCTCGTGCAGGCGGAAGGGCCGGTCCCGCCAGAACTCGATGTGCGAGGGCGTCAGGCGGAAGCCCGACCAGTGCGGCGGGCGCGGCGCCTTGCCCAGGCCGAACTTCACCCCATAGGCGGCGATGGCCTTCTCGAAGGCCAATCGGTCGGGCAGGGGCTGGGACTGCTGCGAGGCCCAGGCGCCCAGCTGGGCGGGACGGGCCCGGGTCGCCCAGTAGGCGTCGGCCTCCTCGGTGCTGACCGGCGTGACCGTTCCCCGGACCCGGACCTGGCGGCGCAGGGACTTCCAGTGGAACAGCAGGGCGGCCTTGCCGCTGTCCGCCAGCTGCCGGCCCTTTGCGCTGCCGAGGTTGGTGTAGAAGACGAAGCCGTCCGCGCCGGCGTCCTTCAGCAGGACCATGCGCACGTCGGGCAGGCCATCGGCGTCGGCGGTGGCCAGCGCCATGGCGTTGGGATCATTGACCTCGGACTTCACGGCCTCGGACAGCCACTCGGCGAAGAGCGCCAGGGGGTCCTCCGCCGTCAGGGGTGGCAGGTCGGCGGCGGCGACGGCCTTGAGGTACTCGTCCTCGGTGGGCGAAGGGGGGATGGGGGGCTTGACGCTCATGCGCGCCCTATAGCGCAGGCGGGCCGCCAAAGGTATGGCTAGCCGGACACGGCAGCGAGGAGGGTTCGGCATGCCCACGCGCGGACAGATGATCCGGATGCAGATGAGCGACGGAGCCGAGATCGGTGTCTATCACGTCGGGCCGACGGGCGAGCGGCGGGGCGGCCTGGTCCTGATCCAGGAGATCTTCGGCGTGACCGAGCATATCCGCGAGCAATGCGACCTGTTCGCCGATCTGGGCTACGAGGTCCTGGCTCCTGCCCTCTACGACCGGGAGGTTCCTGGCTTTGAGGCCAGCTACTCCGAGACCGACGTCCAGCGCGCCATCCAGGTGGCCCGGCAGCTGCATGACTTCGAGGTGTCGCTGAGGGACGCCCAGACCTGCATTGACGCCCTGAAGGACAAGGGCCCCGTGTTCATGACCGGCTACTGCTATGGCGGGTCCGTGACCTGGGCCATGGCCTGCTGGTCCAAGGATCTGGCGGCGGCCTCCGGCTATTACGGCGGCATGATCCCCGCCATGTCCGACAGAACCCCGAACTGTGCGACCATTCTGCACTTCGGTGAGCAGGATCACGGAATCCCGATGGAGGGGGTGCGCAAGGTCGCCGAGCTTCACCCGGAGGTCGCCGTCCATGTCTATGACGCGGGGCACGGCTTCCAGTCCGACCGGCGGACCGACTACCACGAGCCCAGCGCCAAGCTCGCCCGGGAGCGGACCCTGGCCCTGTTCCGCGCCAACGGCGGCTAGGCCGGATTCCGCCCCATGTCGCACAACACCTTTGGGAACCTGTTCCGCGTGACCACCTGGGGCGAGAGCCACGGGCCCGCCCTGGGTTGCGTGGTGGATGGCTGCCCGCCCGGTCTGTCCCTGACCGCCGCGTACATCCAGGTCTTCCTGGACCAGCGCCGGCCTGGGCAGGGCAAGTTCGTGACCCAGAGGCAGGAACCCGACGCCGTCCGGATCCTGTCCGGGGTCTTTGAAGACGAGCGAACCGGTGGGCCGGTCACCACCGGGACGCCCATCTCGCTGATGATCGAGAATGTCGACCAGCGCAGCCGCGACTATTCCGAGATCGCCCGGGCCTACCGGCCGGGCCACGCCGACTACACCTACGACGCCAAGTACGGTGTCCGCGACTATCGCGGCGGGGGCCGCTCCTCGGCGCGGGAGACCGCGGCGCGGGTGGCGGCGGGCGCCGTCGCCCGCAAGGTCATTCCCGGTGTCTCCATCCGGGCTGCGGTCGTGCAGATCGGGCCTCACGCCATCGACCGGTCCCGCTTCGACTGGGACCAGCGGACGGAGAATCCCTTCTGGGCCCCGGACGCCGGCATTGTTGCAGTCTGGGAGTCCCATCTCGAGCAGGTGCGCAAGGCTGGATCGTCCACCGGGGCGATCATCGAGGTCGAAGCGACCGGGGTTCCCGCCGGATGGGGCGCGCCCCTCTATGGCAAGCTGGACGCCGAATTGGCCGCCGCCCTGATGTCGATCAACGCCGCCAAGGGCGTGGAGATCGGCGACGGCTTCGCTTCCGCCGCCCTTTCCGGCGAGGAGAACGCCGACGAGATGCGGATGGGGCCGGAGGGTCCTGTCTTCCTGTCCAATCACGCCGGAGGGATCCTCGGGGGGATCTCCAGCGGCCAGCCTGTGACCGCCCGGATCGCCTTCAAGCCGACCTCCTCCATCCTCACCCTGCGCCGCTCGATCAACGCGGATGGTGAGGAGATCGACCTGCGCACCAAGGGGCGGCACGACCCCTGCGTCGGCATCCGCGCCGTACCCGTGGTCGAGGCCATGACCGCCTGCGTCCTGGCCGACGCCTTTGTGCGTCACCGGGGGCAGGTCGGCTAGGACTGCGTCATTCAGAGCGCATTCACCAGGCCGAGCGGTATAGGGCCTCCAGGGCCTCCGCATCCACGGGGCGGGGATTCGACCGGTTCACGGGATCGGCTAATGCGTCTTCAACAAGGATCGGAAGCAAGCTTTCCGATCCGCCGAGATCCCTAATCGATCGAGCAAGGCCGATGTCCTCACGCAGCTTGAGGACGGCCTCAATAGCGCCTTGCGCGGACCCGGGCCGTCCTGGGGCCAGGCATTCCGAGACGGTCGCGTACTTCGCTTCCGCGACTGGTAGATTGTAGTTCATGACATGCGGAAGCATTGTCGCGAGGGTCTGGCCATGGGCGGCTGAAAGCCGTGCGGAGAGCGAATGACCCGTTCCATGGGCCGATCCGAGTCCGGCCACATTGAATGCGATCGCCGCCATGCTTGAGGCAAGAAGCATCTGAGAGCGGGCTTCCAGGTTCGACCCGTCCATGACGACGGTCCTAGCATTGGCATGGACACCCCGGATGGCCTCAAGGGCGACTGCATCTGAATAGGGGGTGGCTCTCAGGGAAACCAGCGCTTCGATCGCATGAGTCAAGACGTCAAAGGCGCAGGTCGCCGTCGGGTAGGGCGGAAGTCCGAGGGTCAGTTTGGGGTCCAGCACTGCAATGGCCGGCGTGATGCTGGGATGCATCACGTATGTCTTCCGACCCATCTGGCTATTCGTGATGACGCAGGCGCTGTTTGTCTCCGACCCGGTACCCGCGGTGGTGGGGACCGCAATGACGGGCGCGCCGGGATTGGCCGGAGATCCCGCCTGAAGGGCCGGGACAGTCTCGGCGTTCCTCGCCAGGAGGGCGATGGCCTTACCGCAATCCATGGAGGACCCACCCCCGAATGCGATCACGCCAGCCGAACCTAGCCGTCGCAGTCTCTCCGCGCCCGCCTCGACATTCCGATCCGTGGGATTGGGCTCCACGCCATCGAAGACCTCGACCTCGATCCCTGCTGAGCGGAGAGCATCGACCACCGGGTCCGCAAGGCCCGTTTTCCTGAGCGCTTCATCAGTCACAAAGAGAACGGCGGACAGACCCAACGCCTTTACATGGGTCGCCACCTGCAGGCTCGTGTCTTCACCGAAAATCAGGGTTGGCAGGGGGCGGATGACGAAAGCATTTCCAGAGAGCATTGTCTTGAACCTTCGGGGGCTTAGGCGTCGTAGGTCTGATGGGCTGACGACGGATGGGTGAGTTCCGCTTCAATCTGTCGCAGGGCGTCGACGAGAGCGCCCATGGGCACCCACTCGGCCCGCGCCACAGCGATACATGGATCCAGAAGCCGGCGGGCCCGCTCTACGTCTTCCTGATGCACTCTGCGAAGGAGTTCCTGTCTTTCGCGATCGCTGAACCCCTGGCGGGTCGACATTGAAGTCCTCCTGAGCGCCTTACCGGGAGCAAATAGAGACGCTCATTAGTGATAAGTTATAACATAATACGCCCCTGGCGGCCGCTGTCCAGATGGCCTGCCGAGGGCTTGGCCGTACACTCTCGCCCGCAAGCTGAAGCCCCGGGGGTGGGGCCGGCGTCCGGGACTGCCTCACAGAAAAGGGCCTTCTCTTTCCGCCGGTCGGGGTGAAGGGCTACGTAAGCCTGAATGGGATCGAGGCGCATTATCTCTCCTGAGTTCCTCAGGAACCTCAGGGCCCGCCGAAGGCGGCCGACCTCTGGCTCGCTCGCGGATGAATTTCGAATCTCTTCCTTCAGCCTGCGGAATGTCAGCGGCGCTCTGGTCGTCTGCATCACCTTGAGGACAAGGTTGGACAAGTCCGTATCGCAAGCTTGAGCCACCGGCAAAGGCCGGCGATGAGGGCGTGGTCCGTTATGACCAAACATTGAGCACCGCATTATTGCGCTTCGGTCATCGGCCCCCAAGCGGGGAACGGATCCGGCATGCGCGACCAGACTTTTGCGCCCTTCTGCATCTCGGCTGTCGTCAAAAGGGCGGAATTGAACATCTCCGTAAGCGCGGCCCGGTCCATGTCCTTTCCAATCAGGACAATTTCCTGGCGGCGATCGCCATAGGGGCTCCGCCAGACATTCGACAGGAACTGTCGGCTCTCGGGATCCTGAGGGCGCTTCTCGGGAGGAATGGAAGCCCACCAGTATCCGCCCCACTCGTGGGTCGCCGCGGCGCCAGCCTGGCTCCAGGATCCTACAAAGCGCATCCGGGTCGCCAGCCAGAAGAATCCTTTGGATCGCCAGACCCCCGGCCACTCGGCGTCAAGCACCGCCTTTAGCCGCATTGGGTGAAATGGTCGGCGTGCGCGATAGACGAAGCTGGACACCCCGTACTCCTCGGTCTCGGGCGTCTTGCCGAACTCCAGCGCCTGCCGCCAACCTGCGGCGCTCTGGGCGCGAGCCATGTCAAACAGGCCTGTATCGAGAATTTCGCTCAGGTGCGCTGCTCCCCGCACTGAGTGGACGATACGGGCCAGCGGGTTCAGCTGGCGGCAGAGCGCCTCGACCACCTCCAGCTCCGCCGGGGAGACGAGGTCGGTCTTGTTCAGCACGAGGACGTCAGCGAACTCGATCTGATCGACCAGCAGATCGACAACCGTCCGAGCGTCGTCCTCGCCAAGGCTTTCCCCGCGATCCGCCAGAAAGTCTCTGGAGCCATAGTCCCGATGAAAATTGAAGGTGTCGACAACCGTCACCATGGTGTCCAGCCGAGAGACATCACGCAGGCTTTCACCAGTTTCAGAAATGAAGTCGAAGGTCGCCGCCACCGGCATGGGCTCGGAGATGCCCGTACTCTCGATGAGGAGGTAATCAAATCGGCCCTCGCCTGCGAGGCGACGAACCTCCGCAAGCAGGTCCTCGCGCAGGGTGCAACAGATGCAGCCGTTGGACATTTCCACCAGGCGCTCCTCGGTCCTTGAGAGGTCCGCGTCGCCCTGGCGCACCAGCGCTCCGTCAATATTGACCTCGCTCATGTCGTTCACGATCACCGCGACGCGAAGGCCTTCTCGGTTTCGCAGCACATGGTTGAGCAGGGTGGTCTTTCCTGCGCCAAGGAAGCCGGAAAGGACGGTGACAGGAAGTTGGATCACAGGGGGCCTCCCAAGAGCTTGAGAAATGTTATACTATAACATACCTATGAGACCAGCACGGTTGCGCAAGAGAGAGAATCCGGAATGTCATCGTCTACGGGTCGCTGGCCCGACTTGGTCGCTCTCGCCGTTTCGGGGCTATGCTTGGGGCATTGCCTTGCGCTGCCGGTCCTGGCCGCCCTCCTCCCGTTCATTGGAGTCATCGCGCATCAGGAATGGGTCCATTTGCTCTTCCTCGCCCTGGCGGCTCCGGCATCTCTTGTGGCGCTGTTTCTCACGGGCGGCTGGCGACTCCGGTGGGTCCGGATCAGTTGCGCCTTTGGCCTCACGGGGCTTGTCGCCGGCCTTCCGTGGGGGGGGCCGGAGGTGGCGGAGGTCATCTTCACGAGCCTCGGGAGTGCTGGCCTGCTGTTCGCGCACATTTTCAACCTGCGGCACCGGAGCGACAGCACGGCCTTCGGACAAACGGAATCGTCTCAGGTCGTCAATTGACGGGACGCGATCGGCGCATCATCTAACCCAACAACAGGGACGTCCGCAGGTGTCCCTAGCCTCATCATGACCGAGGATCCACGATATGCGAGCCAATGTCCTGTTCGCCGCCGCTGTGGCTCTCATTCTTCCGAGCGCTGCAATCGCCGCGCCCGCCCCGCCAGCAGCGCCCGTTTCCGCGCCCGCCGCGGAGGCCTTCAGTCTTGCGCCCCTGCCCTATTCCTTCGAGGCGCTGGAGCCGGTGATCGACGCCCAGACCATGCGCATCCATCACGGCAGGCATCACCAGGGCTATGTGAACAACCTCAACGCCGCGGTGAAGGCCAACCCGTCGCTGCAGGGCAAGTCCCTCGAGGCCCTGATGGCCGAGGTGCAGAACCATCCGCCGGCGCTTCGCAACAATGGCGGAGGCCATTACAACCACGCCCTCTTCTGGAAGTTGATGGCGCCGCAAGGACAGGGTGGCGCGCCGTCTCAGGCCCTTGCCTCCCAGATCGGCAAGGACTTCGGGTCCATGGAGGCTTTCAAGGAGGCTTTCCAGGCCGCGGGCGCCCAGAGGTTCGGCTCCGGCTGGGCCTGGTTGGTCTGGACCGGCGATAAGCTCGTCGTGACCAGCACGCCCAATCAGGACAATCCCCTGATGGGCGACGCCCCGGTCAAGGGCGCCCCGGTCATCGCCAACGATGTCTGGGAGCACGCCTACTACCTGAAGCACCAGAACAACCGCGGCGCCTATCTGTCCGGTTGGTGGACCGTGCTGAACTGGAACGAAGCCAACCGCCTGTTCGAGGCGGCGACCCGCAAGGGCAACTAGGCCTCAGCCGAGGGTCAGGGTGCAGGACTCGCCCAGGGTGGGCCGGGACACCGTGATCCTCGAAAGGCCCGGATAGCGCCCGGCAAGGCGGTCAGCGAACCAGCCGCAGAGGGTCTCCAGGGTGGGGCGCTCCAGCCCGGGCGTGTCGTTCAGGAGGCCATGGTCGAGCTCCCCCGCCGCTGCCCTCAGGTCGGCGTCCAGATCCGCGAGGTCGGCCACCCAGCCTACAGGACCGCCGGCTGCACCCCTGACCGAGGCCTCGACCCGGAAGGAATGACCGTGCAGCCGTCGGTAAGGCCGGTCTTCGGGCCCCTCCGTCAGGTAATGCGCGGCGTCAAAGGTCGCGGCCTTGGTGATTTCGAACGTACGCTGGGTCATGTCTGGAGGGCCGGCGAACCGGTCAGGGGATCCCGAGGGCCTTGTGGGTTTGGACGCTTAAACGCCAGCGCGGGTGCGAAAGGCAATAGTCGATCGCCGCCCGGGTGTTCTCGGCCAGCCGGGGGCCGTCCATCGGCTGCAGGAGGAAGCGCTTGAAGTCCCAGGATTCAAAGGCGGTAGGATCCACCCCGGGCTGCGGGAAGACCAGCTTCAACTCCTGTCCCGACCGCTGGACCACCGGGACCGAACCCTTGGGGCTCACGCAGATCCAGTCGACGCCGGGCGGAGAGGGCAACGAGCCGTTGGTCTCCAGGGCGATGCTGAAACCCCTCGCGTGCAGGGCGTCGACCAGGGCCGGGTCCAGCTGAAGGAGGGGTTCGCCCCCGGTCAGCACCACCAGCCGGTCATCAGGTCCGCCGCGCCAGGCCCCCTGGATGGCGTCGGCCAGGGCCTCGGCGGAGGCGAACCGCCCGCCGCCCGGGCCGTCCATTCCCACGAAGTCCGTGTCACAGAAGTTACAGGCCGCCCCGGCCCGGTCCTCCTCGCGGCCAGACCAGAGATTGCAGCCCGCGAACCGGCAGAAGACCGCCGCTCGGCCGGCCTGTCCGCCCTCGCCCTGGAGGGTCAGGAAGATCTCCTTGACCGCGTAGCTCATGCGGCCAGCGCGGGGCGACCCGCCGCCTCCCATTCGCGCCAGCCGCGGGCCCGCAGTTCACAAGCCGGGCAGACGCCGCAGCCATGCCCCCAGTCGTGCCAGGCGCCGCGTTCGCCAGCATAGCAGGTGTGGGTGTCTTCAAGGACGATCTCCACCAGGGCCGGGCCCCCGAGTCCCAGGGTCAGGGCCCAGGTCTGGGCCTTGGTCAGGCGCATGAGGGGAGTATCGATCACGAACTCCCGGTCCATGCCGAGGTTGAGCGCCACCTGGAGGGCGTCGAGGGTGTCGCGCCGGCAGTCGGGATAGCCCGAGAAGTCCGTCTCGCACATCCCGCCCACCAGACGGCCCAGGCCCCGCCGGTCCGCCAGGGCGGCCGCCCAGGTCAGGAAGACGAGATTGCGCCCGGGCACGAAGGTGTTGGGCAGGCCCCGGGCCGTCATCTCGAAGGCGCGTTCCGTGGTCAGCGCCGTGTCGCCGATCGCTCCGAAGGCTGACAGGTCGAGGCGGTGGTCCGGACCGAGGCGGGCGGCCCAGGCGGGGAAGGCCATGCGCACCTTCTCCCGAACCACCCCCCTCTGGACCATCTCGACCGCGTGACGCTGGCCATAGTCAAAGCCGACGGTCTCCACATGTGCATAGCGGTCCAAGGCCCAGGCCAGGCATGCGGCGGAGTCCTGGCCGCCCGAGAACAGCACCAGGGCGTGGTCGGGGTGGATCATGCCCCTCAATACCCGCGCTTCCGCAGCGATGCAAAATCCACCGCTTTCACTCATAGTGACCCAACTTCACTTTGTTTTCTCGCTTAAACTGACGAATCTGTCAAAAACGATTTGCTTTGTGACGCCAATGTCCGTCTGGCGTGCTTCCGGCGTCCAGTTATTGCTTCTCTCCGTCCGTTTTGAGCTAAGGGGCTATGTACTTATCAGGGCCCCTATCTTAACGTCGGCGAGCGTTGGAGGACAGCTACCCGACCCCCCGCCACTAGGGGTGGAGCGGGGAGGGACTCGCTATATGCGGCGTTGGCGGTCTGCTAGCCGAACGGCTTCCTTTGGAGGCGCAGAAACAGGAGGCGGAAATGAAGAGTGCCGCCCCGACAGGAGGAATTGTATGCGTAAGACCCATCACTTGAAGGCGCTCCTCATCGCGGGTGCTTCCGCCCTCGCCCTTTCGGGCGTCGCCCAGGCTGCGGAAGAGACGTCCACCATCGAGGAACTCGTCGTCACCGCCCAGAAGAAGGCCGAATCCATTCAGGACGTGCCGATCGCGGTGTCCGCCTTCTCGCAGGACGCCCTGCAGAAGTCCCGGATCGACGGCGGCCCGAACCTGGTGCTCGCCATCCCGAACGTGAACTTCTCCAAGGGGAATTTCAACGGATACAACTTCCAGATCCGCGGCATCGGCACCAAGCTGGTGGCCGCCTCGGGTGACGCTGCCACCGGCATCCACCTGAACAACGCCCCGCTGATCGCCAACAATCTGTTCGAGACCGAGTTCTACGACGTCGAACGCGTCGAGGTGCTGCGCGGCCCGCAGGGCACGCTGTATGGCCGGAACGCCACCGGCGGCGTGGTCAACCTGATCTCCAACAAGCCTTCTGACAGGCTCGAGGGCATGGCCAGCGGCGAGTATGGCAACTACAACTCGATCAAACTCCGCGGCATGGTCAATGTGCCGATCAGCGACGCCGTCGCAGTCCGCCTGGCGGGCGCCTATCTGACGCGCGACGGCTATGGTGATAACACCGTCACCGGCAATGACGCGGACTCCCGCGACCTGTACGGCTACCGCGCCAGCCTGAAGTTTGAGCCGACCGACACCTTCCAGGCCATCGTGGTCTATGACAAGTTCCACGAGGACGATTCCCGCTCGCGGATCGGCAGGCAACTCTGCTCCAAGGACGTCGGCCCGGCCAATGTGGGCGGCGTCGCCTTCTCGGCCGTTCCCGCCATCGCCCAGATCCAACGCGGCCTGTTCAGCCAGGGTTGCCGCGCGACACCCGTCAATAGCCCGGACATCTTCGGCACTGTGAACTCACAGGCCACGCTTGGCGGCCTGTTCGGCGCCCTCGGCGGCTTCCAGACCGGCGACGCCTATGCTGGGAAGATGCAGTCCAAGAATGTCCGCGACATCGAGTCCAACTTTGACCCGATCTACCAGGCCGACACCGACATCGTCCAACTCCACCTGGAGTGGGACGTCACTGAGACCCTTCAGCTGACCTCGCTGACAAATCAGGCCCGGACCCGGCTCTATACCCGGCAGGACTACAACCGGTACACGCCGTCGGTGAATTTCAACGCCACGCCGAACCCGGTGAACGCCCTCGCAGCTCTCGGTCCCGCCTATCCCAATGCGATCTACCCCTCGTTGTTCCCGAACGGCGTTGTTAGAGACCCTCAGAACGGAAATTATAACCGCTTCACGACAAGCGATATTTCTTCGGCGTCGACCAAGCAGTTCAGCCAGGAAGTCCGGTTGCAGTCATCGTTCGACGGGCCCCTTAACTTCAATGTCGGCGCCCTCTATCTCGACTTCACAGCCACGGGCGACTACTATGTCATGTTCAACACGGGAACAGCCTGGTACCAGGTGAATAACCTCCTGAATACGGGCAATCCCAACTGTACCACGGGCAATGGTTGTGTCGGCATTGATCCGAACAAGGAACCCAACCAGTCAGGCCACAACTACTTCGACAGTTATTCGCCCTATGCCCTGACCTCCACCGCGGTCTTTGGCGAGCTCTATTGGGAGATGGCCGACGACTTCAAGTGGACTGCAGGCCTGCGCTGGACGAGGGATGAGAAGGATCAGCAGAACTACGCCGTGACGCTTGGGGTCCCCGGAAACTCGGCGCTGGGTATCCCCGCCTCGGGCCTCATCGGTCCACCCGCCGGCACCCCGCGGGTGCTTGCGGTCGAGTTCGAGGAGCTGACCGGGCGTTTTGGTTTCGACTGGAAGCCGGAGCTTGCCTTCACCGATCAATCCTTGGTCTATGCCTTCTATTCGCGCGGCTACAAGCCGGGCGGCCTGAACCCGGCCTGCTCGCAGAACTGCACGGGCCTGAACGCCACCTTCGAACCCGAGCTCATCAACGCCTTCGAAGTCGGCGCCAAGAACACCCTGCTGGACGGCACGCTTCAGCTGAACGGTACGGTCTTCATGTACGACTACACCGGCTACCAGGTGTCGAAGATCGTCAACCGGACCTCGATCAACGAGAACATCGACGCCGAGGTGCGGGGCATCGAGCTGGAGTCCATCTGGAACCCCATACAGCCCCTGCGGTTCAACGCCAGCATCGGTTGGCTCGCCACCGAGATCACCGGTGGAACATCGATCGACGGCTTCAACCTGACGCAGGGCGACCCCAACCTGGTCACGGTCAAGGCCCAATCCACCGCCAATTGCGTGGTCTCCAGGACGACCGCGGCGACCGCCCTGTCGATCTCCAATGCGATCAACAATCCTTTCGCCCTTTTTGGCGTCTGTGACGGCGCCTTCGGCCCGGCGAGCGATGGGGTGGCGGTGAACCTGAAGGGGAAGGAACTGCCGAACGCTCCGGAGTTCACGGTGTCGCTCGGAGCCCAGTATACGGTCGAGATGGACAATGGCTGGGCCGCCCTCGGCCGGGTGGACCTCTACCACCAGACCGAGAGCTTCGCCCGGATCTTCAACTCGGCTGCGGACAAGCTCGAGGCCTGGAGCAATGTCAACCTGACGGTCTCCCTGGCCAACGCCGACAACGGCTGGTCGGTGGAAGCCTATGTGAAGAACGCGACCGACGAGGAGGTGATCACGGACACCTACCTGACGGACCAGTCCTCAGGCCTGTTCCGGAACGCCTTCTACACCGAGCCGCGCACCTTCGGCATCGGCGTCTCCAAGACCTGGTAAGGCGCTTGGGATCGGGCCGGGTCTTCCGGCCCGGACTTGAAAGTGAGGGGCTCGCGGGCGACCGCGGGCCCCTTCTCTTGTCCTGCGCTTGTCCGATCCCGGCGTCGGGTCCTGCCTCTCAGGACCCCGAGGGTACACTGTGGGGCCAGATCCCCAATGCCGCCCTGATCATAGATACCGAGGACTCCACGGCCTGACCCGTTCCTCCGCACCTCCTCTCGCCCGACGAATCTGCGTTCTTCCTGGGGACGTAACCCCGACTTAACCCCGCTCCGGTAAAGCTAGGACAGCGGGCTCGCGAGGCGAAAGATATGCAGCAGTGTCCTGAGAGTTTAATGGGAGACGAGCACGCTCTGCTGGGACTTGCAGGAGTTGCGGCTTGGAAGTACTTTATTGACGGTCGTTTTGATTTCTCCCATGCTATGTACGAAATGTTCGAGCTCGAACCAGGGTGTACGAGCCAAGATATAGTCGCCCGTTACCATCCGGATGACCGGAACTATGTCACGAGGAGCCTAACGAGGGCCTTTGCGACCAAATCACCTGTTTCCACTCATTACCGAATTCTTCTACCAAGCGGAGAAATAAGACAAGTTCTCTCAAGGGCACTTTCCAGAACAGGGAAGGATGGTCTGGAGATCGTAGGTGTCAATATCGATGTAACCTCTCATTTGAATGAGATGAAAGTCGATCTTGAGGAAGTTCGAAGATTCAAGTTTATTTCCGAGAATACAAGGGATCTTATCATCCGCTATTCATCGGATGGCACTTTCAGGTTCGTATCTCCGGCGGCTAAATCTATGCTGGGCTACGATCCGGAAGATTTGGTTGGAACCTCTATTTTCGACCTTATCGATCGCACTGAGCATCCGAGAGCGGCTGAAGCGCTGAACAGGATCATCATGTCGAAAGGTTCCCCTGGACCCGTAGAAGTCCTGATCAAGCGGAAGGATGGAAGTCGGGTTTGGCTGGAAGGTAACCTGCGACCCGCCCACAACGTTTTCGGGGAGTTGATTGAATGGGTGGACGTCCTGCGTGACGTCTCCGAGCGAAAGGATGCAGAGAGGGCGTTGGTCAGGGCGCTCGCCGAAGCGGATGCCGCGGCAGAGGCGAAGTCACAGTTCCTGGCGAATATGAGTCATGAACTCCGGACCCCCCTTACCAGCATTATCGGGTTCTCTGATCTCCTCGCCAGAGAGAATACGCTTTCCTCGGAGAGTCGGGATTTTGTCAGTAAGATTTCCCGAGCCAGTCGAACGCTTCTGAATGTCGTCAATGACGTTCTGGATCTCTCCAAGCTCGAGAATGGAGCCCTGGAGCTTGATCTCACATCTTTCAATGTGGCCCGTATCGTTGACGATGCGATCGCACTGCTGGCGCCTCAGGCGGAGAGCAAGGGCCTTGTGATCCGGTCCAGCTTCGAGCCGCCGGCTTGCGCCGATGCGCCAGTTTGGCTGTACGGCGACGACATGCGGATAAACCAGGTCCTGCTGAACCTTTTATCAAACGCCGTAAAGTTCACGGACAACGGGGCGATCAACGTCAATGTGTCGGTTCAGCCTCGCGCCAGCGGCCGCACCTTGCTCATGATCAGCGTCATCGACAGCGGGGTCGGCATGTCCGAAGTCCAGCTTGCCAAGCTCTTTGATCGGTTCTCTCAGGCGGATGGCTCCATCAGCCGGCGTTATGGCGGAACAGGCCTCGGCTTGGCGATATCCCGTCGCCTGATGGAATTGATGGGGGGCTCCATTTCGGTCGAGAGCGAACCTGGTCGGGGTTCCTGCTTTACGGTGAAGCTGGAGCTCGATGTGTCCGACCCGGTCGAAGAGGTGGCCCGGGAAGCGTCTGTCGAACTGGATCGGTCCATCAACATTCTGCTCGCGGAGGATCATCCGGCCAATCGTGAGCTGGTGGCGGCGTTCCTTAAGGATTCCGGAGTCAAGCTGAGCTTCGCCACAAACGGTGCTGAGGCCCTGGCGATGGTCAGCCGGCATGACTACGATCTGGTTCTAATGGACATCCAGATGCCGGTCATGGACGGCGTTTCAGCGACCAAGGCGATCCGACGGCTTCAGGGCCGGGGCGCAACCCTCCCGATCATCGCACTTTCCGCCAATGTCTTGCCAGGACAGATCCGGCAGTATGAGCAGGATGGTTTCACGGGTCACGTGGGTAAGCCTATCAACGTGGGCGCGCTGTTTGCTGCGATTTCGAGTGCGCTGCACGTAACGGCTTGACCTCGGGCGGCGTGATCCGGTGGCGGGGCGCAGTGACGCCCTCGCCTACTCCGGGTCGGTGCTTCGCCACACCGCAATCCCTCGGCGTCCCTTCAGTCGTGAGGAGACCGCCGCCGGGCCCCTTTGCAAGCCCGGTTCGGCGGGCCAGTGTGCCCCTCTTTCTCGGGGAGGGTGCGGCATGGCGAGTTGGTACGAGCGGTTAATCCTGCCGAAGTTTTTGGCCTGTGCATGCTCGGGGCCGCAGATGACGCGCCAGAGGGCGCGGCTGGTCCCGAGGGCGAGCGGACGCGTTCTCGAACTCGGGGTCGGGATGGGCCTGAATCTCACCTTCTACGATCCGGCCAAAGTCAGTTCCGTCAGCGGCGTGGATCCGGCGGCCGAGCTCCGCGACCTGGCCGAGGCGGCGCCCCGGCCTGAGGGCCTGGCGGTGGAGATCCTGCCGGGCGTGGCCGAGGACCTGCCCTTCGCGGCTTCCAGTTTCGACAGCGTGGTCTGCACCTTCACCCTTTGCTCGGTCCATGCGCCGGACCGGTCGCTGGCCGAAGCGATGCGGGTGCTCAAGCCCGGGGGCCGCCTGTTCTACTGCGAGCATGGCCTCGCGCCCCAGCCGGACGTCGCCCGTTGGCAGAGGCGGATCGAGCCGGTCTGGAAGCGCCTGGCCGGCGGCTGCCACCTGACCCGACCTATCCTGCCGCTCCTGGAACGAGCCGGTTTCTCAACCTCAGGCGCCGAATGCGGGTTCCTGCCCAATGTCCCGAGGTTCGCTGGCTGGAACGTCCTGGGCGAGGCGGGCAAGGGTTAACGTGATTTAGCCTTGGGCATTCGTCCGGCGTTTACCCGGACGGCGCTCTCTCCAGTCGATATGAACCTTCAGGAGAGCGCGCTTTGGGCACCTACTACTACGCTGGACACACCTATCAGATCGTCAAGACCGCCATGACCTGGGCGGCCGCCAGGGCCTGGGCTGAGGGCCAGGGCGGACACCTCGCCTACATCACCAGCTCGGCGGAGAATCAGGCCCTGGTGTCCATGACTCAGCTGACGACCGGCCTCGAACTCGCTCCCGCTGCGGCTGACGGCGGTGGTGCGCGCTACCTTTGGCTTGGCGGCTCCGACGCCGACGTCGAGGGGACTTGGCGCTGGGGCGACGGAACACTGGTCACCTCCGGCTACTCCAACTGGGGCGCAGGCGCCCTCGGGGTGGAGCCCGATGACTATGGCGGCGCGCAGGACGCTATGGCCTTTGGCCTTCAGTCCTGGCCCCAGCCTTCGGGAGGTATTGGCACGGCCTTCAAGTGGAACGATGTGAATCCGGCCAACAGCCTCTACTTCGTGGTGGAGTGGGACTATATCCGCGGCACCTCGGGTGCGGACTCCATTTCCCAAACCGGAGCCGCCACGGTTTACGGCCTGGAGGGAAACGACGTCATCAGCCTGGTGCAAGGCTCCAACTTCCTTCGCGGCGAGGCGGGCGATGACTCGGTTTGGGGCGGCTCCGGCTTCGACGACATGCACGGCAACATGGGCAATGACACCCTTCGCGGGAACGACGGCGAAGACTGGGTGGTTGGCGGCAAGGACAACGACCTGCTCTTTGGTGATGCGGCCTTCGACATCGTCTACGGCAACATGGGCAACGACACCGTCGACGGCGGCGCCGGGAACGACTGGGTTCGCGGCGGCCAGGGCGACGATACCGTCATGGGCGGGGCCGGCGACGACTGGATCTGGGGCGACAAGGGGAACGATACCATAAGCGGCGGCGCGGGGGCGGACCTGTTTTATAGCCTGGCGGGCGCCGGGATCGACCGGATCACGGACTTCAACTACGCCGAAGGCGACCGGCTGAAGCTGGACGGGAACCCCTCGCGCACCGTCGCCCAGGTGGGTGCGGACGTTATCGTTGACATGGGCAATGGCGACCAGGTCATCCTGGTCGGCGTCACCCTCTCCAGCCTGGGCAGTGGATGGATTCTCTAGGCCTCGCCGAGCCTGCGCCCCATCGGATCCGACTGGCCCTTAAGTCGGAGCTTGCCGCCATCCGCGCGATAGAGCGCGAGGCCGCCCAGAGATTCGCGGGGACGGCGGAGGCCTGGATCGCGCAGGATCCGCCGGCGCCGGAAGCCCTGCTCGACGCCCGGCTGGAGGCGGGCGGGCTGTGGGTCGCCTGCCTTGACGGCGAAGAGCCTATTGCGGCGCTCCGGTTCCGTCCGCTGGAGGGCGGTCTCTACATTGAGCAACTTGATGTCCTGCCAAAGTTCGCAGGCCTGCGGCTTGGCGCAGCTCTTCTGGACCGCGCGGAGGAGGTGGCCCGGCTGGCGGGCCTTCCGGCCCTCCTGCTCTCGACCTTCCGGGACATTCCCTGGAATGCGCCCTGGTACGGGCGGATCGGGTTCGCGGTCATCGACGTCCTTTCGCCCGAACTGGAAGCCCTCCGGAGCGAGCACCTTGCCCGCGGTCTCGATGAAAGCCGAAGGGTGTTCATGAGACGGGACATCCATCAGCCGTACACGGCGGGCTGATCCCGGATCAATCCCGGTGTGACCCCCGCCCTTCCTCCTGGTCTCGGGACCCGCCGCTCAGTCCGAAGCCGCCGCCGCAACCCCGCCCCAGGCGGACAAGCCCAGGAGAAAGCCAAAGTCGTACCAGCCGCCGGCATTCGGGAAGGCGTAGACCCGGATCTCTGCGTTGAAGATATGGGCGATCAGGGCGAACCAGCTCAGAAACCCATGAATGAGGCCCATGAAGAACCCTGGCGCATCCGGGGGCGGAGCGTAGGGTTGGGTGGCGCAAGCTCCCAGGGCGAGGAGCACCACGACAGCCACAACGGGACCTTTGCGCGGGAAGACGCGGGATCGCCTCATTTTGCTCAGTCTGGTCCAGATCGACATGATCAGCGCCGCCTCGCTCGCTCAATCGTCCCCCAAGGTCAGTGTGAACCAAGGCGCGAGCGATGCGAAGGGATTAGGTCTTGGGGACGGCAAGGCGCCGTCTGGCAGGCGAAGCGGGGTCCGCCGTCTTGGTAGCTGGGGGCGGGATCGAACCGCCGACCTGTGGGTTATGAATCCACCGCTCTAACCATCTGAGCTACCCAGCCGCCGGGCCTTTCGGCGAGGCGCGGTTTATAGGGTCTGGCGCGGCGCGCTTCAAGCCGCTTGGGAAGCGGGGCCGGGCTTGCTAGGGTCCCCCCTGCGATGAGCGTCCTGCATCTCCTGGGAACGGCCGGCGAAGGCGGCGCGGAGACCTATTTCGTCGACCTGGTCACGGCGCTGGCCGGGGCCGGGGTGGCGCAGTCGGCGGCGATCCGCAGCAATCCGCATCGGCAGGCGGCCCTTTCTGCAGCCGGGGTCCCGACCCGGGTGCTGAGGTTCGGCGGCCCCCTTGATCTCCTGACCACGCCCCTGACCCGCCGGTTCGCCCGCCGCTCCGGCGCCCGCCTCACCCTGGCCTGGATGAACCGCGCCGCCCGCCACACGCCGGAGGGCTCCTGGGCCCGGGTCGGCCGGCTCGGCGGCTACTACAACCTCAAATACTATCGCGGCTTCGACGCCCTGGTGGCCAATACCGAGGACATCGCCGACTGGATCGTCGCCCAGGGCTGGCCGGCGGGGCGGGTCCGCTGCATCCCCAACTTCGCCGCCCCTGCGCCTGATGACGGGCCAGTGGACCGGGCGGGTCTCGACACGCCGGAGGGCGCACCCCTCCTGTTGGCCATGGGCCGGCTGCATGAGGCCAAGGCCCACGACGTGGCGCTTGAGGCCCTGGTGCGCCTGCCGGACGCCTTTCTCTGGATCGCCGGCGCCGGCCCCGAGGAGGGGCGGCTGAAGGCCCTGACCGAGAGCCTGGGCCTGTCGCCCCGGGTGCGTTTCCTGGGCTGGCGTACGGACGCCTCGGCCCTCTACCGCACGGCGGACCTGTGCCTCTTTCCCTCGCGCTATGAGCCTTTAGGAAATGTGGTGATCCAGGCCTGGGCTCACGGCCTGCCCGTCGTGGCCGCCGCCTCCACCGGTCCGGCGGCCCTGATCCGGGACGGCGAGGATGGACGCCTGGTTCCCGTGGACGATCCCATCGCTCTGGCGGACGCCGCCCGCGCCCTGCTGGACGATCCGGCCGCCCGCGCCCGCCTCGCCGCGGCTGGCCTCGCCCGGGTGTCCCGGGAGTTCTCTCCCGACGCGGTCGTCGCCCAATGGCGGGACCTCTTCGCTGAGTACGGGGCGGGCTGATGTGCGGCATCGCCGGCGTGCTGAACGGCGAGCGCCTCGCCGCAGACCTGATCGCCGCCCTGGCGCACCGGGGCCCCGACGGCATCCGGACCGAGAGCCTGCCGGGCGCGAACCTGGCCCACGCCCGCCTGTCGATCATCGACCTGGAGGGCGGCTGGCAGCCCCTGCACGCCGCCGGCTCGGTGGTGGTCGGCAATGGCGAGATCTACAATTACCTGGAGCTGGCCGGGGATCATGGCCTCGCCCCTCTGCTGGCCACCGGCTCCGACTTCGAGCCCCTGCTGCACCTCTACGCCCGGGAGGGGCCTGACGCCTTCCGCCGACTGCGCGGCATGTACGCCTTCTGCCTGGTGGGCGGAGACGGACGCACCTGGCTGGTCCGCGATCCCTTCGGCATCAAGCCCCTTTACCTGCTGGAGCGGGACGGGGCCGTCATCTTCGCCTCCGAACCCCGCGCCTTCCTGGCGGCCGGACTGATCGACCCGGTCATGGACGCCTCGGCCGCTGAGGATCTCCTGGGGCTGTCCTACACCACGGGCGAGGCGACCATCTTCCCGGCCCTGCGTCGCATGGCGCCCGGCGAAATCCTCGAGGTCACCCCCGGGGGACTCGTCGCACACGAGGCCCGGCCCTGCCTTCCCGTCCGGCCGCCACGGCGGGAGGCGAATGAGGCGACCCTGATCGACCAGTTGGACGCCGTGCTGGAGGAGAGCGTCCGCGTCCACCAGAGATCTGACGTCCCCTTCGGCCTCTTCCTGTCCGGAGGGGTCGACAGCGCCGCCATCGCCACACTCATGGCCCGGCTGGCGGAGCGGCCGGTCACCGCCTTCACCTGCGGGTTCGATGTCCCCGGCGCAGCCGATGAGCGCGGCCAGGCAGAGCGTGTGGCGCGCGCCCTCAACCTCGACTGGCGCGAGGTGCGGTTCGACGAGACCGAATTATGGCGGCTCCTGCCCCGCGTCGCCCTGGCCCTGGACGATCCGACGGCCGACTACGCCGCCCTGCCCACCTATCGCCTGGCCGAGGCGGCCCGGGACACCTTGCGCGTCGTGCTGACGGGGGAGGGGGGCGATGAGCTGTTCGGGGGCTATGGTCGCTATCGCCGGGCGCTGAGGCCGGCCCTGCTGGGCGGCCGGCCCGCCGACCCCCGCCCCGACCGTCCCGACGTGCTCGCCCGCTGGCGCGAGGCGGGGCGCCCGCCCCGGGGCCTGTCGCCCCTGCAGTCGGCCCAGTGGGCGGACGTGGCCACCTGGCTGCCCAACGACCTCCTCATCAAGCTCGACCGCTGCCTGATGGCGAACGGCCTGGAGGGACGGACCCCCTTCCTCGACCCGGAGGTCGCCGACTTCGCCTTCACCCTGCCGGATCGCTTCAAGGTGCGCGGTCGGTTCGGAAAGTATCTTCTGCGGGCCTGGCTGGCCCGGACCTGTCCGGCGGCGGCGCCCTGGGCGCGCAAGCAGGGCTTCACCGTCCCCGTCGACGCCTGGATCGCGCCCCGCGCCGCTGACATCGCCCCGCGGGTGGCCCAGGTCGCCGCCGTCCGTCGATTGCGCTCCCCCGAAGCTGTCGCCGCCGCCTTCGCCCCGGGCGGAAAGGGCGCCTGGCCGCTTCTCTTCCTCGCGGTCTGGTCCCTCATCCACCTGGAAGGCGCCGAACCCACGGACGCCCTGGAGGCCTGTACGGGACGGCTCTAGGCTCTGGACTCAATCGGAGTCCACCAAGTGACGGCTGCGGCGAGTAGAACCGCGGACAGGAAGTTGTCTGCTCGTTTGTCGTAACGGGTTGCGATGCGGCGGAAGTCTTTGAGACGACAGAACATTCGCTCGA
>JADBYZ010000005.1 GCA_020402745.1 Phenylobacterium sp.
CGATCAAAAAACCGGGAACAAAACGGAATCGGTGACTGCCTCTTGGACTGCAGACGCTTACCAGCGTCGGTTTCCTGTCAGAGGCGGCGGCATATGCGATTCCCCTGCCCCTGGGGGGAGGAATTAAAGAGCGCCAATTGCTCCCCCAAGGGGGAGCTGTCAGCGAAGCTGACTGAGGGGGTCAGCGGCACCTCAGCTGACCCCCTCCGGCCCGCTGCGCGCGCCACCTCCCCCTTGGGGGAGGAATTGGGGAGCTCCGGCCGAAGGTCGGTAAGGGGGTCAACGGCGCCTCCGCTGCAAGCGGCGGAGGGGTTCCGGAGCCGCCGGCGAAGGTCTAGGAGGGAGCCATGAGCAGCGATCCCTGGTCCCCCGCCTTTTCCGCCTCCACGGGCCGACGCGGCCTGTTCCGTGAGGTGGAGCCCTTTGCCCGGGGCCGGATGGCCACAGAAGGCGTCCACGAGATCTACTACGAGGAATGCGGGCGGCCCGACGGCAAGCCCTGCGTCATCCTGCACGGCGGGCCGGGCGGGGCGATCAATCCCACCATGCGGCGCTTCTTCGACCCGGACCGCTGGCGGATGGTGCTGTTCGACCAGCGGGGCTGCGGCCTCTCCACCCCCAACGCCAGCCTGGAGGAGAACACCACCTGGCGGCTGATCGAGGACATGGAGCGCCTGCGGATCCAGCTTGGGATCGAGAAATGGACGGTGTTCGGCGGCTCCTGGGGCTCGACCCTGGCCCTGGCCTACGCCATCACCTACCCCGAGCGGGTCGAGGCCCTGGTCCTGCGGGGCATCTTCACCCTGACCGAGCGCGAGGTCCGCTGGTTCTACCAGGACGGCGCCTCCGCCCTCTTTCCTGACGCCTGGGAACGCTACCTGGCGCCCATCCCGCCGCAGGAACGCGGCGACCTTCTCCACGCCTATCACCGCCGGCTGACGGGAAGCGACGAGGCCGCCAAGGCCGCCGCCGCCACCGCCTGGAGCCAGTGGGAGGGCGACACCATCTCCATCCGGGGGCCCGAAGGCCGGCCGGCCAAGTTCGGCGAGGTGGACTTCGCCATCGCTTTCGCCCGGATCGAGTGCCACTACTTTGTCAACCGGGGCTTCCTCCCCGAGGACGGCTGGATCCTGAAGAACGCCCACAAGCTGGCGGACATCCCCGGCTGGATCGTCCAGGGCCGCTATGACGTGGTCACGCCCATGGAGACCGCCTGGGCCCTGAAGACGGCCTGGCCGAAGGCGAACTTCGAGATCGTCTGGGACGCCGGCCACGCCTCCACCGAGCCCGGCATCATCGACGCCCTGGTGCGCGCGTCCGAGGCGGCCCTTCGGCTCTAGGCCTCAGAGCCCCTTCAGCCAGGGGATGAGCAGGGCGTTGACCTCAGCCGGGCGCTCCTGCTGGGTCCAGTGGCCGCAGCCGTCCAGCACCTCGGCCACCTGCAGGTTGGGGACCTGGGCGCGCATGAGCTCGATCGGGTCGCCACGGCCCATCATGTTGAAGGCCAGGTCCCGGTTGCCGGCGACGAAGAAGGCGGGCTGCTCGATCTTCCGGTCCTTGAAGGCCTGCTGCCAGGCGAAGTCGCGGTCGTGGTTGCGATAGCGGTTGATCGGCCCGCGCAGGCCGGAGGCTTCGAACTCCGCCGTGTAGTAGTCGAGGTCCGCCTCGGTCATCCAGGCGGGGAAGGGATCGGGGTCGACCAGGCCGTCCAGCAGCTTGGCGTCGGCGGTCTTGTTGTTGGGCCAGGTCCCGTCCGGCGCATCGCCCGAGATGGCGTAGTAGAACTTGCGCAGGAAGTCGCGGACGTTGGCCTCCGCTTCGGCCTCGGCGACGCCCTCCTTCTGGAAATAGGCCTGGTAGAAGAACTTGTTCCGGGCGGTGAACACCTCGTTGAAGACGTCCGAGAAGGACCTCTGCCCCACCCCGGTCCAGGGTACGGACAGGGCGCCGACCGCCGAGAACCGGTCCGGGCGCGACAGGGCCGAGTTCCAGACAATGGGCGCGCCCCAGTCATGCCCCAGCAGGATGGCCGGCTGGCCGGGCGACAGGGCGTCGGCCACCCCCACCAGGTCGCTCACCTTGTGCGGCATGGCGTAGTCCGCCACCGGATGCGGCTTGTCCGAGCCGCCATAGCCGCGCACGTCGATGGCGCAGGCGGTGAAGCCGGCCTCGGCCACCGGGCCGATCTGGTGACGCCAGGAATACCAGCTCTCTGGAAAGCCGTGGACCATGATGACCAGGGGCCCCTGCCCCTGCACCACCGCGCGAAGCTTCACCTCGCCGGCGTCGATCGTCGTGAATTCGGTCATCGGGTCCTCCCTGGGGACGGGCAGGAGACCCCGCCCCCCGCCGCAAGGCAAGCCCCGGCGGAATTCGCCTCTGGCTTCGCAGGGCCAGCCGCGTCTAGGTTCGGTCGGGGCCTCCAGGGCGGCGGCCCCGCGCCCCGGAGTCCTGCGTCCCATGTCCGACACCCCCGCGCAGGAACCGGCCTCCACCAGCGGCTTTCCCGGCTACCTCGTCACCCAGGGCGCCTGGTTCCTCGCCTTCGGCGTGCAGATGGTTCTCTTCCCCTACCTGGTCCGGGTGGTCCTTCAGGAGAACGAGATCCGCTTCGGCCTGGCGCAGATGTCCATGCAGCTGCCGACCGTCCTGTTGATCCTGTTGGGCGGCTACTTCGCGGACCGCGTCGACACGCTCCGGGTCGTGCTCATCGGCTGCGGCCTGAGCGCCCTCTGCTTCCTCGCCCTCGGCGCCTTTGTGGCCGGGGGGCGGCTGACCTATGCAACTGTCATCCTCTACGCCCTCGGGATCGGGATCATCGGCGCCTTCGTGACGCCAGCCCGGGACGCCCTCCTCAGCCGCGTGGCGCCGGGCGGCGTCCAGCAGGCCGTGGGCATGGCCACCCTGGCCCAGTTCGGCGGGCAGATCGCCGGCATGGCGGCTGCGGCGGCCGCGCCCGTGGTCGGGCTGACCACCCTCCTCTTCGGGCAGGCCGCGATGATGACCCTGGCGGCCGGCGCGGCTCTGAAGATCAAGCCGCGTCCTGCAGAACCGCGACGGGTCCGCGAAGGCGGCGCCGTGGGATTCATCTTCAGCGAGATCAGCGTCGGCTTCCGCGCCTCGGCCGCCTCGCCGGTGATTGGGCCGGTGATCCTGTGCTCGGTGGGCATGGGGATCTGCTTCATGGGCGCCTTCTCCGTCCTGCTGCCCCTGATCGTCGAAAGCTATTTCCCGCGCGATCTGGCGGGGTCGGCGCAGGCCAGGATCGCCACCGCCCTGGGCGTCTTCAGCATCACCTTCTGGATCGGGTCGATCCTCTCGACGATCGTGCTGATCCGGTTCGGGGATCTCCAGCGCAAGGGGCGGGTCTATCTGGCGGCCCTCTTCTCCGGGGCGTGCGTCCTGATCCTCTGCAGCCTGCCCATGCCGTTCTGGCTGCTGTGCGCCCTCAACTTCGTCTGGGGCCTCGGCGGCGGCGTCGCCATGACCCTGGGCCGCGGGCTGGTGCAGAGGTATTCGCCGCCGGACAAGGTGGCCCGGATCCTTTCGATCTTCACCCTCGGCAACATGGGCGGCGCCCCCGCCAGCGCCGTGCTCTATGGCGTGCTGGCCCACGCGATCGGCCCTCGGGCGGCCATCCTGATCCCGGGCCTGGGCATGCTGATGATCGTCGCCGCCGTGACGCTCCGCTCCCAGCTCTGGCGCCTGGATGAGGCCTCTTCCGGCGAGGCGGCGGCGGCGTGATTTATCACTCTGTCGAGGGGGCCCGGGCGCCGAACTGAAGGGGCGCCAGAGTCCCAATGGCCACGAGGACGTTCAGCACGACGTTCCCCCAAACCCCGTGCACCGCCGAGAAGGTCGTATCCACGACAAACCAGCTGCCGAAGGACAGCAGGAGCGCCGATCGCAGGGGGAAGGGTAGGCCCTGGCGCGCATTCACCAGCCAGAGGGTCAGGGTCATCCACCCGATCATGACAGCGCCCAGGACACCGTTCCCGAAACGGATGTAGCGGCGCGCCTCGTCAGAGAAATCCGCCGGGGGCGAGAACGACTGGTAGTAGACCAGATAGAAGACCTTCTCCCCCAGCATGGGCGCGAGGATCATCACCGCCCCCAAAAGAATCATCAGCACCATCGTCGCTTGAAGAAGCAGGCGGGGCCCTCTGCGGAGCCGGAATCCTGGATCCGTGTTCATTGCAATTCCTCCCTCATCCTCTCGAAGTCATGTGTCTGGCCGACGGCGATCGGCGTGACCGTCTCGCCGAAGGCCTGCGACAGTGCGTTAATCGCCCGCCATCCGGTACAGTGACCCGGCAGAATGCGCTCGAGTCGGAACGCCGCCATATCCCGGACAGTCTCTGGAATGATCTTCTCATTCAGTGCGCCCGAGAGGTGGAGCCCGCCCATCACAGCGTAGAGGGGCGCGTCTTCGAAGGCGGCGCGCGCATG
Organism: Phenylobacterium sp.; assembly: GCA_020402745.1. Taxonomy (GTDB): domain Bacteria; phylum Pseudomonadota; class Alphaproteobacteria; order Caulobacterales; family Caulobacteraceae; genus Phenylobacterium. The sequence continues at coordinate 4,450 of JADBYZ010000005.1, forward strand.
TCGAAGCACATTCACGATCCCTGCGTGTGAGCAGGCCGAAAAGACGACAATCCCCTTGCCCCTCAGGTGAACAGCCAGCCAGCGCTCGTCGAGGATCAGGGGATCGTCCCGCCATTCCGCTCCGGCCCGCGTCTGCGCCACATGTCCCGGCAGGCCGACCTCGTAGGGCGTCACCCTTGGCACTTCTCCGCTCAGATAGGCGACCCCGCCAGCCAGAAGTCTCGCCTGGTCGTCCAGATGCAGTCGGGCGCCGAGATCGCAGAGTCGGTCCGGGGGCGGCGGGTCCCGGAAGGGAATGACATCACCGCCCGGCAAGCGCATTCCGCGCCGGACAAACATGCCCCTGTTCGCGTGAAACTCAGGCGCCCCCTCCGTTCCTCTCGCCCGGTTGTGCTGGACAAAGGGCTCGACCAATCCGCCCGCATGATCCCAATGGCCGTGCGAAAGAATGACGGCATCAAGGCCTGTGAGGTCGTAGCCAAGATGCGCGGCGTTTCGCTTCAGCGTGGCGCGATCCGGTCCGGCGTCAAAGAGCAAGCGGCGCGTCTGGCCACCCCGCCCGATATCAATCGCCAGGGCGAGACCCCAGTTCGCGCAACACAGGCAGTTACCCGTCAGCCGGAGCCCTGGCCTCCGGCGCACAAGGTTTGACACATGCGGGGTCATGGACCGGGGTCCGGTCGACAGGATGTCCGAGGTGTTGTCGACGAGGACGTGGACCCGAACCTGATCGCATTCCAACAGCTGGCGGGCGGGGTCTGCCGATGCCGCAGGTGTCGATCCGGGTCTAGCCATGCTTGTGACCCTTGCCGTCCGCAAAGACGCAGGTGTCGTCGGCGACGATCTGATCAAGCGACCGGTCGCCATATCGCTCACGCGCCGAGCTTACTGCGCCGGGTACAATCTCCGCGGCGGAGAAATCCAGCGGCGCGCCCCTGCCCATTACGATTGACGGTCTGGTCAGACGCGAAAGATCCTCACGCGGGTCCTCATCCCAGATGACCAGATCCGCCGGCGCCCCTTCCTCAACGCCAGGAAGCCCCAGAGCCCGCCGGCCGACCGTCGTCGCCGCCGCAATCGCCTCCTGAACCGTCAGGCCGTGGCGGACCAGGGAGTCGACTTCACGGTCGATCGAGCCATGCGCGAGCTCGTCGGACCCCGCGAGGATGCTGACGCCCAGCTGCATGGCGAGCCTGAGCGACTCGGCGGTTCGCGCTGAATAGGCGGTCCGGATCTCAGCCGGGGCGCCCTTTTCCTCGGCGGCCCGGAGAAAACCCTCGACCGTTGCGATCGTCGGACACCATTGCGTCCCAAGTTCGGCCATTCGGCGAACATGATCAGGCGTGACGGACATTCCATGCTCAATCGAATCGACGCCGGTTTCGATCAAGGCGCCGACTTCGGGGCCAGTGCTGTGGGCGAGCACCCTGACGCCAAGGGCGTGTGCGGCCTCCACCACCTCCCGAACCGTCTCGATGGGGTAGGTCAACGGCGCCGCAAAGAGGTTCATGTCCGCGCCCGGAAAGTCGGCGATGATCTTGAACCATTGGCATCCATGTTCGGCGACCTCTTCCAGCCGGGCGCGCAGCTGGCTGGGCGATGTCGCCTTGGAGACATCCACGCCGGGGAAGAACCGTCCCTCCGGAACGTGAATCCAGCCGCTGAGAAGGACTTCCGGCAGTTCCGGCATCGCGACATCGGTCAGATTCAACTGTTGAACAAAGCCCGCGTCGCGAACGACCGTAACGCCGCTGCGCAGATGCCGGCCGGCGTTGTGCAGCACCAAGGCCTCGGACGCCTGCGGCAAACCCGTGTTGGCGAAGTCAATCGACAGGTGAACATGTCCATCGACCATCCCGCAGGCGAAGAAGCTCCCTTGAAGGGTGATCGCATCCTGGACAGGGGAATACGTGAACCTTCCGTCCGCAATCCAAAGATCGACGTCCGGCTGCCCATCGGCGATGTTGACGCCATGTACGTGGTAGGATGGACCTGTCATCATTCTGTGTCCGAGTTTGCAGGGTTTATGGGCTTGGGTCCGGAAGAGTGCTGGATCACCATGCCGTAGCCGCCGCGCCGTCCTAGTGGACGCGGCGCCAGATTCTGGTCATTTGACGCCATGGCGATGAACGCTTCCCAACTGCCGATGCCCGCGTCCTACTTCATGCTCGTTCTTCGGGAATGGGGCGTGGCGCCGGCGCTGCGCCAGCAGCTGCTGGCGGGCCTTGCAGATGGCGATGTCCGAACCGTTGAAGTCGGGCGGCAGGTTCAACAGCTGCGGGTCCTGAACTCGCGGCTTCCAGAAGGCTGGGGCCTGAAGCTCGGATCCCTGTTTGACGCCACAACCCACGGCCCTGTCGGCACGGCCGTGCTGAGCGCGCCGACGCTGGCCAGCGCCCTGGACGTCATTGTCAGGTTCGGACATGTCCGGACGCCCTTCATGCGTTTCGCCCTGGAGCGTGATCAGGGACGGGTCCGCCTTCGATTTATCGACAGCGAAGTCCTGACCGAGACGGACGCCCGCCCACTCCACGACGCGACACTTGTCGGGGTCCAGAGCCTGCTGAAGCACTTTCTGGCTGCAGATTTTCAGGGGGTGACAATCGAAGTCGATCACCCGGAACCCCGATACAGCGAAGAGTATCGAGTTCATCTCAAGGGCGACATCGCATTCGATAAATCAGAGACATCGATCGTTTTTCAGTCAGGCCTTCTTGAGAGACGATCCCCGTTTGCCGACTTCGATCAATTCCAAGCCTCGATCCGACAACTGCAGAGTCTGGCGTACGCGCTGGATGCTGAAGAACCTCTGCTCTGGAAGGTGCGCCGGATCTTTTCAGCCGATGGCAGACCCCCGACGCTTTCAGAGGCCGCCCGGCGACTCCGGTTATCGGACCGAACGCTGATCCGGCGTCTGGCGGATCTGAAGACGAGCTACAGGGCGCTCGCCGACGCCCACCGGCGCGCCCAGGCCGAGCTGCTCCTTTGCGACGAATCCGTTCCGATTTCGCAGGTCGGTCACAGGCTCGGATACAGCGACCTGGCCAACTTCGGACGTTCGTGCCGGCGATGGTTCGGCGTCTCTCCCGGTCAGTATCGTCGGGCGGAACGCGCGCCAAAGGACCTGCCATCCGGGGGCGCTGACGCTAAATCAGCGAGCTCTTCGAGGCGGTCACCTCGGTGTAGCGGTGCACCCGCACCGACTGGACGAGGCCGAAGCCGACCATCACCGTCAGCATGACCGAGCCGCCATAGGACAGCAGCGGCATGGGCACGCCCACGACCGGCGCCATGCCCATCACCATGGCGCCGTTGATCAGGACGTAGAGGGCGAAGGTCGAGGTCACGCCGGCTGCGGTCAGGCGGCCAAAGTGGGAATGGGCCAGGGAGGCGGTGCGCAGGGACATGAAGATCACCGCCAGATAGAGCAGGAGGAGGGTCGCGCAGCCAACAAAGCCGAACTCCTCGGCCAGGGTGGCGAAGATGAAGTCGGTCTGCTTCTCGGGCAGGAAGTTGAGCTGGCTTTGCGAACCCAGGCCATAGCCCTTGCCCAACAGGCCGCCGGAGCCCAGGGCGATCTTGGACTGCAGGATATGATAGCCGGTCCCCGAAGGATCGCTCTCGGGGTTCAGGAAGGTCAGGATCCTCTGCCTCTGGTAGTCCTGCAGGACAAAGAGGATGAAGGGCGGCAGGGCGACCAGGGCCAGGCCCAGGCCTGCGAAGATGATCTTCCAGGACAGGCCCGCCAGGATCACCACGGTCAGGCCGGTGAGGGCCAGCAGCATGGCGGTGCCCAGGTCCGGCTGGTGCGCCACGAGGAGGGTCGGGGCGCCGATCATGGCGGCCGGGATCAGCAGCCACCAGGACATGCGGGCGCGGTCCGCCGACAGGCCGTGATAGAAGCGCCCCAGGGCCAGGACGAGCCCCAGCTTCATGATCTCTGACGGCTGGAAACTGCCCAGTGGGCCGAGGTCCAGCCACCTCTGGGCGCCTAGGCGGACGTCGCCGACCAGCTCCACCGCCACCAGCAGGATCAGGCTGACCGCATAGAGCGGATAGGCGATGGCGGCCCAGACCCTCAGGTCGATGACGGCCAGCGCCACCATCAGGACAAAGGCCACGCCGAAGCGGGTGATGTGATTGGCCGCCCAGGGCTCCCAGCTGGAGCCGGCGATGGAGAACATCATCAGGGCGCCGGCGACGGCGATCAGGATGAGGGCGAGGCAGAAGACGCCGTCGATCTGGGTGAGCTTGTCGATCAGCCGTCCGCGTTCGGCGCGCAAGCTCAGGCCGGCCAGGGTCATGCCGGACCTCCCTGCCCGCCGGCGCCGCTGTCCGCGACCGAAACCGGCGGGGCGGGAGGCCGTTCGATCCGGCTGCGAAGCTCCGGATCCTTCAGGAGGGCCAGGCGCATCAGGTCCCGGGCCCGTGGCGCGGCCGCCTGGGCGCCAAAGCCGCCGTGTTCGACCAGCACCGCGATGGCGTAGCGCGGCGTATCGTGGGGCGCAAAGCCGACGAACCAGGCGTGATCGCGAAGATGCCAGGGCCCGTTGGTGCCGTGGATGCCCCGCCCGCCATTGTAGTTGTAGCCCTGGGCGGTGCCGGTCTTTCCGGACATGCGGATGTCGCCCAGCCCGATCTGGCCCGTGCGCGCCGCCGTGCCCCGGGTGGTCACCGATCCCATGGCCTCGCGGACCAGGGCCAGGTGGGCGGGGTCGAAGTCCATGTCCGGGGCGGCCGCGCCGTCCGTCTGGGGAACGCCGCCGATGGCGCGGATCAGGCGGGGCGTGAGCGCCTTGCGGCCATTGGCCATCCGCGCCGCCGAGACGCATTGCTGGAGGGCGTTGACCAGGGTGTAGCCCTGGCCGATCCCCAGGCTGGGGGTCTCGCCGATGTGCCAGCGCGGGTCCCGCGGGAAGTTGCGGCGCTTGTACTCGGTATCGGGCACCAGGCCCTTCTTCTGGCCGGGAATGCCGATGTCGTAGGCCTGTCCGAGGCCGAACCGGCGGGCGACATCGGCGATCTTGTCCGGGCCGAGTTGCAGCGAGATCGTATAGAAATAGGTATCGCAGGAGCTGGCGATCGCGTCGTGCATGTTGGTCGGGCCATGGACGCCGTCGCAACGCCAGCGACGTCGGCCGAAGTACCAGTAGCCCGGGCAGCGGATGGTCATTTCCGGATCGATCCCGTGCTCCAGGGCGGCGACGGCGACCAGGGTCTTGAAGGTCGACCCCGGCGGATAGGTGGCGGTGAGCGCCTTATTGAACAGGGGCTTGTGGTCGTACGTCGCCAGCGCCTTGTACTCCGCCGTGCTGAGACCTCGCACGAACCGGTTGGCGTCGAAACTGGGGGCCGACACCAGGGCCAGGAGGTCGCCGGACCGGCAGTCCATCAGCACGGCGGCGCCGCTTTCCTCGCCGAACAGCTCCAGGCCACGAACCTGAAGGTCCATATCCAGGCTCAGCTGGACCTCCTTGCCCGGGGTGGCCGGGATATCGCCGCCGGGCGCCAGCCGCACCTGGCGGCCCAGGGCGTCGACCTCGACCTTCTGGGCCCCCGGACGGCCCCTCAACTCAAGGTCAAGCGACTTCTCAAGGCCCTGTCGTCCGATCCGGAAGCCCGGATGCAGCATGATCGGTTCCGCGTTCGGGCCGGTCTCAGTGATGTCCTCCTGGTTCACCTTGGCCACGTAACCGATCACATGGGCGAAGGCTCCGCCGTGGGGATAAACGCGAACCTCACCCATGTCGGCGGTGACGCCCGGCAGCTCAGTGGCTCGGATGTTGACGGCTGAGAACTGCTCCCAGGTGATGTCCTCCACGATCGCTACGGGCGTGTTTCGCGGAGCATTCCCCAGGTCCCTCAGAACCCTCTGCCGCCGCAGATCATCCATCGGAACATAGGCGGCCAGGGTGGCGACCATGTCCGCAGGATCCTGGTCCTTCTGCCGCGCGTAAAGGAGCCGGAAGTTGGGTCGATTGGTGGCCAGGATGGCGCCGTTACGATCGGTGATCAGGCCCCGGGGCGGGGGAAGCAGCCGGAAATTGAACTGGTTGGAGGTCGCCAGCTTGGCGTACCGGGCGTTCCCGACCAACTGCAGATAGGCGAGGCGTCCCGCCAGGGCCGAGACGCCCAAGGTGATGCCGCCGCCCAGCAGGAAGGCGCGCCGGTGGAAGACGCTCTGGCGGGCATTGACGTCGGAGAGGATGATGGAAGGTTCGTTCATGGTCTTCAGCGAAACCGGACGTCCGCATCTCGGAAATACTCGATGAGCAGGGCGGCGACGGGAAAGAGGAGTACTGTCGACAGCCATTGCAGGCCGGCGGCGACCAGCGAAGGCGCCGCCTCTGCGACCCAGACGGTGATCAGCCAACCCACCGACTGAGCAATGAGGCAGGAAAGAGCGTACCAGACCCAGAGAACCGCCGTCGATTGGCCCGCCAGGATATTCCTCAGCGCCAGCACCGGGAGGTAGGCGGCAAGCAGAGCGAGCGCCCAGAGGCCGGCGGGCGTCCCCCAGAGGCCGTCCAGAGCCAGTCCGCCGCCCAGGAGGGCCAGGGCGGGAGATACGGACGGACGGATCATGGCCCAGGCGAAGGCGGGAGCCATCAGGGTTACGGGCTCAGGCAGAGGAAGGCCCAGCAGGCGAATGGGTGCTGCGAGCAGGAGGCTGGCCAGCAGGGCTCCCGCGAGCGGCGCGCCGACCCAGCGTGAGATTCGCAGGGGATGGGCCACGGCGGTCATGGTTGAGCCTTCTGAGGCTTTCCGGCCGGCGCCCCGGCGCTCGCCGGAGGACCGATCCCCTGCAGGATCGCCGTGGGCGGCGGGGGCGGAGAGGGAAGGTTCATCGCCCGGAGGTCCTCGAGCTTCACGAAGTCCTCGAAGAGCAGGACCCGTATGAAGTCAATCGGTGCTGCGTCCGAAGCGAGGCGGACCCGCCAGCCGCCATCGACGCCGCGCACAACGCGCCCCACAGTGATCCCCTGTGGCAGGACCCCGCCGTCGCCTGAGGTCAGCACCAGATCCCCGTCCCGGGCCGCGTCGCGACCGCGCAGATAGGCCAGTTCCGGCGCCCAGCCGCCGTCGCCGGTCAGAATGGCGCGGGCCCGGGTGCGCTGAATCATCACCGGAGTCCGGGAAGCGGCGTCGGTCAGCATCAGAATCCGGCTGACCCTCGGCGAGACCCCGATCACCCGACCCACCAGGCCGTTCTCGCTCAGCACAGGGTGGCCGACCCGCACGCCGCGGTCAGAGCCGGCGTTGATGAGGCGGGTGTTGGCGTACGGACCGCGGCTTTCGCCGACCGCCCGGGCGGTGACCATGGGCACGGGCGGATCCACAGAGAGGCCGAGGAGGGCGCGGTAGCGGGCGTTCTCGGCCGCCAGGGCTACAGCCCGCTCACGCCAGGCTTGGGCGGCGGTCAGCTCCGCCCTGAGGCGACGGTTCTCGGAGGCGGCGAAGAAGTAGCCGCCGATCCCCTCGGCGACGCCGCCGGCCCAGCGGACCGGGGCGGCGACTGCGCCGGCCACGGGCGCCACGACCTCATCTGAGACCTTGCGAAGGGCATTGTAGGCGCCTGTCTGATAGGTCTGCCGACGATCGACCATCAGAACAGCGAAGGCGATGATCAGGGCGACAATGGCGGCGGCCGCCGCGCCCAGCAGGAGGGGCAGCCTGATCTCACCGAAGGGGTTATCCCTGAAAGACACGGACTCGACGATCTCCCGGGCCCCTGACCGGAGAGAGGCCCCTCATTCGTGCTGCCGATCAGCCCCGACTAGTGTGCCCGGTCCCGCGATTCCCGCCAGACCCTCCTCAGGAGCCGCTGGCGTCCATGACGCTCTTCATCCAGGACGGATGCTCAAGCACCTTGCCACAGCCCAGCGCCACACAGGAAAGGGGATCATCCGCCACGGTGACCGGCAGGCCCGTGTGTTCGGTGATCTCAGCGTCAAGGCCTCTGAGGAGAGCCCCCCCGCCGGTGAGCATGATTCCCTTATCGGCGATGTCGGAGGCCAGCTCTGGGGGCGTAGACTCCAGAGCCATCCGGACGGCGTCGACGATCTGTGCGACCGGCTCGCTCAGGGCTTCGGCGGCCTGTCGTTCGGCGACGCGCACCTCCCGGGGAACGCCCTGCATCAGGTCACGGCCCTTGACGTCGATCGCCAGACCGTCTCCCTCCTCCGGCGGACGGGCTGTGCCGATCTCCTTCTTGATGCGCTCAGCCGTCGTCTCGCCGATGAGCAGGTTGTAGCTGCGGCGCATATACGAAATGATCGCCTCATCCATCGTGTCACCGCCAACCCTGACAGAGCGCGAATAGACCACGCCCGACAGGGACAGAACGGCCACCTCGGTGGTGCCGCCGCCGATGTCCACCACCATCGAGCCCGTGGCTTCATGGATCGGCAGGCCGGCGCCGATGGCGGCGGCCATGGGCTCATCCATCAAGGCCACGCGCCGCGCTCCGGCGTTCAGGCAGCTGTCCTTGATAGCCCGGCGCTCCACCGCCGTGGCGCCCGAAGGCACGCAGACGATGACCTTCGGATTCACGAAGCTCTTGTAGTTATGAACCTTGCGGATGAAATACTTGATCATCTCCTCGGCGACCTCGAAGTCGGCGATGACGCCGTCGCGCAAGGGGCGGATGGCCTCCATGTGGCCGGGGGTGCGGCCCAGCATCTGTTTGGCCTCCAGGCCGACGGCGTAGGTCTCTTTCCGACCGCCGACCGTGCGCAGGGCCACGACGGAAGGCTCATTCAGAACAATCCCTCTTCCCTTCATATAGATGAGGGTGTTGGCGGTGCCGAGGTCGATGGCGATGTCCTTGGTGACAGAGCCGAAGAGGGACGAAAACATGAGGGTTCCCAGAGGCGGAAGGCGGGGTCGGAGGAGCCTGGCGGAGGTCTGGATCCGCGGTGCGCGGCGCCGTCTCTGGCGCGCGTCGACGAACCCGGACCCAGCTGGGCGGGTCATGGGGTCCTCTGCCCTGCCGCCGGGGTGAATTCAAGGCGAATCCGACCCTTGGCGTCCTGCCCTCCTGTAGATTCAACCCGTCCAGGGGGCTGCGGCCGCAAACGCGCAGGAATTCCCCCCGAACGGCTCTGGATCAGGGAAGCGAGCGGCGGCGGCTCAGCTGACCCCCTCCGGCCCGCTGCGCGCGCCACCTCCCCTGGGGGGAGGAATGAGGGAGCCATTGCTCCCCCAAGGGGGAGCTGTCAGCGAAGCTGACTGAGGGGGTCTACGGAGCTGCAGGCCTCCGGCTCAGGCCAGCGCCGTCACCACCACGCCGAGGGCTGTCGCCGCGCCGGCCGCCAACTGGCGGGGGGTGAGCCGCTCTCGGAACAGGGTCCGGCCTGCCAGGGCGGCGATCGGCGCCTCGATCACGCTGATGGCGCGCACCGGCCCGGGCGGCGACATGGCCAGGGCCGAGGCCAACAAGGCCGAGGCCCCCGCCCCGCAGGCGCCTGCGCCCAGCGACGCGCGCCAGGAGACGAAGACCGCGCGCAGGGCGGCCGGCCTCAGGGCGGCCAGGGCCCCGCCCAGGAAGACCGACTGGAGGGCCTGCGCCGCCACCACCGACCCGATGCCGGCGAAGATCGGGTGCCGGGGCTCCAGGGCCAGTCCCGCCTGCCGGTAGCCGTTCATCGACAAGGCGAAGAAGGCCGCCGCCGCGAGCCCGAGGAGGGCGCCCGAATCCATCGTCCGGATCCCCTCCTTCGGCCAGGACAGGACCAGGAGGCCCACGGTCGTCACGCCCACCCCCAGCCACTGGAGCGGGTTCATGCCATCGCCAAAGGCGATCCAGCCCAGCACGGCGCCGAACGGCAGGGCGGCCTGCTGCAGGAAGGTGGCGACGGCGAAGCCCGCCCGCTCCATGGCCAGGAGAAGGCAGGCCGTGGCGCCGATCTGGGCCATGCCCCCCGCCCCCACCGTGACCAGGAACCGAAGGTCCGGGGTCGGCCGGGCGTCCGGCGTGGCCAGGACCGCGATCCCCAGCAGGGCCAGGGAGAAGGGCAGGCCGAAGAGGAACCGGACCAGGGTCGCGCCCCAGGGCCCGGCCTCGCCGATCATGCCGCGCTGGAAGGCGTTACGGGCGACCTGGAGCGGAGCGGCGGCCGCGGCGAGCACGGCCCACAGCACGGCTCAGAACCCGCTGGCGATGCGCGACGCCGGCGCCGTCTTCTCCCGTCGGGCGATGAGGTTGTTCAGCGCATTAACATAGGCCTTGGCGGAGGCGGTCAGGGTGTCGGTGTCCGCCGCCTGCCCGGTGGCGATGCGGCCATCCTCCTCCAGCCGGACCGAGACCTGGGCCTGGGCGTCCGTGCCCTCGGTAACGGCGTGCACCTGGAAGAGGCGCAGGTCGCTCTCGTGCGGCACAGCCTGGCGGATGGCGTGGAAGACCGCGTCCACCGGACCGTCGCCCGTGGCGGCGGCGGCCCGCTCCTCGCCGTCGACAGTCAGGACCAGGTCCGCCGTCTGTGGCCCTTCGGTGCCGGCCACCACTCGCAGGCTCTTCACCTGGATGCGGTCGGCGCCCGAGGCCAGGGCGTCGTCGACCAGGGCGACGATGTCGTCGTCGTAGACGTCCTTCTTCTTGTCGGCCAGGTCCTTGAAGCGCTGGAAGGCCTCGTTCAGGGCGTTCTGGCCCAGCTCATAGCCCAGGGCCTTCAGCTTCTCGCGGAAGGCGTGGCGACCGGAGTGCTTGCCCATGACCAGGTTGGTGCCGCCCTGCCCCACATCCTCCGGGCGCATGATCTCGTAGGTCTCGGCGTTCTTCAGCATCCCGTCCTGGTGGATGCCGCTCTCGTGGGCGAAGGCGTTCTTGCCGACGATGGCCTTGTTGTACTGCACCGGAAAGCCGGTGATGGCCGAGACATAGCGGCTGGCCCGGGTGATGTGCTGAGTCTGGACGCCGGTCTCATAGAGCAGCCGGTCGCCGCGGACCTTCAGGGCCATGACCACCTCCTCGAGGGCGGCGTTGCCGGCCCGCTCGCCCATGCCGTTGACGGCGACCTCGACCTGCCGGGCGCCGCCCTGCACGCCGGCCAGGCTGTTGGCCACGGCCAGGCCCAGGTCGTTGTGGCAGTGGGTGGAGAAGATCACCTTGTCCGCGCCCGGCACGTTCTCGATCAGGTCGCGGAAGACCGCCTCGTACTCGGAGGGATAGGTGTAGCCGACGGTGTCGGGGATGTTGATCGTGGTGGCCCCGGCGCGGATGGCCGCCTCGACGCAGCGCCGCAGGAAGTCGCGCTCGGTGCGGGTGGCGTCCTCGGCTGACCACTCGACGTCGCCGCACAGGTTGCGGGCGTGGGAAACCGAGCGGGAAACCATCTCCAGCACCGCGTCGGGCTCCATCTGCAGCTTCCACTTCATGTGGACCGGGCTGGTGGAGATGAAGGTGTGGATGCGGCCGCGCTTGGCCGGGCGGATGGCCTCGGCGCAGCGCTCGATGTCGGCCTGCCCGGCCCGGGCCAGGCCGCAGACCGTGCTCTCGGTGACGATCTCGGAAATCCGGCGGACGGACTCGAAATCGCCGTTGGAGGCGATGGGGAAGCCCGCCTCGATCACGTCGACCCGCATGTCCTCGAGGATCTTGGCCAGCTCCAGCTTCTCCTCCAGGGACATGGAGGCGCCGGGCGACTGCTCGCCATCGCGCATGGTGGTGTCGAAGACGATGACCCGGTCCTTGGGGTCATGAACGGGGGACGCAGCCTGGGCGTCGGGTGAGGTCGTATTCATGGTGTGTCTCGCGGTTCGCGGGGGGTCTTAATCAGGTCGGGTGTGAGGGTCATCCCCTGAAACGCCCGGCCGCGATGTCGCGCAGCCTGAAGAGGCGCTCAGGGGCGACTAAGCCCCCGCTGAAGGCCAAGAAGGGGCGCAACCGCGATCATGGGGAGGCTCTTAGCGATCTGGCGGCTGCCGCGCAAGAGTCTTGCGCAGAATTTCGTCTGAAGGCCCCATTCGGCAAGAACCTTGCGCAAGTAGGCCGGCTCCGCGTCGCCTCAGGGCGATCCGCGCGACCGCAGCCAGTTCCGCGCCGCCAGACCCAGGGCGATCCAGAGCACCAGCCCGGCGGCCAGGGCGGCCAGGCTCTCGACGCCGCCGCCGGTAAGAACATGCAGGATCGACCTTCCCGCGAAGGCGGTCAGGGCGATCTTGGGGATGATGCCGAGGGCGGTCCCGGCGGCGAAGTCCCGGACGCGGATCGGCGTCACGCCCGCCGCCATATTGACCACGATGAACGGTGCGGACGGCACAACGCGGACCACCAGGCTGGCCAGGAACCCGTTGCGGGCGATCAGGGCCATGAAACGGTCCAGGCTCTCGCTCGAGAACATCTGCAGCGTCCTGGCACCGGCCGAGCGCCCGAGCCAGAAACCGATCATCGCCGAGACCAGGGTCCCGACCCAGCTGTAGATCGCCCCGTTGACGGGCCCGAAGGCGACGACGGCGGCGGCGATCAGCACGAACTGGGGCGCGCCCAGGAAGGCCAGTCCGGCGAAGGCCGCCACCGCCACCGGCAGGGCCCAGGGGCCGTGGGCCGCGCCGAGCCAGCCCTCGAGGGCCGCCTCGCTGTCGAAACCCATGAGCCGGGCTCCGAAGACGAAGACCAGACCCACCCCTCCGAACAGGAGGAAGGACACGCCGAGGCTGACCCAGGCCCGGGCGTCCATATTGCTGACCATGTGGAACAGGCGGCGCATGCCCCCGAGTCGCGCGGTCCGGCCTCCGGGTCAAGGCGGCTTGGGGTCGGATCGCATAGAGTCGGATCGCATAGGGTCGGGCGGCTGTGGCGCCGCCGGCCTATCCCGCGGCGAAGGCTTGGGATAAACCCCGCCGCACGACGAGTCCTCTACGGGAGCCCCAGATGTCGCTCGAATCCGCCACCCTGTCCCGGGTCAAGCCCTCCGCCACCATGGCCACCGACCAAAAGGCCCGCGAGCTGAAGGCCCAGGGCCGCGACATCATCAGCCTCGGCGCCGGCGAGCCCGACTTCGACACCCCGGAGAATATCAAGGAGGCCGCGATCCGCGCCATCCGCGGGGGCAAGACCAAGTACACCACCGTCGACGGCATCCCCGAGCTGAAGGAGGCCATCGCCGCCAAGTTCGCCCGCGAGAACGGCCTGTCCTACAAGCCTTCCCAGGTGAACGTCTCGCCGGGCGGCAAGCCGGTCATCTTCAACGCCATGATGGCCACCCTGAACCCGGGGGACGAGGTCATCGTGCCGACGCCCTACTGGGTCAGCTATCCCGACATGGTCCTGCTGGCGGGCGGGACGCCGGTCTTCGCCCCGACCACGGCGGCCAGCGGCTTCAAGCTGAAGCCCGCCGAGCTGGAGGCCGTGATCACGCCGCGCACCCGGTGGCTGATCCTCAACTCGCCCTCCAACCCCTCGGGCGCCGCCTACACCAGGGACGAGCTCAAGGCCCTGGCCGAGGTCCTGCTGCGCCACCCGCAGGTCTGGATCCTGACCGACGACATGTACGAGCACCTGATGTTCGACGACATGACGTTCTGGACCATCGCCCAGGTCGAGCCGGCCCTCTACGAGCGCACCCTGACCATGAACGGGGTCTCCAAGGCCTACGCCATGACCGGCTGGCGCATCGGCTACGCCGCCGGCCCTGAGCCCCTGATCAAGCTGATGGCCAAGGTCATGAGCCAGTCCACCTCCAACCCCTGCTCGGTCTCGCAGTACGCCGCCGTCGAGGCCCTGAGCGGGACCCAGGACTTCATCAAGCCCAACGCCGCCCTGTTTCAGAAGCGCCGCGACCTGGTGGTCTCCATGCTGAACCAGGCCTCGGGCCTCGTCTGCCCGACCCCCGAGGGCGCCTTCTACGTCTATCCCTCCTGCGAGAAGCTGATCGGCCGCACCGCCCCCTCGGGCCGGGTGATCGGCTCCGACAAGGACTTCGCCAACGAGCTGCTCGAGACCGAGGGCGTGGCGGTGGTGTTCGGCGAGGCCTTCGGTCTCTCGCCCTTCTTCCGCATCAGCTACGCGACATCCGAGAAGGTGCTGGAAGACGCCTGCGGCCGCATCCAGCGGTTCTGCGCCTCGGTGAAGTGACGATGACACTCGTCAGCCTCTCCAAGGCCCGCAAGGCCCGGGCGAAGGCGGCGGACAAGGCCCAGGCCGCCGAGAACCGCGTCGCCTTCGGCCGCACCAAGGCCGAGAAGGCGCAGGCGAAGTCCGAAACCGCCCGCGCGGCCCGAAGCCTGGACGACAAGCGCCTGGAGCCCTAGCGGCGCCCCAGCAGACCCCTCCGGCCCGCTGCGCGGTCCACCTCCCCCTGGGGTATGGAACCATTGCTCCCCCAAGGGGGAGCTCCGACCGAAGGTCGGTGAGGGGGTCAACGGCGCCCCAGCAGACCCCCTCCGACGCGCTGCGCGCGCCACCTCCCCCTGGGGGGAGGAATTGATCGGTAATTGCTCCCCCCAGGGGGAGCTGTCAGCGAAGCTGACTGAGGGGGTCAACGGCCTCGCGGCCTCTCCCCTTCCCTCACACCGCTGGGATGATGTCGCGCGCTTCCGGGGGGATGGAGTCGTAGATCGTCGGCGGGGTGATGCCCAGGCGGCGGCGGGCCGCCTCCAGGGGCTCGGCGAAGAGGGCCTCGTAGTCCTCGCCCAGCAGCCACCCGGCCGCCTTGCCGCGCCGGTAGCCTTGCAGGATGGCCCGGGCGTAAGGGTACTTGCCCCTGCGCGTACGGGAGACCGCGCCCAGGGCGATCAGGGCCCAGCCCAGGCTGCGGGTCTGGGGATAGGAGAAGGCCACCAGGCAGGCCTCGCCCAGGCCGTCGCGGCCATAGCCGCTCAGGACGTGCCAGACGTCGTGGACGTCGCGGGTGCGCCGGGCCATCCAGGCCACGGGGTGCGGGGTGTCGATCTCTCCGCCCGTCTCGCGGCTGACCTCGGCCAGGCCGTCGGCGGAGATCTGCTGGCTGCGGATGAAGTGGCGGTAGGCCGCGCCGACGGACCCCTCAGGGAAGGTGTCGAGCCAGGCGTCATCCATCAGCTTGCGGGCCAGCTCGACCCGCTGGTAGGCGATGCGACCGCCCCGCGGCGTGGTGTAGAGCCGCCGGTAGTTCTCGTTCATGGAGTCGCCGGTCAGGGCCCGCATGATCTCGAAGACCTGGCGGGTGTCCTCCTTGTCGCGCAGCAGGCGGCGCAGGGCCTTCAGGGCGGCGCCCCAGTCGCGGCGGGGCTTCGGGAGGGGAGTGTCGGCGGTCAGAACGTCGGCGGTCATGGCGTCCATTAAACAGTGCTAAGTTGCCGGGAAGTAAACCTGCGGCGAAAGGGATTCAAGGGCCTGCCGTCCGCCGCCTGCATGATGTAATCCTGACGGGGCATGACCCTGATAAAGCGCTCCCTCAACCTGGCCGGCCACGCGACCTCCCTGGCGCTGGAGCCTGAATTCTGGGCAGTCCTGGAGACCCTGGCCTCCGCAAGGGGCCTGCGCCTGTCCGCCCTGGTGGCCGAGATTGACGCCGGACGCGGCGAGCGCCCCCTCGCCTCGGCCTGCCGGGTCGCGGCGCTGCAGGCGAAGGGCTGAATCCCCCGCCCCGCGCGTGCTACATCCGTTCCCATGTCGGAGATGGAATCACATGACGGACCTGAGGCGGAGCGTGGCCTCACCCTCAGCCAGAGGGCCAGCGCGGGTCTTCGCGCCGGGGCCGAGCCGGACTACCTCAAGGGCCTGAACCCCCAGCAGCGCGAGGCCGTGGAGGCCGTCGACGGCGCCGTCCTGGTGCTGGCGGGCGCGGGCACGGGCAAGACCCGGGTCCTGACCACGCGGCTGGCCCATATCCTCGCCACCGGCCGGGCCCGGCCCTGGGAGATCCTGGCCGTCACCTTCACCAACAAGGCCGCGCGCGAGATGCGCGAGCGCCTGGCCGCCATCCTGGGGCCTGAGGCCGAGGGCCTGCGCTGGCTGGGCACCTTCCACTCCATCGCCGCCCAGATCCTGCGCCGGCACGCCGAGATCGTCGGCCTGAAGTCCACCTTCACCATCCTCGATACCGACGACCAGGAACGCCTGATCAAGCAGGTGATGGAGGCGGCCAACATCGACGTGAAGCGGTGGACGCCCAAGGCCCTGGCCGGCCTGATCGACCACTGGAAGAACCGCGGCTGGACCCCCGAAAAGCTCCCTTCCTCCGAGGGCGCGGGCTTCGCCGGCAACAAGGTGCAGGAGCTCTACCGCGCCTACCAGGAGCGCCTGCGGGTGCTGAACGCCTGCGACTTCGGCGACCTGCTGCTGCACAACCTGACCCTGCTCCAGGCCCGGCCGGACATCCTGGAGGAGTACCACCGCCGCTTCCGCTACATCCTGGTGGACGAGTACCAGGACACCAATGTCGCCCAGTACCTCTGGCTGCGCCTGCTGGGCCAGTCGCGGGGCAATGTCTGCTGCGTGGGCGATGATGACCAGTCGATCTATGGCTGGCGCGGCGCTGAGGTGGACAACATCCTGCGCTTCGAAAAGGACTTCCCGGGCGCCAAGGTCATCCGGCTCGAGCGCAACTACCGCTCCACCGCCCACATCCTCGGGGCCGCCTCAGGCCTGATCGCCGCCAACCGCGGCCGGCTGGGCAAGACCCTCTGGACCGAGGCCGAGGGCGGGGCCAAGGTCTTGGTGCGCGGCGTCTGGGACGGCGAGGCCGAGAGCCGGCTGGTGGCCGAGGAGATCGAGCGCGCCCACCGGGGCGAGCGCGACGAGGCGCCCCTCGTCTATCGCGACATGGCCATCCTCGTCCGGGCCTCCTTCCAGATGCGCGCCTTCGAGGAACGCTTCGTCCTCATGTCCATCCCCTACACGGTGGTGGGCGGACCGCGCTTCTTCGAGCGGGCCGAGATCCGCGACGCCCACGCCTATCTGCGCCTGGTCCAGTCGCCGGACGACGACCTGGCCTTTGAGCGCATCATCAACACGCCCCGGCGGGGAATCGGCGAGGCCTCTGTCCAGAAGCTGTTCCAGATCGCCCGGGCCTCCGGCGTCTCGGCCCTGGCCGCCGCCCGCGAGGCCGCCGTCACCGACGAGCTGCCGGCCCGCACCCGCACCGCCCTGGCCAACTTCCTGCGCGACCTGGACCGCTGGACGGCCCTGTCCCGCGACACCCACCACGCCCGCCTGACCGAGGCCATACTGGAGGAGAGCGGCTACACCGACGCCCTGCGCGCCGACCGCACCCCCACCGCCCAGACCCGGCTGGAGAACCTGAAGGAACTGGTCCAGTCCATGGACGCCTTCGACACCCTGCAGGCCTATCTCGAACACGTCTCCCTGGTCATGGACATGGACCGGGGGCCCCAGGCCGACGCCGTCCAGATCATGACCCTGCATTCGGCCAAGGGGCTGGAATTCCCCCTCGTCTTCCTGCCCGGCTGGGAGGAAGGGGTCTTCCCCTCCCAGCGCAGCCTGGACGAGACCGGCGAGAAGGGCCTCGAGGAAGAGCGGCGCCTGGCCTATGTCGGCCTGACCCGGGCGCGAAAGTCGGCGCGGATCAGCTTCGCCGCCAACCGCCTGGTCTACGGCCGCTGGACCAGCCAGCTGCCCAGCCGCTTCGTCGACGAACTGCCTGAGGCCCATGTCGAGGCCGTCTCCGAGACCGGCTATTTCAGCGGCGGGCCAGGCATGCAGGCGGCGTCGAGCCGCTGGGACGAGACCCCGGCCTTCGGCTCCGGCTACGATTCCCCCGGCTGGCGGCGGGCCCAGGATCGGCCCCGTCCGGCCGCCCCCGTCAACCGCAAGGCCGTCATCGAGGGCGAGGGCAAGCTCCTCGCCGTCTCCGATCCCCAGTCCAGCGCCTACGCCCGGGGCGACCGGGTCTTCCACCAGAAGTTCGGCTATGGCCGGGTCCTCGTCGCCGAGGGCTCCAAGCTGACCGTGGCCTTCGACAAGGCCGGCGAAAAGAAGGTGCTCGACAGCTTCGTCGCCAAAGCCTGAGCGCTTGCGGCCCGGCGGCCGGCGCGCCATCGTGCCGCCAACTTCACAGGAGACGGACATGGCGCGGCTGACGGCGAACGGCATCGGGATCGAGTACGACATCCACGGACCCGAAGGCGGCGAGCCCATTGTCCTGGTGATGGGCCTGGGCGCCCAGATGATCCGCTGGTCCATGGACATGGTCGGCGACCTGGCCGGGCGCGGCTATCGCGTCGTGCGGTTCGACAACCGCGACGTGGGCCTGTCCCACCGCTTCGATGACGCCCCGCCGCCCAGCATTGGCGACGTCGCCAAGGCCGTCCGCGAGGGCCGCCGGCCCGACGTGCCCTACTTCCTGTCCGACATGGCCGCCGACGCCGCCGGCGTGATCGAGGGCCTGGGCTTCGGCTCGGCCCATGTGGTCGGCGCCTCCATGGGGGGCATGATCGTCCAGATGCTGGCCGCCGAGCATCCGCACAGGGTGCGGTCCCTCACCTCCATCATGTCCACCACCGGCAATCCCACCCTGCCGCGCGCCAAGCCCGAGGCCGTGGCCTTCCTGGTCAACCGGGGGCCGGATCCGCACCAGGACCTGGACGCCTTCCTCGAGCATGGCCTGAAGTCCGCCCGGGTGATGGCGGGCCCCGCCGGCCTGCATGACGAGGCGGCCGAGCGCGCCGGGATCGAGGCCTCCTTCCGGCGCGCCTACTATCCCGTCGGCTTCCTGCGCCAGTATGCGGCCATCCTGGGCAGTGGCGACCGGCGCGAGGCCCTGCGGCGCATCACCGCGCCCACCGTGGTCATCCACGGGGCCGACGATCCCCTGGTGCCCGTCGAGGGCGGCCATGACACCGCCGCCTGCGTGCCCGGCGCCGAGATGCACGTGCTCGAGGCCATGGGGCACAACATCCCCGCGCCCCTGGTCCCGACGGTCTGCGACCTGATCGAGCGGGCTGTCCGCCGGGCGGCATGAAGGTTGAACTGGCCGGCGCGGCGGCCTTCGCCTGCCTTGGCCTGATCGCCGGCGCCCTGCTGCGCCCGCAGCCTGCAGACTTCCGGCCGGATCCGGCCGTTGAGCCCCCCGGCTTCAACGGCCCTCCGGGCGGACCCTTCGGCGGCGCCGATCCCACGGGCGGATGGAACGGCGGCGGCTGGACCGGGATCGGCCCGGTCCCCGACTATGTCGTCGGCACGGACTCCCTCCAGCCGCCGCCGCCCGCCTGGGAGGAGCCGGAGGCCGCCGCGCCGGCGCCCCAGCTGGAGGCCGCTCCAAGCCCGCCAGACGCCCAGGCCCCGCCCGCGAAACCGCCCGAGGCTCCCGCCCCCTCGCCTTCGGAACCGGACCGCCCTAAGGAGGGCGAATGAGCGAAGACGCCGTCCAGATCATCGCCCGGGGGCCCCGGGCGGCCGCCGAGTCCGCCGCCATCGCCCTCGACGCCGACCCGGTCCTGGAGGGCGCGACCTACTCCATCCTGGAGGAGGACGAGGACCGCGACGTCTGGCGGATCGACGCCTTTCCGACCACCGGGGAGGAGGCCGACGCCCTGAAGGCCCGGCTGAACGCCCAGCCCGGCCTGGTCGTGACAGTCGAGCCCCTGGCGGACGCCGACTGGCTGGCCATGTCCCTTTCGGGCCTGCCCCCCGTGCGCGCCGGGCGGTTCTTCGTCTACGGCGCCCACGACCGCGGCCGGGTCCCGCCCAACGCCGTGGCCCTGCGCATCGAGGCCGGCGCGGCCTTCGGCACCGGCCACCATGGCACCACGGTGGGTTGCCTCCAGGCCTGGAACGACCTCCTCAAGGCCCGCCGGTTCGGCAAGGTGCTGGACGTGGGCGCCGGCACCGGCGTGCTGGCCATCGCCGCCGCCCGCACGGGCGCGCGCCTCGCGCGCGGCACGGACATCGACGCCCCCTCCGTCCGCATCGCCCGGGAGAACGCCGAACTGAACGGCGCCCGGGCCGAGTTCGTCCACGCTTCGGGGCTCGGCCACCAGCGGGTGCGCTCGGCCGCGCCCTACGACCTGGTCTTCGCCAACATTCTGGCACCGCCCCTGGTGGCCCTGGCCCAGGACATTCGCGGCGCCCTGCGGCCCGGCGGAGTCGCCATCCTGTCCGGCCTCCTGCGCACCCAGGAGCGGCGGGTGCTGGCGGCCTACCGCTCCCGCGGCTTCCGCCTCCTGAGGCGCATCCACCGCGACGCCTGGGCGACCCTGGTGCTGGAGCGGCCCTAAGGCGTCAGGCCCCGACGATTCAGGCCACCACCCGCCCGGCGCCCAGTTCTGCACACCAGTGTTTCAGCCGCTCCTGCAGGCGCTGGTTGACCAGGTAGGTGCTGAGTTCCTCCACATCCACGACCTCGACCTCGTCGAAAACGAAGGCGTCCTCGCCATGGGCCTTCCAGGCCGCCTGCATCTCGCGGTTGGGCGAGCCGCCGTGCCGGAGGCTGAACCAGACGCTGTTCTGCTGGGCGTCAAGGTTGCGGCTCACGCCCAGCCAGGCCTTCCCCACCGGCCCGCAGGACACGCGGAAGATCCCCGCCCGGGACTTGCGTCCCTCCTTCCAGGTCTGGGCGATGTCTCGGCGGCGTTGCTTGTCCACGGTCTGATCCTCGACGTGAGCCGGGGTCCATACAGCCGCGATCCGCTGTCGTCAATTATACCCGGATGTTATTAGAGATTGGCCGCGCGCCATTCGTCCGCCAGCAGCGCGTAGACATAGCTGTCGCGCCAGCCGTCATGGGCCCTGGTGTTCTTCAGCAGATGGCCCTCGCGGCGCATCCCCACCTTTTCCATGATCGCATAGGAGCCGTGGTTGCGGGCGTCGCAGGTGGCCCAGATGCGGTGGTGGCCCAGCTCCGTGAAGGCGATCCGGGCCAGGGCTCGGGCCGCCTCGGTCCCATAGCCCTTCCCCCAGGCCTCCCGGCTATAGCAATAGCCGAAGGCGCTGTTGTCGGTGTTGGCCTCGTGGAGGGAGATGACGCCGATCATCTCAGACGTTGCCTTCACCTCGACGGCCAGGCTCAGGTCCTCCCGCGGCCAGGTCTTCTGCCGTTCAAGATTGCGGTCCAGCACTTCGCGGGTGACCTCCAGGGTGTTGGGGCCCCAGGTCATGTAGCGCACCACCTCCGGGTCGGTGCCGTAGGCGTGCATGGCGTCGAAGTCGTCTTCACGGAACTCGCGCAGCCACAGCCGCTCGGTCTCGATGGGAAGCCAGGATGGGGTGGACATGGGAACGATCCAATTCAGGAGGATCGGACGGGTTCGTGGCTTCGCCAGACCCCGACCGATGTTGGCGGGGTCTGGTTCGACGCGGCGTCAGCTCAAGGCGTGCGCGTTCGAACGACCCCGGGGGGACCGTTGGAATTGGAGCCAGCAAGAGCCTCGGCGCGAACCATGGGCTGCTTATAGCCGAGCTCGCCGCCAAACTGCAAGATTGCAGCCTTTGCGCGCCCCGCCGGTCGGGCCTAGATAGCGCTCATGCGCCAGAGCTTCAAAGACTCCGCCGATCCGTCCTACGGGTCCCTCCACCTGCCCCGCATCCGCGCCGCCATGGCCGCCCAGGGGCTCGACGGCCTGCTGGTCCCCCACGAGGACGAGCACCAGAACGAGTACCTGCCCGCCGCCAATGACCGGCTGGCCTGGGCCACGGGCTTCACCGGCTCGGCCGGGGCGGCCATCGTCATGGCCGACCGGGCCGCCGTCTTCGTGGACGGCCGCTACACTATCCAGGTCCGGGCCCAGGTGGACGCCTCCCTGTTCGAGATCTGCGACCTGGTGGTCGGCGGGGTCCCCGGCTGGATCGAGGCCCACACCCGCCCCGGCCAGGTGATCGGCTACGACCCTCGCCTGCACAGTCCTGACGCCCTGGGCCATTTGCGGAACGCGGCCATCCGGTCCGGCGCGACCCTGAAGCCCGTCGATCCCAACCCGCTGGACCTCGCCTGGGGCGCCGAGCGACCGCCCCAGCCCGCCGCCCCGGTGCGCCCCCACGCCCTTGAGCTGGCCGGCGAGGACTCCGTCGCCAAGCGCGCCCGGCTGGGCCAGGGCCTGGTGGCGAAGGGGGCGGAGGCGGCGGTCCTGACCGCCCCGGCCTCCATCGCCTGGCTGTTCAACGTGCGGGGCGGCGATGTCAGCCGCACGCCCCTGCCCCTCGCCCAGGCCATACTGAACCGCGACGGCTCGGCCCGCCTCTTCCTCGATCCGGCCAAGGTGACGCCGGAACTGCCCGCCTGGCTGGGCAATGGCGTGCGGCTGGAAACCCCGGCCGACCTGCCCGGCGCCCTCTCCGACCTGAAGGGCAAGGTCGTGCTGGTCGACCCGGCCCAGTCCCCGGCCTTCTACTTTGACGCCCTGGAAGCCGCCGGCGCCCGGGTCCTGCGGGGCGAGGATCCCTGCGCCCTGCCCCGGGCCTGCAAGAACCCGGTGGAGATCGCCGGGTCCCGCAGCGCCCACGTCCGCGACGGCGTCGCCCTGACCCGCTTCCTGCACTGGGTGGCGACCGAGGCCCAAACCCTCCTGCCCGACGAGATCGAGGTCGCCAGCCGGCTGGAGGCCTTCCGCGAGGAGGTCGAGGGCCTGGCCGACCTGTCCTTCGACACCATCGCCGCCGCCCAGGGCAACGCCGCCCTGCCGCACTACCACCCCACCGAGAAGACCAATGCGCGCACGGCGCCGGGCACCCTCCTGCTGGTGGATTCCGGCGGCCAGTATCCCGACGGCACCACGGACGTGACCCGCACCATGGCCATCGGGACGCCCAGCCGCGAGATGTGCGAGCGCTTCACCCTGGTGCTCAAGGGCCACCTGGCCCTGGCGGCTCTGAGGTTCCCGGCGGGGACGACGGGCTCGGCGGTGGACGCCTTCGCCCGCGCCGCCCTCTGGTCGCGGGGCCTGGACTACGACCACGGCACCGGCCACGGCGTCGGCGTCTTCCTGGGCGTGCACGAGGGCCCGCACCGGATCGCCAAGGCGCCCAACGCCGTGGCCCTGCAGCCGGGCATGATCGTCTCCAACGAGCCCGGCTATTACAAGGAAGGCGCCTACGGCATCCGGATCGAGAACCTCCAGTACGTGACCGCGCCCCGGACCATCCCCGGGGGCGAGCGCCCCATGCTGGGCTTCGAGGCCCTGACCCTGGCGCCCATCGACCGGACCCTGATCCTGCCGGACCTGCTCACCGCCGAAGAGCGCGACCAGCTGGACGCCTACCACGCCCGGGTCCTGGCCGAGATCGGCCCGCACCTCGACGCTCCGGTGCGCGACTGGCTCAAGGCCGCCTGCGCGCCGATCGCCCGCTGAGGCTGGGAGGCGTTGCACGCCCCGAGGCTGTCCCTCCGCCGGGACGGCGAGGGGCAACCTCTCAGGCCTTCAGACCTACCTTGAGAACTTCTGGAACTTGATCCGGTGGGGGATGAGGCTGTCGGCGCCCAGGCGGCGCTTCTTGTCCTCTTCGTAGGCCTCGAAGTTGCCCTCGAACCATTCGACGTGGCTGTCGCCCTCGAAAGCCAGGATGTGGGTGGCCAGGCGGTCGAGGAACCAGCGGTCGTGGCTGATGATCACCGCGCAGCCCGCGAACTCCTCCAGGGCCTCCTCGAGATTCTGCAGGGTCTCGATGTCGAGGTCGTTGGTGGGCTCGTCGAGCAGGATGACATTGCCGCCGGTGGTCAGGGTCTTGGCCAGGTGCACGCGGTTGCGCTCACCACCTGAGAGTTGGCCGACCTTCTTCTGCTGGTCGCCGCCCTTGAAGTTGAACGAGCCCACATAGGCCCGCGTGTTGATCTCGCGCTTCCCCACCGCAAGGATGTCGAGGCCGCCGGAGACCTCCTGCCAGACGGTCTTGTTCGGATCGAGGGCGTCGCGGCTCTGGTCGACATAGGCGAGCTTGACGGTCTCCCCCAGCCGGAAGGTCCCCCCGTCGGGCTGCTCCTGGCCGGTGATGATCCGGAACAGGGTCGACTTGCCAGCGCCGTTGGGGCCGATGACGCCGACAATGCCGTTGGGCGGGAGTTTGAACGAGAGGTCCTTGAATAGGACCTTGTCCCCATAGGACTTTGAAAGGTGGGTCGCTTCCAGCACCACATTGCCCAGGCGCGGGCCGGGCGGAATCTGGATGGCGGCGAAGGTCTGGGCCTGGCGGGCGCTTTCCTGCTCGGCGACCATGCGCTCGTAGGCGGCGAGGCGGGCCTTGGACTTGGCCTGGCGGGCCTTGGCGCCCGACCGCACCCATTCCAGCTCGCGGGTCATGGCGCGCTGGCGGGCCTCGCTCTCAGACTGCTCCTGGACAATGCGCTTGGTCTTCTGCTCCAGCCAGCCGGAGTAGTTGCCCTCGTAGGGAATGCCCTTCCCGCGGTCGAGCTCCAGGGTCCACTTGGTCACCTGGTCCAGGAAGTAGCGGTCGTGGGTGACCAGGATGACGCAGCCCGGGAAGGCCTCCAGGTGGTGCTGCAGCCAGGCGACGCTCTCAGCGTCGAGATGGTTGGTGGGCTCGTCCAGCAGCAGCATGTCCGGCTTGGACAGAAGCAGGCGGGCCAGGGCCACGCGGCGCTTCTCTCCGCCTGACAGGTTGTCGACCGGCCAGTCGTCCGGCGGGCAGCGCAGGGCGTCCATGGCCATCTCGACCTTGGAGTCGATGTCCCACATGTCGCCGGCGTCGATCTGCTCCTGGAGGGTGGTCATCTCCTCCATGAGTTCGTCGGTGTAGTCCTCGCCCAGCTGACCGGCGACCTCGTTGAAGCGGGCGACCAGGCGTTTCTCCTCGCACCAGGACTCCACGTTCTGGCGGACATTCAGGGTGGAATCGAGATGGGGCTCCTGCTCCAGGTAGCCCATCTTCACGCCATCGGCCGCCTTGGCCTCGCCGCTGAACTCCTTGTCGAGGCCGGCCATGATCTTCAGCAGGGTCGACTTCCCCGAGCCGTTGACCCCGACCACGCCGATCTTGGCGTCCGGATAGAAGGACAGCCAAATGTTCTCGAACACCTTCTTGCCGCCGGGAAAGACCTTGGTCAGGCCCTGCATCTGGAAAATGTGCTGCTGCGCCATGGGGCTTGCGGGCTCGCGGTTCGAGGAATGGGAAGGCCCGCCAGATAGCCCCACGGCGGGGCCGGCGCAATGGCCCCGCCTGTCAGACGACTGTCACCCCTTCTTCGTCGATCTGTCGCACCCGCTCCCTAGTTTCCGAGGTACTCGGTCGATCAACGGCCGGATTCGGGGATCACCATGAAATCAGCGCTCATCACGGGGGCCTCCGCCCTCGCTCTCCTTCTCGCCGCCTCCGCAACCTATGCCGCAGAGGATGCGGCCACCATCGAGGAACTGGTGGTCTACGGCAAGGGCGAGAGCCGCCAGGTCCAGGCCCTGACCCTCGAGGAGATCGAGCGGGCGGCGCCGGGCTCCAGCCCGATCAAGATGGTCGAGAAGCTGCCGGGCGTGAACTTCCAGGCCGCCGACGCCTTCGGCGCCTACGAGTGGTCCACCCGCATCTCCATCCGGGCCTTCAACCAGAACCAGCTGGGCTTCACCCTCGACGGCGTTCCGCTCGGCGACATGAGCTATGGCAACCACAACGGCCTGCATATCAGCCGGGCCATCGCCACCGAGGATCTCTCTGGCGTGGAGCTGGCCCAGGGCGCCGGCGCGCTCAGCGTCGCCTCGACCTCGAACCTGGGCGGGGCCCTGAAGTTCGCCAGCCGCACGCCCTCGGCCGACATGGGCGCCGATGTGGGGCTCACGGTGGGATCCAGCTCCATGCGCCGCGTCTTCCTGCGCGCCGAGACCGGCGAGCTGCCCGGCGGCGGGCGCGGCTCGATCAGCTATGCCGACCAGAGCGCCGACAAGTGGAAGGGCCAGGGCGAGCAGAATCAGAGGCAGCTGGGCCTGAAGTTTGTCCAGCCGATCGGCGACTTCACGGTCACGGCCTTCTACAACACCTCCGAGCGTCGCGAGAACGACTACCAGGACCTGTCCCTGGACATGCTCTCCCGCCTGGGCGCCAACTGGGATAACAATACCGGTCGCTGGGCCGAGGCCGTCCAGATCGCCCGCGCCTACCAGAACCCCGCCAACTCTGCCGGCCCGAACCCCATCCTGGATGGGAATGGCTGCTACACCGGTTCGGGCGCCAATCCCTATCCGGGCAAGGTCAAGTGCGTGGACGACGCCTATTACGACGCCGCTGGCCTGCGTGACGATACCCTTTGGGCCCTCACCGCCGCAGGGCCAGTGGCCGGGATCGACCTGACCGCCACCGTCTATGGCCACACCAATGACGGCCAGGGCGTTTGGTACACCCCGTATGTGCCCTCGCCGAACAACAACGTGGCCGGCGCGACCAGCCAGAACGCCCCCATTTCGACCCGGACGACCGAGTACGCCATCGACCGGACGGGCCTGATCCTTGGCGCCGGCTTTGACCTGGGCGACCACCGGATCTCGGTGGGGGGTTGGGTCGAGTCCAACGACTTCACTCAGTCGCGGCGGTTCTACGGCCAGAACCTGGCCTCGCCCTCGTCCTCGCTCAGCTTCTTCTCGGGTCCCTTCCTCACCCAGTGGTCCGGCGACTTCCAGACGGACACCCGGACCTTCTACCTTGAGGACGCCTGGACCGTTTCGGACCAGCTGAAGATCAACTTCGGCTTCAAGTCGGTCAGTGTTGAAAGCAGCACCGTGACGAAGGTCGGCTCACCGGTGATCAATGGCTCCATCACCTCCGAGGAGACCTTCCTGCCGCAGGTCGGCTTTACCTGGGCCCTCTCTGAGGACAGCGAGCTGTTCGCCGGCTACGCCAGGAACATGCGCGCCTTTGCCGCCGCCCGGACCGGGCTGTCCCCCTTCGCTACGACCCAGCCCGGCTTCGACGCCATCCGCACTAAGCTTCAGCCGGAAACCTCCCAGACTCTCGAGGGCGGCTGGCGCTACCGCTCGGGCGGGTTCCAGGGCGTGGCGGCGCTCTACTATGTCAGGTTCGACGACCGCCTGATCGGGACCTCGGCGGGCGCCGGCATTGTCGGCAGCCCGACCATCCTGTCCAACGCCGGCAGCGTGACCGCCCAAGGCTTCGAGGCGGCTGGTACGCTGAAACTGAATGAGGACTGGAGCCTCTTCGGCTCCTACGCCTACAACGACAGCACTTATGACGACGACATCCGCAACGCTGCGGGCGTGGTGACCCAGAGGATCAGCGGCAAGACCACGGTGGACTCTCCGAGACACCTCTTCAACGCCGAGGTCACCTTCGATCGCGATGGCTGGTACGCCGCCCTGAACGTCCACTATGTCTCGGAGCGGTTCTTCACCTACACCAACGACAAGTCCGTCCCCTCCACCACGACGGCCGACCTGTCCTTTGGCTACCGCTTCCAGGGCGAGGGCCTGACCGAAGGCCTGGAGATCCAGGCCAATGTGACGAACCTGACGGACGAGAGCTATGTCTCGACCATCGGCTCCAACGGGTTCGGCTATTCGGGCGACAACATGACCCTGCTGACCGCCGCCCCGCGCCAGGCCTTCGTGACGGTGCGCAAGCGCTTCTGATCCTCTTTCCGAGGCACCCCCCGACTGGCCCCGCCCTGAACGGCGGGGCCAATTTTTTG
Organism: Phenylobacterium sp.; assembly: GCA_020402745.1. GTDB lineage: Bacteria > Pseudomonadota > Alphaproteobacteria > Caulobacterales > Caulobacteraceae > Phenylobacterium. Next base: position 31,965 of record JADBYZ010000005.1, read on the forward strand.
CCCGAACCCTCCTCGATCCGGATCCTACAGCTTGAACGCCCCGACGAGCCCTGTACCACTACAGAGCAAGTATCGGTTGATTTCGCGACCCCTATCAGGAGCGCCCGGATGGCACCCCTTCGATCAATCCCTGCCGCGATCGTCCTGAGCCTTGGCCTGGTGCTTCAAGGCTGCGCCGGACAGGGACCGCCAACGCTCGCCCTGATGCCGGCGCCGGAAGCCTTCTCGAAGGGGGCCTTCGACCAGGCGGCGGATGACCGGCCGGTCGGTGACATTCCGGACGGCGGCCTGCTCTACGCGACGGGCCGACAGAAGAGTCCCGGGAACGCTCCTGGCGATTTCTACACCACTGAGCGAAGCCTCGTCGTCCATCTGGGGGAGGCCAAGATCAGCATCAGCCGGCCCGAGATCACCTGGCGGCAGGCCCGCGAGATCGCGCTCCTCAAGGCGCCGACCGGGGATTATCCGATCCAGGTCTCCGGCGTGACGGAGTTCGGAATCCTGGACCGTTCCGTGACGCCCTATGTCGATCCCGGCCCTCTGGCAATTGCGCCCGCATCGGCGACGGCGCAGTTCACCAGCGAGGTGAACCGCCGGCTTGAGCGGACAGGTCAGAAGGACGTCTACATCTACGTCCATGGCTACAAGGTGACCTTTGACAATCCGGTGCTCGTCGCGGCCGAGATGTGGCACTTCATGGGTTATGAGGGCGTCTTCATCGCTTATTCCTGGCCGGCGACGCCGGAATCCACGGCCTATATCGGAGATGTCGACACCGCCATGGGCATGGCGCGTAACCTTCGGGAACTGGTGCACACCCTGGAGACGGAAACAAAGGCCGAGCGGATCCACATCATCGGCTACAGCGCCGGAACACGGCTTGTAAGCCGGACCCTCGAGCAGATGGCCCTCCTGAACCGCGACCGACCGCAGGGCGCCTACAGGTATGGCTCCCGGCTGGAGAACGTTTTCCTGGTTTCCAGCGATGTCGATCGTTCGGTCTTTGGCGCCTACCTCGCCGATGGAATCCTGGACGTGTCCCGCCATCTGATCATCTACGCCTCGGCCAAGGATAACGCCCTCCGGATGTCCGAGGCGATCACAGGTCACGAGAGGCTGGGTCAGGCCCTCAGGGGTGAGGCCGTCCCGCCCGCATTCGCCCAGCTCCTGAAATCGCGGGCGGACAGGATTTCCTATATCGACGTCTCCGAAGCCCCGGATATCGAGTGGGGGAATGGACATGGCTACTTCCGGGGCAGCCCCTGGGTCTCCAGCGACCTGATGGTCAAGCTGATGTATCGACTGGATCCTGAGGTGCGGGGACTGGTCCGGGATCCGGCGACCGGCATCCTCGCCTTCCCGACCGACTATGACCAGCGGATGCAGAAGACGCTGTCCGGGATCAAACGACCGCAGCCCTGAACCCAATCATACCGACATGCAGTTCCGGGTGACGGCAAGAATATCCCATAACCCGGCCTGGACTGAGAGGATGACGATGGCGAGGGCGAGGACGAGGGCGAGCGCCCGGATCCAGCGGCGTCGATCCGCCCGCTCCAGCCAGGTGAGCAACCGGCCCGGCGCCACCGGCTCTGACCCGGGGGCGGCGGGATGAAGGATCGGCCAGGACTGTGAGATGTCGATCATGTCCCGGGTGATCAGAACCAGGCAGAAGGCGGCGACAAAGCCGACCTGCAACCCCTCCTCTCCCCGGGCGGGGCAGACCTCCCCGGCAGACCGAAACAGGCTGTAGATGGCGAATAGCAGCACCATGCAGGCGCTGTTAAGCAGCAGCCAGAACACCCTGAGCGCCTCGATCCTTCCGACGATGAGGTCTGGGACGCTGTTTGCAGGCGGCCTGCCGCGAACGGCCGCCCAGGAGAGGAACAGGGTGTTGGACAGAAGGAACACGGCAGCCGCCAGCACGTACCAGGTGAAGCCGACCTGCTGAAAGGGCGCGGCGCCCAGCGCCTGGGCCATCAGATAGATGGGCGCCATCGACAGGAGCCCTCTCACGAGATCGAGAAGGAAGATCGGAGGTCGGACCCCCAGGAGCCCCGCGCCCCGGTAGGCCACGTCCATGTAGCGATCCGTCTGATAGTGAAAAAGACTGAGGGTGACCAGGAAGGACAAAGTTACCAGCCCATGGTGGGCCAGGCTGACCGCGTTGAAGTTCTGGCCAATCAGCGCTGCATGGACCTTGTCATAGGTCCCGGTCAGGGCCAGCCCCAGGCTGAGGGCGAACAGGATCGCATACAGCGACCGGAGATTATCCACCGTCCGGTCTGATTGCCTGCGGAAGTCATCATCGTGCAGGGTCATGAGAGTCCTTCCGCAAACAGAACGCCGTCCGGAGTCCCTCGGGGCGCCGGCGCCCGGCCAAAGAACCTATCGCACCGGGCTGCGACAGGTGTGAGGGGCGATCATCTCAGGGTCTTCTCTTACCCGTCATCCTGATCGGCGTGGACCCCCGCGCCGCCGCCCGCCGGGCCGGTATAGCCCGGGGCGCCATCTGCGCCTTCCCACCAGTAGGCGGGACGCTTGCGAGACCCGGTGAGCTCCTCGTTCAGCGTGGCGGCGTCGAGCAGCCGGCCTCCGATCATGACCTTGCTGACCTTGTCGGAGTTGCGGATGTCCTGGGTCGGGTCGGCGTCGAGCACGACCAGGTCGGCCAGCTTGCCGGGTTCCAGGCTGCCAATGTCGGCGTCATAGCCCAGGCTGCGCGCCGCCTCGATGGTGCCCGCGCGCAAGGCCTCGACCGGGGTCATGCCGCCCCGGGCGAAGGACCAGAGCTCCCAGTGGGCGGCGATGCCCGGCTCCTGGCCATGCGCCCCGATGGCGACCGGCACGCCGCGCCGCGCCAGCTTGGCCGCTTCGCGGGCGCTGTCATCGTCCTTGTAGTCACCCTCGGGCGCGATCTCCCGCCGGGCGTTGCTGGCGTTCAGGATTGCGGCCGGTTGATGCCTTTGCAGCAGTGGGTGCTTCCAGACCTCGGTATGGGCGCGCCAGTAGGGGTCCCCGGCCGGCCCGCCATAGGTCACGACGAGGGTGGGGGTATAGCCGGTTCGGGACTGACTGAAGAACTGAAGCACATCCTCATAGACCACACCGAGCGGCAGGTTGTGCTCGACCGTGGTGTTGCCATCGGCGATCAGGGTCATGTCGAGGCCGAAGAGCGAGCCGCCCTCGGCCACCGAGCGCATCCCTTCGGCCAGGGCCGCAGCAGTCACCTGCTGTCGCTGGTCGCGGCGCGGCTGGTTGTAGTTCTTGAGGCTGTGGGCGCCCTGGGCCTTGAGACGGCGGACATGGGCCAGGGCGTCCTCATAGCTGTCGATCTGCGCATAGACGCCAGCCTGGCGAGCGCCGTAGACGATCTCTGCAGTCGAGAAGGTCCGGGGGCCGACGATCCTGCCGGCGCGGACCATCTCGAGGGCGGGGAAGACCGTGCGGGCGCTGCTTGAGGGATCGTGCTGGGTGGTCACGCCCAGCGCCAGGTTGACCATTTCCGCCCAGTTGGCCTGGGGGGTGATCTCGTCGATCCCGTAGGGTCCGTGGGCATGGGCGTCGACCAGGCCCGGGATCACGGTCTTGCCGCTGGCGTCGAGCATCGGCGTTCCCGCCGGGATCGCCACCTCGCCGCGCCGGCCCACGGCCTTGATCCGGTCACGCTCGACCAGCACCACGCCATCCTCGATGACGCCGCCGTCTGCACCCTTCATGGTGACCACCCGCGCCCCGACGATTGCGATCCGGCCCCTGGGCTTATCCGCGGTGATCTGCATGGAGAGGGAAACGCCGGTCTTCGGCGGGTCGAACTTCGCCGGCTGGGCGCCCTTGGCCAGCGGGGCGTCGGCGAACATGGCGGCCCGGTCGGCGCTGAACACTGTCGGGCCAAGAGACCAGTTCAGGCGTTTGCCGCCCTCGCTCCAGTGGATCCAGTCGGCGCCGTCGCCGCTGACCTTGACGACGGGAAGCGCGCCGCCCTTGGGGGACAGTGAGACTTCCTGGGCGCCGGGCGCCATGGGGGTGACGTAGGCCTGGTAGTTCTGGCGGAAGGCCAGGAACCCGCCGTCGGGCGAGACCCGGTAGTCATTGACGAGTTCCCCGCGGGCATGAACGCGGCGCGCCTCGCCATTGAGATCAAGGCTGACCAGCCGGCTTTCCTTGGCGTCGCCTTCGATGACGAAGACGCGATCATTGGCGGCGCCGAACTGGGGACTACCGCCATTATCGGTGATGCGGGTCATCTGGCCGCCGCCCGCCGCGACACGGTAGACCCCGGGTTCAGCGGATCCGCGCGGGCTGGAGAGGTAGCCGCCGCGATCCTTCTCGAAGACCACGATCCCGCCATCGGGGGAGAACCGCGGCCGGGCGTAGTGGCCCGCCGGCGTCAGCGCCGTGGATTTGCCGCCGGTCGCCGCAATGGTGCGCACTTCGCCCAGACCGGCGTCAGTCCAGCGGACATAGACCAGCTTCCGGCCGTCGGCCGACCAGGAGGGATAGGCCTCCATCGCCGCCTCGTCCCGGGTCAGGCGACGCGGCTCGCCGCCGGCCATCGGCTTGATCCAGAGCTTGCCGAGGGTCTCAAACACCACGGACCGGCCATCCGGGGAGACGCTGGCCCCGCGCGGCATCTTCGTTTCGAACGAATCCGGCGCCACTGCGACGGACGGGCGCGGCGGATCGATCAGGCCGCGTGTATCGGCGATCCTGAAGGGAATGACTGTGCTCTTGCCCGAGGCTAGGTCGACCCGGTTGAGCTTGCCGCCGGCCCAGACCACGACGCTGGCCGAATCCGGGGTCCAAGCCAGGTTGGGATAGACGCCGGTCACGGCCCAGGTTTCCTGCATGTCCATGTCGAGCGCGTCGAAGACCTTTCGGTCCTCGCCCGTGGCGAGGTTGCGGACATAGAGCCTTGGCTGGGTCGCCTCACGGCGGACATGGGCGATCCACTTGCCATCCGGCGAGGGGGTGGGACGCACGGCGCCGCCTTCACCGCCGATCACGCGCTCGGTCTTGCCGGTCGAAAGGTCGTAGCGGTCGATGGCGAAGAGCTGGGTATTGCTGTCCTGGGCGTACTCGAAGATCGGGCCCGGCGTGGTGTTCCGCGTGAAATAGACGTGGCGACCATCGGGGGCGAAGATCGGCTCGCCCAGTTCCTTCTGGTGCTGTTCGCTGGGGCGCTTGACCAGCAGAACCCCGTCCCCGCCGGAGACGTGGTACATCCAGACCTCGCCCGTGCCGAGCGAGCGCTGGGTGGTGAAGTGCTTCTTGGCGACGATGTACTGGCCGTCCGGGCTCCAGCTGGGCTGGTTCATCAGGCGGAAGCTTTCCTGGGTCAGCTGGCGCTTGTCGCTTCCGTCGCGGTTCATGATCCAGATGTTGTCGCCGCCGCCACGGTCGGAGGTGAAGGCGATCCGCCTGCCGTCGGGCGAGAAGCGCGGCTGGGTCTCGTAGGGCAGGCCCTCGGAGATCCGGGTCGGCGCGCCGCCGCTGATCGGCAGGGTGTAGATGTCGCCAAGGAGGTCGAACACCAGGGTCCGCCCGTCGGGGCTGACATCCAGGTTCATCCAGGTGCCTTCCTCGACCGCAATCGGGACCTCGCGCACCTTCATCCCCGGAGGCGCGGCGACATCCCACTTCGGCGCCTCCTTGGCGTCCTCAGCGTGCGCGGCGGCCGGCAGGGCGGCCGCGAGGCCCACCGCCAGGGCAAGACGCGAGGCGGTACGGGCAAAGGTCTTCATCGGTGGAATCTCCCCCAGGCTGGACGAGGACTCTCGGCCAGGCGCTGGAACTGTCAATGCGCCGTCTGGCGAAGGTCGCTTCCACCGGACGACGTCAGATCAGAACCCCAGCCAAGGCGCGCCCCGCCAGCGCCCGCAAGGGGCCGGCCGAGCGGCCTGCCGGATTGCTAGGCTCAGCGCCCGGTCGGCACGTCCTTGAAGGCGACGTCCTTGTCGAGGCGGATGTCGCCGGGCAGGCCCAGGACGCGCTCGGCGATGATGTTGCGCAGAATCTCGTCGGTGCCGCCGGCGATGCGCAGGCCCGGGGCCATCATCAGCGAGCCATGGAACCCGCCCGACAGGGGGGCGAGGTCCGGGTCATTGATGATCCCGTACTGGTCCAGCATCTCCACCGCCTCGTTGGCCAGGTCCTGCATGAGGGTGGCCGAGACGATCTTGCCGATGGAGCTTTCCGGTCCCGGGGTCTGGCCCTTGGACAGGGCGGTCATGGTCCGGTTGCGGGCGTGGCGCAGGCCCTCGGCCTGGACGTACCAGTCGGCCAGCTTCTCGCGGACAGCGCTCTCCTGGAGCAGGGGGGCGCCATCGGAGCCGGTGGTGTCGCGGGCGGCCTCCAGGAACTGGGACCAGCCCGCTCCGGTGGCGCCGCCGACGGCCAGGCGCTCGTTCATCAGGGTGACCAGGGAAACCTTCCAGCCGTCGCCCACGCCGCCGAGGCGCTGGCTGTCCTTGACCCGGACGTCGGTGAAGAAGACCTCGTTGAAGCCCGAGCCGCCGGACATCTGGTGGATCGGACGGACCTCGACGCCCGGGTCCTTCATGTCCACCCAGAACATGGTCAGGCCCTTGTGCTTGGGCAGGTTCGGGTCGGTTCGGACGATGACGATGCCAAAGTCCGAGAACTGGGCGCCGGTGGTCCAGACCTTCTGGCCATTGATGATCCAGTCGCCGGACCCGTCGGGCGCCTTCTCGGCGCGGGTGCGGGCCGCCGCCACGTCGGAGCCGCCGCTGGGCTCGGAGAAGAGCTGGCACCAGATCTCCTCACCGCGGATGGCGGGCGGCCCGAACCGCTCCTTGGTGGCCGGGTCGGCGAAGTTCATGACGGTGGGCACGCACATGCCCAGGCCGATCTGGAACGGGTTGGAGGGGATGGGGTAGCGCGCCTCTTCCTCACCGAAGATCACGCTGCCGATGGGCGTGCCGCCCTGGCCGCCCCACTCCTTGGGCCAGGTGATGCAGGCGAAGCCGGCGGCGGCCTTCTTGGCCTGCCAGGCCTTGGCGGCGGCGAGGTCGCCCCCACCCTCCCCGTCATCGTTCGCGTCGCGGGTGCGGGGCGCGTTGGCCTCCAGCCAGGTCCGGACCTTCTGGCGATAGGCGGCTTCTTCAGGCGTATCGTTGAAATCCATGATCGGTTTCCTTCTCAGGCGGCCGCGTTGCGGCGTTCGAGGTGGCTGACGAGACGGTCCTTCCAGACCCGGGGGGCGCCGGCGACCAGGGAGAGCTGGCGCGAGCGGCGATAGTGCAGGTGGCAGTCCACGGCCCAGGTGAAGCCGATGCCGCCGTGGGTCTGGATGTTCTCCTTGGACCCGAACCAGTAGGCCTCTGAGGCTGCGATCCTCGCGGCGCTGGCGGCAACAGGCAGCTCGGGGGCGTTGGTGTTCAGAGCCCAGGCCCCATAGTAGGCGTTTGAGCGGGCCAGCTCGTTCTTGACGTACATGTCGGCCAGCTTGTGCTTGATGGCCTGGTAGCTGGCGATGGTGCGGCCGAAGGCGAAGCGCTCCAGGGCGTATTCCTTGGCCATCTCCAGGGCGCGGTCAGCGCCGCCGGTCTGCTCGAAGGCCAGGAGGACGGCGGCCCGGTCCAGGACCTGCTCCGCCAGGGACAGGCCCTCGCCGGCGCCGCCCAGGCGCTCGGCCGGGACCTTGTCGAAGACCAGCTTCGCCGCATCCCGCGAGGGATCCAGGGTGGAGAGGGTCTCGCGCTTCACGCCGGCGCCCGACAGATCGACCAGGAACAGGCCCGGCTGGCCGCCTTCCTTGGCCAGGACCAGGGCATGGGTGGCGATCCCGCCGTCAGTGACGGGGATCTTGGTCCCGGAGAGACGGCCGCCCTCAACGGTCGCGCGGATCGAGGCGCCGGACAGGGCGCCAGGCCCTTCTGAAGTCGCAAGGGCGCCGATGACGTCGCCGGCGGCGATGCCCGGCAGGACGGCGGCCTTCTGGGCCTCAGAGCCGGCGAGCATCACGGCCTCAGCCAGGACATAGACGGTGGAGGCGAAGGGGATGGGCGCTACGGCGCGGCCCAGCTCCTCGGCGATGACGCAGAGCTCAAGACGGCCGAGGCCGAGGCCGCCGTGCTCCTCGGGAATGGCGGCGCCCAGCCAGCCCTGGCCGGCGACGGCCTTCCAGAGCTCGGGATCCCAGGTCGCTGAGGGATCGTCGATCACCTTGCGGACGCGGCTCGTCGGGCAGTTGGCCTCGAGGAAGCGCCTCGCCTCGTTCTTGAGGAACTTCTGGTCCTCGGAGAAATCGAAATTCATGGCCTCGCACGCCTCCCTGCGCCGGTCCGTTGTCCGCTCAGCCGGCACCATAGTCCCGGCCACAGGTCGGCGGAAGACTGACCTCGCGTCAGGGACGGCGACCAATCCGGAGCGCCTCTGACGGGGTCACCAGCCCTGCGGCCCGCCGGGACGAGGCGGCACCGGCTTTCTTGACGGAGGTCTTTGGAAACATCACAACCCGGGCATGACCCCGGGTGAGATTCACATGCGTCAAACGACGCTTTCCTGGCCTGCTTTCCTCTGGGCCGCCGGCCTGGGGCTGGTGACGCTTTTCACGCTCCTGGATCCCGAACCCTCGAGGTCGCTCGGCCTCTTGGAGCGGCTCTTGTTCTGGCTTCTCCACGTGGGCGGGCTGATCCTCGTGATGCAATCCAGCCAGTCGTTTCTCTCGCGCATCTCACCCTCGCGACACCTGAACCCCTGGATCCAGATTGTGATCGCCGGCTTGATCGGCGCCGCGATCTTCGCACCCATCGGAGCCTGGCTGGACGGGTTCTTCGGATTGTCGGAGGTCAAGGAGGATGTGAACCAGCCCTGGCCCTACCAGGTTTTCGAGGATTTCACCGCAATCGCTCCCGCCGCAGTCTTCTGCTGGGTTGGACTTAACGCGGCGCGCAACCTTCGTTTGCCAGCCCCGAATGAGGCCTCTCCACGCCCCCCTCCCGCCCCGCAGGAGTTGACCGAGGCCTCTGAACCGGCGCCGGTGCGACTTGACGTCCAGCCCCCGGGCCAAGCCATGGGAGCAGATGAGGCAGGGCCTCCGTTCTGGTCCCGCGTGCCAAGAGCGCTGGGGCGCGACCTTGTCGCTCTGACCGCCGAACTCCACTACCTGCGGGTCGAGACCGCAAATGGAGACGCGCTCATCCTCTACCCCTTCGGACAGGCCGTCGCTGAGCTCGCTGCGTCCATGCCGGACGGCTCCCAGATCCATCGTTCACATTGGGTGGCGCACTCCCATGTGGCCAAGATCCAAAGGGACCGCGGACGGGTATTCTGCCTCTTGAACAGTGGAACGCGACTACCTGTCGGGCGTCGGCGCCAGGCCGCCATCCTCGCCCGCCTCTCAAGCGCCTGAAGGGCCAGGGCGGCGCAGGCGTCGGTCCTGCAGGATACGCACCCCGTCCTTCGGACAGCGCCGTTCATGCGCGCACCCTCGCCATTCGCGCCCCGCACGGCCGTTCGTGCAGGTGCGAGCGCCGTTCGTGCAGCACGCCATTATGGCGCCCATTTTCGGAAGCAGGTTCGCCTCACCATGAAGACGGAGGTTTCAGTATGTTTCGGTTCCGATCCAGGATCCTTGTAACGACGCTTGTCGGGACCCTTCTTGCCGGAGGCGTTGCGATGGCTCAGGAGGCCGGCGACCAGCCCGGCTTCTATGCCCGCGTATACGGTGGAATCTCGACACTCAGCGACACCAGGGTGGACGTGGGAATGTCCTCCGCTTCCGGCGAGTTCAGCGGACGCACCCTCGCCGGCGGCGCCTTTGGCTATGACTATGAGGGGCCGTGGCGCGTGGAGATCGAGTACACGTACCGCTCAAGCGACGTCAAAGTGCCCGCCGGCTTCGCGGGCGGCGGGGACTACGCCTCTACGGCGATCCTCGTCAACGGCCTCTACAACTTAGGCCAGTTGGGACCGCTGCGACCCTATGTGGGTGCAGGGATTGGCTTTACCCGTGAAGTGGATCTTGATCTAAAGCCGCAGACGGCACCTTCGGCGCCGCCCTCATTCGCCCCCGGGTCCTACTCGAGTTCGGGTCGCTTGGCCTTCCAGGCCATTACGGGCGCCGAGATCCCATTCGATGAGCGCTGGTCTGGATTCGGAGAGCTTCGTGCCTTTGCAATCGATAGCCCCAACCTGTCGGGCTCCGGCGGGAAGAAACTGAGGGCGGACTATCAGACCTTTGACGTTCTGGTCGGCGTTTCCAGGCGGTTCTGACGAAGGCTGCTGGCGCCCCCTCGCCACCCTGGCGGACCCCCCTGGGGGACAGGCGAGGACGCCCCGGCTGAGCTCGCGCCACTCACGCGAGCGACCCGGTAAGCCGTCTCGCCCTGCATGACAGGGCGAGCGAACGGGCCGGGATCGGGAAGACACCGATCCCGGGTCAGGACCGGAGGGGAAAGGTCAGTTCAGGCGGGCCAGGGCCGCCTGCAGGCGCTCGCGAGCCGCCTCGGCTTCGGCCAGGCGCTCGCGGTTCTCCTCCACCACCTCCTCCGGCGCCCGGGCCACGAAGTCCGGGTTGTCGAGCTTGCGGCGGGTCTGCTCGGCGGTGGCGGCCAGGGCGGCCACCTCCTTGGCCAGGCGAGCCTTCTCGGCGGCGAGATCGATGAACTCGGCCACCGGCAGGGCCAGGGTCGCGCCCTGGACCACGAAAGGAATGGAGCCGGCGGGCGCTTCGGTCACGACGCTGACGCCCGAAACCCGGAGCATCTGGCCGATCACCGGGGCGTAGGCCGCCAGTATGGCCGACTGGGCGGCGTCCGCCTCGACCACCAACAAGGAGGGCCGGGCGCCGAGGGGCACGTTCAGTTCCGAACGGACCGAGCGGCCCTCGGCGATGGCGGCGATGACCAGCCCCACCTCGGCGGCGGCGGACGGATCGGGCGACAGGGCCGACAGGTCGGGCCAGCGGGCGGAGATCAGCAGGGGCTCTGCGCGGGCGGCGCCCAGGTCGGCGGTCTGGTCCCACAGCTCCTCGGTCAGGAAGGGCATGACCGGATGCAGCAGCTTCAGAATCACATCCAGGACCCAGGCGGCGGTGGCGCGGGTCTCGGCCTGGGCGCCGGCGTCCTCGCCATTCAAGACCGGCTTGGACAGCTCGACATACCAGTCGCAGAAGGTGTTCCAGATGAACCGGTAGAGCAGGCCCGCCGCCTCGTCGAAGCCGCAGCCGTCCAGGGCCTCCGTCACCGCCGCAGCCGTGCGCGCGGTCTCGCCGACGATCCAGCGGTTGACCGCCCCCTTGACCGTCGCCGGGTCGAAGCCCTCGGCCCGGACGCAGCCATTGACCTGGCAGAACCGCGCGGCGTTCCAAAGCTTGGTGCCGAAATTCCGATAGCCTTCGATGCGCTGGGTCGAGAGCTTGATATCCCTACCCTGCCCCGACATGGCCGTCAGGGTGAAGCGCAGGGCGTCCGCCCCGTAGGTGTCGATCAGGTCCAGGGGGTCCATCACATTGCCCTTGGACTTGGACATCTTCTTGCCCGAGGCGTCGCGGACGAGGGCGTTGAAGAACACCCGCCGGAAAGGGACCTCGCCGGTGAAGTGCAGGCCCAGCATCATCATCCGGGCAACCCAGTAGAAGATGATGTCGAAGCCGGTGACCAGGGTGTGGGTCGGATAGAACCGCTTGAGGTCCTCGGTCGGTTCCGGCCAGCCCAGGGTCGAGAAGGGCCAGAGCCCAGAGGAGAACCAGGTGTCGAGGACGTCCTCGTCCTGGCGCAGGGGCGTCTCGGCGCCGTAGTGGGCCTTGGCGGCGGCCAGGGCCTCGGGCTCCGTCTCCTCGACGAAGACGGCGCCGTCGGGCCCGTACCAGGCCGGGATCCGGTGCCCCCACCAGAGCTGGCGCGAGACGCACCAGGGCTCGATGTTCCGCATCCACTCGAAGTAGGTCTTGGACCAGGCCGCCGGCTCCAGGACGGTGCGCCCCTCCTCCACCGCAGCAATGGCGGGCTTGGCCAGGGTCGCAGCATCGACGAACCACTGGTCGGTCAGGTAGGGCTCGACGACGACGCCGGAGCGGTCGCCATGGGGCACCACGTGGCGGGTGGGGTCGATGCCGCGCAGCAGCTCCAGGGCTTCGAACTCGGCCACCACCTTCTTGCGGGCGACAAAGCGGTCAAGGCCGCGATAGGCCTCGGGCGCGGCCTCGCTGATGCAGCCGAAATCATCGAGGATGTTGATCATTTCCAGGCCGTGGCGCTTGCCCACCTGGAAGTCGTTGAAGTCGTGCGCCGGTGTGATCTTCACCGCCCCCGAGCCCTTCTCGGGATCGGCGTAGTCGTCGGCGACGATGGGGATCATGCGGCCAACGATGGGTAGGCGGACCCGCTTGCCCACCAGGTGGGCGTAGCGCTCGTCCTTGGGGTTCACCGCCACAGCGGTGTCGCCCAGCATGGTCTCGGGCCGGGTGGTGGCCACGACGATCTCGCCGGAGCCGTCCTCGAGGGGATAGGCGAAGCGCCAGAAGTGGCCGTCCACCTCGCGCGGCTCGACCTCCAGGTCGGAAATGGCGGTCTGCAGGTGCGGGTCCCAGTTCACCAGCCGCTTGTCGCGGTAGAGCAGGCCCTGCTTGTGGAGGGTGACGAAGACCTTGCGGACGGCGGCGCTGAGCCCCTCGTCCAGGGTGAAGCGCTCGCGGCTCCAGTCGCAGGAGGCGCCCAGCCGGCGCAGCTGGCGGGTGATGGTGCCGCCGCTTTCGGCCTTCCAGGTCCAGACGCGCTCGACAAAGGTCTCACGGCCCATGTCGCGTCGCCCGATGTTGCCCTCGGCGGCCAGCTGGCGCTCCACCACCATCTGGGTGGCGATGCCGGCGTGGTCCGTGCCCGGCAGCCAGAGCGCCGCCTTGCCGCGCATCCGCTCGAACCGGATCAGCACATCCTGGAGCGTGTGGTTCAGGGCGTGGCCGATGTGCAGGGAACCCGTGACGTTGGGCGGCGGGATGACCACCGAGAAGGGCTCGGCCGACGGATCATCGGTCGGCGAGAAGGCGCCGGAGGCCTCCCAGCGGGCATAGAGCCGGGGCTCGGCGGTCTTGGGGTCGAAGGTCTTGTCAAGCATGGCGGTTTCCGGAGTGGACCCGTAACGGAAGGGCCGTCCGCGTCAAGTCAGGCCGTCGCGTCGTTACGATTCACATCAAGCTCTCGCGCCCAAGACCTTGCCCACTTATCTCTACGGACTCCGAAGCCGGAGTGCTCGGGGTTAGCGGACCCGTCCGCCCCGTGCGATCCGCTCAATCTCCGCCTGGACCTGAGAGTCGACAATGGCGGGCAGGTGAGCATCCAGCCACTGCTTGAGCAGAGGGCGCAACAACTCCCTGACCACATCTTCGAGAGTCCGAAGGTCATGCGGCATGAGAAGAGTGGCTGACAGCTGGCCAAAGGCGGCGGCGGCGGCGGCGGCGGTCGGATCGGAGACGAGCGCAGGCTCGATGTCTTCGGCCAGGTCCACGCGATCAGTCAGGTCCAGAACGTCTTCTTGTACGACCGGTTCCGAGACGGGTTCAGGGGTGACCTCGGGCTCGGGCTCGGGCTCGGGCTCGGGCTCGGGCGGGATCGGCGCAGGCGCTTCGTCCTCGGTATCCTCATCCAACTCAGGCTCAAGCTGGGACGCGGGCGGGAAGTCGCCGTCTTCATTGATCGGCTCCGACCGCTCAAGGTCGTCTTCAGAAATAATTCGGCGAATGGAGGCGAGGATCTCCTCCATTGTCGGTTCTTGTTTCGGCTCGTCGGACATCCGCCACCGCGATTCGGGAAAAGTGCAGCCTCAGAACTGAGGTTAGGCGCGCAGGTCTTAACAGACAATTCACCGTGGCGAAGCCCCGGTCACAAGCCCACAGGTAATCGACCCCTTTGGGTTGCGACATCGGAGGAACGCAAACTCCGACGAGAAGGGCTACCTGCCGGGTGTCAACGCCGCGTCACGATCCCCGCCTCCAGGCGGGGGAAGGGGGACGGGGCGATCCGGAATGACCGCCGGCTTCGGGACCAGGAAGCCATCCAACCCGGAGCCAGGAACCTCCCAGGGGACCCAACCCCAGGTGACCCGTAAGCTCTTGAAATTGGCGGCGGGATCGTAACGCGGAATCTCGGGAACGAGATAGCCTGCCTGTAGACGCCCGACCTGTCCCAGCACGCCGGCGGCTGCGACATACTCGTCCCGGCGGGCGCTGATCTGCGCCAGCTCTGCGGCCCTCAGCTCCTGCTCGGCGTTGAGGACATCGATGGTCGTACGCAGCCCCACCCTCTGCTCCTGGACGACGCCCTCAGCAGCGATCCGGGCAGCCCGGACCTGCTTGTCTGTCGCCTCTATGTTGCTGCGAGCGGCCTGCAGCGCGCTCCAGGACTGGGTGATAGCCTGACGCACCGTCCGGCGGGCGTTCTCCACACCGAGGCGGTCGACAGTGTTACGCTCTGACGCCGCACGCACCCTCGACAGCGTCTGGCCGCCGGAAAAGATCGGAATGGTGACGACCGCCGAGCCGGACAAGGCGCGGGAGTAAGCGTCGGTATGGAGAGGGTTTACAAGGCCACTGTAGCCGAGTTGTCCCTGAAGCGCGACGGTGGGCATCTGTTCGGCTCGGGCGCCCGCCACCCGGGCGCGGCTGGCCTGCTCGGCATACTCGGCTGAGCGCACCACAGGGCTGCCGCTCTCCGCCAGATCCCAAGCCTGCTCGATGGAGCCTGGCATAAGGTGGCTGAACGGAGGCTCAGGCGCCAGGTCGCCAGGCGACTGGCCGACAACGGCCTCGTAGGAGGCCCGAGAGGTGGCCAGCGTCGCCTGGGCGGAGTTGAGCAGGGCGACCGCCGCCGCGAGCCGCGCTTCGGACTGTGCAACATCGGTTCGGGTGATCTCGCCCACCTCGAACCTCGCGCGGGACTCATCGAGTTGGCGCTGCAGGACCGCGACGTTGGTCTGGCGGATCCTAAGGGCCTCCTGGTCGCGCCTTACGTCGACATAAGACTGGATAACCTGGCCAAGCACCTGAGCCTCAACCCGGCGCAGGCCCTCTCGCCCGGACAGACTGTCGGCCTCTGCAGCCGAAACGGCGGACGCAACCCGACCCCCGCTGTAGACGGGCTGAGTCAGGGACAGAACGGCGGAACCGGAATTGCTCTCAACATCCACAAGCGGGCGGGCCCCCGGGAGGGTCGTCTCGGACCAGGTGGCGCGACCACTTACGGACAGGGTGGGCCGATAGCCCGCTCGCGCCTGATACCAATTCTCATCCAGGGCGCGGAGCTGCGCCCGCTGGGCCTGCAGGGTTGGGTTGGAGGCGTAGGCCATGGCGATGGCCTCCGCTAAAGTCTCGGCGGCAACCGGCGACACGGAAAGCGAGAGCGCGGCCAGAGACCCCGCAGCAAGCCAGCGGCTGCGATCACGCTTGATCATCTCTCATCCTCAAGTACCAGACGCACAGACATCCGCCTATATGACCGGGGTTTCCTCCTGAGGCCAGTGGACCTGACCTTAAGGTTTTTTCACACGCACCTGACGATCCGGTTTCGAACGGGTACGGCGGGTCAAGGGGCCGAGCGTTCAGAACACGAAACCGGTCTGAGGCTCCAGACCCGGCAGGAAGGCGGGCGCGGAATCGAATCCGGTCCGTCTGCCGACGCCCTCACCCGTCTTGACGTAGACGACCGCACGTCCGGTTGGACCCTGTCGCTCGACGATCACGGCCCTGCCGCCAAGGCTCAGAACCTCAAGCCATGAATCCGGGATCCGGGCCACAGCGCCCTCGCTCACCAGGAGATCAAAGGGTCCCTGAGGGGGTCGGGCAAGCGAGGCGTCGTCAAACCGGGTGACCGAAACTCCGCAGGCCTCAAGCAGCATGGCCGCGTAGGGCGCCGCGATAGCCAATGCCGTCTCGCCGTCGGCCGGCAAAGCCAGTTGAATAAGCTTTGCAACGTCTCGCGGCCTCAGGAGCCGGCGTCCCGGCGCATACTCCGGTTCCGTATCTGCATACGCAAGATAGGCCCGATCGGAAGGAAGAAGCTTCTCCCTTGGTATCCGGCGCATGGCGTCCTGGATTCGAAGGTCGGTCACGTCGGCAGTCCGGACCTGGCTCTCCACCATGTTCAGGCGGGCTGAAGAGGTTTCATCCATAACGTCTCCGGTCGGCGAGAGGGAGGGGCGGCTTTGCCAGCATCCACGACACTCTTCAGCTTATAGGGCCCTGAGAGCCGCCAAGGCAATGAGGGCCGCCTCGGACATTGCCCCCACCCTCGCCTTCTGATAGCGGTCGCTCGGCCGGTGCGGACCGGCGCGGCCTGATGGCGGAGTGGTGACGCAGCGGACTGCAAATCCGTGCACCCCGGTTCGATTCCGGGTCAGGCCTCCAAAACCTCCCTTGCAACTTCGCTTTCGCAGGTTTCCACCTGATCGCGAGGTCGGCAGGTGCGCTTCCCAGGAAGCGCAGGGTTAAAGGGAACAGCCTGACCTCCCCGCGTTTACAGATGATTAACCCCGCCCAACCGATGCTGATTTGAGTTTCTGCAGGACTTCGATTAAACGCCGATCCGAGAAATCTTATCGATCGCGGACCTGAATTTCGGCCTCGCTGCAGGTTCCCTTGGGTCGAAGCAAGGTAACTCTCGCAATCCGGGCCTCCAAGTGGCGAGGGAAGAACAGAGCCATGCGGCAAGCGAGCGTCGAGAACCATGTGCGCAATCTCGCCGGGCTCGAGAGGACAGCGTCTACGAATCGCGTTCTCAATCTTGTCGCCATAGCAAACGCCCACAGGGGTGAACCGGAGTATCACGCCCAGCCCTTCTTCAAGACGCCGATCCTGAACGAGTGCATAGTCCTCAAGCACTGGGTGAGGCCGGATGAGCGTTTTGTTTTCGACGATGACCGGCGAAACTCAACAAAGATCATTCTACCTTTTGAACGCACGGACCTGCGCCTTGGAGGCCGGTCCTTCTTTGTTGGGCAAAGAGGGTGGCGCGAGATTGCGAGAGACAATGGGGGTGATGGGACCAGTATTGAGCGCGACATTCGCGTCATGGCGGCGCTGGACGATATCCCATCATTAGATCCCTTCCTCTTGAGGGAGCACCTTGACCGGATCGGAATTCAGGTAGCCCCATGCTACTTCGCAATTTCGGAGGCCGATCTCGTCCGAATGCAGGATTTTGTCTCAAAAGAGATTCGCGAGTTGATTAGCTTAACTTTTGAGAACGCCGGGAGTAAGTTAGTATACTCCAACAAGATGGTCAATTTTCTGCTATCTACCGAGATCAATGAGCATTTGGAGCCGCTCAGGATTGCTCTCAGATTAGATGGGTCAGATTATAAAGAAGGTGTGTTTAACTGGAAGGGATTTCTTTACTATAAGTGGGTATTTAGAGAGATCGGGCCGAGCTTGGCGGATGTAAAAGGTCAGATACGACGGCTACGCATTTCAGGCCGTAGAGAAAGAGACGCTGTGGCCTATATTGAGGGGGCTCAGGGACGTCTTATTGACTCGCTTGAGATGAATCGCCTTGAGATTGCTGGGGCTCTCGAAGTTTACGATCGCGCCTTCGCGGACCTGACCAAGAACGGCAAGCCGCTCGCCTTCCGGAACTTTCTTCTGCAGGCGCCCAAAATGTTCCACTCGCTCGGCGAAAGAATCGGGATGATCTCCCACATCACCAGTTTCTGGAAATATCGCTTCCCCGACGCCCGCTCCCTCGATGCGCCTATCAACGAAGTTTTCGAGATTCTAACGGATTTCGAGCGGAGTATGACGACAGTCGACTGAGAAGGCTCAACCGCGATGAATTGGTTCGCCGGAGTCCTGACCCAAAGTGTCGGTATCCTCTTGGGGCTGTGTCTCGCCCTGATTGTTCTTGGGCTGCTCATTTATGACCTAACACAACAAAAGCACTCAGTACTTAGGAATTTTCCTGTTATTGGTCACTTCCGCTACTGGCTTGAGCAGCTGGGAGAATACTTTCGACAGTATTTCTTTGCAAATGACCGTGAGGAAATGCCTTTCAACAGGGCGACTCGGGCCTGGGTCTACCGCGAAGCGAAGAACGAGGGAGGCGCGGTTGGCTTCGGGTCGACAAATGATCGCCGCGAGCCGGGAACACTGCTGTTCGTGAACCATCCTTTCCCCGTGCTCGAAGAAGACCGTCTACCGACTCCACCTCTGATGATCGGCGAAGGTGCTTGCGACAATCCCTTCCTGGCCCGGTCCGTAGTCAACATATCCGGCATGAGCTTCGGCGCGATCTCCAGACCCGCGATCCAGGCCCTCTCGCGAGGTGCGGGAGAAGCCGGTTGCTGGATGGACACCGGAGAGGGCGGGCTTTCGCCCTACCATCTCGAAGGGAATTGCGACCTGATCATGCAGGTCGGCACGGCGCGATACGGCCTCCGCAATCCAGATGGGTCTTTCGCTCCGGAAAAGGCCCAGGAGATCGCGCGCTTTGTGAAAGCGTTCGAGATCAAGCTCAGCCAGGGCGCCAAGCCCGGTAAGGGCGGGGTTCTTCCCGGTGCGAAGGTCACGGCGGAGATCGCCCGGATCCGGGGCATTCCGGAGGGTGAGGACTCCATCAGCCCAAACCGGCATCCCGACATCGCCAACATCGATCAACTCCTCGACCGGATCTGCAACCTGAGGGACCTTACCGGCCGGCCCGTGGGCGTGAAGACCGCCCTCGGCGACGAAAGCTTCATGACACTGCTCTGCGAGGCCGTCCTGCGAAGGGGCGCCCAGGATGCGCCAGACTTCCTGACCATCGATGGCGGCGAGGGCGGTACGGGGGCGGCGCCCCAAACTCTCATGGATCATATGAGCCTGCCCATCGCCGAAGCCCTTCCCATGGCCGTGGACGCCCTTCGCGATTCTGGCCTCAAGGACCGGGTCCGGGTCATCGCCTCTGGGAAGCTGGTGACGCCCGCCCGTGCAGCCTGGGCCCTTTGCACCGGAGCGGATTTCGTGCACTCCGCGCGAGGTTTCATGTTCGCCATCGGCTGTATCCAGGCCATGCGATGTCACACGAACACCTGCCCGACAGGTGTGGCGACCCACAACCGGCGGCTACAGAGGGGCCTGGTCGTCGAGGATAAGGCCGCGCGGGTGGTCAACTATGTGCGGAGCCTCAACCGCGAGATCGACATGATCGCACACTCCTGTGGTTGCCGGCATGCCCGGGAGCTGGGGCGGCGACACGTCAGGATCGTCGAAACGGCGGGACGCAGTATTCCCTTGGACGTCCTTCATCCCGGAGCCTGAGTCATGTTGACAGAAGTCGACCGCCTGTTGGTGGCGACCCCCGACTCAGAGCGGGCCGCCACCGCCTGGCGCAGCATCCTGGGGGCGGAGGAGGTGCTCCGCGAAAGAGCGACCTCGCTCGCAGCAGTCCGCCGGGTCATCAGGGTTGGACGATCTGATATTGAGTTCCTGGAGCCGGATGGCGCCGGCCCCGTCGCAGAGGCCCTCTCCCGCCGCGGGCGCGCCCATGTTTTCGCCGCTGGTGCGAGCGCATCTGACCCAGACGCAGTTGCAAAGACGGCGAAGGCCGCAGGCGCCAAGGTGGAAGCGGACGGGGCCCGCCACCTTGTCACACTTCAGATTGAAGGGGCGCCGATCCGTTTTGTGATCTCGCCGGAGGAAGAGCCCGCGCCGGCCGGTCGCCTCGACTTCCTCTACGAGGCGACAGTCCTCGCGGCCGATCAGGCCGGCGCCGTGGCCAAGATCCGCGATGCCTTCGGTCTGGACGAGAAGGTCTTCACAACCATCACCTCCGAGATGTTCGGCTACACAGGGGTCCTGACCCTGTTCCGGGCCGGCCAGCTGCACCGGTTCGAGGTGATCACACCTATAGAGCGGGATAAGACCATGGGACGCTACCACGCCCGGGAAGGCGCCTGCTTTTACATGGGCTTCGCCGAGGCGCCCGATCTGATCGACATCGAGAAGAGGATCGCCCCTGGCGGGCTGACGATCGACCGGCCCGAGGGGCGCCGTGACGACCAGTCCCCGGACCAGATCTGGATCCACCCTCCGACCCTTGGTGGGGTCATGCTGGGCGTTTCCCGCCCGACCATGGCCTGGATGTGGTCGGGTCACCCGGAGCGCGTGGCGGCCCTTTAAGGACGGGTCGATCGCGTTGACTTCTCAGGCGTCCGGGTCGCTGAATGGCGAAGGCCACCGAGGGGGAGGACGACATGACCGACTGGAAGATCGCTGACGTCTGGGAGGCAATCGCCGGCAAGACCCCCAACCGTCCGGCCCTGATCCAGGGACACCGGGTCATTACGTGGGGGCGGTTCGATGCTCGGGCCGACGCCTTGGCCGCCTGTCTCGTCGCGGGAGGCGTCAGCGCCGAGGCCAAGGTCGCCGCCTACCTGTTCAATGGCCCGGAATACCTGGAGGTCTACTTCGCGGCCTTCAAGGCGGGCCTGGCCCCGATCAACACCAACTACCGTTATGGCGGCGAGGAACTTGTCTACCTCTTCGACAACGCCGACGCCGAGGTCGTGGTCTTCCACGCAGGATTTACGGCGACGCTGGAGGCGATTCGGTCTCGCCTGACCAAGGTCAAGCTGTGGATCGCCGTCGCCGAGCCCGGGCATCCTGCGCCCGCCTGGGCGATGGACTATGAGGCCGCGGTCTCCACCGCGCCCGCCACACGCCCCGTCAAGGCGCCCTGGGGCCGCTCGGGGGACAACCTCCTCCTACTCTACACCGGCGGCACGACCGGAATGCCCAAGGGCGTCATGTGGCGCCAGGACGACCTGTTCAATGTCCTCGGCGCCGGCGGCCAGGCGGCGCGAGGCGTAGAGCCAATCGCCAGCGTCCAGGAGGCTGCGGAGCGGCTTGACCCCGCAGGACCGCGCCCGCCGGTGACACTCGTATGCTGCCCCCTCATGCACGGAACCGGACAGTTTTCGGCCTTCATTACACTTAGCCAGGGCGGCGGCGTGGCCACCCTGCCCTCAAGGGGCTTCAACGCTGTGGAGCTCTGGGATGAGGTGGAGCGTCTGCAGGCCGATGGGGTGGTGATCGTCGGTCTCGCCTTCTCGACCCCCATGCTGGAGGCTCTCGAGGCGCACCCGGGCCGGTGGGACTTATCAAACGTCCGGTCGATCAGTTCGTCAGGCTCCATGTGGAGCCAGGAGAACAAGAGGGGCCTTCTCTCTCACTGCAAGAACGCCACGATCTACGACTCTTTCGGCTCTTCCGAGGCGGTCGGGCTCGGCGCCTCATCCTCGACCCCGGGCGCTGAGGCGGCCACCGCCGCCTTTGTCCTGGGCCCCACCTGCGCGGTCTTCACCGAGGATGGCCGCCGGGTTGCCCCCGGTTCTGGTGAGCGCGGCCTGGTGGCGGTGAGCGGCTTCCTGCCGATGGGCTACTACAAGGACCCCGAGAAGAGCGCCAAGACCTTCCTGACCTTTGAAGGCCAGCGCTGGTCGGTTCCGGGCGACTGGGCCGAGGTCAACGAGGACGGTACGCTCAAGCTTCTCGGGCGAGGCTCGCAATGCATCAACACCGGCGGAGAGAAGGTCTTCCCCGAGGAGGTCGAGGAGGCTCTCAAGACCCATCCGAACGTTCGTGACGCTGTCGTGGTAGGGGTTCCCGACGCCCGGTTCGGCGAGCGCATCTGCGCGGTCGTGGAACCGGACGGCGTCAGAGAGCTGGAACTGACCGATCTGTCGGCGCATGTGCGGGAGCGCCTCGCCGCCTACAAGGCGCCGCGGGAGCTCGTTGTGGTGGACAGCATAGGCCGGGCCCCTAATGGCAAGGTGGACTACAAGGCCTCACGGATAAGGGCCCTGAAGGCGCTGGGCCTTGAAGGCTGACTCTCTCGTCAACGATGCAGGGTTCTTTGCCGCCCCCGGGGGTCGACGGGTGGCTCCTGAGGCCGATGGAAGACCCCGTCAGGTTGCTGCTCACCGCAGGGACGGCCTTGGGAAACCCTTGATCGCCCAGGCCTTCAATCCTGGTCTCGAAATTCCGGACTCTGCGCCTTTTCCCCGATCTTGGGTTAGGGTGTCCCGCCAAAGGGTTAAGGCTTTCGACTTACCGTGGAGTCCGTGATGCGCATCCTTCTCTGGCTTTGCCTGGGCCTTGCCGCCCAGGCCGCAGCCACCGGCACGGGCTGGGCCTCGCCGGAAGCCGAGGTTACAAGACTTTCGACAGATCGAAGATTCATGATCGCTCAGTCGATCCTGCGGTCGGAACACGACCGGACAGTCTCAGACATTATCCGGTTCACTCAGATACCGGCTCCACCCTTCGGAGAGGGACCGCGAGCGGAGGCCGTCCGGAAAGACTTCCAGGCGCTGGGCCTAGTGGATGTTACAATCGACTCCGAGGGGAATGTGACAGGGGTACGCCCCGGTCGCCGCGCAGGTGGCAAGGGGCCCTTCGTTGCTGTGGCGGCCCACCTGGATACGGTGTTCCCGGCTGGGACCGACCTTACAGTCAAACGGGACGGCTGGCGCCTTTCGGCGCCTGGGGTCGGGGACAACTCGCGGTCTGTCGCCACCCTCCTGGCCTGGATCCGCGCCTTGGACGCTGCGAACCTTACAACCGAGGCGGATCTCCTATTCGTCGGCAATGTGGGAGAGGAGGGGGCTGGCGACCTGAGAGGCGTGAAGCACCTCTTCCGGAAAGGCCCCTACGCTGGGCGTATCTCCGCCTTTTTCTCCGTCGATGGGTCCGATCCTTCAGGAATTGTGACGGGCGGGGTCGGTTCCAAACGTTATAGGGTCAACTTCACAGGACCGGGTGGGCATAGCTATGGGGCTTTTGGCATCGTGAACCCGATGGCGGCCATGGCAGGCGCCGTGACTGGCCTTTACGCTCTGAACCCGCCGACCGCGCCCAAGACCACCTTTTCCGCCAGCGTCGTGGGCGGCGGGACCTCCGTCAATTCGATTCCCGCCAATGTCTTTCTTGAGGTCGACCTGAGATCTGAGAGTCCGGACGCCCTCGCCGAGCTTGACCGCAGCTTCCAGGCGATAGTCGCAAATGCGGTCGCAACCGAGAATGCAGCCCGCTCCACCGCTTATGGATCGGTAGCCGCCGATCTCGGGATCATTGGGGAGAGGCCAGCGGGCAGAACGCCTTCAGAAAGCTCGATCGTGCGGATGACTCGAAGCGCCATCATCGCCCAGGGCTTCACCGCCGATGAAGAAACCTCGTCCACGGACTCCAATATCCCAATGAGCCTCGGGATCCCGGCGGTGACCATCGGCGCTGGCGGGAGGGGGGGGCGAGCCCATGCCCCCGACGAGTGGATCGATGTCGAACCTACCGAGATGGTGCGGGGCATGTCCGCCGGCCTGCTCGCCATCCTCGCCCAGGCGGGGGTTCAGGCTCAGAGCCCAAGCACCAGCCGCGCCATAATGTCGCGCTGAATCTCGTTGGACCCGCCATAGATCGAACTCGCGCGATTGTTGAGATAGCGGGCCATGCAGGTCAGGCCATGCTCCGGACCGACGAAATCCTGCCCGGCGTCCGGGGCCCTTGCCGCCATTTGGTCCACACGCGCGTATGCGGCAAGGCCCTCGATGGCAAGCTCGTCAAGCTTCTGGATGGCCTCTGTGCCCTGCGTCTTCAACATGGACGACGCCGGGCCGGGGTTCCGCCCGGAGGCAAGTTCGGCGAGAACACGGTGCTCCGTCATCTCTACAGCATCCAGGACGACCCCCATGGCGGAAAGCTTCGACCGAAACCCTGGGTCGTCGATCAGGGCGCCGCCCGCGTCGCTCCGCTCCGTCTTGGCGAGCACCTTGAGACGCTCATAGCTGACCTTAAGCCCCGCCGCCGAGCCGCCACCTCGCTCGAACTCCAGTAGATACTTAGCGACGGTCCAGCCCTCGTTTTCCTGTCCGACCCGTCCCGAAACAGGGACGACGACATTGTCAAAGTAGACCTGGTTCACCTCGTGCTCGCCTGCGAGGGTGATTATCGGCCGGACTGAGACTCCGGGGGTATCCATGTTGAGAAGCAAAAAGGTGATCCCCGCCTGCGCCTTGCCCTCTGTCCGGGTCCGCACGAGGCAGAACATCCGGTTGGCCCAATGCGCGTGGGTGGTCCAGATCTTCGATCCGTTAAGGACATAGTGGTCGCCGTCAAGCTCTGCCCTGAGCTGAAGGGCGGCGAGATCAGACCCTGCGCCAGGCTCCGAATAGCCCTGACACCAGTAGTCCTCACCTGAAAGAATTCGGGGCAGGTAGTACGCCTGCTGGGCTTGTGTCCCGTATCCCATGATCACCGGCCCAACCATCTTCAGGCCCATGGGCGCTAAGCTCGGGGCTCCGGCGCGCGCCGACTCCGCTGCAAAGATATAGCGCTGCATCTCGGTCCATCCGGTACCGCCGTACCGCACCGGCCAGGCTGGGGCGACCCAACCCCGGGCGTGCAGTATCTTCTGCCAGGCAAGGCTGTAGGTTTTGTCGATGAAGACGCTGGTGGCCCGGCGTCCCGCCTGCCTCAGCTCGGGGGTGAGCTTCTCGTCCAGGAATGCGCGGACGTCCTCGCGAAAGGCGAGATCTTCAGAGGAGAGATCGAGTCGCATGGGCGCCCTCAGGCTGATACGGGCGGATTGGATGTACGGCGAGCCGGGAAATCAAGCTCGAAGGCGAGCTAGACAACCCGCTTGAGCTCCTGCTTGACCCTTTCGGCAAGGGTCTTGATATCGATGGGCTTGGCGAGGAAGGACACATTAGTTTCGCCCTCAAGGAGGTTCGAAAACTCCGCCTCGGCGTACCCCGAGATGAACATGACGGGAGCGCCCGCCAGATAGTCCCGGGCGGCGCGGAGGAGCTCTGTTCCCTGCATGCCCGGCATCACCACGTCGGAAATCATCAAGTCGATCTCTCCCGCGTGCGCCCGAGCGATATCGAGGGCCTCCTCGCCGCTGGCGGCCTCAATCACCTCGTAGCCCCTTGCGCGGAGTAGCTTGGCGGCCACGCTGCGAACGGCGTCCTCGTCCTCCACAAAGAGGATGCGGCCTGCCCCGGAAAGATCCCTTGCGGCGGGGCGGCTGGGCCTCAGCGGCGGCGGAACGACCGTCGCTGGGACATGGACCGGCAAGAAGATTCGAAAAGCAGCGCCGTGACCCTGGCGGGAGTCCACTGAAATCCAGCCCTCGGACTGCTTGACGATCCCATAGACAGTGGCGAGGCCGAGGCCAGTCCCCTCTCCCACCGGCTTGGTGGTGAAGAAGGGATCGAAGATCTTGTCAAGAACATCAGGCGGAATGCCCGAACCATCATCGGCCACCTCAATCAGGGCCTGCTCGCCATTGGGAGCGGGGAATCCGAGCGCCTGTGCCTCCATCGCGCTGACTCGAGCAGCCCGGATGCAAACTGTGGAGCCGCCGTGGGAGCGTATGGCGTCGCGGGCGTTGACGACGAGGTTCATGACGGCGGTTTCAAGCTGTCCGCGGTCGGCCCTGACAATCGGCAGATTTCGGCCATACTCGGTCGCCAGTGCGATATCCTCCGGGAGAACTCGCCGCAGGAGCACCTCGAACTCTGAAATCAGTTCCCCAAGATCCAGGCTCTCACGCTGGACAGTCTGTTTCCGGGAGAAGGCAAGAAGCTTGCGAACAAGCTCCGCTGCGCGGGTAGACGTCTGGCGTATCTGATTGAGGCCTTCATAGGATGGATCGCCGACGGGATGACGCTGGGCGAGCTCATCCAATTGCATGAAGATGGCCATCAGAAGGTTGTTGAAGTCATGAGCTACGCCGCCGGCAAGTTGGCCGATCGCCTGCATCTTCTGGCTCTGGGATAGTTGCAGCTCGATTTGCTTCTGCTCGGAAACGTCGATGAGGAAGGCCAACCATCGCTCGCCAGCCGGAGACAGATACAGGTGGACGATCCGAGCTGGATCCGCGGCAAGCCTCATCTCGACCGCCTCAAGGTTCGAGCGTCCAGAATCGAGCCGCTGCCGGGCTTCAGCGAGAGAGACAGCGTCGAAGAGCTCGTCGAACCGGCGCCCGACATCCTGAACCGCCGTGATCGCGGTGAGCGCAGGATTGGCCTCGATGATCTCCGCACTGAAGGGGTCGCCTTCACCCAGTAGCGCTGCGCCGAAAGGTGCGGCGACAGAGAAGGGGTCGAGGGCGTCCGGCGTGCGGGCGTTCGAGGAGTCCGAACCTGTGCCTAAAGGGTGACCATCGGACGACGTGACGGGGTCGGCCTGCGAATTCAGGGGCAGCCGGATTAGGAAACTGTGAGGCCCCAAGGTGGTGATGACGGCGGAGCGCACCTGGCTGCCGGCGACAAGCATCGCCCGTCCTATACGCCCACGACGCGCATCCTTTATCGCCACAAACAAACCAGGCGCCGACGCCGACGCCCTCGGGAGGCGATTCATCGGACCCATCAGCTCAAGCCAGGCCGAGTTGGCGTACCGAATGCGTCCCTCCACCGCCGCTATCGCTGCGGGCTCTTCCAGAGCGGAGAGGAATTGACCCTCGTTGTAAGGAAAGTCCGTCGCGGGGCGACGACGATTCCTGAACATGAGGAATCCAAGTGCGACAAAGCCTGTGAGCCCGGCCAAAAGCAGAACCCCCGCCGCTGTCTCCGGGCCAGACTTGAAGACCATCCAGGCGGACAGGATCACGACGGAGCCGAAGATGGCCAGGACAAGGATGTCCACGCCGTCGATCCGAGTCGTCTGCCTTCTCCGATCGTCCATGTTTCCAACTCCCGTTTCCCCGGCCGGGTCAGCTGACAACATCCTTGATGGAACTTCGAAAGCCGCCTTAATCCGGTGAGGTCGAGACTTCCCCGTCACCGTGCCGCCGAGAATCGGCGGCGGCCAGCAAGAACGAAGCCAATCACCTTGGCTACAGCTTCATACTGAGCGATCGGAATCTGTTCGTCGATCTCAACGGCTGCATAGAGGGCTCGGGCAAGCGGCGGATCCTCAACCACCGGCACGCCCGCCTCCTCGGCGACAGCACGGATCTTGAGAGCGATGTTGTCAACGCCTTTTGCAACGCAGGTCGGCGCGCCAGCAGCACCCTCCTCGTAGGAGAGTGCGACCGCATAGTGGGTTGGGTTCATGATGACAACCGTCGCGTTAGGAACTGACGCCATCATACGTTGGCGCGACCGCTGCATCCGGATATTCCTCTGCTGCGCCTTGATAAAGGGATCGCCGTCGGACTGCTTAAACTCTTCTTTGACTTCCTCTCGCGTCATTCGCTGACGGATAAAGAAACGTTGTCGTTGTATCAACCAGTCGATTGCAGCGATTGCTAAGGAAAAGCCGGCCACTTGTACGGCCAGAGTCTTCAGAATCTCTAAGGACAGCGGCATCAGGTTGACAACGTCGACAGAGGGAAGCTGCGGAAGTTGGTTCCAGTGCGGACGTAGAACGAAGAAGCAGATTGCTGCGACGCAGGCCAGTTTCAGGAGGGACTTGACGAATTGGATCAGCGCGTCCGCCCCGAACAATCGGCGGAAGCCCTGGATCGGCGAAAGCTTTGAGGGCTTGAACGTCAGCATGGACGGCGCCCACATCAGTCCGGTTTGAAGCACATGCCCCAATACGCCCGCCACAATGGCGGCGCCTGCTACAGCGAAAAGGAGGGGCGACATCGACCCGGCGAGGTCCCAGCCCAGTGCTGTGACGCCCGCAGGAGAGATATCCATACCGTCAGGATTCTCAAGAAAGGGCGTCAGGTCCACAATCAGCTGGCGGCTGAACAGGCCCCCTGCAAAAGCCAGCACCGCGGCGATCGCCGCGAAGACCGCGACCTGAGGCAGATCCGGAGTCTTTGGGACATCACCTTCCTCTCGGGCCTTATCGAGTTTCTGGGCTGTCGGCTCTTCTGTTTTCGAGGCTGAGTCTTTGTCCTCAGCCACCACCGACTCCAGAGAAGCTCTTCAGAAGGCCGCCGTAGCCATTGACCCAGACCATGCCGATCATGCCGAGGCTGAGTGAGAGGATCGCGAGGGACAGCAGAACCATCAGGGGGGAGGCGACGAAGAAAACCTGGAACTGCGGCATGATCCGGGCTGCCAAACCCAGGGCCACATTAAAGACCAGCGCAAGAACGAGCACAGGTGCGCTCAGTTGAATACCCATTCGGAAGGCATCGGAGAGTGTTCTGATCGCGAGCTGTCCCGAGTCATTGATTGAGGCCGAGACGCCAAAGGGAAATATATTATATGAGTTAACCATCGCACCTAGGAACAAATGATGTAAATTTGTCGAAAAAATGAGAATCAATCCAATAAGACCCAAAAATGTTCCGAGCGTTGTCGAAGAATCTATAATTCCCGGCGCTGATGTCTGGGCAAATGACAATGTAGACTGAATTGAGATCACTTCACCTGCTACGGCAAGGGCAGACATGAAAATTCTCATGACGGCGCCGATCATAATCCCAATGAAGACCTCACGGACCACTTGGAGAGCCATATCACCGAGTTCGACCGGTAGGGCCGGAAGGACAGGCATGACGACAGGGGTCAGCGTGAGGGTCAGGACAAGGGCGAAGGCGAGCCGTATCCGGGCAGGAACGGCTTGCTCGCCGACCACCGGCATAGTCATGACCATCGCCGCAAGACGCGAAAAGACCATAGCGCCTGCATAGACCTGCTGTACGGAGGCGTAGGGCTCCACGATGACTACATCGCCGAGATACGGGCGACGATCTCTGTCATGAATCCTGCCATTAGAGCGCCCATAAGCGGCAGGAAAACAAGAATGGAGATAAACACCGCAACGATCTTGGGCGCAAAGACCAAGGTTGCCTCCTGGATCTGCGTCAGGGCCTGGAAAAGACCGATCACCACCCCGACGACAAGTCCGACGATCAGCATAGGGGCCGACAACTGAATGGTCAGCCAAAGCGCATTTCGACCGATGTCGAGGACTTCCGCGCCGTTCATGATGTCAACTCCTTGCGATCCGATTCAGATCGGCATCCGCATGATTTCCTGGTAGGCGCTGATCACCTGGTCACGTACGGCAAGCACCGCATCAAGACTGGTCTCGGCAGCTGAGACTGCGGTGGCGACGTCGATGATCTGGACCTTGCCCTGAGCGTGGGCGAGAATCTGTTGTTCAGCAGCTTTCGAGGACCCAATAGCACTATCAACCGCTGTGCGGACCATCGCACTAAAGTCGGCGCCACCGGCGGCGGCGGCCCCTTCGGAACCCAGTCCGCCCACGCCCTTCTGGGCTGCGGCATAGGCTTTGGCGACGCTGAGGGCGGTGATCATTCAGCTTCTCCCGACTTACCTGCGAATGATATCCAGAGCCCGGAGCTCCATGGCTCGCGCAGTCTCAATAACAGTAAGATTAGCCTCGTAGGCCCGTTGCGCCGCCCTCATGTCGAGCGACTCGATCAAGGTGTTGACGTTCGGCAACTTGACGTAGCCTTCTTCGTCCGCCGAAGGGTGCCCCGGATCATACTCAAGCTTGAAGTCACTCCGGTCGGGTGTCACCCGGACCATCTTGACGCCTTGGCCGGCGTCGGTCTTTACGGGCTCAAAGACGGGCACCTGTCGTCTGTAGGGGTCCCCGCCAGGGGTTCGTGATGTCGAATTCGCATTGGCGATGTTTTCAGCGATGATCCGCATGCGAGCCTGCTCTGCGCGCAGGGCTGTCGCGGCTATGGCCTGAGCGGAGTTTGACGGGGGTCGCACATCAGCCATTCAGCGCGCTCCTACCTTCCAGGCGCGCGAGTCGCCGCGCGGATCATGGTCATGGACTTCTGGTAGAAGCCGATGGCGGCTTCATAGTTCACCCGGGAGTCCGCCATCCGGAGCATCTGATCTTCAAGGGAGATCTGATTGCCATCCAGCGTGGTCTCGAAATCCGCCTTTCGCTCGGCGCGGAAGCCCCGGGCAGCCGTTATCGCCTCCGAGTCCTGCACCGCCTGGTGGGCGGGGTGGGTGACCCGCAAGACCGTTGGGACCTCGCTTCCAGGATCTACCCCCGACCTGCGCGCCGAACCCGCGCCCTGGAATCTGAAGGGCGCTAAATCCCTCGGGCGGTAACCGGGAGTGCTCGAGTTGGCCACGTTTTCCGCTCCGATACGCTGACGCTCGGCGAAATAGCCCATCCGACTGCGGAGCATGGAAAGAAGCGGGATGGAGGTGATGTCCATATGGAGTGAGGTAAACAAACAGGGTTAATCGACCGTTAACATCCTGAGGGCAACCTGTGGCCATGGATATGATCACCTTCGCCCGAGCGACCTTCGCCCTGTTGTTCACACTGGGGCTCATTGGCATCGCCGCTGTCCTCTTGCGTCGCTATGGGCCCGGCGGGGTCCTCAGATTCTCTTCGGGGAGTCGGGATCGCCGTATGAAAGTGGTCGACACATTGATCCTTGATCCGGCTCGGCGCCTTGTTCTGATCGAATGCGACGGAGAGTCGCGACTTCTCATGCTGGGCGAGGGTCGCGAGCTCGCGCCTCCCGCTAAGCGTACGGACCCGCTCTGATGGCCCTTTCAAAACAGACACCCACCGAGGGCTCGGGCTTCGCTGCAGATCTCCGGCGCGCGGCCAAGCTGGCCCTTCTAGCGGGCGCGTTCGGGCTTCTGCTGCCGGTGGCCGCGCTCGCTCAGGCGGTCAACATTGATCTGGGAACCGGTGCGGGCCTCACACAGCGCGTGATGCAGCTCGTCGGCCTCCTGACCATCCTTTCGCTGGCGCCGTCCATCGTCATTATGACAACCTCATTCGTCAGGATGGTGGTGGTGCTCTCCCTCCTGAGGACAGCGCTGGGTATACAGCAAACACCGCCGAACGCGGTGCTCGTCAGCCTGGCTCTCTTTATGACAGCCATTGTGATGGCCCCGACCTTCGAAAGATCCTACGAGGTCGGAATCCGACCGCTGATGAACAATGAAATGGAGTTACCGGCTGCTTTCGAGGCCGCCAGCGGGCCGGTGAAAACCTTCATGCTCAGTCAGGTGGATC
This sequence comes from Phenylobacterium sp., assembly GCA_020402745.1. Taxonomy (GTDB): domain Bacteria; phylum Pseudomonadota; class Alphaproteobacteria; order Caulobacterales; family Caulobacteraceae; genus Phenylobacterium. Next base: position 62,890 of record JADBYZ010000005.1, read on the forward strand.
GAGACGATCTCGCGCTCTTTATCCGGTTGTCCAGGATCGAGCGGCCGGCGACAGCGCAGGACGTGCCCCTGAGGGTGGTCACGCCAGCCTTCATGATCTCGGAACTCAAGCGAGCCTTCGAGATCGGGTTCCTGTTATTCATTCCCTTCCTGGTCATTGATCTGGTCGTGGCCAGCATCCTAATGAGCATGGGTATGATGATGCTGCCGCCCGTGGTCGTCTCCCTGCCCTTTAAGCTCATCTTTTTTGTCCTCGTGGACGGATGGCGGCTGGTGGCCGGAAGTCTGGTGGAAAGCTTCCAGCGAGCTTCTGGCGGATAGGCTCTCCCCTCAGAACTCTGAATCTCTGCCGGCCCGGATACGGGCTGCGTATGTTCAGGCGGGTCTGGCCGGAGCGGCCGGACGGGGCGGGGCGGGCGGCGCTGGTGCGGCGGCGGCGGGGCGCGAGGAAGATGTTGGTCCAGGGGCCGCGCGGGTAAACCGGGACCTCATCTTGTCCACCCAGCCTGAAAACGCCTCGTTATCCGCCGTAAGCTTGCTGAAGTCCGCAGCACTGACATCTCCGGAGTCCAGCCCAGTCAGGCCGACCCGGAGAGCATCGGGGTTACTGGCCCCGTCGATAAAGTCACTGTACCGCGTACGGAGCCGGGCAAGGGCCGCGTCATCACCGGCCAGGCTGAAGGCGATCCCGGCGCGGAGGAGCTTGCCTTCTTCATCCGAGGTCAGGGGACCCGGGCGCCGCCAACGCTCTCCGAGACTCCGCTCGAAAGCCGCTGCGGCCACTGGCCAGTTCTTCTTGCGCCAGACGATCTCGTTGCGAAGTTCATCCGCTTCCGCGGTCCGGTCCCTCTCCAGCAGTTCGACGGCGTCGTCAGGGCGATTGAGGGCGATGAGCGCCCTCGCCTCCACACGCCGGCGCTCGAGTTGCAGTGGCGGCGGGAGCAGTGTGGTGCGGGAGCTGTTGATCGCCTGCAGCGCCTGTTCGGGCTTGCGGTCCATCAGGTAGATGAGGGCAAGATCCGTCGCAACCTGAGCCTTGGGCGCACCTTCGAGACGATTCTCGGTCTGATACTTCAGGAGCTCCGCCGCCTGCTCCAGAAGGTCAACCTTGACGAGGCGTCCGACCAGCCGCCGCACCATCATGTCGCCGTCCGCGCCGAGAGGCGTAAGTTCCTTGAAGTCCAGGAAGAGGGCCAGCGCCTGGACAGGCTGGAGCCCATCGGCCACGCCATCCATGAAGAGAGCCCGGAAGGATTGGTTCAGGTCCGCCTGTAACTGGACCGCTTCCGGCAGATCCGGCAAAGAACGGCCTGCGGAACGAAGAGTCTCCAAAGCCTCACGGTATCGGCCCTGGCCCAGGTAAATCCCCCCTAGGGTCCGGATGATCTCCAGCTCTGTTCCATCCCCTCGCCACCGGAATCGCAGTGCGTTGATCTCGTCGGCCGCGCGGACGGCGTTGATCTTTCCTTGATCCAGGCGGATGCGCGCGGCCTGCAGGGCGGCGGGCGTTGAAAGCCAGTCCAATGGAGCTGTCGCAACCGCCTGATAAATCCTTAGGGCTCGATCCTTGGATCCCTGAGCCTCCAGCAAACGCGCCTGTAGCAGCCGGGCGGACAGGGTCTCAGCGGAGTCCGCCCGATCCTCCAGGGCGAGCCGGACCGCCTTGTCGGCGCCTTCAAGGTCCCCCTGCGCTAGCGCAGCCTGCCCCTCGGCTCGGGCGAAACGGGACTTCCAGACCGGCGAGAACTGGTTGAACGCCTCGGCGCCAGCTGCAAACTCGTTTCGGACCTCTGTCCACTGGCCAAGCTGGGCGGAGATGAAGGCGCGCCAAAGCGACGCAGAAGGATCAGACGCAAGGATGGGCGCAGAGAAATCGGTTGCGGCTTCCGCATAGCGGCGCGCCATGACCCTCGCGATCCCTCTCAGGCCTCGGAACTCGGCATTGTCGAGCATCTGTGGCGAGCTGCGGGCAAGATCGTTCAGGACCCCGATAGCCTCGTAGGACAACTCGCTCCCAACGAGAAACCGCGCAAGCGCTAGACGGTTTGCGGTCGCGGCGTCACGCCCCCCCTGCGCCTCCTCCGCCGCTGCAGAAACAAGATCATTGTACCGACCAAGAAAGCCCTTCGGTCCGGTGCGAGGCCAGTTCACCGTATCGATCAGGGCCGGCATGATTGCCGGCGGGGGCGCATCGAGTCCGGCGTCCTCAGGGGCAGATCCAACCGAAAGCGGTGAGAGGGAGAGCCCCTCAGGCCTGCCGATGCGGACGATGTCGCCATCGTGGGTGACTGCGAGGTCAGGCACAAAGGATTCGAGCGCCAGCCCCTGCGATGACGGCAGTACGGTGACCTGGGCGAACTCCCTGCGAAGCGGGGCGCCCTTGGCGGGGCCCAGGGCGGTCACGACCGTCATGCGATCCCCGACCACGGGATCCTCGATACGAAGCACCCGTGTCGCACCCGCAACAGCGCTCTTCAAGGCGGCCGGGCCATCGGCCTCATCGCGAACAACACTCACGAAGGGTCCTTGGGGGAAGGGCGCCCGACCCAGGACGATATTCCAGGTCGCGCCTGCCGAGTCCGCGCGAAACGGCGTGCCAGGCGGCGCCTCTATACGAACAGCGGCATAGTCCGATCCGCGAAAAGCCTCGGCCGAGGTCATCTGACGAAGCCCGCGGGGAAAAGTTGAAATGTCCAACCGCGCCGGGGCGTCGAAAACCACCCAGATCGACCCGCCCCGCCGGAACACCGCTGCGCCTGCAGGGTTCGCGAAGGGAAAGCTGAGAACGACCTGCCCTTGCCCAGGGGTGGCCTCCGCCTTGATCACCCCATTACGTGGCAGCGGATCGGGACGATTGACGGAGGAAACTGTCTCTGTCGAAGGCGCAGAGGCCTCAGGACTGGAGGCCTCGACGGGCGCCGGCTTTGCGAAGACATTGACCCAGACGGCGCCGTCCGCAACGCCAGTCCTCATGTCGGCGTCAGGGGCGAGGGTCAGGATGAGTTGAGTACGGCCGCTCGACTGAGCGACCCGCGCCGACTGGATCCATCTTGGCGTATCTGTCCGGAAGCGCGCCAGGTCTGGCCGCGCACCCGGAGGGAAGGTGAGGATCAGGGTGGCTCCCTCGCGCCGGGTTGAGACGCCTGGGCCGAGGTCAAGTCGCGTAAACTCTGCAGCCTCGCCGACTCGGACTTCGCGCCCCACGCCGGCCGGCTGGGCGCCGATCGGAGAAGCGACCGCCGCGGCGATCGCAACAGCCGCGACGCCGGAACCGAGGGATCGGCGCAGGGACATGGATTAGGCGGGGCCGGCCTGCGGCGCCGGTGCGGCGGCCCTTGGCGCGGGCGCCGCCCCTGCGGGCGCAGGCGCGGGGGTCGCACCCGATGCGTTCGCAGCTGACCGGACAGAGGCGAACCGGCTGGCAAGGGACTCCGTGAGCTTCTTCGCCTCCTCCGGCGGCATCTGCGCCAGGACGAGCGCAAGAGATTTTTCTTTCATCTTGGCTGCGATCGGCAGGCGCACAGAGTCCTGCAGCAGGACCATTCTGGGCGCCGCATCCTTGGGCTTCATGTTCTCGAAGACCTTGACCATCCTCGCGACCTCGGCGGCCTCCTGCTCATCGGTCGTCTTCAGCAGCCCCTGAATATCCGACTTGATCCCGTTGAGAGTTTTCACCTTGGCGTCCAGCTTGGCCTCAGCCGCCGCAAGGAGGGCCAGTTGGGTGTTGAAGTCGGCCTCGCGCTGATCAAGCTGTCCCCGGCGGACCCCCAGGCTCTGGAGGATCTGTAACTCCGCCGGCGAAAGCCCTGCTTCCTTCGCGAGTTCCGCGGCCGTAGGAGCGCATACGAGGGGTTTGGCCGGAGCCGACGCGCCCTCCGCGGGCTTTTCGGCGCCCGCCGCGGCTGGGGCCGCGCCCTGAGCGGGCCTGGCGGGGGATCCTGGCGGCTGCCCGGCGGCCTGCGCGGCCACCCCCTGAGCGAAGGCCCTTGCGCCGGAGAAGAGGTCCGGCGCTCCAGTGACGCCCGACAGGGCGTTTAGGGCGAGGACGCCGCCCGCGGCGACGCCTACGAGGGGAAGGATACGGGGCAAACGGCTCATCAACGGCCTCCCGAGAAGGCTGAACGGGACTGGGGTTCTGCGCCCGCGCCGAGGAAGAGGTCATCTTCGAAGTCCGGACGGCGGCGGACCCCAACAATCGGTCGACGGACGGCGGGGGCGACGGCTTCCCGCCCACGGGCGCGGGCCTCACGGCTCTGGGCGAGGAGCGAGCCCAAATTGCGGCTGAGACGCTCGATGTCAGCCTCGGAAGCCTGCGGATCTCGCGGATCGACCGCAAGTCCAGCTCGGGCGCCCGCTTCGAACTGCTGGTCGAGCTTGGAGGCCAGGACCCGCGCACGCTCGATACGGGTGACGAGCACTTCAGCCATCTCATCGCTCGCAGCCTTCAGATCGGCCAGCCCGCGCTCCGCTCGAGCAGCGGCGGCGTCAAGATCGGCCACGGCCTTGGCGAAACCCATCTGTCCCTGGCGCAACACTTTGAGTCGTTCGTTCAACCGCCACCCCATCCAGATAGCGCCGCAAAGCAAACCCGCGAGCAGAAGATTGAGAACTATCGAAATCATGAGCTGGACATCTCCTGCACGGCCTTACGAGCGGTCCGGGTAAGCGGGGCTTCCACCCGAACGGCGATCTGGTGATTGCGACGACCCATCCGAGCCGTCGTCAGGTGAACCGCTCCAGCCCTGAGTTCAACCGGGTTGTCCGGCGTGACGTTAAGCATGAGCGTGTCACCAACCTTGAAGTTCAGTACGGTCTGAAGGGGAAGCTGCTGTTCGTCCAGCACGGCCCGGATATCCATCTGGGTTGTCCAGAGCTCCGTCGCCAGATGGCTCTCCCAGATGTTGTCGCGACCGAACTTCTCCCCCATGAACTGCTGCAGAAGCATCTTCCGGATGGGCTCGAGGGTTGCGTAGGGCAGGAGAAGCTCCACCCGTCCGCCTCGGTCTTCCATATCGATCCTGAGTTTGACGAGAATGGCCGCATTCGCAGGCCGGGCGATAGCCGCAAATCTCGGATTGGTCTCGAGCCGGTCCAAAGTAAAGGTCACCGGCGTCAGGGGCTCAAATGCGAGCTTGGCGTCGGCAAGGATGACCTCCACCATTCTCTGCACCAGAACGCGCTCTATTGTGGTGTAAGGACGCCCCTCGATGCGCATAGCCGCAGTCCCGCGTCGCCCACCCAGAAGGACATCCACGATCGAGTAGATCAGGTTCGAGTCTACGGTCAGGAGTCCATAATTCTCCAGCTGCTCGGCCTTAAACACCGTGAGAATGGCCGGAAGCGGAATGGAGTTCAGGTAATCTCCAAACCTAATTGATGATATACTGTCTAGACTGACCTCGACGTTATCGGACGTAAAATTACGCAAAGACGTCGTCATGTACCGCACTAGGCGGTCAAAGACGATTTCCAGCATCGGTAGGCGCTCATAAGAAACAAGCGCCGAATTTATGATCGCCCGGATACCAGTCCGGTCGGACAAATCATCGCCAGAGATATCAAAACCGAGGAGACTGTCGATTTCATCCTGATTCAGGATGCGCTCAGCGCCGGCTATAGCGTCAGCGGACTCGCCTCGACCTTCAGCGCTCGGGGAAGTTTCGTCGGTGTTCGACATGGTGCGATCTCTAAGCGGCCCCGGACCTAGCTGATGAGCATCTCTTCAATGAGAACCGAGTTAACGCGGGCGGGAGCGATCACCAGGTTGACCCTGCGCAGGATTTCCATCCGGACCTGATACGTCCCCTGAGACCCCTGCAGGTCCTCGGGCCGGAGCTCCCGGAGAAAACCCTGGAACATGTCGCGGATACGGGGCATCGCGGGCTGGATCATTTCCGCGGTCGCCTGGTCTGGCGCCTCGAGGGTCAGCTTCAGCTTCAGGTAGACAGGCCTCCCATCCTTGGCCTGCATGTTAGCCACCATGTTGGGCAGACCACAGAAAACGACCCCGCCAGGGCCTTCCGTGATGATCACCTCAGAGCCCGACTCTCCCTCAGCCCCCTCCTTCTTCTCGCCCGCGCCTTCTTTCTTTTTGTCTTTCTCTTCGGCTTTCTTCTCGACCTTGGCGCCATCCGCCTCGGGCGGCTTGCTGAAGAAAGCGAAATAGGTCCCAACGCCGCCGCCAACCAAAACGAGGAACGCAGCCGCCGCGATGATGATCAACCGAAGCGGAGGCTTCTTGCCGACGCCCGCCTCTTCGGCTTCGGAGCTATCGGCGCCGACCTGTTCTGCATCGGAACTATTGGGGGGTTTGGCCACGGCCGGAACTCCTCGCGCTTCTAGGACCGAGTATCTGCGCGTTTAGTTAACGATCCGTTTTTCCCCATCTACAGGCAAGGAGAAAAGGACCCGGCAGAATTCGCACCCCCACCTGAATTAACTATTTTATTTATTGTTTTAATTGACTTTTTCGTTTGGCCCAAGCCTTGCAGGGTACGCCGTGAACCCTAGGGCCCTTAACGGCAGGCTTAAGAGTCGATGGAAAACGCGCTCTATGTCGGACTATCGCGCCAGATGACGCTTCGGCGGCAGCTGGACATCGTCGCCAACAACATCGCCAACGCGGACACCACAGGCTTCAAGGTTGAACAGCCGCTGGTGCAGACTGAGCCGAGAGCCCCCGCCCGCTCGGATGACGGGCCCAACCCCATCAAGTTCGTACTCGACAACGGCCTCGCCCGAGACTTCTCACAAGGCTCCCTCAAGATCACTAACGCGACCTTTGATCTTGCGATCGACGGGCCAGGCTTCTTCCAGATCGCGACCCCTGCGGGAGATCGATTCACCCGAGATGGCCACTTCCGGCTGGACGATATCGGCCGGATCGTCAATCAGAACGGCCAGCCCGTTCTGGATGCGGGGGGCGCAGAGGTCATTATCGATCCCCGTAATGGCCCCGTAGAGATCGCCCGCGACGGCTCGATAAGTCAGGGCATTGAACAGGTCGGCCAGCTCGGCGTGGTGACGTTCGATAGCCTCTCGGCCCTCGAGAAGGTCGGTAATAATCAGTTTCGCAATACCTCCAACGCCCAACCCCAGCCAGCCACAGGATCACTGATCCGCCAGGGCATGCTGGAGGGATCCAACGTCAATGCCATCGTCCAGGTCACTGAACTCATCGAGGTCACCCGCGCCTACGAGTCCATGGCCCGAATGATGGAGAACACCCAGGAGCTGTCCCGGCGCACGGTCGAGCGGCTCGGACGCGTCGAGTAGAAAGGCTGACTAATCATGCAAGCTCTCCGGACCGCCACCACCGGCATGGCCGCCCAGCAGCTCAATGTCGAGGTCATCTCCAACAACATCGCCAACATGAACACGGTGGGCTACAAGCGTCGGCGCGCCGAGTTCCAGGACCTGCTCTATGAGACCCTCCAGAGGGCCGGCGCCCAGTCCTCTGACCAGGGCACGGTCGTCCCGACGGGCCTGCAGATAGGCACAGGCGTCAAGGCAGGCTCGATCTACCGGATCACCGAGCAGGGCTCGATGACCCAGACGGGCAACAAACTCGATGTCGCCGTCCAGGGCCGGGGCTATTTGCAGGTTCTGATGCCTACAGGCGAGATCGCCTACACCCGAGCTGGCAACCTTTCGCTCAACGATCAGGGGCAGGTGGTGACCGCCGACGGCTACCAGATTCAGCCTGCCATCGTGATCCCTCCCGACGCCGTCGACATCTCGATCTCGAAGTCCGGTCAGGTTCAGGTCCAGCAGGCGGGCCAGACAGCCCCCTCAATCGTCGGAAACCTTGAGCTGGCGACCTTTGTCAATGAAGGCGGCTTGGAAGCGATCGGCGACAACCTCTATCTCGAAAGCGGTGCTTCTGGCGCGCCGACCCTCAGTGTTCCCGGCGTGGATGGCGCGGGCACCCTTCTGCAGGGCTTCACCGAAGCCTCGAATGTCGACGCCGTGGGCGAGATCACCGCCCTCATCGTCGCGCAGCGGGCCTACGAGATGAACTCCAAGGTCATCACATCTGCAGATGAGATGCTTTCCACCGCCAACCAGGTGAAGAGCTGATCCTATGCGAAGCCTGATCATCTTCGCCCTCGCGGTTTCTCTGATGCTTCCTGTGGGCGCTCACGCAGGCGCACTCGTCGCCCTGAGGGCCGATCCCGCCGACAGCGACGGCGTCGTGACCCTCGGAGATCTGTTCGAGGGAGCGGCGGCCGCCTCCAGCGTCCGCGTAGCCGGCCGATCAGGCTCCAGCGTCGTTCTGGACGCCGCCGCCGTCCAGGTACTGGCCCGCCGTAACGGGCTGGACTGGAGCAATCCCGATCGCCTGCGGCGGATCATCGTACGGGCGGGCGAGCCCGCGCCGGCCGCCTCAACAGGCCGGAGGGGAGAGGTGCAGGCCCTGGCCTATACGCGAAGCCTTGCCGCCGGCGAAGAGATCCAACCGGCGGACCTGGTCTGGACCCGCGCGGCTGCGGCGCCCGCAGATGCCCTGCGAGATGCCGACGCCGCAATAGGCATGATCGCCCGGCGTCCCCTCCGCGAAGGCGCCTTGGTTTCCGCAAGGGATGTCGGCGCGCCCGTTGTGATTCAGGCCGGCGACCTTGTCGCCGTCACCTACCAGAACGGCGGCGTCTCCCTGACCCTCCAGGTCAAGGCGCTCGGGGCTGGCGCCGTGGGAGAGCTTATCTCGCTCCAGAACCTTTCATCCCGCAAGTTGATCCAGGCCGTGGTCACCGGCCCAGGACAGGCTGCTGCCGGGCCCGACGCCCCCGCTGGCGCGACCCGTGTCGCCAGTCGCATCGCCCGACGTTGATCCCTTCTAGAGAGAAGCAATTCACATGAGACTCGCCGCCGCCCTCCTTCTCGCCACACTGCCCCTGGCCGCCTGCTCGACCATCAAAGAGGCGGCGATCGGACCCACTCTGAGCCCCTCAGACTACCCGGTTACGCCGCAGGAACGCCGACCGGATCTTGGCATGATGCCTCCCCCGTCCGAGGTGACCCCGGCCTCCGCCAACTCGCTTTGGCGGACAGGGGCCAGGGCCTTCTTCATCGATCAGCGGGCGAGCCGCATAGGAGACATTGTCACCGTAGGGATCGCGATCAATGACTCGGCCAGGACCTCGAACACCACTGCGTCCAACAGAACCTCTTCTTCGGACGCGGCGCTCACCAACCTCTTCGGCCTCGAGAACAGGCTGGGTCGCCTCTTGCCCCCTGGCAACGACGTCAACAGCGCTTCGCCCTTCAACACCGAGTCCAACTTCTCGAACTCGGGCACGGGAAGCGTGAACCGGGCGGAGTCCATCACGCTGACGGTGGCCGCAGTGGTCACTGGGATCCTGCCCAACGGAAATCTCATCATCGAAGGCACTCAGGAGGTCCGGACTAACGCCGAGGTTCGCCAATTGACGGTTGCGGGCATGATCCGTCCGGAAGACATCTCGGCCGGCAACACGATCCGGCATACCCAAATCGCCGAGGCGCGGATCAGCTATGGGGGTCGGGGCGACATCTCGGCGATGCAGAAGGCTCCGGCGGGACAGGCTATCGTCACGAGGCTCTGGCCCTTCTAGATCATGTTCCGATGAGTGGGAACCGGTTATCGGATCGAAACATGATCTAACGTATTGAAATGACAGCCCGTTTTGTCCTTTCAGACGGTCCGTCTGAAAGGAACAGACTCTAGGGCTTGGATTCGGCTTCGAGCCGATACTCGGTTCCCGAGGATCGAACCGGATTCAGACGCCTTATGGTCAGGCTCTGAGACCGCCCCGTGCCGACATCCCACCTCCCAAGACACTGAAGGCCGCCTCCGCAAGGCCCGCGGCGTCGAGACCGGCTTGAGCATACATCGCCTCGGGTTTGTCCTGGTCCTGGAACAGGTCGGGAAGGGTGAGGGTCCGCACCTTGAGCCCGGAGTCGAGGACGCCGCGGGCGGCCAGCATCTGCAGGACAAAGGCGCCAAACCCGCCGATGGCGCCTTCCTCGACAGTGATCAGGGCCTCATGCTCCCGGGCAAGGCGCAGGATCAGATCCCCGTCCAGCGGCTTGGCGAACCGGGCGTCAGCCACTGTGGCCGAGACCCCGCGGGCCGCCAGCAGGTCCGCGGCCTTCAGGCACTCGCCCAGTCTCGCGCCAAAGCATAGCAGGGCGACGGTGGCGCCCTCCCGGACGACCCGGCCGCGGCCGATCTCCAGTGGCTCAGCAAATTCCGGGACGGCGACGCCCAACCCCTCCCCGCGTGGATAGCGGAAGGCCGAGGGACGGTCGTCGATGGCGGCGGCCGTCGCCACCATGCGGGCGAGTTCCGCCTCGTCGGCGGCGGCCATCAGGACCATGCCGGGCAGCGCGCCCATGAAACCGATGTCGAAGGATCCAGCGTGGGTGGGGCCGTCCGCACCCACCAGCCCGGCGCGATCCATAGCGAAGCGGACCGGAAGACGCTGGATGGCGACATCGTGCACCACCTGGTCGTACCCCCGCTGGAGGAATGTCGAGTAGATGGCGGCGAAGGGCTTCATCCCGTCGGCCGCTAGGCCCGCGGCGAAGGTGACGGCATGCTGCTCTGCAATGCCGACATCGAAGGTCCGGTCGGGGAACCGCTTGCCGAACAGGTCGAGGCCGGTCCCCGACGGCATGGCCGCCGTCACCGCGACGATCCGGGAATCCCGCTCAGCCTGGGCGATCAGGGCGTCGGCAAAGACCCGGGTATAGGAGGGCGGCGCGGGCTGGGCGGGCTTGGCCTGGCGGCCGGTGACGACGTCGAAACGGGCCACCGCGTGCAACTTGTCCTCGGCGCTCTCCGCGGGCGCATAGCCCTTGCCCTTTTGGGTGACCACATGGACCAGAACGGGACGATCGCGGATCTCCCGGGCGTTCTGCAGGATCGGGACAAGGGCCTCGAGGTCGTGTCCGTCGATGGGTCCCACATAGTAGAAACCGAGTTCCTCGAAGAAGGTGCCGCCGGTCACCATGCCCCGGGCGAACTCCTCGGCCTTGCGGGCCGCCTCCTGCAGGGGTCGCGGCAGGGCGCTGGCCATCGACTTGCCTAGCTTTCGCAGGGACTGGTAGCCGCCGCCGGAGACCAGCCTGGCCATGTAGGCGCTCATGCCGCCCACCGGAGGGGCGATGGACATGTCGTTGTCGTTGAGGATCACCGTCAGCTGGCCGGTGGTCTCGCTGGCGTTGTTCATGGCCTCGTAAGCCATGCCGGCGCTCATGGAGCCGTCGCCGATCACCGCCACCACGCTGTTTCCGCGCCCGTCAGCATCGCGGGCGGCGCAGAAACCCAGGGCCGCGGAGATGGAGGTGGCGGCATGGGCGGCGCCGAAGGGGTCGTAGGGGCTCTCGGCGCGCTTGGTGAATCCGCTGAGGCCGCCGCCCTGGCGCAGGGTGCGGATGCGGTCGCGACGGCCGGTCAGAATCTTGTGGGGGTAGGCCTGGTGGCCGACGTCCCAGATCAGAATGTCCTCAGGCGTCCGGTAGACATGGTGCAGGGCGACGGTGAGCTCGACCACGCCGAGGCCGGCGCCCAGGTGCCCGCCTGTCTGGGACACGGCGTCGATTGTCTCAGCGCGAACTTCATCCGCCAGCTGGCGAAGCTGGGCGACGGAATACCCGCGGATGTCGGCGGGCGAGGACACAGTGTCAAGGAGCGGGGTCAGGGGCGGCATGGCTGTTGCTTTGCTCGCAATCAGCTTCGACGATCAAGCACGAAATCAAGACAGGCCCGAAGCCCGGCGGCCCTAGGCCCCATCGGACTCAGATGCGCCCGGGCCTGATCGGCGATGAGATCGAGGCGTGAGCGGGCATCTTCAATCCCCAGAAGCGTCACGAAATTGACCTTGCCGCGGGCGGCGTCCTTGCCCGTCGTCTTGCCGACGACCCCGGCCTCGCCCTCGGCGTCCAGGAGGTCATCAACGATCTGATACGCCAGTCCCAGGTCCTGGGCGAAGGCCAGAAGGGCGTGTCTCTCCGGCTCGGCCGCGTGGGCCATGACCAGGGGCATCTCGAAGGCGGCCGAGATCAGTGCTCCGGTCTTGAGCCTCTGCATCCGGGCCACCGCGCCCAGGTCGCCTCCGACGCCGGACAGGTCGATCATCTGGCCGCCGCACATGCCCTGCGCGCCGGACGCCCGGGCGAGGGCGCGGACCAACTCCGCCCGGACCCGCCCGTCAGGATGAGTCTCCGGCGCGGCGAGGATCTCGAAGGCCAGGGCCTGGAGGGCGTCTCCAGCCAGCACCGCCGTCGCCTCGTCAAAGGCCCGGTGCACAGTCGGACGCCCGCGGCGCAGGTCGTCATCGTCCATGCAGGGCAGGTCGTCGTGAACCAGACTATAGGCGTGAATGCACTCCAGGGCGCAGGCGGCGCGCTCGAGCCGGTTGGCCTCGATCTCCAGGATCGCTCCCGCTTCAAAGACCAGGAAGGGACGCAGCCGCTTGCCCGGCCCGAGCACGGCGTAGCGCATCGCCTCTGCAAGGGGCGCCTCCGGCCCCTCCGCCGGAGGCAGGAGCCGGGACAGAGCGCTGTCGGTGCGGGAAGCTGCGGTCGACAGGCGGCTGGCGGCGTCGGGACTCACTCGAACCGGGCGGGTTCAGAGGCTACAGCGCCGGCGGGCCCGACGACGATCTTCTCCACCTTCAGCCGGGCCGCCTCGAGGCGGGCCTCGCAATGGGCCTTCAGCAGGGCGCCCCGTTCATAGAGGGCGATGGAGTCCTCAAGGGGCGCCTGGCCGGTCTCGAGCTGCCCAACAATGCGCTCAAGCTCGGCAAGGGCCTGCTCGAACGAAAGGCTTGCGATGTCTGTGGCGTCCGCCATGGGAATCCCCGTCCTGAGACCCGGAACCTAGACATCGCCGCCGCCGCCCGCAATGCGGACCGGCCAGCTCCGGTCTTTCAGCCGGGCCGGCGTAGATGTAGGAGGCCGAGGATGAACCCGCCGATCCTCCGCCGCGCAACGACCGCCGACGCCGCCCTGCTGGCCCGTATCGGTCGCGAGACCTTCGTGGAGACCTTCGGTCATCTCTATCCGGCCGAGGATCTCGCCGCCTACCTGCCGGCGGCCTACGACCTTGAGGCCACCCGGGAGAGCCTTGAGGACAGCCTGCAGGCCAGCTGGCTCCTCCAGACGGAAACCGGCGAGCCGGTCGGCTTCGCCACGGCCGGCCCCTGCGGACTTCCCCACCCCGAGGTCGGAGACGCGGCGCTGGAGCTCAAGCGGATCTACCTGACCGGACCCGCACAGGGCGCTGGATTGGGCGGGTGCCTCTTCGATGAAGTCATGGACTGGATGGCCGCCCAGGCCCCTCCCGACATCTGGATCGGGGTCTGGTCAGAGAACCTGGGCGCCCAGCGCTTCTACGCCCGGCGCGGTTTCGAGAAGGTGGGCGAGTACGGCTTTCCGGTCGGCAGGACGCTGGACCACGAGTTCATCCTCCGCCGACGCCCGGCCTTCTAAGGCGTCCCGCACTGGACAGCCGGCCCCGGGGGCCTCACATTCGGACTTCAAACATCCGTTCGGCCCGCAAGGGGGCGCCCACCATGTTCATGCGTTTCTTCACCGAGCTCCGCGAGGCCAAGGTCCCCGTGACCCTCAAGGAGTACCTGATGCTCATGGAGGCGATGGACAAGGGTGTGATCGACCGCAATGTCGATGACTTCTACTACCTCGCCCGCTCCGCCCTGGTGAAGGACGAGAAGAACCTCGACCGGTTCGACCAGGTCTTTGGGCACGTCTTCAAGGGCCTTGAAAAACTTGAAGGTTTGGGCTTTTCCGACATACCTGCGGAATGGCTGAAGAAGATCTCCGACAAGTTCCTCACGGAGGAGGAGAAGGCCCAGATCGAGGCCATGGGCGGTTTCGAGGCGCTGATGGAGGCCCTCGCCGAGCAGATGCGCCAGCAGCGCGAAAACGGCGACGACGGGGACGGCGAAGGCAAGGGGAAGGGCAAGGGCGGACAGGGCCCCAATGGCGACTCCCCCTTCGGCGCCAACGGCTACCATCCCGAAGGCGTGCGCGTCGGCCAGGACAAGGGCCGGCATGGCCGGGCCGTGAAGGTCTGGGACAAGCGCGAGTACAAGAACCTCGACGACAGCGTCGAGCTGGGCACTAGGAACATCAAGGTCGCCCTGCGTCGCCTGCGCAAGTGGACCCGTGACGGCGCCGCCGAAGAGCTGGACATGGACGGCACCATCCGCGGGACGGCCGAGAAGGGCTATCTCGACATCAAGCTGCGGCCCGAGCGCCGCAACAAGATCAGCGTCCTGATCTTCTTCGATGTCGGCGGTTCGATGGACAGCCACATCAAGGTCTGTGAGGAGCTGTTCAGCGCCGCGCGCACCGAGTTCAAGAACATGGAGTTCTACTACTTCCACAACTGCCTCTACGAGAGCGTGTGGAAGGACAACCGGCGTCGCCACGCCGAGAAGATCCCGACCTGGGACGTGCTCCACAAGTTCAGCCGCGACTACAAGGTCATCTTCGTCGGCGACGCGACCATGAGCCCCTACGAAATCACCTATCCCGGCGGCTCGGTGGAGCACTGGAACGAGGAGCCCGGAGCGATCTGGGTCGACCGCGTCACCCAGACCTTCGACGACGTGGTCTGGCTCAATCCCACGGCCGAGAGGCACTGGGACTACACGCCGTCCCTCGAGGTCATGCGGCAGCTGGTCGGCGACCGGATGTTCCCCCTCACCCTCGAGGGCCTCGAAAAGGCGATGAAGGAGCTGGCGCGGTAGGGGATCGAACCTCACGCCTGGCGCCGCCGCTGGCGCGCCTGAAGCGGACCAGGCGGGGCCACGCTTCCGCCCGGAGGCGGAGCTCGCCAGAGTCGCGGAAGGGGGTTATGGGACTTTGGGACTCGATAACTCGGACATGTGAAGTGGATGTTGATCCACCAAACCAAGCCGAGGCACCCGGGCATCGCGGTTTAACACCGCGCCAGGGGCAATTACAGCATTGGCGCCCACTCGAGTTCCGTCACCGATAAGCGCGCCGAACTTTTCCACACCCGTGTCGATCACCTGATCGCCCAGGACAATGCGTATCGTCTTGTCGCTAAGCTCATTTCGATAGTTCGCGACCATACTGCCAGCCTCGAGATTGACGTCCGATCCGATGATTGAGTCGCCAATGAAGTTCAGGTGTGCAGCCTTCGAACCGCTAAACATGAAGGTGGTCTTGAGTTCAACCGCTGGGCCAATGATGCAGTCTTCATCTATGAAGACTCCAGCCCTTAGAAGTGCCGAGGCAGATACGAAGCTTCGCGGTCCAATGATCGCAGGGCCTTTGATCGTCGCGCCTGCCTCGATCTTTGCCGAAGCATGTACCGCCACATCGCCGTCAAAATGGTATTCCGCTCCGAGGGATGTCATCGCCTCACATAGGAGCCTTGGAGCAGCTTGCGTAATGCTCCAAGGGGAGGCCATGTCGTTCCCAAATGAAACGACTGACCATCTACTGACATAGGCTCTGATCAACATGGACCAACCTTAACTGCAGACGTTGAAAATACACCAAAAGGCTGATCTCCGGCGACCTTGGAAGTCAAGGATTATACCCTGTCGAGGCCCGACAGCATACTGTCCGACGGTCGCCTATGGATAGACTCTCCCGGTTGGCTTCGGCGCCAGAAGCGGACCTCCGGCTATTCAACCGCCAGGTGCGACCTGCGGGATTCAACCGTCAGAATTTGACCGCTAGGACCTGTTCACTCCCGAACCCGCCCCGTCCAGAGGGTCGAATGAGGCCCCAATTTGGAAGTCGAGATCGTGTTTCGATCCGATGATCGGTTCCCAATCCTCGGAACAGGATCGAGGTCGGCGCTGGAGGGGCCCCAGCCCGCGGCTGCGCCCTCCCCGACGGCAAGACCCTGACGATCGACACCGCCACGGCCGGATTTCTGGCCTGGGGACCTCGGCTCAGCCTTGTCGCGGACCGGGACTCTGGTAGACCCGAAGTCCATTAGGACTTGAAACCATACTCCGGGAGGGTCCGCCGCCGGTTGCGCCGGAGCGGGCGAATTCAAAGTGACCAGGGACGAGTCTCCCCCGGCGTCGCCTGACGCCGACCCGAACCGAGGCGTCCCGCCAGACGGCTCTCCCGCCGACCTAGACGCCAGGGAGGCGGAGTACGAGCGGTTCGTCTGGGACAACCTGAAGCGCAACTATATCGGCAACTACCTGCACGGCATGCTGGGCATGACGGGCTTTCGCCTGATCAACGCGCCGACCTTCATGCCGGTCTACATCCACATGATCTCCGGCTCGAACACCATAGTGGGGCTCGCCCAGGCCCTGCAGCAGGTCGGAGGCATTATTTCGCCGATCTTCGGCGCCAACGCCATCGAGCACCGCAAGAAGGTCATGCCCGCCGCCCTCTGGATGGGCGGTCTCGGCCGCGTCCAGATCGTCGGCATGGCGGCCGCGGGCTGGTTCCTGCAGGGCCAGTCCCTGGTCTACGCCATGCTGGCCCTGCTCTTCCTCTTCGGGGTCTTCATGGGCGCCCAGAGGGTGGTCTTCGGCATGCTGATGGCCAAGGTCATTCCCCTGAGCCGGCGCGGCCGCCTTCAGGCCTGGCGCAACGCCACCGGCGGCCTGATCGCCGCCATCCTCGCCTGGGTCGCCGGCAAGTACATCATCGAGCCGGACATGTTGGGTCACGGCTACTCCGTGACCTTCATGCTCGCCGCCGTCCTGACAACCCTGGGCCTGTGGGCCCTCCAGGTGCTGCTCAGGGAACCCGAACCGCCGAACCTGCCGGCCAAGGCGCGGTTGCGGGACCGGGTCCGCGATTTCCCGGCCCTCATCCGGTCAGATCCCGGCTACGGGCCCTTCCTGCTCGTGCAGATGCTCGCCACCTCCAGCCGGATGGCGGTGCCCTTCTACGCCATCTATGCGACCTCCTCGATGGGCTTGTCAGGTGCGATCCTGGGCCTCCTGGCCCTGGCCTATCTCGGAGCGGACACGCTCTCCAACCTGCTCTGGGGATATATGGGAGACCGGACCGGCTTCCGGCATGTCCTTTTGATCTCCCTGGTCATGTGGATCCTCGCCACGGTGATCCTCATGATGCTGCAGACCCCCGTCGCCCTCTTCATCGCCTTCTTCGGCCTGGGTGCGGCCCAGTCGGGCTACATGATGGCCGCCCAGACCATGATCCTGGAGTTCGGCAACCGAGAGGAAATGCCCATGAGGATCGCGATCTCTTCCTCCGCCGAGGGGATCACGGCCTCGATCAGCCCGATCGTCGGCGGGCTGGTGGCCGATGCCCTCGGTTACCCGGCCGTCTTCGGGATCTCGATCGGTTTCCTGGTGCTGGGGCTCGCCTGCCTGGTCTTCATGGTGAAGGAACCCCGCAACCGGAAGCTGTCCGAGGTCTGAGCTGAAGGGACGAAAGGCGCCTGCTGAGAGGCCGCAGACCCCCTCATCTGGCTTCGCCGGGAGCTCCCCCTTTGAGCGCCCAATTCCTCCCCCCAGGGGCAGGGCTATCGCATATAGATTCCGCCCATAGAACGACTTGGCTGCGCAAGACCCGCTCGATCAAAAACCGGGAACAAAACGGAATCAGTGACTGCCGTCTTGGACTGCAGCCGCTTACCA
>JADBYZ010000006.1 GCA_020402745.1 Phenylobacterium sp.
CTCCTCAGGAGCCGCGTCAATCTCGTCATACTTCTTCGCCGTCGCGCCGCCCGACTTCGCAAGCGTCATCGTGATCGCAGCCGTCAGCGTCGTCTTGCCGTGGTCAACGTGACCAATCGTGCCGATGTTGCAGTGCGGCTTCGTGCGTTCGAATTTCTCTTTGGCCATTTCAAGCTCCAGCCCTCTCCGGGCCTGTCCTCTAGATTGGGGTTGGTTCGGGGTTAGGCGTACTTCTTGATCACTTCATCGGCGACCGCTTGCGGCACCGTCTCGTAATGGTCGTACTGCATCGTGAAGTTGGCGCGGCCCTGCGAGAATGAGCGCAGCGCGTTGATGTAGCCGAACATGTTGGCGAGCGGGACGAAGGCGGTGACCACCTGGGCGTTGCCGCGGGTTTCGGTGCCCTGGATCTGACCCCGGCGGCTGTTCAGGTCGCCGATGACGTCGCCCATGTACTCATCGGGCGTCAGGACCTCGACCTTCATGACCGGCTCGAGCAGGCGGGCCCCACCCTTCTCCCGCAGTTCGCGGAAGGCGGCGCGGGACGCAATCTCGAAGGCCAGGACCGAGGAGTCCACGTCGTGGAAGCCGCCGTCGTAGAGGGTCGCCTTGAAGTCGATGACCGGGAAGCCGGCAAGAAGGCCGTTTTCCTTGGCGGACTCGATGCCCTTCTGCACGCCGGGAACGTACTCCTTCGGCACTGAACCGCCGACCACCGTGTTCTCAAAGACAAAACCCGACCCGGGCTCGCCCGGCTCGAACTTGATCTTGACCCGGGCGAACTGTCCGGTGCCGCCTGTCTGCTTTTTGTGGGTGTAGTCGATATCCGCCGCGCGGCCGAGGCTTTCACGGTAGGCGACCTGAGGCGCACCGATGTTGGCTTCGACCTTGTAGGTCCGCTTCAGGATGTCGACCTTGATGTCGAGGTGCAGCTCGCCCATGCCCTTCATGATCGTCTGGCCAGACTCCTGGTCCGTGAAGACGGTGAAGGAGGGATCCTCAGCCACCATTTTGGCCAGGGCGACGCCCAGCTTCTCCTGGTCGGCCTTGGACTTCGGCTCGATCGCGATCTCGATGACGGGTTCCGGGAAGGTCATCTTCTCAAGGATCACCGGCGACTTGACCGGGTCGCACAGGGTGTCCCCGGTGCGGGTGTCCTTCAGGCCCGCCAGGGCGACGATGTCGCCGGCGTAAGCTTCCTTGATGTCCTCGCGGTTGTTGGAGTGCATCAGCAGCATGCGGCCCACCCGCTCGCGCTTGTCGCGCGTCGAGTTCAGGAGCCCCATGCCCGACTCCAGCTTGCCGGAGTAGATGCGGCAGAAGGTCAGGGAGCCCACGAAGGGGTCGTCCATGATCTTGAAGGCCAGGACCGAGAGGGGTTCGTCGTCGGACGCCTTGCGCTCGACAGGCGCCTCGGTCTTGAAATCGAGGCCCTGGGTCGGGGGGATATCCACCGGCGACGGCAGGTAGTCGACCACGGCGTCGAGGAGGGGCTGGACGCCCTTGTTCTTGAAGGCCGAGCCCGCGAGGATCGGATAGAAGGCGCCGGAGAGCACCGCCTTGCGGATGCACTTCTTGATCACCTCTTCCGAGGGCTCTTCACCGCCAAGGTAGGCCTCCATGGCCTCGTCGTCCATTTCGACGGCGTTCTCGATCATGTAGTTGCGGGCTTCCTCGGCCATGGCGAGCATGTCGGCCGGGATGTCCTCGTCATTGTACTTGGCGCCCAGGCCCTCGGACTCCCAGACCACGGCCTTCATCCGGACCAGGTCGACGATGCCGCGAAGGCTGGATTCGGAACCGATCGGCAGCTGGATCGGGACAGCCTTCACGCCAAGGCGCTCGCGGATGGTCCGCAGGCACATTTCAAAGTCGGCGCCGATCTTGTCCATCTTGTTGACGAACACGATCCGCGGAACGTTGTAGCGGTCGGCCTGGCGCCAGACCGTCTCGGTCTGCGGCTCCACGCCCTGGTTGCCGTCCAGCACAGCCACGGCGCCGTCCAGCACCCGCAGGGAGCGCTCCACCTCGATGGTGAAGTCCACATGCCCGGGGGTGTCGATGATGTTCAGCCGGCAGCCGGCCCAGAAGGCGGTCGTCGCGGCGGACGTGATGGTGATGCCGCGCTCCTGCTCCTGCTCCATCCAGTCCATGGTGGCGGCGCCGTCATGGACCTCGCCGATCTTGTGGCTCTTTCCGGTGTAGAAGAGGATCCGCTCGGTCGTCGTCGTCTTGCCCGCATCGATGTGGGCCATGATTCCGAAGTTACGGTAATCTTCGATCTTGTGGGTGCGGGGCATCGCGGGCGCTCGGTTTGAGGGGCGTCGGTGTCTTGCAAGAACGGCGCGGGCGGTCTTTGGGGAACCACCCGCGCCGGTGAACTCAGATGTCTTCGGGGCTTACCAGCGGTAGTGCGAGAAGGCCCGGTTGGCTTCCGCCATCTTGTGGGTGTCTTCGCGCTTCTTCACGGCGGTGCCCCGGTTGGAGGCGGCGTCGAGAAGTTCGCCGGCAAGCTTTTCCGTCATGGTGTTCTCGCCGCGCTTGCGGGCGGCGGTCACGAGCCAGCGGATGGCCAGGGCCTTGCGGCGGTCCGGACGGACCTCCACCGGGACCTGGTAGGTGGCGCCGCCAACCCGGCGGGAGCGCACCTCAATGCCAGGAGCGACATTGTCGAGAGCGGCGTGGAAGGTCTCCAGGGGCCCCTGGTCCTTGCGCTTGGCCTCAAGGATATCGAAGGCGCCATAGAGAATGTTCTCGGCGACGGCCTTCTTCCCCTCGTACATGACGTAATTCATGAATTTCGTGACGGTGAGGTCCCCGAACTTCGGATCCGGCAGGACTTCACGTTTCTCGGCGCGACGGCGGCGGGACATGGACTCGTCTCCTTACTTAGGACGCTTGGCGCCGTAGAGCGAACGGCGCTGCTTGCGATCCTTCACCCCTTGGGTGTCGAGCACGCCGCGCAGTATGTGGTAGCGAACGCCAGGAAGGTCCTTCACACGCCCGCCGCGGATCAGCACAACCGAGTGCTCCTGCAGGTTGTGGCCTTCGCCGGGAATGTAGCAGACCGCTTCGATGCCCGTGGTCAGGCGCACCTTGGCCACCTTCCGGAGGGCGGAGTTCGGCTTCTTCGGGGTGGTCGTGTACACGCGCGTGCAGACGCCGCGACGCTGGGGGCACCCCTTAAGGGCCGGGACCTTGTTCCGCGAAGGCTTGTCTTGCCTGGGCTTGCGGATCAGCTGGTTGACTGTGGGCATCTATTCTCTGCTCTGGAGGCGTGTGCCGTTGGGCCGGGGCGCCTCATGGGGGTTCCAGTTATCGTCTCACTTCCGGCGCCGGGACCTCTGAACGCAAAAACTCGCCGGCGCGATGAGCATCGCTCCGGCGGGCTTGCCGAGGTTCGCGGGAACAGCGGCTGTCCATCGGTAACCGGGGCGACTCCCCCCGGCCTCGAAAGAGCGCGGTTCATACTCGCAACCCCCGCCGACGTCAACGCCGGCGGGCGCAACCGCCACACCCCGTCAGTCAAAGATGTCGAAGATGTCTAGGCGCTTCTTTTTCTTCTTATAGTGGTCGTCGTCATCCCACTTGTAGCTGCGGCGTCCCTCGTCATAGGGATGGCGGCGCACCCATTCCTGGGGGTCCCGTCGGTAGGCGTCGGCCTCGCGTTCGAGGGACTGGCGGACCTTGCCCTGGTCCTCGGACTCCGCCTTGACGGCGCCCAGCACCTTTTCAAGTTCGCCCCGGTCCATCCAGACGCCCCGGCATGACGGGCACATGTCCAGCTCGACCCCTGACCGGGCGATGGTCTGCATGGAGGTGTTGCAGTTCGGGCAGAGCAGCAGCGGCATGGAAGACTCCGGTTCATTTCCCCTTCCTCATGTAGGGGGTGCCCCCCGGGATACAACCGCACACGAGAAGGGGGCGGCCCCGATCTGCGGAGTCGCCCCCTTCCGTGTCTTTCGGGGGAGTCCTGGGCCTAGAGTCCCAGACCCTCCTCCTCCGCCTCAACGGCGATCACCTCAGGCAGGGGCTCCATGGCCTCCTCCCGGCTGGCGCTCAACGCCGCATCGCGACGCGCCGCCACCCGCTGAAGGCCACGGAGGAAGGAGCCTGTACCCGCCGGAATCAGCCGGCCGACGATCACGTTCTCCTTCAGGCCTTCCAGGGTGTCGGTCTTGCCCTGCACTGAGGCCTCGGTCAGCACGCGGGTGGTCTCCTGGAAGGAGGCCGCGCTGATGAAGCTGCGGGTCTGCAGCGACGCCTTGGTGATGCCCAAAAGAACGGGCTGGGTGACAGCCGGACGGCCGCCGCGAGCCTCGACCTTGGCGTTCTCTTCCACGATCTCGGTCATATCGAGATGATCGCCCTTGAGCAGGCCGGTGTCTCCAGGCTCCAGGATCTCGCCCTTCTGCAGCATCTGCCGGACGATGGTCTCGATGTGCTTGTCGTTGATCGGCACGCCTTGAAGTCGATAGACCTCCTGGATCTCGTCCACCAGGAACTCGGCCAGGGCCTCGATCCCCTGAATCCGCAGGATGTCGTGCGGATCGGGGTTCCCGTCGATCAGGTACTCGCCCTTGCGGATGACGTCGCCGTCATGGACCGCAATGTGCTTGCCCTTGGGGATCAGGAACTCGACAGCCTCGCCGCCATCCTCGGGAGTGATCTTGATTCTGCGCTTGTTCTTGTAGTCGCGACCGAACTCGACGCGGCCGTCCATTTCCGCGATGACCGCGCAGTCCTTCGGCCGGCGAGCCTCGAACAGTTCGGCCACCCGCGGCAAGCCGCCGGTGATGTCCCGGGTCTTGGCGCTCTCGGTGGACATCCGGGCCAGCACCTCGCCGGGGCGGATCTCATCGCCATCACCCATGGAGAGGATGGC
Organism: Phenylobacterium sp.; assembly: GCA_020402745.1. Taxonomy (GTDB): domain Bacteria; phylum Pseudomonadota; class Alphaproteobacteria; order Caulobacterales; family Caulobacteraceae; genus Phenylobacterium. Next base: position 4,886 of record JADBYZ010000006.1, read on the forward strand.
CCCGACCGGAAGGAGGTAGCGGGCCTCGGTCCCGTTGGCGAGGCGGCGATAGGCGCCGGTCTCGTCGAGCACGGCCATCGCCGGCCGCAGGTCGCCGCCCTTGGCGGAGGCCCGCCAGTCAATGACGACGCGGTTGGAGATGCCCGTGGCCTCGTCAGCCTCCTCACGGAAGGAGACGTTCTCGACCAGGTCCTCAAAGCGGACGCGACCGCCCACCTCGGTGATGATCGGCGTTGAGTAGGGGTCCCACTCGGCCAGGCGCTCGCCGCGCTTGACCTTGTCGCCATCCTTGAGCTTCAGGCGGGCGCCGTAGGGCGGCTTGTAGGTCTCGCGATCCTTGCCATCGACCTGGACGCTGAGCACGAGGTTGCGGCTCATGCAGATCAGGGCGCCGTCAGGCGCCACCACGGTGGCGCCGCCGGTGATCCGGACCACGCCGGCGTTGCCCGCCTCGAAGAAGGACTGCTCCGCCACCTGGGCGGTCCCGCCGATGTGGAAGGTCCGCATGGTCAGCTGGGTGCCGGGCTCGCCGATGGACTGGGCGGCGATGACGCCGACCGCCTCGCCGATGTTCACTGGGGTGCCACGGGCCAGGTCACGACCGTAGCAGGCGGCGCAGACGCCCAGCTTAGCCTCGCAGGTCAGGACCGAGCGCACGCGCACGGACTGGACGCCCGCGCCCTCGACCACCTCGATCATGTCTTCATCGAAGTAGGCGTCGGCAGGCACGATCACCTCGCCGGTGTCCGGGTGCCGGACGTCCTCGGCCGAGTGCCGGCCCAGAATCCGCGCACCCAGGGAGACGAGGACGTCACCGCCCTCGACCACGGCGTGCAGGGTAATGCCGCGACTGGTGCCGCAGTCTTCCTCGTTGATGATGCAGTCCTGGGCCACGTCCACCAGGCGGCGGGTCAGGTAACCCGAGTTCGCCGTCTTCAGGGCGGTGTCAGCCAGGCCCTTCCGGGCGCCGTGGGTGGAGTTGAAGTACTCCTGAACGGTCAGACCTTCCTTGAAGTTCGAGATGATCGGCGTCTCGATGATCTCGCCAGACGGCTTGGCCATCAGGCCGCGCATCCCGCCGAGCTGCTTCATCTGGGCCTGCGAGCCCCGGGCGCCGGAGTTGGCCATCATGAAGATGGAGTTGATCTCCCCTTCCCGGCCGGTGGCGTCCTTAGCGGCGGTGGAAATCTCCGCCATCATCTCGTCGGCGACACGGTCCGTGGCCTTGGCCCAGGCGTCGACGACCTTGTTGTACTTCTCGCCCTTGGTGATGAGGCCGTCGGCATACTGCTGCTCGTACTCCTCGACCAGCTTGCGGGTCTCCTCGACGATCGGCTTCTTCCGCTGCGGAATGATGATGTCATCCTTGCCGAAGGAAATGCCGGCCTTGGCCGCCTCGCGAAAGCCCAGGCCCATCATCTGGTCGGCGAAGATCACCGTCGCCTTCTGGCCGCAGTGCCGATAGACGGTCTCGATCAGGTTCCCGATTTCCTTCTTGGTGAGGTTCTTTTCCAGCAGCCGGTGACCGACGGCGGGATGCTTCGGGAACAGGGCAACGATCTTCATCCGGCCCGGCGTCGTGTCGATCACCCTGCGGACGAGCTCGCCCTCAGGGTTCATCTCCACGTGGCGGGCCTTGATCTTGGTGTGGAGGGTCACCACGCCTGCGTCCAGGGCCGCATCGATCTCGCCCAGGTCCGCAAAGAGCTTGCCCTCGCCGGGCTCGCCGTCCTTGGCCAGGGACAGGTAGTAGAGACCCAGAACGATGTCCTGCGACGGCACGATGATGGGCCGGCCGTTTGCGGGCGACAGGATGTTGTTCGTCGACATCATCAGGACGCGCGCTTCCAGCTGGGCCTCGAGGCTCAGCGGGACGTGAACGGCCATCTGGTCGCCGTCGAAGTCAGCGTTGAAGGCGGCGCAGACCAGCGGGTGGAGCTGGATGGCCTTGCCCTCGATCAGCTTGGGCTCGAAGGCCTGGATGCCCAGGCGGTGGAGGGTGGGCGCGCGGTTCAGGAGGACCGGATGCTCACGGATCACCTCGTCCAGGATGTCCCAGACCGCCGGCTGCTCGCGCTCGACCATGCGCTTGGACTGCTTGACGGTGCCGGACAGGCCCTTGGCGTCCAGCCGCGCGTAGATGAACGGCTTGAACAGCTCGAGCGCCATCTTCTTCGGCAGCCCGCATTCGTGCAGCTTCAGCTCCGGGCCGACCACGATGACCGAACGCCCGGAATAGTCGACGCGCTTGCCCAGGAGGTTCTGGCGGAACCGGCCCTGCTTGCCCTTCAGCATGTCGGCGAGAGACTTCAGCGGACGCTTATTGGCGCCCGTGATGACCCGGCCGCGACGGCCGTTGTCGAACAGGGCGTCGACAGCCTCCTGAAGCATCCGCTTCTCGTTGCGGATGATGATGTCGGGAGCCCGAAGCTCCATCAGGCGCTTCAGGCGATTGTTCCGGTTGATCACCCGGCGATAGAGGTCGTTCAGGTCAGACGTTGCAAAACGGCCGCCGTCCAGGGGCACCAGGGGGCGCAGTTCCGGCGGGATGACCGGGATGACTGACAGGATCATCCACTCGGGCCGGTTCTTGCTCTCGATGAAGCTCTCGATGAGCTTGAGACGCTTGGACGTCTTCTTGAGCTTCATCTCAGAAGTGGTCGTGAGAAGGTCCTCACGGAGCTTGTCGGCCTCCTTCGGCAGGTCGATGGCCTTCAGCAGGCCCTGAACGGCCTCTGCGCCGATCTCGGCGGTGAAGCTGTCGTCGCCGAACTCCTCCTGGTAGCGGAGGTAGTCGTCCTCTGAGAGCAGCTGGTGCATCTTCAGGGCCGTCAGCCCTGGCTCAGTGACGATGTAGTACTCGAAGTAGAGGACCCGCTCGATGTCCTTCAGGGCCATGTCCAGCATCATGGCGATGCGGCTCGGCAGGGACTTCAGGAACCAGATATGGGCGACCGGGCTGGCCAGCTCGATGTGACCCATGCGTTCGCGGCGGACGCGGGCCAGGGTGACCTCGACGCCGCACTTCTCGCAGATGATGCCCTTGTACTTCATCCGCTTGTACTTGCCGCAGAGGCACTCGTAGTCCTTGGTCGGACCAAAGATGCGGGCGCAGAACAGACCGTCGCGCTCCGGCTTGAAGGTCCGGTAGTTGATCGTCTCGGGCTTCTTGATCTCGCCGAAAGACCAGGACCGGATCTTTTCCGGGCTGGCGAGAGCGATACGGATCCGGTCGAAGGTCGGGGCGGCCTGGACCGGGTTGAAGATATTCAGGACTTCCTGGTTCATGGGTCTTCCAGTTCGTCAGAGATTCCGGGAGCGGATCGGGAGGGACTGACGGCCCCTCCCCCCGCATGTGGGCGACAGGCGGTTTCGCCTCAGGTGTTCTCGAGCTCCACGTTGAGGCCGAGAGAGCGCATCTCCTTGACCAACACGTTGAAGCTTTCGGGAATGCCCGCCTCGAAGGTGTCGTCGCCGCGCACGATGGACTCGTAGACCTTGGTCCGGCCAGCCACGTCGTCGGACTTCACCGTCAGCATCTCCTGCAGGGTGTAGGCGGCGCCATAGGCCTCAAGGGCCCAAACCTCCATCTCCCCGAAGCGCTGTCCGCCGAACTGGGCCTTGCCGCCCAGGGGCTGCTGGGTGACCAGTGAGTACGGGCCGATCGACCGGGCATGGATCTTGTCGTCCACCAGGTGGTGCAGCTTCAGCATGTAGATGTAGCCCACCGTGACAGGGCGCTTGAACTGCTCGCCGGTCTGGCCATCGTAGAGGATAGACTGGCCGGAACGGGCCAGGCCCGCCTGCTCCAGAAGGTTCTCGATGTCCTCGATATGGGCGCCGTCGAACACCGGGGTGGCGAAGGGCACGCCCTTCGATAGGTTCCGGGCCAGTTCAACCAATTCCTCGTCCGTATCCGGCAGTTCCTGGTCAGGGCCATAGATGCCCCGCAGGTGGTCGATCAGGGCCTTGCGCTGGCCGCCGTTCTGCCAGGCCTCGAGAACCTCCGCGATCTGGCGTCCCAGGCCGGCGGCGGCCCAGCCCAGGTGTGTCTCGAAGATCTGGCCAACATTCATCCGGCTGGGCACGCCCAGCGGGTTGAGGACGATGTCCACGTTCCGGCCGTCCTCGAGGTAGGGCATGTCCTCGATCGGCAGGATCTTGGAGATGACCCCCTTGTTGCCGTGGCGGCCGGCCATCTTATCGCCGGGCTGGAGCTTGCGCTTCACGGCCACGAAGACCTTGACCATCTTCATCACGCCGGGCGGCAGTTCGTCGCCGCGCTTCAGCTTCTCGACCTTGTCGTCGAAGCGGCGGTCGAGCCGCTTGCGGGCCTCATCGAACTGCCGGCGCATGGCCTCCAGTTCGCCCATGGCCTTGTCGTCCTCGAGAGCGATCTGCCACCAGAGGCCAGGCGCCACTTCCGCCAGCTTCTCCGCCGTGATCTCGCCGCGCCCCACGCCCTTCGGGCCAGAGATCGCCGCCTTGCCCGTCAACAGGACGCGCAGGCGCGAAGTCATGTTGCGATTCAGGATCGCGAACTCGTCGTCCCGGTCCTTGCCGAGCCGCTCGATCTCGTCGCGCTCGATCGCCTGGGCGCGCTCGTCCTTGTCCACGCCGTGGCGATTGAACACACGGACCTCAACCACCGTACCGGCGACGCCCGGGGGCAGGCGCAGAGAGGTGTCGCGCACGTCCGAAGCCTTCTCGCCGAAGATGGCGCGGAGCAGCTTCTCCTCCGGCGTCATCGGGCTTTCACCCTTGGGCGTGACCTTGCCGACCAGGATGTCGCCCGGCAGGACCTCGGCGCCGATGGCGACGATGCCCGCCTCATCAAGGTTGCGCAGGGCCTCCTCGCCGACGTTGGGGATATCGCGTGTGATTTCCTCGGGCCCCAGCTTAGTGTCGCGGGCCATGACCTCGAATTCCTCAATGTGGATCGAGGTGAAGACGTCATCGCGCACGATGCGCTCGGAGATGAGGATGGAGTCCTCAAAGTTGTAGCCGTTCCAGGGCATGAAGGCGACGAGCACGTTCCGGCCAAGGGCCAGTTCGCCCAGCTCGGTGGAGGGACCGTCAGCGATGACGTCCCCGGTCGCCACCTTGTCGCCCACCTGGACCAGCGGACGCTGGTTGATGCAGGTCGAGGTGTTCGAGCGCTGGAACTTTTGCAGGCGGTAGATATCGACGCCGGACTTGGAGGGATCGCTCTCCTCGGTCGCCCGGATGACGATGCGGGTGCCGTCGATCTGCTCGACCACGCCGGTGCGGCGGGCCACGACCACGGCGCCGGAGTCTACCGCCACGACGCTCTCCATGCCGGTGCCGACCAGGGGCGCATCCGACTGGATGAGCGGCACGGCCTGCTTTTGCATGTTCGAGCCCATCAGGGCCCGGTTGGCGTCGTCGTTCTCGAGGAAGGGGATGAGCGAGGCGGCGACAGAAACCACCTGCTTCGGAGACACATCCATCAGGTCGACGTCCGCCTTGGGCAGGAGCGAGGGCTCGCCATTGATCCGACCCGGAACGAGGTCCTCGACGATCTCGCCCTTATCCAGCTTGATATTGGCCTGGGCGATGACGTGCTTGGCCTCTTCCATCGCGGACATGTAGACCACCTCCTCGGTGATCCGGCCATCCTTGATGCGGCGGTACGGGCTCTCGATGAAGCCGTACTTGTTGACCACCGCGTGGGTGGCCAGCGAGTTGATCAGGCCGATGTTCGGGCCTTCTGGAGTCTCGATGGGGCAGATCCGACCGTAATGAGTCGGGTGTACGTCGCGCACCTCGAACCCAGCCCGCTCGCGTGTCAGGCCGCCCGGGCCAAGGGCCGACAGGCGGCGCTTGTGGGTGATCTCCGAAAGCGGGTTCGTCTGGTCCATGAACTGCGAGAGCTGGGAGGAGCCGAAGAACTCGCGCACCGCCGCCGCCGCAGGCTTGGCGTTGATCAGGTCGTGCGGCATGACCGTGTCGATGTCGACAGAGCTCATACGCTCCTTGATCGCCCGCTCCATCCGCAGCAGGCCGACGCGGTACTGGTTTTCCAGAAGTTCGCCGACCGAGCGAACCCGGCGGTTGCCAAGGTTGTCAATGTCATCGATCTCGCCGCGTCCGTCGCGCAGACCCACCAGGGTCTTGAGGACCGCCAGGATGTCGTCCTTGCGAAGGACCCGAACATCGTCCGGGCAGTCGAGCTCCAGGCGCATGTTCATCTTCACCCGGCCGACGGACGAGAGATCGTAGCGCTCTGAGTCAAAGAACAGGGACTTGAACATGGCCTCAGCGGCCTCGACAGTCGGCGGCTCGCCGGGACGCATCACCCGGTAGATGTCGAAGAGGGCGTCCTCTCGCGCTGTATTCTTGTCGATCCGCAGGGTGTTGCGGATGTAGGCGCCCATGTTGACCTCGTCGACATCGAGGAGGTCGAAGCCGGTGAAGCCCTGGGCCTCCAGCTCGGCGATCACGCCTGGATCCAGTTCGTCCCCGGCTTCGGCGTAGATCTCGCCGGTCTCCATGTTGACGAGGTCGCGGGCCATGTAGCGGCCGGTCAGGGCCTCGGGGGGCAGGAGCAGGCTGGTCAGGCCGGCGTCGGCGAAGCGCTTGGCGTTCCGAGCCGAGATCTTCTGGCCGGCGGGGGCGATCTCTTCGCCGGTATCGGCGTTGACCAGGGCGAAGGCCGGCTTCACGCCCCGCCAGCGGTCAGGCCGGTAGGGGGTGGTCCAACCGCCCTCTCGCCTCTCGCAACGAACGCTGTCGTAGAAGGTGCCGAGGATCTCCTCGCCATCCATCCCCAGGGCCATCAGGAAGGTCGTGGCCGGCAGCTTCCGGCGACGGTCGATGCGAACATAGACCACGTCCTTGGCGTCGAACTCGAAGTCGAGCCAGGAGCCGCGGTAGGGAATCACGCGAGCGGCGAAAAGCAGCTTGCCGGAGGCGTGGGTCTTGCCCTTGTCATGGTCGAAGAAGACGCCGGGCGAGCGGTGCATCTGCGAGACGATCACCCGCTGGGTGCCGTTCACGATGAAGGTGCCCTTCTCGGTCATGAGCGGGATGTCGCCCATGTAGACGTCCTGCTCCTTGATGTCCTTCACGGAGCGGGCGCCGGTCTCTTCGTCGGTCTCGAATACGATGAGGCGAAGCTTGACCTTCAGAGGCGCGGCGAAGGTCATGTCCCTCTGGACGCACTCCTCGACGTCGTACTTGGGTTCTTCGAACTCGTAGGAGACGTATTCGAGGACCGCGCGCTCATTGAAGTCCTTGATCGGGAAGACCGACCGGAATACGGCCTCGATGCCCTCGTCCCGGCGCGGACCCGAGCGCGCCTCGCGCTGCAGGAACTGCTCATAGGAGGAGCGTTGAACCTCGATCAGGTTCGGCATCTGCACGGCTTCAGGTATGCGGCCAAACGACTTGCGGATCCGCTTCTTGCCGGTGAAGGACTGAGCCATTGTGTTCCCTTGAACAGCGCGCAGGACGGATCCCGGGCGCAGAATGTGCATCCTGTCGTCCACCCTTTAACCTCCGGAAGGCCGGAGGCTGGACGCTGCAGGCCCCCATTTCGCCGGGGGCGTTCCCTCGCGCGGCCGAAGGGCGACTGGCCGCGCCTCGGAACAGAGGCGCGCGAAACGGCTGGCCAAGGCCAGTGGAATCGCGAATGGCGGGAGGTAGTCGATTATCCCGCTGAAGGGAAGAGCATGACGTCAAGAAACTGCAATACGAGAAGTCCGGACCGGAGACGCGCGATGGAGCTGATGACGGCGGGCCTGACAGCCGCCCTTTCCCTCCCGGCTATCGCCCGAGCCGAAAGGCCGGACTTCGGACCCTGCGCTGGCTTTATCGCCTCCGCCCCAGACCGCCGCAGGACCTGGAGACGGGGAGAGGCCCCTGCAGGACGGCCGTTCCGGCTGGACAGCCCCTTCCGGGTCGCTTCGGTCTCGAAGATGGTCGCCGCGTTCGTGATCGTTACGATCGCCACCGGCCTTCCTGGAGGGCTCGACGCAGACGTCTCGGACCGGGTCGGGTTTCGACTTCGGCATCCCGCCTGGCCGGAAAGGCCGATCCGCCTGCGACACCTCCTGTCGCACACGAGCGGCCTGAGGAACGGGCCGAGCTATCCCGTACCCGCAGGTCGGCCACTGTCCTCCGCCTTCGCCCCGGGTAGCGCCCAGTTCGATGAGGGCGGATGGTTCGGTCCTCCGGATTTCCCGCCTGGCGCCCGGTTCTCCTACGCCGATGTGAACTTCGCCGTCCTTGCCCAATGGGCGGAGCAGGTCACGGGCCAGCGCTTTGATCATTTGATGCGGGACCGGCTCCTGGCCCCCGCCGGGACGGACGCCGGTTACAACTGGAGCGGCGTCTCGCAGGCCGCCCGCCTTAGGGCCGCCCCGGGACTCAGACTCCAGGAAGACGCCTGGGTCGCCCAGGTCGACTCCGCGCCCCCGCCTGCGCCGCGGGCGTCAATCCTCGCAGCGCCCGAGAGACCCACCCTTGCCGACACTGATGTCCTGCCGGGCGAGAACGGCTTCGCCTTCTCACCGCAGGGTGGCCTGCGCGCCAGCCTCGCGGACATGGACCGTCTTGCCCGGCGCTGGCTGGCGGAGCCGGAGGCCTTCCAGGCCATGGAAGACCCCATCTGGCGCCTGGGGCCGGAGGGCGCCGATAACGAGGGCGGGGTCCTGCTCGCCTACGGGCTTGGGGTTCAGGTGCTGACCGGGCGGCAGGGCCCGGCGGGGGACGCCTTCTTCGGGCCAGACTCGGCGGACTGGCGAGGCCATCTTGGCGACGCCTATGGCTGGATGACGGGACTTTTCTGGAACCGGCGGACGGGAGAGAGCCTTGCCTGGGCCCTGAACGGCATGCCCGAGACCGACCGGCCGCCGGGGCGGCTCACGTCGCTGACGGCGCCGGAGGAGATCCTCATCGCCGCGGGATTGAAGGCCCTCGGACGCAAAACGGGCCCGGGGTGATCCCCGGGCCCGCCAGAAGGGACGCGAAACCGCGCCGCCAGATTACTTGATCTGGACGGAGGCGCCGGCTTCCTCGAGCTTCTTCTTGACCTCTTCGGCCTGCTGCTTGGAGACGTTCTCGACCACGTTCTGGGGCGCGCCTTCCACTAGGTCCTTGGCTTCCTTCAGGCCAAGGTCCGGACGGACGCCGCGGACTTCCTTGATCACGTTGATCTTCTTGTCGCCACCGGCGGTCAGGACGACGGTGAACTCGGTCTGCTCTTCGACGGCTTCCGCCGGAGCGGCGCCCGCAGCGGCCACGGCGGCGACGGCCACCGGCGCGGCGGCGGAGACGCCCCACTTGTCTTCGAGCAGCTTGGACAGCTCAGCGGCTTCCAGAACGGTCAGGGCGGAGAGGTCTTCAACCAGCTTTTCGAGCTTGGACATGGTTTGGTTTCCTTGGGATCAGGGGAAGAGGGGATTTCGGAAAGTGACGGTCAGGCGGCGTCCTTGGCGGCATAGGCGCCCATGACGCGGGCAAGCTGGCCTGCGGGAGCCTGAAGCACGCCGGCGACCTTGGTCGCGGGCGCCTGCACGAGGCCGATGAGCTTGCTCCGGAGCTGGTCCAGCGACGGCAGGGTGGCCAGGGCCCCCACGCCGGCGGCGTCCAGAACGGTCTCGCCCATGAAGCCGCCACGAATGGCGAGCTTGTCGTTTTCCTTCGCGAATTGGCTGGCCACCTTGGCGGCGGTCACGGGGTCCGGCGCGAAGGCGATGCCGACGGGGCCGGTGAAGAGGGCGTCGCCCGCCTCGCCGAGGGATCCCGCCAGGGCCTTCTGGGCCAGGGTGTTCTTGACCACCTTGAAGTGGGCGCCTTCCTTGCGGAGGCGTCCGCGAAGTTCCGTCATTTCCGCAACGGTCAGACCCAGGTTGTGGGTCACGACCACGGCGCCGGCGCCTGCGAAATCGCCCTTGAGCGTTTCGATGGCGACCTGCTTTTGAGCGCGGTCCATTGCGGTCTCCATACTCGGAACCGGCTTCGGGACCATTCCCGAAGCCGTACACACGCCCGTCGGCCCCCGAGGGGGCCTGGGACGACCTGTCCGTGTGAGAAGCCGCGGCGACGGTCCGCGGCGAACCGCCGGCCGTTCAACCTCATCTTCCCGTCTCCCCGCGATACCGGAGGGGCTCCTCCGGCGATTACGGACCCGGCGACCCCGGGACCCCGCAGTTCTTGGACAGGATCGGGGGCGAACCCCCGAACCCGCCGCCTCCAGAAGGAGGGGCGAAACTCTAGAAGGCGCGGGGCTACACGAAGCGCCGCCGCATGGCAAGACTTTGCCGGGCCTCAGGGGCGCTCGAAGATCGCCGCAATGCCCTGCCCGCCCCCGATGCACATGGTCTCAAGGCCATAGCGCCCCTTACGGCGGTCCAGCTCCCGCAGAAGGTTGGCCAGGATCCGGCCCCCGGTGGCGCCGATGGGATGGCCCAGCGAGATGCCGGATCCGTTGACGTTCAGGCGATCGCGATCATCCCAGCCCCAGCCGCGCAGGACGGCCAGGACCTGGGGCGCGAAGGCCTCGTTCAGCTCGACCAGGTCGATGTTGTCCCAGGACATTCCGGTGCGGGCGAACAGGCGCTCCACGGCCGGCACGGGGCCAATCCCCATGCGCGAGGGATCGCATCCCGCCGCCGCCCAGCTGACAAACCAGCCCATCGGATCGAGGTTCAGCTCGGCCAGCTTGTCCTCGGCCACCACCAGGCAGGCGGCTGCCGCGTCGTTCTGCTGGCTGGCGTTACCTGCGGTGACCACCCCGCCCTTCTCGATGGCGCGAAGCTGGCCAAGGGATTCCGGCGTCGCGTCCGGCCGGACCCCCTCGTCCTTGGCGAAGAGGATGGGGTCGCCCTTCTTCTGCTTCACCGAAACCGGCACCAGCTCGTCGTCAAACTTGCCGGCGGCCCAGGCGGCGGCGGCGCGCTGGTGGCTCATGGCGGCGTATTCGTCGCATTCCTCGCGGCTGATCTGGTAATCGCGGGCCAGGTTGTCCGCCGTCTCGATCATGCCCGAGATGACGCCGAAGCGCTCGATGGGCTGGCTCATCACCCGGCCTCGGGCCAGGCGGTCATGCATCGTCACCGAGCCGGCGCGGGCGCCGCTGCGCATGTCGAGGGAGTAGTACTCGACATTGCTCATGCTCTCGACGCCGCCGGCGATGACCACGTCGGCGACGCCCGTCTGCACCATCATGGCGGCATCGATCACCGCCTGGAGGCCCGAGCCGCAGCGGCGGTCCAGCTGGTAGCCCGGAACCGAGATGGGGAAGTCCGCCGCCAGGGCCGACCAGCGGGCGATGCAGGGCGCCTCCCCGTTCCCGTAGCCCTGGGCGAAGATCACGTCGTCCACCCGGCCCGGATCAACCCCGGTGCGCTCCATCAGGGCGCGAAGGATCACGGCGCCCAGTTCGCCGGCGGTCAGGCTGGCCAGGCTTCCCTGGAACTTGCCCACGGCGGTGCGGATCGGGCTGACAATGGCGGCGCGTCTCATGGGGATCTCCCTGGGCGAAAGGTGCGTTGGCCGAGGAACCCCGGACGGGCCCGGCGGTCAAGCCTCGGACAGCGCCGTGACGTGAAAAGGGGGCGGCGCCCTGCGGCGCCGCCCCCCTTGAAGTCCCGATGAAGCCAGGTCCGACGCCTCAGGCGCTGATCGACCCGGCGTCAATCCGGAAGCCCGGCCCCATGGTGGAGGAAAGGCTGATCTTCTTGATGTAGGTGCCCTTGGCGCCCGAGGGCTTGGCCCTGTTCAACGCATCGACCAGGGCGCGCACATTGGCGGCGATCTGCTCGTCGGTGAAGCTGGCCTTGCCGATGCCGGCGTGGATGATGCCGGTCTTCTCGGTACGGAACTCGATGGCCCCGCCCTTGGCGTCCTTGACGGCCTGGCCGACATTCGGCGTCACCGTGCCGACGCGGGGGTTCGGCATCAGCCCGCGCGGGCCCAGCACCTTACCCAGACGACCGACCAGGGCCATCATGTCCGGGGTGGCGATCACCCGGTCGAACTCCATGAAGCCGCCCTGGATCCGTTCGACCAGTTCCTCGGCGCCGACGATTTCGGCGCCGGCGGCCTTGGCCTCGTCGGCCTTCGCGTCACGGGCGATGACGGCGACGCGCACGTCGCGGCCAGTGCCCGAGGGCAGGTTGACCACGCCGCGGACCTGCTGGTCGGCATGACGGGGATCCACGCCCAGGTTCACGGCGATCTCGATGGACTCATCGAACTTGGCCTTGGCGTTTTCCTTGACGAGGCGGATGGCGTCGCCGACGGGATAGGTGGCCAGGCGGTCGCCGGTCCAGGCCTTGATGCGCTTGGTCTGGGTGCTCATGCTCAGCCCTCCACAATCTCGAGGCCCATCGAGCGGGCGGAGCCCTCGATGATGCGTGCGGCCGCCTCGATGTCGACGGCGTTCAGGTCCTTCATCTTCTTCTCGGCGATATCCCGCAGCTGGGCGCGGGAAATGCTGCCGGCCACGTCGCGGCCCGGCGCCTTGGAGCCGGACTTCAGGCCCAGGGCCTCCTTGATGAAGTGGGTCGCCGGGGGCGTCTTGGTGATGAAGGTGAAGGACTTGTCCTGGTAGACGGTGATCACCGTCGGCAGGGGCGTGCCCTTAACTTCCTTCTCGGTGCGGGCGTTGAACTCCTTGCAGAAGCCCATGATGTTGACGCCGCGCTGGCCCAGGGCCGGCCCGATGGGCGGCGAAGGCGTAGCGGAGCCGGCGGGCACCTGCAGCTTGATATAGCCCAGAATCTTCTTGGCCATCTTCTCCTCTTTGACCGGACGCCCGGTCTGTTGAGCCGTGGTGCGGGGTCAGACTGGCCTCCCCTCCCACGGATTTGAAGTCCCCGGCCCGAAGCCCGGGGACGGTTGTCGGTCAGGCGACTTTCTCGACCTGGCCGTATTCGAGCTCGACCGGCGTGGCGCGTCCGAAGATGGACACCGTCACGCGCAGGCGGGCGCGATCCTCATCGACCTGTTCCACCGAGCCGTTGAAGCTGGCGAAGGGGCCGTCCGTGACCCGAACGGTCTCGCCGATTTCGAAGGTGATGGTCGGCTTCGGCCGCTCCACGCCCTCCTCGATGGCGCCGATGATCCGGGCGACCTCGCGCTCGGAAACCGGCTGGGGCTTGTTCTGGCTGCCCAGGAAACCCGTGACCTTGGGGGTGTTCTTGATCAGGTGGTAGGCCTCGTCGGTGAGCTCCATCTTCACCAGGACGTAGCCTGGGAAGAACTTGCGCTCGGCGTTGACCTTTCGGCCCCGGCGAACCTCCACCACGTCCTCAGTGGGCACCAGAATGTCCGAGAAGCGGTCCTCTAGCCCCTGGGTCCGAGCCTGCTCGCGGATGGCTTCAGCCACCTTCTTCTCGAAGTTGGAGTAAGCGTGGACGATATACCACTTGTGGCGCGGATTGGCCGCGACGGCCGCTTCGGCGTTCATGGCAGGCTCAACCCCCGTTGGCGAAATTCAGAATGAAGGACAGGCTCCAGCCGAGGATCAGGTCCACGAGCTGGAGGAAGAGGGCGGCGACCACCACCATGATGCCCACGAAGACCGAGGTGATCCAGGTCTCCCGCGGCGTGGTCCAGGTGATCTTCCGCCCCTCGGCGCGCACCTCGCGGAGGAACTGCAGCAGTCCGACGCGCTTCTTGGGCGCGGCCCCGCCGGCCAGGGCGGACGATGGCGCGACGGCCGCCGCGGTGCGCGCCGCCCGTTCCTTCATCGCCTGAGGCTTCGAGCCCTTGTTCCTGGCCATGGCCGTTCCTGAAACTCTTTCTTCCCGGACCCGAACCGCCGGATCCCGAACCCTACATAGTCAGCCCGTGGCAGGAGTGGAGGGACTCGAACCCCCGGCCCTCGGTTTTGGAGACCGATGCTCTACCAGCTGAGCTACACTCCTGTGCCCCGGCCCCGGAAGGCGCGGACGCGCCGGAGGAGGGCCCTCGCGGACCCGGTTCTCCGGAGCCGGCTCGTTTAGCAGCGCCTCCCTCCCGGAGCAAGGGGCGCGGTCTTGCGTCTGTCATCTTGAAGTTGAAGGATAGGGACAGGCGCACCTGAAGGGTCGCGCTGACGAGGGAGAGAAAAGATGATCCGCCTTCCGGGCCTTCTCGCCGCCGCCGCCATAGGGCTCGGCCTCGCATACACCTCCGGGGTCTCCATGGCCCAGGAGAGAGGGGCCCCACCGCCGACCGGCGACTACTGGAACACCTGCCGCAACGTCTCGACCGTCGGCTATGGCCCCAACGCCGTGGTCACCGCCCAGTGCCAGGACCGCTACGGCCGCTGGAACAACACCAGTCTCCGGGTCGGCAACTGTTACGAGATCACCAATTTCGATGGACGCCTGGAGTGCCGGTCCGGTGGCGGCGGGAACCAGGGAGGGGGTCGCCCCCCCTACGGACAGCCCCAGGCCACCCTGTTCTCGGGCCTGAACTTCAATGGACAGGCCTTTGACACCACTCGCGAGTACTCGAACCTGCCCGCCTACTTCAATGACAAGGCGCTCAGCCTCCGCCTGTCGGGCCGCAGCTCCTGGGAGGTCTGCTCGGATGCGAACTTCCGCGGGAACTGCCAGGTCATTGACCGGGACGCGCCGGACCTGCGCCGCTATGGCCTGGGCTTCGCCGTCAGCTCCCTGCGCCCGATCGGTGGGGCGGGTGGCGGCTATCCGCCCTATCCGCCGGCGCCCCCTCCGTGGGGGGGTGGGGGTGGCGGCTACCAGCCCTCGACCCTGATGATGTATTCCAGCGTCAACTTCCAGGGCCCGGCGTTTGAAACGCGGAGCGAGTACTCGAACCTGCCCCGGCGGTTCAACGACAAGGCCCACAGCCTGCGGATCGTCGGCGGCGGCGCCTGGGAGGTCTGCGTGGACTCCAACTTCCGTGGCCGTTGCCAGATGTTCGACCGGGATGCGCCGGACCTTCACCGCTTTGGTCTGGCCGAAGCCATCAGTTCGGTCCGCCAGGTCCGCTGACCCCGGCGACCTGACCACAAAAGAAAGGGCCGCGGAGTTTCCTCCGCGGCCCCTGTGGTGTCCCGGCTGGGCCGGGGGATGGGCGAGGATCTACTCGACGATCTTCGAGACCACCCCGGCGCCCACCGTCCGGCCGCCCTCGCGGATGGCGAACCGA
>JADBYZ010000007.1 GCA_020402745.1 Phenylobacterium sp.
CAAGAGGCAGTCACCGATTCCGTTTTGTTCCCGGTTTTTTGATCGAGCGAGTCTTGCGCAGCCAAGTCGTTCTATAGGCGGAATCTATATGCGATAGCCCTGCCCCTGGGGGGAGGAATTAGGGAGCCCATTGCTCCCCCAAGGGGGAGCTGTCAGCGAAGCTGACTGAGGGGGGCAGCGGAGCTGGCCATCTCATCCCCCCCTCACAGCGGTTGGCGGTTGGCGGGCTTTGCGCTATCTGGGGAGAGTGGCCGGGGGTGGCCCGAGGAGCCGTGTCTTGATGAAGTTCCAACACATCGCGGTCATCGCCGTCCTGGCCGGGGCGACCAGCCTGGCCGGTTGCCAGTCCACCCGCCAGGCCCTGGGCATGACCAAGATCACCCCCGACGAATTCCGCGTCGTCTCCAAGGCGCCTCTGGTGGTCCCGCCGGACTTCGCCCTGCGCCCGCCGGCGCCCGGACAGCCCCGCCCGCAGGAGCTGCAACCCGAGAGCGCAGCGCGCAACGCCCTGATCGGTCGGTCGCTGGCCGAGACCCGGTCGGACGGAGAAAGGCTGCTGGTGGGCAAGGCCGGCGGCGACAAGGCCGATCCCCTGATCCGTTTCGTCATCGACGACGAGAACGGCGATATCGCTCACAAGGAAAAGAACTTCGCCGACACTGTGATGTTCTGGAGGCCGGGCCAACCCCGCAGTCCGGCCGCAGTCGCAGCCGAGGCGGACAATGCGCCCGCTCCCATCGACCCCGTCGCCGAAGAAGCCCGGATCAAGTCGCTGATCGGCGACAAGACAGTGGTGATCGCCCGGGAGCGTAGCTCACGGATCAAGATTCCGGGCCTGTAGCGCCCGCTGAATCGGCCTCATCAGCCGCCCGGATGACCTCGGGCGCGTCGACGGTGAATCCCTCCCGGCGCAACTGGTCCAGGACCCCGCCCTCCGACAGGAGCGGGCGCAGGGGGACCACCGCAATGGAGACGCCGCCTGAGGCGAGGGCCCGCCGGATGTCAGAGACCAGGTCGGCCTTCACGCGGACGTCAAAGGCCCCTGCGCCGGGCGCAGCGGCGATGCAGCGCTCCCAGGTCCGTTCGGCGGCCAGGGCGCCGGCCACGTCGCCCCGGGCCCAGGCCCCGGAGGCGGCCCGGATCGCGCCGGGGCCAGCCTCCACCTCCGCCAGCACCGCCTCCAAGCAGGCCCGCCCCGCCGCCTCAGGCGTCCGCGCTACCGCACCCAGCAGGGGGCCGAGGTCATAGGTCCGCTGGACCACCGCCTTACCCTTCTGACGGGCCAGCAGGCGGATGAGCTTGGTGGGGTCGGTGGGGGTCAGGTCGTAGCGCTCGCGCCAGTCCCCGGCCAGGATCAGGGCCGCGGCCAGGGAGCTCTGGGTGGGATACCGTCCCGGCGGCTGGCCGATCGATTCCCGGGCCGCGGCGAAGCGGTCGCGCGGAGCCGGCGCCAACCCGGTCTCAAAGGGCCGCAAGGACCTCAGCCTCAGATAGCTCACCGCCGCGCCCGGGCTGCCCGCCAGCCGGACCCTCAGGCCGTTGAACGGCAGGATGACCCGGTCGGCTCCGGACAGTCGGCGCTCAAAGAGCTGACGGTCCCAGTCCTGTCGTTTCGGCGCCAGGGAGGGAACGCCAAGGACCCAGACCCGGGCCTCGCCCCGGCTGACCCGCCAGAAGGCCGGGCCCGGATAGCGGGCCGTGACCACCAGTTCCTCGATCAGTTCCGCGTCGGGGTCCGGAGGCAGCTCCTGGGCCGCCAGGGTGTAGGGACGCCCTAGGGTCAGTCCTAGGCTCAGGGCGAGGGTCAGGGCGATGCCGACGAAGACGCGGGGCCACACAGTCCCGCGACGGTCCCGCGACGGTCTGAGGACGGTCGGACGACGGCTCCGGAATCGCGCTAACATGATGTCTTCCGCAGGGCCCCTCATGACCATCAGACGCCTGCCTCCCGAAACGGTCAACCGCATCGCCGCCGGCGAGGTGGTCGAACGCCCGGCCAGCGCCGTCAAGGAGCTGGTGGAGAACGCCCTGGACGCCGGCGCCCGCCGCGTCACCGTCCAGATCGAGGGCGGCGGCCTCTCGCGCATCCTGGTGGAGGACGACGGGTCAGGCCTGACACCGGACGAGCTCCTGCTGGCCGTGGAGCGCCACGCCACTTCCAAGCTCGCACCAAATGCTGCTGGCGACTACGACCTCCTGGACATCGCCACCCTGGGCTTCCGGGGCGAGGCCCTGCCGTCGATCGGCTCGGTGGCCCGGCTGACCCTGACCTCCCGGGCCCGCGGGGCGGCGGAGGCCTGGAGCCTGACGGTGGAGGGCGGCGCAGTCGGGTGCCCGGCCCCGGCCGCCTTCCCCGGACCGCACGGCGCCCGGGTCGAGGTGCGGGACCTGTTCTACGCCACGCCCGCGCGCCTGAAGTTCATGAAGTCCGAGCGCGCCGAGAGCCAGGCCATCGCCGAGGAGATGAAGCGCCAGGCCATGGCCCACGAGGCGGTGGCCTTCAGCCTGGAGATCGACGGCCGCACGGTCCTGCGCCTGCCCGCCGAGGCGCCGGGGCCGGAGGGGCGGCTGGCCCGCCTGTCGGCCATCCTCGGCCGCGACTTCGCCGATAACGCCCTGGCCGTGGACCATGAGCGGGAAGGCGTGCGGCTGACGGGCTATGCCGGCCTGCCGACCCTGAACCGGGGGACGTCCTCGCACCAGCACCTGTTCGTCAACGGCCGTCCAGTGCGCGACCGCCTGCTGCAGGGCGCCCTGCGCGGCGCCTATGCCGACTTCCTGGCCCGGGACCGCCACCCGGTGACAGCCCTCTATCTGGAGGTCGATTCCCAGGCCGTGGACGTCAACGTTCATCCAGCCAAGGCCGAGGTGCGGTTCCGCGACCCGGCCCTGGTGCGCGGCCTGGTGGTGGGCGGCCTGAGGCACGCCCTGGCCGGCGCCGCCCACCGCTCGGCCAGCAGCCACTCGGACGCCGCCCTGGCGGCCCTCCGGCCGGAGGGATGGCGCCCCGAGGCCTGGCGTCCGGGCCCCTCGCCGGAGGGCTTCTCCGCCTGGCGGATGGGTGGCTGGAACCCCGTCGCAGGATCGGGCCGCAGCGCCGTCCTGCCGGGCCTGGAGGCCCTGTCGGCCCGGGCCGAGCCCATAACCGGCCTGTCGGAGCCCGGCGCCGCCTACGATCCGGCCGGGCCCGCGCCCGGCGCGCCCGATCCTGTCGACCAGCCCCTTGGTGCGGCCCGGGCCCAGGTCCACGCCACCTACATCATCGCCCAGACCCGCGACGGCCTGGTGGTGGTGGACCAGCACGCCGCCCACGAGCGCCTGGTCTATGAGCGCATGAAGGCCCAGCTGGAGGCCGGCGGCGTCGCCCGCCAGGCCCTGCTCCTGCCCGAGGTGGTGGAGCTGGACCCGACAGAGGCCGAGCGGGTCGCCGCCCGGGCCGGGGAACTCGAGGCCCTGGGCCTGGTGGTGGAGTCCTTCGGCCCCGGCGCGGTCCTGGTGCGCGAGACTCCCGCCCTGCTGGGCGAGACCGACGTGGCCGGCCTGATCCGCGACATCGCCGACGACCTGGCTGAGACAGGCCAGGCCCTGTCCCTGCGCGAGCGCCTGCAGGAGGTCTGCTCGACCCTGGCCTGCCACGGCTCGGTCCGGGCCGGCCGCCGCCTGACCGCCCCGGAGATGGACGCCCTCCTGCGCGAGATGGAGGCCACCCCCAACTCCGGCCAGTGCAACCATGGCCGCCCCACCTGGGTGGAGCTGAAACTGTCTGACATCGAGCGCCTGTTCGGGCGCCGGTAGAAACGAGGTCCCATGAGCCGTCCCCCCTTCCACATCGTTTTCGCCCTCTTTCCGGGGCTCACCCAGCTGGACTTCACCGGTCCGCACCAGTTCCTGACCCGCATCCCCGGCGCGAAGGTCCACGTCGCCAGCCGGGCGGGAGGCGAGATCGAGGCCGAAGGCGGGGTGGTCTTCGCCCGGACCGAGCGGCTGGCGGACATTCCCGCCTGCGACCTCATCTGCGTGCCTGGCGGGGCGGAGGCCACGGCGGCGGCCCTGGATGCGGACTTTGTCGCCCAGGTGCGGCGGCTGGGCCTGTCCTCGCGCTATGTCACCTCGGTCTGCACCGGATCGCTGATCCTCGGCGCCGCGGGCCTTCTGGACGGCCGGCGGGCCGCCTGCCACTGGGCCTGGCGTCACCTGCTGCCCCTCTACGGGGCCATCCCCGATCCCGGCCGGGTGGTGCGCGACGGAAACGTCATCACAGGCGGGGGGGTGACGGCGGGGATCGACTTCGCCCTCACCGTCCTGGCGGAGGTGGGCGGCGAGGACCTGGCCCAGACCCTCCAGCTGGGCCTGGAGTACGCGCCCGCGCCGCCCTTTGAGTCCGGCCGCCCGGAAACGGCGCCGGCGAGGATCCTGGAGGCCTACCAGGAACGCATGGCGCCCTTCATGCCCCGTCGCGAGGCCGAGGCCCGCGAGGCGGCGGCGCGGCTGAAGGGGCTGACCGGGTCCTGAAGCGCCGGCGCCCGGGGGCGGGCGCTTAGGCCGCCGTCAGCCGGCCGGCGCCGTTCTCGACCACGAAGGCCGCGCGGGTGCTGAGGACGCCGCCAGGTCGGCTGACCTGGTCGAGGACCTTGAACTCCGAGCGCCAGGTCTGAGGGCTCACGTCGCAGACCAGGTAGCCGCGCTGGGCGTTGTTGAACTTCAGGAAGGGATTCTCGGCGAGGTAGCGACGCCCGTCGGGGCGCTGGTCCACCCCGTCGCCGCCTGAGCTGATCGAGGTGGAGACGAATTCCACGGCCAGCGGGCCGCCGGTGGGGTTCCGGCCGTCGCGGAACACCTCGCCGGCATAGTGCTGGTGCTCGTCGCCGGTGAGGATGACGGTATTGCCGATCCGTCGGTCCCGGAGATGGGCGAGGAGCCGGGCCCGGGGGACGGCGTAGCCCGCCCAGGTATCCAGGTTGTAGCCGGGATCGGGGCCCTCCCGGCGCTCCAGGTCCATCATCATCACCTGCTGGGCCAGGACCTTCCAGCGCGCCTGCGACCGGGCGAGATTGCGGAACAGCCAGGCTTCCTGGGCCTCGCCCAGGACCTGGGCGGCGGGGTCCCGGACCGCGTCGCAGGTGGTGGCCCATTTGTCGCCGCAGGGCTGGTCCGAGCGGTGGGACCGGGTGTCGAGGAAGTTGAGGTCGAGGAGCCCGCCCCAGGCCGCATTCCGGTAGACCTGCATCCGGACGCCCCGGGGGAAGGACGAGGCCCGCAGGGGCATGTGCTCGTAATAGGCCTGCATGGCGATCTGCCGGCGGAGATTGAAGATCTCCGGGGGCGTGCCGTCCTGGTCCTTGTCCCCGGCCCAGTTGTTGTCGATCTCGTGGTCGTCCCAGGTGCAGAACCAGGCGGTGGAGGCGTGGCTGGCCTGCAGGTCCGGGTCCATCTTGTACTGGGCGTAGCGACGGCGGTAGTCGTCGAGCGAGAAGATCTCCCCGCCGAGATGGGCGCGGGGATTCCACGGCCGGGGCGGGGCGGCCGCACCGCGGCCCTCGTAGATATAGTCGCCATAGCAATAGATGAAGTCGAGGGACTCCTCGGCGATCTTCCGGTGCGCCGTGTACAGGCCCTGCTCGTAGGACTGGCAGCCGACGACGCCAAAGCGCGCCCGCGAGGGACTGGCCGACCGCGCCGGGGTGGTCTTCGCGCGGCCAGGCGGGGAGGCCTCGCCCCCGACCAGGAAGCGGTAGGCGTAGTCCCGCTCCGGCTCCAGACCGGTCACCTCCACATGGACGGAGTGTCCGAGCTCGGGGCGGGCGAGGGCCTCGCCCCGCCGCACCACCTGGGTGAAGCCCGGGTCGGCGGCCACCTCCCAGACGACGGGAACCGGAACAGGCGGAACGCCGCCGCCGGTCTCAAGGGGGCGCGGCGCCAGCCGGGTCCAGATCACGAAACCATCCTCGACGGGATCCCCCGCCGCGACCCCGAGCTGGAAGGGGAAGTCCGTGAAAAGGGGATTGGCCCGGGCCCGCCTCGCCGGCGCAAGGCTCGTTGCGCCTGCGGCGAGGGAGATGAGAAGTCCCCGGCGGGACAGGGGGAAGTTAGGGGACATGGGGTCTCCGCACAAATGCGTCACCAGATTAGATCGGATTTGTGACAGGCCCAATCCGGCGGTCGCGGGTGGCAGGGTATTCCTCTGCTACCCCTCGCCGTCCTCCAGCTGCAGGAACCAGACCTTCGCCGCGCCCCAGGTGCGGGCGTCGAGGAGGGTGTAGCCGGGCGCCAGGGGGGTGGGCTCGGAGGCGCCGGTCTCCAGGACGGCGAGGGCGCCGGGCGCCAGCCAGCCGCCTTCGCGCAGGCGGGCCAGGGCGATCTCGCCCAGGCCCTGGCCGTAGGGCGGGTCGAGGAAGGCCAGGGTGAAGGCCGGGCCGTCGGCGCCGGGGCGCACCCCCAGGTCCGTCGCGTCGCGACGGTGGATGCGGGTCCGGCCGAAGAGGGCGAAGGCCTCGGCGTTGTCGCGGATGGCGCCCCGGGCGGCGGCCTCGGTCTCCACGAAGAGACAGAAGGCGGCGCCCCGGGAGAGGGCCTCAAAGCCGAGAGCCCCAGACCCGGCGAAGAGGTCGATGACCCGGGCGTCCGCCAGGGGCGGGGCCCAGGCGGCGTGCTCCAGGATGTTGAAGACGGCCTGGCGGGCGCGGTCGGAGGTGGGGCGGGTGCCCTGCCCCGGCGGGGCGGCGAGGCTGCGGCCCTTCAGGGCGCCGGAGACAATGCGCATGGCGGGCGAGCCTTGGTCGGGTCTAGGGTGACGGGGGATGGAAACGGACAGGGAGGTCCTGATGAGCCTGGTGACCCGCGAACGCAAGGGGGCGGCGGTCCTCCTGACCTACGCCAACCCGCCCTGGGGCACGATGACCGCGCCCGGCGCCCGACAGATGTACGCCGAGGCCAAGGCGGCCCTGGACGATCCGTCCGTACGCTGCCTGATCCTGACCGGGGGCGTGCCCGGCATCTTCATCCGGCACTATGACGTGGACGAGCTGGCAGACCTGAGCGCCCGCCTGCAGGACGGCCCGCCGCCCGCACCACCGCGCGCCGACGCGCCTGCGCCGACGCCCGGCTTCCTGGAACTGACGGACATCATCGCGGCGGCGGACAAGCCGGTGGTCGCGGCCATCAACGGGCTTTGCCAGGGCGGCGGCTTCGAGCTGGCCCTGGCCTGCGACCTGCGCATCGCCACGCCCGAGGCCGAATCCATCGGCCTACCGGAGACCCGGATCGGCATCTTCCCGGGCGGGGGCGGCACCCAGCGCCTGCCGCGGGTGGTGGGCGAGGCCAGGGCCCTGGAGATCATCCTGCGCGGCCTGACCTTCACGGGCGCCGAGGCCCACGCCATCGGCCTGGTGCACGAGTTGGCGGCCGACCCCCTGGCCCGGGCCCTGGAGATGGCGCGCGAATGGGAGGGACGCGGGGCCGAAGGCATCGCCGCCGCCAAGCGGCTTACCCGCGCGGCCCTCGACCGCCCCCTTTCGGAGGGCCTTTCCGAGGAACGCCGGGCCTTCCTGCAGGTGACGGCGACCGATTCGGCCCGCGCGGCCCTGGAGGCCGCCCGCCAGCCGGTGGAGATCCAGAAGGTTTGACCGGCCGCCCCTTGGGCGCCGTCGCCGGCCGGCTGATGTCGGTCTTGCCGGCCCGTTCGGCGTCGGGCTTGCGGGATCCCGGTTTCCGGGACTCGGGCTTGCGGGACTCGGGCTTGCGGGTTCCAGGTTTCGGAGGCGGGCGCCCACCCGGCGGCTTGGGCTTGGGCCGCGCCCAGCCGGCCTTGTAGGCCGGGCGGCCGCGGGTTTCGGGAGCCTCGGCGGACACGACGGCTTCGCCGGCGCCCTCCCGGCGCTTTTCGGATACCGGCGCCCGGCGGCTCCACTTCGGCTTGTCGCCCTTGGGCAGGTCCTCGGGCGGGATCAGGTCGCTGAAGAGCTCGCGGATCACCCGTGGCCCCACCTCCTCGATCTCGCCCGGCGGCAGGGTAGAGAGGGCGAAGGGGCCGTAGGCCAGGCGGATCAGCCGGTTGACCTTCAGGCCGACCGATTCCAGCACCTTGCGGACCTCGCGGTTCTTGCCCTCGGACAGGGTGACGCTGATCCAGAGATTGGCGCCGGAGGCGCCATCCCGGGCCTTGTCGATCACGGCCTCGATGGGCCCGTAACGGACCCCCTCCACGGTCACGCCAGACTTCAGGGCGTCGAGCCGGTCCTGCGTGATCCGACCGAAGGCGCGGGTCCGGTAGCGTCGGACCAGGCCCGTCGAAGGAAGCTCCAGGCTGCGGGCCAAGCCCCCGTCGTTGGTCAGGAGGAGCAGGCCCTCGGTGGCCAGGTCCAGCCGGCCAACGGAAATCAGGCGGGGCAGGCCGGGCGGCAGGGCCTGGAAGACCGTGGGCCGGCCCTGGGGGTCCTTGTGCGAGGTCACCAGGCCCGAGGGCTTGTGGTAGCGAAACAGGCGGACGGGCTCGGCATCGCCCACCACCTCGCCGTCGACAGTGAGGATGTCGCCAGCCTCGATCCGGATGGCGGGGGTCGTGAGGGTCCGGCCATTGATGGCGACCCGGCCCTCGGCGATCAGGCGCTCCACCTCGCGGCGCGAGGCGACCCCGGCGCGGGCCAGGGCCTTGGCGACGCGCTCGCCGCCGCCCTCCGGGGATTGACCTTCGTCGCCGCCAGGGGTTCGTAACGGATCGTGGACCATGATCCGGAGTACATGCGCATTGCGCTGGCCGAGGCGCAAGCCGCTGCGGACCGGGGGGAGACCCCCGTGGGCGCCGTCGTGGTCGATCCGGCCACCGGCGAGGTCGTCGCGGCGGCGGGCAACGCCCCGATCGGTGAGTCCGACCCCACCGCCCACGCAGAAATCCGCGCCCTGAGGGCCGCGGCCCGGAAGCGGGGCAACTACCGGCTGACCGGCCTGACCCTCTACGTGACCCTGGAGCCCTGCCCCATGTGCGCCGGGGCGATCAGCCACGCCCGGATCGGACGGGTGGTGTTCGGCGCCGAGGACGCGAAGGGCGGCGGCGTTGTGCACGGGGCGCGTGTCTTTGACCAGCCCACCTGCCATTGGCGGCCGGAGGTTTCGGGCGGGGTCCTGGCGGCGGAGTCCGCCAGCCTGCTGAAGGGATTCTTCCGCGCCCGGCGCGGCCGCCGGTCAGGAGAGGCGGCGACGGTAGAGGGCGAGGAGGGCTGACCAGGCGCGCTCGGCCGCCTCGGGGTTGTAGACGGCCGATCCGGGCACGCACCAGCCGTGCTGGGCCCCAGCGTAGACCTCGACCTCAGCGGGTCGGCCGGCGGCCCGGAAGGCGGCGCGCAGGACGTCCTTGGCCTGGGGTTCCTTCTGGTCGTCGTTCTCGGCGATGGCGACCAGGTAGTCCGCCCGGGTGCGTGCGATGAGGCGGTGCGGACTGTCGGGCCCGGCGGTGACGAGACCCCCGCCATGGAAGGAGCCCACTGCGGCGATGCGGTCCGGGAGGGCGGCGGCGGCCTGGAAGGCCATGGGTCCGCCCATGCAGTAGCCCTGCACGCCCGCACCCTTGCCGGGATCGACGACGGACTGTCCGTCGAGCCAGGCGAAGCAGGCGATGGCGTCCCGGGCTGTCGCCTCGGCGGTGAGGGCGGACCGCAACTCCATCAGCTTCGCCCGGTCCGCCGGATCGGCCCAGTTGACCGGACCGGCCGGGATGGGCGCGCGCCCCTTGCGATAGAAGGGGTTGGGCACGAGGACGGCGTAGCCCTCCGCGGCCATGCGGCTGGCCATCTGACGGAAGACGGGGCGCAGGCCCATGATGTCGGTCCAGACCAGGACGGCCGGCCAGCCGCCGGCGGGGGCCCTTCCCGTGGGGTGGACGAAGGCCGCGTCGCAGAGGCCGTCAGGCGTCTGGACCTCAACGTCCATCTCCATGACCTTCAGGGGCGCGGCGCCAGCTGTCGATGATGCGGCCACGGCGGCGCCGGCGGCGATGAGGCCGAGATCTCGCCGGGACAGGCCGGTTTCCGACGGGGGCGAACCGGGGGGTTGGGCGTCGTCTTGCATGGCGGGCTCCTGACCAGACCTTGGAACGTGACTATGCGTGTGCGCGGGACGCCTGTCAGCCCAGGCGCGCCTCGGCGGCGGACAGGGCCGCATCGAGGTCAACCGGCCGGCCCTGGGCCGCGAGGGCGTCGGCCAGGGCGGTGAGGCAGAGACGGACATGCCAGGGGGTGGCGGAGGCGCCCATGAGGCCGATCCGCCAGACCTGGCCCTTCAGGGGACCGAGGCCGGCGCCGATCTCCAGGTCCCAGCGCGCCAGCATGTGCGCCCGGACGGCCGCCTCGTCGACGCCCTCGGGGACGCGGACCGTGTTGAGCTGGGGCAGGCGATGCTCGGGGGCGACCAGCATTTCCAGGCCGAGGGCCTCCAGGCCGGCGACCAGGGCCTCGTGCATCCGGGCGTGGCGCACGAAGACGGCCTGCTGGCCCTCCTCGAACAGGGCCACGAGGGACTCATGCAGGCCGTAGAGGGCGTTGATTGGCGCGGTGTGGTGATAGGTGCGGCCCCCCTCCCCGCCCCAGTAGGCCATCAGAAGGCTGACATCGAGGAGCCAGTTCCGCACCGGCGTGGTGCGGGCGGCCACCGCGTCCAGGGCGCGGCGGGAGAAGGCGACGGGAGACAGGCCGGGGGGCGCCGAGAGGCACTTCTGGGTGCCGGAATAGAGGACGTCGGCGTCCCATGCGGCGGCGTCGACCGGCACCCCGCCAAGGGAGGTGACGCAGTCGACGATGGACAGGGCCCCATGCCGGCGGGCCAGGGCGCAGAGGGCGGCCGCGTCGGAGCGCACGCCCGTGGAGGTTTCGGCGTGGACGAAGGCCAGCACCTTGGCCGGGCCGGAGGCGAGGGCGGCCTCGACGGCGGCGACGTCGACGGGTTCGCCCCAGGGCGCGTCGACCCGCACCGCCTCGGCGCCGGCGCGGCCCGCCATGTCGGCCATGCGGCCGCCGAAGACGCCGTTGACGGCGATCACCGCCCGGTCGCCCGGCTCCAACAGGTTCATCAGGGCCGCCTCCATGCCCGCCGTGCCAGGGGCCGGCAGAGGGACACAGGCGTGGTCGGGGGCGTTGAAGAGGCGCGCCAGGGCGGCCTTGATCTCTTCCATGAGGTCCTGGAAGGCGGGATCCAGGTGGCCGACCGTCGGACGGGCCAGGGCCGCGAGCACGCGGGGGCTGACGTCGGAGGGGCCAGGGCCCATGAGGATGCGCCTCGGCGGCTGGAAGCTCTGCATATCGCCCTCCCTGTTCGGCGCGCGACGATTAGGCGAAGCGCGGGCCCGTGTCAGCATCCGCGATCAGCGGAAGGGCGGTTCGTCGAAGCTGCGCAGCTTGCGCGAGTGCAGGCCAGCGCCCTCCCGCCGCAACAGGTCCACGCAGGCGAGGCCGATCTGCAGGTGCTGGCCAATGGCCCGGTCATAGAAGGCGTTAGCCTGGCCGGGCAGCTTGATCTCGCCGTGCAGGGGCTTGTCGGAGACGCACAGGAGGGTGCCGTAGGGCACCCGGAACCGGTAGCCCTGGGCGGCGATGGTGGCGCTTTCCATGTCGATAGCCACGGCCCGGGACTGGTTGAACCGGAGGGCGCTGGAAGAGTAGCGCAGCTCCCAGTTGCGATCGTCGGTGGTCACCACCGTGCCGGTGCGCAGGCGCCGCTTGAGGGCCTCGCCGCTTTCTCCGGTGATGGTCTCGGCGGCCCGTCCGAGGGCCACCTGGACCTCGGCGATGGGCGGGATCGGGATCTCCGGCGGCAGGACGTCGTCCAGGACGTGATCGTCGCGCAGGTAGGCGTGGGCCAGGACATAGTCGCCGATGGTCTGGGAGCCCCTCAGCCCGCCGCAGTGGCCGATCATCAGCCAGGCCTCAGGTCGCAGGACGGCCAGGTGGTCGGTGATGGTCTTGGCGTTCGACGGGCCGACGCCGATGTTGACCAGGGTCACCCCCCGGCGCCCCGGCGCCATGAGATGGTAGGCGGGCATCTGGTGGCGCCGCCAGGTGGCGTCGGCGACGACCTGTTCGGGGTTAGGCGTGTCCCGCGTAACCAGGACGCCGCCGGCGGTCGACAGGCCGGTGTAGCCCTCGTCGCTGCGCAGCCGATCACAGGACCAGCGGACGAACTCGTCCACATAGCGGTGATAGTTGGTGAAGAGGACATAGGACTGGACGTGCTCGGCCGGGGTCCCCGTGTAATGGGTGAGCCGGGCAAGGGAGAAGTCAGTGCGCAGGCCATCGAAGAGGGCGAGGGGGCGGGCCGCCTCGGGCGGCGAGACCCAGAGGCCGTCCGCCACCTCGTCGCCGATATGGGCCAGCTCGGTCGTGGGGAAGTACCGGGCGATCTCGACGGCGCCGATATCGGCCTGGGCGAGGTCGACGGAGGCGTCCAGGACGTAGGCGAAGGGGATTTCCTGTGTCGAACGGCCGACGCTGACCGTGACGTCGAAGTCCGTCATCAGCAGGGAGAGCTGCTCGACCAAGAACTCCCGGAAATGCCGGGGCCGGGTGACCGTGGTCTCATAGGCGCCCGGGGCGGCCAGGCGGGCATAGGCCCGGGCCAGGCGCGGATAGTCGAGACCAGAGGGCCAGACCAGCCTGAGACTGGGATAGGCAAAGGCCCCCGAGGCCCGCAGGGATGGATCAGGTGGGACGCCGCCGGTCAAAAAACCGTTCAGGGCGGTCCTCAGGGCGGTGACGGAGGCGTCGTACTCGGCCTCCAGCGCATCACAGATGCGCACAGCGTCGGCGTTTGGCGTCATGCCCCTTCATAGCGTGCTCCTCGCCGAATTCCGAGAGGGCGCCGGGCCCGAGAGGGACGCTAGCGCCGTATCGGCCAAGCAGGAGCACCAGATCAGGGTCGCGACGAGGCCGGCGTGACCATGGTCTTCCACCGGCGCGCCCGTCTCCCCATATCCCCGCCGTCAGACTCCATGGGGCGGAACCCGATGCGCAACACTCTGAAGACCTTCACCCTGCTGGCCGCGTTGACGGCCATCTTCGTGGGGATCGGCTACAGCATGGCCGGCCTGAACGGCATGCTGATCGCTTTTGGCCTGGCCGTGGCGATGAACCTCTTCAGCTACTGGAACTCGGACAAGATCGTCCTGAAGATGTACCGGGCGGCGCCGGTGGACGACACCCACCCGGACCCGCGCGTCCGGGCCTACGCCTCGGACGTCCGCGACCTTGCGGCCAGGGCGCAGATGCCGCTGCCCAAGATCTACATCATCGACCAAGACCAGCCGAACGCCTTCGCCACCGGCCGGAACCCCGAAAACGCGGCGGTCGCGGCGACCCGGGGCCTTCTGGAAATGCTGGACCGGCGTGAGATCCGCGGCGTCATGGCCCACGAATTGGCGCATGTGAAAAACCGGGACACCCTGACCATGACGGTGACCGCGACCATCGCCGGCGCGATCTCGACCCTCGCCAACCTCGCCGCTTTCAGTGGGATGTCCGGAGACGGCGAACGTCGGGGACCCGGCCTGTTGGGCCTTGTGGTGATGATCCTCGCGCCGATCGCCGCCGCCCTGGTGCAGATGGCCATCAGCCGCAGCCGGGAGTACGAGGCCGATCGGGCGGGGGCCGAGATTTCCGGAGACCCGGAGGCCCTCGCCAGTGCGCTTCGGAAGATCGAGGCCTACGCCCACGGGGTCAGGAACCCCGACGCCGAGGCCAATCCGGCCACCAGCCACATGTTCATCATCAACCCCCTGCATGGAGAGGGGATGGACAACCTGTTCTCGACCCACCCGTCCACCGCCAATCGCGTGGCCGCGCTGAGGGAGCTGATGGGCCGGCGGACCGCCTGACCGGAGCCCCTACTCGGCGGGCTCCGCCGGAACGGTGCGGCGGGTCATGAGGCGGTCGAACTCGGTCCAAACGCCGGCCTCGCCGTGCCACTGGCCCCGCGTCGCCGCCTTGGAGTACTCCGTGGAGCGGGCCTCGAAGAAGTTGGCGTGCTCGACACCTGAGATCATCGATTGCAGCCAGGGCAGGGGGTTTTCCTTCACTCCGTAAACCTCTGGCAGAGCCAGCTGGCGCAGGCGCCAGTCCGCGATGAAGCGGATGTAGGCCTTGATGTCGTCGGGGGTCATCCCCTGGACCTCACCCGCCGAGAAGGCCAGGTCGATGAACTTGTCCTCCAGGTTCACCACCGTCTTGCAGCAATCGACAATGTCGTCCGCCACGGCCGGCGTGACCGCCCCGGTCTCCTGGTTGAAGGCGTGGTAGAGTTTGATGATGCCCTCGCAGTGCAGGCTCTCGTCGCGCACCGACCAGGATACAATCTGCCCCATGCCCTTCATCTTGTTGTGGCGAGGGAAATTCATCAGCATGGCGAAGCTGGCGAACAGCTGCAGCCCCTCGGTGAAGGCGCCGAACATGGCGAGAGTGCGCGCGATGTCGGCCTCGGTGTCGACCCCGAACTGCTGCATGTAGTCATGCTTGGCCTTGAGTTCCTGGAACTCCAGGAAGGCCGTGAACTCGGAATCGGGCATGCCGATGGTCTCGAGCAGCAGGGCGTAGGCGGCGATGTGGATCGTCTCCATGTTGGAGAATGAGGCCAGCATCATCTTGATCTCAGTCGGACGGAAGACGCGCGAATAGCGCTCCATGTAGTTGTCGTTCACCTCGACGTCCGACTGGGTGAAGAAGCGGAAGATCTGGGTCAGCAGGTTCCGCTCACGGTCATTGAGCTTGGTCGCCCAGTCCTTGAGATCCTCGCCGAGTGGCACCTCCTCCGGCATCCAGTGGACCTGCTGCTGGCGCTTCCAGAAGTCGTGGGCCCAAGGGTAGCGGAAGGGCTTGTAGGCATAGGATGGCGTGAGCAGGCCAGGCAGGGCGGACTTGGCGGACACGGTCAGGCTCTCCTGGGAAAGACGATGGATCTCAGAGGTTCAGCCTGCGATCTAGACACGACTTCAATCCGATATCTAGGGGGTCTCGATTCAACCGCCCCAACATGTTGTGCACAGCTGGTCGCTGGCCCGCCTATTGGCAGGCGAGGCATTCCTCGTAGTCGGTGCGCCCTTCATCGGCCAACACGATGCTGGCCACCGCCTCGGCGCCCGCGTGAGCGGCGCGCTGCACGGACTTGGAGCGCAGGTAGTAGAGCGACTTGCACCCCTGCTCCCAGGCCGACCAGTGCAGCATGTGCAGGTCCCACTTATCCACGTCGCCCGGCAGGAAGATGTTCACTGACTGGGACTGGCAGATGTCCGGCGTCCGGTCGGCGGCCAGCTCGACCACCCAGCGCTGGTCAAGCTCGAAGGCGGTCTTGAAGACATCCTTCTCGTCCGGGGTCAGGAAGTCGAGGTGCTGGACCGAACCCTCGTTCTCGAGGATGGAGTCCCAGACCGAAGGGACGTTCTGGCCCCGCTCCTCCAGCAGGCGCTCGAGGTAGGGATTGCGGACGGCGAAGGTGCCCGACAGGGTCTTGTGCGTGTAGATGTTGGCCGGGATCGGCTCGATCCCCGCGCTGGTCCCGCCGCAGATGATCGAGATCGAGGCGGTGGGGGCGATGGCCAGCTTGTGCGAGAAGCGCTCCATGACCCCACGCTCGGCGGCGTCAGGGCAGGGGCCGCGCTCAGCGGCCAGGACCCGAGAGGCGGCGTCGCACTGGCGGCGCAGGTGCTTGAAGAGGCGCATGTTCCAGGACTTGGCCATGGCGGACTCGAAGGGCACATTCTGCATCTGCAGGAAGGAGTGGAAGCCCATCAGGCCCAGGCCCACAGATCGCTCGCGGCGCGCGGCGTAGATGGCGTTGGCCATGCTGGACGGCGCTCGGGTGATGAAGTCCTCAAGGACATTGTCGAGGAAGCGCATGACGTCCTCGATAAAGGTCGGATGGTCGCGCCACTCCAGGAAGGTTTCTGCGTTCACGGACGACAGGCAGCAGACGGCGGTGCGCTCCTTGCCCAGGTGGTCCAGGCCGGTGTGCAGCATGATTTCCGAGCACAGGTTGGACTGGCGTACCGACAGGCCCAGGTCCCGCTGGTGCTGGGGCATGGAGCGGTTCACGGTGTCGGAGAAGATCAGATACGGCTCACCGGTCTGGAGGCGGATCTCGAGAATCTTCTGCCAGAGGGAACGGGCGTCCACTTCGCGCAGGACCTCTCCGGTTTTAGGCGAGCGCAGGCCGAAGGGCGCCCCGTCCCGGACCGCTTCCATGAACTCGTCAGTGATGGAGAGGCCATGGTGCAGGTTCAGGGACTTGCGGTTGAAATCGCCGGACGGCTTGCGGATCTCGAGGAACTCCTCGATCTCGGGATGGTGGATGTCGAGGTAAACCGCCGCCGAACCGCGGCGCAGGGATCCCTGGCTGATGGCCAGGGTCAGGCTATCCATGACCCGGATGAAGGGGATGATACCGCTGGTCTGGCCGGCGCCCTTCACCTTCTCACCGATGGAGCGAACACCGCCCCAGTAGGTGCCGATGCCGCCGCCGTTGGAAGCCAGGGCGACATTCTCGTTCCAGACGCCCTGGATCCCGTCGAGGGAGTCGTTCACGGCGTTCAGGAAGCAGGAGATCGGCAGGCCGCGATCAGCGCCGCCGTTGGACAGGACCGGCGTGGCTGGCATGAACCAGAGGCGGGAGATGTAGTCGTAGACGCGCTGGGCGTGGTCCGTGTCATCGGCATAGGCTGTGGCCACGCGGGCGAACATATCCTGGTAGGACTCGCCCGGAAGAAGATAGCGGTCCTCCAGTGTGGTCTTGCCGAAGTCCGTCAGCAGGGCGTCCCGCGAGCGGTCCACCTGGACCTTCCGCACCAGCTGGAGCGGGGGTCGTCCCGATCGTTCAGACGCGGTCGTCGTCTCCGCCCCAACCTTACGCCTGACTGCTTCACCACCGCTCATGCCCTGCACCCGCAATCCTCACCATCGACGGCGCACTGGCCCCAGCCGATATCTTCAAATGTCTATATCTAGTGGGCGCCCCGCCCGACTACGCAACATCATGGGGCCATGACCCTAACGACTCGTCAACGGGGACGGCGGGTTGTCCCCGGGAGTTTTTTGCTAACGGGAGGTTAACAGGGAGCTTGACGCTTGAACATGCTGGAGTTTCGGATGCCCCTGAAGGGCCGATTCACGAGACTGTGAACGCCAAGACGCTCCAGCCCTCCTCGACTGCGAAACACCAACGGGCGGCGCGTCGGGCATGAAAAAGGGCCCGGTCGCGAGACCGGGCCCCCATGTCTCAAGGCGTTTCCGCCTTCGACCGAGATCAGAAGTTGATGTCGATCGTCGAACGGCGGTTCAGGGGTTCCTTCACGCCGTCGCCGGTGGAGACTGCGAGTTCGGTTTCACCCTTCCAGTCGACCTGCATCAGCTGCTGACCCACGCCCTGACCGACCAGAGCGTCGGCAACGGCCTTGGCCCTGCGCTCGGAGAGGCGGACATTGTAAGCTGGCGAGCCGGACGAGTCGGTGTGACCAACCACGATCACGCGGGTCGCGTTACCGGCCTTGGCGTACTCAGCCGCTTCCGTAACGATGGTCTGGGCTTCCGGGGTCAGGATGGACTGATCGAACGGGAAGTAGACCACGAACTGCTTCGCCTCGTAGGCCGGCGGCGGAGGCGGCGGGGGAGGCGGCGGGGGAGGCGGCGGAGGGGGAGGCGGCGGAGGCGGCGGAGGCGGCGGCGGAGGCGCGAAGGAATAACGCAGGCCCAAGGTCAGGGACTGGTCCTCCATAGCGCCGCTAAACGCACCCGGCTGAAGGGCATGACTGCCCTTTGAAGCAAAGGTCAGGTCCGAGCCGCTGATGTACCGATAGGTGAGATCGGCGTCCAGACGATCCGTGATGGCGAAAGCCACCCCAGCAATCCCCTGCCAGGCGAAGGCCGTGTCATCGTCGTCGATGGTCAGGTTCTGGTAGGCCGGGTTGGCGACGGTCGCCGCCGGACCCACCGGAGTGATGGTGGAGAACTGGCCGACAATGTTGTCGACCTGCGTCTGATTGACACCCACGCCAACGCCAAAGAACGGGTTCAGAGCCGAGTCGGGCAGGATGTCGTAAATGACATTGCCCATCACCGTGAAGGACCTGATCGCGCCAGAGGGCGAGCCGCAGTTCGGGGCCGCTGCGGTGCGCACCACGCCGGCGGTGCAGAGACCGACGATGGCGTTGCTGGCGCCGCCACGCACCGAGTCGATGTCGCCGGGGCGATAGCCGCCCTCAAGCTCAACCCGCCAGTTGCTGGAGACCTGGTAACCAAGACGAGCAAAGCCGGTCCAGTCCTCAGACTGGTTGAAGGACCAGTCGTAGGGCTTGCCATTCGCAGCGTTGTTGCTGGAAGTCGCATTGATGCCCAGAGGCCACCGGTAGCCAAGGTCCACAGCGCCGTACCAGCCCACTTCACGGGCGGAGGCCCCCGAGGCGATGGTCACAGCGGCAAGCGCCGCTCCGGCCAGGAGTTTGAATTTCATATCAGAGCCCTCTCTTAACCCTTTGCGGATCCTTAACCGCTCAGCCGTCTTTATAACAGGCTGTCGATCAAGGGGAAGTGTCACTAACGCAACATCTAAGTGAATTCGGGTTAAGCGTGGCGGGTAAGGGCCGTGAATGCGTCACTGAGTCGACCCGGGAGCCGGTCGTCGAGCTTTCGCCATGAATCCGTCACCGCGGTTAAGCTCACGGCGAAATTCATCCCGCCGTTCATGAATGGATGCGATAACCGCGCCAACCGGCGCTCCAACCCCGACAAGCACGGCTTCAGAGAGCTGAAGGCTTGCCTCAACAGTCTCGGGGACAGCATCCGTCACCCCCAGATCATAGAGCCGCAGCGCTTGCTGGCTGTCCCGGGCGCGGGCGAAGATGGCGATATCCGGTCGACGTTCTCGAACTGAGGCCACGAGGGATTCGACGGCTCCCGCCTCGCCGCCTTCGGCGTCGGCGGTAATCACCAGGGCGCGGGCGGTCTCCAGCCCGCACCGCTCGAGGAACCCAGGCCGGGATGCGTCACCGAAGTAAAGGCTGCGGCCGGACTTCCTCCCCCTTGTGACCACGGATGCATCCTGATCGACGGCCGACCAGGGCAGGCCATGTCGGTCCAGCATCTCGCCGACCAGCCGGCCCACCCGACCAAAGCCGACCAGGAGGATACGACCCTCCGGAGCCCCCACGGGGGCGTTGGGCGCCTCGCCAACTCCAGAGGCCGCCCGACCCGCAATCCTGAGGCCGAGCGCGGCCAGAAGCGGAATACACATCATCGAAAGGGTGGCGGACACCAGCAGGCTCTGCCCCAGGCCCTGGGGAACTATGCCCAGATTCATCGCGGACGCGAGGATAACGAAGGCGAACTCGCCGCTTGCGGCCAGAAGGAGGGCGGTCTCGATAGCGGCCTTGCCGTTCAGCCCGAAGGCGCGGCCAAGGCCGAAGATCAGCGCCGTGTTCAGGACCATGAGACCAAAGGTGACACCGACAATCTGCAGGGGCTGTTCCAGGATAAGGCCGACATCGAGCCCAATCCCGACAGCCAGGAAAAAGAGGCCCAACAGAAGGCCCTTGAACGGTTCGATGACCTGTTCGACCTCATGTCGAAACTCCGTCTCAGCCAGCAGCAGCCCGGCGACGAAGGCGCCAAGGGCCATGGAAAGGCCGGCGAAGGCGGCGAGGAGGCCGGACCCGATAACGACCAGGAGACAGGCGGCCATGAACAGTTCGTCGCTGCGGGCGCGGGCGACCGATCGCATCATGGGGCGAAGAAGGAATCGCCCGAAGCCGACCAGGGCGGCCACCGCGAGGACAGCCGGGGCGAAGCTTGTCAGAATGTCCGGGGAAAGGGCCGGCTCCTGGTCCCGACCCATAATCGCAAGGGTGATCAGGATTGGGGCGACAGCCAGATCCTGAAAGAGAAGGACGGCGAAGGTGACCCTTCCCGCCTGGACGTGCTGCCGGCGATTCTCGGTGAGGATCGGCATGACCAACGCTGTGGAGGAAAGGGCCATGGCAGCGCCAATGGCGGCCGAGGCGGCGACCGTGGCCCCGAGGAGGTGGGCGGTCAGGGCGACGATCAGGCCGCATCCCAGAACCTGAAGCGCTCCAAGCCCGAAGACATAGCGCCTCATGAGCCAGAGCCGCGCCCAGGAGAGCTCAAGGCCGATCATGAACATCAGAAAGACAACGCCGAGTTCGCCTAACTGGGCGAGTTCCTTGGGCGAATCGATGGTCAGTTCAGCCGCCCAGGGCGCGTGAGCGCTCAGAGCACCGAGACCTGAGGGGCCCAAGAGGACCCCCGCGACAATGAAGCCGAGGATCGGACTGATTCGCAGGCGCCTGAAGAGCGGCACAACAACGCCGGCCGTCGCCAGGAACAGGATGACGTCCTTGAAATCTCCGGGTGCGGGTTGGGCCATGCGGGTCCTCGTTCCATCTGACTATGGCCCATACCTGGAGAGCGTGCGAGGCCCGGAGCGCCCGGGTCGGCGAAACGCCGACAGGGGTGCAGAATCTTCGTGCTCGCAGCCGACGGGGCCGGTACGCTGCCCGCCTTCTCGCGTGACTTGCTGAGCCCACCATGACCATCGCCCGATCCCTCCTTGCAGCCCTCGCTGCGGCCATCGCCCTACCTGCCTCCGCAGGCGACCTTTCGGCTCCCCGGATGGGGACCTGGGGGTTCGACATGTCCGGCCGGAACACGGCCACGCCGGCAGCCCAGGATTTCTTCCTCCACGCCAACGGAACCTACCTGGACAAGCTGGAAATTCCGGCCGACCGATCGGGCTTCGGCGCCTTCGAAGCCCTGCGCGAGCTGTCCGTGAACCGCATGCACGCCGTGCTTGAGGCGGCCGCAGCGGACCCGGCGCCGACAGCGGATCGCCAGCGGCTCGCCACCCTCTACCGCAACTTCATGGAAGAGGACCGGATCGCCGCCCTCGGGGCCCAGCCCATTGCGCCCGCGCTGTCGCAGATTCGCAGGCTCCGCAACCACCGGGACGCCGCCCAGCTGATGGGGCGTTCGGCCCAGGGCTTCGGGGGTTCGGTTTTCTCGGTCTTTGTCTCCGATGACGCCCGCAACCCGCAGGCCTACGCCGTCTATTTGAGCCAGTCCGGGCTGAATCTGCCGGACCGGGACTATTACCTCGAGGCGCGCTTCGAGCGGCAGCGTCAGGAATACCGGGCCTATGTCGAGCGCATGCTGGCCCTGGCGGGCTGGCCCGAACCGGGCAAGGCGGCGGACGCCATCCTCGCCTTCGAGACCCGGATCGCGAAGGCCTCCTGGACCAACGCCCAGCGCCGGGACCGGGACAAGACCTACAACCCGGCCTCCCCCGCGGAACTGGCCCGGAGCGCACCGGGCTTCGCCTGGGGCGACTACCTGGCGGGCGCAGGGCTCTCCGGCGTGAAGCGGGTGATCCTGCGTGAGCAGGGCGCCATTCCTGAGATCGCGAAGATCTATGCAGAGACCTCGCTGGACACCCTCAAGGCCTACATGGCCCTCAGCCTAGTGGACGAGGCCGCGCCGTATCTCGCGCCCGAGTTCGACCGGGCGAACTTCGAGTTCCGGGGCAAGGTCCTGACCGGCCAGCCCCAGCAGCAGCCGCGCTGGAAGCGCGCCGTGACCCTGGTAGATGAACAGCTCGGCGAGGCCCTGGGCCGGGACTACGTGGCCGCCTATTTCCCACCGGAGTCCAAGGCCTTGATGGAAGGCCTGGTCGCCGACATCAAGACCGCCATGCGCGGTCGGATCGAGACCGTGTCCTGGATGGGACCAGAGACCCGCGCCAAGGCCCTGGAGAAGCTGTCCAAGTTCAGCCTCATGATCGGCTATCCTGACGCCTGGCTGGACTATACCGGCCTGGAGATGAAACCCGGCGACCTGTTCGGCGATGTCTCCCGCGCCCGGGCCTGGGACTGGAACCGCCGCGTCGCGCGACTGAACCGCCCGGTGGACCGCAAGGAATGGAGCATGACCCCGGCGACGGTGAACGCCTATTACTCCTCGACGCGGAACGTAATTGTCTTCCCGGCCGCCATCCTCCAGCCGCCCTTCTTTGACCCCGCCGGCGACATGGCCATCAACTACGGCGCGATCGGCGGCGTGATCGGCCACGAGATCACCCACGGCTTCGATGACCAGGGCCGGAAGTCGGACGGCGACGGGCGCTTGTCCGACTGGTGGACCCCGCAGGACGCCGAGCGTTTCAATGCCGAGGCCGCCAAGCTGGGCGCCCAGTACTCCGCCTTCGAGGCCCTTCCGGGGGTCTTCATCAAGGGAGACCTCACAATGGGGGAGAACATCGCCGACCTGGGCGGGGTCCTGCTCGCGTTGGATGGTTACCGCGCCTCGTTGAAGGGGTCGCCTGCGCCGGTGATCGACGGCCTAACCGGTGAACAGAGGGTCTTCTATGGGTGGGCCCAGGTCTGGCGGACCAAGCTCCGGGATGACCGGGCGCGCCAGCAGTTGACGACAGGGCCCCACTCACCGCCCAAGGCGCGGGTCAACCTTCCGGTCCGGAACATCGACGCCTTCCACGAGGCGTTTGGCGTCAAGCCCGGTGATCCCATGTACCTGCCGCCGGAAGAGCGCGCTCGGATCTGGTGAGGCCTCAGCCGAGCCCGGCCAGGATGTTTCGAGCGGCGTGGACGCCGGTGGCAAAGACGGCCTGCAGGAGGTAGCCCCCCGTGGGCGCCTCCCAGTCCAGCATTTCGCCGGCGACCCAGGTCCCGGGTCGGGCGCGGAGCTGCAGGCCGGCGTCGAGGTCATCGAAGCGCACGCCACCGGCGGTGGAGATGGCGCGCTCCAGGCCCGCCGTCGCGATGAGCCGTACCGGCACGGACTTGACCCGTTCCGCCAGGGCGAGCGGCTCCAATGGGACCGGCCCCGCCTCGCGCAGCAGGGCGATGGCGGCGGGCGACAGGGAAAGCGCCTTGCGCAGCCGGTTTGAGAGACTGGCCTTGCGGTCCTGCCGGGCCAGGCGGGCGGCGAGATCTGCCGCCAGCCGGTCCGGTCGAAGATCGATGAAGGTCCAGGCCTCGCCGGTGGCCGCAAGGGTTTCCCGGATCGGGGCCGAGAGGGCGTAAACGGCGCCACCCTCCAGGCCCCGCGTGGTCAGGAGGATTTCCCCCCGGACCTGGCGATCGTCATGGCGCAGGGCTGTGGCCTTCAGCGGGGTCCCGGCGAACCGGCGGGCGAAGTCCGGCCTGAAATCGGCGACGAAGCCGCAATTGGCCGGCTGGAGCGGGGCCGGAGGGGCGCCCGCCGCCGAGA
Source organism: Phenylobacterium sp. (assembly GCA_020402745.1). Taxonomy (GTDB): domain Bacteria; phylum Pseudomonadota; class Alphaproteobacteria; order Caulobacterales; family Caulobacteraceae; genus Phenylobacterium. The sequence goes on from JADBYZ010000007.1 coordinate 23,256, forward strand.
GGATGTCTGTCCACCCGCCGTCGGCGCCCAGGCGAGGCCAACTGGCGCCGCCGAGAGCGAGCAGGAGGGCATCGGCCGGATGAGCGACCGGGTCCACGTCCCCCTGCTGGAAGAGCGGACGCCCCTCGGCGTCCCAGCCGGTCCAGGTCGAACGCGGGCGGAGCTCCACGCCCAGGCCGTCCAGCCGGGACAGCCAGGCTCGCACAAGGGGCGAGGCCTTGAGGGCCCGGGGAAAGACCCGGCCGCTGGAGCCCACGAAGGTCTCCTGGCCCAGCCCCTCGGCCCAGTCGCGAAGGGCTTGAGGCGGAAAGGCCTCGAGCAGGGGAGCCATGCGGGAGGCCCGGTCGCCATAGCGACCCCGCAGGTCCGTCAGGGGCTCGGAGTGGGTCAGATTGAGACCACCGCGACCGGCCATCAGCAGGCGACGGGCGGGGCTGGGCATGCGTTCGTGCACCACCACCTCGGCGCCGCCTCGGGCGAGCACCTCCGCCGCGATCAGTCCGGCGGGACCGGCCCCGGCGATCACCACCTTCAGATCGGGCATGGGCGAGACCTCCGGGACCAGACGGCGGCAAAGGCCTCAGAAGATTTGACAACTTCGTCAAATCCTTAGGCACTGTAAAAAACAACCCGCCTCGCGGCGGGTTGCATTGGCCTTCGGCCTTGGAATTAAGAGGGCGTTTCCTCCCCGAAACGCCGGAGATTGATGGTTTAATGTCCACCATGTCTCTCGCAGCTCAAGACTTGAGGGCAAATCCCGGGTCCTGTCAATCGCTCTGGTTGGCGTCGCCGCCAATCATCCGGCCACGGAGGGGGTTTCTGACACCTGTGTCAGTTACGATCCAATGCCGCCCGCAGCCGCTCGACTGATGAACAGGCCGTCTCGAACACAAAGTCGGGACGTGAAGCCGTAACGGGGCCCCGCCCTGCTGCAGAGAGGCGGGCCGCCACGCGGGCCACGAGATCCACCGGCGCCAAGAGGCCATTCGGCCGCCGCACCGCGCCCAGGGCCTCCAGTTCCGGAAGGATCGGATCTTCGTCCCCACCCGGCCAGATGAGGGTCGCCGAGGCGTGCGCCGCCGACCGGGCCTCGAGGATTCTGAGGAGCGATTCGGCCGCCGCCAGACCTTCCGCCGTCCAGTCCGCCCGGAGTCCGGCCGCCAGCTGAGCCTGGCTCCTGAGGATGACCCCGTCCTCAAGGATCTTCAGGTCGTTGGCCTGGAGGGTCGCACCCGTAGTGGTGATGTCGACCACGATGTCGGCGGCGCCCGACGCCGGGGCCCCTTCCGTGGCGCCGCCCGATTCGACGATCCGGTAGTCGGTCACCCCATGACGGGCGAAGAACTCGCGGGTCTGGACGAGGTACTTGGTGGCGACCCTGAGCCGCCGGCCGGTACGGACCAGGCGCTCGTGAGCCACCTCCTCCAGGTCGGCCAGGGTCGAGACGTCCAGCCAGCTCTTCGGCGCGGCGACCACCAGGTCGGCGCGGCCAAAGCCGAGCGCCCGGAGCAGCAGGGCGGCGGCGGAGGCCTCGGCGCCCTGCTCGCGCAGGAGGTCCTCGCCCGTGACGCCCAGGTGCACCTCGCCGGAGACCAGGGCCGAGGCGATATCCCCGGCGGACAGCAGCCGCACCTGCACTCCGTCCACACCGCGCAGGCGGGCGCGGTAGCCCCGGTCGCCCCCGCTCATGGCGAGGCTGAGGCCACAGTCCTGGAGCCAGGCCTCGACCTGCTCCTTCAATCGCCCCTTGGAGGGGATGGCGAGGGTCAGGGCGTCGCTCATGATCCCGTCTCCGCAATGGCCCGTCGGGGCAGGACCATGCCGCCCAGGGCCGACCCCTTGGCCGCACCAGACCCCGACAGGCGCGCAGGAAGACCGTCGTACCGTCCTCCCGCCGCCACGGGTCGGTCCGGGCCCAGGGCCCCGGACAGCACCTCGAACACCAGGCCGTCGTAATAGGCGAAATCCCCGCGGGGGGCGGCCTCGAAGATCGCCGGCGCAGCGCCGGCGGGGACCGCCTCGATCCGGTCCAGGCGCCGGTTCCAGTCCGACAGCCTCGCCTGCAGAGCCGTCGCCCCGGGAGCGAGCCGGGCGAGCTGATCGAGAGCGGGGCGAGGCGCATCGCGGATGGCCAGGAAGGTGCGGATGGCGTCGGCCTGGGCCCGGGACAGGGCGGGGGCCCGCGCCGCTTCCGCCCGGCGGACCAGGCGGCCAGAAATCTCTGCTGCGCTGCGGCCGCCGACGGGGGTGATTCCCGCGAGCGCCCAGATCTCCTCCAGAAGGGCTGCAGCCTCATCGGGCGGCAGAGCGCCGAGCCGGCGGGCGATCACGTCATCTGTGTCTGCGACAGGAACGCCCCCGTCGGTCCGGTCCAGCTCCGCCGCCAGCTGGCTGGGCCGGGCGGCCATGCGGACCAGACGCGAGGCCAGGACAGGGTTCAGGCCGAGGGTGTCCACGAAGGTCGGAAAGAGGCCGGCGTCGCCCAGGCGCAGGGACAGGTCGCCCCGCCCCCCGGCGACGGCGGCGCGCCAGATGAGATCGACCAGGCCGGCGTCCGCCACTGCGCGGTTAGCGTCCGGGGCGAAGCGCTCAATGCCGACCTGCAGGACCTCTTCCGGCTCGTCAGCAGAGGCCCGGAAGACCAGGCCCTCATAGGCATAGTCGCCGGCTATCGCGCCGGACGCCAGGTGCAGGCGGGCGACGGGGGTGGTGAAGTCGGGCCGCAGACAGACCTCCTCGCCGCCAGCAGCCTGGAGCACGAAGAGTCGCGAGCGCAGGGCCTCTCCAGCCAGGTCGAGGATGAGCGACAAGGGCTGCAGGACCGGCGGCTGCACCCAGGCGGCGCCGGTGGCGCGGAAGGGTGCGCGGAGGGCTTCGAGGCGGGCCTCCGGAAGGCGCAAACCAAGCGTCATTGCGCCTCTCCGAGGATGCGGCGGACCACGCCGACCAGCTGGTCGCGGGGGACCGTCTGCTGGCCCGGGCGCTCGGCCCGCCAGGCCGCGTTGTCGGTCACGTCCGAGGCCAGGGCGCGGCCGAGGTCGAGGTCCTTCACCGTGACGGTCCCGGCGGCGATCTCGTCTCCGCCAAGGATGACCGCCGCGGGCGAGAGACGGCGGTCGGCATACTTCATCTGCGCCTTCATTCCCGAGGCGCCGAGATAGACCTCGGCGGCGATCCCGGCGGCCCGGAGCTCGGCGGCCACGCCGAAATAGGCCTCCATGTCGTTGGGCGAGAAGGCGATGACGACCACGGGGCCCCTCGCCTCCCGCCCAGCGTCGCGGCCGGCGGCGCGCAGGGCGGCGGCCAGACGGGAGACGCCGAAGGAGAAGCCCGTGGCGGGGGTGCGCTCGCCGGTGAAGCGGGCGATCAGGTCGTCGTAGCGACCGCCGCCGCCGACGGAGCCGAACCGCGCGGGCTGGCCCTTCTCGTCCAGGATCTCCAGCCGCAGCTCGGCCTCGAAGACCGCGCCGGTATAGTACTCCAGCCCCCGGACAACCGAAGGATCGAAGACCGCGCGGTCGGCGCCGACGCCCATGCCGGCCAGAGCCCGGTCAATGCCCGCCAGCTCTTCCAGGCCTGCGTCGCCCTCGGCCGAGCCGCCAATGACCTCGGCGATGCGCCGCAGGGTCTCAGCCCGGTCCCCGGCCCCGGCGGCGGTGAAGGCCAGGACGGACTCGCCGGCGGCGGCGGAAAGGCCCGCGCCCCGGGTGAAGGCGCCGGACTCATCCTTGCGCCCTTCGCCCAGCAGCAGGCGGACACCCTCGGGGCCCAGCCGGTCGAGCTTGTCCACGGCCCTCAGGACGGCGAGCTTCTGGCCCTCGTCGGCCACGCCAGCCCGGTCGAGGAGACCATTGAGGAGGCGGCGATTGTTGATCCGCAGGACATAGCCGCCTTCGGGCAGGCCGGCGGCGGCCAGGCCCTCGGCGGCCATGGCGATGATCTCGGCGTCCGCCTCGGGCCGGGCCGAGCCCACCGTGTCGGCGTCGCACTGGGTGAACTCGCGGAACCGGCCGGGGCCGGGCTTCTCGTTGCGCCAGACCGGACCGTAGGCGTAGCGCCGGAAGGGCTTGGTCAGCCCCTCGCGGTTCTGAGCCACGAACCGGGCGAGGGGCGCGGTGAGGTCGTAGCGCAGGGCCATCCACTGGTCGTCATCGTCCTGCAGGGCGAAGACACCCTCGTTGGGACGGTCGGCGTCGGGCAGGAACTTACCCAGGGCGTCGGCGTATTCCAGGGCGCCGGTGTCGAGGGCTTCGAAGCCGTAGCGCTCATAGACCTCGGCTACGCGGGCCAGGATCCGGCGCTCGGCGGCCAGGTCGCGGGGGCGGCGGTCCATGAAGCCGCGGGGGGCGCGGGCCTCGGGCCGGGGCGCGTCCGCAGCGGCTTCGGTGGGGGTGTCGGGGGTGGTCATGGTCCTATCCCTTGGGTTGGCCAGGGACGGAGCCGCCGGCCGGCCCCGTCCGCATTGCGCGGGGGCCGGCGCCGGAGGTTCGATCAGGCCGAACGCACCCGCCCGCTCCCGCTTTCGCAGGTCGGATGGTGGAGGCCGTGGTGGTGGACCTGACGGAGCATGGGTCGGGTCCCTAGCCCATCGACGCCGGGCCGTCCAGTCCCGGACCCGGCGCCCGCCGGGCTCACGGCAGGAGATCGAGGTCCGGGGTCCGGTAATCCATGCCGGCGAGGGCCTGGCTCCGGTCGGCGGAGTCGAAGCCCGCCATGATCCCCTGGAAACGCATCTGGACGAAGGGTCGCATGTCCGGGTGGGTGAAGATGTAGAGGTCGCCGGCCTGTAGGGCCTCCAGCACCCGGGCGCCGACCCGGGCCGGGTCGATGCCGTTCGCCACCCGGTCGTCCGGGACGATCTCGCGCACCTGGGGCCCGCCGAACTTGGCCGGGCGGTTGCGGCCCGACTGGTTGATGCGGGTGCGCACGAAGCCCGGGCAGAGGACCTGGACCTGGATGTTCTCGGCCGCCAGCTGGGCCGCCCAGCCTTCGGTCAAGGCCACGACGGCGAACTTGGAGGCGCTGTAGGCCTCCATGCCCGGGGGCGACATGTGGCCGGCCATGGAGGCGGTGTTGATGATCGCCCCGCCCTCTCCGTGGGCGCGGATGTGGGGCAGGAAGGCCTCGAAACCGTAGATCACCCCCATCAGGTTGACCTGGAAGGTCCAGTCCCAGTCGGCGGGCTTCATCTCGTCTGCGGTCCCGCCGGCGCCCACGCCGGCGTTGTTGCACAGGACGTGGACCTTGCCGAAGGCGGCCACCGTCTCGCGGGCGGCGGCGACGAGGGCGGCGCGGTCGGTGACGTCGCACTGGACGGCGGCCACGCGCACCTGCCGGGCCTCCAGCTCGGCCACCGCCCGGGCCAGGGCCTCGGTCTCGATGTCGGCCAGCATGACGTTCATGCCCGCGGCGCCGAAGGCTTGGGCCATGGCCAGGCCAAGGCCCGAGGCCCCGCCGGTGATGAAGGCGGTCTTTCCCGAAAGGTCCTGCATGACGGTCTTTCCTGCTGAGTTCAGATCTTGCGGTCGCCCTGCCAGTAGGCGTCGCGGAGGATGCGCTTATAGAGCTTGCCGGTGGGCAGGCGCGGCATTTCCTCGATGAAGTCGATGGAGCGCGGGGCCATGTAGTGGGCCAGGTGCTCGCGGGCATAGGCCATCAGCTCGGCGGCGAGGTACTCGTCGGGCGCCACGCCCGGGGCCGGCTCGATCACCGCCTTGACCGCCTCGCCCATCTCCGGGTCCGGCACGCCGAAGACCGCTACGTCGGCGACCTTGGGATGGGTGATCAGGGCGTCCTCGATGGCCTGGGGATAGATGTTCACCCCACCCGAGATGATCATGAAGGCCTTGCGGTCGGTGAGGTAGAGATAGCCCTCCGCGTCCAGGTAGCCGACGTCGCCCAGGGCGTTCCAGTTAGGGTGCTTGGGATGCCTGGACGACCGGGTCTTCTCAGGGTCGTTGTGATACTCAAAGGTTGGGATCTCACGCTCGAAGTAGATGAGTCCCGTCTCGCCGGGAGGCAGCTCGTTCCCCTCCTCGTCGCAGACGTGCAGGACGCCCACCGCCGCCCGGCCCACCGAGCCGGGGCGCCTGAGCCAGTCCTCGCTGTCGATGAAGGTTGAGCCGGAGCCCTCGGTCCCGGCGTAGTACTCGTAGAGGACAGGCCCCCACCATTCGATCATCTGACGCTTGACCTCAACCGGGCAGGGCGCGGCGGCGTGGATGGCGACCTTCAGGCTGGAGACGTCGAAGGCCCGGCGGGCCTCTTCCGGCAGCTTGAGCATGCGCACGAACATGGTCGGCACCCACTGGGAATGGGTGATTCGGTAGTCCTGAATGAGCTCCAGCGCCCGCTCGGCGTCGAACCGCTCCATCATCACCACGGTCCCGCCGAAGGACTGGACGGTGACCACATAGGCCAGGGGGGCGGCGTGGTAGAGGGGCGCCGGCGACAGGTAGACGGTTTCGGGGCTGAATTCGTAGCGGTTCGCCTGCTGTCGCAGGGCGAAGGCCTCGGCGGGGCTTACCTCTGGCAGGGGCCGCAATATGCCCTTGGGCCGGCCCGTGGTGCCCGAGCTGTAGAGCATGGAATCGCCCATCCACTCCTGGTCGAGGGGCGCAGGCGAGGCGCTGTCGCGGGCCGCCTCGTAGGACTCCCAGCCCGGGATCACGCCATCCACCATCAGGCGGATCGGGCAGGCGGGGATGAGGTCGGACAGGCCCTCGGCGGTCTCGCGCTTGGCGTGGGAGCTGATCAGGACCTTGGCCCCGCAGTCATTGACGATGTAGGCGGCCTCGTCCGGCGGCAGGTAGCGGTTGATGGTGGTGATGTAGAGGCCCGACCGGAAGCAGGCCCAGACCGCATCGAGGAAGGCGAGGTTGTTCTCCATCAGGAGGGCGACGTGGTCGCCGCGCTTCAGGCCCCTGTCACGGAACAGGTTGGCCATCCGCAGGGAGCGCTCGTCCAGCTGGGCGAAGGTCACGACCTTGCCGGTATCGGCCGAGATCAGGGCCGGCTTTTCGGGGGTCAGGCGCGCGTGGTCAGCGAGGTGCATGGCCCTTCGGTCTCCTCCAGCGGGGGCGCTGACCGCCCCTCTGCCGCCACTGTAACGGAGGCGCCGGAGGCGTAAACCCGTCGCGGGCCTCACTCGCCGCGCAGGCGGGCGATCAGGGCGGCGGTGGAGGCGTCGTGCGGCGCAAGCGCCCCGCCCTCCAGCTCTGGCAGGATGCGAGCGGCCAGGACCTTGCCCAGCTCGACCCCCCATTGGTCGAAGCTGTTGAGCCCCCACAGGACGCCCTCGACGAAGACCTTGTGTTCGAAGAGGGCTAGGAGGGCGCCGAGCGCAGGGGCGTCCAGGCGCTCCATCAGGAGGAAGCCCGAGGGCCGGTCGCCGGGGAAGGCCTTCTGGGCGGCGAGGACAGGGTCGCCACCAGCCGCCGCGAGCGCCTCGGCCTCCGTCCGTCCGGCCATCAGGGCCTCGGCCTGGGCGATGGCGTTGGCCAGCAGGGCGAGGTGGGCGGCCGGGTCGCCCTCCACGGGCTTGCGCACAGCCAGGATGTCGAGGGGAATGACGTCGGTTCCCTGGTGCAGGGCCTGGAAGAAGGCGTGCTGGCCATTGGTTCCGGGCTCGCCGAAGACGACGCCGGCGGTGGGCCGATCCACGGGCTGGCCATCACGCCCGACGCGCTTGCCGTTGGACTCCATCTCCAGCTGCTGGAGGAAGGCCGGAAGGAGGCGCAGGCGGCGGGCGTAGGGAACCACCGCCCGGGCGGGCCGTCCGAGGATGTCGCGGTTCAGGACGTGGGCCAGGGCCAGGACCACGGGCAGGCTCTCTTCCGGCGGGGCCGAGAGGAAATGGCTGTCCATCGTCGCCGCCCCCGCCAGCAGGTCGGCGAAGGTCTCGGGCCCCAGGCCGATGGCGCAGGACAGGCCCACCGCTGACCAGAGGGAGAAGCGCCCGCCCACCCACTCGGCGAAGGGGAAGATGCGGTCGGCGGCGACGCCGAAGTCGGCGGCGGCCCCTGGCGCCGCGGTGACGGCCGCCAGGCGCGTCTCCGCCCCAGGCGCCGTCGCCAGCCAGGCTCGGGCGGCGCGGGCATTGAACAGGGTCTCCTGGGTGGTGAAGGTCTTGGAGACCACGATCACCAGGGTGCGGGCCGGGTCGAGGCCGGCCAGGGCGGCGGTGATCTCGGAGGGATCCACATTGGCCGCAAAGCGCAGCTCGATCCTGGGGACGGCGGGGGCCAGGGCCTCCCAGACCAGTCGCGGCCCGAGGTCCGACCCGCCGATGCCGATGTGCACCACCGCCCGGATCACACCCTCGTTCCGCACCGCCCCGGCGAAGTGCAGCATGCGGTCGAGCTCTGACCGCACGGACCCGGCGACCGCCTGGTCGCCGGCGCGCCAGTCCCGGGCCCCGGGATCCCGCAGGGCCATGTGCAGGACGGCGCGGCCCTCGGAGGCGTTGACCGCCTCGCCGGCGAACAGGGCCTCCCGCGCCGCCTCGAGGCCGCAGGCGCGGACAAGGTCGAGCGCCCGGGCGAAGCTTTCGGCGGACCAGGGCTGTTTGGACAGGTCCAGGGCCAGGCCGCAGGCTTCGAAGGTCAGGCGGTGGACTCTGTCGGGCTCAGCCTCGAACAGGCGGCGGAGCGGCGGATCAGACGCCGCGGTGCGCGCCAGGGTCTCCCAGGGATCGGTCACGGCGCTCATCCCCGGGCGGCGTCCTGCACGGCGCGGGCGACGATGTCCGGGGTCAGGAGTTGGGGCAGGATGCGAGGCTCGCCGCCGCCCGCAGGATAGACGAGGTAGAGCGGCACCCCGGCGCGGCCGAAGCGCGCGAGATCCTCGGCGATCACCGCGTCGCGCCGGGTCCAGTCGGCCTTCAGGTAGACGGTTCCGCTGGCCTCGAAGGCCTCGGCGGCGATACGTGTGGAGAAGGCGACCCTCTCATTGACCTGGCAGGTGACACACCAGGCGGCGGTGTAGTTTACGAAGACCGGCCTGCCCTCCGCCTGCAGGGCGGACAGCCGCTCAGGAGAGTAGGCTTCGTAGGCCAACCCGGAGGCGTCCGCGGCGGCGGGTGACGGCCAGACGGCGGCGGCCACCGACAGTGCGGCGATGACAAGGGCGGTGATCCCCAGGATCCGGGAGGGCTGGCCAAGGATCGCCCGCTTCTGGGCCAGGCCGGCCAGCCAGCAGGCGAAGGCCAGGAGGACGCCGGCCGCCAGCAGGCGGGCCAGCAGGTCCGGGCCGGCCTGGACCGCGAGCACCCAGGCCAGCCAGGCGGCGGCTCCGTACATCGGGAAGGCCAGGACCTTGCGGAAGGTGTCCATCCAGGGGCCCGGCCGGGGCAGCCGGGTGAGGAGACCGGGCGCCAGGGCGGCCAGGGTGAAGGGGGCGGCGAATCCGAGGCCAAGGCCGGCGAACACCGCCAGGGACAGGGCCGCCGGTTGGGTCATGGCCCAGCCGAGGGCCGGCGCCATGAAGGGCGCCGTACAGGGCGCCGCCACCACCACCGCCAGGGCGCCGGTCAGGAAGGCCCCGAGACCTCCCCCCCGGGAAGCCGCTCCCGCGCCGATCCCCTGCAGGGAGGCGCCGATCTCGAACAGGCCCGACATGTTCAGGCCCACCGCCAGCATCAGGAGGGCGAGGCCCGACACCACGGGTGGAGACTGGAGCTGGAACCCCCACCCCACGGCGGCGCCGCCGGCGCGGACGACCAGCAGGAGGGCGGCGAGCGCCAGGAAGGTGGCCATCACGCCGGCCAGGAAGGCCAGGCCCTGCTGGCGGGCGGCGCGCCGGTCATGCCCATGTCCGGCCAGGGAGGCGGCCTTCATGGCCAGGACCGGAAACACGCAGGGCATGAGGTTCAGGATCAGGCCGCCAAGGAAGGCGAAGGCGATCGCCCCGGCCAGCCCCCCGGCGCCCCCCGCGGCCTGCCCTGCCGAAGGCGGAGGTCCGAGGCCGCCGGCGCCAGGAGGCGCCTCTCCGGCAGCCGCCTCGATCTCGTAGGCCTTGCCGTCCACCGAGAGCACGCCGGTCAGCGACGTCGGCGCGGCGTCGGCGGGAGCGGGTTTCAGGGTCAAGGTCAGGCCGTCGGGCCCGCGATCCACCGACTGCGGTGCAGCGTGGTCGATGACCCCCGAGGCATAGGGGTAGAAGTAGGCGTCCCGGACCGTTCCGCCCGCGATGACCGCGCCTGTAGCGGCGATCCGGAGTCCGGCCGGTCCGCTGGACAGGACGGCCTGGACCTGGCCCGGGCGCGGGACCGCCGCCAGGGCCGCCTCGACCCGGGGCGCCCAGACAGGGTCCGGGGCCGGGGCGCCGGCCACCACCTTGAGATCCAGCTTGAGATCCGCGTCCTCAGGGATGCAGACGTCCGAGCAGACGAGGAAGGCGGCCTTCGCCCGAAGGGTGACCGTGTCGCCGGGCCGGGCGGAAGCCGGGGCCTGGACGGTCACCGGCAGGAGGACCTCGCCCGAATAGCCATAGTTCATGAGGGGCCCAATGGGCTTGCGCGACGGCGGAGCCCAGACGAGGTCGCCGGCCGACCAGCCGGGGGGCAGGGTCCAGATCAGCTCGGTCGGCGCGCCGGAATCCCCGGAGTTGCGCCAGTAGGTGTGCCAGCCCTTGTCGATGTCCTGGCGCAGTACCAGTTGGACCTCCTGGCCGGGCGCGACCCCCACCGTGGCGGCCGCGAGTTCGGCGGTGAGGTGACCGGTGCGCACCGGCCCGGCAAGGGACGGGGAGGCTGCAAGGCTGGCCGAAAGGGCCAGCAGGGCCACAAGGCCGGCGAGCAGTGTCCTGAGCATGTCATCCCCCGACGGTCCCGCGGACCGGGTCTGCGCCTAATATGGTCCGACGCCCCGCCATGGCAATCTGCGGCCATCGGATGGGGGGGCTCGATTTCGCGCGCGTCTGCCCCCATGATCGCTGCGTTTGCCAAACGGTGAAAGGGAGACCCGCGCGTGCCGGGCAGGTTTGACGAGATCGAGATCGGCCAGGTGGCGCCACTTGGCGACTTTCGGGTGGATGGCCGAGCCCTGGAGGTCTTCATCGAGGCCTTCGCCCCCGGCTGGCCCGCCGACCGCGGAGCGCCGGACGCCATGGTCTACGCCGTCTGGAGCCGGCTGGACGCCCTGGCCACACTCGGCTGGCCGCAGACCAAGCGCCTGGGCGTCGACGCCCTGCGCTGGGTCCGCAACCCTCCGGCGGGTGAGGTCCTGCGCGGCCGCATGACCATCATGGGCAAGGACCCGGTGGGCGACGGCAAGGGCATCGTCATCGCCCAGCATGACCTGCTGGACGAGGCGGGCCGGCTGGTCTTTTCCTGCCTGACCCGCTCGGTGTTCTCGCGCTAGACGGCCTGGCCGGCTTCCCGCGCCGCCGCCTCGGACAACTTGTAGATCTGCAGGGCCACCAGGCGATCCCAGCCGAACAGGCTGATGATGTGGGCATAGATCTGCTGCAGGGCGCCATTGTCGCGCAGCTCCGCAAGCTTGTCATGCGGCAGGGCGTTGAGCTTCTCTTCCGAGATGCCGAAGTACTCGGCGATCTGCTGGGGCTCGCCTGCCGTCCCATCCGGATTGATCGGCGTGTGGAAGGCGCGCTTGACCTCGAACAGGTCGAGTTCCTTCAGCATCTGGATGAAGGCGAGGGTCTTCTGTCGCTCAACCTCGTAGTTGTTGCAGAACTCGATGCAGTTCTGGGTGTACTCGCTGGGCGAGCCATCCGGATTGAAGAAGGGCAGGTCGCCGCCCTCGACGATGAACTCCGCCGAACGGTCGATGCACAGGATCGACTGCTTTGCGGCGTCGTCATTGGCGAAGACAAAGGGATATCGGCGGATGTAGGCGGGCACGTAGATGCCCGGATCGAACAGCCCATCGTCACGCAGGAACATGTTCTGGTCGGCGTTCAGACCCATGATCGCCAGGGGAGTCTTGTCCTCGCCCACGAAGATGATTGGGAAGGTCAGGCAGGCGATGCTGAACTCGGTGACCGTCAGGGGCACGGCGTGGCCGGTCCGGGCGAAGCCGAAGGGGCCATCCAGACGGTTGACTCCCATGCCCTTGTGCAGCTCGGGCGAGAGCGGCTCAGGCTTATTGTAGAACAGGACGTTGCCGCTGATCTGGCCGCCGCGGTTAATCTGAGTAGGGGTCGCCATGGAGTGCCTTGGGTCTGGAGGGCGAAGGTCGGGAGCGCAGGGCGGACAAGACCGCCGGGGCGAGGGTCGCCGCTTCTAACCGATTGCGGGATGGGCGGCAAATCGGAGATTTGCGAAGCTTCCCACCGGCCCTACGAAACCCGGAATCACGCGTGATGCAGGATCATCACCAGAGACAGTATGAGTAACCCGCCGACCAAAAAAGCGTTACCAACGCCTCCGCGCTCACGTGCGAACATGCCCTGCTGGACGAAGTAGGTGGCGTCAAAGATCGCCAGGAAGAGCATCATGCCCGCCGCAATCAGGGCAATTTTGGAGCCCTGAGCAACGTCGCCCAAACTCGTCAAGGAAGACACGACAAGCAGGAACGCCAGCAGGAGATCTGGAACAACGAACGCTTGTTCATGTTGCCTGTACCCCTCTGGCCAGGAAGACTCGTCATGCTCGGCCCGGAACCACCAGAACCAAAAGACGACAATCCCCAGCGCCGTCGCCAGCTGAAGCCCTATAAGGACAAGGTCAATTGCATGGAGGTTCATGGATAACTTTAGTCGTCGCCCGTATCGCCTCGCGATTCCGGTGACCCGAGCAGCCGCAAGGGCACTGTATCGCGGCTGTAGACGTCCTCCACAGTCTCGGCCCGCCTCACCACATCGGCCTGATCGCCGCAGACCAGAACCGTCGCCGGTCGGGCGAGCGCATTGAAGTTCGATGCGCTCGATTCCTGATAAGCCCCCGTATCGAGGAGGGCGATCAGGTCGCCCGGCGCAACTTCTGGGAGCCGGGCGCCGAGTACGATTTGGTCAGCAAAGCAAGAATGACCCACAAGATCGGCGGTCATTGCGCCGGGCCAGTCCGCCTTGTTTGCGACAACATGGCGGAATCGGCTGCGTTCGAAATGCCCGCCTGCAAGAAAGAATGTCGTGGTGTCGGTCAGAACCCAGGAATAGGGGAAGGGACGGGTCTGTTTCTTGATGGTCTTGACCCGCGCCAGATGGATGCCCGCATCCCCATACATCGACCTTCCGGGTTCGATCTGTAACCGCACCCCGTCCGTCGAGACGCGCGCCGCCTGAAGTTCCCGACGAAGAGTACGCACAGCGACAGCCGCATACTCCTCAATCGTCGGCGGAGGCGCGCGGAAGCGGTGCGACGAGAGCACGGGCACCAGACGGTTCAACGCCCTGTGATAAACGCTGGCTCCCAACCCGCGCAGGCCCGCCAGGAAGGGAAAGCCCAGCGCGGTCAGCACGAACTCTGAGCGCGGCGTCTCCTCATTCAGCGGATCGCGTGGGCTGGGCCAGCCGCCGCCGATGTCAATCTCCTGGGGTTGCCAACCGTCCCAGGCGGCGATCAACTCTCCCGCGAGTTTGCCAAACTTTGACATCAGGCCTTCCCAGAACCAAAGGCTGGCGTGATGGCGACCCTGATGAACGTGCAGCCCGACCAGATCGATGTTGGGGGACGCAATCGCACGCCGGCCCATGGCGACCAGAAACTCTGGAGGGATGCCAGACTTATAGACCTGGATCGCGAGATCGATCGGGATGGTCAACTGAGAGAAGTCCGTCGGTCGCCATAGATTGGGAACCGTCGGCTTTACGCGAAGGCGGATCTTCGCCGTACGCCCCTGCTCGGCCGCCACAGCCTGAACGAGTTCAATCTCATCGACATCTTCGACCGTGATTCTGACCCCTTCGTGCACGCAGTGCGCCAGATACTCACGGCTCTTACCCCCGCCATTAACGGACACGCGCGCCCGGTCTACCGGCGTGCTGAGGACGCCCTCCAGCTCGCCCGGCGAATAAACGTCGGCTCCGGCGCCTTCATCTGTGAGAATTCGTCGGCTGGCGAGGGTGGTGTTGGCCTTGAACGCCGGCATCACGTCCACCGGACCTTCCCATTGGGCGGCGAATGCGGCGCGGAATCGTCGCACGTTGCCGCGCAGCTGGCTCTCAGACAGCACGAACAAGGGCGTTCCAAACCGTGCCGCCAGATCGACGGTATCGAGTTCCTCGACGTACAGATGACCATCGCGCGTGGAGAGGCAGTCTGCGTAACCAGCCAGGTCCGCCCCTCCGACGACTACTCCTCGTCCCATTTCACCCCCTCAATTCCTTCGAGCAGCGCCCGCCCGTATAGCGCGGGGGTCTGGAAGCCGGGGGACCACCTCCCCGCCAAGACCGCACGGGTGATCTCCCTGAGACAAAGCACAGTGAACCGGTAGGCTTCCGGTCCCGTCAGGGCGACGCGCACCTGCGCTTTGCCGTTCGATGCGATTGCAAGGACATAGGTTCTGCCCTCACGTAACTGCCGCGCAGACGATCCCTCTGGCAGGAGCGGCATCAAATGATCCTGGATCAGATCCCGGAGCCAAAGCAGGCGTCCCCGCATCATTGCCACGGCAAGCCCCGGAAAGACGGAGTAGGTCGAGATGTTGGGGATGCCGGTCGAGATCCCCGCGGTGAACAGGTCTCCGACCCAAGGGTCATAGACCGCTCGGAACTTCTTTCCCGCGACCTGAAACTCCAGTTCCGACTCGGCCGGCCTTGCGGGGACCAGGGCGCCGCCGACACGTCGATGCCCGGTCTGTTCAATGTGCGCCAGCATTCCCCTGAGGGTTCCGCGCGACACCCCGCCCTCCGTCGCCAGGGCGATCACCAGTTCGTTGGCATCCGGCAATCTCGCCTTCGCGATCCCTGCGGCGATGTCTGAGGGCGCGACGTTGAAGCCGACGCCGGGCATGATCATGATGTTCGCAAGGCGCGCCCTTTCATCAAAGGTAAACGCGTGCGAAGTGTCCGCCACCTCACCGGCGAGGTCGACATAGTGGACACCTGAAACCAGGCAGGCCTCGATGAGAAGCTTCTGGGTGGTTAGGAACTGGCCGGAAAGGTTCAGGAGAAGTCGCACCCCCTGAAGGCGACGCTCGATTTCGCGTGGGTCGCTCAAATCGAAAATTGACGATCTGAGGTCCAGCCGAGCCGCTAATCCGCGCACGGCGTCCTGTCGCCCGCCAAGGATGGGGCGCAACCCGGCCTCAACAAACCCCTCAGCGCAAATCCGGCCCGTATAGCCCGCAGCGCCATAGATCAGAACTTCCGACACGGCGCCTTCTCTCCTCCAAGATGGATCATCCGATGGGTTAAAGAGAACCCGTTGACGCTATTCCACAACCCCGAATTCGCCGAGGTCATCCTGGTCCCTCTCGGTCGCAGCAACTGTCTGCGCTGAGAACGCCGCCGCGCTGTGGCGGCTTGCGCAAAGAAGAGGCAGCCGCTTCAATCCTGCACGGAAAACGGTGGTCCCGCCGCCGCAGGAGAGGAAGCAAGTCCATGGCCATCCATTATCCAGACATCCTTCAGCAGCGCACCGCGCCGCGGACCTTCTCGTATGGCGACAAGGACGTGATGCTCTACGCCCTCGGCATCGGCCTGGGCCAGGACCCGATGGACGAGACCGAACTGGCCTTTGTCTATGAGAAGGGCCTGAAGGTGGTCCCGACCGCCGCCACCGTGCTGGCCGCCGCCCTGCGCGGCGCCGCGGGCCCGGCCCCGGAAATGCCGCCCGGCCACCGGCCCAGCCAGATCAACTTCCTGATGGTCGTCCACGGCGAGCAGAAGGTCGAACTTCACAAGCCCCTGCCGACCAGCGGGACCTTCACCGCCGAAGGGCGCACCATCGGCGCCTATGACAAGGGAGAGGGCAAGGGCGCGGTCATCATCAACGAGACCGTCTGGACCGACGAGAAGGGCGAGAAGGTCGCCACCCTGACGGGATCCACCTTCGCTCGCGGCGACGGCGGCTTCGGCGGCCCCTCCGAGGGCGCCCCCGAGCCGCACGCCGTGCCGACCCGGGCGCCGGACATCTCCGTCGACTTCGCGACCCGCGAGGACCAGGCCCTGCTCTACCGCCTGAACGGCGACCGCAACCCCCTGCACTCAGACCCCGGCGTGGCGAAGAAGGCGGGCTTCGACCGGCCCATCCTGCACGGCCTGTGCACCTACGGCATCACCTGCCGGGCCATCCTGCAAGAAGTGACCGGGTTCGACGCCGACCAGATCTACTCCCACCAGGCGCGCTTCTCCTCGCCTGTCTTCCCCGGCGACGTGATCACGGTGGACATCTGGAAGGACGGCAAGACCATCTCGTTCGAGGCCCGGGTGAAGGCCCGCAACGTCACCGTCATCCGTAACGGCCTGACGGTCCTGCGCTAAAGCCGGGTCGTCCAGACCACGTGCCGGCGAAGGGGGTGTCCCTCCGCCAGGCGCGGGTGGTCGAAGTCGCGCGTCGGGTCGGCGACCATGCCGATCCGGCGCATGACCGCCTGGGAAGCCAGGTTGGTTGTCGCCGTGAAGGCCAGAATCTCGGGAATCCCTCCCGGACCCAGGCCCCAGTCCAGGGCCGCCCGGGCGCCCTCAGAGGCCAGCCCCTGCCCCCAGACATCCGGGTGCAGCCGCCAGCCGATCTCCACGCAGGGACCGACCGGCAGGTTTCCTTCGGCCACGCGGGACAGGCCGATCATCCCCGCCAGTCGCCCGTCCGTGCGCAGCTCCGCCGCCCAAAGACCGAAGCCCTCCGCCGCGATCCCGGTGTTGATACGGTCGATCAGAGCGTCGGACGCTTCGGCCGAGATGGGCCCGCCGAGCCAGTCGTGGACCCGGGGATCGCCGTTGATCGCGGCGAAGGCCGGGCGATCGGCCTCCGTCCAGGGCCGCAGGACCAGCCGGTCGGTGACGATCATTCAGGCCTCGGCGCCGTCAGCGCCCCGTAGAGGTCGGTCCGCCGGTCCCGGAAGAAGCCCCAGGCCGCCCGGTGCCCGGCGAGGAAGTCTAGGTCGAAGGTCGCCACGGCCACCCCCTCCTCGTCCCGTCCCATGTCCGCGACCAGGTCGCCCCGGTGATCGGCGATGAAGCTGGAGCCGTAGAAGCCCTGGCCGCCGCTGGGATAACCCTCCCAGGGCTCGAAGCCGGTGCGGTTCGCGCCCACCACCGGAATGACGTTGGAGACCGCATGCCCCTGCATGGCCCGGCGCCAGGGCGCGGCGGTGTCGAGGCTGGCGTCGTGCGGCTCGGACCCGATGGCCGTGGGATAGAGCAGCACCTCGGCGCCCATCAGGGTCATGGCCCGGGCGCACTCCGGATACCACTGGTCCCAGCAGATCCCGACGCCGACGCGGCCAAAGCGGGTGTCCCAGACCCGGAAGCCGGTGTCACCGGGGCGGAAGTAGTACTTCTCCATGTAACCGGGGCCATCGGGGATGTGGCTCTTGCGGTAGAGGCCCAACAGGGACCCATCGGCGTCCACCATCACCAGGCTGTTGAAGTAGTGCGGACCCTCGCGCTCGAAGATCGAGATGGGCAGGACGACGCCCAGCTCCGCCGCGAGGGGCGCCAGGGCGGTGACGCAGGGGTGCTCGCGCCAGGGATGGGCCTCGGCGAACCAGCGCTCTTCCTGGGCGACGCAGAAATAGGGGCCCTGGAAGAGCTCCGAGGGCAGGATGACCTGGGCGCCCCTGTCCGCCGCCTGCCGGATCAGGTCGGCGGTGCGGGCGATGTTCGCGTCCCGGTCGGCGCCGTAGGCGCTCTGAAGGGCCGCGACAGTCAGCTTTCGGGTCATCAGGCCGGCTCCTGCTGGGAGATGCAGTGGAAGGACCCGCCCCCGGACAGGAGGGCGTTGGACGGCAGGGCGATCACCTCACGCCCCGGGAAGGCTTCGGACAGGCCCTGGGCGGCCAGGGTCCCGGCCAGGCCCTCGCCGTAGACTGGCAGGATCACGGCGCGGTTGGCGATGATGAAGTTCATGTGGCTGGCCGGCGCGCCGCCGACCCCGTCGACCTCCACCCACCCGGGAGACGGGATGCGGACCACCTTCAGGCGCCGGCCTTCCGCGTCGGTCATGTCGGCCAGGGCCCGGGCCGCGGCATCGTAGACCGCGCCATTGGGGTCCCCCGCGCCGAAGGCCACGGGGCAGAGCACCACCCCAGGGGCGGCGAAGCGGGCCAGGTTGTCGACATGGCCGTCCGTATGGTCGTTCTGCAGGCCATCCCCCAGCCAGAGCACCTTCCGGGCGCCCAGGTCGCGGGTCAGCACAGCCTCGGCCCGCGCCTCGGTCCAGCCCGCGTTACGGTTGGGGTTGAGGAGGCACTGTCGGGTGGTGAGCACCGTCCCTTCGCCATCATGGTCCAGGGCGCCGCCCTCGAGAATGGCGTCGCTGCGCGTCAGGACGGCGCCGGGGTGGTCGGCGATCTGCGCCGCCACCTCGTCATCGTGGGGAAGGTCGTACTTGCCACCCCAGCCGTTGAAGGTGAAGCCTACGGCGACGTCCGACGCCCGAAAGATTGGGCCGGTGTCGCGGAGCCAGACGTCGCCGAATCGACCGGGGATGATCTCGATACCCTCGAGGCCGCCCAGCCGACGCCGGGCCTCCGCCTCGCCCGACTCCGAGCCTGTCATCAGGCGCACAGCCTCGCCGCCGGGACCGGCCAGGGCGCGGGCCAGGGCCTCCACCTCGTCCTGGGCGGGGGCGAGATTGTCCTCCCAGAGGTCTTCATGACTGGGAAAGCCCAGCCACATGGCCCGGTGAGGGGCCCATTCGGCGGGAACAGGGCGGGACATGGCGCAGTTCTCCCTCAAGGGACGCGGGCAGATGGGCGAGGCTGGCCCCCGCGTCAACCCGGCGCATGAAAAAGGGGCGGCCCGTCGCCGGACCGCCCCTCAACTCAGCTGAACCCAGAAGGGATCAGAAAGAGTACTTCACGCCGAACTTGACCTGCCAGAGCGACCGGTTCGGGGCGTCCGAGTTGGACAGCGTCTTCACCGCCGGCTGGAAGTTCGAATAGGTGTACTTGCCGCCCGCGAGGGTGACCCCGACGATCGGCGCCGCATAGGGGAAGTCCACCTGCTCCAGGACGCCCCACTCATCGTTGAGCATGTTGCCGATGTTGATGAAGTCGGCGAACAGCTTGAGCTTGGCGCCGTTCGGCACAAAGGCCGGCAGCTCTTGGCTCAAGCGCAGGTCGAAGCGGGTCACGTCATCCGAGCGGAAGCCGTTCCGGGGCGAGATCTTTCCAGCGTGATCGGTCAGGCCAACGCCCTTCAGGTACTCGTTGAAGGCGGCCATGTTGAAGCCCGTCGCGTAGGTGACGATCGGGTCGCTGGTCAGGGTCACATTGCCCGAGCTGTCCACCCGGGGAACGTAGAACAGCTGGCGGTTTGAGGCCCCGTCTCCAAAGATCGCCATCGAGTTGGCGGAGGACAGGTTGTAGACGAAGCTGTAGGGCAGGCCCGAACGGTGCTCCATGAACAGGGAGACGTTGGTCTTGTTGTCGTCCCACAGCTCCTTGGTCCAGGACAGGCGCAGCTTGTACGAGTGCTTGATCTCGTAGTTCGAGGTCGCCAGGCCCGGGTTGTTCACGTCCGCCGTGGCCAGGTTGCCCCAGTTCGAGAAGGCGACCGAACTGGTGCCCGGGTTCACATCCTTGGCGTCGGTCAGGGTGTAGCTGAAGCTGCCGTCAAAGCCGGAGTCCCAGGACTTAGAGAGGCTGAAGGCCCAGGCCTGCTGGAAGCCCTGGTCCGTGTTGGTCAGGACGAGGTCGCTGCCGGTATCGGAAGAGGCGACGTTCGTGACGAACAGGCCGCGCTCGGCGTTCCGGCGGTAGATTGGCCGGCCATCGGGCGCGAAGTCGATCGGGGAAAGGCCGCCGCGATAGTCCTTCCAGAGGATACCCTTGCGGACGTCGCCGCGCAGGTAGTCCACCGAGAACTCGTAGTTGTCGCCCAGCCAGCCGAGGTTCAGGTCGCCGGCGAAGGTCAGGCTGCTCTTCCAGGTCTGGATCGGCTCGAAGCTCGGGTCGATGCCGTTGGCGCCGGCCGAACGCTGGATGTTGGCGATCGAGGGCCGGGTCGGGTCGAGCAGGGCCTCCACCACAGTCGGCAGGTCCCTGAAATTGGCGACCTGGGTGGTGACCTGGTCGAGGATGGCGTTGTCCGTCGTCCCAGCGGCGAGGCCGCAGGCAGCGCTCGTGGCGTTGCGCAGACAGGAGACGCTGGCGCCGAGAACGCCCGTGTTGGAGAAGCTGTTCGACACCCAGACCGTGGCGGCGCCGCCGGAGAAGAGGCCGAAGCCGCCCGTCATCCGGAGGTTGCTGACGCCCATCGCCCCGAAGTTGGCCTCGTAGTCCGGCCGCCAGTCGAAGCTGAGGCGGGGCATCAGGACAGACTTCCCGTCCAGGTTTTCCGAGTTGGAAAAGCCGTATCGACCGAGGAAGAAGGGGTTGGCCAGCGGTTTGTCGCTCTGGTTCAGACGGGTGTAGCGGAAGCCGGCGGTTACGGTCAGGTCCGGGGTGATCCGCAGGGTGTCCTGGGCGTAGAGGTTCCAGGTCTCGTAGTCGAACTGGGCGGCCAGGTCCTTCTCGTTCCGGACGCCATCGCCGTTCGCATCGATAATGGCGTTCTGGTAGACGAGCTGGTTGAGAGCGCGGTTCTGAAGGTCGGCTATGCTGTTGAAGATGAACTCGCCTTCCGTGCGCTGGGCGAAGAGGTTGTAGACTTCGAGGGTCTCCCTTTCGACGCCAGCGGCGAATTCGTGATCGCCGAGGTCGTAAAAAACCCGGGCGCGGTAGGTCGTGACAGTGTTCTCGAGTTCGTTGGCGTGACGCGAAACGTCCGGACCCGCGAGGATCCGGGTGGCCGTGTTGGACACCGCCGGGTTGGCGCCGATGGAGAACTGGCCGTACTCGGCCGCCTCGTCGCCATTGCCCGAGGCGTTGCCGGAGACGCCGCCTACCGGGATCTGCAGGGTCACCACCTCCTTCTGAGTGGCGGTCAGCTCGGTGCGGAGGTTGTCGGTCCACTCCGAGTTCAGCTGGGCGGTGTAGACGGTGAGGTCATCGCCCTTGGTGTAGTAGTGCGAGTACAGGGCCAGCTGGGTGGAGGACGAACGGTTGCCCTCGATCAGGCGGGGGCCCTCGTTGGACTGCCAGGTGAAGGCCAGGCGGTGGTTGTCGGTAATGTTCCAGTCCAGCTTGACGAGCCTCTTGGTGTCCTCTTCCTGCAGTGCCAGGTTGTTGAGGATGGAGCTTTCCGAGTCGACGCCATAGCCGTAGACATTCTTCAGGATATCCTGGACCTGGGTTACCTGGGCGGGGGTGATGAAGGGGATGGCCGCGGCCGGGTTGCCGGCGATGACCGGCTTGCCCGAACCCACGGGGCCCGCGATCGTGCCGCGCTCGGCGTCGAACTGCTCGTAGGAGGCGAAGAAGAAGAGCTTGTCCTTGATGATCGGCCCGCCGAGGGTGGCGGCCCAGGTCGTCTCCTCGAAGATGTTGGTGAAGGGCCGGCCGTTGGCCCTATCGCCGATGTAGTCCTGGTCGGAGTACTCGTAGACTAAGGTGCCCGTGAAGGCGTTGGTGCCGGACTTGGTCACGACGTTGATATTGGCGCCCTGGAAGTCGTTGTAGAGCACCGAATACGGCGCGAGGTTCACCGACATGGCCTGGACGGCGTCTGTCGAGATCGGGCTGCGCTGGGTCGGGTAGCCGTTATTGTTGAGACCGAAGTCGTCGTTCTGCTTCACGCCATCGACGGTCAGGCTGTTGAAGCGGTTGGACACGCCGCCGGCGACGACCGCGTCGAGGTTGGAGGGGTCCAGCACCACGAAGGGGTTGAGGCGGGCGACGTCCTTGAGGTCGCGCTTCAGGCTGGGCAGGTCCTGGATATCGCCAAGGCCGTAGTTGGAGGTCGGTCCGCCGTTCTCCTCACGCTTGGCCAGGGCGGCGGTGACGACCACCTCCTCAACCTGGTTGCCTGCAAAGGCGACGTTGACGGTGACCGGCGCGCCGACGCCCACCGACTGAATGCTGGAGGACTCGGAGCGACCCGAAGCGGTGACATCAATCTTGTAGGGGCCGCCAACCCGCAGGCCGCGGGCCGAGTAGAAGCCGTCCGGGCCGGAAAGGGTGGTCACGGTGGTTCCGGTGGGAACGTGGGTGATGGTGACTGTGGCGCCGGCTACGGACGCGCCTGAGGCGTCGGTAATGCGACCCCGGATGGCGCTGGTGGTTTCCTGCGCAAAGGCCGGCACGGCCATGGCGCACATCAGGGCGGCGACCGCCGCGCTGTTGGCGAGCGTTCTCGTGGACATCATGGATACCCCTTCTATCGGATCAATCCGGCCTGCAGCCTGCCCCGACCGGTCGGGCGTGCGTATACCGTGGATTGTCACATTTGGTGTGACGGTTTTTTAACAGTTCGCTCCATGTGCGGGAGTGCTGCAAAAACGCCACGCTCCGAGGCTTCTGACGCCCGTTTGCGAGGCGCCCTTCAGCCCCGTCCCGACCAGACCGCACGGATGCGCGCGTCGCGGCCACAACCCACCCTGTAACGGTTGTAGTGGGCGGGATTCTTGATCGCGTAGTCCTGGTGGTAGCCCTCACCCACCCAGAAGGCCGAACGCGGAAGGATCCGGGTGGCGACGGGCCGCCGGATCTGGCGGGCGACGTCGGCCTTGACCTGTTCAGCGACGCGCTTCTCGGCATCGGTCTCGACAAAGACCGCTGTGCGATAGCTGGGGCCGATGTCGCAGATCTGGCCGTTGGGATCGGTGGGATCGATGTTCCGGAAGAAGGCTGCGACCAGGGCGGGGTAGGTGGTCCGGGACGGGTCCCAGGTCACCCGGATCGCCTCCAGGTGCCCCTCGTGATTCTCGTAGGTGGGGTTTCGCTTGGCGCCGCCCGAATAGCCAACGACGACGTCGACCACCCCACGCACCTTTTCCATCTCGTGCTCGGCCGACCAGAAGCAGCCGCCAGCGAAGATGGAGGTCTTCAGGTTCGAGCCCTTGGGCGGGGCGGATGCCGCGGGAACCGCGGCGCCGGCCATCAGGACCAGGCACAGGGCCAGGAAGACACGGAACATGGTTGCGCCTCCGTTGCGGCGGACCGGATCAGGCCAGATCGGTGACGAAGTCGGCCTCGGTCCGGGCCCGGACCTCTTCCAGCGTAACGCCCGGGGCCAGTTCCACAAGCCGAACGGAGGAGCGGCCACGGTTGATCTCGAAGACTCCGAGGTCGGTGATGAGGAGGTCCACCACCCCCTTGCCCGTCAGGGGCAGGGTGCACTGGCGCACGAGCTTGGAGCGGCCGGTTTTCTCGCAGTGCTCCATGACCACGATGACACGCTTGACGCCGGCCACCAGGTCCATGGCGCCGCCCATGCCCTTGACCATCTTTCCCGGCACCATCCAGTTCGCCAGGTCGCCGTTGGCCGCCACCTGCATGGCGCCGAGCACCGACAGATCGATGTGCCCGCCGCGGATCATGGCGAAGGATTCGGCGCTGTTGAAATAGGACGAGGCGTCCAGCTCGCTGATCGTCATCTTGCCGGCGTTGACGAGGTCGGGATCTTCCTCGCCCTCGAAGGGATAGGGACCCATGCCCAGCATGCCGTTTTCGGACTGCAGGGTGACCTGCACGCCGGGCGGGATGTGGTTGGCGACCAGGGTCGGAATGCCGATGCCGAGGTTGACGTAGAAGCCGTCCTTCAGCTCGCGCGCCGCCCGGGCGGTCATGTCGTCGCGGGTCCAGGGCATCAGGCGCTCGCCTTCTCAGTGCGGGGGCGGGTGGTCAGGCGCTCGATGCGCTTCTCGTAGGCCGGGCCCTTCAGGATTCGGTGCACGTAGACGCCGGGGGTGTGGATCATGTCCTTGTCCAGGCTTCCGGTCCCGACCAGGACCTCGACCTCGGCGACGCAGACCCGGCCCGCCGTCGCCATCATCGGATTGAAGTTCCGCGCCGTCTTCCGGTAGATCAGGTTGCCCTCGGCGTCGCCCTTCCAGGCCTTGACGATGGAGAGGTCCGCCTTGAGCGCCCGTTCCATGAGGTAGGTCTCGCCATCGAACTCGCGGGTCTCCTTGCCCTCGGCGACCACCGTGCCCACGCCCGTGCGGGTGTAGAAGGCCGGGATGCCGGCGCCGCCCGCCCGGATGCGCTCGGCCAGGGTGCCCTGGGGCGTGAACTCCACTTCCAGCCGGCCCTCGATGTAGAGCCGCTCGAAGAGCTCGTTCTCGCCCACATAGGAGCTGATCATCTTTCGGATCTGGCCGTTCTCGAGCAGCAGGCCGAGGCCAAAGCCGTCGACGCCGCAGTTGTTCGAGACCACCGTCAGGTCCTTCACCCCGGACTCCCGGATGGCCAGGATGAGGTTCTCGGGAATGCCGCAGAGGCCGAAGCCTCCGGCCATGACCGTCATGCCGTCGAACAGCAGGCCGGAAAGGGCGGAGGCCGCATCAGATTGGATCTTGGTCGCCATGGGCTCACCTTACGTTGCAATGCAGCATTTGAAAACGCCCCGGGCGCCCTGGGAGGCCTCCGGATTGGCGCGGAGGTCCGCCCCGGTGTAGGAGGCGGTCATGACCCAGCTCCCCTCCCCGTCCGGCCTGCCGCCGGTGGATTTCAATGACTGGTCCGCCGACTTCGAAGGCTTCTCCCGCCGCCTGGGCGACAGCTTCGTCCGCTATGGATTCTGCGTCATCGCCGACCACGACCTGGATCTGGCCCGGATCGACCGCGCCATCGCCGCCTCGCAAGCCTTTTTCGCCCTGCCGGAGGCGGTGAAGCGCAGTTACGTCACAGGCGTCGGTGGCCAGAGGGGCTACACGCCCTTCGGCGTGGAGACCGCCAAGGACTCCCCGCACTTCGATCTCAAGGAGTTCTGGCACATGGGCCGGGAGCTGCCGGCGGGTCACGCCTACGCCCCGGTCATGCCGCCGAATGTCTGGCCTGAAGAGGTCGCGGATTTCCGCGAGGAGATCACCTGGCTGTTCAATGCGCTGGAGGATTTCGGCCTTCGGGTGCTGCAGGCCCTGGCCGCATACCTCGGACTGGAGCGCCGCTGGTTCGACGATCCCGTCCGCGACGGGAACTCGATCCTGAGGCTCCTTCACTATCCCCCGGCGCCGCCGGATGGCCCCAATATCCGGGCCGGCGCCCATGGGGACATCAACGTCATCACCCTGCTGCTCGGAGCCGAAGAGGCGGGACTTGAGGTCCTGGACCACGACGGGCGCTGGCTGGCCGTGAACCCGCCCGCCGGCTCCCTGGTCTGCAATATCGGCGACATGCTGGAGCGGCTGAGCAACCGGGTCCTGCCCTCGACCATTCACCGGGTGGTCAATCCGGCGCCGGAGCGGCGGGGCTTCTCGCGCTATTCGACGCCCTTCTTCCTGCACTTCCGGCCGGACTTCGAGGTCCGGACCCTGCCCGGCTGCGTCACGGCGGACCGGCTCGACGCCTTCCCCGAGCCCATCACCGCGGACGCCTTCCTTCAGCAGAGGCTGAGGGAGATCAAGCTGGCCTGACTCCAGGCTGCAGGGCCTCAAGCCCGCCGACGTCGGACACGGTGACGGACAGGTCCGTCAGCAGGCCGTCGTGGATGGCGTAGATCCAGCCGTGGACGCTGACGTCCTGGCCGCGCGCCCAGGCGTCCTGGACGAAGACGTCCGAGGCGACATTGCGGACCTGGCGGATGACGTTCAGCTCGCAGAGCCGGTCGAGGCGCTGCCCATCGGCCAAGACCTCAAGCTCGCTGCGGTTCTCGGCGTAGACGTCGCGGATGGGATGCAGCCAGTGATCGACCAGGCCGCGCCTCTTTCCATCGACGGCCGCCGCCACGCCGCCGCACCCGTAATGCCCGACCACCATGATGTGCCGGACCTTCAGGACGTCGACCGCAAACTGGAGCACAGACAGGTAGTTGGCGTCCTGCGGCGGGGCGAGGTTGGCGACGTTCCGGTGCACGAAGAGTTCGCCGGGATCGAGACCCACGATCTCATTGGCGGGCACCCGGCTGTCGGCGCATCCGATCCAGAGATACTCCGGGCTCTGCTGCCCGGCGAGACGCTGGAAGAAGCCCGGGTCCACGGACAGCTTGGCGGCGGCCCAGCGCCGGTTATTGGCCTTCAGGTCCTCAAGCATCAGGGTTTCGGCGCTCCCGGCTGGTTCCTGGGATGGGCGGCCTCAAAGGCGGGATGGCCCGCGGCGTGGTCGGCGACGGCCTTCAGAGCTGGCCAGCGGTTCATATCCAGGTCGTAGCGGGCGGCGGCATAGACCTGCGGGATGAGCAGGCAGTCGGCGAGGCCGGGTGCATCGCCATAGGCGAAGGCCCCCCCATGCCGGGCGACCATGGGCTCGAGGGCGTCGAACCCGTCGCTGACCCATCGGGCCGACCAGGTGGTGACCGCCTCAAGGTCGACGCCCAACCCCTGCAGGGCCCGGTGGACCCTCAGATTGTTCAGGGGATGAATGTCGCAGGCCACGATGGCGGCCATGGCCCGGACCTGGGCGCGGCCCAGGGCGTCACGCGGCAGGAGCGGGGGCTCGGGGTGGGTGTCCTCCAGCCACTCCAGGATCGCCAGGCTCTGGGTCAGGAGGTCGCCGGAATCCGTCTCCAGGGCGGGGGCCAGGCCCTGGGGGTTACGGGCCCGGTAGGCCTCGCCATGCTGGTCGCCGGCGCGCAGGTCCACGGGGACGATCTCATAGGGCAGTCCCTTGAGGGCCAGGCCGATGCGGACCCGGTAAGGGGCGGTGGCGGCCCAGAAGCTGTAGAGGGTCAGGGTCAAGGCGCTCAGTCCAGCCGGAAGGCTAGGGCGCCAACGCCCTCAACCTCGCCCTCGACCCGGTCGCCCGCCTGCAGCGGCCCCACGCCTTCCGGCGTGCCGGTGAAGATCAGGTCGCCGGCCTGGAGGGTCCAGAGCCGGGAGGCCTCGGATATGATCTCGGCCACGTTCCAGATCATGTCCGCGACAACGGCGTCCTGGCGTACGCCGCCGTTGACCGAAAGGCGGATGGCCCCCTGGGGCGGGGCGTCCGTCCAGGGGCGGATCGCCGACATGGGGCCCGAGGCGTCGAACCCCTTCGCGGCCTCCCAGGGCTGACCCTTGTCCTTGGCCAGGGCCTGCAGGTCCCGCCGGGTCAGGTCCACCCCGACGGCGTAGCCGAAGACGTGCTCCTGGGCCCGGCCGACGGGAATATCCGCACCGCCGGACTTCAGGGCGACGACGAGTTCGATCTCATGGTGCAGGTTGGTCGTGGCCGGGGGGAAGGGAACCTTACCGCCTGGGGGAACGATGGCGTCCGCGGGCTTGGCGAAGAAGAAGGGCGGATCCCGGTCATCGCCCCCCATCTCGCGGCGGTGGGCGGCGTAGTTCCGGCCCACGCACAGCACCCGACGGACCGGGAAGAGGGCGTCGGAGCCCTCGACAGGGACCAGGACCGGAGGCGGCGGCGTGTGCGTGAAGCGGGTCATGGAGGGCGGCATACGCCTGTCGGGCGGGAAGGAAAACCCCGGAGCCGCCAAAGGGGCAGCCCATGATTGACACCTTTCCCGGCCTGCGGCCTAGGTCCGCTCGAGTGGAACCGGAGCGCGCCATGACCGACCAGATCCCGAAGGGACCCCTGTCCGACCTGAAGGTCGTGGAGATGGGCACCCTGATCGCCGGCCCCTTCTGCGGCCAGGTGCTGGGCGACTTCGGGGCCGACGTGGTGAAGGTCGAGGACCCCGGCAAGGGCGACCCCATGCGCCAGTGGGGCCGCTCCCTACCCAAGGGCCTTTCGCCTTGGTGGCCAGTCATCGGGCGGAACAAGCGCTCGGTAGCCCTCGACCTGCGCCAGCCCGAGGGCCGCGAGCTGGCCCTGGCCCTGATCGACCAGGCCGATGTCCTGATCGAGAACTTCCGTCCCGGCGCCATGGAGAAGTGGGGCATGGGCTACGAGGCCCTCGCGGCCCGCAACCCCCGCCTGGTCATGGCCAGGGTCTCGGGCTTCGGCCAGACCGGGCCCTATTCGGAGCGGGCCGGCTACGGCCTGATCGGCGAGGCCATGGGCGGCCTGCGGTACGTGACGGGCGAGCCCGACCGTCCGCCGGCCCGGGCGGGAATCTCCATTGGCGACAGCCTGACCGCCCTGCACGCCGTGATCGGCGTGATGATGGCCCTGCACCACCGCGAGCGCACGGGGCGCGGCCAGATGATCGACGCGGCCCTCTACGAGAGCGTGCTGTCGGTCATGGAGAACCTGGTCACCGAGTACGACCTGACCGGCTATGTCCGGGAGCGCTCGGGCTCCATCCTGCCCGGCATCGCGCCCTCGAACGTCTATCCCTGCGCCAACGGCGAGAGCCTGCTGATCGGCGGGAACGGCGACGCCGTCTTCGCCCGCCTGGCCGCCACCATGGGCCGCGAGGATCTGGCCGCCGACCCGCGATACGCCACCCACGCCGCACGGGGCGAGAACCAGGCCGAGCTGGACGCCATCGTCTCGGCCTGGACCCGCAACTGGCCCCTGCCGGAGCTCCTGGCCCTGCTGGAGGCCAACGGCGTTCCCTGCGGCCGCATCTTCCGCGCCCCGGACATGCTGGAGGATCCGCAGTTCGCCGCCCGTCAGTCCATTGTCGAGGTGGACCACCCGGTCTTCGGGAAGGTGAAGATGCAGAACGCCTTCCCGAAACTGTCGGAGACCCCGGGAAGCGTCCGCTGGCCGGGCCCGGCCCTGGGCGAACACACGCGCGAGGTGCTGGAGGGCCTGGGCGTCGACGCCAGCCGCCTGGCCGACCTGGCGGCCCGGAAGGTCACCGCGCTGGGGTGATCAGGTCCCGACCGCAAGGTCGTCGGCGTGGACGACAGGCCCTTCTGAATAGCCAAGGGTCGCCTCGATGGCGGCGGAACTGAGGCCGCAGATCCGCGCTGCATCCTCGGAGTCGTAACGGCAGAGGCCGCGCCCGACCTCGAGGCCGTCCTCATCCCGGATGACCACGGCGTCCCCCTTCCCGAACCGGCCCTCGACGGCGGTGACCCCTGCGGCCAGCAGGCTCTTGCCCCCGCGCAGGGCCCGGGCGGCGCCGGGGTCAATCCGGATCACCCCGGACGGCGCCAGGGATCCGCCGATCCAGGACTTGCGCGCGGCGTGGGGAGACACTGCGGCGGTGACGAGGGTGGCGCGCGCGCCGGCCTCGACCTGGGCGAGAGGCGAGGACCGGCCGCCGAGGGTGATCAGGGTCGCGCACCCCGCCTGGCGGGCGATCCGGGCGGCCATGATCTTGGTGGCCATGCCGCCGGTGCCGACCCCCGCCGAGGCGTTGGCCCCGCCGGCCATGGCCTCAATCCCTGCGTCGAGGTCCGTGACCAGGGGCACGTGCTCGGCCGCCGGGTCCGACCTTGGGTCGGCCGTATAGAGCCCGTCGACATCTGAGAGCAGGACCAGGAGATCGGCGCCGATCAGCTGGGCCGCACGGGCCGCGAGCCGGTCGTTGTCGCCATAGCGGATTTCCTCGGTGACCACCGTGTCGTTCTCGTTGACCACCGGCACCACGCCCAGGTCGAGGAGGGTCTCCAGGGTGGCCCGGGCGTTGAGCCAGCGGCGGCGGATCTCGGTGTCGTCGCGGGTCAGCAGGACCTGGGCGACGGGCAGGCCGTGGGGCTCCAGCGCCGCCTCCCAGGCGTGCATGAGGGCCGACTGGCCGGCGGCGGCGGCGGCCTGCTTCTCGGGCAGGGTCAGGGTCTTGCGGCCAAGACCGAGGCGCCGGCGACCGAGGGCCACGGCGCCGGAGGACACCACCAGCACCTGCTGGCCACGCGCCCGCAACCGGGCGAGGTCGCCGGCGAAGTCAGAAAGCCAAGCGGCGTCGGGGGCGCCGTCCGGCCCGACCACCAGGGCGGAGCCGATCTTGACGACCACCCGGCGGGCGGAGACGAGGCCGCTCACGGTCGCCAGTCTCCCGGGGTCTCCCCGGTCGCCTTCGCCTCGGCGCGCCGCGCCTGGACCTGGCGCCAGGCCTCGCGCAGGAGGTCCTTCACGCCCTGTCCCGATACGCCGGAGACCAGGCTGACCGGGCGGCCGGCGGCGGCCTCGAGCGCCTCCTTCTGCATGGCCAGGGTGTCCGCATCGAGGGCGTCGACCTTGGACAGGGCCAGGATCTCGCGCTTGTCCCCCAGGCCCGAGCCATAGGCCTCAAGCTCATGCCGGACTGTGCGCCAGGCCTCGGCCACGTCGGTCTGGGTGCAGTCGACCAGGTGGATCAGGACCGCGGTCCGCTCCACATGGCCGAGGAACCGGGTTCCCAGGCCGGCGCCTTCCGAGGCGCCCTCGATGAGGCCGGGGATGTCGGCCATCACGAACCGCTCCTCGGGGGACAGGTCGACGATTCCGAGGTTGGGGGCCAGGGTGGTGAAGGGATAGTCGGCGATCTTGGGCCGGGCGGCGCTGGCCGCCGCCAGGAAGGTGGACTTGCCGGCGTTGGGCAGGCCGGCCAGGCCGACGTCAGCGATCAGCTTCAGCCGCAGCCAGATCCACTTCTCCTCGCCTTCCTGGCCGGCGTTGGCGTGGTAGGGGGCCTGGTTGATGGGGCCCTTGAAGCGGTCATTGCCCCAGCCGCCATTGCCGCCCTTGGCCAGCAGGACGCGTTGGCCCGGATGGTCCAGGTCGACGATCAGGGTCTCGCGATCCTCCTCCAGCACCTCGGTGCCGACGGGAACCTTCAGGACCACGTCGGCTCCGGCCGCGCCGTGGCGGTTGCGGCCCATGCCGTGGATGCCGGTTTCGGCCTTGAAATGCTGATGGTAGCGGTAGTCGATCAGGGTGTTCAGCCCGTCCACCGCCTCGATCCAGACGTCCCCGCCCCGGCCGCCGTCGCCGCCGTCCGGACCGCCGTACTCGATGTACTTCTCCCGCCGGAAGGACACGGCGCCGCCGCCGCCATTGCCCGAGCGGATGTAGATCTTGCACTGGTCCAGGAACTTCATGGTGTGGCCCTAGCATGTCCCGCCGGCAAAATCAGGCCAGCCAGATCATCGCGCGGGAAGGCAGGGCCTCGCCGCGGGAGGTCACGAGGGTCTGGCGACGTTCGCCGGTGTAGAGGAAGCCCGCCTTCACCAGGACGGCGTCCGACGCCGGGTTCTCGTCCAACCGCCAGGCGCGCACATAGGTCCGGCCCCAGTCCCGGGCGGCCCAGACCAGGGCCGCCTTCACGGCCTCGGTCATCAACCCGGCGCCCCAGTAGGGGCGGCCCAGCCAGTAGCCGATCTCCGTCGCAGGGGCGGGCTCGCCGAAGAAGGACAGGATGCCGACCAGGCCTTCCTCCGGATGCTCGAGAGCGAAGCGCGCCTCCAGGCCGGGGTCGAGCCCGTCGCCGGACGCCAGGAAGGCCTCGGCGTCCGCCAGGGAATAGGGATGGGGAAGGCGCGCCGTGGTGCGGGCCACATCGAAGTCCGAGCAGAGGGCGGCGATCCGGGCGGCGTCGCTGCGCCGGGGCGCACGCAGGCGCAGGCGGGGCGTCTCGATGACGGATTCAGGGCGGAAGGGGCGCATTCGGGGGGCCTCCCGGCCCACCTGGCGGGGGCCTGAAAACGAAAACGGGGAGCCCGGCGTCCGGGCTCCCCGCTTCGGGAGATCCACCGGTCCGCCAGGCAGGCGGACCTTCGGGAAGAGGTCCGCGTCAGCCGGCTGCGTTTTCCACACAGACGTAGGTGCGGTCATCACGCTTGGTGATGAACTTCACGGCGCCGTGGGCGGTCGCGAAGAGGGTGTGGTCCTTGCCCATGCCGACATTGTCGCCCGGGAAGAACTTGGTGCCGCGCTGGCGCACGATGATGTTGCCGGCCAGGACCGCTTCACCACCGAACTTCTTCACGCCGAGGCGGCGGCCCGCCGAGTCGCGCCCGTTGCGCGAGGAACCACCGGATTTCTTGTGAGCCATGGGGGCCTCCTGAAACTGGGTTTCCGACGCTTATTCGGCGTCGGTCTTCTTGGCCGCGGCCTTCTTGGGCGCAGCCTTCTTCGCGGCGGGCTTCTCGGCCGGAGCCGCCTCGGCGGCCTCCGCCGGAGCGGCCTTGGCCTTGGCGGGCGCCTTGGCCTTCGCGGCCTTGGCCGGCGCGGCGACGGGCGCCGCAGCTTCCAGCGAGGCGACCACGGCCTTCAGGTTGCGGGCCTTGGCGTCCAGCAGGGCCTTGGGCGTCAGGTCGACCACGCCGTCCCAGGCGGCGGTCTTGCCGGCGCCCGTGATGGAGGTGACGCGCAGCACGGTCTCGGGCTGGCGGTGGCCGCGGGTACGGCGATAGCCCTGGCGGCGGATCTTCTTGAAGATCCGGACCTTCTCGCCCTTGCGGGTCTCGATCAGGGTGGCGTTGACCGCAGCGCCCTCGACGGTGGGGGCGCCCACGGTGACCGCGGCGCCATCGCCCAGCATCAGGACGTCCGAGAAGGCCACGTCCGCACCGGGCTCGCCGCCCAGCTTTTCGACCACCAGCACGTCGCCAGGTTCGACCCGGTACTGTTTGCCGCCGGTTCTGATCACCGCGTACATGATTGGCGTCCCGAAGAAATAGCAAAGAAAGCAGCGCCCGCAGGGAACCCCGCGGGCGGAAGCGCGCTCTTATACAGACCGACCCGTCCGAGTCAACGCGTGGGGCTCAGTCCGCCCGGTCCGAGTCCGGTCCGGCGCCACTGGCGGCGACCTCGATCCGCCAGTGGCTGACCAGGGTTGAGGAGACATTCTGGAACACCCTGAGCCGCAGTGGAGACCCTTTCGGGACCTGGGGCGCCAGGACGGCGACGGCATAGACCCGGCCGTCCGGAGCGGTCACCAGGCCGACGTCGTTGAGCCCGAAGGTTTCGCCCCTGAAATCCTGGCCCGTTCCCGTCTTGTGGGCGGCGCGCCAGCCTGGCGACAGACCCCCGCGAAGCCGCATGGGTCCGGTCTTCACCCGTCCCAGGGTTTGGAGGATGAAGTCCGAGGATCCCGGGGACAGAATCTCGCCGCGGTGCAGGGCGGCAAGGGCGCGCACAACGCCGGCGGGGGTGGCCCCGTCGAAGGGACGATCAACATAGGCGGCGAGGGAGGCTGCGCGCGCCTCGGGGTCCAGACGCGCCCGGGCGGCCTCGAAGGCGCCGTAGGCGGAAAGGTCCGGGCTCCAGGTCAGACCGGCGATCCGGGACTGAAGGCGGCGCTCGTCCTCGGCCAGGCGAATGCCGGACATGCCCCGGGACGTCAGGAAGGCCTGCACTGTCGCCGGCCCGCCGGCCAGGGCCATGAGCTTGTCGTTGGCCGCATTGTCCGACTGGATCAGGGCCCGGCGGATCAGGTCCCGCAGAGTGGTCTCGAAGATCCCGTTCTCGATCAGGTGGGTGACCGGCTGGTTGAAGACGCTCCGGTCCGCATCCGTCAGGATCACGGTCTGGTCGAGGGACAACCGCCCGGAGTCGACCTGGTCCATCACGGTCAGCGCCACCCAGAGCTTGGAGACGCTCTGCTGGGGAAAGGCCTGGTCCCCGTTCGAGGCGGCGATCCAGCCGCGTTCGACGTCCATGACGGCGATACCCACCGGCCGGCGGAAGCCGGGGTCCAGGCTGGCCAGCCGGGCGGCGAGTTCGGGGGGGGGCGGCGGCGTGGGGCGGGCGGCGAGATCGCGGTCCCTCCTGGGCGGCGGCGGGGCGGGGGCATCCCCTACGGCGGGCCTGGCCGGCTCGAGAGTCCGGAACAGCGGGGAGGCGACGGCGATCGGGCCGGCGGTCACAAGCAGGACCACGGATAGGGTCGCCACGGGCCGCCGGAAACCCAGCAGGAGAGCCGAGACGCCCAGGTCCATGACGCCTTCCGGGAGGCGACGCACGGACCCTGGAAGGTTCCTCAGCATCCGGACGCCGGACGCCGGGGCCAGCCAGAAGAAATCCGCGACCCGCCAGAGGGGCTGCATCATGCGCCACCCCAGCCCGGGGGGCCGCGGCGCAGGAGGCAGGACTGAACGGAGGTGCGGCTCGGACATGCTCGGTTTTTCAGCCCTGATCCGGGGCGCGCCGTCAACCCGCAGGGGGTCAGAGAAGGTCCAGACTGAGGCGGCTGACGCCCGGAAGGTCTTCGATGGCCCGGCGGATCGCCTCCGGCGCCTCGGAGTGCGGCGACTCCAGTGTGATGGAGACGGCGCTTCTCCCGGGACCGGTTCTCCAGGCCCGGACCTCCCGGACACCAAGGCCGGAGGACTCCAGCCGGCGGGCGATCTCCGCCTCCAGGGCGGGATTCTGGCGGACGTCCAGCAAGGCGGCGCCCGCGCGTCTCAGGATGGTTCCGGCGAAATGGGCGATCAGGGCGGCCCCGATAAGCGCCATGACGGGATCCGCCCAGGCCCAGCCCAGGCGCCAGGCCGCCGCCAGCCCCGCAAGGGTCAGGGCGGCGACGACGGCGTCCGCCATCACATGCAGATGCGCCGCCGAGAGATTGATGTCTCCGGAGGCGCCGCGACGGTCGGCCTGGGCCGGACGGAGAAGGGCCATGCAGGCCAGGTTGAGGACCAGGCCGCCGGCGGCGGCATAGAGGGCGGCCGGGTACTCGGGACTCTCCGGATCGAGCAAGCGGGACACGCTCTCGGCGGCCAACCCCAGGGCCGCCAGGGCCAGGAGCATGGCGTTGGCGAAGGCGGCCAGGTCGCCGATCCGGCCAGTTCCGTGGGCGAAGTGCACATTGCCCTCATTCCGACGCGCCACCCAGTAGGCGGCTCCCGCCACAGCCAGGGCGGCGACATGAGCGCCGGAATGGGCGCCGTTGGCCACCAGCGCCACGGAACCGAAGGCTAGGCCCGCTCCGACCTGCACCAGGGAGGCGAGGGCGACCAGCAGGGCGGCCAACCAGGTCCGCCGTTCGTTCCGATGGAGGTCGACTGGGGCGCCGGGCTCTTTGGGTCGGGGGCCGGTGGAGGACACGAAGGGATCACCCTGAACGGCGGCGGGGAAAGAAAACTGCACCTGCGATACATGCTTGACGGGAGAGGACCAAGCCGGGTCCGAGGTTTCCCCCAGCCGTCCGAAGGTCTAGAACGCAGGCCATGAGCCAGAAGACACCTGTCACCGTACTCACCGGCTACCTCGGCGCCGGCAAGACCACGCTCCTCAACCGGATCCTCTCGGAGGACCATGGCCGGCGCTATGCGGTCATCGTCAACGAGTTCGGGGAGGTGGGGATCGACAACGACCTCATCGTCGGCGCCGACGAGGAAGTGTTCGAGATGAATAACGGCTGCGTCTGCTGCACGGTGCGCGGCGACCTGATCCGGGTGCTGTCGGGGCTCATGAAGCGCAAGGGCGGGTTCGACGCCATCATCGTCGAGACCACTGGCCTGGCCGACCCCGGCCCGGTCGCCCAGACCTTCTTCGTCGATGACGATGTCCGGGCGCGGACGGAGCTGGACAGCGTGACCACCGTGGTCGACGCCCTGCACCTTCCCCTTCGCCTGGGGGACTCGAAGGAGGCGGTCGAGCAGATCGCCTTCGCCGACCAGATCATCCTGAACAAGACCGACCTGGTGACCGAGGCCCAGCTCCGGGACATCGAGGCGCGGATTCGCCGCCTCAACCCCCTGGCGCCCATCCACAGGGCCCAGAGGTCAAATGTTCCCCTCGAAATGATCCTCGGCAGGGGCGGGTTCGACCTGGAACGGATCACTGAACTCCAGCCAGAATTCCTGAATGCGGCGCACGGCGAGCCCGGGCATGTCCACGACGAGTCCTGCGACCACCATGGTCACGAGCACCACGGGCATGACCATCACGGGCACGACCATGACGGGCACGACCATGACGGGCACGACCATGCCGGGCACGACCATCATGGCCACGCGCCTTCCACCCGGGACCACGCTGCTGACGCGGGCATCTCAAGCGTCTCGCTGACCTTTGACCGTCCGATGCACGGGACGCGGGTCAGCGCCTGGCTGAACGATGTGCTCCAGACCCAGGGTCCGGACATCCTGCGCGCCAAGGGCATACTCAGCGTGGCGGGGGAGGACCAGCGCCTGGTGTTCCAGGCGGTTCACATGATCCTGGAAGGCGACCTGCAGCGGCCCTGGCGAGAAGACGAGCCGCGCGTCTCACGCCTGGTCTTCATCGGCCGAAACCTTGACCCGGAGGCCCTGAAAGCCGGCTTCGAGGCCTGCGCCGCCTGACCCTGGCCTGAAGCAGGCTGCGACATTGAAAAGGCCCGCCCGGCAAGCCGGACGGGCCCTTCCATCCCCGGCAGGGGATGAAAATCAGAGCTCTTCGTTGATCAGCGCGACCTGGAAGTAGCCGTTGCCCTGCAGGGTGTTCATCACCTGCATGAAATCACCGTAGCGGACGTCGCGGTTGGCGCGGATATAGACGCGCTCCTGGGTCGGGTCCGGCTTGTCCAGCTTGCGGGCGAGATCGGCGGGGAGCGTGTCGATGGTCGTCGCCGCCTCCCCGATGAAGATTCCGCCATCCTGAATGTTGATGACCGTCGGCTCCTCGGTCTTGGCCCCGGGCGGCGGCGGCACCGCCGGCGGCAGGTCAAGCTTGATGGACACCGTGGCGGCCGGGATCGCCACCATGAAAATGATAAGGAGCACCAGCATCACATCGACGAAGGGCGTAACGTTGATCTCGCTGTTCTGGCCGAGATCGAAGCGTCCGCCGCCCCCGCCGCCAACCTTCGCACCCATAAAACATTCCTTCCCTTCAGGACGCCGCCAAGCGTCCGGCTGTGTTGAAAAACCCATCGCCAATCGGATCGGGATTGTAAAGCCCCAACCCGACACACCCCCTCCCCTCGTAGGAGCGGTGGAGTTATGGAGAAGAGATGACCCACGCATTTGAAGCCTTCGTGACCGCCGCCCTGTTCGACGCTTCCGGACGGGCCTGGTTCGCCCTCGGCGACGGAACGGTCAGGCGCGAGGATGGCCTGGCGATCGAGGCCCACCAGGGCGCGGTCCTCTGCGCCGCGGCCCACCCGACGGGGGCGGGCGTCCTGACCGGCGGTGACGACGGCGTGTTGGCCTGGAGCCGGGACTCCGGCGCCGAGGTCCTGGAGAAAAACCCCGGCCGCTGGATCGACTCGGTCACGACGAGCCCCGCCTCGGGCCTGATCGCCTGGGCCAGCGGGAGGCAGGTCGAGGTGCGCGACGCCGCCGACCCTGACTTCCGGCGGGGCTTCGCGCACGAGAGGTCGGTGGCGGAGCTGGCTTTCGACCCCCGGGGCCGGCGCCTGGCGGCGGCCACCTATGGCGGGGCCTGGCTGTGGTACGCCCGTATTGCAGAGCAGAAGCCCGAGATCCTGAAGTGGGCGGGCAGCCACATCGCCCTGGCCTGGAGCCCGGACGGCAAGTTCCTCATGAGCGCCATGCAGGAGAACCAACTGCACGGCTGGCGCGTGGCTGACGACAAGAACCTCAAGATGGGCGGCTATCCGGCCAAGGTGAAAAGTCTCGCCTTTCTGTCTCGGGGGCAGATGCTGGCCACCTCCGGCGCCAACGGGGTGGTCGTCTGGCCCTTTACGGGACCGGCCGGCCCCCTCGGCAAGCAGGCGGCCGAGGTCGGCTATGATGAGTCCGCCCTCGTCGCCCGGGTGGCTGGTGACCCGGGTTCCAAGCGGGTCGCGGCGGGCCTGGAGGATGGCCGGGTCTGGATCTGCGACCTGACCGGCCAACGCATCGACATGCTCAAGGCGGAGAAGGGCGAATCGATCTCGACCCTCGCCTTCAGCAAAGACGCCCGGCGCCTGGCCTGGGGCGACGAGGCGGGCGGCGCAGGGGTCTTCGACCTTTCGACCTAGAAGCCGCGCAATTCTCCCCAGGCCTCGAAGGGATCGCGTGCGGAGCGCAGGGTGTTGATCGGCGCGGACTCATCGCGCCATCCTAGGGCCATGCCGGAAAAGAGCATGTGGTCGTCCGGCAGACCGAGGATGTCGGCGACCGTCTTCGGATAGCGCGCCCAGTACTCCTGGGCGCAGGTGTCCAGGCCCTGTTCGAGGGCCAGCAGCATGACGGTCTGCATGTACATGCCGACGTCCGACCACTGTGGCGGCCCAAGCTTGCGGTCGAGACAGAAGAAGAGGCCCACGGGGGCGCCGAACAGCTCGGTGTTCCGGGCGAGCTGGCGCAGGCGGGCCGCCTTGTCCTCGCGCGGGATCCCGATCGTGGCGTAGAGGTCCTCGCCGTTCTGGAACCGCCGGGTCCGGAAGGGATCCCAGAGATTGGACGGATAGACATCGTACTCGGGGGTTTCACCCATGGGATTGGCGGCTGCGCGGGCCTTCAGCGCCTCAAGAGGCTCACCCGCCAGGGCGTAGA
Source organism: Phenylobacterium sp. (assembly GCA_020402745.1). GTDB lineage: Bacteria > Pseudomonadota > Alphaproteobacteria > Caulobacterales > Caulobacteraceae > Phenylobacterium. The sequence continues at coordinate 61,540 of JADBYZ010000007.1, forward strand.
CTTTCCAGGGCTGGAGGTTGCCTCCCGAAGGCGCCCGGGCCGCCGCCTCGAGGATCCCCCGCACCATGTCGGCGGAGGGGCGTTCCGGGCGAAAGGCCCGAATCGAGACCCGGCGTTCGACCGCTTCGCTGACCTTCATGTTGACCTCCCTGGCGCCGGTCCCTCCGGCGCTTGCAGCCTAAAGAACTATCACCCGGGCCATGGGATTGTCAGCGCGTTTGCCTCGCCGCTGGCTTGGCCTATCCTCAGGCGCATGGCGCGAGGCGACAGGATGGGCGGGCCCAAGGGGCGGTGGCTTCGAAGACTTCTTGTGGCGGCCCTGTGCCTGTTCGTCGGCCTGCCCCTGGCCCTGGTGGCCGTCTATCGCTTCGTCCCGCCGCCGGTGACGATCCTGATGATCCAAAGGTCGCTGGAGGGAAAGGGCTTTTCCCGCACCTGGCGGCCCCTCGACCAGATGTCACCCGCCCTCATCCGCTCGGTGATCGCCGCCGAGGACGCCGGCTTCTGCAGCCACCGGGGCTTTGACTTCGAAGCCATGCAGGAGGCCTGGGCCCATAACGAGACGTCGGACCGGGTCCGCGGCGGCTCGACCATTAGCCAGCAGACCGCCAAGAACGTCTTCCTTTGGCCCCAGAGGTCTTATGTCAGAAAGGGCCTCGAGGCGGGCTTCACCGTGCTGATCGAAGGGGGTTGGGGCAAGCGCCGGATCCTGGAGGTCTATCTCAACACCATCGAGTGGGGCCCTGGGATCTATGGCGCGGAAGCCGCGGCCCGTCGCAACTTCGGGGTGGGCGCCGATCGCCTGACGCCGGCCCAGGCGGCGAGACTGGCCGCCATCCTTCCGAGCCCCCTGAAGTGGCGGGCGGCCAAACCGGGGCCATATGTTAAGCGTCGGTCCGGGCGGATCGGTGCAGCTGCGGGAACCGTCCGCCGGGATGGCCTTGCCGACTGTATACTCACCAAACGCACCCGCTGAGTCCGGGCGCAGATCAGGAGAAACTTCATGCGGATCGGGGTTCCACGGGAGATCAAGTCCGACGAGCATAGGGTGGGGCTCGTTCCCGCCGCCGTCCGGGAGCTCACCGCCCAGGGCCATGAAGTCCTCATCCAGGCGGGCGCGGGCGCAGGCTCGGGCTTTTCGGACGCGGCCTATCTCGAGGCGGGCGCCGCGCTGGCGGCTGACGCCGCCGCAGTATTCGGGGGCGCGGATCTGATTGTGAAGGTCAAGGAGCCCCAGGAGCCGGAGTGGGAGCAACTGACCGCCCGCCACATCCTGTTCACCTACCTCCACCTGGCGCCGGACCCCGCCCAAGCCGAGGGACTGGCGAAGTCCGGCTGCGCCGCCATCGCCTACGAGACCGTGACCGATCCCTCCGGAGGGCTGCCGCTTCTGGCCCCCATGTCCGAGATTGCGGGACGGCTGTCCATCCTGGCAGCAGCCCAACACCTGCAGAAGCATAACGGAGGCATGGGCCTTCTGCTGCCCGGTGTCGCAGGTTCACCCCCAGGTCGGGTGGCGATCCTTGGGGGCGGCATGGTCGGCGCAAACGCCGCCCGCATGGCCCTGGGGCTCGGGGCCCAGGTGACGATTCTGGATCGGTCGATTCCGAGGCTCCGGGTCCTGGACGACCTGTTCGAAGGCCGCGCTCGCACCCGCTACGCCAACCTGGACGCCGTCGAATCGGAGATCCTGGCCGCTGACGTTGTGATTGGCGCCGTACTGGCCCCGGGCGCGGCGGCCCCGCGGCTCCTGCGACGGGAACACCTGGCGCGGATGACCCCGGGCTCTGTGATCGTCGATGTCGCTATCGATCAGGGCGGATGCTTCGAGACCAGCCGGCCGACGACCCACCATGAACCGACCTTCGTAATCGACGGGGTCGTGCATTACTGCGTGGCCAACATGCCGGGCGCGGTTCCGCGGACAGCGTCCGAAGCGCTTGGCAACGCCACCTTGCCCTATGTGCTGAAACTCGCGGACCAGGGGCTGGAGGCCCTGAGGGCCGACCGCCATCTGGCGCGCGGCTTGAACGTACTGGCCGGGGACATCACGCACCCGGCTGTGGCGACGGCTCTCGGGCGTCCACCGGCCGACCCTTACGCGGCCTGGGTCTGAGGCCTCAGGCCGCCGCCCAGGCGCTGGAGTCGAGAGCGTCGGGATCGTCGATGGCCATGTTGTCCCAGTCGAGGTCCGGCGGCGGACTGGCCGCAGCGGCGACGATGGCGTTGAGTTCGGCGACCGAGGCGACCGAAACCAGCACAGCAGAGGCCTCCGGACGGGACAGGGCGAAACCCAGGGCGGCCTGCAGCGGGTCGGAACGCCCCTCGGCGATCATGCGGCGGGCGCGGGAGATACGCGCGGCGGCCTCGCGGAGGTGGCTGGGCGCCCGGTCAGGCGGGAGGAGCAAGAGGCCGTTGAGGAAGATGGAGCGGAGGTGAACCTCCATGCCGAGGCCCGCGATAGCCGCCAGAGTGCCATCATTGATCAGGCGCTGGTCCAGAAGGCTGGCCGGCGCCTGGACGATATCCGGCCGAAATCTGCGGGCCACGCCAAGGGGATCGTCCGAGGCGAAGACTGAGACCCCGATCTTCCGGGTGAGCCCCGCATCCCGGAGCGCCTTCAGCCGATCCCAGAGGGCGACGCCATGAGGACCGAGAAGTTCGGCCACCGAGGGCACGAGAATGCATTCGGCCTGGACGACTCCCAGCCGGTCCAGACTGGCCCGGACTTCGGCCTCGACAATATCCGGGCCCCGGTCGGGCCGGATGGTCGAGATGCAGACATCGAAGCGATCCGGGCGGGGCAGGACTGCGCCGATCTCTCGCTCGGCCTGGAGGGAGCGGCCAGCGATATCCAAAAGGCGGACGCCGGATCGGGCGGCGACCTCTAGGATGTCCCGGACCTCGACCTGGGGCGGTCGACCGCGGACCGGCGCCCGATCAAGGCCGAACTGCCCCGAACCGAGGCCAAGCTTGGAAACCGGCGAAGACATGAGTTCTTCAGGCGCGCCTTACATGACGTAAAGCGGCATCTTGGCCCGAATGCCTAAAGAACCCGTTTCTGAAAAGCTTACAGGAAGTTAAAATCCGCCCCATGAGAACCTCCCTTCCCGACTGGCCTGTCTTCGGATTCGTCGATGATGTTCGCCCCGCCCTTGACGCCGCCCGGCGCAAGGGGCGGACCTCGATCCTGGCCACCCTCGTGGCGGTGGAAGGGGGCGGACCCCGGCCGGTGGGAACGCAGATGGTTTTTTCCGCTTCGCACGACGAGACCCCTGACGAAGTGTTCGGCTATTTTTCGGGCGGGTGCGTGGAGTCCGATATCGCAGACCACGCCTATGCCTGCCTCGCTGACGGCGAGCCCCGGCGGCTGGTCTATGGCGAGGGCAGTCCCTGGCCGGACATCCGCCTGCTTTGCGGCGCACGGATCGAGATCCTGCTCGAACGCCTCGAGGCCTCGGACCCGGCCCTCGCAATCCTCCTCGAGGCCTGGGCCGCACGCCGGCCGGCCGACTGGGTCACCGACGGGCGGCGCCGGGAATGCGCCGCGCCCGGCGAGGTCACGGCCTGGGAAGGCGCCTTCACCCGACACTGCGATCCGGCCCAGAAGCTGGTGGTCTTCGGCTCTGACCCCACCGCCCTGGCGATCGCCACCCTGGGCGCCCAGTCCGGCTTCGAGACCACCTTAGTGAGAGGCAAGGGTCCCGAGTCGCCGCCGCCAGTTCCCGGCCTAGCCTATAGCCGCCAGTCCCCCGCCGAGGCCCTGGCCACGATCGGGACCGACGACTGGACCGCCATCGCCATCGCCAGCCACAACCTGGAGCTGGACCGCGAGGCCCTGGCCGCCGCCCTGCCGTCCGCGGCGGGTTATGTCGGCCTGCTCGGCGCCAGGCGGCGGCTGGAGGAACGCCTGGCCCCCCTGCGCGCGGCGGGCGTGCCGGAAGCGGTCCTGACGCGGGTTCACGCCCCTATCGGCCTGGACATCGGCGGCAAGGCGCCCTGGGCGGTCGCCGTCTCGGTGATCGGCGAGATCATGGCCGAGCGGTTCGGCGGCGGCCGCAAGTCCTAAGCGGGCGCTTAGCCGGGCCTGGATAAGCGCCCGGGGGGTGGCCCCTCTGGTCGGACCGGCGCTCCATCCGCACCTCGCTCGCGAGACGGAGACAGCCCGTGACCAATCCAGAACCCGCCCAAGCCCACTCACATCGCCGCTGGGACCCCCTTGTCAGACTAACCCACTGGGGGATCGCCGTCGGCGTCATCGCCAACAGGCTGGTCGTGGAGGGTGGTTCCGGGCTCCACCTCTGGCTCGGCCTCGCCATCGCCGCTCTGCTGGGGCTGCGACTCGCGTGGGGGTTCATCGGGCCGCCGGAGGCGCGGTTCGCGGCCTTCCCGCCCAGTCCCCGCCGGGCGCTGGAGCACATCGGCGACATCCGGGCCAGCCGACGGACCGTCCACGCCTCACACAATCCCCTGGGCGCCCTGATGGCCTACGCCCTCTGGGGAACCCTCGCCGTGGTGATCGCCTCTGGAATCGCCATGTCGGGCTTCCCGCCTCAGGTCCGTCCGGAGATGGGCGGGGATCAGGCGATGGCATCGGCAGGCTTAGGGGAGTCCGATGACGAGGGCCATGAGGCCCAAGGGGGGGCTGGCGAGGCGGCGGAAGAGATTCACGAGGCGGCGGCCAACCTGCTCCTCTTCCTGGCCTTCGTTCACCTCGGCGGCGTGGTGTTCGAGACCCGCAGAAGCGGTCGCCAGGTCCTCTCGTCGATGATAGGCCGAGGGTCGAAACTCCGGGAGCGATGATGACCAGCATGCAAGCCCCGAGAGGAGACCGCCTGGCGACAGCGGTCTCCTTTGTCGTCGCCCTGCAGACCCTGGCGGCGGTCTTCTTCATCGGGGACGCCCTGGTCGATGTCCGCAGTGCGCAGCCCGGCCTGCACGTCGCGACCGAACTGGTCATCGCCCTGGCCCTGCTGGCCGGGGTGGCCGTGGGCGCCCTGCAGGTCCGGCGTCTCTGGGTCGAGGGACGCCGCCGGCAGGCGGCCCTGGACGTCGCCGCCGGCGCCTTGGCGGCGGTCACCGCCGAGCGTTTCCGGGACTGGGGTCTGACCCCTGCGGAGGCGGATGTGGCAGTCTTCGCCCTGAAGGGCTTCGACGTGGCAGAGATCGCTGGACTGCGGGGCTCCGCCGAAGGCACAGTGCGGGCGCAGCTGGCGCAGGTCTACCGCAAGGCCGGCGTGAATTCGCGGGCCGCCCTCGCCTGCCTCTTTCTGGAGGATCTGATCCCAGGCCCGGTCCCAGCAGACCGGCCCGTCAGCCCCTAAGGAGGGCCAGCACCTCCACGGCGTCGCCGGCCGCCGCTGCGGGCGCCCCCGGCACGCGCCGCAGGAGGGCGTCGGCTTCGGAGAACACTCTGACGAGGGAAGAGTCCTGGTCGAGGAAGGCTTCCACGGCCTCCCCGTCCCCGTCGGTGACAAGCCGGGCCCGCATCCAGTGTTCCCGCGGGCCGTTTGCCGGAAGGGGCGCCAGAAGGCGTGCGGGCCGAAGGACTGGTGAGGACGGCCGACCCTCGAAGGCGGCGACGAGGGGCCGCAGGAAGAGCTCGGCGCAGACGAAGGCCGAGGCGGGATTGCCCGGCAGGCCCAGCAGGGGACGTCCATCCCCCAGGACGCCGAAGAAGGTAGGCTTGCCTGGACGGACGGCGACGCTTTCGACCCGCAGGTCCAGGCCCAGGTCGGCGGCGGCCGCGCGGACCAGGTCATGATCGCCGACCGAAGCGCCGCCGAGGGTGACGACAAGGTCCCCGCCCGCCCCGGCGATGGCGTCCCGAACCGCCTCCCGACGGTCGCGCACGCCGGTCACCCGGCGGGTCTCCGCCCCCCAGGTGCGCAGCATGGCCTCCAGCCCCGGGGAACCGGAGTCGAAGATCTGCCAGGGCCCGGGAATGGCCGGCGGCTCGACGACTTCCTCGCCGGTGGAGACAATGCTGACCTGCGGCGGCCGGACCACTCCGACCCGGTCGCGCCCGGCGGAGGCGCAGAGGGACAGGCGCCCGGGATCGAGCCTCAGGCCCTCGGCCAGCAGCCGTCCGCCCGCCCGGAAGTCGCGGCCGGCCTGGCGCACATTGTCGCCGGGCGCGCAGGCAGGGACGTCCACCGTCCCACCATCCCGGCGAGCGTCTTCCTGGATCACCACGGCGTCCGCGCCTGAGGGCAGGGCCGCGCCGGTGAAGATGCGCACCGCTTCGCCGGCGCAGAGGGGCCCCTCGAAGCCATGGCCCGCGGCGCTCTCGCCGATGATCTTCCGGGACCCGGAACCGTCCGCGCTACGGACCGCCCAGCCGTCCATGGAGGAATTGGTGAAGGGGGGTTGGTCGCGGACCGCGTGGATGTCCTCGGCCAGCATGCGACCCAAGGCGTCCTGCAAGGTAAGCTCGACCGGACCCAGCCGGCGGACGGCGGCCAGCATGGCCGCCCGGGCGGCCTCGACCGTCATCAGCTTCATTCGCGGACCCAGTCGCCGGAGCGCCCGCCGGACTTGGACAGGAGCCGGACGTCCTCGATGACCATCCCCCGGTCAGCGGCCTTGAGCATGTCATAGAGGGTCAGGCAGGCCACGCTGACCGCCGTCAGGGCCTCCATCTCCACGCCGGTGCGCCCGGTGGTCCGCACCCGCGCCGTCACCTTCAGCCGGCCCTGGTCGACGTCGACGGCCACCTCGGCCTTAGAGATATCCAGGGGATGGCAGAGGGGGATCAGGTCCGAGGTCCGCTTGGCCGCCATCACGCCGGCGATCTCGGCGACAGCGCGGACGTCGCCCTTGCGGCCCTGCCCGGAGACGGCCAGGGCCAGGGTCTCGGGCGCCAGGCGGACATAGCCCTCGGCGACGGCCTCGCGGGCCGTCTCCGGCTTGTCGGAGACGTCCACCATCCGGGCCCGGCCCTCGGCGTCAATGTGGGTCAGGCCACTCACTTTTCCAGGAGCCGCGGCATGAGCTCGACCATGTTGCAGGGGCCATGGCGGCTGTCGAGCTGGGCCTGGATGACCTTGTCCCAGCCGTCCTTCACCGCCCCGTTCGACCCGGGAAGGCAGAAGACAAAGACGCCATTGACGATGCCGGCCGTCGCGCGGGACTGCAGGGTGGACAGGCCCACGGACTGGAAGCTGACCAGATGGAAGACCACTGAGAAGCCGTCGATGCGCTTGTCGAACAGGGGCTCCACGGCCTCTGGGGTGACGTCCCGGCCCGTGATGCCGGTGCCGCCAGTGCTGATCACCGCGTCGACCTCGCCGGAGTCGACCCAGGCCAGGATCCGGGCGCGGATCTCGTCGACATCGTCGCGGACGATGGCCTTGTCGGCCAGGACATGGCCGGCCCCCGTGACCCGGTCTGCCAGGACATGGCCGGAGGTGTCGCTTTCCTCATCCCGGGTATCCGAAATCGTGAGGACGGCGATGCGCACGGGGACGAAGGGCCGGGCCGGGTCGATCCGGCCTCCGGGGGTCAGGGTGATCGGGGTCGGTGAGGTCATGAGGTCTCCCATCGCGCCAGGTCGTCTCGGTCACGGTCCGTCGGTTCGATCCACCGCGCGCCGTCCGGGCCCGTCTCCTTCTTCCAGAAGGGCGCCCGGGACTTCAAGTAGTCCATGAGGAAGTCGCAGGCCTCGAAGGCGGCGCGGCGGTGCGCCGCGGCCGTCGCGACGAAGACGATGGCCTCGCCCGGCGGGATCGGGCCGGTGCGATGGAGGATCAGGACATCCTGCAAGCCGAAGCGCGCCACCGCGGCGGCCTCATGCCGGCCGATCTCGCGCTCCGTAAATACCGGATAGGCTTCCAGCTCCAGGAGGGTGGTTTGACCCGCCTCGGCCCGGGCCAGTCCCGTGAAGCTGGCGATGGCCCCCGTCTCGCTCCGGCCACGGCAGAATCCGGCCAGGGCTTCACCGGGGTCAAAGGGTTGGCTGACCAGCCGGATCACCCCTCAACCTCCGCTCATGGGCGGCAGGAAGGCGACCTCGGAGTCGGGTCTGAGATCCACGTCCAGGCTCACCAGGGACTGGTCGACCGCCGTGCGCACCGCCGGCGCCTGGAGGGCTTCGAAGAGGGCGGGATCCTCCGTCGCGATCCAACCCCTCAGTTCGCCCAGGGTCCGGGCCGGGATGTCCCGCTCCCGCCAGCCGGCGACGTCGGCGAGCCGCCCGAACAGGAGCACCCGCGCCACCGTCAGCCCCCCGTCGTGGACATGTGCCGCTGCACGGAGGGCGGAGCGTTGCGATCGATCCGGAAATCGTGGCCCTCGGGCTTGGCGTCGATGGCCCGCAGGATCGCCTCGCGGAGCTCGCTATCCGGCGCGCCGCTGCGGATCACCGCCCGCAGGTCGCTCGCGTCCTCGCGTCCAAGGCAGGTGTGCAGGGTCCCCGTGCAGGTCAGGCGCACCCGGTTGCAGAGCTCGCAGAAGTTGTGGCTGAGGGGGGTGATGAAGCCCAGCCGTCCGCCGGTCTCGGCCACCCGGACATAACGGGCTGGGCCGCCGGTGGTCAGGTCGAGGTCGGTCAGGGTCCAGAAGCTTTCCAGCTGGGCCCGGACCTCCCGCAGCGACAGGAACTGGTCGCTCCGGTCCACGTCGATCTCGCCCATGGGCATGGCCTCGATCAGGGTGGCGTCGAAGCCCTGGCCGTGGGCCCAGGCGATCAGGTCGGGAAGCTCGTCGGCGTTGTCGTCCCGCAGGGCGACGGCGTTGATCTTGACGGCGAGGCCCGCGGCCCGGGCAGCCTCGAGCCCACGCAGGACCTGGGCCAGGTCGCCGCCCCGGGTGAGCCGGCGGAAGGTCTCGGGGTTGAGGCTGTCCAGCGAGACATTGACCCGCCGCACGCCGGAGGCCGCAAGGTCGGCGGCGAAGGTCTCCAGCCGGGTGCCGTTCGTCGTCAGGGTCACCTCGTCCAGGTCGCCGGCGGCCAGCCGCGGCGACAGGGCGCCGAACAGATCCATCACCCCCTTGCGCACCAGGGGTTCGCCGCCGGTGATGCGGATCTTCCGAACGCCCAGGTCGATGAAGGCCGATGCCAGGCGCTCAAGCTCCTCGAGAGTCAGCACCTGCGCCTTGGGCAGAAAGGTCATATGCTCGGCCATGCAATAGACGCAGCGCAGGTCGCATCGGTCCGTCACCGAGACCCGAAGATAGGTCACGGCGCGGCCGAACCCGTCCACGAGGCGGGGGCGGGACTGGACAGCGGGCGCGGTGTCGAGCGGCGTCATGCCGGATCAACATATGCGGGGACGACGGAACATGACAGGGGCGGCGGTCGGGCTCGGGTCGGGTTATGCAGCCATCCTGCTGGCGGCGGGGGCGGGACGCCGCTTCGGCGGCGGCAAGCTGCTGGCCCCCTGGCGCGGTGCGCCCCTGGTCGCCGGCGCGGTCCGGGCGGCCCTGTCGACGCCCTCTGACCCGGTCATCGTTGTCACAGGAACGGACCCGGGAACTGTCGGGGACGCCTGCCGGGCGGCGGCCGAAGACAGGGGCGGCGCCGGGCGGCTGCGCCTCGTGCACGCCGCAGACCACGCCGAGGGCATGGGCGCCTCCCTGCGGGCTGGGGTCGCCGTCCTGCCGACGGGGCTGAGGGGGGTCTTCGTCTTCCTCGGCGACATGCCGGACATACCGGAGGAGATCTTTGCGTCCCTCATCACCGCCTTGGAGGCCGGGGCCCCAGCCGCCGCCCCGGCCTACAAGGGACGCCGGGGTCATCCGGTCCTCTTCTCCGCCGCTCTCCTTCCCGACCTCGCCGGGGCCGCCGGGGATGCTGGCGCCCGGGAGGTCCTCGCCATCCTGGGCGACCGGCTGGCGCGGGTGGAGAGCCAGGACCCCGGCGTCCTCTTCGACGTCGACCGGCCCGAGGACCTGGGAGACCCGCCGCGAGGCTGAACCCGGCTCCTGCCGGTCCATTAATCCCTCGCGCCCTTTCCTCTCAGACGGAACGCCTGAAAGGACAAAACAGGTTCTCATTTCAATATGTGAGATCAGGCTTAGATTCGATAGCCGGCTCCCAATCCTCGGAACAGGATCTAGAGAATCCAGCCGCTCCCCAGGCTGGCCAGGGTGACGCTTACCAGGATGACCTGATCTCCATTGCCCATGTCGACGATGACGTCCGCGCCCACCTGGGCGATGGTCCGCGAGGGACTTCCCTCCAGTTTCAGCCGGTCGCCCTCGGCGACGCTGAAGTCAATGATCCGGTCGATGCCGGCGCCTGCGAAGCTGTAGAACAGGTCGGCGCCCGCCCCGCCGGACAGGGTGTCGCTTCCGCGGTCGCCCCAAACCCAGTCATCGCCGGAGCCGGCCTGGACGGAATCGTCGCCCTGCCCGCCCCGGACCCAGTCGTTCCCGGCGCCGCCGTCGACGGTGTCATTGCCCATGTTGCCGTAAACGATGTCAAAGGCGGCGTCGCCAAACAGCAGGTCGTTGTCCCTGCCCCCGACCACCCAGTCCTCGCCGTCGTTCCCGCGCAGGGTGTCATTGCCCATATTGCCGTTGATGTCGTCGAAGCCCGTCCCGCCGGAGACCGAGTCGTTCCCGGCGTCGCCGCGCAGGTAGTTCGCGCCCGAGGCCTCGAGAATCGTATCTGCGCCATCGCCGCCGAAGACGGTATCCGAGCCCCCACCCGCTGTCAGGCGGTTGTCGAGGTTGTTCCCGGTCATCAGGTCGGCGCCCGCGCCGCCGATGGCGTCCTCGATATCCACGCCACGGGCGATGGCGACATTGCCGCGAAATCCCCCCACGTCGGAGAAGAAGCCGGGTCGGAGGTCGATGACCTGATTGCTCGAATAGCCGGAGAAGTTGAAGGTGTCCCGGCCCCCCGCGTCCCAGACCGCCCACTGCATGATGGAGGCGCTGCTCACCGCCTCGAACCAGGGCCGGCCGGCGTTGGAGTTGAACCCGTAAACCGTATCACCAGTCCGGGTGGTCATATTCGCCCCGTACATGAACTGTACGGCCGCAATGTCGTCCAGCAGGGGCACGGCTGAGAAGCCCGGCAGGCTGGCCCCGGTGTTGAAGCCCCCGAAGTAGCTCATCACGGTGTACTGGCGGCTGTCCTCGAAATAGCTGGCGTCCGCCCCATAGCTGGCGGACCCGGTGCCGGGATAGGTGGAAGGGTGGCCCAGTCCGATGGCGTGGCCGATTTCGTGCACGAGGACCATCCCGCCGTAGTTCGACGCCAGGGGCTGGAGGTTGTAGCTCTCCGTGGCGGCGATCCAGACGTCGCCGGCGCTGGAGGCGAAATTTGTGGAGCCGGGATAGTAGGCGAAGGCCGCCCCGCCTTCCGGGCCGCTGGAAAAGTTGGCGAACAGCATTATCGCCCGGTCGGAATAGGCCGCCTCGCCGGTCTCGCCAAAACCCTCCCGAACAAAGCTGATCCGGGCGACGTCGGCCCAGGCCTGCAGGGCCAGTTCCGTCTGGCGGATCTGTGCGGCGTTGAAGCGGGTAAATCCACTCGTCTCGCTGGGCGTGTTGGCGGGCTCAGTGGACCGGAAGGCGTAGGTGGCGACGAAGGGCTGGCCCAGCACGCCCCAGCCGCCCTCCCCGCTCGTCAGCCGGTTGACCGCCTGGTCGAGGGTGAAACTTGTCTTGCCATTGAAGGCCGTCCCGCCCCGGTCGCCGAGGTTCAGGTAGGCGTAGACGGGACCGGTCTCGCCCTCTCCGCCGCGCAGGGCGCAGGCGCCGCAGCCGCACATGGCGGAATGGCCGGGGTCCCGGCTCTCGACACTCCAGGGGTGCGAAAGGCTCTCAATCTCGGGGCCGGCGGCGTCCGGCTGCTCGAACTTTGGCCACATGGCGGGCTTCCTTCACCGGCGGCGGCGGGGCCGGAACGGGCTTGCGGTCAGGGCGCTTCTTGCGCTGCGTGTTACACTACAGGAAACCAGCGGGAGGTGAAGATGTCGGAAGAGGGAACCCCGCCGGACGGATGGGAGGCCACGGGCGTCCGTGTGGTGCGGGGTGACGCGCTGGACACTGATACGCCCCAGACCCCGGGCATGAACCGCGCCGCGGCCATCGACTTCGCCAGGGTCGGAGCCCGCAAGCTCTGGGCGGGGACGGTCCACATCCATGCCGGGGCGGGAACGGGGGCCCACCACCACGGCCCTCTGGAGAGCGTCATCTACGTGGTCCGGGGCCGGGCGCGGATGCGCTGGGGCGAGCGATTGGAGTTCACGGCCGAGGCGGGGCCGGGAGACTTCATTTATGTCCCGCCCTTCGTGCCGCACCAGGAGATCAACGCCTCCAGCGAAGAGACGCTCGAGTGCGTCCTGGTCCGAAGCGACGGTGAGGCCGTGGTGGTCAACCTGGACATCGAACCGGTCGAGCCGCCGCGCGAGGTCCGCTGGATAGACCCCATCCACAGGGACTGATCCATGCCCCGCGTCACCGCCAACGGCCTCGACATCCACTACGAGCGGACAGGGCAGGGTCCGCGCCTCTTGTTCATCTCGGGCACGGGGGGAGACCTGCGGGTCCGTCCGAACATGCTGGACGGCCCCTTCGCCCGGACCTTCGACCTCGTCGCCTACGACCAGCGCGGCCTGGGCCAGACCGAAAAGCCAGACCGCCCCTACGCCATGGCCGACTATGCGGATGACGCCGCCGGCCTGATGGACGCCCTGGGCTGGGAGGACGCCCTCGTCATCGGGGTGTCGTTCGGCGGCATGGTCGCCCAGAACCTTATTGTCAGGCATCCGCAGCGCGTCCGCCGCCTGGTGCTGGCCTGCACCTCGCCTGGCGGCGCCGGGGGGGCCTCCTTCCCGTTCCATGAGATCGGCCACCTGAAGGGCGAAGCCCGGGCCCGGCGCCTCCTGCCCATCAACGACACCCGGCTGGACGAGGCCTGGGCGACGGCCCATCCCGAACGCTTTGCCGAGGCCATCGCCCAATCGGCCGCCGATCCCTTTGCGGGCGAGCCCGGACGGGAGATGGGCGCCCGCCGCCAGATCGAGGCCCGCGCCGGGCACGATGTCTGGGAGGCCCTTCCGGGGGTCCGCATCCCGGTGATGATCGCCGCCGGTCGTTTCGACGCCATCGCCCCGGCCCAGAGCCAGCTGAATCTGGCCCTCGCATTGCGAGGCTCGGTGCTCCGGTTCTTCGAGGGCGGGCACATGTTCATGCTCCAGGACCGGACCGCCGTCCCGGCCATGATCGAGTTCTTGTTGGAGGGCACGTCCGGTCCGTCGGCTTGAGACGCAGGAGCGCCTCCCTAGGGATTCTCCCAGCCTTGCATGTCGTGAGGGAAGGAGCCATTTGATCGGCAAGTTGGAGGGGATAGGAACCCCTTCACACGCAAGGGCCCGAGGCCCAAAGGAGAGCTCCCATGACCGCCACCCCTGCGGACAAGGCCGTCCGGGCCGCCCGATCGGCCGCCAAGTCCACCGTCGATATCGCTGAGGACGCCGTCGAGCAGGCCGAACGCAAGTTGGCCGACGCCGCCCACCGGATCGAGAAGGCCGTCGCCGAAGGCGTCCAGCAGATCCGTACTCATGGAAAGGCCTACGCCGCCGAGGCCGCGGACCAGATAGAGGACGCCCAGCGCTACGTCGTTGGCCAGGTCCGCGAGCGCCCGCTGGCCGCCACCGGCCTGGCCCTCGGCATCGGCGTGCTCATAGGCCTGATCCTGGCCGGCGGACGCCACCGTTGAGACTTGGCCGCCTGATCCTGGCGGTCTGCGGGACGGCGGCCTTGGCCGCCGCCTCGGGTGTCTTCGTTGTGGCCCTGTCCCTGGCTTTGTACGCCGCCCTTGAGCCCACCCTGGGCGCCGCGGGCGCCGCAGCCTCTGTGGCGGTCGCCTGCCTCCTGATCCTGGCGGCGGCGGGACTGGCCCTCCTCTTGATCGCGACCCGGCGTCCGCGCCCGGCGGCGGCCTCCGAGGGGGGAGACTTCGGTGCGGACCTCCTCGAGCTGGCGCGCCGGCGACCCTTCCTGGCGCTGTTCGGCGCGGCGGCGGCCACCGCCATCGGCCTCAGCGCCCTTCGCAATCCCCGGATCGTCTCCGGACTGGTGAGCGTTGTCCTCGGGCTGCGCCGGCCGCTCTGACCTGCAGCCTCAGGTGGCGCCCCCTCGGGCAGGGAGTTCCAGGTTCAGGGGAGGGATGGGCTATCCCCGCTCCGGCAGGCCCGCTTCAAGCGGGCAGGGCTGCCAGAAAGTCGATCGCCGATCCCGTGGAGTCTGCACGGACCGTTCCGCCCGCGTCCGTCACGAACAGATAGACATAGTAGGCCTGGACCCAATGACCGTGGAGGCCTTCCCCCATGGGCAGGCCCAGGAGGCCGTCAGAGACCTCGGCGCGAAGTCGGGCGCGGGGACCGTCCGCGCGAGCCCGGATCAGGATGAAGCCCTCGCGCTCCTCGGCCTCGATTCGCGCTGAGCCACCGGTAGGCAGAGCCGCGCCCGCAAGCTGTGACAGGTTCAGCAGCGCCCTGGCCGCCGGCTTGGCCAGGGCGGGCGCCGCCACCTGCCAGTCCAGATCGGCCCGGATGTGGCGAAAGAGGCCCTCGGTCAGGCGACCCAGCTCCCGGGAGTCGAACACCTCCGCCGATGCCGAGGCGCCGAAGGCGACCCGGCAGAAGCCGAGCAGGTCCGCGAGCTTTCGGGCCGAGGCGCCGATCAGACCCATAGCCTCCTCTCGCATGTCCTGGGCCGACGGGTCGTCCAGCAGATCGAGGCCGCTGACCATGGCGCTCACGGGGCTGATGAAGTCGTGGCACATCCGCGCAGCGAGAAAGGCAGCCACCTCCGAAGGCCGGGTGGAAGGAACGTCGCGACGCGAGTCTTCCGGAAGTGAGGCGGAGGGACCAAACATAGTGAGAGCGAATTTGGCCTGATTTGCCGCTTTGGGAAACCGCCCGGCGCATCTAGGACAAACTTCGCCGCACAGGATCGATTCCGCATGACGACCCTCGACGCCCGCTTCGGAGCCGCACTTGCCGACCTCTGCGAAGAGGCGGCGGATCTTGTGCGCCCCCTCTGGAAGAGCGGCCTGGTCGTGGACCGCAAGTCGGACGATAGCCCCGTCACGGAGGCGGACCGGCGGGCCGAGACCCTGATCCTCGCCGGCCTCGCCCGGCTGGCCCCGGAGGTGCCCGTGGTCTCCGAGGAACACGCCAGCGAGTTCGGGGCGCCCGGCCGGATCGGCCGGGCCTTCCTGCTGGTGGATCCCATCGACGGGACCAAGGCCTTTGTCCGGGGCGACCCCAACTTCACCGTCAATATCGGGCTTATCGTCGACGGCGTCCCCGTCGCGGGGGCGATCTCGGCGCCCGCCACAGGCGAGACCTGGTTCACCACAGGCCAGGGCGTCCTCAAGCGCATCAATGGCGGCGCCGCCGCCTCGGTGAGGGTCCGGGTCTGGCCCGAGGGCGCCGCCATCGCCCTGGTCAGCCACACCATGAAGCCGCAGACCCTGCAGGCCCTGGCCGACCGTTACGGCTTCCACGGGACCGACGCCATGGACTCCTCCATCAAGTTCTGTCGGCTCGCCGAGGGCGCCGCAGACATCTACCCGCGTCACGGGCCGACCATGGAGTGGGATATCGCCGCCGGGCATGCCATCCTCGCCGCCGCCGGCGGGAGGGTCGAGGCCGAGGACGGCGGGCCCTTCCTCTATGGCAAGGCAAAGGCGGGTTTCCTGAACGGAGGCTTCGTCGCCCGCGGCGGCTAGGTACGAAAAAGAGGCCTACACCCGCACCGCGATCCGTCGCATAAGGCGTCCATACGAGTGCAGGAGACCGACATGGCCCTCGACGCCGGCGCCGACGCCAAGACCTTCAGCTGGGAAGATCCGCTGGACCTTGCCTCCCGGCTCTCTGAGGACGAACGCATGGTGTGGGAGTCGGCTCGCACCTACGCTCGGGAGAAGCTGCTGCCCCGCGTCGTCTCGGCCTATGCCGAAGAGCGCTTCGACCGCGAAATCATGACTGAGATGGGCGCCATGGGTTTCCTAGGCCCGACCCTTCCGGAAGCCTACGGCTGCGCCGGCGTCAATCATGTCGCCTACGGCCTGATCGCCCGGGAGATCGAGGCCATCGACTCCGGCTACCGCTCGGCCATGAGCGTCCAGTCCTCTCTGGTCATGTATCCGATCCACGCCTTTGGCTCAGAGGCGCAGCGCCAGCGCTACCTGCCCGGTATGGCCAGGGGCGAGATCATCGGCTGCTTCGGCCTGACGGAGTCCGACGGTGGCTCCGACCCGGCCTCCATGCGCACCACTGCGACGCCGACCAAGGGCGGCTTCATCCTGAACGGCGCGAAGATGTGGATCACCAACGCGCCGATCGCCGACGTCGCCCTGGTCTGGGCCAAGCTGGACGGCGCTATCCGCGGCTTCCTGGTGGATCGCGGATCCGAGGGCTTCTCGACGCCACAGATCAAGAACAAACTGTCCCTCCGCGCCTCCATCACCGGCGAGATCGCGCTCTCCGACGTCTTCGTCCCTGAGGGCCAGATGCTACCCGGCGTCGCCGGCCTGCGCGGGCCCTTTTCCTGCCTCAACAAGGCCCGGTACGGCATCGCCTGGGGCGCCATGGGTGCGGCTGACTTCTGCCTGCACGCCAGCCGCGACTACGTCTCCAGCCGCAAGGTGTTCGGCAAGCCGCTGGCCGCCCGCCAGCTGATCCAGAAAAAGCTGGCCGACATGCAGACCGAGATCGCCCTCGGCCTTGAAGGCGCCCTCGCCCTCGGCCGGCTGATCGACCAGGGCGCCTGGGTGCCTGAAGCCATCAGCCTGATGAAGCGCAACAATTGCGGCAAGGCCTTGGCCATCGCGCGCGAGGCCCGCGACATCCACGGCGGCAACGGCATCAGCGGCGAGTATCACGTGATGCGCCACGCCTCGAACCTCGAGACGGTCAACACCTATGAAGGGGCGCATGATGTGCACGCCTTGATCCTGGGTCGTGCGATCACTGGCGAAAACGCGTTCTGATCCGGTTGGGTTCGGCGATGTCTACACCTCGACTTCCAGGGCGGTGACCCTGGACAAGCGGGGGTGGCCGCCCCTCCGGACTGTGGTCAGGGCCTCTGGCGTCCCTTCGCCTCTGCACTCCTGTCCGTCGTGACCTGCCTCCTCTTCCTGCCGGAAACCCGAGGGCGGTCTCTCAATCACTGACCTGCAACAAACCCCGGAGCGACCGGAAGGTCTTCCGGCTCCAGGCCCGCGGCGCGCCAGGGAGCGGGATCGGTCAGAAGGACAACTGTGCGGCCTTCTGCGAGGAGGGCGGCGATCTCGTCCGGATCGGCCGCCTCCGGCGACAGGCGTCGCGCCTCCCGGCGCGCCATGTTCGCGACGCCTTCCGCCTCGCCGGGACGGATCACCAGGACGTCGGTCGCCGACAGGACCCTCAGGGCCCTGAGGGACAGGAGGTCCGGCGGCGTCTCGCTGGGCGCGGTGAAGAGCCGCCCCCTGGGCCGCGCCGCGTCGGAGAGCGCCTCGGCCAGAAGGGCCTGGACGTCGGCGTCCGGGCGCCCCTCGAGGACCGCAACCGCCACCGGACCCTCCAGCAAGCCGGACAGGAAGACCCTGCGCTCTCCGGGGTCCGGATAACGTCCCCGGAGGGCGGCCTTGTTGTCCTCCAGGAAGCGCGCCAGCCGGCCCAGGCCTTCCGGGACCCGGGACTCCATCTCGGCCCGGAGGCGGGCGGCGATCAACGGGGAGGCCCCGCCGGTTCCGAAGGCCGCCACCAGGGCGCCCCGGTCGATCAGGGCCGGGACGGTGAAGTCACAAAGGGCGGGGCGGTCCATGACATTGACAGGGGCGCCGGCCCGGCGCGCGGCGTCCGCGGCCTGTCGGCTGAAGGCCTCGTCAGGGTGGGCGATGAAGCCCAGGGCCATGCCGGCCCAGGCGTCGGGAGAGACCGCCGCCGCCGCATCTAGGATCACAAGCTCAGCCGGGCTTCCGCTGAGGAGACGGCGACGGGCCTGTAGCCCCTCGCCCTCGCCAGCAAGGCCGACCCGGCGTCCGGCGAGCGGGTAGAAGGCGGGAAAGACGTCCAAGTCCCTGCCCGACCCGTCCTACTTCAGCGTCTTCATGTAGGCGATCACCGCTGCGCGGTCGGCCCGGGA
This sequence comes from Phenylobacterium sp., assembly GCA_020402745.1. GTDB lineage: Bacteria > Pseudomonadota > Alphaproteobacteria > Caulobacterales > Caulobacteraceae > Phenylobacterium. The sequence continues at coordinate 79,633 of JADBYZ010000007.1, forward strand.
GGCCAGGGCGGTGATCATGCGCCCGCCGGGGGCGAACTTGCTGGGAGCGGCGAGATAGGCGTCCAGGGCGGCGTCCGTCCAAACCCCCGACTTGGCCTTGAGGGCTGCAGAATAGGCGAAGTCCGGGAGCCCGGCGATCTTTCGGCCAGCGACACCATGGACCGAGGGCCCGGCGACGGAGCTCTTCACCGCATGGCAGGTCCGGCACTGAAGGTTGAAGACCTTCGCCCCGTCGGCCGCCGCTGCAGGGCCGGCGGACCCGAGGGCGCCCGCCAGCACGGCGGCGAACAGGATCAGGGCGGAAACAACTTGGCGTGTCGGCATGAAGGGCTCCGGGCTCGGGAGCCATACTATACAGGGCCGGCTGAGCGCTGTTAAGATCAGCCTTCTGCGTAGTCCTTCGGAGGGTCCAAAATGGCCACAAGCCTGGAGATCAACGGTCGTAGGGTCCAGGTCGAGGCGGCGCCCGACACCCCCCTTCTTTGGGTCCTGCGAGACGAGGCTGGCCTGACCGGGTCCAAGTATGGCTGCGGGGTCGGGCAATGCGGCGCCTGTACCGTTCTCGCCGACGGCGCGCCCGTCCGTTCCTGCTCCCTGCCGGTCAGCGCCCTGGCCGGGATCAAGATCACCACCATCGAGGGCCTCGGCGGGACCCACCCCGTCCAGGAGGCCTGGATGCGGCTGGACGTGCCCCAGTGCGGGTACTGCCAGTCCGGCCAGATCATGAGCGCGGTCGCCCTGCTGGCCGGCAACGCCAATCCCACTGACGCCGATATCGACGCCGCCATGGATGGAAACATCTGCCGCTGCGGCGCCTACCAGCGCATCCGCGCCGCCATCCGCGAAGCCGCCGCCCAGTCGCGCGCCTGAAGTCCTGCCCCCTAGGAGCTCCTCCATGAACGCCCATGTCGACCAGGACGCCGCCCGAACCGGGGCCACTCGCCGGGAACTGGTGGTCGGAACCGCCCTCGTCTCCGGCGCCCTCCTCGTGGGGTGCGGGCCCGCGGACCTCCTGTCCGTAGGGGCCAAGACCGAGGTCGGCGCCTTCGGTCCGTTTATCCGGATCGCCGCCGACGGGGCGGTGACCGTCTTCAACAAGCACATCGAATTCGGGCAGGGCACACATGCGGGCCTGGCGGCCATCGTCGCAGAGGAACTGGACGCCGACTGGAGCCGGGTCAGCGTCGAACAGGCGCCCGCCAACGCCAAGCTCTACGCCAACACCCTGATAGGCGTGCAGGGCACGGGGGGCTCCACCGCCATCCCCAACAGCTGGATGCAGCTGCGCAAGGCCGGCGCCGCCGCCAGGGCCATGTTCACAGGCGCCGCCGCAGCGGCCTGGAAGGTCCCTGAGGCCGAGATCACCGTGAAGGACGGAGTCGTCAGCCATACGGCCTCGGGAAAGTCCGCCGGCTTCGGAGAGCTCCTTGAGGCGGCCTCGGAGATCGCCCCTCCAGAAGAGCCTAAGCTGAAGTCGCATGCGGATTTCACCCTGATCGGCACCGACCGGGTCCGTCGCAAGGACTCCAGGGCCAAGAGCACCGGCGAGGCGCGCTACACCCAGGACGTGAAGATGGAGGGCCTGCTCACGGCCGTCGTCGCCCACGCCCCGCGGTTCGGCGCCAAGGTCAGCGGTTTCGACGACGCGGAGGCGCGCAAGGTCGCCGGGGTCGTGGATGTCATCGAGATCCCCACCGGCGTCGCCGTGGTGGCCAGGTCCACCTGGGCGGCCCTCCAGGGCCGCAACGCCCTGAAGGTGACCTGGGACGAGTCCAAGGCCGAGCCCCTGGGCTCCGCCGAGATCGAGGCGAAGTACGCCGAATGGGCGGCGGGCAAGGGCGCCCTGCCGGACAAGCTGAAGTGGGAGACCTTCGAGACCCGCGGTGACGCCGCGGCGGGTGGCGAGGGCGAGGTCTTCGAGGCGACCTACGACTTCCCCTTCCTGGCCCATGCGACCATGGAGCCCATGAACTGCGTGGCCCAGGTGGGCGGCCAGGGTGGGACCAGGCTGACCGTGGCGTCCCAGTCCCCCACCATGGACCAGCTCAACACCGCCCGGATCGCCATGACGCTGCCCGGCTCGGTCCAGATCGAGAACCTGTTCGCCGGCGGCTCCTTCGGGCGTCGGGCCAACTTCCAGTCCGACTTCGTCGCCGAGTGCGTCCACATCGCCAAGAAGGTCGGCAAGGGCACGCCCGTGAAACTGGTCTGGACCCGCGAGGACGACATGATGGCGGGCTACTTCCGCCCTCTGACTCATCACCGCCTCAAGGTCCGCCTCGACAAGGACGGCTTCCCGGCCGCCTGGACCCACCGCGTGGTCACCCAATCCCTGATGAAGGGCTCACCCATGGCGCCCAAGGGGATCGATTCCAGCACCGTGGAAGGGGCGATGGGCTCGCCCTACCTCAAGGCGACCCCCGCCGTGGACGGGCAGGTCCTGATGCCGGAGCTGGGGATCCCCGTACTCTGGTGGCGGGCGGTGGGATCGACCCACACCGCCTTCGTCATGGAGCACACCATCGACCAGCTGGCCCGCAAGGCCGGCAAGGACCCGGTGGCCTATCGCCTGGCCCTGTTCGAGAAGGCCGGCGCCAGCCGGCACATCGCCGTCCTCAAGCTGGCGGCCGAGAAGGCCGGCTGGGACAAGCCGGCGCCGGCGGGCGTCACCCGGGGCGTTGCGGTCCACGAGAGCTTTGGTTCGGTGGTCGCCCAGATCGCCGAGGTCCGGATCGTGGACGGCGTCCCCAAGGTCGGCCGGGTGGTCAGCGCCATTGACTGCGGGACAGCGATCTCGCCCGACCAGATCGCCGCCCAGGTTGAAGGCGGGACCTGTTACGGCCTGTCCGCCACATTGCACGACGAGATGGTCGTCAAGGCCGGAGCCGTCGAGCGCCAGAACTTCGACACCTATCCCGTCCTGCGCAACTCCGAGGCGCCGACGGTCGAGACCCATATCCTGCCCTCCACCAACCCGCCGTCGGGCGTGGGCGAGCCCGGGACCCCGGTCATTGGTCCGGCCGTGGCGAACGCCGTCCTGGCCGCGACGGGTAAGGCCACATTCCGGCTGCCGATGATCCGCGCCTGATCCAGGCGGGGCGGACCCGGCGGATTTTCCGCCGTGGCGCCGCCCACCGATTGGTCTAGTAAGGCTCAGTCTGAGCCTAAGGGTCCGGAGCCAGCGGGGAGGCGATGTCGGAGCACGGAGACAGGATTGCGCCCCTCGAGGCGCTTCCGGCCGGCATGGCGGTGCCCTTTGGCGGCGACCGCCTGACCTTCGTCTCTCCGGAGCTGGCGGCGGCCTTTCAGGCCGGGGACCGCCTGGTGGTGGTCCAGGAAACCGGCGACCTCCTGCACGTTCCCGCCGCCGTGGCGGCCGAAGTGGACCGCGCGACCGCCGCCGCCCAGGCCGGCTTTTCCGCCCTGTCCGGGGTGTCCGACGCCGCGATCTCCGCCTTCTTCGACGGGTTTGCCCGGCGCATCGAGGACGACCAGCTCTGGAGCCGCTTTGCTGCGGCCAATGCGGCGGATGTCGCGGCCGCCCAAGCCCGGGGACGCTCGACCACGCGCCTCATCGCCTCCGACGCCATGCGGCGGGACATGGCCGCCGGCCTGAGATCCTGGCGCGACAGCCCGGCTGGCCGAGGCCAGGTCCTGGAGCGCATCGCCCACGAAGGCTGGAGCGTAGAGCAGGTCAGCGCGCCCCTCGGCGCCGTGGGCTTTGTCTTCGAGGGCCGTCCCAATGTCTTCGCCGACGCCGCCGGCGTGCTCCGGACTGGCAACACCGTGGTCTTCCGGATCGGCTCCGACGCCCTGGGCTGCGCCCGGGTCCTGATGGCCGAGGCCGTGGTCCCCGCCCTGGCCGAGGCGGGCCTGCCGCAGGGCGCCATGAGCCTCGTAGATTCCGCCGAGCGTTCAGCGGGCTGGGCCCTGTTCGCCGACCGGCGCCTGGCCCTCGCCGTCGCCCGCGGATCCGGGCCCGCCGTCGCCCAGCTCGGCGCCATTGCGCGCCAGTCCGGGACGCCGGTCAGCCTGCACGGGACGGGCGGGGCCTGGATGGTCGCCGATGACGCCGCTGACGCCGGACGCTTCGGCGAGGTGGTCTTCCACTCCCTCGACCGGAAGGTGTGCAACACCCTCAATGTCTGCGTCATCCTGAAGTCGCGCGCCGCCGAGTTGGTCCCGGTCTTCCTGCAGGCCCTCGAGGCGGCGGGTCGCCGTCGTCGTGGCTGCCGGCTGCACGTCGTGGACGGCGCCGGAGCCTTCCTGCCGTCGTCCGGCTGGCTGGACGCCACCGCCGAGGTGGTCCGGGCCGAAGGCCTCGCCGTCGAGCCCCGGGCCGACCTGATCCCCGAGGCCGACCTTGCCCTTGAGTGGGAGTGGGAAGAGACCCCCGAGGTCAGCCTGGCCGTGGTCGAGGACCTCGACGCCGCCATCGCCCTCTTCAACCGCCATGCCCCCCGGCTGGTCGCCACTCTCATTACCCAGGACCCTGCCGCCCTCGCCCGGTTCGAGGCCGGCGTGGAGGCGCCCTTCACCGGCGACGGCTTCACCCGATGGGTCGATGGCCAGTACGCCCTCAATCGGCCGGAGCTCGGCTTGTCGAACTGGGAGGGCGGACGCCTCTTCGCCCGGGGCGGCGTGCTGGCCGGCAACGGCGTCTTCACCGTCCGCACCCGGATGCGGCAGGTCGACGCCGGTCTCGACCGCTCTCGGCCCTGACCGTCATGTGGGGGGCGGGACAGGTCCGGCGACGCGCTGCGGGGGGCCGGCCCGGCGCCCTGAGGCCGGGCTTCGCCCTGTCCCGGGGTATGAAGGTCGGGCTCTATGGCGGTAGCTTCAATCCGGCGCATCAGGGGCACGCCCATGTGGCCGAAACAGCCCGCCAGAGGCTTGGCTTGGACCGGGTGATCTGGCTGGTCGCACCCCAGAACCCCCTCAAGTCCAGCGCCGAAACCCAGCCCCTCGACGCACGCCTTGCGGGGGTACGCGCCTTCGCCCGCGACCGGGGCATGATCGTCTCCGATGTGGAGACCCGGCTGGGCACCCGCTACACCCTCGACACCGTCCTGGCCCTCAAGGCCCGGTTCCCCGGAGTCCGCTTCGTCTGGATCATGGGGGCGGACAGCCTGGCGGGATTCCATCGCTGGCGGGGCTGGACCCAGATCATGCGGGCCCTTCCCGTGGCCGTGGTCTCACGCCCCTGGATCTCGCTCAAGAGCCGGTCCTCGCCAGCCGCCCGGCGCTTCGCCGCGGCCCGGATCCCCTTTACCCGGGCCAAGAGCCTGACCGACCATCCAGCGCCCGCCTGGGTCTTCCTCTTTGGGCCGCTGAACTTCCAGTCGTCCACCGCCCTTCGCGAGCGGATGCGGGCGGGCGGGATGCGCCGGAGCTGACACGTCAAGGCTGACCGGAGCCTTCACCTGTGCTAAGACTTCTTTTTGGCGTGACCGAACAGGAGTTGTTCCGCTGAGCCCCGACCCTGCGCAGACTGCGCAACCCGCCCCGGCCCCGGCCGCCGGAGCCGCCCTCCCGCAAGGCGTTTCCGCGCTGGAGGCGCTTATCCTGAACCGCCTGGATGACGACCAGGCCCAGGACGTCGTCTTCATCGACCTCAAGGGCAAGACCGCCATGGCTGACGGCCTGGTGGTCGCCTCCGGGCGTTCACACCGGCATGTCGGCGCCATCGCCGACCACCTGCTCCGCAGCCTGAAGGACCACGGCTACGGCCGCGCCCGGGTCGAGGGCCTTCCCCATTGCGACTGGGTGCTGATCGACGCCGGCGACGTCATTGTCCACATCTTCCGGCCCGAAGTCCGAGCCTTTTACAACATCGAGAAGATCTGGTCGGTGGACTCTGGCCACCGCGCCGCCGTCTGACCGGTCGTCGGCTTCCGGCTGGACACGGCCCCGACCCCTCAGGCACGGTCCGCCCGGGAGGAACGCCGTCATGACCGGAACCCGGACACATGAACTGATGGACGCCACGGCAGGCGAACTCGTCGACGCCCTGGCGGCGCGCCGGACCCGTTCCCTGGAGCTCACCGAGGCCCTGATCGCCCGGATCGAGGACCGCGACCGGGAGATCAACGCCGTAGTCGTGCGGGACTTCGACCGTGCCCGGGAGGCCGCCCGCGCCGCCGACGCAAGGCTGGCCCGGGGCGAACGGGCGCCCCTGCTCGGCCTGCCCATGACGGTCGCCCTCCTGCCCGCCACTGCCGTGCCTGCCGGCCTGTCGAAGGCCGGGCTGCCCATGGGCGTCCAAGTGATCGGCGGCTGGATGCAAGACCTGACGACCCTCCGCTTCGCCGGGCTCCTGGAGCGTGAGTTCGGGGGCTTCCTCCCGCCGGCGGGGTTTGGCGGTTGAGGATCGCCATCGTCGCCGTCGGACGCCTGGGCCGCTCGCCGGAGGCAGAGCTCGTCCGCCTCTATGCAGACCGGGCCAGCGCAACGGGCCGGGCGCTAGGCCTTGGGCCGGTGGAGGTGATCGAGGTCGAAGGCCGCAAGCCCGGCAAGGCGGCCGAGGCCGAGGCGCTCGGCTCCCACCTGGCCCATAGCCGGATCATCGCCTGCGACGAGACCGGGCGGGCGCGATCCTCCCGCGACTTCGCCGCAGAGATCGGCTGGCTGAGGGACGACGGTGTACGCCGCCTGGTCTTCCTGGTGGGCGGGGCCGACGGACTGGATTCCGCCCTCCGGGCCCGCGCCCATGACACCCTCGCCTTCGGACTCCAGACCTGGCCTCACGCCCTGGCTCGCGTCATGCTGACCGAACAGATTTATCGCGCCATCACCGTCCTTGCGGGGAGCCCTTATCACCGTGACTGAACCCCGCTGGAAGGTCGGACTGTTCCTGGTGACTGGAATGGCGCTGGCTGCTACCGCCTTTGCGGCCATATCGCAGGACGGCGGTCCAGCGAGGGCTGAACAGGCCTTCATCGATCCGGCTATAGCCCTGATCGGGCTGCGGCTGGCGCCGCCTGACCCCCTTACCTCTTCACCTCGGGCCGGACTGGACGCAGCGCGAGCAGAGCTGGCGGCGGGCCTCGCCCTGTCCGAACACCTCGCCCGCGGTCGCGAGGCGCGCGTGGCGCTGATGCGCCCCTCGGCCGGGCCCATCCTCGAGAGCTTCGGAGCCCGGCAGGCCGGCGGACTTCGCGCCCAAGGGCTGACATTCAAGATAGCCGCCGGCGCCGAGATTTTGTCGCCATCGGCGGGTGATGTCCTCTACGCGGGCCCGCTTCGGGGTTTGGGACAGGCGGTGATCATCCAGGCCACGCCTCGGACCCAGGTGGTCCTCGCGGGCGACTTCTCGGTCCAGGTCCAGGAGGGCGAGTCGCTCAGGGAGGGACAGCGCCTCGCCTGGGCGGCGAACCGCGGCGTAAGGGTCAACCTGTACCTCGAACTTCGCGATCTGGGCCGACCCATTGATCCTGCGCCCTGGCTACGCCCCGAAAAAGCCGCATCTCAAGGGTCTGGATTCCGCCGGGAAACAGGATAAGGCTTTGGCTTCCGGACCCGGCGACGCGCCGTCGTTCCGGAGTATCCGGACCGGATGTCCGGGACGGAAATCGGACTGTTCATGAAGAAGCACCTACTGATTGGCGTCTCCGCCTTCGTCCTCGGCGCCGCCACCACGGCCTACCTGAACCAGAATGCGCTCGCCGCGGGCGCCTCCGGGGCCGAGAGCTATCGCGTGCTTGAGCTGTTCGGCGACGTGGTTGAGGCCGTCGAGGATAATTACGTCTCCGAGGTCGAGCCCCGAAAGCTGATCGAGGCGGCCCTTGATGGGATGCTGACCTCCCTGGACCCTCATTCGGATTACCTGACGCCCGAAGCCCTGAACGACATGCGCGACCAGACGCGCGGGGAATACGGCGGCATCGGCCTGGAAATCAGCTCCGAAGAAGGGGTTGTGAAGGTCATTTCGCCCATGGACGGTACGCCAGCCTTCCGGGCGGGGATCAAGCCGGGCGACTACATCACCGCCGTCAACGGACAGTCCGCGATTGGCATGTCCGTCTCAGAGGCTGTGAAGCTCATGCGCGGTCCGCCGAGTGAGGCAGTGACCCTTTCCATTGCCCGGGACAAGACCGATCCCTTCGACGTCAAGATCGTCAGGGAAGTCATCAAGACTCGGTCGGCCCTAGCCCGGATGGAGGCCGACTACGGCTATCTTCGGGTCTCAGCCTTCAATGAGAAGACCACCGAGGAGGCGCGCACAGCCTTTGAGGATCTGAGGGCCAAGAACCCTCGCATGAAGGGCCTGATCCTTGACCTCAGGAACAATCCAGGCGGCCTGCTCGACCAGGCGGTGGGTATTTCCGACCTCTTCCTCGAGACTGGCGAGATCGTCTCACAGAGAGGACGCAACCCCCGGGATATCGAGCGCTACAATGCGAGGACCGGCGACATCACCGGCGGCTTGCCCATCGTCGTGTTGATCAACTCCGGATCAGCCTCGGCGGCCGAGATCGTCGCTGGCGCCCTTCAGGACCGCAAGCGCGCTGAACTTGTAGGCCTGACCAGCTTCGGCAAAGGGTCAGTCCAGACCCTGATCCCCCTGCGAGGGGGCGCCGACGGGGCCATCAAGCTAACCACAGCCCGCTACTACACGCCTTCGGGGCGTTCGATTCAGAAGACTGGGATCGAACCCGACCTTGAAGTGGCCCAGTCCCGAGAGGAGGCTCAGGCCATCGCCAACCGCGCCTTCCAGTTCTCAGAGGCGTCCCTCCGGAATGCGCTCAAGGCCGACGACGGCAAGTCCCGGGTCGCACCGCATGAGCCCGCAGAGACGCCGCCCGAGGATTTCAATCCCCGGACAGGTGACTTCCAGCTGATCCGGGCCAAGGACGTCCTTAAGCACGGGTCGGTAGCGGCGACCCCGAAGCTGCCCAAGCCCACGGCCAGAATGGCGCAGGTGGTGGGCGCGCGCGTTGCTGGCGCAGCCACAGCCAAGACGGACGCAGCCTCCGAAAAGCCGCCACCTCCAAAGCCCTGAAGTCCCGGGGACTGCTGCGGGTTTCCCCCGGCGCCGACTGACGCTAACCTGCGGATAACGCTTTCGCGAAAGGCTCCCTGGCGGAGACCTCCCCATGAGACGCCCATCTAAACGCCGCGCTGCGCCCGCAGCCTCCGTGATCCGCCCGAAAGCCAGCGTCCTCCTGGGGGTGCTGTCCCAGCCCCTGGTGGGCGCAGTGGCCGCCCTTGTCCTGTTCCTGGGCAGCGCCATCGGCCTGATCTCCCTTCTGGGTGACCCCGCTGCGGGGTACCCCCAGGTCCAGACGAAGATCGCAGGTCCCGCACCCATGGGCTGGCGGGCGGCCGTCAACGCCGGACGCGCCGCCGGGCCAGAGCTCGCTAAGGCGGATTATCGGCTGACCCGATCACCAGAACCGCCGCCCCTGTCCACTGCGACGGACGCCTTGGCCGCGGCGGGAGCCTTTTCGGGAGGCTCACTTCCCCCTGCTCCAATCCCGGCCGTGAGCCGCATGACCGCTGATGGCGTCCTGCCGGTCATAGGCCCCGGCGGGCTGACGCCGGCACGGGCCTATGCGCGCCCTTTCAAGGCCAATGGCCGGCCCCGTGTGGCCATCGTCATCACCGGTCTCGGACTGGACACGGATCAGACTCGCCAGGCGATTGAGATCCTTCCACCTCAGGTAACCCTGGCCTTCTCACCCTATTCGCCCAATCTCCAGGACTGGATCAACCGGGCCAGGGAGGGAGGTCACGAGGTGCTCCTCGAGGTCCCGATGGAGCCCGAGGACTATCCGGAGAACGATCCCGGCCCCTACACTCTGAGGGCCCGGGCTCAACCCGCCGAGACCGTAAAGCGTCTGGAGTGGATCCTGGGACGGACGTCGGGCTATTTCGGCGTCATAAATCGTATGGGCGAGCGTTTCGTAAAGAGCCCAGAGGGGATGAGCGCCCTGACAGGGACCCTGCGCAGCCGTGGCCTCGCCTTTGTGGACAGCGGAGTCGCCACAGGCTCCGGAGGGGGCGATTTTCGCGTATCGGCCGATCAGGTCCTGGACCCCGTCCTCTCTCCCGCCGCCATCGACGAAGCCTTGCTGAGGGTCGAGGCTGGAGCCCTGCAGAGGGGCCAGGGCCTGGGCGTGGCGCGCGCCTACCCCCTGAGCCTGCGGCAGGTGGCCTCCTGGGCCAGCCAGATCGAGAGCCGCGGTTACCAGCTGGCGCCGGCCTCCGCGCTTGCCCGAATCCGCTGATGAACCTCGATGACTACCGGCCCAATGTCGGCCTCGTCCTGTTCAGCCGGGAAGGACAGGTCTGGATGGGCCGCAGGGTCGAGACGCCGCCGCCCTACAACTGGCAGTTCCCGCAAGGGGGCGTCGATGACGACGAGGACCTGGAGGCGGCCGCCCTGCGGGAGCTGGCCGAAGAGACAGGGATCACCTCGGTATCCATCCTTGGCCGCACGCCCGGCTGGCTGGCCTATGACTATCCGATCGCAGCGAAGAGAGGCCGGCGCGGCTGGAGGGGCCAGAAGCAGGTCTGGTTCGCCCTACGATTCGAAGGCGACGAAGCCGAAGTCCGCCTCGACCAGCATCATCCGGCGGAGTTCGACGCCTGGCGCTGGGCGCCGCTGGCGGACGCGCCTGAGCTCATCGTACCCTTCAAGAAGCCCGTCTATGCGACGGTCGCCCAGGCCTTCGCCCCCCTCGCCGACCACCTGGCCGGGGGGCGGCCGTGAGCCGTCCGGCCTCGATCATCATGGTCCATGGGGCCTTCTGCGGCGGCTGGGTGTTCGACGCCTTCCGCCAACCGTTCGAGGCGGCGGGCCACCCTGTCCTGGCGCCAGACCTCCGCGGCCATGGCGCTGGGGATCGGCCGGGCGAGGTCAGCGGCCTGTCCATGGCCGACTATGCCTCCGATATGGCGGGCCTTTGCCGGAGGGTCGCGGAGGCGGAGGGATCGGCCCCCATCCTCCTGGGGCATTCCATGGGCGGCCTGGTGGCCCAGATGGCCGCCTGGCGGGCGCCGGTGTCCGCCCTGGTGCTGCTTGCACCTTCCGCGCCCTGGGGGGTCTTGGGGTCCAGCATGGAGGAGGCGGTGACCGCCGCCGCCCTGCCCCTTCTGGCGCCCACCCCCTTCTCGCCAGTAGACCCGGACCTGCGGCTCCTGAAGGCCTTCAGCCTGGATCGCCTGGCGCCTGCGGCGCGCGAGGCGACGGCCCGTCGGGCCCGGCCCGAGAGCGCCCGGGCCATCCTCGAGACCCTGACCTGGTGGCTTGATCCGCTGATGACGACCTTGCCGCCCTCCGGTCGCCTGGGCGTAGGGTCCCTGGTGCTGGCCGGGTCCCGCGACCGCGTACATCCTCCAGCCACTGTCCGGCAGGTGTCTGAACGTCTTGGCGGGGATTACCGTGAGATGCCGGGGATGAGCCACTGGCTGCCCGGCGAACCGGGATGGGAAGGCGTGGCCGGGGCGATCCTGGACTGGCTGGCCGCGCGAGGCGGCCCGGCCGCCGCCTAGAGCCTGTTCCTTTCAGACGGAATGTCCGAAAGCGAAAACAGGCTCTCATTCCAGTGGGTTAGATCATGTCTCGATCTAGAACTGGCGCTCGGAGTAGAGGATCTCGCCCATGCCCCACTTGGCGTTGACCTCAGTCCCATCCGGCTTCTTGAGCTGGACAAAGACCAGGCCGATGGACTCCTTGTCCGTGTAGTACTCCCACGAGCTCGTCACCCGCATGAAGTCGGTCGGCGGGATGTAGTTGTTCTCTCGCTGGAGCACCAACCGGGGCTGGTTCAGGAAGGCGAACTTGTCGAGGCCCAGGAGAAGCGGCCGCTCACCGCCGCTGGTGTAGGTCAGGCCGAGGCGGCAGACCTGCTTGTTCGAGCCAGGATCATAGACGGTCAGGGTATAGGGCCTGGTCACCAGGGTCTGGGTGAAGCCGCCCTCCCTCCGGTTGCGCTTGAAGCCGGCCGCCGGGGTGGCCAGCTTGGCAAGCTCCCCGCCGCGCACCAGGGGCACGCAGACGGTGCGGATCACATTGAGGATCTGACCGATCTCGCCATCGGTGGGCAGGGTTTCCACCACCGGGGGCGGGGCCGGCGGGGCGGGGGCGGGGGCCGCAGTTTCAGCCGCAGATGCAGGCGCCAGGGGCGGAGCCGGAACTTCCTGGGCCATGGCCGGAAGGGCGATCGCCGAAGCGGCGAGGAGGGTGATGACCGCGCTGCGCATTCTGTTTCCTCGTATCCTGTTGTCTTTCCCCCGGAACCTGAGCCTGAGGGTGGAGAACCATTTTGTCGGGATCGTGACGCCTGGCTAGACCTCGACGGCGGACTCCGCCAGCACGGTAAGGCCCGCCGGGGTCACATCGGCGAAACCGCCCCGGACCTCGAAGGTGGTGACCTGGCCGTTCCGGTACAAGCGGAGCTGCCCTTCGCGCAGGGCGGTCATGAAGGGAGCGTGGCCGGGCAGGACACCGAAGTCGCCTTCGGAGCCCGGCGCGTCCACCTGGTCAACCTCACCGGAGAAGAGCTCCCGCTCCGGCGAGACCAGGGAGAATTGCAGCTTGCCGGCCATCAGGATCAGGCTTCCGCCGCGAGCTGCTCGGCCTTGGCCACCGCGTCCTCGATGGTGCCGACATTGTAGAAGGCGGCCTCGGGAAGGTGGTCGTACTCGCCGTCCACCACCGCCTTGAACGAGCGGATGGTGTCTTCCAGGCTCACGAAGATGCCGGGCATGTTGGTGAACTGCTCGGCCACGTGGAAGGGCTGGGACAGGAACTTCTGGATCTTCCGGGCGCGGGAGACCGTCAGCTTGTCCTCTTCCGACAGCTCGTCCATGCCCAGGATGGCGATGATGTCCTTCAGGGCCTTGTACTGCTGCAGGGTCTCCTGGACCCGGCGGGCCACGGTGTAGTGCTCCTCGCCAATGACCAGGGGGTCCATGATCCGCGAGGTGGAGTCCAGCGGGTCCACGGCCGGGAAGATGGCCTGGGCGGCGATATCGCGGCTGAGCACCGTGGTGGCGTCCAGGTGGGCGAAGGAGGTGGCCGGGGCGGGGTCGGTCAGGTCGTCGGCGGGCACGTAGATGGCCTGGACCGAGGTGATCGAGCCCTTGTTGGTCGAGGTGATGCGCTCCTGCAGGTTGCCCATCTCGGTGGCCAGGGTGGGCTGGTAGCCCACGGCTGAGGGGATGCGGCCCAACAGGGCGGACACTTCTGAGCCGGCCTGGGTGAAGCGGAAGATGTTGTCGATGAACAGGAGGACGTCCTTGCCCTCCTGGTCGCGGAAGTACTCGGCCTGGGCGAGGCCCGTCAGGGCGACCCGGGCCCGGGCGCCGGGGGGCTCGTTCATCTGGCCATAGACCAGGGTGCACTTGGAGCCCTCGGTCGATCCGCCATGCTCACGGGGATCGACGTTCACGTTGGACTCGATCATCTCGTGGTAGAGGTCGTTGCCCTCGCGGGTCCGCTCACCCACGCCGGCCAGAACCGAGTAACCGCCGTAGGCCTTGGCGATGTTGTTGATCAGTTCCTGCATGGTCACGGTCTTGCCCACGCCCGCGCCGCCGAACAGGCCGATCTTGCCGCCCTTGGTGTAGGGGCAGAGCAGGTCGACGACCTTGATGCCCGTGACCAGGACCTCGGCCGAGGTGGACTGCTCGGAGAAGGACGGAGCTTCCCGGTGGATCGGGCTGGTGAAGGTGGTGGCGATCGGGCCGGCTTCATCGATCGGGTCACCGATGACGTTCATGATACGGCCCAGGGTGGCCGGACCCACCGGGACCGTGATGCCCGCGCCGGTGTCGACCACCGGCTGGCCGCGGGTCAGGCCCTCGGTGGTGTCCATGGCGATGGTGCGGACCGTGTTCTCGCCCAGGTGCTGGGCCACCTCGAGGACCAGGCGGAAGGGCTTGCCGGTCCGCTGGTCGGTGTTGGAGGTCTCAAGGGCGTTCAAAATCGCGGGCAGGTGACCCACGAACTCGACGTCGACGACGGCTCCGATGACCTGGACAATCCGGCCGGTGGCGACGGCGGCCTTGGGGGCAGGCGTCTTGGGCGCCGCGGCCTTGGCGGCGGGAGCTTTCGTCGCCTTCGGCGCTGCAGCCTTGGCGGGAGCCTTCTTGGCGGGGGCCGACTTCGCAGGGGCCTTGGGGGTCGTAGCCATGGTTTCGGACTCTCTAGGTTAGAGCGCCTCGGCGCCGGAGATGATCTCGATCAGCTCCTTGGTGATCTGCGCCTGGCGGGTACGGTTCTTCAGCAGGGTGAGGTCGGCGATCATGTCGCCGGCGGCGCGGGTCGCATTGTCCATGGCGGACATCTGGGAGGCGAAGAAGCCCGCCTGATTCTCCAGCATGGCCGACAGGACCTGGACATTGAGATTACGGGGCAGAAGGGTTTCGAGAATGGCTTCTGCGTCCGGCTCGTATTCGTAGCTGGCGCCCTGAAGGTCGACGACGCCGGATCCGATGACCTGGGCAGGTATCATCTGCTGGAAGGTCGGGGTCTGGGTGACCACAGACTTGAACTTCGAATAGGCCAGGGAGACCACATCAACCTCGCCCGCCTCAAACATGGCGGCGACCTTCTGGCCGACGGCTTCAGCGACAGCCAGGGAGGGGCTCGCGCCCACCTCGAAGCTCTCCACGAACCGATCGCCATAGAGGCGCTTCAGCTGATCCCGCGCCTTCTTGCCCAGTGTGATGATCTTCACATCCTTGCCCTCGGCGATGAGGGTGGAGATCCGCTCCCGGGCCATACGGACGATGGAGGAATTGAACCCTCCCGCCAGACCGCGGTCGGCGGTGGCGACGATGATCAGTTGCTTCACGTCCTGGCCGGTGCCGACCAGGAGCTTGGGCGCCCCGTCGCCGGAAACGCCCGCCGCCAGGTTGGCGATCACCGAAGCCATGCGCTCTGCATAGGGGCGAGCGCTCTGGGCAGCCTGCTGGGCCCGTCGCAGCTTGGCGGCGGCGACCATTTGCAGCGCTTTCGTGATCTTCTGCGTGGATTCCACGCTCTTGATCCGATTGCGCATCTCCTTGAGGCTGGCCATCTCCTGAAAACTCCGCCGTTTCTTTAGGCGAAGGTCGAGGTGAAGGCGGCAAGGGCGCTCTTCAGCTGGTCCTCGAGGGGACCGCTGAGCGCCTTTTCCATCCGGATCGCATCCAGAAGCTGCTGGTGCTTGCCATGCAGGAAAGAGAGAAGCTCGGCTTCGTAACGACCGACCTGGGCGGTCGGAATGCCGTCGAGATAGCCGCGGGTGCCGGCGTAGATGACAGCCACCTGCTCTTCGACGGTCTGCGGGGCGTACTGGGGCTGCTTCAGCAGCTCCGTCAGGCGCTCGCCACGGGCGAGCTGACGCTGGGTCGTGGCGTCGAGGTCCGAGCCGAACTTCGCAAACGCGGCCAGTTCGCGATACTGGGCAAGCTCGCCCTTGATCGGGCCGGCGGCGGTCTTCATCGCCTTGATCTGGGCCGAGGAGCCCACGCGGCTGACACTGATGCCGACGTTCACCGCCGGGCGGATGCCCTGGAAGAAGAGGTCGGTCTCGAGGAAGATCTGGCCGTCGGTGATGGAGATCACGTTGGTCGGGATATAGGCCGACACGTCATTGGCCTGGGTTTCGATGACCGGCAGGGCGGTCAGGGAGCCGGAGCCATTCTCTTCATTGAGTTTGGCGGCCCGCTCCAGCAGGCGGGAGTGCAGATAGAAGACGTCGCCCGGATAGGCTTCCCGGCCCGGCGGGCGGCGCAGCAGCAGAGACATCTGGCGATAGGCGACAGCCTGCTTGGACAGGTCGTCGTAGATGATGACGGCGTGCATGCCGTTGTCGCGGAACCACTCGCCCATGGCGCACCCGGCGAAGGGGGCCAGGAACTGCAGCGGGGCCGGCTCGGACGCCGTCGCCGCGACAACGATGGTGTATTCAAGGGCGCCGCGCTCTTCCAGGGTCTTGACGATCTGGGCGACCGTGGAGCGCTTCTGGCCGATGGCCACATAGATGCAGTAGAGCTTGGCGCTCTCGTCATCTCCGGCGTTGATCGACTTCTGGTTCAGGATGGCGTCGATCGCCACGGCGGTCTTGCCGGTCTGACGGTCGCCGATGATCAGTTCACGCTGGCCGCGACCGACCGGGATCAGGGTGTCGATGGCCTTGAGGCCGGTCTGCACAGGCTCATGCACCGACTTCCGCGGGATGATGCCCGGGGCCTTCACGTCCACCCGGCGGCGCTCAGCCACGTTCTTGATCGGACCCTTGCCATCGATGGGCTCGCCCAGGGGATTCACCACCCGACCCAGGAGGCCCTTGCCGACCGGGACGTCCACGATCTCGGAGAGGCGGCGGACCTCGTCGCCTTCGGCGATCGAGCGGTCCTCGCCGAAGATCACGACCCCGACATTGTCGCGCTCGAGGTTCAGGGCCATGCCCTTCACGCCCGCCTTGGGGAACTCGACCATCTCGCCGGACTGGACATTGTCGAGGCCGAAGACCCGGGCGATGCCGTCGCCGACGGACAGCACCTGCCCGACGTCGGAGACATCGGCGTCCTGGCCGAAGTTGGCGATCTGGGACTTCAGGATGGCCGAGATCTCGGCGGCGCGGATATCCATGGCTTACGCTCTCTTCAGGGCGAACTTGAGGGAATCGAGCTTCGAACGGAGCGAAGCATCGAAGAGTTTGGAACCCACCCGGACGCGGATGCCGCCAAGCAGGGCGGGATCCACGCGGGTCTCGATTTCAGGGGCCTTGCCCAGGGCGGCCCGGAGGGCCTCCGCGACGCCCTTGGACTGGGCGGCGCTCATCGGGGCGGCGGTGGTGACCACGGCGGACACCGCGCCCCGCGCGGCGGCGTCGAGGGCCTCAAAGGCGGCCAGCACCTCCGGGAGGACTGAAGCCCGCCCGTTTGCGGCCAGCAGGCCAAGGAACTTACGGGTCGTCTCGGAGAACTTCGCCTTGCCAGCCAGGGCGACGAGGGCCGAGGCCTTATCGCCGGCGGTGAAGGCGGGAGACGCCAGGAGGGTCCTCAGGTCGGACGAGTCGGCGCGCATCCGGCGCAGGGCCGCAACGTCTGCGGCGACGGCCAGAAGGGTCCCGGTTTCGTTCGCAAGGTCGAAAAGGGCCCGGGCGTAACGATCGCCCACATCTGAAGTCCTGGAATCGTCCGCCACTTGCTCCGCCCGCCCGATGCGTGTGTCACAGACGCCGGAAGAGTTTTCCGGCGGCTAAAGGCTTGAAAGCGCTTGGAAAAGCACAGACGCCGGGAGCCCTTTTCAGAGCCTCCGACCCGAAGCCGCGCGTCTGATATCATGCAGCCTTCGGCGCCGCAACCGAAGGCGCGCGGCGGAGTTGCTGGCGGTCGCGATGTCTTCCATCCCTCGGTCTCAGCTTGAGGCGGACCGCTGAGTGTAAACTGCCGATCCTGCAGCGATCATCCGGCCGTCCGGAGTTGCGAGGCGGGCGCGCACGAAGGCCAGGCTGCGGGTGCGACGGTCCGTCCAGGACTCCAGAAGGCCCTCTTGCGCCTCTCCACAGGCCGGGCCGAACTCCAGGGACAGGGAGACCGGTCTGACCCCGTCGCCAGCGGTCTCGGACAGTCGCGCCTGGATCAGGGCGGCGACGCCGGCGGGATCGGCGGGAACGGAGGAGACGGTGGGCGCGGTGGTCATGACCTGCCTCATGCCGCGCGCCGTCGGGGTTGGAAAGCGCCAATTCGGCGCCGGCGCTATCCTGTCGCGCGAGTCTGCGGACCAGTGTATTCCTCGCCCCGTTCGGCGCGGGGGCGCTGATCCGTTCGCAGGCGCATTTCCATGGCCAGATTCGACACTCGAGCCGATCCGCAGAGGCGGCGGTCCTTTCTGGGGGGACTGGTCTACTGGGGAGCTGTCTTTTGCGTCTGGGGCCTCATCTTCGCCCTCGCCTTCCTGGCGGTCTTTGCGGCGGACCTGCCCGACACCTCCAATCTGAATGCCGTCAAGCGGCAGCCTTCCATCTCCTATCTGGACCGCTCCGGCGCCCTCATTTCCGTGCGGGGCAGCCAGTACGCGCCGCCCGTGGATCTCGCCAAGCTGCCGCCCTACGTCCCGGCCGCCTTCGTGGCCATCGAGGATCGCTGGTTTTACTGGCACTTCGGCTTCAATCCCTGGGGCATTCTCCGCAGCCAGGTCTACAACCTGACGAACCGGGGCGAGGGGCCCCTGCGCGGTGGCTCAACGATCACCCAGCAGCTGGCGCGCAATCTCTTTCTGACCATGGACCAGACCTACCGGCGCAAGGCGCAGGAGCTGGTCCTGGCGATCTGGCTGGAGACGAGGTTCACCAAGAAGGAGATTCTCGCCCTCTACCTGAACCGGGTCTACTTCGGCGCCGGCGCTTACGGCATAGAGGCCGCCTCCCAGCGCTACTTCGGAAAACCTGCCGACCAGCTGACCATTGGTGAGAGCGCCCTCCTCGCTGGAATGATGAAAGGGCCCTCGCGGTACAGCCCCGTCTCTTCCGCCGACAGGGCCGCCCGGCGGGCGACCGTGGTGCTCAACGAAATGGTCCGGGCCGGCGCCATCACGCCGGAGCAGAGGGCGGAGGCCATCCGCACCCCGGTCCGGGTCAATCCCACCCTGGCCAGCCAGAGGGCGCAGTACTTCACCGATTGGGTGGATGAACAGGTTCGGGGTCTGGTGGGAGAGCCGACAGAGGATCTCTTCGTGGAGACCACCCTCGACCTGCCGATCCAGGTTTCCGCCGAGCAGGCCCTGCGGGCGGGCCTGGCCGGCGCTCGGGGACAGGAGATTCAGCAGGGCGCCCTGGTGGCGCTCGACGGAGAGGGTCGGGTCCGGGCCTATGTCGGGGGAGCCGATTACGAGGACAGCCAGTTTGATCGCGCGGCCATGGCTCGGCGACAGGCGGGATCGGCCTTCAAGCCCTTCGTCTACCTGACCGCACTGGAGCGTGGCCGAACGCCGGACACGCCGGCGGTGGACGAGGCCATCCGGATCGGGAGCTGGGAGCCGAAGAATTACACGGGAGAGTTCCTCGGCCCCATCACCCTTCAGACCGCCCTGGCCCAGTCGGTGAACACCGTCTCCGCCAGGCTCGCCAATGAGGTCGGCACAGGCAATGTCGCGGCCACAGCCCGACGGCTCGGCATCCGCTCGCCCATCCAGCTCGACCCCTCCATGGCCCTGGGCGCCGTCGAGGTCAGCCCGCTGGAGATGGCCCAGGCCTACGCGCCCTTTTCCAATGGCGGTTACCTGTCGCCCGCCTGGGCCATCGAGCGGGTGCGAACCGCGGGCGGGAAGGTGCTCTACGACCGTTCCGTGGCCAGGCCGGCGAGAACTCCAGTCATCGCCTCCCCCGCCCTGCCGCAGATGAACCAGATGCTGCGACAGGTTCTGGTCTCCGGAACCGGAACGCGAGCTCGCGTTCCGGGATACGACCTCGCGGGCAAGACCGGCACCACCAGCGATTACCGGGACGCCTGGTTCGTCGGTTACACGGGCGGCTTCGTGGCGGCGGTCTGGGTCGGGCGGGACGACAACACCCCCATGCGTCGGGTGACGGGCGGTGGGGCGCCGGCGGCGATCTGGCAGGCCTTCATGGCCCGCGCCCTGCCCAGGTTGCGGGCCGAACCCATCCCCGGCGGCCTACCGCCGGCCCAGGCGGGCGAGGACCCGATCGGCGACCTCCTGCAGGCGCCTGTCGAGGGGCCGGCCCCGGCAGACCCCATCCCAAGGCCGCCGGCCCCGACCGGGCCGGCGACTCCCGCCGCGGCGGTTCCGGCTCAGCCCTCCGGCGCCCCCAGGGCGTGAAGCCGGGGCCCCTCCCGCCGCAGCCATTCACGATGAGGCGAAGGATCGCCGACCAGGTCGCGCACCAGAGCCCAAAAGGCCGGGCCGTGATGGGGCTCCAGGATGTGGGCGCACTCATGAGCCGCGACATAGTCCGCCACAGGCGACGGCGCGAGGGCCAACCGCCAGACATAGCGTACGGAAGGCGGGGCCCCCGCGCGCCCGGGCGTGCACGAGCCCCAGCGTGTTCGGGTGTCGGTGACCGAAACCGCCGGCAGGGGCGCGCCAAGGGTGTCACAGTGGCGCCGGGTCAGGTCCTGGAACCCCGCCAGGGCCTCGCGCTTGAGGACCCTCACCACGGAGCGGGCGAAGGCGTCAGGCGCACCCGCCGCTCGGATCACCAGGGCGCCGTCCGGATCGTCGATCCGTCGGGTGCGGCCGGTTCCCGTCTCCAGCCGGCAGACCCGGTCAAAGACCGCAAGGACCAGGCCGGGCGCCAGGGGCGCCGGCTCGGGGGCGGCCTCAAGGCGACTACGGATCCAGTCCGAGCGACTCCGGGCGAAGCGAATGGCCTCCGGCAGGCCCCGAAGTCCGGGGGCGGAAGCGATCACCTCACGCCGGGTCCGGTCCAGGCGAAGGGCGATGCGGCGCGAGCGGGGGTTGACCCGCAGGCGGACGGGCAGACCCTCAACCTCAATGAGGTCGCCGTCAGCTGGGCCCCGCCCGAGTCTGAACACGCCCAAGGACGGCTCAGCCGCCGGGCGCGCTGAGGCGCGCTTCCTGGCGGGCGATGAAGCTTGCAACGCGAGGATAGATCTCCTCCCGGAAGCGCCGCCCATTGAAGACCCCGTAGTGTCCCACGTGCGGCTGGACATAGTCCTCCCGCAGGTCATCCGGCAGGCCTGAGCAAAGGGCGTGGGCGGCCTGGGTCTGGCCAATGCCCGAGATGTCGTCCAGTTCGCCCTCGACAGTCAAAAGGCCGATATCGGTGATGGCGGCGGGGCGTACCGTCCGGCCTTCATGAACCAGCTCGCCCTTGGGCAACAGGTACTGCTGGAAGACGATGTCGACAGTCTGGAGATAGAACTCCTCCGTCAGGTCCAGGACCGACAGGTACTCATCATAAAACTCAAGGTGCTTCTCGGCGGAGTCGCCGTCGCCGTTCATCAAGTCCTGCAGGTACTGCAGGTGCGCATCCTGGTGCCGCTCCATATTCATGGACATGAAGGAATAAAGCTGGACGAAGCCTGGATAGACCCGCCTCCCCGCTCCGGCGTAGGGGAGGGGAACAGTGCTGATCATGTTCGACTTGAACCAGGCGAAGGGGCGCTCCTCAGCCAGCTTGTTGGTCACAGTCGGCGAGAAGCGTGCGTCCAGGGGCGAGCCCATAAAGGTCATGGAGGCGGGCCGGCTGTCGTCCCCATCCTCAGCCATCAGGGCGGCGGCGGCGAGCACGGCCGGGCCGGGCTGGCAGACGGCGACCACATGGCAGCGCGGGCCCAGCTGGCGGAGCATGTCCCGGACATGGTTCAGATAGTCGTGAAAGTCGAAACGCCCCTCAAGAACCGGCACGTCCCGGGCGTTGGACCACTCCGTGATGAAGACCTCGTGGTCCTGCAGGAAGGTGCGGACCGTATCCCGCAGCAGGGTGGCGTAGTGACCAGACAGGGGCGCGACGATCAGGACGGCCGGTGCAACCCCCTTGCGGCCCGCGCGACGGAGGTCCAGCGGGTCCCGCGCGAAGTGGGTCAGTTTGACCCAGGGGCTGGACCAGGCCTCGACCTGACGGACCCGGACGTCGACTCCGTCTATCCGGACGGCGTCGATCCCCCAATCCGGCCGCCCATACCGACGCGTGAGGTTGGCGAACAGGTCTGCGGACGCGAAGAAGCGCCGGCCGACAGGGGTCTCGCGCACAGGATTGAGAGGCGAACTCCAGTAATGGCGAGTCGCGCGGGCGGCCGCCCGCAGGGGTGCAGCGACGTAGTATCCGGCTTCGTAGAGGGTGTAGAGCATGGTCCGTCGTCAATGTTGCGGCGCAACATTACGCGCCCAAGCGCGCGGGATGTCCAGCCCGCAGGAGTTCAGCCCCGTTTCATGGCGTCTTGGACCTGCCCCGCCAGGTCCTCAGGAGACATGCCGTAGGGAAGAACCCGGGCGAAACGGCCTGAGGGATCCATCAGGTAGCTCATTGAGGAGTGGTTGATCAGATAGGCCTCTCCCTCGCCCTGTTTCTCATAGTAGACCTTGTAGGCGCGGGCGACGGCGGACACCTGCTCGGGCGTGCCGGTCAGGCCGATCACGCCCCGGGGAAAGGCCGGATTGTCAAGGTAAGCCGCCATCTTGGGCGGACTGTCGCGCTCCGGATCCACCGAGACGAAGATGATCTGCACCTTCTCTGCGTCCTTGCCGAGGAGGTCGAGGGTCCGCCCCAGGGTGTCGAGCGTCATCGGGCAGACATCCGGACAGAAGGTGAAGCCGAAGAAGACGATGGTCCAGCGGCCCTTGAGGCGGGCCTCCGTAAAGGGCTGGCCCGCTGTATCGATCAGGGTGAAGGGTCCGCCCGGACCGGTCTGGAGGCTGGCGACGTGGACCGGCTGCGGCTGTCGCGAGCCGATCTGGACTGCGAGGAAGGTCAGGCCAACGACCACCGCGGCGGCGGCCAGAAGACTCAGTATCAGCTTGGGAGTCATGCGAGACCATCCCCGGTTTCTCGGTTGATGCGCCGGGGTTTAGCCCGGAACGCCCACGGCTTCCAGCCGGAGCCGGCCCGCCGACTTGCTTAGTGGCGCTAGAAGCGCGAAGCTCCAGTCCTTGGTCGGCCCTGCAAGCGGCGCTCATGAGTGCAATCGATACCGCTGAGCCTTTAGAGCCACAGGGGGACCTGAGTCTCCTCCTGGTGGACGATGACGAACCTCATCTGGCTCGAACCACGCGGGCCCTCGAAGCGAAGGGCTTCAAAGTCGCTTGCGCGCGCAATCTCTCGGAGGCCCGGACCGCCATCCTCATAGCCCCCCCAGCCTTCGCTGTGATTGAGATTCGGCTGACTGACGGCCAGGGCCTCTCCGTGATCAGGGCGCTGCTCAATCATCGCCCGGACAGCCGCGCCGTCATACTGACCGCCTTTGGCTCCATCGCTACCGCCGTCGCCGCTGTGAAGCTGGGGGCGGTTGACTACCTGACCAAGCCGGCGGACGGGAACGACCTGACCGCCGCCCTGATGGGCCAGCCACTCGCCAGCGGGATAACGCCAAAGCCCATGACCGCCCACAGGGCGCGATGGGAGCATATCCATCGGGTCCTCGTGCTCTGCAATCACAACATCTCCGAGGCGTCGAGGCGGCTGGGCCTGCACCGGAGAACACTCCAGCGAATTCTCGCCAAACGTGCGCCACGCTGAAGCCCTTCACTCAGATCTCCAGCGCGACCGCCATCACTCCGGAGGCGCGAAGGGCCGCAAGACGGGCGAAGGCTATGGTCAGGGCCTTGCGCCGGCTTCCGGGCAGGGGCGACAGGGGGGCATCCCGCACAAGGGCGCCGCCGAACCCGTCGCAGACCAGCAGGCCGGGCTCCTCCGGCAGAATGTCCTGAGGAAACTCCGGCGCCACGGCGAAGGCGAAGCGGTCGCAGAAATCAAGGTAGTCCCGCCATTTCCGATCGACGCGAAAATCCTCCACCGAGGATTTCACCTCGGCGATGAAGAGCTCGCCCCGGGGTGAAATGGCCATCAGGTCGGCGCGCCGGGCATTGGGCAGGGTGACCTCCGCGAGGGCCACATAGCCGAGTCCCCGGAAGACGCGGACAGCGCCACGGGTCACCGCGACGGTGACATCCGGCCGCGAGGCGGCGGGTTCAGTGTCGGGCCGGGAGGGGGAGTTCAAGGCTCGCCACACCATAGCCGAGCGGGCCGATCCGGCTGATGGCCTGGGCCCGGACTGAGGCGCTAAGGGAAGGCTGCTGGGCCATGGGCCAAAGATATCGGCCATTGGGTGGTGAGGGAAGCCAATGATCCCCGATGACAGGTCTGGATGACCGCATAGCCAATGTCCGTGCGAGCCCAGTCCGAGGTTCCGCCCTGACAGTTCTTCTGGATCGTGTTGGGCAGCCGCGCGACCTCGTACCAACGTCCGGCGATGCGACCGACATCGATCTGCTGCACCGGCGGACGGATCTCGGCGGCCAGCGACGCCGCTGGCGGCGAAAGGATGGCGGCCAAAAGTCCTGCGCAAAGGCGCTTCGGCGAACGGCGAACAGACATGCAGGTGCTTGAGTCGGTGAAATCGTCGCCTCAAAGCCGAAGCGGTCACTCAGACTCGATGAGATGGATCTGATCATCAGTCAGACCGAGGTGATGGCCGATCTCATGGATCAGGACGTGGGCCACCAGTTCAGAAAGAGTGACGTCACCGCGCTCCGCCCACTCGTCCAGCAGGGGACGCCTGAACAGGAAGACCCGAGCAGGTTCGGGCGCCTCGAGGACGGACCGACGGGTTAAGTCCACCCCTTGGTACAGGCCGGTGAGTTCAAACGGGTCCTGCATCCCAAGTGCGGCGAGCATCTCTTCGTCCGGGAAATCGTCCACCCGGAAGACGATGTCTCCGGCCATGGTGCGAAAGATGTCGGGTAGGGCCTCGAATGCAGCCTCCGCGCGCTGCGCTATATCGTCAAGGGAAGGGGCGGACGCCTGCCCTGGCCAGAGGTCACTCATCGGGCAAGACGAGATTCGGATCTTCCGGCGCCCGGACTTCGAACAGGCCGATGTCGAGGGGCTGCTGGGGCCTTACAGGTCGCAGGGGTTGCCTGGCGAAAGCGCTGAGGTGATCCCCCGAAATCTCGCCCTGGACGCGCTTGCGGACATCGCGCGCCTGGACGCTGAGAATGGCGGGCGCTTGGGAGACGGGCCGCCAGAAGTCGACCTGGATCCGCCAGACCGTACGTGGCGCCGGCGGCGGGGCGGGCCAGCGACGGTCCCCCTCGGCGAGGGACCGGGCGGGACGCGGCGGATTCGCGCCGTCGAAGACCTCAACAAGCCGCACGGTCGCCGGATCCGGGGGGGTGGCCGCCCCGGCGCTCAGCTGCGCCAGCAGTTCCTGAGCCGCCTCCCGTGTGGAACAGGCGGCGCCGACCCTTTCGGAGCAAAAGCTTACGGGCTCCCTCGCCAGGCTTTCAGCCTCCCGAGCCCGCAGGGCGTAGCCAAGGGGCGTACGGAGAGCAGCATGTCCATCAATGGCGACGGGGTAGAGCAGGGCAGGCATTAGCGCATCATCGCCGAGAATCAGGCTTAGGCCTATGTTCGCTGTATGAGTTTCCCGATATGGGCGAAAATCTGCGGTCCAGACAATGACCGGTGAAGGCCTGATCCTTTCCGCCACCGCCGGCGCCCTCCTCCTGGCGCTGTGCTCGGGCCTGTGGACCCTCACCGTCCGCCGTCGCGCCGACCAGCGGATCGCGTCGCTCGAACTCGAGGTCGAGGCCCTCGCCAACGCCGCTGAAGCCGCTCAGGCGTCTGCGGAGGCCTTCGAGTTGGCCTTGCTCGCCGTCGAGGGCGGGCGGGCTGTCCTGACCTCGGGTGAAGAGAGTCTTGCCGCCTGCGCCCTGGCCCTGGAGGTTGAGGCTGAACCGCAAACCGTCGTCGCGGCTCTGATGCGCGCCGATCCGGATCACGCTCTTCGCCTGAGGGCGCTGTTCGAGCGAGGCGAAAGCTGTGGCTTCGAGGTCCGGGGTGCAGCCGGGGTGGTGACGGTCGAAGGGCGGGCCGCCGGCGCCTTGGTCTGGCTGAGGCTGTCCGCCGCCGCCAGCGACCAGGGCCTTCCGCCGTCCCCGCGCTTCGCCGCCTTCCTGAACGCCTGCGCCGGTCCAGCCTGGATCGCCAGCGCCGACGGGCGTCCGATCTGGGCCAACTCCGCCTGGCTGGAAGCGGTGGGCGCCGAGGATGTCACAGCCGCCGTTGAGCGGAGACTGAGTCTGGATCCCGCAGCCGATATGCTCGCCAGGGAGGCC
This sequence comes from Phenylobacterium sp., assembly GCA_020402745.1. Taxonomy (GTDB): domain Bacteria; phylum Pseudomonadota; class Alphaproteobacteria; order Caulobacterales; family Caulobacteraceae; genus Phenylobacterium. The sequence goes on from JADBYZ010000007.1 coordinate 105,392, forward strand.
GCCGCCCTTGCGCAATCTCGCACGGGCGTCAGATGGATCAGTCTGAACGGCCGGCGGCGCGCCCTGAAATTGACCGCACAGCCCCTGGACGGCGGCGGGGTCGGGGTCTGGACCGAGGACGCCACCGAGGCGGAGGAACTGCGGGAAGCCCTGCGCCGCAATGTTGAGGCCCACGACGAGACCCTGAACCACATCGCCGACTCCGTCGCCATCTTCACCCTATCCCGGCGGCTGGACTTCCATAACACCGCCTTCGCCGAGATGTTCGGCCTCGAGCCGGCCTGGCTTGCCGAGCGGCCCACCCATGGCGAGGTCCTGGACCGATTGCGCCAGCGCCGTCGCCTGCCGGAAACGGCCGACTACGCCCGCTGGAAGGCGGCCGAGCTTGAGCGCTACAGCCAGCTGGACTCCGCCCCGGACGAGCTCTGGAGCCTGCCAGACGGCCGCACCCTGAGGGTCGTGCGCCAGTCCCACCCCCTGGGGGGCATCGTCCTGCTCTTCTCGGACATCACCGGCGAGCTGCGACTTAAGGCCCAGTACAACAGCCTGATCCAGGTGCAGCAGGCGACCCTCGATAAGCTCAACGACGCCGTCGCCGTGTTCGGCGGCGATGGCAGGCTACGCCTGCACAACGAGGCCTTTGAACGGTTCTGGAACATTCCCCGCCAGGCCCTCAGCGAGATGCAGGATTTCGAAGGGGTGGTGGAGCTCTGCCTGCCCAGGCTTCACGATCAGAGCTTCTGGCGCGAGATGAAGGGCCGGGTGGCGGACACCGACCCGGCGGCGCGGGCGCCTGCATCCGGCGAGGTAAGGACCTCCGACGGCCGGATCGTGGCGCATCAGTCCCGCCCACTGCCGGACGGGGCGACCCTCATCGCCTTCACCGACGTCACCGACGCCCGCAGGCTCGAGCGGGCCCTCGCCGATCGCAGCGCTGCGCTGGCGGAAGCTGAGAGGCTGAAGCGCGACTTCGTCGGCAACGTTTCCTACGAGCTGCGCACGCCGCTCACGACCATCATCGGCTATTCGGAGCTGATGGAGGGCCTCGGCGACCAGCTGCCGGGTCGGGCCCTGGGCCACGCCGGCGCCATACGCCAGGCGGCCGAGCAGCTGGGCCGCTCCATCGACGATGTCCTCGACATGGCTCAGATCGACGCGGGAGAGATGGCGCTGGACCTCGAAGACGTGAACGTCGCCCGGCTTCTTGAGGCCGCCGCTGTCCGCTGGAGCGGTGATGCAGGGGCGAGCGGCGTGCGCCTCACCTCAGCCGGGCCGGATGGCCTGGGGCTGATGCGGGGCGACCCTCGGCGCCTGTCACAGGTGTTGGACCACCTGATCCTGAACGCCCTCGGTCAGACCCCAAAGGGCGGCCGGATCACCCTGACGGCGCGGCGGACCCTTGGCGAGGTCCAGATCCAGGTGACTGACACAGGGCGTGGCATCCCCTTCCACGTGCAGGCCAACATCTTCGACCGGTTCATTGGCCGTGAGCGGGGCGGGCCCGGCCTGGGTCTCGCCCTCGTAAAGGCCCTCGTGGAGCTCCACGGCGGCTGGGTCTCCCTGGAAAGCGAGCCCGGCTCCGGGGCGACCTTCACCTGCCACCTGCCGGAGAAGGCCGAGGGCGCTGCGGGGCATCCCGAACTGGAGTTTTGAGCCCTAAGAACATCCAGGTGAAAGGCTGGCTTGTGCGAGCGCGTCACCAAGACCTGCGGCCAATTCGACGACTGTCGGGTATCTGGCTTCAGGGTCAGACGCGGTCGCCTGCCCGATGACCGGCCCAAGGGCGGGACATCGATCAAGATTGTCGCCTGATGGAGGATCCAACAGAACCGCCATGGCGCGTCCCAGCTGGAACACCATGGTCCGGGAGTCCAGCCAGGCGCCTTGGTGATATTCCTCCGGCGCCATGAAGCGGGTCGAGCCCAATGTTCTCGGCGCGTCTAACCGGAAGGGCACGGGCTGATATTCGTCCACATCGATCAGGTGAACACGATCATTGTAGAGAAGGTTTCCGTCATAGAGGTCGATGGATACGAAACCCGCTGCTTCAATGGCCGCATGAACGTCAATGACGTCACAGATGGCGCGAAGCACGTCACTCAGGGGTACCCGCCGCATCCTCTGAGACTGCCTTAGGGGCGCGGCGTCTACCCAGGGGAAGACCAGGATGGGCCCCTGATCACCGCTCATAATCTGGATTAGGGGGACGAGGGTCGGGTGCTGCACCCGTGAGTGCACGGCAATCGCCCGGCTCTGGCTCGCCATACCCAGTCCACTGACCGCGAACTTCACGAAGTAACGGCTGCCACCGTACTCAAAACCTGCGCCACGACACCCGAATTCACCATCTCCGAGATCGACGAACACCTCGCCCTCGGCAGTCAGACGATCCCTGATATCACCCGGGATGGAGTCAAACGGCAGCAGGGGCGGGATTTCGTGCAAGCTCGAGCAACCGCTGGTTTCCGGCCTCGCAAGCGCAAAGGCCATGGTGAGCCCTGAGGGCCGCAGGGCCTTTGAGAAACCTGCGGCCGGATTGGTGGCTAGTGCTGGCTTTCGGGCAGGCGGACCACGATGCCATCAAGGCTATCGGTGACCTTGATCTGGCAGGACAGTCGGCTGTTGGGCTCCACGCCCTCGGCGAAGTCGAGCATGGACTCCTCCATGGCGGTCTTGTCGCCGGTCTTCTCGAGCCAGGCCGCGTCCACATAGACGTGGCAGGTGGCGCACGCGCAGGCGCCGCCGCAGTCGGCGTCGATGCCCGGTACGTTGTTCTTCACCGCGACTTCCATGACCGACAGGCCGGTCTTGCCGTCGTGGACGTGCTCGGTCCCGTCGTGCTGAATGAAGGTGATCTTGGCCATCTGGTCTTTCCTTGCCTCGCCGGATCTATGCCGCAGCGACCTCTTTCATGGAAATCGAAGGGTCCGCAAGTCTCTGCTTGTCCACCGGTCTGCGGGAACCGATGAGCTGTCGGCCCATCATGAATTCGGGCGGCGAATTGATCGCCTCCACCGCCTGGACCTTGTCGCCCTGGAGATGGAAGATCGCGAACCGCCCCGAGGCCGGGTCACCGCGCACGAGGGTCTGGTCTGAATCGAAGTTGTAGCCGGCGATCTGCAGCTTGATGTCGTACTGGTCCGACCACTGCCAGGGCGTCTCGCCCGCCGGCGCCGGCCGGCCGGTGATGGCGCAGGCCGCCTGCTTGGCCTGCTCCAGGGCGTTGGGCACGCTCTCCATTCGGAAGTCCCGTCCGTAGATCGGCATGGGCCGCAGCGTCACGTCGCCAATGGCGAAGATGGACGGGTCCGAGGTGCGCGCCTCCAGGTCCACGACCACCCCGCGGTTCACCGCAAGGCCCGCGTCCTGGGCCAGTTCCTGGTTGGGGACGGCGCCCACGCCCACCAGGGCCAGGTCGCAGGCGATCACCCGGCCATCGGCCAGTTCGACGCCGGTCACCTTCCCGCCCTCACCGCGGAAGCCGGTCACCGAAGCGCCGGTCAGGAAGCGCACGCCATGGCCCTCGTGCAGGGTCCGGAAGAAGGAGGATAGGACCTCGCCCGCCACCCGGGCCAGAATGCGGGGCTCGCGCTCCAGCACCACGGCCTCGGCGCCCAGGGCGCGGGCCGAGGCCGCGGCCTCAAGCCCGATATAGCCGCCGCCGACGACGGCCATGGTCCGGCCCGGGCCCAGCGCGCCCTTCAGGGCCTCGGCGTCCGCCGCCGTGCGCAGCTCGAGAATCCCCTCGAGGTCCGCACCGGGGATGGGCAGTCGGATGGGCCGGGCGCCGGTGGCCAGGACCAGGAAGTCGTAGGCGAGTTCCGTTCCGTCCGAGAGCGCCAGCACCTTGCGCTGGCGGTTGATCCGCTCAGCCCGGACCGAAGGGCGAAAGTCGATCCGGTTCTCGGCGTAGAATTCCAGGGGCTTCAGGGCTAGGGACTCCGCGTCAGCCTCGCCCTTGAGCCAGGCCTTGGAGAGCGGGGGCCGCTGGTAGGGGGGAATGGGCTCCTCGCCCACAAGGGTCACCGGCCCGGCGTGACCATACTGGCGCAGCAGGGCCGCGAGGGTCCCGCCGGCGTGGCCGGCCCCGACGATCACGACATGGGCGTCTGGCGAGGTCATGGGGCCCAGATGCAGAAAAGTGACGGGACCGTCAACTTACGGGATTCGCCGGACCCGTCCTGCGACGCCGTCAGACCAGCCGCTCCGCCATCATCTTCTTCACCTCGGCCACCGCCTTGGCGGGGTTGAGCCCCTTGGGGCAGACCTGGGCGCAGTTCATGATGGTGTGGCAGCGATAGAGCTTGAAGGGGTCCTCCAGGGCGTCCAGCCGCTCCCCGGTGGCCTCGTCCCGGCTGTCGACCAGCCAGCGATAGGCGTGCAGCAGGGTGGCGGGGCCCAGGTAGCGGTCGCCATTCCACCAGTAGCTCGGGCAGGAGGTGGAGCAGCAGGCGCACAGGATGCACTCGTAGAGGCCGTCCAGCTTCTCGCGGTCCTGCGGGCTCTGCACCCACTCGGTCTGGGGCTCCGGCGTGGTGGTGTGCAGCCAGGGCTCGATGGAGGCGTACTGAGCGTAGAAGTGGGTCAGGTCGGGCACCAGGTCCTTCACCACCGGCATGTGCGGCAGGGGGCTGACCTGGCAGGTCGAGCCCGGAACCTCTTCATGACCATGGGTGCAGGCCAGGGTGTTCCGGCCGCCGATATTCATGGCGCAGGAGCCGCAGACCCCCTCCCGGCAGGAGCGCCGGAAGGTCAGGGTCGGGTCCATAGTGTTCTTGATGTGGATCAGGACGTCCAGGACCATGGGGCCGCAGGCCGCCACATCGACCTCATAGGTGTCCCAGCGGGGGTTGCCGGTCCCTTCCGGGTCATATCGGTAAATGCGGAAGGTCTTGACCTTCTTGGCGCCGGCGGGGGCCGGGTGATGCCGGCCCTTCTGGACGCGGGAGTTCTTCGGCAGGGCGAGTTCGACCATCTGGCGTGCTTTCCTCGAATTTCGTCTGCGTCGGCGGGTTCAGTAGACCCGCGTCTTGGGCGGGATCGGCGCGATGTCGTTGGTCATCGTGTAGTCGTGCACCGGGCGGTAATCGATCACGACCTTGCCCGTGACATCGTCCATCCAGGTCAGGGTGTGCTTCATCCAGTGGGCGTCGTCCCGGTCGGGATGATCCTCGTGGGCGTGCGCGCCCCGGCTCTCGGTGCGGTTGGCGGCGCCGGCGACGGTGACCACGGCCTGGACCACCAGGTTCTCGAACTCGAGGGTCTCGACCAGATCGGTGTTCCAGATCAGTCCGCGGTCGGACACCTTGATGTCCTTGCGCTTGTCCTGGACCGCCTGCAGGCGCTTCACGCCCGAGGCGAGGCTGTCGCCCGTGCGGAAGACGGCGGCGTCCTCCTGCATGGCCTGCTGCATCTCCAAACGCAGGGCGGCCGTCGTGGTCGAACCATCCGCATGACGGAGACGGTCAAAGCGGGCCAGGTGCGGGTCCGTCATCGACGGCTTCAGTTCGGGCTGGGAGGCGCCGGGCTTCAGGATGTCAGCGGCGCGCAGGGCTGCAGATCGGCCGAACACCACCAGGTCGATCAGGCTATTGGAGCCCAGCCGGTTGGCGCCATGCACCGAGACGCAGGCCGCCTCGCCTACGGACATCAGGCCGGGGACCACGCGGTCGGGATCATCGCCCACCCGGGTGACCACCTCCGAGTAGAAGTTCGTCGGGATGCCGCCCATGTTGTAGTGCACCGTCGGCAGAACCGGGATCGGCTGCTTGGTCACGTCGACGCCGGCGAAGATCCGGGCGCTCTCGGAAATGCCCGGCAGGCGCTCGGCCAGGACCTTGGGGTCCAGGTGGTCGAGGTGCAGGTGGATGTGGTCTTTGTTCGGACCCACGCCGCGGCCTTCGCGGATCTCGATGGTCATGGCGCGGCTGACCATGTCCCGGGGCGCCAGGTCCTTCACGGTCGGCGCATAGCGCTCCATGAAGCGCTCGCCCTCGGAATTGGTCAGATAGCCGCCCTCGCCCCGGGCGCCCTCGGTGATCAGGCAGCCGGCGCCATAGATGCCGGTGGGGTGGAACTGGACGAACTCCATGTCCTGAAGGGGCAGGCCGGCCCGCAGGGTCATGCCGCCGCCATCGCCGGTGCAGGTGTGGGCGCTGGTGGCCGAGAAGTAGGCCCGGCCGTAGCCGCCCGTGGCCAGGATGACCATCTGCCCCTGGAAGCGGTGCAGCGTGCCGTCGTCCAGCTTCCAGGCGGTGACGCCCCGGCAGACGCCCTCGTCCATGATCAGGTCGAGGGCGAAGTACTCGATGAAGAACTGGGTGTCGTGGGCCAGGGACTGGCCATACATGGTGTGCAGCATGGCGTGGCCGGTGCGGTCCGCCGCGGCGCAGGTGCGCTGGATCGGGGCCTCGCCGAAGTTGCGGGTCATGCCGCCGAAGGCGCGCTGATAGATCTTGCCGTCCGGGGTGCGCGAGAAGGGCACGCCCCAGTGCTCCAGCTCGTACACCGCCGCCGGCGCATTCCGGCACAGATATTCGATGGCGTCCTGATCGCCCAGCCAGTCCGACCCCTTGACGGTGTCATACATGTGCCAGCGCCAGTCATCCTCGCCCATATTGCCGAGGCTGGCCGAGATGCCGCCCTGGGCCGCCACCGTGTGGGACCGGGTCGGGAAGACCTTGGTGATACAGGCCGTCTTCAGGCCCGCCTGGGCGCAACCCAGGGCCGCCCGCAAGCCGGAGCCCCCGGCGCCCACGACGACGACATCGAACTTGTGATCGGTGAACTCGTAGCTGGCCATGACGTCAGAGAGCGCCTCCGAGCGCGACCTTGAGGACGGAGAAGACCGCCAGGGCGGTCAGGAGAACGACGACGAAGAGGTTGAGGATCAAGAGGGCCGAGCGGCCCAGCATTTTTTGCAAGTAGTCCTCGATGATCACCCGGGCGCCAGCGTGCATGTGCCAGCCGGAGACCGCCAGGATCAGGACAATCATGACGGCGTTGACCGGGTGGGCGACGAAGGCCACGGCGCCCTCGTATCCGGTCCCGGCGATCACCAGGGCGGCGTAGACCATCCAGAGGGTCAGGGGGATGAGGGCGATGGCGCTGACGCGCTCGGCCACCCAGTGCGCTGCGCCATGACCGGCGGCGCCGCTGCCGCGCGCCCGGGAAAGAGGGGTCCTGAAGTCGGTCATCACTGGCCTCCCGATCCCAGGCCGGCGGCCCAGACGACGACGGTCGCCACCACCGAGAAAGCCATGGCCATGACCCCGGACCGGAAGGAGGCCGTCACGGACAGGCCCAGGCCCGCGTCCCAGAACAGGTGCCGGAGGCCGTTGGCGAGGTGGTAGAAGAGCGAAAGCGTCAGGCCGACCAGGACCAGGCGGCCGAGGGGCGAGGCCATGAGGTCGAAAAAGGCCTGGTAGGCCTCGGGGCCGGCGCCCAGGGCCAGGGCCCAGGCGGTGACGATCACCGCGCCGCCGTACAGCGCCATGCCCGTCGCCCGGTGCAGGATCGAGGTGAACATGGTCAGGTGCCAGCGCCAGAGCAGCGGCGAGCCAAGGCCTCCAGTCATTAAGTGAGGTGAAATGGGTCGCTCTCGAACGGGTGTGGTCATCGGCATGTCCTGGCAGACCCCGGCGGACGCCCCCGCATCCCGGGCCGGCTGCTTGCATTTAAGCTTACAGGACCGAGTGTCAACGAAGGCTTTTCAATCTGATAGGGCGCCGTAGCGGAAGCTTAAGGTCGATCGGCCAGCCAGTCCGCAGACCGCATTTCCTGCAGGCGCGAGGCTGTGCGCTCGAACTCGAAGGCGCCGTCGCCGGCGGGATAGAGCCGCACCGGCTCGGCCTCGGCCAGGACGATCAGCCGGGTCCGCGCCTCGTAGAGGGCGTCAATCAGGGTGACGAAGCGCCGCGCCGCCTCGCGCCGGTCCGGGGTCAGCCGGGGCAGGTCCTCCAGGAAGACCGTGTGGAAGCGCTCCGCGAGGGCCAGGTAATCGTTCGGGCCCAGGGCGGCGTCGCAGAGCCGGGCGAAACCGGCGCGAACCAGCCCGCCGGCGGCGTCCGGGAAGTCGAGCCGGCGGCCCATGACCTCGATCGATTCCCCCGAGGCGGCCTCGGTCCCCAACATGTCCCGCCAGAGGGCGGCGAAGGTGCGGCGGTTGTCCGGGTCGATGGGCGAGAACCAGGTCCCCGCCGCCCGCAACCGGTCCAGGCGATAGTCGTGTAGCCCCGCCACCGACACCACCTCGACCCGCGACTTCAGGAGGTCGATGAAGGGCAGGAAGAGCTGGCGGTTGATCCCGTCCCGGTAGAGGTCGTCCGGCCGCCGGTTTGAGGTGGCGGCCAGGGTGACGCCCCGGGCGAACAGGGCCTCGAACAGCCGGCCCAGGATCATGGCGTCGGCGATGTCCGTGACCTGGAACTCATCGAAACAGATCAGGCTGGCCTCACGCGCCACCCGGTCGGCGACAGGGGGAACAGGATCATCCCCGCGAACCTGGCCGAACCGCGCCCGGCGGGTCGCCGCATCTCCGGACCGCCAGGCCCCGATCAGGTCGTGGATCTCGCGCATGAAGACGTGGAAGTGGGTGCGGCGCTTGCGTTCGATGGGGACGGTCTCGAAGAACAGGTCCATCAGCATGGACTTGCCCCGCCCCACCGGGCCCCAGAGATAGACGCCCCTCGCCGCCTCGGGCCGGCGGCCGAGAATCCGGGAAAAGGGGCTTCGGGGCGCCCCCGCCAGGTCCGCCTCCAGGCGGATCAGGGCCTCCAGGCCCGCCGCCTGGGCGTCGTCGGGGCGCAGGCGACCATCACGGATGCGCGCCTCGTAGGCGGTCTGGAGAGCGGAGGACATGTCCCTCGCCTAGAGCCTCCGCCGCTCAGAGGGAACCCTGGGATGCACAAATTTGAGACCCCGGCCGCCGGGGCTGGAGGCTCTTCAGCCCGTAGTGCAGTATCGTCGCCTGAGAGCGGGAGAGGGAAGATGCAGGTCGTCGATCACAGGCTGAAACCCGGCTGGTACAGGGCCTCGCCCCACCATGGCGGAGCGCTGGAGGCGCCAAGCCTTCTGGTCATGCACTTCACGGTGAGCGGGGCGGGGGCGAAGGGCGTCGCCGACTACTTCGTCTCACCGGCCGCCAACGCCTCGGCGCACCTGGTGGTCGGCCGGGACGGAGACATCCGGCAGGTCGTCCCCTTCAACATCAAGGCCTGGCACGCCGGCCGGTCGGTCTGGCGGGGTCGGCCCAACTGCAACGACTATGCGATCGGGATCGAGATCGACAACTGGGGCCGGCTGATGCGGACGGCGGACGGACAGGTGCGCAGTTCGACCTCCCGAATCCTCGATCCGTCCCTGGCGGTCGAGCTGACCCACAAGAACGAGACCCGCCCCTCCCTTTGGGAAGTGTACGGCGAAGCCCAGATGTCCGCCCTTGTGGCGGTCACCCAGGCGATTCTGGAGGCCTATCCCACCCTCACCGAGATCGTCGGGCATGACGACATCTCTCCGGGCCGGAAGTCGGACCCGGGACCCGCCTTTCCCATGGGCCGCTTCGTCTCCCTGGTGGGCGGGCGCGGGGATGCCCCGGCCCTGACCCGCACCGTCGTCGCCTCGCGACTGAATGCCCGCGGCGGCCCGGGCGTACAGTTCGACACCCTGGGCGTCTTCCTGGCCGGAACCCGGGTGGAGGTGCTCTACGATTCGCCCGGTCCCTGGGCGCAGGTGAAGGGGGCCCTCGAAGGGGGCGACCAGGTCACCGCCTGGGTGGCGGACCAGTACCTGGCCTGACCCTACCGCAGGGTCGGAGGGTCTCTGCAGGATCGCTGAAGAGATGACTTGCATCAGAAAGCAATGCATGTGATTTTTTCAGAGGAAAGGTTGAGCCCATGAAGTTGCTCCAACCCGCCACCGCCCATCCCGAAGCCGGCGCCGTTGTGACCAAGGCGGTTCTCCGCGCCGCCGACCGACTGGGGGTGACCGCAAGGGTCCTCGCCGCCGCCATCGGGGTCAGCGAGGCGACCGTCTCGCGCATGCGCCGGAACGGATATGCCCTCGCGCCCGGCGACAAGGCGTTCGAGCTAGCGGTGCTTGTCGTGCGCCTGTTCCGATCGCTGGACGCCATGGCGGGCGGGGACGACAGGGTCGCGGCCAGCTGGCTGGTCAATCCCAGCACCGCCCTCGACGGCCGACCTGTCGAAAAGCTTCAGACCGTCAGCGGACTCATGGATGTCATCGCCTATCTGGACGCGCGTCGCGCTCTCGTCTGAGTTCCGGCGCTTTGAGGGCCTGTGCTGGCGACTGGTGGAAGCCCAGCATCAGGTCTCGACCCTGAAACTGACCGACACCCTGGCTGAGCAGGCCCTCCTGGAAGACCTGATCGAGGCGACCAAGCCAGTGGTCCAGGAAGATGCTCGTGATCTGCATTACCTGCTGGCGACCCCGTTCAGGTACGGCGCGGTGTATCCTTCGGGATCCCGGTTCCGGCGCGCCGGGCGCACGCCAGGGGTCTTCTACGCGGCGGAAGACCCGGCGACCTCCGTTGCAGAGATCGCCTTCTATCGGCTCCTGTTCTTCGCCGAGTCGCCCGCCACGCCCTGGCCGGAGAACGCCGCCGAGTACACGGCCTTCTCGGCGGCGGTGTCGACAGGCTGGCTCCTCGACCTGACGCGCGAACCCCTCCTGCAGGACAGCGCCCTCTGGGAGAACCTGACGGATTACAGCGCCTGCCAGGCCCTGGCCGACGCCGCCCGGGCCGCGGAAACCGAGGTGATCCGCTACCGGTCCGTCCGCGATCCTGGACAGGGCGCGAACCTCGCCCTTCTCATGAGCAGCGCCTTTGCGAGCCCGGCGCCCCTCGACCGTCAGACCTGGCGGATCCGCTTCAGCGCCTTCGGTGTCCAGGCCCTGTGTGAGTTCCCCGACCGGAGACTTGAGTTCCCCCGAGACGCCTTCGCCGCAGACCCCCGGATCGCGGGCCTGGACTGGGATCGCACGGGGTCCTGAACCTCCCTACCGCATGGTCGGGATGATGAAGGCGGAGTCGCCGACATCGCCCTCCGGCCAGCGGGCCGTCACCGTCTTGACCTTGGTGTAGAAGCGCACCCCGTCCATGCCGTGCTGGTTGGCGTCGCCGAAGGCCGACCGCTTCCAGCCGCCGAAGGTGTGGTAGGCCAGGGGCACGGGGATGGGCACGTTGATCCCCACCATGCCGACGTTCACGCGGGAGGCGAACTCCCGGGCGGCGCGGCCGTTGCGGGTGAAGATGGCGGTGCCGTTGCCGTAGGCGTGCCGGGACGGCAGGGCCATGGCCTCATCGAAGCTTTCGGCCCGCACCATCTGCAGGACCGGCCCGAAGATCTCGTCCTGGTAGCTCTTCATCTCCGGCGCGACCCGGTCGAAGAAGGACGGGCCGATGAAGAAGCCCTTCTCAAAGCCCTGGAGGCGGAAGTCGCGGCCGTCCACCACCAGCTCGGCGCCCTCGTCCACCCCCATCTGGATGTAGTCGGAGACCTTCTTCCTGTGGGCGGCGTTGACCACCGGGCCGTAGTGCGCGCCCTCATCGGTGGAGACGCCCACCTTCAGGGAGGCGATCTCGGCGACTAGCTTTTCCCGCAGGGCTTCGGCGGTGCGCTCGCCCACCGGGACCACCACGGGCAGGGCCATACAGCGCTCGCCGGCCGAGCCGAAGGCGGCGCCGGAGATGTCACGCACCACCTGGGCCAGGTCAGCGTCAGGCAGGACGATGCCGTGGTTCTTGGCGCCGCCCATGGCCTGGACCCGCTTCCCGGCCGCAGCCCCCCGCGAATAGACGTACTGAGCGATGTCCGAAGAGCCCACGAAGCTGACGGCGGCGATCTCGGGATGGTCGAGGATGGCGTCGACCATGACCTTGTCGCCCTGGACGACGTTCAGCACACCCTTGAGGTCCAGACCCTGCTCAGCCCCGGCCTGCATAAACAGCTCGGCCAGGCGGACAGGAACGCTGGGGTCCCGCTCGGAGGGCTTCAGGATGAAGGCGTTGCCCACGGCGATGGCCACGCCGGACATCCACATCGGGATCATGGCGGGGAAGTTGAACGGCGTGATGCCGGCGGCGATCCCCAGGGGCTGGCGCATGGAATAGACGTCGATGCCGGGGCCGGCACCCTCGGTGTATTCGCCCTTCAGCAGGTGCGGGACGCCGCAGGCGAACTCGATCACCTCCAGGCCGCGCTGGATGTCGCCCTTGGAGTCGGCGATGACCTTGCCGTGCTCGCTGGAGAGCAGCTCGGCCAGGGCCTGCATGTTGGCCTCGAGCAGGCGCTTGAACTCGAACATCACCCGCGCCCGGCGCTGGGGGTTCACCGCGGCCCAGGCTGGCTGGGCGCGCAGGGCGGACTGTACGGCCAGCTCCAGCTCATCCGGCGTGCCCAGGCCCACCTTCGCCTGCACCTCGCCGGTGTTCGGATTGAAGACGTCGCCGGTGCGGCCGGAGGCGCTGGCGAGCGCGGCGCCGTCGATAAAGTGGGAGATCTGACGCATGGGACCGTCCTCGTATGCCTGCGGGACTTCCCATAAGGGCTGGCGGCAGGCGCGCCTAGACCTTGCTTGCGCCCCCCGGGGGCGGGCATGGTGGCGCCATGAGCCCTCCTGACTCGGCCGGCACCGGCCAGCACATTGTCGACGTGCTGATCGCCGAGCGGGCGCCGCGGCTGGCCTCAAGCCCGGCCTGGCCCCTGGTCCGGCCCCTGCTCTACGGGCTGCTCAACTACCGCCGGGCCCGCCAGATGGCCGACGCGGTCGCCCAGATGGGAGGCCACGAGGCCCTGGACTTCGTGTCCCGCCTTTTGGAGGTGAAGGTCGACGTCCGCGGCCTGGAGCGGATTCCCGAGGCTGGGCGGCTGGTCATTGTCGCCAACCATCCCACGGGCATCGCCGACGGGATCGCCGCCTGGGACGCCCTGGGCGGCCGCCGGCCGGACCTGTGCTTCTACGCCAACGCCGACGCCCACCGGGTGGTCCCGGGGTTCTCCGACGTCCTGATCCCCGTGGAATGGGTCGAGGCCAAGCGCACCCGCGAGCGCACCCGCACCACCCTGCAGATGACCCGCGAGGCCATGGAGGCCGGCCGGGCCCTGGCCATCTTTCCCGCCGGTCGCCTGGCGCGGCGGGGCCTGGACGGCGCCCTCTCCGACCCGCCCTGGATGAGCTCGGCCCTGTCCATCGCCCGCCGCCACGAGGCGCCGGTGGCGCCGGTCCACATGACAGGCCCCTGGTCGACCTTGTTCCACGCCTTCGACCGGGTCTCGCAGGAGCTGCGCGACATCACCCTCTTCCACGAGCTTTTGAACAAGCGCGGAGGGCGGTTCACCCTGACCGTCGGCCCGCTGATTCCGCCGGACCGGCTGGACGCCGACGCCGAGGTCGCCACCGCCGCGGTGAAGGCCTATGTGGAGACCGTCCTGCCCCGCGACCCGGACCGTCCTTTTTGAACCGCCTACCCGCACGGATCGACCTGCCCGCCGAGGCCGACACCCGGGCCCTCGGCCGCCGGATCGCACCCCTGCTGCGCCCGGGCGAGGCCCTCTGCCTGAGCGGCGGCCTGGGGGCGGGAAAGTCCTGCCTCGCCCGGGCCCTGATCCGCGCCCTCACCACCCCGGACGAGGAGGCGCCGAGCCCCACCTTCACCCTGGTCCAGACCTATCCCGGGCCGGACTTCGAGATCGCCCACTTCGACCTCTATCGGCTGGAGGACCCCAATGAGGCCTGGGAGATCGGCCTGGATGAGGCCCTTGACCACGGGGCCGCCCTGATCGAGTGGCCGGAACGGCTTGAGGGGCGTCTCCCTGCCGACCGACTCGATCTAGAGTTGGCGGTTTCCGGAGAAGGGCGGACGGCGCGCCTGTCCGGCCACGGGTCCTGGCGGGAGAGGGTCGAGTGACGACGGAACGGGACGCCCTGAAGGACGCCTTCCTGGCCCGCGCGAGCCTTGCCGGGGCGCGGCGCGAACGGCTGGCGGGCGACGCCTCCACCCGCAACTACGAACGCCTCCACCTGGCCGGCGGCGATAGCCGCATCTTCATGGACCAACCGCCGGTGGAGTCCGCCTCCTGCCCGCCGGACGCCGACGCCGGCACACGCCGGGCCCTCGGCTACAACGCCATGGCCCGGCTGGCGGCGGGGCGGGTCGACGCCTTCGTGGCCGTCGCCGGATGGCTCACCCAGGCCGGCCTGTCCGCGCCGCGCATCGACGCCTTTGACGTTGGTCAGGGCCTGGCGGTGATGGAGGACCTGGGCGACGACCTCTTCGGGACGCTCATCGCTGGCGGCGCCGAGGAGGGGCCCCTCTACGAGGCCGCCCTGGACGCCCTCATCCACATGCAGGACCAGCCCGTCCCTGCCCGGCTGGGCGCCGGGGCCGGGCTGGACTGGCCCCTCCTGACCTACGACGCCCTGGCCCTAGAGACCGCCGTGGACCTGCTGCCGGACTGGCTGCCCGCCCTGCGGCCCGGCGTCCAGGTCGATGCGGCGGCGCGGGCCGACTGGGCGGCGATCTGGGCGCCCATCCTGGCGCGGGGCGAGGCGGGGGCCCGGGTCTTCTGCCACCGCGACTACCATGCCGAGAACCTGATCTGGCTTCCGGACCGGGAGGGGCCCGCCCGGGTCGGGATGTTGGACTTCCAGGATGCGGTCCTGGCCCATCCCGCCTGGGACCTCTCCATGCTCCTGCACGACGCTCGCCGCGACGTCTCACGGGCCCTCTCCGATACGATGCTGGAACGCTACCTCGACCGCTCGCGTCATGCAGGCGAACTGCCGATCACCGCCGATTTCCACGCCCTGGGCGCCCTCAACATCTGCCGGATCATCGGGGTCTTCGCCCGGCTGGTGGTCCGCGACGGCCGGCCGAGGTACGAGGCCTTCCTGCCGCGCATGTGGGGCTATCTCGACACCTGCCTGGCGGACCCGGGCCTTTCCGACCTGCGCGCCTGGCTCGACGCCTGCGTGCCGCCGGACGCCCGCCGATGACCGGCCCGACCAGCGCCATGGTCCTGGCCGCGGGTCTCGGCACCCGCATGCGGCCCCTTACCGACACCCGGCCCAAGGCCCTGGTGGAGGTGGCGGGGCGGACCCTGATCGACCGGGTCCTCGACCGTCTGGTCGAGGCCGGCGTGCGCAAGGCGGTGGTGAACGTCCACCATTTCGCCGACCAGATGGAGGCCCACCTCGCCGGGCGGACCGACCTGGAGATCGTCATCGCCAACGAGCGCGCGGCCCTGCTGGATTCCGGCGGCGGCATCCGCAACGCCCTGCCCCTGCTGGGCCGGGAGCCCATCTTCGTGGCCAACATCGACTCCCTCTGGACTGGCGGCGCGACGCCGCCGCTGGAGCGGATGAAGGCGGCCTGGGACCCGGAGCGCATGGATCTCCTCCTGCTCCTGACCCCCCGGGGTCAGGGCAACGGCTTCGAGGGACCCAGGGGCTTTTTCATGGACGCCGAGGGCCGGCTGACCCACTCGGCGGATGACGCCAACCCGGCGCCCCTCGCCAACATCGGCTTCCAGATCCTCAAGCCCGAGATCCTGGACGACGAGCCCGAAGGGGCCTTTTCCATCCTGCCGGTCTGGTGGCGGCTGCAGGCGCAGGGGCGGCTGGCGGGCGTGGTGATGGACGCCTTCTGGCTGCACGTCGGCGATCCCGCGGCCCGCGACGAGGCCGAGGCCCTCTTGTCCCGATGAGCGGCTGGTTCTTCGAAACGCCCGGCCCGCGCTGGTTCAACATCCCGGCCGACCGGCCCTTCCTGGACGACCTGGCGACGGGCCTCCTGGACCTGACCCGGGAGGGCGGTCCCGAGGCGCTGGCCGACGCCGTCGTCCTGACCCCCAACCGCCGGGCCGTGCGCCTGCTGACCGAGGCCTTCCTGCGCAGGGCCGGGGACACCCCCGCCCTCCTGCCGCCCCGGATCCGCCCGCTGGGCGACCTGGAGGCCGGCGAAGCCCCCTTCGAGCCCGGCGACATCGCCCTGGACCTGCCCCCGGCCATCACCCCGGTCCGCCGCCGGTTCGAGCTGCTGCGGCTGGTCAGCGAACTTTCGCCAGCCCTCGGCCGCAGCCCGGGACCCACCGAAGCCCTGGGCCTGGCGGACGCTCTGGGCGGCTTCTTCGACAGCCTGCAGATCGAGGAGGTCGCCGGCGACAATCTGGCTGACCTCGCCACCCTGGACATGGCCGCGCACTGGCAGGTCTCCCTCGGCTTCCTGGAGGGCGCCCTCTCCCGATGGCCCGAGCGGCTGCGCGAGCTTGGGTTGCAGGACGTATCGGCCCGCAGGGTGCAGCTGCTCAACGCCTTGGCGCAAAAGTGGTCGGAGACCCCGCCGGAGGGGTTCCTGATCGCCGCCGGGTCCACCGGATCGGTCAAGGCCACGGCCCGGCTGATGAAGGTCATCGCCGAGGCGCCCCGGGGCGCCGTCGTCCTGCCCGGCCTGGACTGCGACCCGATACCCGGGGTCGCCGAGCCCGAGGGGATCGACGACCAGCACCCTCAGGCCATGCTGCGGGACCTGCTCCAACAGGCCGGCTTTGCTGCGAACAACGTGCGGGACTGGCCGGAAACGCCGGATGTCCCGGTCGCCGGCGAGGACCGCCGCAAGGTCATCAGCCTGGCCCTGAGGCCTGCGGACCGGACCTCGGACTGGCGCGCCGCCATCGAGGACTCGGGCGGACTGGGCGTCAAAGGGATCGAGCGGGGCCTCACCGGCCTGACCGTGGCGGGCGCCCGGGATGTCGAGGCCTGCGCCCTCTTCGCCGCCCTCCTGCTGCGCGAGACCCTGGAGACCCCGGGCCGGACCGCCGCCCTGGTGACGCCGGACGCCGACCTCGCCCGCCGGGTCGCCGCCCGGCTGGCCCGCTGGGGGATCATCGCCGACGCCTCTGCAGGGGAGCCCCTGGCCCGGTTCCCCTGCGCCATCCTGGCCCTGCAGGCCGCCCAGGCCCTGGCGGACCCCGCCAAGCCCTCCGTCCTTCTGGCGCTGCTGAAGCATCCCCGGGTCCGGCTGGGACGGACCGAGGCCGACCTCGCCTTCGCCCGCGACGCCCTGGAGCGGGACGCCCTTCGCGGCCCCCGGCCGGACACCCTGGCGCGGATCCGGGCCCGGGCGGAGGGCGCCAAACATCCCATTCCCGAGGCCATCGGCCTCGCCCAGGACCTCCAGGACCTCTTCCCGGAGCCCGGTGCGGAGTCCGACACAGACCTCGACGCCTCCGGCTGGGGCCGGCGTCTCGTGGAGCTTCTGGAGGCCCTATGCCGGCGCCCCGAAGGCGGGACAGGGGACCTCTGGGCCGGCCCAGACGGGGACGCCGTCGCCCGCCTTCTGGGCGCCCTCATCGAAGAGGGCGACGCCAGCCCCGCCCTGTCGGTCCGGGCCTTCGGCGAATTGCTGGATGCGGTGATGGCCGGGGAGAGCGTCCGCGCGAGCCGGGCCACCCACCCCCGCCTGCGCATACTGGGCGCCATGGAGGCGCGGATGGCGCGCGCCGACCGCCTGATCCTGGCGGGGCTGGAAGAAGGGGTCTGGCCCCAGGCGGCGGCAATCGACCCCTTCCTGTCCCGCGCCATGCGCTCGCGGCTGAAGCTTCCGAAGCCCGAGCGCCGGATCGCCCTGTCGGCCCACGACTTCGCCCAGTCGGCCTGCGCCCCCGAGGTCTTCCTGCTGCACGCCCGCCGTCGGCGGGGCGCCCCGGCCCTGGAATCGCGCTGGCTCTGGCGGCTCCGGACCCTGGCCAAGGGGGCGGGCCTGACCCTGCCGACCCGCCCGGACCTGGAGACCCTCGCCGAGGCGGCGGATGCGCCCGGCGCCTTCGCCCCCGCCCCCCGGCCTGCGCCCCGCCCGCCCCTTGAGGCGCGTCCCCGCAAGCTCGCGGTGACCCGGATCGAGACCCTGGTGCGGGATCCCTACGCCGTCTGGGCGCGGGACATACTGAGGCTCTACCCCCTGGAGCGGCCGGACGCCCCCATCGATGTCCGCCTTCGGGGCACGGCCATCCATTCGGCCCTTGAGGCCTTCGTGGAAGCCTATCCCGACACCCTTCCGGACACGGCCGAGGCCCACCTCGACGCCCTCTACCTGAAGGCCCTGGCGGACCAGGGCATGGACCCGTCGGGCCTCGCCCGGGAAACGGCCCTCTCCCGGGAGATCGCCAGCTGGATGGTCGCCACTGAACGCGAGCGCCGGTCGGACGGTCGGCGGATCGTGGTCGAGCAGGAAGGCGCCAGCACCTTCATGTCCCCAGGCGGGGTCTTCACCTTCACCGCCAAGGCCGACCGGATCGAGATCGGCCCCGGGGCGATCGGGCGCATCCTCGACTACAAGACCGGACGTCCCCCGACGCACAGCCAGGTGGCGGCCGGCTTTTCCCCCCAGCTCACCCTTTCAGGCGCCATCCTGATGTCGGGAGGGTTCTCGAAGATCGGCGCCCTACAGCCTATGGAGCTGGCCTATGTCCAGCTGACGGGCCGGCGGCCGGCCGGCGTCATCAGGAGCGCCCTGGGCGAGAGCGAGGCGCCGCTGGACGCTGTCGCCTCGGCCCTCGAGGGGCTCAAGGCGGTCATCGCCCGCTTCGATGACCCGGCCACCGCCTATCTGTCCCGGACAGCGCCCGAGAAGGTGAAGCTCTACGCCAGCGACTACGACCATCTCGCCCGGGTTCGGGAGTGGACCTCGATCGGGGGGGAGGCCGAGTCATGACCACCGACCCTGTCAGCCCCCAGGCGCGGGCTGCGAACCCGCGCCTCTCGGCCTTCGTCACGGCCAACGCCGGGTCCGGCAAGACCAAGACACTGATCGACCGGGTCGCGCGCCTGCTGCTGGCCGGCGCCTCGCCGGACGAGATCCTGTGCGTCACCTACACCAAGGCCGCCGCCGCCGAGATGCAGAACCGCCTGTTCGAACTCCTCGGCGACTGGTCGGTCCGTGAAGATCCCGAACTGCGGGTGCAGCTCGCCGACCTCGAGGGCCGGGCGTCGTCGGACTACAAGGCCAAGGAGCTCTCCGCCGCCCGAGCCCTGTTCGCCCGCGCCCTGGAGACCCCCGGCGGCCTGCGGATCCAGACCCTTCACGCCTTCTGCGAGAAGCTGCTTCGGCGCTTTCCCCTGGAGGCGGGGATCTCGCCGGGCTTTGAGGTGCTCGACGACCTGGCCGCCGCCCAGCTGGCGAAGTCGGCGCGACTGGGCCTGGCCCGGCAGGTCCTGAAGGGTGATGGCCGCATCGCCGAGGCCTATGCCCGGCTGTCGGTCGACATGGCCTTCGACGCCTTTGAGTCCCTGTTCGATGACTTCACCGCCCGGGCCGGCGAGCTGAGGGAGGCCATCGACAGCGCCGAAGCGGCCGGAGGGCTGGAAGCCGTCGTCTGGACCACCCTGACCGGAACGCCGGAGCCCCTAGACCCCGAGGCGGCCCGGGCCGAGCTGGAGGACATGTCGGCAGGCCCCTCGCCCGAGACCTGGCTGGCGATCGCCGAGGCGATGGCCCAGTCCAAGACATCCAAGGGCGAAGTGGCCGACGCCTCGAAACTCAAGGCGTGCGCAGGGAAACCCGACTTCGAGAGGGTCCGCGGCCTGCTGATCACCAAGACCTGGACCGTCAAGACCTGGCCGGCCACATCATCGAACCTGAAGAAGTTCCCGCACATCGTCGAGCACCTGCAAGCGGAGGCCGAACGCCTCTTAGGGCTGGAAATGCGGCGACGGGCGGCGGCCGCCGGCCGCCGGACCCTGGACACCCTTCTGCTCGCCGAGGCATGGCTCACCGCCTACGCCATCGAGAAGGCCCATTCCGGGAAGCTGGACTTCGGGGACCTGATCGACAGGACCCTGGCCCTGACCCAGGACTCGCAGATGGCCGCCTGGGTGCTCTTCAAGCTCGACCAGGGGCTGGCCCATGTGCTCGTGGACGAGGCCCAGGACACCTCTCCCGCCCAGTGGTCCATCCTGAGGCAGCTGACCGAGGATTTCTTCGCCGGCGCAGGACAGGCTGGGAAGGAAGGCGCGCTGCGCCGCAGCCTCTTCGTGGTCGGGGACCAGAAGCAGTCGATCTATTCCTTCCAGGGCGCCTCGCCCGAGCGGCTGGAGCTGGAGTTCGGACATCACAGCCGGCGGGCCCTTGCGGCCGGGGCGGCCTTCGAGCGGATCGAACTTGCGGTGTCCTGGCGGTCGACCCGGCAGGTCCTGGGCTTTGTGGACGCTGTCTACGCCGACCCGGAGCTCAGCCAGGGCCTGATGACCGGAAGGGACGGCATGGACGCCCCCCTCCGCCACGAGGCCCGGCGCGAGGACGACGGCTGCATCGACCTTTGGGACCTGGTCGAACCCCCCGAGAAGTCGGATCGGAAGGCCTGGGAGGCCCCGCCGGACACCCCCGACCCGAACTCGGCGACCCGGGAGCTGGCGCGGCGCATCGCCCGCGAGATCGCCGGGATCGTCAGCCGGGGCGAGGCCGTCGGCGACAAGAAGTCCGGCGGGAAGCGTCCCGCCCGCTGGGGGGATTTCCTGGTCCTGGTCCGGCGCCGCGGACGCCTGTTCGACGAGGTCATCCTGGAGCTCAAGCGCCAGGGCGTTCCCGTGGGCGGCGCCGACCGGCTGAAGCTGGCCGAGCACATCCTGTTCGACGACCTTCGGGCCCTGGTCCGCTTCGCCCTCTATCCGGGGGACGACCTGACCCTGGCCGCCCTGCTTCGCAGCCCCTTCTGCGACGTCAGCGACGAGAGCCTGTTCGCGCTCGCCTACCAGCGCCCGGAGACCCGCCTCTGGGAGGCGCTGATGGCGCGGAGCGAGGCGGGGACGCCCGACGCCGGCCGGGCAGAGTGGGCGCAGGCGCGCCAGGTCCTGGCCGCCGTCCTTTCCGCCGCCGGCCAGTCGCCCTACGACTTCATCGTCGGGCGTCTGGAGTCCGCAGGGTCCTGTGGGCGCACCCAGCGCCAGAGGCTGCTGACCCGTCTGGGCCGGGAGGCCGAGGAGGCCCTGGGCGTCTTCCTGGAGAAGACCCTGGAACTCGAGCAGAGCGGCGTCCGAGACCTGGAGGCCTTCGCCGCCGCCCTCGACAGCCTGAAGGTGGACGTGAAGCGGGAGACGGAGGCCGAAGCCGCCGACGAGGTCCGCGTCATGACGGCCCACGGGGCCAAGGGGCTGGAGGCCTCGATCATCATCCTGCCCGACACCACCTTCAACGACTCCGATGGCGCCGGCCTGGTGCGAGCCGCAGACGGGACCTTCCTCTGGCTGGGGGCGAAGAACGACGACTGTCCGGCCCAGACCGACGCCCGGGCGCTGCGCAAGGCCGCCGCGGACCAGGAGCTCCAGCGGCTCCTCTATGTGGGCCTGACCCGGGCGCGGGACCGGCTGATCGTCTGCGGGGCCTTGCCGGGAGGACGGTCCGCAGACAAGCCGCCAGGCTGGTGGGGCGTGATGGAAGCGGTCTTCGCAAACCGCCTGGCCGGCCGGTTCCGGCGGATCGAGGCCGAGGACTTCGGCTTCCGGCGTTTCGGCGAAGACCCTGAGGTTTTGGGGCAGGCCGGGGCGACGCCGGAGGCGGCCAAGGCCCCTCCCCCCGCCTGGCTGTCCCGGCCAGCCCTGCCCGAGCCCCTCGCCCGCCTCGCGTCGCCCTCTGACCTGGGCGATTCGGCCCGGGTCGCCGCCGTCTCGCCCCTGGCCGGCGCGCCCGGCATGGGCCGGTTCCGGCGGGGCGAGCTGGTCCACCGGCTGCTGCAGGTTCTGCCCGACCTGCCGGAGGCGACCCGTCACAGCGCGGCCCGGCGGCTCCTGGGAAAGGAGGCCGGCCTCGCGGTCGACCAGATCGAGGAGATGGCGACGGCGGCCCTGGGCGTGCTGGAGCATCCGGACTTCGCCTTCCTGTTCGGGCCAGGCTCCCGGGCCGAGGCGGCCATTGTCGGCGGCTCCGGGCTCCTGCCGCCGGGCCTTCGGATTTCCGGGCGGATCGACCGGCTGGTGGTGCGCGCGGATGAAATCCTGTTCGCGGACTTCAAGACGAACCGGCCCGCCCCGGCCTCGATCGAGGCGGCGGATCCCGCCTACCTGCGCCAGCTGGCGATGTACTGGGCCGTCCTTAGCGATCTCTACCCGGACCGCCCGGTCCGCGCCGCCCTGGTCTGGACGGACGGCCCCCTGCTGACCCCGGCGCCGGAGGCCCTGCTCCGCGAGACCCTTGACCAGCTCTACAGGGAGGCCTGATCGCGGGTCCGGCGCAACGGGGGAGTTGATCCTGGCGCTCAGTGCGCCATATCACGTCATCACGTCCGGCCCGTCCCGGACCTACGAATCGAGGAGCCCCGCATGGGTACTGTCGCCGTCACTGACGAGTCCTTCGAAGCCGACGTCCTGAAATCGGGCAAGCCCGTCCTGGTGGACTTCTGGGCGGAGTGGTGCGGGCCCTGCAAGCAGATCGCTCCGGCCCTGGAGCAGATCGCCGCCGAGCTGGGCGCGCAGGTCACCGTGGCCAAGCTGAACATCGAGGACTCGCCGAACACCCCCAGCCGCTACGGCGTGCGCGGCATCCCGACCATGATGCTCTTCAAGGACGGGCAGATGACCGCCATGAAGGTCGGGGCCATGCCCAAGCAGAAGATCGTCGACTGGCTGAACGAGTCCGGCGTCGGCTGAACCGGCTGGCCCACCCCCTTTCCGGGGGTCGGACGGGCGGATGAGACTCCGCCCGGAGCCCTTCAGCGTACTGCAATGGCGGCTTCAGGCTGTGGACAAATGAAGCGGTCCCCGGGACGCCCCTCCATCGGAAGGGCGGCGTCTCCAACGCGCCAGGGGCTCTGCGCCTTCGCGCTGGCCGCGACCCTGGCCGCCGGCGCCGGGCCTGGGGTCGGGCGCGCCGCCGAGCCCATGCAGGTGAGAAGCTATTCCCGGGAGTTCTTCGAGAGTTTCGTTCCCAGCACGGCGTTCGACATGGTGATGCGGGTTCCGGGTTTCACGCTGGATCAGGGTGAGGCCCGGCGCGGCTTTGGCGATACCGGTGGAAATGTCCTGATCAACGGGGCGAGACCCGGATCGAAGGGCGGAGGACCCCGCGAAGCGCTTTCAAGAATTCCGGCCTCCGCCGTCGTGAGGATCGACCTGGTCACAAACCCGACCACCAGCGAGGCGTCGGGTCAGTCTGTGATCGTGAACCTGATCGTCGAGGAAACCGCTCTATCAGGCTCCTGGGGCGTCTCAGTCTCCCGGAACCAGGACGGGAACATCCGCCCCTATGCGGAGGCGAGCCTGTCCGGCCCGGTCGGCGGATGGCGGGCGTCCGGAAGGATACAGCTCGACGCCTGGCGCGATCCTGCGGAAGGCGTGCGCCGGCGAACCGGACCGAACGGCGAACTTGTGGTGTTCGAGCAGGAGAACCGCATCGCCGACGAGGTGGAGATCACCCTGTCCGGAGACGCCCGGCGGGAGGCCTTTGGAGGCGAGATCGTGATCAACGGCAGGGTGGAAGGAGAGGACTCCGACACCCGCTTCGCCGGACCGGGATACCTGGGTCGCACGCCATCAGGCCCGGTGGACCGATTCCGCGGCGTCACCTTCGCCGAGGACGTTATCGAGGCCGAGTTTGGCGGCGAATGGACGCGGCGGTTTCCCAATGTCGGCGCCTTGAAGATCCTGAGCCTGGCCAGCTGGCGACAGGAGGAGGCCGCCAGCGCCAGTCGAATTGAAGCGCCTCCCGGGGTCGCCGCCTCCGAAACCCTTGCGAATTCCCAGCGCACCCAGATCGAGTGGGTGGCGCGCGCGACGGTTTCGGCGGACGCCGGCGGGCGGTTCCGTCCGGAGGCTGGCGGGGAGGCGGCCTTCAACCGGTTGGACTCCTCCCTCGCCTTCGCGACACGCACGGCCTCCGGCGCACTGACTCCGATCCTGCTGCCGGCGGCTAACGTGGTGGTCGAAGAGCAACGCGCCGAAGCCTTCGTCAACCTCGCCTATGACCTGAACCCGCAATGGACGCTGGATGCGAAGGCGGCGACCGAGTGGTCCGAAATCTCGGTGACCGGCGACGCCCGGAACCGTCAGCGACTGATGTTCTTTAAGCCGGCCTTGTCCCTGTCATGGCGACCGAACGACAGTTCGAGCCTGGATTTTGGCCTGCGGCGCAATGTCGGTCAGCTGGACTTTGACGCCTTCGCCGCCTCCACAGAGGTCGGGATCGACCGCAGCCAGGGCGGAAACGCCCAGTTGAGGCCGCAGACCGAGACGCGGGCGAGTGCGGATCTCGACCTGCGCGGTCGCGACGGCCCGGCCATCAACGCCGGGCTCTTCCATGAATGGCGGGAGGATGTCCTGGAGCCCGTCATCCTGCCAGGCGGCGACTTCGGCATCGGCAACGCCAGGAGCGCCCGCGTGTGGGGCGCCACGTTCGGCGCTTCCGCCCCCCTGTCCTGGCTGGCCCCGGGATTGCGCCTGGATGCGCGGGGTGAGTGGCGTGATTCCGCTTTCGATGACCCTCTGACGGGCCGATCCCGCCAAGTGACGGCCTTCACCCCCTGGACCTATTCCGTCGAGCTCCGTCAGGATCTCCCGGAACAAAAACTCTCGTGGAGCGTGCAGGTCGATGGGCAGGATGCCGAGGTCGACTATTTCGTGCCGGAGGTGAACGCGTTCGAGCCGGGACCGGAAGTGCGGATGACGGTCGAAAGCAGCCATCTGAAGAACCTGAAGCTGAGGTTCACCGTCTACAATCCCCTCGGCCGGCGGTTCACCAATGACAGAACCTTCTTCGCACCGACACGGGCGGCGGCGATCGCCGGGCGCGAGGCCCGGCGCTGGGAAGAGGGCCCTTACCTCTGGGTGACGGCGAAGAGCGCCTTCTAGAGCCGGTCGGAGCGCCGCCTCCGTCCTGGCGACGAGGCCACTAGGTCGGCCAGGTCTCGGGACTGAGCGCCAGGACATCGCCAGCGAAGTGCAGGCCGCCGCAGACCACCACCCGGGGGGGCGGCCCCTCCGCTGCCAGCGCCAGGGCGACAGCGGCGGAGACGTCGGCGGCGGTCTCGACCGGGAGCCCCTCGGCCCGCGCCGCCTCGGCAAGGGCCTCCGGCGAGAGCGCCGTCGCCGAATCGAAGGTGGTCGCCACGACCTTCAGGGGCAGGTCCCGGAAGGCGGCGAAGAAGCCCCTCGGGTCCTTCCGCGCGAATTGCCCCACCACCAGCACCAGGGGCCGGGGATCCCGGGCCGTCATCTCGGCGCAGGTCCGGGCCAGGGCCTCGGCGCCGTGGGGGTTGTGGGCGCCGTCCAACCAGAGATCCGAGCCCCGTGCAGCGGCCAGCCGGCCCAGGGGGCCGTCCTTCAGCCTCTGGAACCGGCCCGGCCAGGTCGCGGTCTCCGAACCGCGTCCCAGGGCCGCCTCGGTGATCCGGGGATCATCCAGGGCCAGGAGGGCGAGGGCGGCGAGGCCGGCGTTGTCGAACTGGTGGGGTCCGGGAAGGGAGGGCGCCGGCAGGTCCAGCAGCCGGTCCTGAGCCTGGACCATCAGCCGGCCGCGCTCGCGCCAGATGTCGGCATCGCGGCCCACCAGGGTCAGGCGCGCGCCCAGGGCCTCAACCTCGGCCTCGATCACCGCCAGGGCCTCCTCGCGCTGGCCGGCGCAAACGACCGGCCGGCCGGCCTTGATGATCCCGGCCTTCTCCCAGGCGATATTGGAGAGCTCGGGCCCCAGCATCTCCACATGGTCGTAGTCGACCGGGGTGATGACCGAGACGGCCGGGGCGGGGAAGATGTTGGTGGCGTCGAACCGCCCGCCCAGGCCCACCTCGATGAGGCAAAGGTCTGCAGGGGTCTCGGCGAAGGCCGTGAGGGCGAGGACTGTGGTGATCTCAAAGAAGCTGATCGGCTGGCCGGCGTTGACCGTCTCCAGCCGGTCGGCGAGGGCGTCGAGGGCCTCATCGGTGATCAGCCTACCAGCGATGCGGATGCGCTCGGCGAAGCGGACCAGGTGCGGCGAGGTCAGGACATGGACTGACAGGCCCGCCGCCTCGGCCATGGCCCTCAGGAAGGCCGTAGTGGAGCCCTTGCCGTTGGTCCCGGCCACATGGATGACGGGGGGCAGGCGCAGGTCGGGACGGCCCTGGGCCTCAAGCAGTCTCTCGACCCGGCCGGTGGTCAGGTCGATGAGCGAGGGATGGTTGGCCCTCAGCTTCTGGATGACGGCGTCGGAGGCCCGGATCGGATCGAACATGTTCCCGGTGGGGAGGCTCAGGCGGCGCGGGCCCGGGCGCGGCCCAGCATGAGGGTCTTCAGCACCGAGGCGAGGACGTCGGGCAGCTCGGAGCGGGCGGCGACGAGGTCGACCATGCCGCGCTCGACCAGGAACTCGGCGCGCTGGAAGCCCGGCGGCAGGACCTCGCGGATGGTCTGCTCGATGACCCGACGCCCGGAAAAGGCGATCATGGCGTTGGGCTCGGCGATGTGGATGTCGCCGAGCATGGCGTAGGAGGCCGACACCCCGCCGGTGGTGGGATCGGTCAGCACGACAATGTAGGGCAGGCCCGCCGCCTTGACCTCATTGAGGGCCAGGGTGGTCCGCGCCATCTGCATCAGGGAGAGGGTCCCCTCCTGCATGCGGGCGCCGCCTGAGGCGGTGAAGATGACCAGGGGGGCCTTGCGGCGGACAGCCTCCTCGGCGGCCTTGATGAAGGCCTCGCCGGCGCCCATGCCCAGGGAGCCGCCCATGAAGTTGAAGTCCTGGACGATGACCACCGCCGGCTCACCCCGGATGTTTCCGAAGGCGATGGCCATGGAGTCCTGCTCGCCGGTGGCCTTGCGCGCCGACTTCAGCCGGTCGGCGTAGGGCTTCTCGTCCGGGAACTTCAGGGGGTCGTCCACGACGACAGGCGAGGGAATGCGCTCGAACCGGCCGTCATCAAAGGTGTAGCGCAGGCGCTGGGCGGCGCCGATCCGCATGTGGCTGCCCGACGGGGTGACCCAGAGGGCCGCCTCCAGGTCGGGGCGATAGAGCATCTCGCCGGTGTCGGGGCACTTGACCCAGAGATTGTCGGGGGTCTCACGCTTGGCGACCAGGTTGCGGACGCCGGGGGCGATCTTGGCCAGCCAGCCGCCGCGCTCCCGGGGGGGCTGGGCCTGGGCAGGCTTCCCGGATTTGTCGTCCCTGTGGTCCGCCATCGCCATACTGCGCCTATGCCCCGCGACTCGGCGTCCTTGCCGTGCGGACAGACTTAGCCAGAGCGGCGACTTTTGTAAGCACCCGGCCGGTCACGTCTTCGTTTGCGGCAAGGGCGTCGGCGACCTCATCCACCAGGGCCGAGCCTACGACGACAGCGTCCGCGATGCGTGCGACCTCGGCGGCCCTCTCCTCAGTGCGGACGCCGAAGCCCACGGCGACGGGCAGGCCGGAGGCGGCCCGGACCCGCTCGACATTGGGGGCTACGGCGCCGGCGTCGGCCTCCTTCACGCCGGTCACCCCGGCGACGGAGACGTAGTAGACGAAGCCTGAAGTGCGGCGGACCACCACCGGCAGGCGGCGGTCGTCTGTGGTGGGGGTGGCCAGGCGGATCAGGGACAGGTCCTCGGCGTCGAGGGCGTCGGCCAGGGGATCGGCCTCCTCCGGCGGGATGTCCACCACGATCAGGCCGTCGACCCCCGCCTCGGCGGCGGCGCGGGCGAAGGCGACATAGCCGGGGGTCTCCAGGGGGTTGGCGTAGCCCATCAGGATGACCGGGGTCTCGGCATCCTTGCGGCGGAAGGCGGCCACCAGGTCGAGAGTTTTCTGAAGGGTCATGCCCCGGCCCAGGGCGCGCTGGGCGGCGCGCTGGATCGGCGGACCTTCGGCCAGGGGGTCGGAAAAGGGAAAGCCCACCTCGATGAGGTCGGCGCCGGCGGCGGGCAGGCCCTCCAGGATGGCCAAGGCCGTCTCAGGATCAGGATCGCCCGCCATGATGTAGGTGACGAACCCGGCCCTGCCCTCGGCGCGCAGGCGCGCGAAGCGGGCGTCGATCCGGGCGCGACTCAAATCGAGCGCCCCAGGGCCTGGGCGACCGTGTTGACGTCCTTGTCTCCGCGTCCCGACAGGTTGACGACGATGATCCCCTCCGGCCCGAGCTCGGCGCAGATCTCGGGCAGGCGGGCCAGGGCGTGGCTGGTCTCCAGGGCGGGGATGATCCCCTCCAGCTCGGCGCAGAGCTGGAAGGCGTCCAGGGCCTCACGGTCGGTGCAGGTCAGGTACTCCGCCCGGCCCACATCGTGCAGGAAGGCGTGCTCGGGCCCGATGCCGGGATAGTCCAGGCCCGCGGAGATGGAGTGGGCCTCGGTGATCTGGCCCACCGGATCCTGGATCAGGTAGGTGCGGTTGCCGTGCAGGACGCCGGGGCGGCCGCCATTGATGGCGGCGGCGTGGCGCTCGGTGTCCATGCCATCGCCAGAGGCCTCAACGCCGATGAGGCGCACGCCCTCGTCGTTCAGGAAGGGGTGGAACATGCCGATGGCGTTGGAGCCCCCGCCGACGCAGGCGACCACGGCGTCCGGCAGGCGGCCTTCGACCTGGAGGATCTGCTCGCGGGCCTCGCGGCCCATCACCGCCTGGAACTCGCGGACCATCTCGGGATAGGGGTGCGGACCCGCCGCAGACCCGATCAGGTAGTAGGTGTCGTGGACGTTGGTGACCCAGTCGCGCAGGGCCTCGTTCATGGCGTCCTTGAGGGTCGAGGAGCCCGAGGTGACGGCCTCGACCTTGGCGCCCAGCAGGTTCATCCGGAAGACGTTGGGCTTCTGCCGCTCGACATCCACGGCGCCCATGTAGACCACGCAGGGCAGGCCGAAGCGGGCGCAGACCGTGGCCGTCGCCACGCCATGCTGGCCGGCGCCGGTCTCGGCGATGATGCGGGTCTTGCCCATCCGCATGGCCAGCAGGATCTGGCCCATGCAGTTGTTGATCTTGTGCGCGCCGGTGTGATTCAGCTCCTCGCGCTTCAGGTAGACCTTGGCGCCGCCGAACTTCCGGGTGAGTCGCTCGGCGAAGTAGAGGGGGCTGGGCCGGCCGACATAGTGCGTGAGATAGCCGTCGAGTTCGCCCCGAAAGGCCGGATCGGCGATCGCGGCCCGGAAGGCGGCCTCCAGCTCATGCACCAGCGGCATGAGGGTCTCCGGCACGTAGCGGCCACCATAGTCGCCGAAACGGCCGGAGCGGTCCGGATAGGCGGTGTAGTCGTTGAGCGGTGCGATCTTGTTCACATCAGGCCTGTGGTCGGGCTCGGCGGACAGCGTCGAGGAAGGCCGAGATCAGAGAGGGGTCCTTTAGTCCGGGACCGCGTTCCACGCCAGAAGAAACGTCGGCCATCGGGGCCCCGGAAACCTCGAGAGCCTCGGCGATATTCCAGGGGTCAAGGCCGCCGGCCAGGAACCAGGGACGCGGGGGGCGGAACCCTTGGGTCAGGGTCCAGTCAAAGGCGACTCCCAGGCCACCGGTCATGGCCGCACCCTTGGGCGGCCGGGCATCGAGCAGGAGGTGGTCGGCGAGCTCGGTCCAGGGGGCGGCCGCGGCCAGGTCCTCCGGCCCGCCGACGGGCAGGGCGCGGATCAGGCCAGCGCCTGTGCGGGCGGTCACCTCGGCCCCGCGGGCCGGCGGCTCGGCGCCATGAAGCTGGATGAAGTCGGGATCAAGGATGGCCGCGATTCGGTCGACCAACTCGTCGTCGGCGTCCACCGTGATGGCGCAGATCCGCACCCCCGCCGCCCGAGCGGGCGCCGCCAGCCGCGCGGCGGCCTCCGGCGTCACGCTGCGCGGGCTGGGCGGGAAGAAGTTGAAGCCCAGGAAGCCGGCGCCCCCGCGCACGGCGGCCTCGACCGCCTCGGGCGTGGACAGGCCGCAGATCTTGGCGGGAAGGCGCATAGCCGCCATTAGGAGCCTGCGCCTGCCGACTTCAAGGGGCGAGGGTCAGCGACCGGACTTCAGGAGATCGCGGATTTCGGTCAGGAGGGCCTCCTGGGCCGACGGGGCTGGCGGCGGGACCTCGGCGGCTTGGGCGCGGCGCAGGGTGTTCACCGCCTTGACGAGCAGGAAGACCACCCAGGCGACGATCAAGAACTGGATGATGGTGTTCAGGAAGGCGCCGTACTGGATGGCGACCATCTCATCGACCTTGGTGGCGGGGTTGTCCGCCTTGAGAACCCAGTTCATGAGCGAGAAGTCGACCCCGCTCATCAGAAGGCCGATGGGCGGCATCACCACGTCCTCGACGAGCGCCGTCACGATCTTGCCGAAGGCCCCGCCGATGATGACGCCGACCGCCAGGTCGACCACGTTGCCGCGGGCGATGAACTCGCGAAACTCGCTGAGAATGGACATGGTTTCCCCCCTTGGAATGCTCTTGGGTTCCGACGATCTCAGTCGTCGGCGTTGAGCCGGACCCGCAGCTCCTTGCCGCTCTTGAAGAACGGCACGTGCTTGGCGCGGACGGAGACGGATTCCCCGGTCCGCGGATTACGCCCGGACCTCGCGCCCCGTGAGCGCACGGAGAAGGCGCCGAAGCCCCGAAGCTCCACGCGGCCGCCGTCCTCCAGGGCCTGGATCATCCGGTCCAGGATCACCGAGACGACGCGCTCGATATCCTTCTGGGTGAGGTGAGGGTTCTCTTCCGCCAGCCTGGCGATGAGTTCGGACTTGATCATGTCCCTGGCCACCCTGGCGTCTGGCCGCCGGACCCCGCTCCGGCGCCCGTTCACTTCAGCGCAAATCCCTTTGACGTCAAGCCCTTGGACGACATCGGAGCGCGAAGAGAAACGGCGGACCGGTCGCCCGGTCCGCCGCGAAAGCTTGCGGCGCGCCGGAAGGCGCGCCGCAGGGTCTTGGGTCTCGAAGGCCTAGTCCTTCTGGGCCTTCTCGCGCAGGGCCGCGCCCAGGATGTCGCCGAGGGAGGCGCCGGAGTCGGAGGACCCGAACTTCTCGATGGCTTCCTTCTCTTCAACCATCTCCAGGGCCTTGATGGACAGGGAGACCCGGCGGGCCGCCTTGTCGACCAGGGTGATCTGAGCGTCGACGCGGTCGCCTACGGCGAAGCGCTCAGGGCGCTGGTCGGCGCGGTCGCGGGACAGGTCCGACTTGCGGATGAAAGCCGACATGGGGGCGTCATCCTCGCCGAAGCGGACCTCGATGCCGCCCGAGGTGACCTCGGTGACAGTGACGGTCACGGTCTGGCCCTTGCGGAAGACGTCGCCGGACATCGGATCACCCGAGAGCTGCTTGATGCCCAGGGAGATGCGCTCCTTCTCGACGTCGACGTCCAGGACCCGCGCCTTGACCATCTCGCCCTTGTGGTAGCGGGTGATGGCCTCTTCGCCGGAGACGTTCCAGTCCAGGTCGGACAGGTGCACCATGCCGTCGATGTCGTTGTCCAGGCCGAGGAACAGGCCGAACTCGGTGGCGTTCTTGACCTCGCCCTCGACCGTGGAACCCACGGGGTGGGCGGCCAGGAAGGCCTCCCAGGGGTTGTCCATGGCCTGCTTGAGGCCCAGGGACACCCGACGCTTGGACGGATCAACGTCGAGCACGACGACGTCGACTTCCTGGGAGGTCGAGACGATCTTGCCCGGATGAACGTTCTTCTTGGTCCAGGACATCTCTGAGACGTGGACCAGGCCCTCGACACCGGCTTCCAGCTCCACGAAGGCGCCGTAATCGGTGATGTTGGTGATCCGGCCGGAAAGGCGGGCGCCCAAGGGATACTTGGCCTCGACGCCGTCCCAGGGGTCGGACTGAAGCTGCTTCATGCCCAGGGAGATGCGCTGGGTGTCGGGGTTGATCTTGACGATCTGCACCCGGACCGTATCGCCCACAGCCAGCACCTGGCTGGGGTGATTGACGCGCTTCCAGCTCATGTCGGTGACGTGCAGCAGGCCGTCGATACCGCCCAGGTCCACGAAGGCGCCGTAGTCGGTGATGTTCTTGACCACGCCCTCGCGGATCTCGCCTTCCTGCAGCTGGCCGACGAGCTCGGTACGCTGCTCGGCGCGGGCCTCTTCCAGGATGGCGCGGCGGGACACGACGATGTTGCCGCGCGGACGGTCCATCTTGAGGATGGCGAAGGGCTGTTCCTTGCCCATGAGCGGGCCGACGTCCCGGACCGGGCGGATGTCCACCTGCGAGCCGGGCAGGAAGGCCGAAGCGCCGCCGAGGTCGACGGTGAAGCCGCCCTTCACGCGGCCCACAATGGCGCCCATGACGGGCTCATTGCGGGCGTGAACGCCCTCGAGGCGGGTCCAGGCCTCCTCGCGGCGGGCCTTCTCGCGGCTGATCACGGCCTCGCCAAGGGCGTTCTCGACGCGCTCGAGGAAGACCTCGACGGTATCGCCGACGGCCAGCTGGGGCTTGCCCTCCTCGCCGGCGCCGAATTCCTTGATGGAGACGCGGCCCTCGGTCTTGAGGCCCACATCGATGATCGCGAAGTCCTTCTCGAGGCCTACGACCTTGCCCTTGACCACCTGGCCTTCCATGAAGTCGCGTCCACCCAGGGACTCGCTCAGGAGGGCCGCGAAGTCGTCGCGGGAAGGGTTCAGGCCAGCATCATCAGCCATGGTGTACTTTCATCAGTCGGTATGACCCGGACGCATTCCGCCAGTCAGGCGGGCTTAGCCCCGGAGTCGGGTTGGAGGTGAAACCGAAGGCGCGGAATCCCGCGCCGGTGAACGCCCGCGGCCAGAGAGGGAAAGACGCGATGGGATTTGCCTTCCGGATCAGGCCCGGCCGGCGCGCGCCGCCTCGACAATGCGGCGGGCCGCATCGGCGGCGAGGTCTATAGTCATTTCGGAGGTGTCCAGCAAGACCGTGTCGGGCGCCCGGGCCATGGGGGCGTCGGCGCGGCCGCCGTCGCGGAGGTCCCGCCGGCGGATATCCTCCAGCACGTCCTCCAGTCGGACGGCCTCTCCCTGGGCGGTGAGCTGGCGCCAGCGGCGCTCGGCGCGGACCTCGGGACGAGCGGTGACGAACAGCTTGGCCGGGGCCCAGGGGGCGATGACCGTGCCGATGTCGCGGCCGTCCAGGACCGCCCCGCCGGGCCGGCGAGCAAAGCCCACCTGGGCCGCATTCAGGGCCGCCCGGACCCCGCGATGCACCGCCACCCGGCTGGCCAGCTCCCCAGCCTCGCGGGTGCGGAAGGCCGGGTCGGCCAGGGCCATCAGGTCGAGCGTCCCGGCGACCTCGGCGGCGGCGGCGGCGTCATCCGGATCGGCCCCGGCGCGCGCGGTGGCGACGCCCACCGCCCGGTAGAGGAGGCCCGTGTCGAGGACGGGCAGGCCGTAGGCGGCGCCGAGGCGCGCGGCGACCGTGCCCTTGCCTGAGGCGGCAGGGCCATCGACAGCGATCACCAGGGGCTCGGTCATGCCGGGCCGATGTCGGCGCCTAGGCCGCGCATCAGGTCGACGAATCCCGGGAAACTGGTGGCGATCATGCCGGGCTCGTCGACGCGGACCTCGGCGTCGGCCGCCAGGCCCAGGACCAGGTGCGACATGGCGATGCGATGGTCGCCGCGGGTGGCGACGGCCGCGCCGCCCACCGGCGGCCGGTTACCGCCGGCGCCGGTGACGATAAGCCCCTCGGGCTCCTCCTCCACGGCCAGGCCGCAGGCGTCGAGGCCGGCGGCCATCAGGGCGATCCGGTCGCTTTCCTTGACCCGCATCTCGCCGATGCCGCGCATGCGGGTGACGCCCTCGGCGAAGGCCGCGGCCACCGCCAGGACGGGATACTCGTCGATCATCGACGGCGCACGTTCGGGCGGCACGTCGATGCCCCGCAGGGCCGAGAAGCGCGCGGTCACGTCGCCGACCGGCTCGCCGCCTTCGTCGCGGACGCCGGTGATTGTGAGGTCCGCCCCCATCTCCTGAAGGGTGGTGAGAAGTCCGGTGCGAAGGGGATTCAGCAGGACGCCCGCCACCGTCACCTCAGACCCCGGCGTGACCAGGGCGGCCACCAGGGGGAAGGCGGCGGAGGAGGGATCGCCTGGCACCCGGATCCGGGTCCCGGACAGGGCCTGTCCGCCGGCCAGGGTGATCCGGCGGCCCTCGGGGAGGTCCTCGACCTCGACACGGGCGCCAAAGCTTCTGAGCATCCGCTCTGTGTGGTCGCGGGTCGGCTCGGGCTCGATCACCACGGTGTCGCCCCGGGCGTTGAGGCCCGCCAGCAGGATCGCCGACTTCACCTGGGCGGACGGCTCGGGCAGGCGGTAGACGACCCCCTCGAGGCTCCCGCCGCGCAGGGTCAGGGGCAGGCGGCCGCCGGAGCGGTGCAGAAATCGGGCGCCCATCTCGGCGAGGGGCTTCATCACCCGGTTCATGGGGCGACCGCGAAGAGAGGCGTCGCCGGTGAAGGTGGCGGCGAGGTCGAAGCCGGCGGCGGCGCCCAGGATGAGCCGGACCCCGGTCCCGGCGTTCCCACAGTCGATGACGTCGTCCGGCTCGGAGAAGCCGCCGCGGCCCGTGACCCGCCAGCATCCGCCCCCAAGCGCCTCCACATCGGCGCCAAAGGCGCGCATGGCCGCCGCCGAGCGCAGGACATCCTCGCCCTCCAGCAGGCCCTCAACCTCGGTGACGCCCCGGGCGAGGGCGCCGAAGATCAGGGCGCGGTGGGAGACCGACTTGTCACCGGGGGCGCGGATCCGTCCGCGCAGGGGTCCGCCCCGCCGGGCGCTCAGGACGGCCGTCTGGCCGGGGGAGGACATGGCTGGGACAGGCTCCGGGGCGGGGTGAAACGGGGCAGGGGCACCTGAAGGGCTTTGCTTTTGACAGTGGCGCCGCCGCGTGGCAAGGGAGCCCGCCTTTCCTCCCACCCAGACCCGAGGCCCGTCCATTGGCCCTTCCTGAACTCGGCGCGAAGCAGATCTGCCCCAACTGCCAGGCAAAGTTCTACGACCTGAACCGCCGGCCGGCGCACTGCCCGAAATGCAGCCATGACTTTGACCCGGACGAGGCCGTCCGTACCCGGCGTGTCCGGGCGCGCGTGGCCCCGGCGGGCCGCGACATCGAAGACGAGGCCGAGGATCAGGTCCTGGAGACCGGCGCCGAGGCCGAAGAGGAGGAGGACGAAGCCGTCACCCCCGAGCTCGACGAGGCCGTGGACGACCCAGTCCTGGTGGTCGACGACGAGGACGGCGAAGTCATCGCCCCGCCCGAGGACGACCTGGCCGCCTTCCAGGAGGAAGAGGACCTCGATGACGAGGACGGGGACGTGCCCTTCCTCGAGGACGAAGAAGACGACTTCGACGACGCCGAGCTCGACGGCCTGCCCGGCGAAGGCGGACCGGACGACTAGGACGGGGCCCTGGGCCGGCGGCGGCGATTTTTCCCTTCGCGGGCTTGATCGCCGTGATCCGCCGGACTAGGTTCCGCGCCTTCCCGGGCAGGCCCTGCGGCCTGGACGGAAACCCGAGCCTCGGGGCTATAGCTCAGTTGGTAGAGCGCTTGAATGGCATTCAAGAGGTCAGCGGTTCGACTCCGCTTAGCTCCACCATAAGCCCCCCGCCGCAACACGGCGGGGGGTTTGCCTCTTCCAGCCAGAGCGAGGCCCTGGAACTTACCTCCTGTCGGCGGAGCTGACGTTCTCCAGTAGCCCGCTGAGGGCGGGGTCAGCTTCAAGCTCACGCCAGTGCACGTGGGAGACAAAGCATCCGGCCTTGGGATGCCCTGCGCCCGTAAAACCCACCTTGGCCGCCTGGCGCATGGACCAGACCAGGTTGACAAGGTCGTCCCGAGCTTCGTCGGGGCCGGTATCCCATTGCCCCGCCCGGCGCGCGAGAAACTCCTGGACCGTGCGCAGGATTTCCTGGGGGGTGTTTTCGATAAGGTCGATACCGTCCTGCTCGAAGTCCTGGGCCGTATTCCTCGGCCGCCGGAAGAGGATATCCAGAAGACTGAACCTGTTTCCGTCCGCCCTCGCGACATGGCCCTTAAACAGGACCAGCATGAGCGGATCGACCTCCTCGTCGTGGATCCATCGGCCGGTGAAGGTGTTCACCTCGTTGGTGAGAATCATGTCCCTGCCCAGGATCGCGGCCAGCGAGAAAGGACCTGAGGTTTGTCCGACATAAAGACGGCAATAGGCGATGAAACAGGCGTCCTCCCCGTCCTGGAAGGCCTCTGAACACGCCAGGTCAAGGAAGTCCGGAGAACGGTAATCCACCGGCGTCATTGAGGCGTCGCCGATACGGACAACGAAGAAGCCCTGGGTGATCAGGAAGTCGATGGCCTCGACATAGTTGGAGATCGAGGCGTTGCGGAAGTCATGATAGGTGGCGCCCAGCCAACCGGATTCCCGAGCGTGCACAACGGCGATCGGCTTGTGGGCGGCGACACCGTACTTTGTGCAGAGCTCCGACCTGCGATCTTCGAAGTAGGCGGGTTTGAGAAGGTTCGGGAGCCCTCCGGCATGCCCGACCGCGTGCTGGTAGAAGATGCCGTAGAGGAGGCCATGGCCCTTGATGACGGTCTTGCCGAAAAAGTCGATCTCGGGAATCTGGAAGGCGCCGATATAGGCGGCGAACACCTCCCCCCCCTCCAGTTCGGATGCCCTGCAGAAGGTGAAGCCGGCCTTTGAGAGGGTCTGCACAGCGAATTCTGAACAGGGCGGACTGCACAGGACGACCAGGATGCGTTCCGGCGGCGTCCTGTAGAGCCAGGAAATGAACACCGGGTCCTGCCAGAGATGGCCGAACCGTCCGGCCATGTCGTGCAGGAAGATCAGGTCGAAGGTCTTGTTCTCCCGGGTCTCCAGGCGCCGGATGGCCCTGCGGAACGGGCCGAACCTGTCCCGAAATTCCTGGAACATCTCCAGCATGGGATTCATGGGCATTTCCGGTCTGAGCGGGACCCTCCCGACTGGAGGGCGCTTCGCCTCGGCTATCCTGATTCGGCGGGGTTCCGGGGGTCTGGCCCTACCCCCCCAAGGGTCTGACAAGGCGGAGCGGAGGGCTCCCCCCGACGAAGAGGGCGCTGGCGATCGGATCTCAGGCGGGCGGCGTCAGGTCCACAAGGCCCAGCTTGGCGAGCCAGAGAAGGGCCCTCAGACGCGGTCGCCCGCCGCCGCCCGCAGCAGCGAGCAAGTCGCCGACCGTGCGGGGCCCAGCCTGAGCGAGCCGGTGAATCTCGCGGATCATATCAGGCGGAAACCGGGTGGGATCAAGGACATAGGTGGTCATTCTCAGCCCCAGAAGGTCGGCGAGGGCCGACTCGCCGCCAGGCCGTGCGGTGACAGACCAATCCCCCCCCAGACGCCGGGTGGGAAAGTGCCCGAAGAGCCGCGCGGGATCGGGCCTAAGCGGCCAGGCGGTCGAGGCCCGGGGCGCGCCGGCCCTGAGCCGATCCAGCTCCGCGGCAAGGGCTTGATACCGGGACAGAATGACTGGCCAGTCGTACTCCGAAAGCGCGCGAGCGCGCCCAAAGGCCCCCATGCGGGCGCGCAGATCCGGGCTATCCGCCAGTTCGCCGATGCGCCGGGCGAGGACCGGCAGGTCCGCCGCCGTGGCCATGCTGTACTGGCCGATGAAGCGATCATAGGTGTCGATCTGCAGGGCGTGCCGCAGCGCCAGGTCGACGCCGCCGCCCTCAGGCGGTGCGGTGACCGGAATCCGGTAGCCGTCCTGCCCATCCCGCACCGTGTCGCGATAGCCGTTCCAGTCCGAGACGAGGACTGGCAGGCCTGAGGCCATGGCCTCCACCGGCGTGATGCCGAAGGTCTCCTGGATGTTGTCCGAGATAGAGACAAAGACGTCCGCCGCGCACCAGGCCCGGCGATAGGCGGCGGGGTCGGCTCCCTCGGCGTGGAGGAACCGCACGGAGGGCGCCAGGGTCCGCTGGGCGTCGCGGTAGGACTCGGCGATGGCCTCGTTGTGGAACTGCCCCGCCTCAATGCAGACAAGTCGCCGGCCCGCGGCGGCGCGCTCAAGGGCCAGGTAGACCGGGGCCGGATTGGCCTTGGCGTGGAAGGACAGGCGGCCCGCGAACAGGAAGACCACCTCCTCGGGCGCCAGGCCAAGGTCCTGGCGGGCCGCCGCGATCTCATCCGCCGGGCGGGCCTGGGCGGCGACATCGACCCCGAGGGGGATGACCGGCAGCTCGATCTCAGCGAATCGTGTGGCGCCATAGTGCTCGGCCAGCCAGGCCCGGCGTTCGGACATGAGGGCTCGGACAAGGGTGACCGCCGCCGTGGAGGTGCAGACCAGGGCGTCCCAGGGCTGGAAGGGCGCACCGGCGAGATCCCCTACGCTATCCATCGCTCCTAGGGAGGACAGGGTGTGGGTGACGCCGAACAGGCTGTAGGCCCCCGGTCCCTCCCGGTTCCGGTCATGCGCCAGGGCCACGGGGATGGGACCGGGATGATAGAGCGTCCCCGGGAAGCCCGGGGGTGGGGCGGTGGATCCCTGCTCGCGCCAGACCAGACGGCCGGCGAACCCCTCGCGCTTTAGTTGCTCCATCATGGCGCCCGAGGCGCCCCGGCCGAATCCATAGACATCGACCCCGGACCATTGTCGGGCGATCGCCCGGAACAGGGACTTACCGACGGCCTGACGGCCCATCAGCTTGGCGTCCGTCGAATAGCCGTCTCCCACATAGTGGATGGCGAAGGGCATGGGTCCTGTCATGGCGCCTTGGTGCGACGTCCCGCGCCTGGGCGCAAGCCCGCCGCGCCCTTCCGCCTGCGCATATTGAAAGCCCGGCGATGACGCGCCACATGAGGGCGGAGGCGGACCGGGCCGGAACCGGACGGATCGCCTCAGAGTCGCTTCACCTCAAGGACTCCCATGAACCGGAACCTGCTCTTCGACAGCCCCTTCCTCCTCGGCTTCGAGCACACGCGCAGCCAGATCGAGCGCGCCGCCAAGGCCGCCGCGGAAGGTTATCCACCCTACAATGTCGAGGACCTGGGGGGCGGCGCCCTCAGGATCACCCTCGCTGTGGCGGGCTTCACGCCAGAAACCCTGCAGATCACCCTGGAAGATCGCCAACTGACCCTCGCCGGGAGGCGGGATGACGGGGGCAAGGGCGACGCCTTCCTGCACAGGGGCATCGCCTCCCGGAGCTTCATCCGCAGCTTCGTCCTCGCCGACGGCGTCGAGGTGGACCGCGCGCTTCTCGAGCACGGGCTCCTGCATGTGGACCTCAGTCGACCCGAACCCGAGCGTCAGGTCCGGCGCATACCCATCCAATCGGCCGGCTGACGGCGGCCAGAGGAGACATGAACATGACACCTGATTCCAAGAGTCGCCTGAGCGAGGTGCTCACCCCGGAAGCCTTCGCCGCCCTTGGCGCCCCGGACGTGGTCTATGTCCGACCGATCCGGGCTGCGGAAATCCTTGCGAGCACGCAGACGGGACGCATTGAAGGGATCGAGCTGGACCCCGACCAGGTGCTTTACGCCGTGCACCGGGCCGACGGCGAACGCTTGGCCATACTTACGGATCGCGACGCAGCCGTGGCGGCCGCTGTGGCGCACGAACTGGCTCCCGTCTCCGTCCACTAGATCTCAGTTTCAGGCCGCCGCCGCCTCACCCTGGACAAGCAGGAAGCGGACGGCGTCCGCATCACTCGCGCGCCTGATTTGGTCCCGAAGGTCCTCACGACGCAGCAGTCGCGAGATTCTGGCAAGGGCGCGGAGGTGTTCGACCCCGGAATCGGCCGGGGACAGAACTGCGAGAAACAGATCGACGGGCTGGCCATCGATCGCCTCGAAGGGGATGGGTCGCTCTAGTCGCACGACCACCACACGACTCCTCGCCAGCCCCGGAACACGCGCATGCGGGGCGGCGACGCCGCGCCCCAGTCCGGTTGAGCCGGCTTGTTCGCGCTCCAGAAGCCCCGCCAGGACCAGGTCGGCCTGAAGACCGAAGTTCTGAGCGGCTTTGTCCGCGATCAGGTTCATAACCTGACGGGCCGTACGGGCGCCGAACCCGACGGCCACCGCGCCAGGCGCGATCAAGTCGGAGATGGAAAGACGATCCTGCAACGCTCACTCACTGACGGAAAGGCCTCCTCCCCGTCACAGCGACGAAGGGGAACTCTCAGCCCGTTTCGCCGCCGGAGCCTCCCTTGCGGGAAGCGGACGTACGCTCGGGATCGATCCAGCCGATATTGCCGTCCGGCCGGCGGTACACGACGGACAATCCGCCATGTGCGGCGTTCCTGAACACGATTGTCTGTGAGTCCGTCAAGTCCAGTTCCAGAACCGCCTGGGAAACAGTCATCGACCGGACCGGAGTCTCGGTCTCGGCAATCACCAGAGCGGCGGGAGGATCCGGGTCGTCGCCGGAGTTCGGCTCCTCGTCCCAGACCTCCTCGGCGGCGTCGTCCGGCGTCCGCAGCACAAAATAGGCCGCAGTCTCCGCCTGTCGCGCCGCGGCCGCCTGGGCATGGCTCTTGAGCCTCCGCTTGTAGCGGCGGACCCTGCCCTCGATCTTGTGGAGGGCGGCGCTGAAGGCGGCGTGGGCGTCCACAGCCAGGGCGTGGCTCTCGAGGGGCTGGCCCGACGCGAGAAGGACCGAGCAGTCCACGCGGAAGGCATGGCCTTCGCGGCTGACGACGACATCGGCGGAGCCCCCACGGTCAAAGACCCTGCCGATGGACTGGTTGATCTCATCGACCACCCGCTCCCGCAGGGCGGATCCGACGTCGACATGTTTGCCGGTGACCTGAACTTTCATGAGGTCAGCTCACCTGCCTGCGTCCAGGAAGTCAACTCCGGGTCAACCCGCAACCGCCATGAGGCGCCGGCGCTCGGTGGAGGAGGGAATGCGCATGGCTTCCCGGTACTTGGCGACGGTCCGACGGGCGATATCCACGCCGGAGTCCTTGAGGATCTCCACGATCCGGTCGTCAGAGTGGACATCAGCGCCGGGGCGTTCGGCCTCGATCAGCTGGCGGATCCTGTGACGGACGCTCTCGGCGGAGTGCGCCTCCCCGCCGCCCGTCGCAGGGATGGACGCGGTGAAGAAGAACTTCAGCTCAAAGACGCCCCGGGGGGTGGAGATGTATTTGTTGGACGTCACCCGGCTGACGGTGGACTCGTGCATGCCGATTGCGTCGGCGATGGTGCGGAGATTGAGGGGTCGCAGGTGGCTCACGCCGAACGCCAGGAACCCGTCCTGCTGCCGGACGACCTCGGAAGCGACCTTCAGGATGGTCCGGGCCCTTTGGTCCAGGCACCGCAGAAGCCAGTTCGCCTGCGCGTAACAGTCGGCGACAAAGACCTTTTCGGCGTCCGTCCGCGCCCCGGCGGAGACGCGGGCGAAGTAGCGGCGATCAACAAGCAGTCGGGGCAGGGTGTCGCTGTTCAGCTCCACGTTCCAGAGCCCGCCGGGACCCTCCTTGACGATGACGTCCGGGGTTACCGGCGATACCGGCTCTCCTCCGAAGACGATCCCGGGACGGGGCGTCAGGGCCCGGATCTCGGAGATCATGTCCCTCAGGTCCTCGTCATCGACCCCGCAGATACGCCG
The DNA here is from genome assembly GCA_020402745.1 of Phenylobacterium sp. Taxonomy (GTDB): domain Bacteria; phylum Pseudomonadota; class Alphaproteobacteria; order Caulobacterales; family Caulobacteraceae; genus Phenylobacterium. The sequence goes on from JADBYZ010000007.1 coordinate 146,854, forward strand.
GAGGGCGGCCAGGTCACGCCGGGCGAGGAGATCCAGGTGATCAAGGAGGGCGGTCATGGCCGGGTCGCAGCGGTCGCGCTCCAGGAGCTGCAGGCAGAGGCACTCCCTAAGGTCTCGGGCGAAGACGCCGGTGGGCTCGAACCCCTGCAGCACGCTCAGGACGGACTCCAGGAACGGCGGGTCGCAGGCCAGCCGCTCGGCGGTTTCAGCCATGTCGCAGCGCAGGTACCCGCCCTCGTCCACCGCATCGATCAGGACGAGGGCCGCCGCCTGGCGGGCGCCCTCGAGTCCCGCCATTGCGAGCTGCTCCAGCAGGTGCTCCCGCAGGGTCCTGACCTCAGGCAGGCGCTGGGAGATGTCCTCGTCGCCCTCGAAGCCCGACGCACCCGATCCCGCCCGGCTCCAGTCGACCGCACCACCCGCCTCTTCATCCGGCGAAAGGTCACCCGTAGCGCGCTCTCCGGGGGAGGCTTCCGACTCATGGCTGATGTCGAGGTCGGGCCCGGCGCCGGAGTCGGGGATGCGGTCCGCAGCGAAGACCTCGTCATTGCGGGAATCGGGGTTCGCGGCGTCGACCTCGGGCTCCACGTCCTCACGGACAAGGAGGGGATTACGTTCGAGCTCGGTCTCGACATAGGCCTCGAGCTCGACGTTGGTCAGCTGCAGAAGCTTGATCGCCTGCTGCAGCTGGGGCGTGATGACCAGCCCCTGTCCCTGACGAACCTCTAGACGCGCGCCGAGCGCCACTCCGGCCTCCTTGGCCTGCTTCTTGCTTGCAGGTTAGGCCCGGTTGGCAACTGTTTGGTTAACGCCCGATCATTTTTGCGAGGCCTCTGATGCCGGCAGGGACTCGATGAAAGCCCGGACATCTGCGGCGGAACGATCGGGAATCTGCTCCATCGGCACATGTCCGGCTTCGGGATAGATGACCAGGCGGGCGCCGGGGATCAGCTCTGCGAGCCGGCGTCCCACCTCGGGCGGCACGACCACGTCCTTCTCCCCGTGCATGACCAGGGTCGGGGTGGAGACCCCCTTTACCGCATCGGGGGAGGCGCTGGGTCGACCCTGGCGCCCTGCGAGGATCATCTCCCGGCGTCCCGGCGCGAGGGCCAGGTCGACATAGCGGTCCACAAGGGCCGGGGTGACGAGGCTCTCGTCGATATAGGCCCTTCGTAGCCCGGGCTCCGCCAGAGGGCGAGGGTTGAGGGAGCGTAAGGCGGCCCGTCCCACGGGATTGGCCATGACCTGGAAGATGGCTGGCGGTCCTTCACGCGGCGGCGCGCCTTCCGATTCCGGAGGCCGGGGGCCGACCGAGGCCACCAGGATCAACCCCCGGAGCCGGTCCGGGTGGCTCAGGGCGAAGTTCCACGAGGCGCCTCCACCCATGGAGTTTCCGGCCAGGACGAAGGGGGTCAGCCCCAGCTTGCGGGTGAGCTGGTCGATGACTTCCACCTGCCCCGCGGTGGACATCATGTAACCGGGCGGGGTGACGGTCAGGCCATGAGCGGGAAGATCAAGGCTCACCACCCTGTAGGTATCGCCCAGCCGGGCCACCCAGGGCTCCCAGGTGTCGAGGTTGGCGGCGAAGCCGTGGACCAGGACGAGGGGCGGCCCATCTGCGCGCCCCTGGTCCCGGTAGTGGACGTTGACCCCGTTCTCGAGAGTGACGAACTTCGACGTCGGATTGGCGTACTTGGCCTTCAGGGTCTCATAGGGGATGTCGCGGGCGCAGCCGGCGAGGGTCGCCGCGATGAGGGCGGCCGCCAGGACGGCGAGGGGTTTCAGAGCCATTGGCGTCTCCTGATCAGTCCAAACCCAGCCGCACGAACTGCGACTCCGGGGCCTCAATCGCCTTCAGTGCCTGGCTCAGGCGGCGCGCCGCCTCGGCCTCCTGCGCACCCCCGGCCAGGTTGCGAACCTCCCCGGGATCGGAGGTCCTGTCGAACAGATAGTGTCCCGAAGACCGGGTGCGAGCCCAGAAGGGTAAGGGATCACCGGCGCTATAGGGCTGGTGAATGACCGGGATGTCGGAGCCGGGCATCCGGTCCAGGAAGGCGCGGTGATCCGGCGGCGGCAGGGCGACATGGCGATCAATCAGATGGGTCGGCATGGTCGACCATCGGTTCGACATCATGGAGAGGGGGGCGTTGGCCCCGGCCGCCGCCCGGGCGTACTTCCACTCTGACGTGACCAGATGAACCTCCCGCCCCCAGACCCCGGTCAGGAGGTGATCCCGGACGGACCCGACCTCACCGCGCAGCACAGGAAGCAGGGAGCGGCCATGGGTCCGCTGGCGCACCTGCACCCCGAAAAGGTCGGCCAGGGTGGCGAACAGGTCCACGCTGGTGGTCAGGGCGTCGCAGACGCCCGGGGCGATACCCGGATGGCGGATCATGAGGGGGATGTGGCCCAGCGTGTTGTAGATGGGCACGCCGGGCTTTCCCCAGATGTCCTTCTCGCCCAGGTAGTGCCCGTGGTCGGTGCAGACCATGACCAGGGTGTCCTCGGCCAGGCCCTTGTCCTCAATGGCCCGAAGGACCCGGCCCAGCCAGTGGTCGATCATCGAAAGCTTAGCGCCGTAGCTGGCCCGCAGCCGGCGCGCCGCAAGCGGGCTCAGGACCCCCTTCTCCACCGCACCCTGCATATAGGGCGGCCAGATCATGGGCGGGCCCTCGTAGTCCGGATCGTACATGGAGGCCCAGGGCTCGGGGGTGTCGAAGGGCTCGTGCGGATCGAACTCATCGATGAAGAGGAAGAACCGGTCATGCCAGCCGGCGTTCTCCTCGATCCACCGGGCGGCGGCTGTCATGGTGCGGGGTCCGGGGAAGTCGGACTCGTCCCGGAACCAGCCCCGGCTGTCGTGGTAGGGCATGTGGTCGCGGCCGAAGATGGGCGCCCCCGCCCAGGAGGGATCGGGCCGGGTCTTCCAGGGGTCGCCCTCATGGCCCCGCTCGTAGGCCCAGGCTGTAAAGTCGACGTGATAGTTCTCGCCGCCGGTCTCGAAGAGGTGCGGGTGGTCCGAGACCAGCTGCGAGACGACGCCGGCCTTGTGAAGCTCGTAGGTGATGGCGTCTTCCCAGATCTCCACTGAACCCCAGGGTCGCCAGAGGAAGTCAAGGGCGCCGCAGAGGATGTCATGCCGCGCCGGCATGCAGGGCAGGGAACCGGTATGGTGGTTGTCGAACCGCACCGCCGTCCGGGCGAAGGCGTCCAGGTTCGGGGTCGCGAACTCCGTCCCGCCATAGGCTCCCAGCATGTGCCGGTTCAGGCTGTCGAGCAGGATGACGACGGCGTTCCTCGGCGTGGCGACCATACATTCCCCCCTCGCCAGCGCCGGAGGGGCGTCAGGCGAACTCTTCCCCAAGGTAGACGCGTCGGACTTCGGGATTGTCGACGATCTCGGCGGGCGTACCCTCGAGCAGCAGCTCGCCCGCATGGATTATGGCCGCCCGGTCGATGATTTCCAGCGTCTCCCGGACATTATGGTCGGTGATCATGATGCCGATCCCGCGCGCCTTCAGGTAGCCGATCACCTCGCGGATGTCGGCGATGGCCAGCGGGTCGATACCGGCGAAGGGCTCGTCAAGAAGCATATAGGCGGGCTCAGACGCCAGGGCCCGGGCGATCTCTACCCGCCGCCGCTCTCCACCTGAAAGGGAGACGGCGGGGGACTTGCGCAGGTGATCGATCCTCAGCTCGGCCAACAGGCCCGAGACCGTCTCGCGGGCCTTGCGCGCGTCGGGTTCACGCAGCTCGACCACCGACATGACGTTCTCCTCGACGGTCATGCCGCGAAAGATGGAGGGCTCCTGGGGCAGATAGCCCAGACCCATCCGAGCGCGCTGGTACATGGGCTGGGCGGTGACGTCCTCGCCGTCGAGCCAGATCCGGCCCTCGTCCGCTGAGACCAGGCCCGTAATCATATAGAAGCAGGTGGTCTTGCCAGCGCCGTTGGGGCCCAGGAGGCCCTTCACCTCGCCCCGCCCGAGGCGCAGGGAGACGCCCTTGACCACGGCGCGACCGCGATAGGTCTTGCCGATCCGGTCGACGACCAGGCCGTCCTGTTCGGGCGCCGCAGACATGGCCCGGCCTATTTCGGGGTTTCGGGCTTGGCGCCCGGATAGATCACGGTGCGGACCCGACCGCCGCCCTCCATGCGGGCATCGCCGGAGACGGTGTTCACCACCAGCCGTTCGCCCTTCATGACATCCTGGCCGCGGGCGGCGACGACGGAGCCGGTCAGGGTCAGGGTCTGAGTCTGCGCCTCGTAGACCGCCCTGTCGCCCCGAATCCTCTGCTCCGGCGTGACATAGAAAACCGAACCGGTCGCCTCCATGCGCAGAAGGTCGCTGCTGCAGCCGTTCCCGGGGCCGCCCCCTGCGGCCTTGACGTAAACGATCGTCAGCTGATCGGCCCGAAGCCGGCTGGTTTCCTGCAGGGCCTCAGCGCCGCCCCGGTAGATCGCCGAGCACTGGCTGTTGACCAGCTCCAGCTGGTTTGCCGTGATATCGACGGGGGCCTTGGAGTTCCGGGCCAGCTGGGCCTGGGCGGATGTCGTGGCGGCGAGCGCCAGGACCGCCACCGTCGCCTGGCAGGCCATACTGAGATGTTTCATGCTCGCGCGTTCCTGTGCCTAAGGACCGGATCTCGTCTCGAGGCGGGTGCTCACCCCGCCGCCGAACACAAGGCGGTCACCCCTGTCGTATACGCCATAGGACTTCGCGTTGATTTCTCCAAGCGACCCGACGCCCTGGATGGCGCCATCGCCGATCAGCTCGCCAAGGGCGGTGTCGAAGCTCGAGGCCCCAGTCGCGAAGCTGATGTCCCCGCTGTTCAGTCGAACATCCCCCATAAGTTTCAAGAGGTGATCCGATTGATTGTAGTCGCCTGTCCTGGCGGAAACGCGGATGGGCTCTCCGGGATCGCGACGCAGAAGGAGAACGGGCTGGTCGAGGGTGACCCGGTCGTCGTCAGCCGGATCCCGGGTCGCAGTCCGCGCGGTCAGGGTGAAGGCGCGCCCCTTGCTGTCCTGGCCAATGAACCGGGGATTCACCAGTTGGATCGGAGACCCCGCCTCAACGGGCCGGGCCTGGGGGCCCGTCAACATGGCCAGGCCGAGATAGCCGGAGAGCACCAGCAGGATCAGGCCCACAAGGGCGGGCAGAAACCGCCGCAGGAGGCGCACCTGGCGCGATCGCCGCCGCCAGGATCTCGATTCCTGGGCGCGGCGCAGGGCGGGCGGGATGGCGCCGTCGGTCACGATCGCCCCTCCGGCGCCGCATCAGGCATGGGCGAAGATATCCGAGTCCTCCCAGCCCGCCAGGTCCAGGAGGGCCCGGTTCGGCAGGAAGCGGAAGCAGGCCTCGGCGAGCTCGGCCCGGCCTTCGCGCCGGAGCATGTCGTCCAGCCGCTCGCGCAGCCGGTGCAGGTGGAGAACATCGGAGGCTGCGTAGGCGATCTGCTCGGGAGACAGGGTCAGGGCTCCCCAGTCCGAGCTCTGCTGCACCTTGGACATGTCGACCCCGAGAAGTTCCCGGGACAGGTCCTTCAGTCCATGCTTGTCGGTATAGGTCCGGGCGAGCTTTGAAGCGATCTTGGTGCAGTACACCGGCGCCGTCACCACGCCCAGGTGCAGCCGGAACATAGCGATGTCGAAGCGACCGAAATGCAGAATCTTGGTCACCGCCGGGTCCGCAAGAAGGGCCTTGAGGTTCGGCGCCTCATAGTCCGGGCGGGACAGGCGGACGAGGTGGGCGTCGCCGTCGCCGGCCGAGAGCTGGACCACGCACAGGGGGTCCCGGCCCAGCCGCAGGCCCATGGTCTCAGAATCCACGGCCACGGAGGCGACGCCCCCGAAGAGGCCGGCGGGAAGATCGCCTTCATGCAGGTAGTTCGCCACGGTCCGCCGTCTCCGCCGGTTGTTTGCGCCTCGCCCCCCGAAGGAGGGACGGTGGTGCCCAGGAAAGGACTCGAACCTTCACGGCCGTTAAGCCACTGGCACCTGAAGCCAGCGCGTCTACCAATTCCGCCACCTGGGCCCGATCCATCGGACCGTGCGAGCGCGCTTCCTTAGGGCCAAGTCCCGGTCGGGTCAACGGCCATGCACACCGAAGCATCGCCGCCGATTGCAGGGCGGGCGGCGTTCGTCTATCCCCACGGTCCTGTCTCGACCCTGGGAGCCCGGAAGTCATGCCAGACCTCATTACCGTCTTCGGCGGTTCCGGATTTATCGGGACCCAGATCGTCAGGGCTCTGGCCCGACGCGGCGCTCGGATTCGGGTGGCGGTGCGTCAACCGCACCTGGCCCACGCCATGCGCCTGATGGGGGATGTCGGGCAGGTCGAGGTGGTCCAGGCCAATGTCCGGGACGCCGCCTCGGTCGCCCGGGCGGTGGCGGGCGCGGACGCGGTGATCAACCTGGTCGGCCTGCTCTACGAGACCGGACGACAGACCTTCCAGGCCGTGCACGTCGACGCCGCCCGGACCCTGGCCCAGGCCGCCGCCACGGCGGGCGCCCGCTTCGTCCAGATGTCGGCCCTCGGCGCCAACCCGGCCTCGACCGCCCGCTACGCGCGCTCAAAGGCCGAGGGCGAGGCCGCCGTGCGCGAGGCCCTGCCCTCTGCGGTGATCCTGCGACCCTCCATCGTCTTCGGGCCTGGCGACGACTTCTTCAACAAGTTCGGTGAGATGGCCGTCGTCAGTCCCTTCCTGCCCCTGATCGGCGGTGGGCGGACCCGTTTCCAGCCGGTGTATGTCGGCGATGTGGCGAGGGCCGCGGCAGCCGCCGCCCTAGACCCGCAGCATGCGGGACGCACCTTCGAGCTCGGCGGGCCAGGGGTGTTCACCTTCCGAGAGATCCTGGACCTGATCCTGAAGGAGACCGGCCGTCGGCGCCTCTACGCCCCCCTGCCCTTCCCCCTCGCGGGGCTGGTCGGAACCCTTTGTGGACCCTTCACCCTGACGCCCATAGCGCCGCCCCTCACCGCCGATCAGGTCGAACTCCTGAAGACCGACAATGTGGTCTCAGGTCAGGCGCCGGGGCTGGCGGATCTGGGGATCACGCCAGAGACCGTCGAGGGGATCCTGCCGACCTACCTCTACCGTTTCCGCAAGGGCGGCCAGTTCGCCAGGCCCGCCGCCAGCGACGCCGTCGCCTGATCCGGGGATTCAGCTTGCCCCCAGCAGGGCGAGTCCAGCGACGCCAACCAGGATCCGCCACCAGCCAAAGGGGGCGAAGCCGCGCCAGCCGATGAAGTCGAGCATGAACCTTACGACTGCGTAGCCGACGACAAAACTGACGACGAAACCCAGGACCAGAAGGCCGATCCGGTCCCCCTGGAGGTCCCCGCGGCTTGACCAGAAGTCCAGAACAAAGGCGCCCGCCATGGTCGGCATGGCCAGGAAGAAGGAGAACTCCGCCGCAGCGCGCTTCTCCACCCCCATCAACATGGCCCCGACAATCGTGCCCCCTGAGCGAGAAACGCCGGGGATCAGGGCAAGGGTCTGGAACAGGCCGACAATAAGGGAAGTCTTCAGGCTAAGCGCCATGGGGTCGGTCTCCCGCGGCGCCGGGGCGCGGCGGTCGATCACCAGGAGGACAACGCCGCCAATGATCAGCGACCAACAGATCAGCCGCGGGCTCTCGAAGAGCACGCCCTTGATGATGTCGTGCAGCAGCGCGCCAGCGAGGGCGCCGGGAAGGAAGGCGACGAGGACCGACAGGGCGAAGTGGCGCGCCCTCTGCGAGGTCGGAAGGCCAAGGACAACGTCCCAGAGCTTGCGGAAGTAAAGCGCGACGACCCCCAAAATGGCGCCAAGCTGGATCAGGACGATGAAGGTGTCCCAGAACCCCGGGGGCAGGCCCAATGCGGTCTTGGCCAGGAGCAGGTGTCCGGTGGAGGAAACCGGGATGAACTCGGTCAGGCCCTCGACCACGCCCAGGATAATGGCGGAGATCCAGTCGGGCATTGCGACTCCCGGAGCGATGCGTCAGGCGGACCGCGCCCGACGGTCGAGCGGGTAAGACGATTCGAGTCGATAGCGTGATCCGTCCGGGCTGCGCCAGCTGGAATAAAGGCCGAAGCGTTCCAACCGGAATGAAGGCGTCCGAAGGGACTCGGCGAAGGATAACCAGCGGGCCACAGCCTCAGGGGCGGGCCGGTTGAGGTAGGCCAGGGTGACATGAGGCGTGTAGGCGCGGCCGTCGGCTGCGAGGCCCGCCCGTCGTGCGGCGACCTCACAGGCCCGGGCAAGGCGGGCGAGGGGCTCGGAGGGGGTCACCCGTGCCCAGACTGCGTGGATGTCCCGGCCCTCACCGAAGGCCCCGGCTCCGGCGAGGTCCAGAACAAGGGGTTCGCCCCCGACTCGGCTGAGCTCGGCGTCCAGGTCGTCGGCCCGGTCCTCGCGAAGGTCGCCGGCGAACTTCAGGGTGATGTGCAGAGCCTCCCGGGGCCTCCAGTCGGCCTCGGCAAGGCCGCGCTGGAAGGGCTCGAGGGCCTCGGCGGCCTCGTCTGGAAGGTGCAGGGCGGCGAACAGGCGGATCATGGTGGAAGCCTAGTCAAGCTCGATGCTTGCACAATACGCCGTCCGCACCGATATTTCTCTCACGCCCGATCCGGGCGAGCGGAAAGGACCTTCGTTCGATGAGCGACTTCAACCACAGGTCAGCCGGTCCCGTTCTGGTGGACCGCGCCGACATGGCCGTGGACGCCGGCCTGCGCCAGTTCATGCTGGGTGTCTATAACAAGGTGGCCCTGGGCCTCGTGGTCTCGGGCGCCATGGCCTGGCTGACCGGCATGTACGCCCCTGTACGCGACCTGATGTTCATGGTCTCGGCCGACGGGCGCATGGCCGGCATGACTCCCCTGGGCTGGATCGTCAGCTTCGCGCCCCTCGGCATTATTCTCTTCTCCAGCTTCGCCCGCGGCGGACAGACCCCGCGCGGGGCGGCGGTCGCCTACTGGAGCATTGTGGTTCTGATGGGCGCCTCCCTGGGCGTCCTGACCCTGGTCTATACGGGCCAGGCCCTGGCCCAGACCTTCCTGATCACCGCGGCGGCCTTTGCGGCTCTGTCCCTGTTCGGCTACGCGACAAAGCGGGACCTGACGGCGATGGGAAGCTTCCTGATCGTCGGCCTGATCGGCTTGGTCCTGGCCTCGCTGGTGAACATTTTCCTGAAGCTGCCGATCATGAGCTTCATCATCAGCATCCTGGGCGTCGTCATCTTCGCCGGCCTGATCGCCTTCGACACCCAGCGCCTGAAGATGATGTACTACGATCTCGGCGGGGATGAGGCTTCGACGAGCGTGGCCACCAACTACGGGGCCCTCAGCCTCTATCTGAACTTCATCAACCTCTTCCAGTTCCTGCTCAGCCTGCTTGGCGAACGCCGCTAGATCATGTTCCGATAAGTGGGAACCGGTTATCGGACCGAAACATGATCTCGCATATTGGATCTAGAGCCTGTTTTCCCCTTTCAGACGTTCCGTCTGAAAGGAACAGGCTCTAGGCGCTGGAGATCACTCGGACATGGCCCCGGCGGGCGACCGCCGGGGCTTTTTCGTGTGCGTCAGTCCACCACGCGGAAGCGGCGGGAGTCGAAGACCGTCAGCACCTGGGCCAGGTCGTGGCCGCGCTTGAGAATCACGCCGCCCTCGCCGATCACCGCCCAGGCGCCCTGGCGGCGGGCCAGGGCGGGACGCTTCTCTATCCGGTAGGCGGGCGCCTCGGACGCCCGGCGGAAGACCGAGAAGACGCAGGCGTCCGGCAGGGGGTCGATGGCATAGTCCTTCCACTCCCCCGCCGCGACCATCCTGCCATAGAGGTTCAGGATGCGAAGGAACTCCGCACGCTCGAAGAAGACGCGACCGGGCGAGCCGCTCGTCGGGAAAGGATCCGCCGCCATGGGGGCAGGTTAGCGCCAGGTCGCCGCCGGGGGCAATCGTCGCGAAAAGACCTTATTTCGGACGCGCGCCCGCCCGATAGGCAGGTGATCTTGGCTTTGTCGGCTGGCCGGACCTGCATCCTGGGCTCCTGAACAGCCCCCCCAGCCCCCGCCCGGGGTCAGGCCGCCAGGCCAGCCGACGCCCTCCTCCCATCTCCGGAAGGCCTGGCCGCCCCCGTCTTCAGGACGGCGTGGCGCTGCTCGCCGCCGCAAGGATTCGGCCACCCCGCGGTGACTGGACAATGACCACCGTGACCAGCCCGGGCTCCATCGCCTCAGGAAGACGCCAGGTCAGGCCCCGTCCCCGCCAGGATCCCAGACGCCTCAGCTCCCGCACGGCGTTGATCGCCACCACGGTCTGGCCCCGGTTGTCACCCCGCCGGACCTGGACGCTCCGGGGCTTAGGATCATAGCGCACCATCCAGACCTCGGCCCCGCCCTTGGGCGCCTTGCCATTGGCGACACTTGTCCGGCTGGTCGAGAGGCTGATCCGGGGCCCTGGGGGCGCCTGGGCGGCGCGGTTGATGAGCGCCTCGAGGCGCTCGGCCTCCAGGGCGCCGGCCTGGCCCCGTCCCCCCACGACAGCCTGTGGCGTGTAGGGCTCGCCCAGATCGAAACTTGACACGTAGGACTTCTGACGGGTCACGAACTCCGGGCGGGCCAAGGTATCGGTCCAGCCGAGATAGTCCCAGTAATCGACGCTGAAGGTCAGGGGCAGGACGTCGCGACGGGCCGCAAGGGTCTCCATCACGGCACTGGTCCCGGTGCAGGAGGCGCAACCCTGCGCCGTGTAAAGCTCGACGACCACGGGGGACCGCGGGGCCGCCGCCGCCGCAGCGGGCGCTAGCATCAGCAGACAGGCGAACAGGGCTCCACGCATCGGCCCGCACTTAATCCCAGTTGTCCGGCGCAGTCGATCAAGAAGGCGTGAAGCCCGCCCGCCGCACCTCCCGGACCGGGGATGCGGCGGCCAGGATCAGCCTTGGGCGTCGCGCGCCAGGTTCCGAAGAACGTAGTTCAGCACGCCGCCGTTGCGGAAGTACTCCAGCTCGGTCGGCGTATCGATCCGGCAGCGCACCGGGAACCGGGCGATCCGGCCGTCGCCGGCCCGGTAGAGCTCGACTGTCAGCTGGCGGCGGGGCGACAGCTCAGACAGACCGCGAATCGAGACAATTTCTTCACCGGTCAGGTTGAGCTTTTGCCACCCGTCCTGGATGAACTGCAGGGGCAGGACGCCCATGCCCACCAGGTTGGAGCGGTGAATGCGCTCGAAGCTCTCGGCGATGACCGCCCGGACGCCCAAGAGCTTGGTGCCCTTGGCGGCCCAGTCACGGGACGAGCCCGTGCCGTACTCCTTGCCGGCGAAGATGACCATCGGCCGACCTTCAGCCTGGTAGCGCATGGCGGCGTCATAGATCGCCATGGTGTCGCCCGAGGGGAAGTGACGGGTCACGCCGCCCTCGATTTCCGGGGTGACCCGGTTGCGGATGCGGATGTTGGCGAAGGTGCCCCGCATCATCACCTCGTGGTTCCCGCGGCGGGCGCCGTAGGAGTTGAACTCGGTGGTCGGAACCTGGCGTTCGCGCAGGTAGACGCCCGCCGGGGAGCTGGCCTTGATCGAGCCGGCCGGCGAGATGTGGTCGGTGGTGATAGAGTCGCCGAACACGCCCAGGATCCGGGCCTCGATCACGTCCGTGACCGGCTCGGGCTCCATCTTCATGTCCTGGAAGTAGGGCGGGTTCTGGACGTAGGTGGAGCCCATGTCCCAGGCGTAGGTCTGGCCGCCCGCGACCTTGATGCCCTGCCAGTTCTTGTCGCCCTTGAAGACGTCGGAATAACGGGTGGCGAACATCTTCTGGGTGACGTGCTTGCGCTGCAGCTCGGCGACCTCGGTCGAGGTCGGCCAGATGTCCTTCAGGTAGACGGGCTTGCCATCCTTGCCTTCGCCGATCGGGTCGTTGGCCAGGTCGATCAGCATGTTGCCGGCCAGGGCGTAGGCCACCACCAGGGGCGGGGAGGCCAGATAGTTGGCCCGGGTGTCCGGATTGACCCGACCCTCGAAGTTACGGTTCCCCGACAGGACCGAACAGGCCACCAGGTCAGCCGCCTGGATGGTCTCGGAGATGGCTTCGGGCAGGGGGCCAGAGTTGCCGATGCAGGTGGTGCAGCCATAGCCGACCAGATTGAAGCCCAGGGCGTCGAGGCTCTTGGTCAGGCCGGCGGCCTTCAGGTAGTCGGTGACCACCTGGCTTCCGGGGGCGAGGGAGGTCTTCACCCAGGGCTTCACCTTCAGGCCCTTCTCCACCGCCTTCTTGGCCACCAGACCGGCGGCGATCAGGACGCTGGGATTGGAGGTGTTGGTGCAGGAGGTGATGGCCGCGATCACCACGTCGCCGTCGCCCAGGTCGTAGGATTCCCCCTTCACCGCAGCGCGCGGGGCGCCGGCCTCACGACCGAATTCCTTGGACAGGGCGGAGCGGAACTCCGAGGCGGCGTCGCTGAGGAGGACGCGGTCCTGCGGCCTCTTGGGGCCGGCCAGGGAGGGCTGGACGGTTCCGAGGTCGAGTTCGAGAGTATCGGTGAAGACGGGTTCAGGATCTCCGGGCTCGGACCAGAGGCCCTGGGCCTTGGCGTAGGCTTCCACAAGCTCGACCCTGGCGGGGTCGCGTCCGGTCGCGCGAAGATAGTCCACCGTGGCCTGGGTGACGGGGAAGAAGCCGCAGGTGGCGCCATACTCCGGAGCCATGTTGGCGATGGTCGCTTCGTCCTCGAGGGTCAGGCCGGCGAGGCCTGGGCCGAAGAACTCAACGAACTTGCCCACAACGCCCTTCTTACGGAGCATCTGGGTGACGGTCAGCACCAGGTCGGTCGCCGTGGCGCCCTCCGGCATGTCGCCGGTCAGGCGGAAGCCTATGACCTCGGGGATCAGCATGGGGATGGGCTGACCCAGCATGGCCGCCTCGGCCTCAATGCCGCCCACGCCCCAGCCCAGGACAGCCAGGCCGTTGATCATGGTGGTGTGGGAGTCGGTGCCAACGACCGTGTCGGGATAGGCCAGGGTCGCGCCGTCCTCATCGCCGGTCCAGACGGTCTGAGCCAGGTACTCCAGGTTCACCTGGTGGCAGATGCCGGTGCCGGGGGGTACGACGCGGAAGTTGTTGAAGGCCGACGAGCCCCAGCGCAGGAAGCGGTAGCGCTCGATGTTGCGCTCGTACTCGCGCTCGACGTTCTCGCCGAAGGCCTTGGAGGTGCCGAAGTGGTCCACCATGACGGAGTGGTCGATGACCAGGTCGACGGGGTTCAGCGGGTTGATCTTCTCGGGATCGGCGCCGAGCTTGGTCATGGCGTCGCGCATGGCGGCCAGGTCCACGACCGCCGGCACGCCGGTAAAGTCCTGCATCAGGACCCGCGCCGGGCGGAAGCTGATCTCGTGCTCGACCGCGCCCTTGTTGTCGAGCCAGGCGGCCAGGGCCTTGAGGTCGTCGGCGCCGACGGTGTCGCCATCCTCATTGCGCAGCAGGTTCTCCAGCAGCACCTTCATCGAGGCCGGGAGTCGCGATACGCCGGCAAGACCGGCTTCCTCGGCGGCCGGAAGGCTGTAGTAGACGTAGGTCTTGTCTCCCACCGTGAGTTCGCGGCGGGTCTTGAGGCTGTCGATTGACGCCATGTCAGGGATCCTTCCTCTGTTCCGGACCGCACACCTATCGAACCGGAGATCGCGCGCCCTGGTGGGCGGACACACAGCGTTCGCCCCGGCGCCGCGAACGCCCTCCGGGACGAGTGCAGCCGCCGGCGTCATAGACCTTCGGCGGGTCCACGTCCATGCGCGGGCCGGGAGGAAATCGTGACCTTCACCCTGCAGATCGAGGACCTTGCCCTGTCCCGGGGCGGGCGGCGGCTGTTTTCGGGTCTGAGTCTCCGTATGGAGCCGGGTCAGGCCTGCGCCATCACCGGGGCCAATGGCTCGGGGAAGACCAGCCTGCTGAGGGCCGTGGCGGGGCTGTGCGCCGTCGATTCCGGTCGCATTGCCTTCGGAGACGCCGACCCGGCCAGCGCACAAGCCTCAAGCCTGCACCTCCTGGGCCATCTCGACGGCCTCAAGGCCTCGCGCACCGCCAGCGAGGAGCTGGCTTTCTGGACAGGATGGCAGGGCGGGACGCCATCCGCCATGGCGGCGGCCGTTCGCCGTCTCGACCTGTATCGGCTTCTCGACCTCGAGGTGCGGCGGTTGTCCGCAGGCCAGAGGCGAAGGCTGGCGCTCGCGCGGCTCCTTTCGGCGCCCCGTCCGCTCTGGCTGCTGGACGAGCCCCTCAGCCCCCTCGATGCGCGCTGGCGCGCCGAGGCGCAGGAGATCATGGCTGGGCACCTGTCAGGCGGCGGGCTCATCCTCGCAGCGGTGCACGATCCCCTGCCCCTGGCGGCCCTCGCCCTGGAGATCACGGCGTGAGCGCTGCCCTTCAATTGCTGAGGCGGGAGATGGCGATCGCCTGGGGGCGCGGCGGCGGCCTCATGGTGACCGGCGGTTTCTTCGCCGGGGCGACCCTTCTCCTGCCCCTGGCCTCTGGGCCTGAGCCTGAACGGCTGGCGCAGATCGCACCGGGCGCGGCCTGGACGGTCCTGGCGCTTTCCGCCCTCCTCGGCCTCGAGCGCCTGTTCGAGCGCGACTTTGAGGACGGGGCCCTGGACCTCATGGCGCATGCAGGCCTGGCCCTCGAGTTCACCTGCGCCCTGAAGTGCCTGGGACACTGGCTGGCGACGGGCGCGCCCCTGGCCCTTCTGGCGCCGGTGGCGGCCATCGCCCTGGGCGCCTCGCCCGCCCTGGCGCCCCTGCTCTTCGCCTGCGCCCTCGCCGGGGGCCTGGCCTTCGCCTTCACGGGAGGCATCGGGGCGGCCCTGAGCCTCGGCGCCCGGCGGGGCGGACTCCTGACCGCCGTGATCGTCCTTCCGCTGTTCGTGCCCCCGGTGATCTTTGGCGGAGGCGCCCTGGACGCCTTCACGGCCGGACTGCCCTGGCGCGCCGGATTCGCCCTGCTCGGCGCCTACGCCGCCGCCGCTGTCGCCCTGGGTCCGCTGGCCATGGCGGCGGCCTGCCGCAACGCCCTGTCCTGACCCGCTCCGGGGACCTGCGACGGAAAGGCCGTCGAGGTGCGTTTGAGGGAACAAGGGGTGCATCCAAGGAGCACAGACATGATCCGTTCCACCATTGGCGCCGCCGGCCTTGCCGCCGTCCTCGCGCTCTCAGCCGCCACTGTCGCCTTCGCTCAGTCCCCGTCTCCGGGCGGTCCGCCCCCCGGCGGAATGCGCATGATGGAAATGAAGCGGCCAGACCCCGAGGTCAGGGCCCAGCGCCTGCGGGACGTCCTGCAGCTGACCCCCGCTCAGGAGCCCGCACTGAAGGCCTTCCTCGCGGCCCAGAAGCCGCCGGGACCGCCTGCACCGCCAGAGCGGCGAGACAAGGCTCGCACCACGCCGGAGCGACTGGACCAACAGCGGGCTCGCATGGTCGAGCACCTTGCGGCCTTCGACCGCCGCGCGGCCGCAACCCGGACCTTCTATGCTCAGCTGACTCCCGGACAGAAGACGGCCTTCGACGCCTTGTCGAATGCCGGCAGGGGAAGACGTGAGGTCCGGATCGAGCGCCGGATGATGAGCCCTGGCCCCGACAGTCCGCCGATGGAGCTTGCCCGCCCGCAGTAGGCCGCACGAGACTGCGCCGACGGCTTTCCATTGCCGTCGGCGCAGACCGGGGCTAAGGGGCGGGACATGACGCAGGCCCTCGCCTTCCTCTATAATCCGCATCGCTTCATGGCCTTCTCGGCCTGGGCGGCGCCCCTGTTCGGCGCCCTCGCCCTGGCCCTGGCGGCGGTCGGCCTCTGGCTCGGTTTCACCGCCCCGGAGGACTATCAGCAGGGCGACACCGTCCGGATCATGTTCATCCATGTCCCGGCGGCCTGGCTGGGACTCTTCGTCTACGTCTGCCTGGGCGGGGCGAGCTTTCTGTCCCTGGTCTTCCGGCAGGCCCTGGCCGACGCCGCCGCCCGGGCCGCAGCGCCAATCGGCGCGGTCTTCACCGCCCTCGCCCTCGCCACCGGCTCGCTCTGGGGCAAGCCCATGTGGGGGGCCTGGTGGGTCTGGGACGCAAGGCTCACCAGCGTCCTTGTCCTCTTCCTCTTTTACCTCGCCTACATGGCCCTGAGGGCGGCTATCGACGATGAGGCCAAGGGAGCGCGGGCCGCCGCCATCCTGGCCCTGGTCGGCCTGATCAACGTGCCTGTGGTGCACTGGTCGGTGGAATGGTGGAACACCCTGCATCAGGGTCGGACGGTGTTCGCCGCAGGCGGGTCCCGCGCGGCGACAGTCTTCCTTGTTCCCCTCCTGCTGATGAGCCTGTCCTACATGTCCGCCTTCGGCGCGCTCTGGCTGGTCAGAATCCGCGGCGAGGTCTGGCGACGTCGCGCCGCCGCCGCCGAAGCCCGGCTGGCGAGGTGACCATGCTGGATCTGGATCCCGGCCCCTACGGCTTCTACGTCTGGATGTCCTATGGCCTGAGCGCGGTCGCCCTGGCCTGGCTAGCGGTCTCGAGCCTGGCCTTCGCCCGCCGCTGGCGGCGACGCGCAGAGGCGCTCGAGACCCGCGCCCAGGAGGTCGAGCCCGGTCCGGAGACGCAGCCGTGAAGCGCTTCATCGCCCTTGCCCCCGTAGGGGTGCTCCTGGCGCTCGGCCTGCTCTTCGCCTTCTTCGGCCTGCGCAATGACCCCCGCTATCTGCCACGGGCCATGGTCGGCAAGCCTGTCCCGGAAGTGACCCTTCCCACCCTGGCGGATGGCCTGCCGGACACCCTGGCGGCCCCGGGAAAGGGCCCGTACCTGATCAACGTCTTCGCGTCCTGGTGTGCGCCTTGCGAGATCGAGGCGCCCATCCTCGTCGCCCTCAAGGAGCAGGGGGCGCCGATCATCGGGATCGCCTACAAGGATCAGCCCGCCAAGACCCAGGCCTTCCTCGCCCGCACCGGCGACCCCTATGTCAGGGTCCTGGTGGACCAGGAAGGCCGCGCCGGCATCGAGCTGGGCGTCTCCGGCGTCCCCGAGACCTATCTGGTCGATGGCTCAGGGCGGATTGTCGACAAGATCGCGGCTCCCCTGACAGAGGACGACGCCCGGCGGCTTTTAGAACGGATCCGCCGTTAACCCTTCCTGAACCCGGAACAGAGAGGGTCAGACCTCGTTAACCCTGTTTCGAGGCCCTTATGGTCCCTGCCGTTCGTTCCGGTCCACCGACCATCCCGCCCCCCCAGACAGGTCGGGCGACCGATACAGCCCGATTTCAGGACTTCGCCCGCAGCATGCTTCGGGCCGAGGGCGGCCCCGCACCCGGCAAGACCCCGGCGCCAAGCCCGACCCAGAGAGCGACATCCACGACAGCGACATCCACGACAGCGTCCCGCGCAGAGCCCGAGAGCGATCCATCCCGTCCCGTGAGAACGCCGCGCCCGGGCTCCCTGGTGGATGTCCGGGTCTAGCTTCCGGACTCGGGCGCCGTCTCAGGTGGCGGAGCCCCGTCATCCTTCCGGGCGCCCTTCTTTTTCTTTTTGACTTTGGCCTTCGCGCCCGGGGCGACGAGGCGGCGCAGGTCCTTCAGGAACCGCGCGCGGCGATCCTCCGGGAGCCGGGACAGGAGGGCGAGATCCGCAGCCGCTGCGTGAGGCTCGGTCGCCGCCAGAAGCGCACGCCCGGACTCCGTCAGCGATACCTGATTCACCCGGGCGTCGCCCGCGGACCTGAGCCGCGCGACCAGACCTCGGGCCGTCAAACGGGTCAGCAGCTCCGCCAGGGTGGATCGGTCCACGCCCGTGCTGCGTACGAGCTGACTCTGAGTGGCGCCCTCAGCCTCGGCGACGGCCGTGAGGACCGCGAACTGTCGGGGCGTAATCGCCTCAGGACCCGCCTGCTCCGAGTACAGGTCGGCCGAAATCTGAACCGCCCTGTGCAGCAGGTGGCTGATGGAGGCCTCTGAGGGCGTCGATCTTTTTGTCATGGGCGAGATCCCGAAAGGCCGTGACGTTCGGTCAGGCTACTCCACCGGCGGGGGCGGCGTCTCCTCTCTCCGGGCGTAGCGCAGAATCAGCGGCGCTTGCGCGAGGCCGAAGGCGATATGGATCAGGCTGGATCCCGGAAACCGGAAGCCGAGCCAGACCGCCTCGGGCTGGGTGCGCCAAACCCCCTCGTTCACGCCCGCCATGACGAGGAAGAAGACCCCATAGCGAAGGGTCAGCTTCCGCCAGCCCTCATCCGGCATGGGCAGGCTGGAGCCCAGCAGCATCTTGAGGGGATTGCGTTTTATAGCCAGCCCTCCGAGCAACAGGAGTCCGAAGGCCAGGGAGGTCACTGTCGGCTTGATGTAGACAAAGCGGGGGTCCTTGAAGACCAGGGTCAGCAGGCCGAAGACCAGGGCTAATACCCCTGCCGCCAGGGGCATGGGGGCGATGCGTCGCTCGAGCACGTAACCCACGACCAGGGCGATGGCGGCCCCGGCTACCAACCCCCAGCTGGCCATCACCATGTCCCGGGTGATCACGTAGCCGATGATCAGTCCCAGAGGCCAGCCGAAGTCCACAAGGCTCGAGATCCAGCGACGGGCGCCAGGCGGGCTCTGCGTCATGGCTCAGACCTCCCCGAGACCGACGACCGACCGGGCGAAGGCCCGGGCGTCGAAGGGTTGCAAATCGTCAATTCCCTCGCCCACGCCGATCAACTTGATCGGAGAGTCCGAAGCCTGGGCCACAGGAACCAGGACCCCGCCTCTCGCGGTTCCGTCGAGCTTGGTCATGACGATGCCGCTGACCCCGATCTGGTTACCGAAGATATTCTCCTGGGCCAGGGCGTTCCGTCCCACCGTGGCGTCCAGCACCAGCAGGGTCTCATGCGGGGCGTCGGGATCGACCTTCTTGATCACCCGGATGACCTTGAGGAGCTCGTCCATAAGGCCCTGCTTGTTCTGCAGCCGGCCGGCGGTGTCGATCAGCACCACGTCATAGGCCTCGGCCCTGGCCTTCTCGATCGCGTCGAAGGCCAGCCCGGCGGCGTCGGAGCCCGTCGGACGGCTCATAAAGTCCGCGCCGGCCCGCTCGGCCCAGACCTTCAGCTGCTCGACTGCGGCGGCCCGGAAGGTATCGCCGGCCACCACAAGCACCCGGGCGCCGCGCCCCTTCAGGTCGGCGGCGATCTTGCCCAGGGTGGTGGTCTTGCCAGATCCGTTCACGCCGATGAACAGGACGACGTAGGGGCGCGGGCCGGACAGGGGATCGAACCGGCCCTCATGCCCGGCGAGTTCGTCGGCGATGGCCTCGGACAGGGCCTCGAGCACCTCGGCCTCGTCCACCGCCTTGCCGAACCGGGTGGCGGCGAAGGCCTCGGTGATCCGCGCCGCGGACTTGGGGCCCAGGTCCGCCTCGATCAGCATCTCTTCCAGGGCGTCGATCCGGGCCTGGTCGAGGGGCTGCTTGGTGAAGGTCGAGGCCACCTGCTCGGTCAGGGCCCGGGAGGTCCGGGCAAGGCCGCCGGTGAGGCGCTGGAACCAGCCTGTCTTGGGTTCAGTCATGGGCGGCTTCTAGCGGCTGGGCCCCGACGATCCTAGGGGCGGGTTCCGCAAGCAGGCGGCGTCCATCCTGGCGAGTCACCCGGAAAGACAGGATCTCGCCTGTCGGCGCAGCGCCGTCGAAGGCGATCTCCGAGAAGTCCTCGGCCCGGGCCAGGCCACGGCGCTCGACCAGGCCCCGGACCTCGCGGCCGACCTGGGCGGCCAGGTGACGGGCCAGGGCCGCCTCGCCCGCCGCCCGCAACCGGGCGGCGCGCTCGCGCACCTCCGCCTTGGGGACGGGCGGCATTTTCGCGGCCGGCGTCCCGGGGCGGGGGCTGTAGGGAAAGACGTGCAGGAAGGCCAGGACCGCCGCCTCCACCAGGTCGAGGGTGTTTGCGAACATGGCCTCGGTCTCGGTGGGAAAGCCGGCGATCAGGTCGGCGCCGAAGGCGACATCGGGGCGCACGGCGCGCACATCCGCCACAAGCTTCAGCGCATCCGCCCGGCTGTGCCGGCGCTTCATTCGCTTGAGGATCATGTCATCGCCGGCCTGCAGGGACAGGTGCAGGTGCGGCATCAGGCGGGGCTCGTCCGCCAGCAGGGTCATGAGGTCCGGGTCAATCTCGGCGGCGTCGATGGAGGACAGGCGCAGGCGGGGAAGGTCGGGGACCAGCCGAAGGATCCGCCCCGCCAGCTGGCCCAGGGTGGGCGCGCCCGGCAGGTCTGCTCCCCAGCTGGTGACATCGACGCCGGTCAGGACGACCTCCCGGCAGCCTTCGGCGACCAGCCGGCGGACCTGATCCACCACCTCGCCCGCCGGAACCGAGCGGGAGTTCCCCCGGCCGAAGGGAATGACGCAGAAGGTGCAGCGGTGGTCGCAGCCGTTCTGGACCTCCACATAGGCCCGGGCGCGGTCCCGGACGCCGGCGATCAGGTGTCCGGCGGTCTCGCGCACGCTCATGATGTCGTTGACCCGCACCCGGGGGCCGTCCGCCCCGGCGGACAGGGCGCCGGGACGGGCCTTGTCCGCATTGCCCAGGACAAGATCGACCTCCGGCATGGCGGCGAAGGTATCCGGCTCGATCTGGGCGGCGCAGCCGGTGACGATGAGCCGCGCGCCCGGGTTCTCGCGGCGGGCCTTGCGGATCGCCTGCCGGGCCTGGCGCACGGCCTCGCCGGTCACGGCGCAGGTGTTGAAGACCACGGCGTCGGTCACCCCGTCCTCGGCGGCGCGGGCGCGGATGACTTCGCTCTCGTAGGCGTTGAGGCGGCAGCCGAAGGTGACGACCTGGACGTCCGAGCCGCTCATGGCAGGCGCCCCTCGAACTCGAGCTCAACATCGCCGGTCATCAGGACGCGGCCGTCGATCCCCCAGGCGATCTCCAGGTCGCCCCCGTCCAGCTCCAGCCGGGCGACGGCGTCGACGAGGCCCCGGCGCACGCCGGCCGCCAGGGCCGCGCAGGCGCCTGTACCACAGGCCCGGGTCAGGCCGGCGGCCCGCTCCCAGACCCTCAGCCGGATATGTGAGCGGCTGCGGACCTCCGCGAAGCCGACATTGACCCGTTCGGGAAAGAGGGGGCGGGTCTCGATGCGGGCGCCCAGAACCGCGACGTCAATATCCGCCAGGGAGGGGACGAAGAAGACGGCATGGGGGTTGCCCATGGACAGGCAGGTCGCCGGCCCCAGGGGTGCGGCCTCCGGCACGGGAACCGCCAGGGTGTCATGGGGGCCCGAGAGGGGGACAGCCCGCCAGGAAAGGCGCGGCCGGCCCATGTCCACGGCCACCCGCATCGGCCCCCGACGCCAGGCCTCCAGGAACCCTCCGGCGGTCTGCAGACGCACCTGGTCCGTCCCGGCGTCCTCCATCAGGCGCCAGGCCACGCAGCGCGTGGCGTTGCCGCAGGCGCCGGCCTCGCCGCCGTCAGGATTCCAGAAACGGATGGAGGCGTCCGCCGCCTCCGAGGGGCCGATCACCACGAACTGGTCGCAGCCGATCCCCTCCGACCTCGAGGCCAGGCGCCGGATGATCTCCGGATTCGGCGCAAAGGCGCGACGGCGGGCGTCGACGACGATGAAGTCGTTGCCCAGGCCGTTCATCTTCAGGAAGGGGCGTTCCATGGGGCGTCTATATAGCCGCATAGGCGCCCCCAGGCGACTTTCGCGAGACAAGGGCGGGTCTTTGCGCAAAGAAGAGACCCATGAAGTCCAAACCCTCGTCCCTCCTTCGCCTCCTTGCCCTGACCCTGGCCCTCGCAGGTCCGCCTTCGGCGGCGCGCGCGGAAGATCCCTTCCTCTGGCTTGAGGAGGTCGAGTCGCCCCGCGCCCTGGACTGGGTGGCGCGCCAGAACGCCCGAACGGCCGCCGTCCTGGAGGGCGACCGGCGCTATCCCACCTTCCTTCAGGAGGCCCGCGCCATCTTCACGGCGCCGGACAGGATCGCCTGGCCGGACCTGCGCGGTGGCGCGGTGGACAATCTCTGGCAGGACGCTGACCACATCCAGGGCCTCTGGCGCACCACAGGCGCAGACGCCTACAACGCCGGCCGGCCGCAGTGGACGACCCTGCTGGACCTGGACGCCCTATCCCGGGCGGAGGGTCGGAACTGGATCTTCAAGGGCGCGACCTGTCTACCGCCGGCCGCCACGCTTTGTCTGGTCCGGCTGTCCGACGGCGGAGGCGACGCGGTGGAGTTGAGAGAGTTCGACGTCACCCGGCGGGCCTTCGTGGAGGGCGGGTTCCGCCTGCCCGCCTTCAAGCAGACCGTGGACTGGCTGGACCGGGACACCCTGGTCGCCAGCCGGGAATGGACCCCCGGGGAGGTGACCGCATCGGGCTATCCCTTCGTCCTGCGCACTCTGAACCGCCAGGGAGAGACCCGGGAGGTGTTCCGGGGCCAGGCCTCGGACGTCACGGTCGCGGCCAGTATCCTGCGGGACGGGGCTGGCCAGAGCCTGGGTCTGGTCATCAACCGGGCCGTCGACTTCTTCCGGTCTGAGTTCAGCCTCTGGCGCGGCGGTCGGCTGGTCCGCCTGCCCCTTCCGCTCCGGGCGACCTACCAGGGCTCGGCCCAGGGACGGATGATCTTCATCATCAAGGAAGACTGGAAGGGCTTCAGCCGGGGCTCAGTGGTCGCCCTCAAGCGCGACGACCCGGCCGGGGCGCCTGAACTGGTCTTCGCGCCGGGGCCCCGCCAGGCGGTCCAGGAAGTCGAGGTCACGGCGGATCTGGTGGCGGTGAACCTGCTCGACGACGTCAAAGGCGCGGTGGAGATTTTCGACATGGCCCGCGGCCGCTGGACCGGGGAGCGCCTGCCCTTGCCCCGGGATGCGACCTTCCAGATCGTCTCAGCCAGCGAGACCGACGACGTCCTGATGGTCTCCGCAGAAGGGTTTTTGGAGCCGCCATCCCTATGGCGGGTGGACGCGGCGACCGGCGAGACGGCGCGGATCGCCTCGCTTCCGGCGCGGTTCCAGCCAGAGGGCGCCAGCGTGGCCCAGTACTGGACAACGTCGAGCGACGGGACCCGCATCCCCTATTTCGTGGTCTCGCCCAAGGGCGCCAGGAAGGACGGCTCCACCCCAACCCTGATGTACGGCTATGGCGGCTTCGAGATCGCCAAACCGCCCATCTACCTGCCCGAGATGGGAAAACTCTGGCTGGAGCGGGGCGGCGCCTATGTCATCGCCAATATCCGGGGCGGCGGCGAGTTCGGGCCCGCCTGGCACCAGTCGGTGATGCGCGAGAAGCGCCAGCTGGCCTTTGACGACTTCGCCGCCGTCGCCCGTGACCTGACCGCCCGGGGACTGACCTCTCCCCGGCGGTTAGGCATCTATGGCCGGTCAAACGGCGGGGTCCTGACCACGGTGTCGATGACCCAGCACCCGAAGCTCTGGAACGCCGTGGTGGTGGAGAGCCCCCTGGTGGACATGCTGCGCTATCACAAGCTGTCCGCCGGGGCGTCCTGGGTGGGCGAGTACGGCGATCCTGACGCGCCGGCGGACGCCGCCTTCATCGCCAGGTACTCCGGCTACCAGAACCTGAAGCCGGGGGTGGCCTATCCCGAAGCCTACATCACCACCAACACCCGGGATGACCGGGTCCATCCGGGCCACGCCCGGAAGTATGCGGCGCGTCTCGAGGCGCTTGGGGTCCCTTACCTGTACTATGAACAGACCCTGGGCGGGCACTCTAACGATTCCGACCCCGAGCTGAACGCCCGGCGCTGGGCGCGCCACTATGTCTACCTGGCCCGCCGGCTGATGGACTGATCAGGCCTCACGGAGGGTCTCGGCGAGGAGCCGGCCCTCGGCGCCGCGGATCGAGCCTGACCGCCAGACGACGACGATCTCGCGGGTCGGATCCTCGGCCTGCAGGGGCCGGATCTCTATAGAGGCGCCCTCGGTGAGGCCAGCGGCCACCGCCATGGAGGGCAGGAAGGTCACTCCCAGGCCCGATCCCACCATCTGCACCAAGGTGGGAAGGGAGGTGGCGGCGAAGGTCGCCCCGGTGTCACTCAGGCGGGGCGGGCGTAGGTCGCAGGCGGCCAGGGCGTGGTCGCGCAGGCAGTGGCCGTCCTCCAACAGGATCAGGTCTCCTTCCTCGAGCTCCGAGGGACGGGTTCGGTCCTGCCTGGCGAGGGGATGGTTGGCGGGGAGGGCGGCGAGGATCTCGTCGTGCGCCACGTGGGCGCTGTCCAGGCCGGTCATATCGAAGGGCAGGGCGATCAGGGCCGCATCGAGTTGGCCGGACTTCAGGGCGGCGATCAACCTCTGGGTCAGGTCCTCCCGAAGATAGAGCCGCAGCTCTGGGAAGCGAGTCCGGAGCAAAGGAAGGGCCGCGGGCAGGAGAAAGGGGGCGATGGTGGGGATGACGCCCAGTCGGAACCGGCCCGTGAGGGGCTGACCGGCGCTGCGGGCGGCCTGAACCAGCTCATCCGCCTCATTAAGGATGACCCGCGCCTTGGCCAGGGCCGCCTCGCCCACATCCGTCAGGATCAGGCCCGACCGGGCCCGGTCGACAACAGGGGCGCCCAGAATCTTTTCAAGCTCCTGGATGCCGGCGGACAGGGTCGGCTGGGTGACATGAGCCGCCTCGGCGGCCTTTCCGAAGCCGCCGTGATCGACCAGAAGCTTTAGATACTGGAGTTGCCGGAGCGTCGGAAGCATGGCTCTCCGCCTTCCACAGGCGACCCGGCAAAGTCAAACGAAAGCGGCGCGGCGCCCGATCGGGAACCGCGCCGCCTCAAAGTCCGACGGGCTCTGCAGCGCCGGGATCAGCGTCCCGACTGCAGGCTTTCCACCGCCGCAGTCATGCGGGCGCTGAAGGGCTGGTAAGCGTCGCGGAACAGGGCCGACATGAGCTCGGTGGTCTTGCTCATCTGGGTCACGCAGGCCTCCATGTGGGTCTTGGCGAGATCGCTCTGGATCTCGATCAGGTCCTGGACGCTGCGCACGCCGCTCAGGGACTGGACGGCGGCGGTCTGGCGCTCGATGGCGGCCTTGGAGAAGGAGACGGCCTCAGAACCCAGGGTCTCGGCGCCTTTTGCGGTTGCAGTCACAGAGGCGATGACGGCCTCCAGGTTCTTCCGGGAATGAGCCGTCAGGTCGTTAAGCCCGGACATGCTCTTCTCCATGGCGTCACGGAGGGCTTCATTGCCAGCGTTGGCGATCTTGTCGGCGGCGGTCTTGGCGGTGGCCATGGTGGCGCTCCTGTCGAATGGGCCCTGAAGGCGAAATCGCATCAGGGACGTTTGTGCGCAGGGGATATCTCATGCTGCACTGCAGCAGTCAAGTCGATTGTGCGCCGCAGCATAAACAGTCTGTGATGGGGGTTCAGGCCGAATTAACTTTCCTGCAATGCGGGATGGTCTAAGCTGGCGCTTCAACCTGAAACCTGCCGGCTGGGCCGGAGACGCCAGGGACGACCGACTTGCCAAGCGCCGCCCGCCGTCCCGACTTTCTGAGTCGCCTCACCGGCCTTGCAGGGGCGTTCGCGGCGACCCTCGGGGCCTTGGCTATAGGTGGCCCGGCCTGGTCCGCGCCGACCCCGCCCTTCCAGGAAATGCGTTACGCCGCTGTGGTTGTAGACGCCGAGACCGGCGAGGTTCTCTTTTCCAAGCGTGCTGACAGTCTTCGCTATCCCGCCTCCATCACCAAGGTGATGACTCTCTACCTGACCTTTGAGGCCCTCTCTGCAGGACGAATTTCGCTGGACGACCGTGTGGAGATATCGCCCCGGGCGGCCGCCCAGAGCCCGACCAAGCTGGGCCTGCCCGTCGGCGCCAGCCTCAGCGTCTCCGAGGCCATGCAGGCCCTGGCCATCAAGTCGGCCAACGACGTGGCCGTCGCGCTTGCCGAAAAGCTGGGCGGGGGAAGCGAGCGCCGGTTCGCCGCCATGATGACGCTGCGCGCCCGCGAGCTCGGCATGGTCAACACCCACTTCGTGAACGCTTCCGGACTTCCGGACAGTCGGCAGCTCTCAACCGCCCGCGACCTCGCCATCCTTTCGCGCGCGGTGCTGCGCGACTTTCCCCAGCACTACGCCCTCTTCGGCCAGCAGTCCTTCGCCTTCGAAGGCCGGCGGATGAACAATCACAACGGCCTTCTGTGGCGGATGCCCGGGGCGGATGGTCTGAAGACGGGCTTCACGAACGCCTCAGGTTACAATCTGGCGGTTTCCGCCGTGCGTGGGAATCGCCGCCTCGTCGCCGTCGTCCTTGGCGGACCCTCCACCGCCCGCCGGAACGCTAAGGCCGAGAGCCTCCTTCTCACCGGATTTGACCTGACGACCCGCCGCGACCGGGGCGAGCGGGTGCAGTTCGCCGAGGCGAGCTTCGAGAGCGAGCCGGCGCCCGCCAGCCTTTTGGCGCAGGCGAGTCCCGAAGCTGAACCCCTGCTGGCGGATCGTGTGGTCCTCACCAGCGCCCCCGCGCCGAGGAACCTCTCCGAGTTTGAGATCGTCGATCCGGCTTCTGCGGGCCTGAGGCGGGCCGCGCGAGCCGAAACCGGTCGGTGGTCGGTGCAGGTCGGCGCCTTCAGGTCCCAGGAGATGGCTCGCAAACAAGCCACCCTGGTCCGCAAGCTGGCGCCCGCGCACTTCGGGGCTGACGGCAAGGCAGAGCGGTCGGGCGCCTCCTGGCGCACGCGCTTCGCGGGCTATTCCGAATCCTCGGCTCGGGCGGCCTGCAAGGCCCTGAAAAGCCGGGGCCAGCCATGTATGGTCCTGCCGCCTTCCGGCTGACCAAGGCCGCCGCCGCTAATCTCCGCGCGTTGCGATGGCCGCAGTGGCGACGAGCTCGCCCAGGAGCGCCAGGGTGGCTTGGCCAGGTCCGTCGAAAGGATCCAGCTCCACCCGTTTGAAGTACTTCAGCAGCAGAGAGGGGTTCACCCTGGGGATGGAGACGTGCCCCATGCTCCAGTTGCCGAAGCGCCGCTCGGAAATCTCCTCGTAGGAGAGAAGGCGGACCTGTTTGTGCCGGTCATCCCGCACGATGGCGTTAAAGATGTCGCAAACCTCGTCCCGGCCGCCTTCCAGCAGCTGAATGAAGAGATCATCGGCCACACACAGCAGCCCCGTGATCCCTTGCCGGGGATTATTCCGGCGACATTGTTCGAGGATGCCGTCGAGCAGCGCGCCGTTCATGGGCTGGACGGGGCGGCTGGCGTAGAGGCAGCGCACGAGCATAGGGATCAGGTCCTGTTCTTGATGAGGGAGAGGAATTCGGCCCGCAGGGTGTGGTCCTTGAGGAAGGAGCCGCGCATGACCGAGTTGATCATCATGGTCTCGCTGTCCTTCACCCCCCGCCAGTGCATGCAGAAGTGGTCGGCCTCCATCACGACAGCCAGACCGTCCGGGCGGACCTTTTCCATCAGCAGGTCGGCGAGCTGGGTGATGGCCTCCTCCTGAATCTGCGGCCGGGACATGACCCAATCGGCCAGGCGGGAGTACTTGGACAGGCCGATCAGGTTGGAGTGCTCGTTCGGCATCAGGCCGATCCAAAGCCGGCCCATGATCGGGCAGAAGTGATGGCTGCAGGCGCTGCGCACCGTGATCGGGCCGACGATCATCAGCTCGTTCAGGGACGAGGCGTTGGGAAACTCCGTCACTGGCGGCGCCTCGGTGTAGCGGCCGCGGAAAACCTCGGTGACGTACATCTTGGCCACGCGCTTGGCGGTGTCCTGGGTGTTGTGATCGGCTTCGGTGTCGATCACCAGGCTCTTCAGCACCTCGCGGAACTTGCCTTCCACCTCGGAGAGCAAGTCATCAATCTCCCCCTCCCGGACATAGGCGGAGATGTTGTCATTGGCGAAGAACCGCTTGCGAGCCTTCTTGATGCGGGCGCGGATGCGGGCGGAGACGGGCTCCTGTTCGGGGTCTGCCGGAGGCTTCACAACGGGCTCATATACCTTCAGTTCGCCGGGTCCGGGCCCGGTCAGGATCAAGCCTACACCGCAATTCCCCAGCTTGTCGCGCAAATGTCCGGACTCGGCCGCAGCCAACTGCCGGCTCAGGACCCAAGAAGCCGATCCCGCGCGGCGTTGAGGTGGGCGGCCAAGCCGTCCGTGCCGCCGGCATCCGGGTGCGTCCGCCGGATCAACCGGGCATGAGCCTCCAGAATCTCCTCCCGGCTTGCGTCCGGGCCAACGCCCAGGACGGAGCGCGCTTCGGAGAGACTCATTCCGTCCGGGTCCGGCGGGGCCCGGGCCGGGGCAGGGCCGGGCCGGGGCAGGGGCGAGCGGGCGAGACTGGCGAGCCCCAGGCCGGTGAAAAGCAGCAGTAAGCCCGCAAGCCATCCGCCCCTGAGGACAAGCATCGTCCCGGCGACCACGGCGGCCAGGGCCAGGCCGCCCGAGAACAGACGCCACGCCCGCAGCCCGTTCCGAGCGCCCTTCCGCCCCGACCAGACGAGGACAGCGAAGGCGATGGCGGCGGCGACCAGAAGCCAGATCATTACTGAGCGGCCAGTTGCGCACCGTCCCGGGTCAGCCCCAGGAAACCCATCAGATCGCGTAACTCCTGGCGGGCCGCAACGTGTTGGAGGTTCATGGGAACAGGCCGGATGACGGATGAGAGGTCGGCGATTGTCAGGCCGAAGGGGAAGAGCTCGCGATAGATGACCCGGTCGCGCAGGCCCGGCCCGACCCGGAATCCCGCGCGCCTGGACAGGGCCTGGACCCGCTCGTCCACCCGGCGGCGGTTGCGGGCGTCGGCGGGCGCCAGGCGGTTGCGCAGCACCACCCAATCTATGGACCGCCCCGAGGCGACGGCGCGGTCCTTCCGGCTGTTCCAGACGGTCTCGGAGTAAAGGCTGGGCCGCTTGAGCTCCAGGGTCACCGGATCCACCACGCCGAGGGTGTCAAAGTCCACAAAGCTGTCGTTCATGGGTGTGACAATCAGGTCCGCCCGGGCATGGGCCGCGCGACTGAGGAGGGTGTCTGCGCCAGGCGTATCAATCACGATAAGGTCGCAACCGGACAGGGCCTCAAGAGCCAATTCCAGCCGGGCGCGAGCCTCATCCTCCGGCGCCTGGGCGAGAACGGCGTCCAGCCGGAAGGTCTCGGGCATGGGCGCTTCGGCGCCGTTGGCGGCCAGCCAGGCGGAGCGGTTGGCGATGAAATGGGCCAGGGACTGCTGGCGCAGGTCGAGGTCCAGTGCGCCCACGCGGGCCCCCTCGTGCAGCAAGGCCGTCATCAGGTGGATGGCGAGGGTGGACTTCCCCGCCCCGCCCTTCTCGTTGCCTACGACGATGATGTCGGCCATCGGAAGCCTCCGCCGGCGAGGCCCGCCCGGAGTGTCCGGACCGATTCCCACGGCGTCCAAGCCTTGGCGTCCGGCCTCTGGCGCGTCAACGCGCGGGGGCCGATCGCCTGTGGATGGATGGACGCCGGACCTGCGCCCGGGGCATAAGCCTCCCGCCATGACCGCCCTCCCCATCGTCCGCACCGTCGCAGACCTCCGCGCCGCCGTCGCCGGCTGGCGACGGGAAGGGCTTTCGGTGGGTTTCGTCCCGACCATGGGCGCCCTGCACGAGGGGCACCTGTCCCTCGTCCGCCTCGCCCTGTCCCGGGCCGACCGCGTGGTGGCCTCCATCTTCGTGAACCCGGCCCAGTTCGGGCCGAGCGAGGACCTGGCCGCCTATCCCCGAGACGAGGCCGGAGACGCCGGGAAGCTGGCCGGGGCGGGCTGTCATCTCCTGTTCGCCCCCTCGGTGGACGAAATGTACCCGGCTGGCGCCGCCACTGTGGTGACAGTGTCCGGGGTGTCCGAGCCCCTCGACGGGCAGGCCCGGCCCGGTCACTTCGCCGGGGTCGCCACCGTGGTGGCCAAGCTCCTGAACCAGGTGCGCCCCGACGCCGCGGTGTTCGGGGAGAAGGACTATCAGCAGCTGCAGGTCATCCGGCGTCTGTCCGCCGACCTCGACCTCGGGGTGGAGATCCTCGGCGCCCCCACCGCCCGGGCGTCCGACGGCCTGGCCCTGTCCTCCCGCAACGCCTACCTGACCGCAGAAGAACGCCAGCGGGCGCCGGAACTGGCCGCCGCCCTGGCCGAAGCGGTCCTGGCCCTGCGATCGGGGGCGCCGGTGGCGCGTGTTGAGGCCGGGGCGGTGGCCCGGTTGCAGGCGGCGGGCTTCGGGCCAGTCGACTATGTGGAGGTGCGCGACGCGGGCGACCTGTCGAGGATGGGGCCCGGTCCCCTGCCTCCCGGCCGAAAAGCCCGGATTCTCGCCGCCGCCCGCCTAGGGCGGGCCCGCCTCATCGACAATATGGCGGTCTGAACCGGCCTACCAGGCGCCCGCTTCCCGCAGGCGCCGGGCCAGGTCGTCGGGCAGGTCGCCGCCGCCAATCCCGTCCAGGTCGGGCGGGGCGTCGGCCGGGTCGAGATAGCGCCAGCCCTGGAAGGCCCGCCGGGGTGTCGGGGCGACCCGGATGATCCGGGGCTCCAGGTCGATCCGGCAGTGGCTTTCCGACCCCGCCTCGACCCGGGAGATGGACAGGATCACCTGGCGGCACAGGATCAAGCCGCGGAAGATCCGGTAGAGGGAGCCGCCGGCGAGCAGTTCCTCCACACGCTTAGGCGCCATCCGGGTGTGCAGGGGCCAGGGATCCGGGCTGTTCTCGTGCCAGGCGACGAGGTCCTCGATGGTGTCGCAGCCGACGCAGAGCCGGATCATGTGCAGGGTCACGACGCCTCGCCCCGCACCCGCACCAGGGTCTCGCCCTCGCGGACCTGGTCGCCGACCGCCGCTGACAGGCCCTCGACCACCCCGTCGAAGGGCGCCGCCAGGCCGTGCTCCATCTTCATCGCCTCGATCACCACAAGGATGTCGCCCCGCTGAACCCGGGCTCCCTCAGCGACGGAAACGGCGACGACCTTGCCGGGCAGGGACGCGCTGATGGCGCCATCGCCGGCCGCCGCCGCCCCACCCTCGCGGTCCGGAGGGCTGGCGGTGAAGGTGAAGGCCGAACCGCCCTCGAAGAGGACCAATGTCTCGCCGGCGTCGAGGAAGTCGGCCTCCTCCGGGCCGGCGGCGAGGTCGGCGATAAGGGGCTGGCCATCGCACCAGATCCGCACCGTCTCGCGAGGCGGCGCGTTGAGCCGGAAGCCGGCCAGGTCGCGGGACGGTGCGCTGGCGCCCTCCGCCGCGAGTGCCGCGAGGGCCGAGGCGGCCGCGCTGGCGAGGGCCGGCGAGGGCTCCGGCGCGGCGGCGAGCCGGTCGAGGCGGGCGTCGATGAAACCGGTGTCCATCCGGCCCGCCAGGAAATCGGGATCGTCCAGGCACCGGACGAGGAAGGCGGCGTTGGTCTTCAGGGGCCAGGTCTCGACCCCGGCGCAGGCCTCGGCGAGGGCCTCCGTCGCCCCTTCCCGGGTCGGCGCCCAGGCGATGAGCTTGGCGATGAGGCTGTCGTAGTGCGGGCCCACCGCATCGCCAGCCTCGACGCCGGAATCCACCCTCACCCCCTCGGGCAGGCGCAGGTGCTCCAGGGGGCCGATCGCGGGGATGAAGCCCCGTTCGGGAACCTCGGCGCAGAGCCGGGCCTCGACCGCCCAGCCGTTCAGCGCGATCTGGTCCTGCGCCAGGGGCAGGGGCTCGCCGGCGGCGACGCGGAACTGCCACTCCACCAGGTCCACCCCGACGACGGCCTCGGTGACGGGATGCTCGACCTGCAGCCGGGTGTTCATCTCCATGAACCAGATGCGGTCGGCGCGCAGGCCCTCCCGGGCGTCGGCGATGAACTCCACCGTACCCGCGCCGACATAGTCCACGGCCCGGGCGGCCGCCAGGGCGGCGGCGCAGACCGCCTCCCGGACCTCGGGCGTCATGCCCGGGGCCGGGGCTTCCTCGATCACCTTCTGGCGACGGCGCTGAAGGGTGCAGTCACGCTCGAACAGGTGGACGAGGCCGCCATGGGCGTCGCCGAATACCTGCACCTCGATATGCCGGGGCGCCTCGATGCACCGTTCCAGAAGGACCCGGTCGTCCCCGAAGGCGGCCAGGGCCTCGCGCCGGCAGGCGGCCAGGGCGGCGGAAAAGTCGGCCGCGTCGTCCACCCGCCGGATGCCGCGTCCCCCGCCCCCGGCCGCCGCCTTGATCAGGACCGGCCAGCCCAGGTCGCGGGCGGCGGCCAGCAGGGTCGCCTCCGAGCCGTCATCACCCTGCCAGCCGGGCGTCACCGGCACGCCGGCCGCGATCATCCGCTCGCGGGCGGAATCCTTCAGGCCCATGGCCCGGATGGCCTCGGGCGAGGGCCCGATCCAGATGAGGCCCGCCGCCTGCACCGCCTCAGCGAAGGCGGCGTTCTCGGACAGGAAGCCATAGCCCGGATGCACCGCCTCCGCGCCGCTCTCCAGGGCCGCGGCGACAAGGTCGGGAATGGACAGATAGCTCTCCGCCGCCGGCGCCGGGCCAATGCGCACCGCAAGGTCGGCCTCACGCACATGGGCGGCGTCCAGGTCGGCGTCCGAGCAGACGGCCACGGTCTCAATCCCCAGACGCCGGGCGGTTCGGAAGATCCGGCGGGCGATCTCGCCCCGGTTGGCGACAAGGACGGAATGGAACACGGGCGGCGCCTAGAGCTGCAGGACTGAGAAGGCGAGCAGACCGACCAGAAGCACGGCGAAACTGAGAACCCCGCCCGGCCACAGGATCAGGGTCCTGAGGGCGGCGCCGAGCCGGCTCGAGCCGTAAGCGCCGCGAAGGGTCTGGTACATATTCAACGGAGTCCAGGCGGCGAGAAGCAAGAACCAGGCGACCGCAAAGCCTTCCGGCAGGACCAGTCCGACGGCATTGGTCAGGAGGGTGAAGGACAGGAGGTTCGAGGCCACCAGGATGTGGTCATAAACAAAAACCCCGCGCCGCCCGATGTAGAGCACCGTCAGGATCAGGACGCTGATCGGCAGGAGCAGGAAGGCGAGGCGGTGCGCCCAGCCGAACATCACCACCAGAAAGTAACCGGGGTTCTCGACGGCGGTCTGAAGGCCGGCCCGAAGCCTGTCCTCCCAGACCTTGCTGAGGCCCGGTATTCCAAGATCGAGCTCTCCCGACGAAACGACCGCATTGAACGCGTCCCTTGTCCCGACTTCGGAGCCGGACGTGTCGCCGGGACCGGCGGCGGCCTTGGATGCAGGCTGCGGACTGGCCGTCGCTGCAGGCGGGGTCGGGGTACGCACGCCCTCGTCGCGCTGCAGGCGATGGATCGCCGCCTCCGCCGCGAAGATGTAAAGGAGGAGGGCGACCAGGAAGGTCCGGAAAGGCGGCGTATAGCGCGCCAGCCGACCGTCAATCTGGTCCCTCGCCAGCTTGCCCGGACGCAGGAACAGCAGGGAGAGGGTGCGGGCCAGACGGCCGTCGAGATGAAACAGGCTCTCGCCCGCCTCCCAGGCCAGATGGAGGATGCTGCGCTTACGCAGGTCTGAATTCTGACCGCATTCATGGCAGAAACGCCCCGTGAGCGCGGCGCCGCAATTTGCGCACGCCGAGCCGCCGGGGCGTGGACCGCCCGCCGCGGCGAGGTCCGCGACGGCGTCGGCGGATGCGACCTCAAGCTCGACGCCGGACATGACCTCTTCCTGCTTCCGCCCTCTAGCCTGCCCAGCCGGGCCGGCGCCTGTCAAGAAAGGCCGCCACGCCCTCGCGGCCCTCGTCGCTGACCCGGGCCTGGGCGATGCGGCGCGCTGTGTCCTCCATGAGGGCGGGGTCGATCTCGCGCCAGGCGACGGCGTCGACCAGGGCCTTGGAGGCGGCGATGGCGCCCGGGGCGCAGGCCATGGCCTCTCCGGCGATGCGGTCGGCGGCGGTCGCCAGGGCGGCGGCGTCCTCCACCAGCTCGGTCACCAGGCCCAGGCGCAGGGCCTCGTCGGCATCGAAGATGCGGGCCGAGGCGAACAGGCCCCGGGCGGCGCGCGGGCCGATGGCGGCGACGATGTAGGGACTGATGGTGGCGGCGATCAGGCCCAGCCGGGCCTCGGAGAAGCCGAACTTCGCCCCCCGCTCCGCCACGGCGATGTCACAGGCGGCGGCCAGGCCGCAGCCCCCGCCCCAGGCGCCGCCCTGGACCAGGGCCACGGTCAGGGAGGGAAGATCCCAGAGCGACTTGAGCATCCGCGCCAGGCCCATGGCGTCGTCGCGGTTCTCGGCCTCGGTCCAGTGCGCGGCGTCGCGCATCCAGTTCAGGTCCGCCCCGGCCGAGAAGACCTTGCCGGCGCCGCGCAGGAAGACCACCCGCACGCCCTCGGCGGCCTGCAGGGTCTCGAAGGTCTCATGAAGCGCGCCGATCAGCTCGGCGTTGAAGCTGTTGCGCGCGTCGGGCCGGTTGAGGGTGACCACCGCCACCCCCTCCTGGGTGGTGTCGAGGCGCACGAGGTCCGAGACGGCGTCGCTGTCGACGCCCTCCACCAGGGGATCGGCGATCGGGTTGGGCATGTCGGGGCTCCGGTTTCGGGGAGGGTTCACATTCGGAAGACGCCGAAGCGCGTCGGCGCGATCGGGGCGTTCAGGGCGGCGGACAGGGACAGGCCCAGGACGTCGCGGGTCTGGGCGGGGTCGATGATCCCGTCGTCCCACAGCCGGGCGGTGGCGAAATAGGGATCGCCCTCAGCCTCGTAGCGCTCGCGCACCGGCGCCTTGAAGGCCTCTTCCTCCTCGGCGGGCCACTGGCCGCCCCGGGCCTCGATCCCGTCGCGTCGGATCGTCGCAAGGACGCTGGCGGCCTGCTCGCCGCCCATCACCGAGATGCGGGCGTTGGGCCAGCTCCAGAGGAAGCGGGGCGAATAGGCGCGGCCGCACATGCCATAGTTGCCCGCCCCGAAGGAGCCGCCGATCAGCACGGTCAGCTTGGGCACCTCGGCGCAGGCCACGGCGGTGACCAGCTTGGCGCCGTCCCGGGCGATGCCCCCGGCCTCGTAGCGGCCGCCAACCATGAAGCCCGAAATATTCTGCAGGAAGAGGAGGGGGATGCCCCTCTGGCAGGCCAGCTCGATGAAGTGGGCGCCCTTCAGCGCGCTTTCAGAGAACAGGATGCCGTTGTTGGCCAGGATGGCCACCGGATAGCCCCATATCCGGGCGAAGCCGCAGACCAGGGTCTGGCCGTAGAGGGCCTTGAACTCCTCGAAGGCCGAGCCGTCCACGATCCGGGCGATGACCTCGCGCACGTCGTAGGGCGCGCGCACGTCCTGCGGGATAACACCAAAGAGCTCTTCAGGGTCGAACAGGGGCGGGCGCGGCTCGGCCAGGACCGGCCCCTCGGGGCGGCGGGTGTTGAGGCCGGCCACGATGCGGCGGACGATGGCCAGGGCGTGGAGGTCGTCCTCGGCCACGTGGTCCACCACGCCCGACCGGCGTCCGTGGACGTCGGCGCCGCCCAGGTCGGTGGCCGAGATGACCTCCCCCGTGGCGGCCTTCACCAGGGGCGGGCCGCCCAGGAAGATGGTGCCCTGGCTCTCAGCCCCGGTCCCGCGCACGATCACGGTCTCATCGGACATGGCCGGAACGTAGGCCCCCCCCGCTGTGCACGAGCCCATAACGCAGGCGATCTGGGCGATCCCCCGGGCGCTCATCCGGGCCTGGTTGAAGAAGATGCGCCCGAAATGGTCGCGGTCCGGGAAGACCTCGGCCTGGTGGGGCAGGTTGGCGCCGCCGGAGTCCACCAGGTAGACGCAGGGCAGGGCGTTCTGCTCGGCGATCTCCTGGGCCCGCAGGTGTTTCTTCACGGTGATGGGGAAGTAGGCGCCGCCCTTCACCGTCGCGTCGTTGGCCAGGATCATGACCTCCCGACCGCTGACCCGGCCGATCCCGGCGATCAGGCCGGCGGCGGGCGCCTCGTCGTCATAGAGACCGAAGGCCGCCAGGGCGCAGATCTCCAGGAAGGGCGCGCCAGGGTCCAGCAGGCCCTCCACCCGGTCGCGGGGCAGGAGCTTGCCCCGGGCCTCGTGCCGGCGTCGGCTGTCCTCAGGCCCGCCCAGGGCGGCCTGGGCCGTACGTCCAGCCAGTTCTGCGGCGAGGGCGCGGTTGACCTCCGCATGGGCGCGAAAGGCCGCCGAAGCCGGATCGAGGGCGCTCTTCAGGACGGGCATGGGCAAGGCATAGCTGGCAGCCGGGCCGGCGGCTAGTCCGTGCAGACCCGGACGCCGGGAGAGGGTTTCCAACTGTCACGCAAGCGGGGTTATCATGGGGCGTGCAAACCCCGACCGAGACCGCCCTCGCCCGGCTTTTCGAGACCGCCCGCCTGGCCGGGACCGCTCGGTGGTGGTGCCTGCCCGTCGGCCTGGACCTGTTCCGGCCGGGCGAGCCGGCGGCCGAGCTGCACCTGCTCCGGGCCGGGCGGCTGGGCGCCTTCCGGGTCGAAGGGGGCGACGAGCCCCGCTTCCTGGGCGTGGTGCGCCCGGGCGAGCCGGCGGGGGAGATGAGCCTGATCACCGGCGCGGTCCATTCCGGCCGCCTGACAGCCCTGCGGGACTCCGAGGTCCTGTCGCTGGACCGCGAGGCCTTCTTCGCGGCGTGCGAGACCGACCCGGACATCATGACCGACCTGGCCCGACTGATGGTGGGCCGCGCCCGCGATGCGGGCCGCGCCACGGCCCTTGTAGAGCCCACGGTCTTCGGCTTCGTGGCTCAGGGGCCCGTCGAGGATGTCCGGGCCCTGGTCGAGTCCCTGGCGGAGGGGATCCGGGCCGCCGGCTTTACGGTCGCGGTCGCGGGCTCGGAAGCGCAGGGGGAGGAAACCTCCTGGTTTTCCAACCTGGAGCATTCCGTCGACTACGCCCTCTATGTCGCCGGCCATGGCGAGGCCGCCTGGGCCGCCAAGATCGCCCGCCAGGTGGACCGGCTGTTCCGGGTGGGCCGGGGCGATTATCCACCGCCGCCCGGCGCAGCGGCCCACACCCCGCCCGCCCTGGGCGTGGGGGCTGAGCTTGTCCTTGTGCAGCCGGCGGGCATCCGCCGCCCGCGGGGCGGCGAGGCCTGGATGACGGCCACCGGGGCGGTGGGCCTGACCCACCTGCGGCAGGGCGATCCCGGGGACCTCGCGCGCCTGGTCCGCCGGCTGACCGGGAGGGCCGTCGGCCTCGTTCTCTCCGGCGGCGGCGCCCGGGCCTACGCCCACATCGGCGTCATCCGCGCCCTGTCGGAGCGGGGCGTGCCCATCGACCATGTGGGCGGCGCCTCCATGGGGGCGGTGATCGCGGCGGGTCTGGCCCTCGGCTGGGACCTGGATGAGCTGGACCGGCGCATCCGGCGGGCCTTCGTCGCCTCCAGCCCCCTAGACGACATCGCCTTTCCCATGCTGGCCATGACCCGGGGCGAAAAGGTCGCCCGGCGGCTGGAGGAGCATTTCGGCGACATCCAGTTCGCCGACCTCTGGCGCCCCTGCTTCTGCGTCTCCTCCAACCTCACCACAGGCGCTCACCAGGTGCACCGCCGGGGAAGCGTCCGCGCCGCCCTGCGCGCCTCCATCTCCCTCCCCGGCCTCCTGCCGCCCGCCCTCCAGGGCCAGAACGTCCTGGTGGACGGCGCTGTGCTCAAGAACCTGCCCGTGGATGTCATGCGCGGCGGCCTGTCCGGACCGATCATCGGGGTCGATGTCAGCCGGGGCCTGTCCATCACCGCCGCCGACATCGTCCGGCCGCGGTCCCTGCTGCGCTGGGTCCTGTCCGGCCAGTGGCGCAAGGGCCCGCCCATCGTCTCCTTGCTGATCCGCGCCGCCACCGTCTCTTCCGGGCGCGACCTCGCTGTCGCCCGGGAGGCGGCCGACGTCCTCATCCTGCCGGAACTGACCGGGGTGGAGATCCGCGACTGGAGCGCCTACGACCCCGCCGTGGCCGCCGGCCACGCCGCCGCCGTCGCCGCCCTGGACCGGATCGAGGGCCCGCTGGAAGACCTGAGGCGGCGACCGCACCGCCCGGCGTGATCCTGCATCAGGCGCCTTGCCAGACCGGCCGAAACAGGCGCACGCTGCCTTTCGTGTCCAACCCATCGAAAGGAGGTGATCCAGTGTCTCACCGTTATCACTCGGAAGTCGCTGCTGGATTGATGACCTCCGCGCTTGCGCGGTAGCAATCTCCCAAAGCCTTTGTGCGAAGCTGTGACTTCCACGATCGGTGCAGGGCGGCTCGGGAAACCGGGCCGCCCGTTTCGTTCCAGCGTCCGGAACCGGCGGCGGCCCCGGAGGACTTCGGTGAACCGGAATGTCGGATAACGTTCAGGACTGGGTGGCGGTGGACGCCTACTTCGCTGAGGCGCTGATGGGCGCAGATCCCCTCCGGGCTGGGATCCGAAGGGCGAATGCGGCGGCAGGCCTCCCGCCTCACGATGTGTCGCCGCTCCAGGGCCGGTTCCTCTCCCTCCTGGTCAAGGCCATCGGCGCCCGCCGCTTTCTGGAGATCGGAACCCTGGGCGGCGTTTCGGCGAGCTGGATGGCTGAGGCCCTGCCGCCCGACGGCCGGGTGGTTTCCCTGGAGGCGTCGCCGGACTACGCCGCCCTGGCGCGGCGGAACCTGGAACGGGCCGGGCTGGGAGACCGGGTGGAGATCCATGTGGGGCCGGCGCTCGACACCCTGGCCCGCCTGGCCAAGGAGGACGTTCCCGCCTTCGACCTGGTGTTCATCGACGCCGACAAGCCGAACAATCCGGCCTATCTGGACTGGGCGCTGAGGCTGACCCGGCCCGGAGGCCTCATCATCGCAGACAATGTGGTGCGCGGCGGGGCGGTGCTGGAGGCCAATTCCAGCGACGATCGGGTTCGGGGAGTCCGGACCTTCACCGAGCGCCTCGGGCGAGAGCCCCGGCTCTTCTCCACCGCCCTGCAGACGGTGGGCGAGAAGGGTTGGGACGGCATGACCCTGTCCATCGTCGAGCCTTAGCCGGGCGCGCCCTCAGGCGCCGATCAACTCGCGGCCGATCAGGTAGCGGCGGATCTCGTTGGTGCCGGCGCCGATGTCATAGAGCTTGGCGTCGCGGAGCAGGCGCTCGGCGGGGAAGTCGCGGGTGTAGCCGGCGCCGCCCAGGGCCTGGATGGCCTCCAGCGCGACCTTCACGGCGTTCTCCGAGGCCAGCAGGATGGCGCCGGCGGCGTCGTGCCGGGTGGCGAGGCCCGCATCACAGGCCCGCGCCACGGCGTAGACATAGGCCCGGGCCGAGTTCAGGGCGACATACATGTCCGCCACCTTGGCCTGCATGAGCTGGAAGGCGCCGATGGGCTGTCCGAACTGCCGCCGTGCGCGGACGTAGGGCAGCACCAGATCGAGGCAGGCCTGCATGATGCCCAGGGGCCCGGCCGCCAGGACGGCGCGCTCATAATCCAGGCCGCTCATCAGCACGCCGACGCCGCCGTTCACCGGCCCCATGACGCCTTTCTCAGGCACCTCACAGTCCTGGAAGACCAGCTCGGCGGTGTCCGAGCCGCGCATGCCCATCTTGTCGAGCTTGGGGCTGGTGGAGAAGCCGGCCATGCCGCGCTCCACCAGAAACGCGGTGATGCCCCGGGGCCCGGCGTCCGGATCGGTGCGGGCATAGACCACCAGGACATCGGCGTGGGGGCCGTTGGTGATCCAGAACTTGGTCCCGTTCAGGACGTAGCGGTCACCGCGCTTCTCGGCCCGCAGCCGCATGGAGACCACGTCGGAGCCGGAACCCGCCTCACTCATGGCCAGGGCGCCCACGTGCTCGCCCGAGATCAGCCGGGGCAGATGGCGCGCCTTCTGGGCCGGGCTTCCCCACCGGCGGATCTGGTTCACGCAGAGGTTGGAGTGGGCGCCGTAGGACAGGCCCACCGAGGCCGAGGCCCGGGAGATCTCCTCCATGGCCACGACGTGCTCAAGATAGCCGAGGCCAGCGCCGCCGTCCTCCGCCTCCACGGTGATCCCCAGCAGCCCCAGGGCGCCCATCTGCGGCCAGAGGTCGCGGGGGAAGGCGTTGTCCCGGTCGATGGCGGCGGCCCGGGGGGCGATGCGTTCGGCGGCGAAGCGGGCGACGGAGGCCCTTAGGGCGTCGGCGGTCTCGCCCAGGGCGAAGTCGAAGTTCGTCTGGCTCATGGCCGCCGGACATACCATGCGCCCGCCGGAGGGGCGAGGCGGAGACGCTGTTGTTCCCCCTCCGTCCCGGGGCCTTGCCCCGGTCCACCTCCCCCAAAGGGCAGGGGAATCGCATATGCCGCCGCCTCTGACAGGAAACCGACGCTGGTAAGCGTCTGCAGTCCAAGAGGCAGTCACCGATTCCGTTTTGTTCCCGGTTTTTTGATCGAGCGAGTCTTGCGCAGC
>JADBYZ010000008.1 GCA_020402745.1 Phenylobacterium sp.
CCCGGTCCAGAGCCGGAACCCCGCCCCGACGGGCCGCGCCAATCTCTCCAAACCCAAGCTGCCCCGTCGACTTCACTGACATCGCAAATCCTCCAACGCCAAAGCAGGGAATCACGATCCGGGGATTTCGCAATAGTCCCCCAAGGGGGAGCTGTCAGCGAAGCTGACTGAGGGGGTCTACGGCGTTGCAGGGGGCGGGTTGAACGCCGTCAGCTCAGCTTTTCGGCGATCAGAGGAATGGCGCGATCGACCAGCGTGTCGGACTTGGCGCCGGCGAGGCGGTCCGCAAGCACCTGCTCGGCCATGCGCGCGGCGAGGTCCACGGCGGCGGCGCGCACCTCGGCTTCGGCCTGGGCCTCGGCGTTGGCGATCTTCCGTTCGGCCAACTGCTGGCGACGGGCCAGGGACTCGTCCAGCCGGGCCTTGGCGTCGGCCTCGTAGGCCCGGGCCTGATCCTCGGCGGCGGCCAGCATATCGCGGACCTGCTTCTCAGCCTCGACCCGCTCCGCTTTAAGCTCGGCCAGGAGGCGTTCGGCCTCGGCGCGGATGCGGGCGGCCTCGTCCAGGTCGTTCTGGATGGCGTCCCTCTGGGCGTCGAGGCGACCGGCGATCATCTGCGGCGCCTTGGCCACAAAGACCACGATGCCCAGGAAGATGATCAGGCCAGCGGCGATCCAGAACTCAGGCTTCGACGGATCGAGGGAGATATGGAACGGATTCATCAGGCGGCTCCCTTGGCGGCGGCGCGCAGGTCAGCGGCGGAGGCCGCAGTCCCCGTGAGGCGCTGCACCATAGCCCCGGCGGTCTCGACGGCGATGTCGCCGACGCTGGCCATGGCCGTGTCCCGGAGGCTCCGGATGCGGGTCTCAGCGGCCGCAAGTTCGTCGGCGATCCGGGCGTCAGCTTCCGCCTGGCGGGCGGCGAATTCGGCGTTCGCCTTCGCCTTAGCCTCGGCGGCCACGGAGCGGGCGCGGGCCCGGGCCTGCTCGATCTCGGCCCGTGCAGAGGTCGCCTGGGCGTCCGCCTCATCCTGGACCCGGCGGGCCTCAGCCACCGCGGAGGCGATGGTCTCGGCCCGGGTATCCTTCACCTTCCGGAGGCGCGGGATGAAGACCCTCGACATGAGGGTGTAGAGGACGATGAAGATCAGTAGGAGCCAGACAATCTGGCCGCCCCAGTACTGGAGTTCGAACTGCGGCAGGCCGCCGCCGCCGCCAGTTTCGGCAGGGGCGGTTCCGGCATGCGCGCCGTCCAGGGCCGCAGGTGCGGCGCCGGGGGCGGTCGGGGTGTCTTCGGCGGCCATCTGGCTACGACGTCCTCAGGATGCGGATACGCCGACAGGCCCTCGGGCCGGCCGACGTCGCCGCAGGATCAGTTGAAGTCAGCTGAACAGGATCAGCAGGCCCAGCACGAAGGCCAGGATGCCCAGGGCTTCGGTCAGAGCCGCGCCGAGGATCAGGTTGGTGAACTGGCCGCCGGCCGCCGACGGGTTGCGGGTGGCGCCCGCCAGGAAGTTCCCGAAGATGGTGCCGACGCCGATGCCCGCGCCGATCATGCCGAGGGTCGCCAGACCCGCGCCGATGAACTTAGCCGCTTCCGCTTCCATGATTTTGGTCCTGCTTGAGTGTTGGAAAGGGGTGAAGGATGGACCCGGCGATCAGTGATGATCGCCGAGGTTGACCACGTCATTCAGGTAGACGCAGGTCAGAACCGCAAAGACGAAGGCCTGGAGGAAGGCCACGAGGAATTCGAGGGAGGTCAGGGCGACCACGCCCGCCAGCGGCAGGACGGCGCCGACGACGCCCACGGCGCCCAGGCCCGCCAGGGCGGGGATGAAGCCGGCGAAGACCTTCAGGGCGACGTGCCCGCCCAGCATGTTTCCGAACAGTCGCAGGGCGAGGGTGACCGGCCGCAGGAAGAAGGAGATGATCTCGATCGGGGTCACCAGGAAGAGCATGTACCAGGGCACGCCCGACGGGACGAACAGCTTGTACATGTTGGCGCCGTTCCGGAGAAAACCCACCACCAGGACGATCAGGAAGGTCATCAGGGCGAGGGTGACCGTCACCGCCAGCTGCGATGTCGCGGTGAAGGACAGGAACATTCCGAGCATGTTCATCGAAAGGACGAACAGGAAGATCGAGAAGACGTAGGGGAAAAACTTGCGGGACTCGTGCCCGATGATCCCGTGCGCCATGTCGTCGATATAGCTGAACAGGCCCTCGGCGATCAGCTGCATCCGGCCAGGAACCACCGCCGCACGGCTGGTGGCGATGGCGAAAAAGGCGATGATCAGGCCTGCCGCGATCAGCATGGCCATGATCGAGTTGTTCAGCGACAGGTCGACGAGAATGCCGCCGGGCAGCTCCACGGTGGGGAGCTGGAGGCCCTTGTGGATCTCGAACTGTTCCATCGGGCTGGCCATGCCGCCTCGAGCTCCTTCAATCGTCGTCGTCCGAGGCGTCGTCGGGCAGGTCCCGGGCGGGGCCCCAATCCCGCGCCGCCTGGGCGCTGTAAATCCTGGCCGAACGCACGGCCATCCAGATCGAGATGACGAAGCCCCCCAGGACCCCGACAATCATCCCCCAGGGCGCCGAACCGACAAGGACGTCGACCGCCGCACCGAGACCCACCCCGACAAAGACCCCGCCAAGAAGCAGGGCCATGATGCGGTATCCGTAGCCCGACGCCTGAGCGCCGTGATCCGGGATGTCCCGCGTCGTTCGCGCCTCCAGGGCCGCGGCCTGCTCGTCTAGACGACGAATGGCCTCTTCCCTCGAGAGATCCGATCCTGGCATGGGTCACACGGTCTGACGGCCCTGGCGGAGGCCAGGACCCCGGGCTGGATTTCGGGCCGGAACCTATAGAAGCGGTTGCAGTGCGTCAAGGCTGGG
This sequence comes from Phenylobacterium sp., assembly GCA_020402745.1. Taxonomy (GTDB): domain Bacteria; phylum Pseudomonadota; class Alphaproteobacteria; order Caulobacterales; family Caulobacteraceae; genus Phenylobacterium. The sequence continues at coordinate 2,895 of JADBYZ010000008.1, forward strand.
CGGCCGGCTTTTAAGCCTTTGAATTCAAAAGAAAAGAATGGCCTCAAAGGGCCTGGAGGCAGCGGTCTGCCCGGCGGTCCGGGGATTCCCGCCCGACGCCTACTCCGCCGCCAGGGCCTCGGCCTGCCGGAGGTCCACGGAAACCAGCTGCGAGACCCCGCGCTCGGCCATGGTCACCCCGAACAGCCGGTCCATCCGAGCCATGGTGACCGGGTTGTGAGTGATCGCGAGGAAGCGGGTCTGGGTGCGCCGGCGCATCTCGTCCAGCAGGTTGCAGAACCGGTCGACATTGGCGTCGTCCAGCGGCGCGTCCACCTCGTCCAGCACGCAGATGGGCGCCGGATTGGCCAGGAACACGGCGAAGATCAGGGCGCAGGCGGTCAGGGCCTGCTCGCCGCCGCTCATCAGGCTCATGGCCGCCAGCCGCTTGCCGGGCGGGCAGGCGAGGATCTCGAGGCCGGCTTCTAAGGGGTCGTCGGACTCCACCAGGCGCAACTCGGCCTCGCCGCCTTGGAAAAGGGCCTGGAACAGGGCCTGGAAATGGCCGTTGATCACGTCGAAGGCCGCCAGAAGGCGCTCGCGCCCCTCGCCGTTGAGCTCGTTAATGCCCTGCCGCAGCCGGGCGATGGCGCCGGTCAGGTCCGCCTGTTCCGTGCGCAGGGTGTCCAGCCGTTCGGCGTACTCGCGGGCCTCTTCTTCGGCCCGCAGGTTCACCGCCCCAAGGGCCTCGCGCTGGCGCTCGAGGTTGTAGAGGTGGGCCTCGACGCCGCCGGCCTCGGCGGGGATGGCGACGGCCTCGTCCGCCAGGGACCGCGCCAGGTCCTCGGGTTCGACCCGGGCGGTCTCGCGGATCTGGCCGGCGATCTCGGTCAGCCGCTCGCGGGCGGACTCCAGCCGGGCGTCCAGGCCCGCCCGGCGCTCGCGCACCTCGGAGGCGGCGGCCTCGGCGGCCCTCACCGCCCGGGTCGCCTCGGCCCGCTCGGCCTCGGCGGTGGAAAGGGCGTCGGAGGTGGCGGCCCGGCGGGCCTCCGCCTGGCCCAGCTCGGTCAACAGGGCCTGGAGCCGGTGGGCGTGGGTGGCGGGCTTCTCCCGGGCGGCGTCCAGGCCGGCGACGGCCTTGGCGCGCTCCCCGGCCAGGCGATCCAGGCGCTGGGCGGCAGCGGCCGAACGGCGGCTCCAGTCGTCGCGATCCTCGCAGGTTCTCTCCAGCTGGCGGCGGCGTCCGTCGCGATCGCGCACCTCGGCGTCCAGGGCCGCGCGCGCCTCGGCGGCGGCCTCCACGGCCGGAGCGGTGAGGGCGCGGGCCGCCTCCAGCCGGGCGCCGGCGTCCCCGGCGTCTCCCGCCGCCACGACCTCGGCCTCGGCGGCGGCAAGGGCCGCTTCCGTCTCGGACATCTCGGCCTGGAAGCGCCGGATCAGATCGTCGAGGGACTGCCTCTGGGCTTCGCGGCGCGCCGCCTCGCGATCATGGCGCTCCCGCGCCTGGCGGGCCTGGGCCACGACCTGTTCTGCAGCTGCGGGGCCACGGCGGGCGTTCCGGACCCCGGCTTCGGCCTCGGCCAGGGCGCTGGCCGTGGCGGTGAGGACGGCGGCGGCGGCTTCGGCCTCGGGGCGCAGGCCCGCCAGCTGGTCTTCCAGTTCGGCCAGCCGGCCGCGCTGGGTCATCCGGACGGCCGAGGCCCTCGGGGCGTCCGCCCGCGCCACGAAACCGTCCCAGCGCCACAGGTCGCCCTCGCGGGAGACGAGGCGCACGCCGGGCGCCAGGCTGGCGGCCAAGCGATCGCCTTCGCTGCGGTCCACCAGCCCGACCAGGGCGAGGCGCGCGGCCAGGGCCTGGGGCGCCTTCACCCGGCCCGCCAGGGGCTCGGCGCCCGGGGGCAGGGTGCTGAGGGGTGCTGGCGCGCCCTTCCAGAAGGCGTTGGCCCGGGGGTCCAGGGCCGCGTCGAGGTCGTCGCCCAGGGCGGCGGCGAGCGCCGCCTCAAGCCCGCGCTCGGGGGTGATGCTGTCCACCGCCGGGGCGAAGCCGTCCTCAGCGGGGTCCTTGAGCAGGCGCGAAAGACCCCGCGCCTCGGCCTCAGCCGCGTCAAGGCGGGCGCGGACCTCGCGGGCGGCGTCCTGGGCCTGGCCCTCGGCGCGGGCGGCTTCGGTCCGGGCCGCCTCAGCCGCCTCGAGGGCGCTGCGGGCCGCAGAAAGCTCGGCTTCCGCCGCAGCCAGCGCCTCGGCGGCGGCCTTCGCCTCCGGGCCTTCGGCGCCGCTGAGGGCCTCGCGCTCGCGCACGGCCTGCTCCAGGGCCCGGCGGGTCCGGGCCGCGCGGCTGCGGGCCTCTTCCGCCCGCGTCTCAGCCGCGCGGCGCTGAGCGGCCTCGGCGGCGACCTGGGCGGCCAGGGCCTCGACCTCGGCCTGGACCCGGTCGCGCTCGACCTCCGCCAGACGCAGGGCGGACTCCAGTTCGGGGCCCCGGGAGGGGGCGGCGGCGACCTCCGCCTCCAGGCGGCTGATCTCGGCGGCCAGGCGGGCCAGGGCCTCCTCGGCGTCGGCTGTGATCTGGGTCTCGCGGGCCCGGTCGGCGTCGATGCGGGTGATGTCGGCCTCGAGCCGGCGAACCTCCTCGGCCAGGGCCTCGGCCTCGCGCTCCAGCCGGTCGCGGTCGATGGCCAGCTTGTTCAGGACAGCCGCCGCCAGGGTCTCGGCGTCCCGCAGGGCGGGCATGGCGGCCTCGGCCCGGGCCGAGCGGGCGCTGGCGCCGGCCGCGGCGCGGGCCGTGTCCTCAACGCCGCGGACCGCCTCCGCCTCCTCCTCGGATAGCCGCCGGACGGCCTCGCCCGCCTCGCTCCAGCGCGCATGCAGGACAGCGGACTGGAGGGTGCGGATCTCGCCGGAAAGCCGGCGATAGCGCTCGGCGTTCCTGGCCTCCCGCCGCAGACGGTTCAGGGCGGAGTCCAGCTCCCGGGCGATGTCGTCCAGGCGGGACAGGTTGGTCTCTGCGGCCCTGAGACGGAGCTCCGCCTCATGCCGGCGCGAGTGAAGGCCCGAAACTCCGGCGGCTTCCTCCAGGATCATCCGGCGGTTCTGCGGCTTGGCCGCGATCAGTTCCGAGATCTGGCCCTGGCGCACCAGGGCCGGGGAGTTGGACCCGGTCGAGGCGTCCGCGAACAGGAGCTGCACGTCCCGGGCCCGGACCTCGCGGCCGTTGACGCGGTAGGTGGAGCCCTCGCCCTTGTCGATCCGGCGGACCACCTCCAGGACAGGGCTGTCATTGTAGGCCGCCGGCGCCCGCCGCTCGGCGTTGTCGATGGTCAGGACGACCTCGGCGTGGTTGCGGGAGGTCCGGCCGCCGGACCCGGCGAAGATCACGTCGTCCATGCCGCCGGCCCGCATGGCCTTGGCGGAATTGGCGCCCATCACCCAGCGCAGGGCTTCCAGAAGGTTGGACTTCCCACAGCCGTTCGGACCGACAATGCCCGTGATTCCGGGCTCGATTCGCAGTTCCGTCGCATCCACGAAGGACTTGAAGCCGGAGAGCCTGAGCCGCTGGAACTGCACCTGACCTGCCTGTCCCCCCTACTTCGAGGCTTCGGCGACGGCCTTCTCGAGGGCCGCCAGGCTGATCTCGCCGGAGGCGACGGCCTTGCCATTGATGAAGAAGGCCGGCGTACTGGCGATTCGGTCCTGCTTCACCGCCCGCTCGACCCGCTCGTTCAGGGACTTGAGGGCGGCCTCATCGGTGATGCAGGCATTGAACTGGGCCTCGGTCAGGCCCGCCGACTGGGCGATCCTGAGCAGGACGCCGCGCATGTCGCCGGTCTGGAAGATCTCCTGCTGGCTTCGGAAAACAGCATCCAGGACGGTGAAGTACTTGTCCTTGCCCGCACAACGCGCCGTGAGGAAGCTCGCCGCCGCCAGCTCATTCGGCGGGGTGAGGAACTCCTTCAGGGTGTAATGCACCTTGCCGGTGTCGATGTACTTCGCCTTGAAGGCGGGGAAGACCTCGTTGTTGAAGGTCGCGCAATGGACGCAGCTGGCCGAGGCGTACTCCACCATCTTCACCGTCGCCTTGGGGTCACCCAAGGTCATGTCCTCCGCCGACGGCGCGGGGCCGCGGGTGCAGGCCGCGAGCAGGAGGGCGCCGGCCAGGGCGACCAGGGCGAGGGGCTTGAAGCGGGACATGACGCCTCCAGGGAACAGTCAAAGCGAAAGTAGAACGCGATTCTCGGTCATTAGGGACGGTGGGCCAAGGGCCTGTCAGGGACTGCCAGGCGGGTTTCTGTGGACGGACCGCCCGAGACTGACCAGCGCGCGCCGCAGGCGATCAGTCCTCGCCGTTTCCGCCTCCCGAGCAAGCTCCGCCTCAACGGCCGCGTCCAGGGGCGGTGGACGACGTCGGCCGGCCAGCTGGGCGGGCGCCTGGACCGGGCGCAGCCGAAGGGGCCCCTGGACGACCCGGAGCCGACCCGCCGATCCCGCCCCGAGGAACAGATTGACCCGCTCCAGGATCTCGGCGCTGCGGTGCTGGATCAGGGTCGCGGACGGACCGGCGACGCGGATTTCCAGGACGCCGGGCGTCCCGCCCCGGGGTGAGGACAGCTTCACGGGCTCGGTCCGGCGGGCGAGGTCGGCTCCGACAATCTCCGGCCACCGGACCTGCAGGGCTCCGGGACCTTGCCCGAACCGCTCGTCCAGCGCCTTGAGGAGGGGCGTCAGGCTGCGCCCTGCAGGGGGCGCCGCCCTCTGTGCAGGCCGGGTCCGGCGGCGAGCCAGGATCTCCACAGCTTCGGCGAGGGTGGGCAGTCTCCGGCTCGGCATGCGCCCAGTCTACAGCGGGAGGCGTGGGGGGAGCGAGTCCCGGTCGGGCGCAGCCGGCGCTTTCCGCCTCGCAAGGAAACCTCGTAGTCTGGCGCCATGACTCCAGACCGCCTTCAGGCGCGCATCCGCGATTGGTACCGCGCCAACGCCCGGACCCTACCCTGGCGGCGACCGCCGGGCGACGGCGCCGTCACCCCGGACCCCTACCGGGTCTGGCTCTCCGAGGTGATGCTCCAGCAGACCACGGTGGTCCATGCGGCCCCCTACTACGAGGCCTTCCTGAGGCGATGGCCCACCGTCACGGCCCTCGCGGATGCGGAGGACGCCGAGGTCATGGCCGCCTGGGCGGGCCTGGGCTACTACGCCCGGGCGCGGAACCTGCTGGCGTGCGCCCGGGCCGTCCGGGACCGGTTCGCCGGTCGGTTCCCGGATACGGAGGCGGCCCTGCTCAGCCTGCCCGGGGTGGGTCCCTACACGGCCGCAGCGGTGGCCGCGATCGCCTTCGACCGTCCCGCGAACGTGGTGGACGGCAATGTCGAGCGGGTCATGTCCCGGTTGTTCGCGGTGGAGACGCCCCTGCCGGCGGCGCGCGCCCAGCTGTGGGACCTCGCCGCAGGCCTCGTGGATGGCGCCGCCCCCGGCGACTGGGCGCAGGCCTTGATGGACCTTGGCGCGACGATCTGCCGACCGCGTTCGCCGCGATGCGATCTCTGCCCGGCCGCTGACGCCTGCGCCGCACGCGCCTCGGGCGCTCCGGAGGGCTGGCCGCGAAAGACGGCGCGAGGCGCCCGGCCCGACCGCGCCGGCGTCGCCTTCGTCCTGCGCCAGGGGGGATGTATCGCCGTCGTCCGGCGACCGCCCCGCGGCCTGCTGGGCGGCATGCTGGGCTTGCCGGGCACAGCCTGGACGGCGGGGGGGCCGGGGGCGGATGAGATCACGACCTCCGCCCCTACGGATCTGGACTGGCGGGAGGCGGGTTCGGTGGATCACGTCTTCACCCACTTCCGGCTGACCCTGCGGGTGCTGACGGCGGAGGGCGACGCCCCTGGCTCGGAGTGGCTGGCGGAAGCCGCCCTGGGCGACCTGCCCAGCGTCTTCCTCAAGGCGGCCCGGCGGGCGCTGGGGATGTCCGCCGTGGAATGAGCAGGGTGGTCATGACCAGCCCCGCGACCGAGATGCCGATGGCCGACAGGGGAATGCCCGGTACGCCCACGGTGGCGAGGGCGAAACCGCCCACCGCCGATCCCAGGGCCTGTCCCATGGAGTTGACCGACCCGTTGACCGCCATGGCGAGGGGCGCGCCCTGGCTTGTCTGGATGATCCGCGATGACAGCACTGGCATCAGCGAGAACAGGGAGGTCGAGGCGATGAAGATGGCCATGGCCACCATCAGCTGGCTGGGAAGGCCGGGAGGCGTCAGATGGCTCGTGGCGGCGACATGCAGGCTCATGGCCAGGAGCTGGCCCAGGAAGCAGGTGATCAGCCATTCCCGGCCCTCGCCTCTGTCGCCCGCCCTCCCGCCGAGGGAGAGGCCGACAATGGAGCCCAGCCCGATCACCATCTGGAACACGCCGACCCCGGCGCCTGTGACCCCGGCGCCGACCCGGACCACCGGGGCGATGAACAGGTTCACCGTCATGTTGGCCGCAAAGCACAGGAAGCCGCCGGCGTAGAGCGGCAGCAGGGGCGCCAGGGCGATCCGCCCGCCGGCTGAGGGCGGCGGCGGCCGGACGGAGGGCATCAGGGTGATGACCCCGGCGAAGGCGATGGCGGTCAGGGCCCCGGCGAGGACGAATGTGGACCTCCAGCCGAAGTGCGCGCCCACGAAGCTGCCAAGGGGAATTCCGATGACGAAGGCCATGGTCATGCCGCCCATCACCATGGCGACGGCGGATCCCCGGCGTTCGGGGGGCACGAGAGCGGCGGCGGCGACGCTCGCTGTTGGCCCGGCGATGGCGGCCGCCAGCCCGACCAGGGTCCTGAGCGCCAGGAGGGACTGGAAGCCCGGCGCCATCGCACAGGCCAGGTTGGCCAGGGCGCCGAAGCCGAGGGCCGCGGCCAGCACCACCTTGCGGTCCGCCTTGCCCAGCAGCCAGGCCAGGGGCGGCCCAAGGAGGGCGGAGACCAAAACATAGGAGGTCTGCAGCTGGCCGGCCACCGCGGTCGCCACCCCCAGGTCCTGCGCCATGGTCTCCAGGACGCCCGCAAAGATGAAGGCGGTCGACCCGAACGCGAAGGTGGACAGGGTCAGGACCAGGATGCGCGGGTTCATCGGGCCAGCTTAGCCCGGAGCCCGCGGTCGCAAAGCGAAAACGCCGGCTGAGGTCAGCCCGGCAAGCGGCTGCGGACCTGGGCGCGCAGGACGTCGATGGGGGTCAGGCCCTTGTCGGTGCGGAAGTGCCAGTAGGTCCAGCCATTGCAGGCCGGCGCCGACTGCACCATGGCGCCGACCTTGTGGATCGAGCCCGTCAGGTCGCCGGTGGCCAGGGAGCCATCGGCCCTGACGCGGGCGGCGCGCTCGCCGCGCGGGCAGTAGAGGACGTCGCCGGGACGCAGCAGGCCCGCCTCGAGGATCTGGCCGAAGGGCACCCGGGGCTCGGCGCGCTTGGAGCCGGTGACCTGAAGGTCCTCCGGCGCCACCGGCTGGACGCGGGCGATGCGCTGGCGGGCCAGGTCGATGTATTCGGTCTCGCGCTCAATGCCCAGATAGCGGCGTCCGAGGCGACGGGCTGCGGCGCCGGTGGTGCCCGTGCCGAAGAAGGGGTCGAGAACCAGGTCCCCGGGCTTGGTGGAGGCCAGCAGGACGCGATGCAGCAGGGCCTCGGGTTTCTGGGTCGGGTGGGCCTTGGCGCCGCTCTCGTCCTTGAGTCGCTCCTCGCCGGTGCAGAGGGGGAAGGTCCAGTCCGAGCGCATCTGGAGCTCGTCATTGGCCATCTTCATGGCGTCATAGTTGAAGGTGTAGCGCTTGGCGCCCCGCCCCTTGGCCGCCCAGATCAGGGTTTCGTGGGCGTTGGTGAAGCGCGCGCCCTTGAAGTTCGGCATGGGGTTGGTCTTGCGCCAGACCACGTCGTTGAGGATCCAGAAGCCGAGGTCCTGAAGGATCGTCCCGACCCGGAAGATGTTGTGATAGCTGCCGATCACCCAGATGGCGCCGCCGTCCTTGAGGACGCGCCGGCACTCCGTCAGCCAGGCCCGGGTGAAGGCGTCGTAGGCGGCGAAACTCTCGAACTGGTCCCAGGCGTCATCGACGGCGTCGACCCGGGAATTGTCCGGGCGGAGCAGGTCGCCGCCAAGCTGCAGATTATAGGGCGGATCGGCGAAGACCAGGTCCACCGAGCGGTCGGGCAGGCTCTTCAGAACCTCGATACAGTCGCCCTGGAGGATGGTGTCGGGGGTCACGCCCAGTCCTTAACCTGCGGAATCCGGAAAGGGAATCCTCGCCGTGCGTGGTTTAGGCTCCGTTTCGAAACATGGTGAACTGAAGGTTAATCGGCGGCTTCCAGCAGGGCCCGGATCGGCGCGAAGGACCGGCGGTGGGCGGGGCAGGGCCCGAAGCGGCGCAGGGCCTCCACATGAACGCTGGAATGATAGCCCTTGTGGGCGGCGAAGCCGTAGTCCGGCCAGTCTCTGTCCAGCTCCAGCATCACGCGGTCCCGGGCGGTCTTGGCCAGGATGGAAGCCGCGGCGATGGAGACGGAGAGACTGTCGCCCTTCACCACAGGCCGGACCGGGGCGGGCAGGTCGAACCGGTAGGATCCGTCCACGAGGATGAAGGCAGGCGCCGGGGACAGGGCCTCGACCGCCCGGCGCATGGCGAGGCCCGTCGCCTTCAGGATGTTCATCCCGTCGATCTCCTCGACGCTGGCGAAGCCGACCCCCCAGGCGACGGCGGCCGCCTTCACCTCGACCTCAAGGGCCTCCCTCCGGCGCTCGGTAAGCGCCTTGGAGTCGTCCAGGCCCACCGGAATCCGGTCCGGGGCTAGGATCACCGCCGCGGCGCTGACCGGGCCGGCCCAGGGCCCGCGACCGGCTTCGTCGACGCCGCAGACCGGCGCCGGGGAGGCGGCCTCCAGGGCGTAGTCCGGGCCGGTCCCGGGGCGGGTCACCCCCCCATCTCCAGGACGCTGGCGTGACGGTGGCAGGACACCAGATGGTCGTTGACCATCCCCACCGCCTGCATGAAGGCATAGACGATGACGGGCCCGGCGAACCGGAACCCCCGCGCCTTCAGGGCCGCCGCGATCTCGCGGCTGAGGGGGGTCTCGGCGGGCACGTCGGCGAGGCCTTCCCGGAAGGTCTGGATGGGGCGTCCGTCCGTGAAGCTCCAGAGGAAGGTGGAAAAGTCCTCCCCGGCCTCACGCATGTCGAGGAAGATCCGGGCGCCGGAGATGGCGGCGTCGATCTTGGCGGCGGAGCGGACGATGCCCGCGTCGGCGAGCAGGCGGGCCCGGTCCGTCTCGCCGAACCGCGCTACGGCCTCGGGATTGAACCCGGCGAAGGCGGCGCGGAAGGCCTCGCGCTTGCGCAATATGGTGATCCAGGCCAGCCCGGCCTGGAAGCCGTCCAGCACCAGCTTTTCCCAGAGGGCGACGGGGTCCCGCTCGGGCACGCCCCATTCCTGGTCATGATAGGCTTCGTACAGCGGGTCGCCCGCCATGCCGCGCCAGTTACATCGAATCAGGCCGTCAGACATGGGATCGACCTTCGCAGGCCGCGCGTCATTCCGGCAAGGGCGCCTCGACCGACACAGACCGTCCCTCCACCGAGAGGGCGCCATCGATCCGGTCCAGCCGCAGGAGCGCCAGGGCCAGGCCGTCGACGCCGGACCGGACCTCCCCCGCCCTCAGCTCGCCCTTCAGGACCTCGGAACCCCGGGCCGGCGGAGGCCCTTCAAAGCGGATCGGGACCAGGCGGGTCTTGATCTGCCCACGCCGCTTCATTCGGGAGGTGGTCTCCTGCCCGACGAAACAGCCCTTGGCGAAGTCTATGCCGCCGACCCGGTCGAAGTTCAGCTCGACGGGATAGTCCCGGTCAAAGTCGAAGTCCTCGGCGTCGCCGACCCCGAAGGCGAGCCGCCGTGCGCGCCAGTCCTCCAGGCTCCCTGTCGCGGCCGGAGGGGCCGCAGGTCCCCAGGCGCGCCAGGCCAGTCCCTCCCGGCGGGGGTCGGGAACCCAGCCCGGTCCAGGAGGCTCGGGCCAGCAGGTCCAGATCCCGGCCTCCAGGGGGCGGATATCGACCCTGGCCCGCAGCCGGTAGATCTTCAGCCGGGCGAGGAGGTCGTCCCGGCGCGCCGCCGCCACATCCAGCCAGATCGCCTCCGGACGCCCCACCACGAAGAGATCGAAGAGCAGCCGCCCCTGGGGCGTCAGCAGGGCGCCGTAGCGGGCTTGTCCGGGGGACAGATTCTCAAGGGACTGGCTCAGAAGGCCCTGGAGGAAGGAGACCCGGTCCTCGCCGGAGACCTCGACGAGGGCGCGGTCTGTCAGGGGTACGCAGATTGTCATGCGGTGAACCTTCCGGCGGCTGGAGCCTAACCTAGGCTCCGATTATGTATCCGCAATGCTGGCCTCGCCCTTTCCGATTCTCTTCATCACCGCCACGCGGATCGGTGACGCCGTGCTCTCCTCCGGCCTCATTCATCGCCTCTCTGAGGAAATCCCCGGGGCCCGGTTCACCATCGTCGCCGGCCCGGCTGCGGCGCCCCTGTTCCAGGACGTGCCCGGACTGGAGGCGATCATCCCCTTCGAGAAGTCGCGGGATGGGGGTCACTGGGTCCGACTCTGGAGCCGGGTCCGCCGCCGGTCCTGGGGGCTTGTCGTCGACCTGAGGGGGTCGGCCCTGAGCGGCTTCCTGAGACGCCGGCGCCGCGCGGTCTACCGGCGCTCGCCAGGTCCGCCCGTGCACAAGGTCATCGAGGCGGCCCGGGTCCTGGGCCTCCAGGACGATCCCCCGGCGCCCCACATCTTCGTAGGGGAGGCCGCCGCCCGGCAGGCCGCAGCCCTGGTGGCTGGCGAAGGTCCGATCCTGGCCCTCGGGCCGGCCGCCAACTGGGTCGGCAAGACCTGGCCCGTCGAGCGGTTCGCCCAGGTCGCCATCCAGTTGCTGGGGCCGGGCGGCCCCCTGGCCGGCGGGCGACTGCTGGTGGCGGGCGGACCCAAGGACACCGCCGTCCTGCCGGCCCTCAGGGCGGTAACCCCCCGGGACCGGTTCATCGACCTGGTGGGCAAGGTGGACCTCGTGACCCTGCACGCCGCCCTGGGCTCGGCCCGGCTCTTCCTCGGCAATGACTCCGGCCTCATGCATCTGGCCGCCGCGGCGGGCGCGCCCACCCTCGGGCTCTTCGGGCCGTCGGACGAGCAGCTCTACGCCCCCTGGGGCGATCACGGCCGGGTGCTGCGGGGCGCACGGACCCTGGACCAGATCCGGACCCTCGATCCGGACCTCTCCCAGTCCATCTGCCACATGATGGACCTCTCCGTAGAGAGCGTCCTGGCGGCCAGCCGGAGACTGATGTCTGAGACCGAAGGCGTCTGACCCGCTCCGCCGTTGCCTCCGGAGGGTCGAGTCCCTATTTTCCGCGCAACGCGCCCAAGTGCGCTCTGAACACAAGACCTGGAGGGTTTCCCGATGCTCGGCAGAATGCAGGACTGGCCGCTGACCGTTGACCGGATTCTGGATCATGCCAAGGCCTGGCACGGGGACCGCGAGATCGTCTCCCGCTCGGTCGAGGGGCCCATCGTCCGCACTACTTACGCCGAGGTCCATGCGCGGGCGAAGCGCTGCTCGAACGCCCTGAAGGCCCTGGGCATCCAGCCCGGCGACCGGGTCGCCACCCTCGCCTGGAATACGGCCCGCCACCTGGAAGCCTGGTACGGCATCATGGGGATCGGCGCGGTCTGCCACACCCTGAACCCCCGGCTCTTCTCCGAGCAGCTCGTCTACATCATCAACCACGCCGAAGACCGGGTCATCTTCACCGACCTGACCTTCCTGCCGATCCTCGCCCAGATCCGCGACCAGATCCCGACGGTGAAGCACTTCATCGTGCTGACTGACGACGCGCATATGACCGACCAGCTGCCGGGCGCCCTGGCCTACGAAACCCTCATCGCTGGCCAGTCGGAAGACTGCGCCTGGGGCGGGTTCGACGAGAACACCCCGGCGGGGCTTTGCTACACCTCCGGCACGACAGGCAATCCGAAGGGCGTCCTCTACACCCACCGATCGAACTTCCTGCACACCCTTGTGACGGCGAGCGCTGACGTCCTCGGGATCGGTGGCAGGGACACCATCCTGCCCATCGTGCCGATGTTCCACGCCAACGCCTGGGGAATCGCCTTCTCCGCACCTGCAGTGGGCGCCAAGCTGGTGATGCCCGGCCCGAGGCTGGACGGCGCTTCTGTGCATGAGCTCATCGAGGCGGAAGGCGTCACCTTCTCCGCCGCTGTTCCCACTGTCTGGCAGATGCTCCTGGCCCACCTGCGCCAAACGGGAGGCAAGCTGACGGCAATGAAGCGTGTGGCGATCGGTGGATCGGCCGTGCCGGAAGCCATCGTCCGCGGCTTCCGGGACGAATACGGCGTCGACGTCACCCACGCCTGGGGGATGACGGAGACCTCGCCGCTCGGCACGATCGCCAGCCCCTCACACAAGGTCGCTGAGATGGATGAGGAGACCCAGCTCAGCTTCAAGCTGAAGCAGGGCCGCCCGCCCCTTGGGATCGACCTTCGGCTCTTGGACGATAACGGCAAGGAACTGCCCCACGACGGCCAGACCTTCGGGCGGCTCATGGTCAAGGGCCCCTTCGTGGTGGGCCAGTACTTCAAGGCCGACGGCGGTGAAATCCTGGACTCCGAGGGCTTCTTCGACACCGGCGACGTCGCGACGATCGACGAGTACGGCTACATGCAGATCACCGACCGGGCCAAGGATGTCATCAAGTCCGGCGGCGAGTGGATCAGCTCCATCGAGATCGAGAACATTGCGGCCGGGCATCCCAAGGCGGAGCTGGCGGCGGTGATCGGCGTGGCCCATCCCAAGTGGGATGAGCGCCCCCTTCTGATGGTCAAGCTTCGCCCTGGCGAGTCCGGGACCCGAGAGGAGTTCCTGAAGTTCCTGGACGGCAAGATCGCCAAATGGTGGACGCCCGACGACGTCGTCTTCGTGGATGACATCCCCCTGGGTGCCACGGGCAAGATCGACAAGAAGATCCTGCGCCAGCGCATGGTCGACTACGTCCTGCCGACCGCAGGCTGACCCGGTGCGCCGGCGGCGCGGTCTTGACCTCGATCAAGGCGGCGCCCGCCGCAGCGTGGAGGATGGGGGCCTCATCAGGAGGTTCACATGCCCCATCTTTCCCTCGCCGAGCAGGCCTATCTGCTGACCGCCCTCTGCGCCTTCGGCGTCTTCATCCTGGCGCTGGGCAGTGTCTCGACCCGCATCATGCTGGGTCGCAAGGACGCGCCGCCCAGGGGCTGAGCGTCAGGAACGCCGGTAGGTCGCGCCGGGTCCGGGTTCGCCATCGCAGGCCAGGACGCCCCGGCGCACCAGGTCGATAGCGTGGCCGAGCAGGGAGTTGGCCGCGGCCGGGTGCAGGCGCTTGTCCACCGCCGCATACAGCTCCGGCACCATGTCGGCGATCCGGCCGACCCCCTTGTCCACACACGCCAGGAACTGAGCTTCACGACCGCGTCGGTGCGCCGCATAGGCGGCGATGAAGGGCGCGACCTCTGTGATGGGCGGGCCATGTGTCGGCCACAGGGTGTCGAACTTCCGGTCCGCCACCTTCTGCAGGCTGTCCATGTAGGCGGTCATGTCGCCGCCGGGCGGCGAGACCACCGTCGTCGACCAGCCCATGATGTGATCGCCTGAGAACAAAGCGTTCTCCTCGCGCAGGGCGAAGCAGATGTGGTTCAGGGTGTGGCCGGGCGTGGCCACAGCCTCCAGCGTCCAGCCCGGTCCGCGGATGATCTCACCGCCCCGGATCACGATCTCCGGCCGGAAGCTCTCGTCCTCGTCCGCCTCCACCACGATCCCGTCCGCGGCGCCGATCCGGGACGGGGGACAGCCGTGTATGCGGGCGCCTGTCCGGGCCTTCAGGGGGCCGGCGAGGGGGGAATGGTCCGAGTGGTGGTGGGTGATCAGGATGTCGGTGATGGTCTCCCCGGCGGTGGCCGCCAGAATGGCCTCGAGGTGGTCGTCCAGGTCCGGGCCGGGGTCGATGACCGCCACCTGTCCCCTGCCGATGATGTAGGTGCCCGTGCCCAGGAAGGTGAAGGGGCCGGGATTGTTCGCCACCACGCGGCGGATCAGGGGCGAGACCTGATCGCAGGCGCCGTACTCGAAGGTGATGTCCTTGACGAAGGGGATCATGGGGCCGCTCACATCGGCCGGGGAAGGACGGCGGAGAGGTCGTAGCCCGCGCCGGCGGCCAGGGCGACCAGGGCCTCCCGGTCATGGTCGCCGGCCCTCAGGGACCCCAGGGCCCAGGCGGTGACGGACCGGGTGCCCGAGCGGCAATAGGCCAGCACCGGGCCGGGCGCCTCAGACACGGCGGCGAAGACGGCGTCGGCCGTCGAGGCGTCCGGCATGCCGGCGAAGGGGATGTGCAGGAACTCCAGGCCCGCCGCCTGTGCGGCCGCATTCATCGTCCCGCCCGAGGGCTGGCCGGGACCTTCGCTGTCCGGCCGGTTGCAGACCACCCGCACAAAGCCCTGCAGTGCGGCGGCGGCCATGTCCTCCGGCGCGAGCTGGGGCGCGACGGAAAAGCGCTCGGTGACGCGGTGGAACTCGGACATGGACCCATCCTCCTGACTCCCCGCCCCTCGGATTGCGGGCGAGTGCGTTGACATCATCGGGGGGGGATGGAAGTTTCGCAATCGTCAGGCCCGCTAAAAGACCTCGTCACGGCTCCCCCATGCTGCGCTTCATCGGTCGACGTCTCCTCGTGGCGGGGCCCACCTTGCTGGTGGTGATCACCCTGGCCTTCTTCATGATGCGGGCGGCCCCCGGCGGGCCGTTCGACTCCGAGCGGCGCCTGCCGCCGGCGGTGGAGCAGAACCTCAAGGCCCGCTACGGCCTCGACCGGCCTCTTCCGGAGCAGTACCTCGCCTATCTCGGCGGCGTCGTGCGCGGGGATTTCGGTCCATCGCTGAAATACCCCGACAAGACCGTGGCCGACATTCTGAAACAGAACGCCCCCGTCAGCCTGAAGCTGGGACTGGCCTCCATGATCCTCGCCCTGGCGGTGGGGGTCTCGCTGGGCGTCCTGGCGGCCCTGCGCCGCAACGGGATCCTGGACGTCGGCGCCATGGGCCTGGCCATACTGGGCGTCTGCGTGCCGACCTTCGTCACGGCGCCCCTGCTGATCCTGCTGTTCGGGTCGACCCTGCAGTGGCTTCCCAACGGCGGGTGGAACGGCGGGGCCCTGCCCAACATGATCCTGCCGGTCATCGTCCTGGCCCTGCCCCAGGCGGCCATCCTGTCGCGCCTGACCCGGGCCGGGATGATCGAGGCCCTGGGCGCCGGCCATGTCCGCACCGCCCGGGCCCGGGGTCTGCCGGAGGCCGCCGTCGTCCTGCGCCACGCCCTGCGCCCGGCCCTGACCCCCCTGGTCAGCTATCTGGGGCCCGCCGCCGCCGGCCTGCTGACCGGCTCCCTGGTGGTGGAGAAGATCTTCAACCTGCCGGGCCTGGGGAAGTTCTTCGTCATCAGCGCCCTGCAGCGGGACTACACCGTGGTGATGGGCATGATCGTGGTCTATGCGGTCCTCGTCCTTCTCCTGAACCTGCTGGGCGACCTGATGCTGGCCGTGGTCGATCCCCGGGTGCGCCTGTCATGACCGACCTCGCCACCCACCCGACGCCCGCCGCGCGCGGCCGCAGCCTGACCGACGACGCCTTTGCGCGGCTTCGGGCCAACCGCGCCGCCACCCTCAGCCTGGGGGTCCTGGTCCTCCTGACCCTCTTCGCCCTGTTCGGTCCGCTCCTGAGCCCCTGGCCCTACGACCAGGTGAACAAGGACCATGTCTGGGTCCCGCCCCTGACCGATGGCCATCTTCTGGGGACCGACGCCTTGGGCCGGGACCTGCTGGCGCGCCTCGCCATGGGACTGCGCGTCTCCCTCGCCATCGGCCTGGTCGCCACCCTGGTCTCCCTGGTCATCGGCGTCGCCTGGGGGGCGACCGCGGGCTATATTGGCGGGGCCGTGGACGAGGCCATGATGCGCATTGTGGACGTGCTCTACGCCCTGCCTTTCATTTTCTTCGTCATTCTTCTGATGGTCGCCTTCGGGTCGAACATCCTTCTGATCTTCGTGGCCATCGGCGCCGTCGAGTGGCTGACCATGAGCCGGATCGTGCGGGGCCAGACCCTGTCGCTGAGGCAGAAGGAGTTCATCGAGGCGGCGAGGGCTGCAGGCCTCGGGCGGATGGCCATCGTCGCCCGGCACATCATCCCCAACCTCCTGGGGCCGGTGGCGGTCTATGTCACCCTGACCATCCCGGCGGTGATCCTGGCCGAGAGCTTCCTGTCCTTCCTGGGGCTGGGCGTCCAGCCGCCCTTGGCCTCGCTCGGCACCCTGATCTCGGCGGGCGCCCAGGATATGGAGATGGCCTGGTGGCTGCTGGTCTTCCCGGCCCTGGCCATGGCGGCGACCCTCGCCGCCTTCAACTTCATCGGCGATGGTCTGCGGGACGCCCTGGACCCCAAGGACCGCTGAGCGGCCTCTTCCTCGCGCCTATTCCTCGCGCCTGGCGCGGACGGAGCGCTGGCCGTCGACGCTCATCAGATAGCTGCCGAGGGCGGCGGCCTTGATCACCACCCGCGACCCGGGCCGGGGCTCGCGGCGCAGGCTCTCAGTGTCCGTCTGCCGCCAGACCGCGCCGTTATCCAGGGTCAGGACCCATTTGCCGTCCCGGCCCAGCCGGGCTGAGGCGACGGACGCCTCAATCTGCCTGAGGCTCGGTTCGGGCTCCGCCGCCGCCGCCGATCCCGCGCCTGTGCGGACCCTTGGCATCAGATCTGCGATGGAGGGGATGGAGAACCCGAAGGCCTGGCGGCGGACCGCCTCCACCTTTGCCCTATCCATGACCACCACGGCGCCGCCAGCCTCAGCCTGGGCCAGAGCCGCAGATGCGCGATCGAAACAGGCCAGCCGCTCTGCATCCCCCTTCAGCGCCCGACAATCGAGCAGGGCCTCGAGAGCGCCGGTTGGCGAAGCCGCCGCCACCGCCGAGCTGCAGAAAACACCCACCAGGAAAGCCAATCCGAAAGCTCGCAGCACGTCGAGGTCTCCTCAATTCAGCGTCGCTGCCAGCCAACTTTGGCAGAGCCTCTGCGTCAACCATCCCAATCTGTCCATGGCGATCAGACTGTGGCGATTTTGCGACACGCCGCTCGCCGAACGCCGATCAGGGTGAAGAGCGCGTTGACCATTCTCCTCGCCCTGTGAAAGGTGGGTATCACTTGGGTCAGGATTTTTCTGGCCCACGCGACTGTTGAGCCCATTCCCGGTCCGAGCCGCTCCGGTGGACCTGTTGGAGGATAAACCTTGAAGATGAAGTCCATGCGCGAGCGCCTGCTGGCGACCTCGATGATCTGCGGCGCGGCCCTGCTGGCCACCCAAGCCTACGCACAGGGAGGCTCCGCCACCGTCTCGGAAGTCGTGGTCACCGGTTCACGGATCCAGACGCCCGGCATCCAGTCCGCCAGCCCGATCGTGACCGTCGGCGCCGATCAGATCCGCCAGCAGCAGACCCCGGAAGCGGAAAAGATCCTCCGCCTCCTGCCCGGCGTGGTGCCTCAAGACGGTGATGCGGTGAACAACGGGACCGCCGGCGTCACCACCCTCAACCTCCGTGGACTGGGCGCCCAGCGCAACCTGGTGCTGCTGAACGGAAAGCGGATGACCCCCTACAACATCAATGGGGAAGTCGACCTGTCGCGGGTGCCGACCGCCCTGCTGGAGCGTGTCGATGTCATCACCGGCGGCGCTTCCGCCGTTTACGGATCGGACGCCATCTCCGGCGCGGTGAACTTCATCACCAAGACGGACTTTGAAGGCTTTGAGGCCGACTCGAACTACTCGCTGACGGGCGATGGCGACGGCGAGGTGATCTCGACCGCTTTCACTGTCGGCGCAAACAGCAGCGACGGTCGCGGCAACGCTGTCGTCAGCCTGAACTATTCCAAGCGGGAAGGCGTGCTTTTCGCCGCCCGTCCCCTCGGCCTGCTCGGGATCGTGACGGCTACCGGTGGCAACCTCGGCGCCTCGACCCCGCCTGCTCCGCCTGCTGGCTGCGGCGGTCCGGGTTCGGTGGCGTCGGGCGGTTCGACCACCACGGTCCCGACTCGCACCCAGATCACGGGCGTGGGCACCACAGCCGGGCAGTTCCGTGAGGACGGCTCCCTCGGCGCCAACTGCTCCGTCTTCAATTTCAACCCGTTCAACTACTATCAGACCCCGCAGGAGCGCTGGGGCGGTTCGGCCTTCGCCACCTACGATGTGATGGACAACGTCGAGGCCTATGCGAACCTGCTCTATTCAAGAACGGAAGTCCGTCAGCAGATTGCGCCGTCGGGCATCTTCGGCAACTCGTTCTTCGTGCCGGTGTCCAACCCCTTCTTGTCCGCCTCGGCCCGGAATACCCTGCTGACCCAGGCGAATACCGCCCGCCTTGCCGGCAGTCTGCCCGCCACCAGCTGGCGTGATCTCAACGCCAACGGTGTTGTGGACTCCGCCGACGATCTCAGCCTGGTGATCCGCCGGCGCACCGGCGAGCTTGGTGAGCGCTCGAGCACCTATCTGAACAACGCCTTCCAGTTTAATCTCGGCTTCCGGGGTGAAGTGTTCGAGTCCTGGGACTGGGATGTTTTCCTGCAGCATGGTCAGTCCGATCGCACGAACGTCGCCGCCGGATACACCAACGTCACCAACTTCGGGAACGCCCTGAACGCCGTTGCTGGTCCGGACGGCAAGCCGGTCTGTCGGTCTGGCGGCTCCTGCGTGCCCGTCAACGTGTTCGGTGGCTACGGCACCATTACGCCGGAAATGGCGCAGTACGTGGGCGCCATCGGTATTGAAAAGCAGAACTATCGCCAGACGATCGTCGGCGGCTCGATCACCGGCTATGCCGATGCGATCAAGCTTCCGACCGCGGCCCTCCCCGTCCAGTGGAGCTTCGGCGCCGAGTATCGTGAAGAGGCCGGCGAGACGGTTCCCGATGAGTGCCTGAAGCTGGCCCCGGCCAGCTGCCTCGGCGGCGCCGGCGGCAACACCCTGCCCATCAAGGGCGGCTTCGACGTCTACGAAATCTTCGGCGAAACCATTATTCCGGTCTTCTCCGACCTGCCCTTCGCCAAGTCTCTGGAAGTCGAACTGGGCGGCCGTTTCTCGGACTACAACCCCTCCGGTTCGAACACGACCTGGAAGGCGGGCGTGACCTGGGAGCCGGTCGAAGGCCTGCGCCTCCGCGCCATGCAACAGCGCGCTGTTCGCGCCCCGAATGTGGGTGAACTGGCCGCACCTCTGGTCTCCGGCCTGCGGAACGCCGTTCTGGATCCCTGCTCTGTGACCAACGCCGGCGTCCTCGCCGGAAACGCCACCCTGCGCGCTCGCTGCATCTCTACCGGGATGACGGCTGCCCAGGTCGGCACTGTCCAGGATATCGTTTCCGGCCAGATCAGCACCTTCGAAGGCACCAACCTCGCCCTGCTGCCCAAGCCGGAAGAGGCCGACACCACGACCGTGGGCTTCATCTGGACCCCCGATTACATTCCGGTTGTCTCGCGCCCCTTCCTGTCGGTCGATTACTACAGGATTCGGGTTGAGGGCTGGATTGGGCGCTATGAAGCTCAGGAGGTTCTCGATGCCTGCTACAACAGTGGCGTCCTGGGCCAGTGCGCCAAGGTCATCCGGATCAACGGCGACCTGGCCTCTCCGGCGTCGGGCATCCAGCTGTTTACGCAGAACCTGGACTACCGGGAAGCAGAAGGGGTCGAACTGAATACAGGCTTTGGTCTGGATTTTGCTGATCTCGGGGCTTCAGAGTCCTTGGGTCGGTTACGGTTTGAGTTGGCTCTCAACTACTACATGACCAATGAGCGCCGGTCGGACACCACCCTGGCGAAGATCGACTGCATGGGTTACTACGGTACGTCCTGCGGAAATCCGACCCACGAGATCCGCTTTGTCCAGCGCACCAACTGGGATCTCGGCGACTTCTCGCTGGGTTACCAGTGGCGTTACCAGGATGAGGTTTCGATCGAAGAAACGCAGAAGGCCGCGACCTTCCCCAAGTTCCGCAAGATCGAAGCCTATCACTATCTCGATCTGAACGGGTCCTGGGCGGTCAACGATGCCGTTCGCCTCAGCGCCTCCGTCCGGAACGTGTTCGAGGAAGAGCCGCCGATCGTTGGCAACGAAGCCGCCACCACCTCCGCCAACAGCGGCAACACCCTGCCCTCGAACTACGACACCCTGGGCCGGGTCTTTGCGGTGGGCCTGAACGTCCGCTTCTAAGCCTTACGGCGACCAACCTACTGGGGGGCGGCGGATCCTATCCGCCGCCCCCTTTTGTTATCCGGAGGCGAAGGTGCAGGCAGTGCAGTGGGCCGAGGCGGCGCGGGCCGCAGCGCGGACAGGGCGGTGGCGCGAGGCCGAGGATCTCTGGCGCAAGGTGCTGGGCGCCGACCCCCGGCATCCCGAGGCCCTCTACAGCCTGGGGGTCCACGCCTTCCAGGCCGGCCGGCTGGAGGAGTCCGTCGATCTCCTCCGGCGGGCCTGCGAGGCCGCCCCGGGCGAGGCGACGGTCTGGGTCTTCCTGTCCGCCGTTCTGAAGGCCGCCGGCCGGGCCGAGGAGGCCTGGGAGGCTATCCAGAGCGCCCTGGTCGCCGACCCCTATTCCCTGGCCGCCCTGCTGGCCAAGGCCGGCCTCCTGGAGGAGACCTCCGGGGCGGCGTCAGCCGTCGTCAGCTATCGCAACGCCCTGAAGGTGGCCCCGCCCTCCCAGCACTGGCCGACTCATCTTCGGGAGCAGCTGGAGCACGCCTCCCGCCTGGTGGAGGCCGAGACCCGGGCCTACCAGGACTATCTGCTCCAGACCCTGGACGGCCTGATCCGCCAGGCCCAGCCCACCGACCGCCCCCGCTGGCGGGAGGCCCTGTCCATCATGGCCGGCGCCAGCCGCCCCTACCTGTCCGACGCCAACCAGCTCTATGTGCCCAGGCTGCCCGCCATCCCCTTCTTCACCCGGGAGCACTTCCCCTGGATCGAGGCGCTGGAGGCCCACACCGAACTGATCCGCCAGGAGCTGGAGGCGGCTCTGGAGGGGGCGAAGGGCGCATTCACGCCCTACATCACCTATGCGCCGGGCCAGCCGGTGAACCAGTGGGGAGAGCTGAACCACTCTGATCGCTGGAGCACCCTCGACCTCTGGAAAAGCGGCTCTCCCATCGCCGGGAACCAGCAGCTCTGCCCGGGGACCACGAAGGCCCTTTCAGAAGTGGACCTGGCCCAGATCGAGGGCCTCTGCCCCAACGTCATGTTCTCTGCCCTGGCCCCGCGAACCCGCATCCCGCCCCACCATGGGGAGACCAACGCCCGGGTCATCGCCCACCTGCCGCTTGTCGTGCCTGAGAACTGCGAGTACCGCGTCGGCTTTGACCGGATCCAGTGGCGGCCGGGCGAGGTCATCGTCTTTGACGACACCCTGGAACACGAGGCCTACAACGGCAGCGACTCCCTTCGCACCGTCCTGATCTTCGACGTATGGAACCCGCTGCTGTCCGAGGATGACCGCGCCATCGTCCTAGCCATGGCGGCTGCAGCGCGGTCTTACGGCGGTTGATCCGGACGGATCAGGGCTGCAACGCAGGCGTCCGGACGGCTCCAGCCCCGGCCGGTATCCGGCTCCAGGCCATTTCGTTCAGGACGGCCTCCGCCCGCGGGTCGCCCAGCACCCAGGCGGCGGCGGCCAGGGTCCGGATGGAGGCGCCGGACATTCCGAAGAGGGTCTCGAAGGCCTCAAGGGGCGTCACCTCCGTGGCCATCCACTTCAGCTCCATGTCCGCGTTGACTCCGGACAGGGCGCGGGCCCTGTCCACCGCGTCATAGAATCCCCCCACCTGGTCAATGAGACCCAGCTCCCGGGCCTGGGCGCCAGTCCAAACCCGTCCCCGGGCCAGGGCCTCCACCCGCTCTACGGGGAGGCGTCGGCCCTCGGCCACGCGAGCAATGAACCGGGCGTAGATTTGATCCATCCAGCGACCGAAGGCCGCCCTCTGGGCCTCCGTCAGGCCCGATCCTACGGAGAAGGCGGAGGCATAATCGGAGCCGACGCCAATCTGGCGGAGATCGACGCCCACCCGCGCCAGGGCCTCGCCGAGGGCGATCTTACCCCCGAAGACGCCGATGGAGCCAGTCAGGGTGGTGGGCTGGGCGACGATGGCCGAGGCGTTGGACGAAATCCAGTAGCCGCCCGAAGCGGCGTAGGGTCCCATAGAGACGACCACCGGCTTGCCTGCCGCCTTGGCGGCCTCCACCGCGCGCCGGACCTGTTCCGAGGCGGTGTCTGACCCGCCCGGGGAACTGACCCTCAGCACGATGGCCTTAACGTCCTTGTCCTCGACCGCGTCGCGCAGGGTCTGTTCCAGGACGTCGGAATAGATGACGTCCTGGGCGGCGAAGGGATTATCGCCGCCGCCGCCGCCGGTAACGATTCCGCCCTCGGCGGTCACGATGGCTATGGCCGGACGCCCGGGGGGGGTCAGGTCCCGCGCCGAGCGGGCGTAGGCGCGGAAGTCCCGGAACTGGGCGTCCTGGCCAGCCCGGTCTGCCAACTGCTTGCGGGCGGCGTCAAGATAATCCACCCGGTCGATGAGGTTGAGCCGGAGGGCCTCGTCGGCCATCAGGGGGCCGGATTCCAGAGCCGCCTTCAGCTGCGCCGGAGACTGCCGACGGTCGGCTGCGGCCCGGTTCAGGGCTGAGCTGTATATCGATTCCAGCATGGACCGGGTCGCTTCTCGGTGGGCGTCGGTATAGTCGGCGTTCAGATAGCCGTTGACGGCGTTCTTGAACTCCTTGCGCTGCTCAAAGTCCGCACGCACACCGTACCGGTCGAAGAGCCGCTTCAGAAAGATATCCTCCGAGACCAGACCTGTGGCCTGCAGCGATGCGCCGGGCTGCATCCAGACCTGGCCGCCGGCCGCCGCCAGCATGTAGGTCGAGGGCGTCGCGCCTGCGGGATAGACCCCCTGGCTGAAGACGATCACGGGCTTGCCGGTCTTGCGGAACCGCCGGAGCGAATCCGCGATCTCGTCCGCCATGGCTGGCTGGATGCCGGTCTCCGGCAGGCGGACCAGGAGGCCGCGGACATGATCGTCGGTCTCGGCCCTCCGGAGCGTGGTCACGATCTTCAGGACCGACAGGCTGGGCTGGCCAAAGCTGGCGAAGGGATTGGCGCTGTCCTGGTCCGTGATCACCTCGCGCAGGTCCAGCTCCACCACGGTGCGCGCCGGGGTGGGTTCTGGGCCCGAGGCGCCGGCTGCGATGGCGATGAGCAGGATGGGTATGCCGACCAGGAAGAGCAGCAGGCCGGCGAAGACGCCGCACATGGTCAGGAGGAAGTGTTTCATGGCGCGCCCGACGTGGAAGATGAAAGGTTAATCTTATCCCGGGTTGCGCCGTGCGCCAATGCATCGTGCGGCGCGCTTCGCGGACCCGGACAAAGAGCCGTTACGGACGCCGCAGTACGGCCAGCGCCTGTTCAGGGAACTCCTGACTGCCCGGGATGATCTCCAGCAGGTCGAGGTTGGCGGTCCGCGCCAGCGCCGCGAAACGGGCGCGCGTAGTCCAGGCTGAGAGATAGTTCGAGCCTTCGAGGGCCTTGTTCCAAACCAGATAGGGACGTGTCTTGAGAGCGGGACCAACCTCGGCAGGTCCCCAGTGTTCGGCGAAGGTCTCATCATGAAAGGTGAGCAGCGCAATTGCGCCAGGCTTCATAACGCGTGCGCATTCCGCCAGCCAGTCGACCGCGACCGCTTCCGTGAGGTGGGTCAAAACCGAATGGGCATAGACAAGATCGAACTGGCTGTCCCCCAGGGGTAGGGGAGGACGCAGGCCGTTCTCCGTGTAGACCCCCGGCAGGTTCGCAGCGCACCAACGGATCAGCCTGGGATTGAGGTCTGCGCCATGGAACCGACCCCCCCCGCGGATCACATCCTCGGCGATCCAGCGAGCCAAGCGACCGCATCCGCAACCCCAGTCCAAAACCGCAGCTGCCTTTACTCCATCGAGCCCATAGCGTTTCGCGATCTGCAGGAACTTGGCGGCGTCGGCCTTGCCGCGCTCAGAAAACCAGCGCTCGTCGGCCGTTCCGGACACAGCGACGATCAGGTCCCGGGGGGGCATCGGGCGGCCATCAATCACCGGCTCTCCGGGGCGGCGAGCGATGCGATGCTCCAGCCAACGGAAATAGGGTCCTATGAGCCCGGTGAACTCCATGAACCGCCGCACATAGCGACGGGCATGCTTGAGAAACCCGGGGTGCGCCGAAGCCGCGTGTCGGTCATTCAAGCTTTCAAACCCTGTAGAGAGCGATGATCGCCTGAGGCAGATTAGATTGGGGCGAGCAGGCCGGCAATCGCGGGCGCCGTCCGAACAGTGGCAAGAGCCGCTGCGGGGAAACACAGGGCGGGTCCGCGGCGTTTCAGACCTCGGGACCGCGACGGGCGTGCGTCGTGACCGATGCGGCCATGCCAGGCCTTCCTGTCTGCGGCGACGCCTGCAGGTCTGGCCCTCGCCCTTACACGGCGCCCATGGCCGACCCAAGCGCCTACAGGAACTGGGCGAGGCCGAAGACGCGCGTGAAGTCCCCGGCCCGGGCGTCGGCCTCCCGAATCCAGAAATAGAGCCGACCGTTCTGGATCCAGTCGAAGCCTGCACCGGGATCGCTGTCGACCTGCAGGAGGAGCCGCCAGTCTCGCGCGGCCTCCAACTCCGCCGGGGTGGGATCGTCCTCGCCGACCTTGCGCGGGTCGCCGCCGCGGGCGGCGGCGGCTGCGCATTGGACCTCCATGTCATCTCCCTGGAGGTTTCCGGGATAGCCGCCGATCTGGTGGGCGGGTTCGGGCGACAGGAAGCCGAGTATGGCGGCCTCCAGGGTCCGCTCCTCGTCGCGGGTCAAACCCCTCCAGTCGATCTCGACGCGCTCATCGGCGAAGGAGGTCCTCGGCTGGAAGGTGAGGGGAAAGGGGGCGATCCGGCTGCGGGGTTTCAGGTCCGCCGGCGGCTCAAGGGGCGCACCCTCGCCCGTCTCCCAGCGGACGACGCAGGCCCCCGGCTGTTCCGGTTCGAAGTCCTGCGCGCGCGCGCCCATGTCGAGAAAGACGTGCAGCCGTCCCTCCGCCGGCAACCAATCCGGGCCGCCGGCGGCGCACACCTCCGCCAGGTCGATCCGGGCCAGGTGGGCCATGGGGAGGCCGCCGAACCGGGGCCAGTCGCCTGTGATCTCGGGCGCCCCTCCGAACCGGGTCTGTCCCTCGCCGCCGGGAACCAGGTGAAGGCAGGGCCGGGCCTCTGCATGGATCTGGTCCAGAATGGCCTGGACCCGCTCGGTCGGCGGGAGAACCTCCCGCGGCGGGCGGGCGAAGAGCCTGCCCAGAAAACTGAAAACGCCCGCCATTCCGGACTCCCTCGTTGATCCTACCACCGCGACCTTTCGTTCCTATTCTGTTCGAAATACGGCGCGCCGCCACCCTCATTTCGATTTCGCGGTCGAATTCCGGCTGGAGTTCTCGACGCTGTCAGCCGTCCTGGAGGCGGCCAAAGTCGGGAAGGCCTTTTGCCAGTCGGTTGTCCCGTACCAAATGCGCCGGACGGGATCATACCGGGGCTTTCCCGCCCAACTCCCATGCAGGCGGCGGTGAACCTCCTTGGGGAGGACCTTCAGGAAGAGGTAGTGATTCCGCCAATCCTGGACAGATCGGCCCAGGCCATCGAGGGGAATGGAGTGGTGGACCTCCTTTCCGGGTCCCGTAAGGCCCGCCTTCTTGATCATCTTTTGCGCTGCGCCGGCGGTCACGGACCCCTTCTTTAAGACCCCAATGCCAAGTTTCGCGGCCTTGGCGCCCTTGATCAATGGCCCAGCGGGCGTGACATCCGCGATGGCGAGTGCGGTGTTCACGCCGGCGCCGACCAGGTTTCCTTCCTGCAGGTCCGCCGCCGCCTGCCAGGCCGGCCCGACGACCGGGAACAGTGACGCTACGGGGCCTGGCTGGCGAATCCTGGGCAGGCTGTCCAGGATGTCCGGGTCAGCTTCGACAAGGTCCTGTGGAGGCGCCGAGCCATAGTCTTGAGTCTCCTGCATCCTCCGGATGCGCGCCATCTCGCGATCATAAAGCTCTCCCTCGGGGTCAGGGACCTCACGAGGCTGGCCCTTGGGCATCTTCGCCATATCTTGCTCCGCTAAGGTTCACGCCGGATCGGGGCGGTCCCTCCGGGTCCCGATGGGTGTCTCACGGTGACTGGAGGCGGCAAAACAAAACATGAACATTTCGCGCGAGACCGGGTCTCGGGCGGTGATCATTGGGGGCTGGGGGGAAATGGTCGGAGTGGCAGGATTTGAACCTGCGACCCCCGCGTCCCGAACGCGGTGCTCTACCAGACTGAGCCACACTCCGACTAAGGGGCCGGCTTATAGAGGACGGGTCGCCCCGTCGCAAGCGAGGCGGAGGCGTTGCATCCCGTCCGGCCTTGGGCTATTCCGACGCCCTCGCGCGGCCCATCTGCGTCGCCGTTCCTGCTGGGGAATGGTGTAATGGTAACACAGCGGTTTTTGGTACCGTCATTCTAGGTTCGAGTCCTAGTTCCCCAGCCACGAACTCCCGTCTTCCCGCCCTGGTGCGCCTGGCTGTTCAGGGCCGCGCCTGGCCGTCCACCGCCCAGAGGGCGAAGGCGTATTCCAGCGCCGTTTCCTTCAGGTCGTCGAACCGTCCCGCGGCGCCGGCGTGGCCGGCCTCCATGTTCATCTTGAGCAGGACGGGTCGGCCGCTCGTGGACGCCGGGCGCAGGCGCGCCACCCACTTGGCCGGCTCCCAGTAGGTGACTCGGGGGTCTGACAGTCCGCCCGTCGCCAGGATGGCCGGGTAGGGCCGGGCGGCGATGTTGTCGTAGGGGCTGTAGGCGGCGATCGTGTCGTAGGCCGCCGGGTCGGTCAGGGGGTTCCCCCACTCCGGCCATTCGGGGGGCGTCAGGGGCAGGGAGGCGTCGCTCATGGTGTTGAGGGCGTCCACGAAGGGGACGGCGGCGACGATCCCGGCGAAGAGGTCCGGCCGCAGGTTGGCCACGGCGCCCATCAGGAGCCCCCCCGCCGACCCGCCATAGGCCACCGTATTGGCCGGCGCGCCGTACCCCTGGCGGTGGAGGTGCTCGGCGCAGGCGATGAAGTCCGTGAAGGTGTTCATCTTGCGCTCACGGCGACCGTCGAGGAACCAGCCCCACCCCTTCTCCGAGCCTCCGCGCACGCAGGCCCGGGCCCAGATCCAGCCCCGGTCCACGAGGCTGAGGGCGCGGATGGAGAAGCTGGCCTCCTGGCTGATGCCGTAGCTGCCGTAGCCGTACAGGAAGAGGGGCGCCGAGCCGTCGAGCTTCTGGCCCTTCCGCATCAGGACAAAGACCGGAACCTCTGTCCCGTCCGCGGCGCGGGCGTTCAGGCGCCGGGTCTCGTAGCGGGCGGGGTCGTGGCCCGAGGGGATATCCTGGGTCTTCACCACGGTCCGGGTGCGGGCCGCCATGTCGTAGTCCACCCAGCTTCGGGGGGTGGTCATGGAGTTGTAGACAAAGCGCAGGAGGTCGGTGTCGTACTCAAGCCCCGGATCGAGATCGAGGGCGAAGGCCGGCTCGTCGAAGGCGACGGCGTGCTCCTCGCCCTGGGCGTTGCGGATGACGATCCGGTTGAGGGCGTCGGCCTTTTCCAGCCGCACCAGCCAGCGCTTGAAGGCCAGGACGCCCTCGACCAGCACTCCGGGCCGGTGGGGGACCATCTCGCGCCAGGCGGCGCGGCCCGGCGTGGCCTCCGGGGCGGTCACCAGCTTGAAGTCGACGGCCCCGTCCGCATTGGTGCGGATGACGAAGCGGTCGTTCCAATGCTCGAGGTCGTAGAGCACCCCTTCGCGCCGTGGCTCCAGGGGGACCGGCGCGGCGGTGGGCTGGTCGGCCGGGATCAGCAGGACCTCGCTCGTCTCCTGGTTGCCGCAGGAAATCAGGAGGAAGCGGTCGGAGGCGCTGCGGCGGACCCCGATGAAGAAGCCTTCGTCGCGCTCGGTGTAGACCAGCACGTCGTCCGCGGCGGTCCCGCGCACCGGGCGGCGATAGATGCGCGCCGGCCGGCCGTTGTCGTCGCGCCAGGTCCAGAACAGCCAGGTGCTGTCAGGGGAGAAGGTGAAGTCGCCGGTCGAGCTCTCCACAGGGGAGGGAAGGACCTTCCCGGTTTCGAGGTCGCGAATGCGGATGCGGTAGACCTCCGAGCCCTGCTCGTCGACCGCCCAGGCGTAGAGGCTGTGATCGGGCGAATGGCCCGCCGCCCCGACGCTGTAGAAGGCCTTGCCCTTGGCTTCGGCCTCCTCGTCCAGGAGGATCTCCTCCGCCCCGCCGGCCCGGGGGCGGCGAACATGCAGGGGGTGCTGGGCGCCGGCGGCGTAGCGGGTGGCGTAGGCAAAGGGACCGTCGGGCTCGGGCGCCGAGGCGTCGTCCTCGCGGATCCGGCCCTTCATCTCCTGGAACAGGGTCTCCTGGAGCGGCTCGGTCGGCGCCAGGACCGCCCGCATGTAGGCGTTCTCGGCCTCCAGGTACTGGCGGATTTCCGGCTTGAGGACGGAAGGGTCGCGCAGGACCTTCTGCCAGTCCGGATCCTTCATCCAGGCGTACTCATCCGTCCGGGTCCGGCCCAGCTGGGTGATCGAGACCGGGTCGCGGCGGGGGATGGGCGGGGCCGGGGCGGTCATGGGGCGTGTCCTCCGTGGCGCCGCGGCCGAGGGGGCGGCGAAGGCCAGGGCGGCGGCCCCGGCGAGCCAGTCTCTGCGGTTCATGGCGCGTATCCCGCTCAGGAGTGGGCCGGGGCGACGCAGGCGCCGCCCCGGTGGACGGGTCTCAGCCCGCGTAGAGGATCGACATGGTCTCGGCGACGCAGGCGGGCTTGGACTCGCCTTCGATCTCGATCGTGCATTCGTTGCGGATCTGCACGCCGCCGGCCTTGGCCTCGACGCCGATCAGCTTCTGGCGCATGCGCACGCGCTTGCCGACCCGGACCATGTTGATGAAGCGGACCTTGTCGGAGCCGTAGTTGATGCCGCGGCTGACGCCCTTCACGGGCAGCATGCCGGCGCCGAGGAAGGGGATGAGCGACAGGGTCAGGTAGCCGTGGGCGATGGGGCCGCCTATCTCGCGGGTGGCGCGCTCGACGTCCACGTGGATCCACTGGTGGTCGCCGGTGGCCTCTGCGAACTGGTTGACCCGCTCCTGGCTGATCTCCACCCAGTCCGAGACGCCGACTTCCTGGCCGACGAGACCGGGCAGGTCCTTGATTTCCACGGGGTTCATGTCGCGCTCCCTCAAAATTGTTGCAATCGCGCCGCTAGCGATAGCATCCGCCGCCGACCGTGCAAGCGGGCTTTGCCCGGAGGGCGGGTCCGCCGTAAGGAAGGACGCCCTGCAGGAGCCTTCCGATGCAACGCGCGCTCAGCGTCAGCCGCATGACCGGCAATTCGTCCACCTTCCCCGACTGGTACCAGGCCATCGTCCGCGAGGCTGACCTCGCGGAAGTCTCGCCGACCCGGGGCGCCATGATCATCAAGCCGTGGGGCTACGGCGTCTGGGAGCGAATCCAGCAGACCCTCGACCGGCGGATCAAGGAGACCGGCCACGAGAACTGCTACTTCCCCCTCTTCATCCCCCTGTCCTTCTTCGCCAAGGAGGCCGATCACGTCGAAGGCTTTGCCAAGGAGATGGCGGTGGTCACCCACCACCGGCTGAAGCAAGTGGACGGCAAGCTGGCGCCCGATCCCGACGCCTGGCTGGAAGAGCCTTTGGTGGTGCGTCCGACCTCAGAGACCATCATCGGCGACGCCTTCTCGCGCTGGATCAAGAGCCACCGGGACCTGCCCGTGCTGATCAACCAGTGGGCCAATGTCGTGCGCTGGGAGATGCGCACGCGCCTGTTCCTGCGCACCTCGGAATTCCTCTGGCAGGAGGGCCACACCGCCCACGCCACCGCCGAGGAGGGCCGGGAAGAGACCCTGAAGATGCTGGAGGTCTATCGCGAATTCTCCGAGACCGTCCTGGCCATGCCGGTGGTCGCGGGCGAGAAGCCCGAGAACGAGCGCTTCCCCGGCGCCGACAAGACCTTCTCCATCGAGGCCATGATGCAGGACGGCAAGGCCCTGCAGGCGGGCACTTCGCATGACCTGGGAACCCACTTCGCCGAGGCCCAGAACATCCGCTTCCAGAACTCGGCGGGTGAGCTGGTGCACTGCCACACGACCAGCTGGGGCGTCTCCACCCGCCTGATCGGCGGCGTGATCATGACCCACGGCGACGACGACGGCCTGCGCCTGCCCCCCGCCATCGCCCCCCGGCAGGTGGTGATCGTGCCCATGCTGAGGGACAAGCCCGAGGACGCCGAGGTCCTGGCGGCGGGCGAGGCCCTGGCGAAGGCCATGGGCCAGGTGATCGCCCTGGGCGAGCCGGTGCGGGCCCTGCTCGACACCAAGGCTCAGAAGTCGGCTGAGAAGCGCTGGAACTGGGTGCGCCGCGGCGCGCCGTTGATCATTGAGCTGGGTCCCCGCGACGTGGCGGGCGGCACGATCAGCTTCATGCGCCGGGACCGTCTGCGGGACGGCGACAAGGTGGCCAGCCAGTCGATGAGTCGCGAGGACTTCCTGGCTGGCCTGCCGGCCCTGCTCGCCGAGATCCAGCAAGGGCTCTACGACGAGGCCAAGGCCCGGCTGGAGGCGAACATCCGCACGGATATCTCCACCTTCGAAGCGATGGCCGCCTTCTTCGGGGCCGCCGCCGCCGACGACGAGGAGGCGACCGCCTTCCGTGGCTGGGTGCGCGCGCCCTGGGCCCGGCCGACCGGCGATGAGCTCGAGGCCCTCGAGCAGAAGCTGAAGGCCCTGCGCCTGACCCTGCGCAACGCCCCCATGGACCAGCCGGCGACCTTCGGCCCCTGCCTCTTCACGGGGCGGCCGGGCGTAGAGGAGATCCTGATCGGGCGGGCGTACTAGGGGCGAAGCTTCGACTCGGTTGACCCCCTCCGTCGCGCTGCGCGCGCCACCTCCCCCTTGGGGACTGTTGCGAAATGGGGTAAAACGAGAACGATATTCCCGATCTGAATCCGTTACGTTCAGCTTGTGAATCCGATCCGTTCCGCCGTGTTCCGAATATTGCAACGGTCCCCCTTGGGGGAGGAATTAGGGAGCCATTGCTCCCCCAAGGGGGAGCTCCGACCGAAGGTCGGTGAGGGGGTCTACGGCGGCTCAGCTGACCCACTCCGGCCCGCTGCGCGGTCCACCGCCCCCTGGGGGGAGGAATTAGAAGCGCTCCAAGGGGGAGTTCCGACCGAAGGTCGGCGGAGAGAGTCAGCGGCCTGGCAGGGATCCTCAGACGATCTTGGAGCCTTCCTTGCCCCAGTAGGCGTCGCGGATCAGGCGCTTGTAGAGCTTGCCCGTCGGGTGCCGGGGGAGCTCCTCCATGAAGTCGATGATCCGCGGGCACTTCACGTGGCTGATGTTGGCCCGGCAGAATTCGGCGATCTCGGCGCGGAAGGCGTCGTTGGCGTCGGCCCAGTCGGCGGGCTGGATCATCGCGGCCACCTGCTCGCCCATCTCTTCGTGCGGGGCGCCGACGACGGCGGCGTCGGTGATCTTGGGATGGGTGATCAGCAGGTTCTCGAGTTCTTGCGGATAGATGTTCACTCCGCCGGAGATGATCATGAAGCTCTTGCGGTCAGTGAGGTAGAGGAAGCCCTCCTCGTCCACCCAGCCCACGTCGCCAAGGGTGGTCCAGCCGTGCTTGTTGGTGTTCTCGGCCACCTTGTCCGGGGCGTTATGATAGGCGAGCGGCGCGCCGCCCGCGAAATAGACCGTGCCTTCGGTGCGGGGCGGGACCTCCTCGCCGTCCTCGCCGACGATCTTGACCTCGCCCATGACCGAGCGGCCAACCGTGCCCTTGTGGGCCAGCCAGTCCTCGGGGCCGACATAGCAGAAGCCGTTGCCCTCGGAGCCGGCATAGTACTCGTGGACCACCTTGCCCCACCACTCGATCATCTGCTCCTTGACCGGGACGGGGCAGGGGGCGGCGGCGTGGACCGCCGAGCGGATGGAGGAGACGTCGTACTTCGCCCGCACCTCGGCCGGCAGCTTCAGCATGCGCACAAAGTGGGTCGGCACCCACTGGCCGACGTCGATCCGGTACCGCTCGATCAGGGCGAGGGCGGTCTCGGGGTCGAACTTCTCCATGACCACCACCGTCCCGCCCATGCGCTGGACGGACATGCACCAGCGCAGGGGGGCGGCGTGATAGAGCGGCGCCGGCGAGATATAGATGCTGTCGGGCCGGAAGCCGAACAGGCCCTGGGCCATCATGGCCAAGGCGTTGGGCTCATCGATGGGGGCGCCGGTCAGGGGGGGCTTGATGCCCTTAGGCCGGCCGGTGGTGCCCGACGAATAGAGCATGTCGGCGCCGGCGGTCTGGTCGGCGATGGGCTCGGCGGGCATGGCGGCGCGCGCGGCCTCGAAGCTCTCGTAGGGCGCCCGCGGCTCACCCACCATGTAGAGCTTCACACCCGGGATGAGGGCCGGAAGCTCGTCGATCACGGACCCGACGCCGGCGGAGGTGATCAGCACCTTCGCCTCGCAGTCGCCCATAATGTACTCGATCTCGCCGGCGGAGAGCTTGGACGAGATGCAGGTGAAATAGAGGCCTGAGCGCTGGGCGGCCCAGGCGATCTCGAAGTACCGGGGATGGTTGTCCAGCATGAGGGCGATGACGTCGCCGGTCTTCAGGCCGAGGGACCGGAAGAGCTGGGCGCCCTGGTTCGAGCGGTCGTCCAGTTCGCGGTAGGTGACGGTTTCCCCGGTGGCGCCCATGATGTAGGCGGCGCGGTCCGGCTGGGTCCGGGCGTGGGTTGCGGGGTGCATGGTCATCCTCCTCGGTCGTCGCGCAGCTGCGGGCCGCCGGTGATCCGGCTTGCGGCGTGCATATGCAGGTCTTGACGGGAGGTCCGTCAAGGCCGACCGATGCGCCGGAAACGCCACGGAGAGAAACGACCATGTCAAACTTCGAGACGATCCGCCTGGAAGTCGAGGACGGCATCGCCACCCTGACCCTGAACCGGCCGGACAAGCTGAACGCCTTCAACACGCAGATGATGCAGGAGATGATCGCGGCCTTCGACCAGACCGACGCCGACGACAGCGTCCGCGTGGTGATCGTCACCGGTGCAGGCCGCGCCTTCTGCGCCGGCGCGGACCTGTCCGCCGGGGCGGCGACCTTCGACTATTCCGCCCGGGGCGGAGAGGAGAAGGAGGCCCGGACCGTTGAGGGCGTCCAGCGCGACGGCGGCGGCCTTCTCACCCTGCGTATCTATGACAGCCTCAAGCCCGTGATCGCGGCGGTGAATGGCGCTGCGGTCGGGGTGGGCGTGACCATGCAGCTGGCGATGGACATTCGCATGGCGTCGACCGACGCCCGTTATGGCTTCGTGTTCGCCCGCCGGGGGATCAATCCTGAGGCCTGCTCGTCCTGGTTTCTGCCCCGCCTGGTCGGCGTCCAGACCGCCCTGGAGTGGTGCTATTCAGGCCGGGTCTTCCCGGCGCAGGAAGCCCATGACCGGGGTCTGGTCAGGTCGCTGCACGCCCCGGAGGACCTGCTGCCCGCCGCCCGGGCCCTGGCCCGCGAGATCGCCGACAACACCGCGCCGGTCTCCATCGCCCTGACTCGCCAGCTCATCTGGCGTATGGCGGGGGCGAGCCACCCGATGCAGGCCCACATGGCTGATAGCCGGGGCATCCAGGCCCGCGGGGCCATGGCCGACGCCAAGGAAGGCGTCCTGTCCTTCCTTGAAAAGCGTCCACCAAGGTACCCGGATAAGGTTTCGGCCGACCTCCCCAATATCTGGGAGCACTGGAGCGGTCCCAGATTCCAGTGACCCCTTGGTTGACCGGTTTCTGAAGCCTCAGGGAGGCGCAGGTTCCGACAAGATTGGTGAATCTTGCGCCGAAGCGCGGGAGCGTCCCTGTAACCTCAGTAATCCGCAGATGAACGTCTTGCGGTCTGCGGAACATGTTGCTATTGCCAACGCGTGCGCGCTTGGAAGCGACGCTTTTCTATATTTCTGAGAGATGGAAACCCATAATGGATGAGAAGACTGGCGTCATCGAGATGACTGCGGATATTGTTTCCGCCTACGTTGGAAACAATACGATTTCAGCAGCCGAGCTTCCTTCGCTCATTCAGAGCGTACATCGCGCTTTGGCAGGCGTCAGCGGAGCCGCAGAGCCCGTCGAGGTCGCCCCTCGTGATCCGGCCGTGCCCGTCCGCCGGTCTATTACTCCGGATTTCATCATCTGCCTGGAGGATGGTCGCAAGTTCAAGTCGCTCAAGCGCCACCTGCGGACGAAGTACAATATGAGCCCTGAGGATTACCGCGCCAAATGGGGTCTTCCGAAGGACTATCCCATGGTTGCGCCCAACTATGCGAAGGCGCGCTCTGAACTGGCCAAGCAGATGGGTCTTGGACAAGGGGGGCGCCAGGCTCCGCGCCGCCGCGGCAAGGCCTGATTTCATTCGGTTTCTACAGCGGAAACAGAGAGCCCGGTCGCCGTCGCGGCCGGGCTTTTTCGTGACGCCTTGGGCCTGAAGGGGTCTCGTTAACCAATTTTCGCTTGCCCCCGATTCGCGCATCAGGCGATAAACGATTCGTTAGGAATCCAAGGGGTTGCAGGGGACTCTGAAGATGGTGTCTGAACTTGGCGCGACCGTTCTTGCGGACGGCGCACAAGAGGCCCTTTACGCCTACTGGGCGGGACTGCGACGGGATGGACGTCTGCCCTCCCGCGCGGATGTGCGCCCAGCAGACATCAAATCCTTTCTACCCATGCTCAGCCTGACTGAGGTGGCCTTGGATTGTCGGTTCCAGGTTCGGTTGGCCGGTACTGGCCTGTACGGTGTGTACGGTTCTGAGATTACGGGGCGAGCCCTTCCTGAAATTTTCCCCGGGTCCGCGGCCGATTACTGGCAGCGGGAGCTTGAGGCTGTTATCAGGGACCGTCGTCCCGCCATCGGGGTCCACTCTCTGAGCTGGCGCGGCGCGTCGCATCTCTCTGTACTCTGGATGCGTTTACCCCTCGCCGCCAATGGATCTGACGTCGATATGATCCTGGGCTATGACATTGTTCTTGGAGGCGAAAAGAGCCGTAGCTTCGCCTCGGGAATTCGGGCGGCGTAACTCGCACTTAGAGGCTATGGCTGGAAGTCAACTCGCCTTTGCATGAGCGCGGGCGTCGCGGCGCATCCTTTCCGCCATAGCGGCGAGCCCGTTTGATCTTTGGGAAGACAGGTTCGCGGACAGCCCCAGGCGACCGAGGGCGGCCACGGCGTCAAATCCGGCGATCTCTTCCGGGCGAAGGCCTGAAACCAATTGGAGGAGAAGGGCGATCAGCCCCCGAACGATGTGGGCGTCGGAGTCCCCACGGAAGACCAAAGCCCCTTCCTCTGAGGTCTCTGTCACCAGCCAGACCTGACTGGCGCAACCCCGCACCCGGTTGGCCTCGGACCGCTCGGCATCGGTGAGTGGGGCGAGGCCGCGCCCCAGGTCAATCACGTAACGGTAACGCTCCTCCCAGTCTCCAAGGAGTTCAAAAGTCTCGGCGAGGTCGTCGAGGCGATTGCTGAGCATGTCGGATGCTGTCACTCGCGAAGGTCCTGAAAGTTCGGAACAGGAACCTTCCGTCCCGGTGCGGCGGGTCTAGATCATGTTCCGATAAG
The DNA here is from genome assembly GCA_020402745.1 of Phenylobacterium sp. Classification (GTDB taxonomy): domain Bacteria; phylum Pseudomonadota; class Alphaproteobacteria; order Caulobacterales; family Caulobacteraceae; genus Phenylobacterium. The sequence continues at coordinate 38,739 of JADBYZ010000008.1, forward strand.
TGGGAACCGGTTATCGGATCGAAACAGAATCCGACCTTATGGACTTAGAGCCTGTTCTGCCCCCTCAGACTTTCCGGCTGAAGGGAATAGCGCCTAGGGGGAGGTCGCAGCGCAGTCGCCAAACTTCACTCGCCCAGCCCGAGTTATCCACCGGCAATTCGCAAGACCAACTCCCGACCCGCCGCCGCCAGGTCTAGCCTAGGTTCCATGCTGGCGAGTCGATCAGAGCTCGGAGAAGGGCGGCGTACGCATCCATCCGCGTCCCCTGCGGAGCGGATCCTTTCTGCGCTGCCCGGTTTGACCCTGCGGCTGGACGCTACGGGTCGCGTGCTCGACGTCTGGGGCCAGGGTTGTGAAGGCGCCCCGGGGCTTAAACCCGGTGATCAGCTGACCCATGTCTTCTGCTTCGCACCCGCCCTGACCCTTCTGCAGGCCCTGAGCCGCGCTCGCTGCGCCGGCGCCGCTCAGGTTCGGATTCCATTAGATGCAAGCGGCGCCGCCCAGCTCGGGCTCGACCTCGTCAGGGGCGAGGGCGACGACTTGATTGCGCGCCTGACAGGCATGGAGGTTCCTCTTGTCCGGGAGGTGACAGCGGAGGCGGCGCGCTGCGCCTCGGAGGTGCGAAGCGCCGGGGAATCCCGGTTCCTCGCGAACCTGACCCACGAAATGAGGACTCCCCTTAACGTCATCATGGGGTTCGCGGACACTATGCGCGAGGAGACGCATGGGCCCCTTCCCCCGCGCTACCGGGGCTATGTCGACCTCATCCACGAGTCCGGGGAGCTGCTTATCGAGCTCATCGGCGATGTCCTGGACAGGTCGCGGATAGAGGCGGATCGCCTGGAACTGCATCCCGAGTTCTTTGACGCCCGGGAGACGGCGGCGGCGGTCATCCGTCTGATGCGAGGGCAGATTGATCGCGCGGGGCTGACCCTCGACATTCCGGAGATGCGGGAGCGGATCGAGGTCCGGGCGGATCGAAGAGCTCTCAAGCAGATCGCCCTCAATCTTCTTTCAAACGCGATCAAGGCCACGCCCTCCGGTGGGAGGATTCAACTCTCCTGCTACGCTATGGGCGGCGATCTTGTCCTCTGTGTTTCAGACACGGGGCGGGGGATCCCGGCTGAGGATCTCTGTCGTCTGGGTCATCCCTTTGAGCAGGCCGGAAGCCCGGAGCAAAGGGCGGCGGGAACTGGACTCGGCCTGAGCCTTGTGAAGGCCCTCGCCGGCCTCCACGGCGGAAGCCTGTCGCTCCAGAGCCGCCCCTGGGAGGGGACGACGGCGACTGTTCGACTTCCAATCGCCGCAGCGGATCCGGCCCAGCAAGAACTGGACTGTCTCGGATAGAGGACGCCTATCCTGATGTGATGGCCAGAAAGGCCCGGGCGGCGGCGAAATCTCCCACTTCGAGATAGACCCGTCGGCTTGGTGCGGATGAGATAAGGAACTCGATCTGAATGGCTTCTCGCGGGTCCAGAGCCTCCATGGCGGCTGCGGACTCTGCGGGGAAACGGAAGGCCCAACCTGAAGCAAGCCCAGGCGGCAGGAGGTCCGCCCCAGCGAGCGAGCGGCTTTCGGCCGAATAGCTCTCGAATGGACCCGCCTTCGGCATTCGCCGGGCCAGGGCGAGCCCCTTTAGGCTTTCGCCACGAGAGTCGATATAGGCCCCGGAGGTCAACCGTCGGTCACGCAGGATAAGTCGAGCTGCATAGGGTTTGCTCCCATCCGGAAAATGCACCACCGCCATCATGTTCTCGGCGCCGGGACGTCCGGCAATCCCCAGCCGCAGCTTAACCGCGCCTTGGAGAACATCCTGGCTCAACCGCCATTGAGGCCGCTGGGCGCTCACCGAACGATCAGCCTTCCACACGCCGATGTCGCCTGGGAACTCCTGGCGGACAAGTTGAGCATATCCCTTGAATCCGCGGCGAACCCTCTCGGCGGCGATCTCGAGGTCCGGCGAGTCGCACCGCGTGGATCTGGCCCGCTCCCGGGCCCTGTCGGCTATGGCCCGCAGGCTTTGAGGAGAACTTCCCGCCCGTAGCGCGGCGCCGCGGGCCTGTTCGCGGCCGGACACGAGGGCGGCCTGAACCTGAGGCGTAAAGAGGGCGCATCGGGCGCCAGCGTCAGCCATGAGACTGCGTTGGAAGTAAAGGTCGGTGGAGGTTGAGGCCGCGACACTCGGCGATAGGGCCAGAGCCATCCCCAATGCGGCGGGATTGATGAGCGTTCGGGGATGGGGCATGGAAACTCCCTGGCAAGGCCCGCAGGCTGCGCCCCCAAGGCCAGCGGTAGACTTTATCCTAGACCAGCGACGGGACGCTTGAAATTCTCAACAGACATTTGGGTCGCCGCCCTTGTCCGGCGGGCGGAATTGGGAGGAGCCTTCGCTGTCGTGGCGCACAAGGGCGATGCGCGGGCTGGATCGGTTCTCATCAAGGTTTTGGATCGCTCAAGCGGCGGAGCTCGGCTCTTCGCGGAGGCGACTAGGGCGGACGGCGAGACTGTCTGGATGCAGCCCTCCAGGGCCCAACAGGAGGCCGATCTTGATGCTTACATCACCCGCGCCCGACGCATCGACCCGGATCTCTGGGTCGTGGAGATAGAGGACCGTCTTGGCCGTCATTTTCTTACTGAGGACGTCGATCCGGGGTAGGGTGTTCTCTGGATTCCCCGAGAGCTTTCTCCTACCTGAAGGGCCAGTTTCGGAGCCAGTATCAGGGCCAGTGGGCCCCTTATCCTTATTGTCGAGATCGCTGGGGAGCCAAGGTCATGCTATTCCTCATGAATGACTGGGTGATGCAGTATGACCAGAAGGCCATGCTCGAGGACCTGATTGGCTACAATCTCCACGAGGTGACTTTTCCCCAGGTTCTGGTGCTGGGCCAGGAGCTTTACGCGCAGGATCCACAGCTGCATCTGGGTCAGCCCCTTCAGGCGCGGAAGCTCGCTGCACTCGTGATGGCGAAGCAACCAGCCGTGAATGCGCTCCTCTTCATCGCGCCCCACCAGGGGTGTAACCCCAGGGATGTGAGGGTTCGATACTGCAGCGTAGGCTATGATCTGCTGGCGCAGCTCTTGAAGCTACAGGAAGACAAGAAGTCCGTCGGCTGGGCCAACAAGGAAGTCTGGAACAAGCTGGGGCGTCCCGCCCGGGCCTGAGACTTTTCAGACCTGACGTAGGACTGGGTGAATTGCGCCCGGCCCAGCCCCGGGCTACCTCCCGCACATGAGCCAGTCCCCCGCGGCCGAGGCCGCCCGCCGCAGAACCTTCGCGATCATCTCCCACCCCGACGCAGGCAAGACGACCCTGACGGAGACCCTGCTTCTGTTTGGGGGCGCCATCCGGGCCGCCGGACAGGTTCGGGCGCGCGGCGAAAACCGCCGGACCCGGTCGGACTGGATGAAGATTGAGCGCGAGCGGGGCATCTCCGTCTCGGCCAGCGTGATGACCTTCGACCACGACGGCCTCATGTTCAATTTGCTGGACACGCCCGGCCATGAGGACTTCTCAGAGGACACTTATCGAACCCTCACCGCCGCCGACGCCGCGGTCATGGTGTTGGATGCAGCCAAAGGTATCGAGCCCCAGACCCTCAAGCTCTTTGAGGTCTGCCGCCTCCGCGACATACCTATCGTGACCTTCATCAACAAGATGGACCGGGAAGCACAGGATCCTCTTGAGTTATTGGACGAGATCGCCGCCAAGCTGGCCCTGGATCCTGCGCCTTTGTTCTGGCCGGCGGGGTCAGGCGGGCGCTTCAAGGGCATGCTCGACCTGCGTTCAAGAGAGTTCCTGCCCTTTGAGCGTTCGGCGACCGAGCGGGAGCAGGCGGGCCACCCTCACGCCGTTCCGGCGGACGGCGCCGCTATCGACGCTTACCTGTCTCCCGACGAGAGAGACGAGCTGCGGGAGAGCGCAGAACTGGTCACGGGCGCCTCGCCCGCCTTTGATCCCCATTCCTTCCTGGAGGGTCACATGACGCCGGTCTTTTTCGGGTCGGCTCTGCGCCGGTTCGGGGTTGAGCAGCTGCTGGACGGTTTGGGCGCCTACGCTCCGCCGCCGAGGCCCGTGGCCGCCATCCGGTCGGGGGCCGAGACGCACGTAGCGCCAGGCGACGTTGAGGTCAGCGGCTTCGTGTTCAAGGTCCAAGCCAATATGGACCCGAACCACCGCGACCGGATCGCCTTCCTGCGCCTCTGCTCCGGCCGATTCCAGCGTGGCATGAAGCTCAAGGTCCAGAGCACCGGCCGGCAGCTTTCGGTGAACGCCCCGATCATGTTCTTCGCCTCCGATCGGGAGCTGGCCGAGGAGGGCTTCGCCGGCGACGTGATCGGCATTCCCAACCACGGCGTGCTGCGTGTGGGCGACAGCCTCTCGGAGAGCGGCGTCCCGCGCTTCGCCGGCCTGCCGAACTTTGCGCCCGAGATCCTGCAACGGGTGCGGGTGAAGGACCCGCTAAAGGCCAAGCACCTGCGCCGTGCCCTGGAGGGCCTGGCGGAGGAGGGGGTGACCCAGCTGTTCCGGCCCCAGATCGGGTCTGACTTCATTGTCGGCGCCGTCGGCCAGCTCCAGTTTGAGGTCATGGCTGACCGACTGGCCAGCGAATACCAGCTGGAGGTGATCTTCGAGCCCAGCCCCTACGCCGAGGCCCGCTGGGTCTCCGGGACGGACGCCGACCTGGCCGCCTTCTCCGCCGCCTATCGCACCGCAATGGCCGAGGACATCGATTCCCAGCCGGTCTTCCTCTCCAAGTCTGGATGGGAAACCGGATACGTGGCCGAACGCTATCCAGCCGTCAGCTTTGCGCGGACCCGCGAGCGCGGCTGACGACAAGATGACGCCTCCGGTCCTCCTCTACGGCCACCCCCCGCCGGCCCTGTTCCGCGAGCCGGAAGGGGCGCTCCAGACCTCCCCCCTGGCGCCTGAGGGCCTGGATCTCTGCGAGACGACCGAAGGGACCTTCGCCTCGGCCCTCATTCTGGCGCCGCCCGGCCGCCTGGAGCGCGAGTGGGTCCTGGCGAGAACCCTCCAGCTCCTGCCTGCAGGCGCACCGCTCATCGCCCTGGCGCCAAACGATCGTGGCGGACCGCGCATCGCCCCCGCTCTGCGGGCCTTCGGGTGCGAGGTCACAGATGAGCCGCGTCGGCGGCACCGCATCTGCCGGGCCTTAAGGCCCGTACATCCGGTCGGCCTTGAGGCCGCCCTAGAGGCTGGCGGGCTGCGGCTTGACCCCCGCCTTGGCCTGTGGACCCAGCCGGGCGTCTTCAGCTGGGATAGGCTGGATCCCGGCACGGCGCTTCTGCTCGGGGTGGCGCCGGCTTTCCGGGGGCGGGGCGCAGACTTCGGCTGCGGGATCGGCGTCCTCGCTCTCCACGCCCTGGAGAGCCCGGCGGTCGCCTCAATTGCGCTGTGGGACCTCGACCGACGCGCCATAGCCTGCGCCCGGCGCAACATCGCGGACACCCGCGCCAGCTTCCAGCATGGGGATGTGCGCCGGATGGTGCAGGCGGGCGGAGATCTAGACTTTGTCCTCATGAACCCACCCTTCCACGACGGGGGCCGGGAGGACCGGGCCCTGGGGGCGGCCTTCATTTCCGCCGCCGCCCGGAGGCTCAGGCCCGGAGGCGTCTGCTGGCTGACCGCCAACCGGCATCTGCCCTACGAGGCGCCGCTCGCCGAGGCCTTCTCCAGAGTGCACCTTCGCGCTGAGAGGGACGGCTTCAAGGTTTACGAGGCGATCCGATGAGCCGTCAGCCCGCTGTCCGGCTTGACCGGCTTCTCGCCAACCTGGGCTACGGCTCGCGGCGAGAAGTCCACGCGATGGTCCGCGACCGCGCCGTTATCTTGGACGGACAGGCCGTGACCGACGCGGGCGCCCGGATTTCCCTGACCCTGGATCTTCCGGAAAGGATGACGGTGAAGGGCGCGGGTCTGGACCCTCCGGCGCCCCTGGTCCTGATGATGCACAAGCCCGAAGGGGTGGTGTGCTCGCATCGGGAGCCGGGACGCAGCGTTTACGAGCTGCTGCCTTCACGTTGGCGGAGCCGGACGCCCTCGCTCTCCAGCATCGGGCGGTTGGACCGGGACACCACCGGCCTGCTCCTGATCACGGATGACGGGGCCTTCCTGCATCGTGTCATTTCGCCACGCTCCAATGCGCCAAAACGATACATCGCGACGCTGAAGGACCCGCTGAGGGGCGACGAGGCGGAGATCTTCGGGCGAGGTGACCTGATGCTGGATGGCGAGGAACGCCCCCTGGCGCCGGCCCGGCTGGAGAGACTTGGGCCCTGCCTCGCCCAGCTCACGATCACAGAAGGGCGATACCATCAGGTTCGACGCATGTTTTCGGCCGTCGGTAACCAGGTTCTGAAGCTCCACAGGGACCGGATCGGCGCTCTGGATTTGCCGGCGGATCTCCCGCCCGGGGCCTGGCGCCGGATGACCCCGGAGGCCTGCGCCGCAGTCCTCGCCGGAGGTTGTGAGGAGCCGCAGTCGGGGCTCTGATCCTGTCCAAGCGACCCTTCAATGTCAGGCGCTTGAGAAGCCTTGCCCTTGGTGCGAGGTCGCTTTCCTGGCCCGTCGCCGGAGAAGGATCAGAAGGTGAGTGTGTCTGGTCGGGGACAGCGGGCCCCCTGGGCCGCCCAGACCAGTCCCGCGGCGCTCCGGATAACCGCCCAGAGCCAGATCAGGCCCACTGAGACCGTGGCGAGGATCAGGAAGGGAATTCCGATCAGGATGATGGACAGCAGCGACCCCCAGAAGATGGCGATCGCGGCGACGATCCAGGCGGCGAGGCCGATCCAGAAGGTCCGGATCTGGAACCGGTAGTGGGTCGCGGCGACGGGGCCTGAAGCGCCTAGAGCCACGTGCGCCATGATGACGCCGACCAGGGCCGCCGGCGCGAAGCCCAGAAGAGAGGCGATGAAGAGCCCGTAAATGGCGAGAACGAGGGAGAGGTTCTCATCTTCAGGAAGAGGCATCGAGGTCTCGGTCATTTGGCAGGCATCTCCAGGACCAACTCCACCCCCGCAGCGTCCGCCTCAGGGGCGAGCGCATGTGGCTTGAGGACGCAAACCCTGACACGCTGAGCAGTCCCCTGTCCAATACAGGCTTCCGCAAGGCGTTCCGCGAAGGTCTCAACCAGATCGATATGACCGCCGGCTGCGATTTCCCGGGCGGCGGCGACCACGGCCTCATAATTGAAGGTGCCTTCGAGCCCTTCAACGCGGTGAAGCGCCAGGTCGAGCTCGACGTCGATAATCAAGGGTTGGGTCCGCCCCTGCTCGTGATCGTGGACCCCAATGCGGGCGTCCACTCTCAGCCCCCTTACAAGAACCTTCTGGCTGCGGAGCAGGGGCGGGGCGGAGGGCAAGGGTCAGTCCAGGTGCTGACCGCCGTCCACGGCGATCATCTGTCCGGTCACGCTGGCCGCCCCGATCAGGTAGGTCAGGGCCCGGCCGATATCGGCGGGATCGACGGCGCGCCCCAAGGGCGTGGATGCGGCCTCGGCATCGAAGTCCGCAGGCGACTGGTCGGGGTTGGCCAGAACCGGGCCGGGGCCGATGGCGTTGACCCGGATGCGCGGCGCGAGCTCGATCGCCATCATTCGGGTGGCGGACCATAGGGCCGCTTTTGAAAGGGTGTAGGAGAAGTAGTCCGGACCCGGGGCCAGCACCCTCTGATCGAGGATGTGGACGATATGACCGGCCAGGCCCTGGGCGGCCATCTCCCGCGACAGAACGAGGGGCGCCCGAAGGTTGATGTTCAGGTGCTCATCCCAGGACGCCCGCTCGGCCTCGGCGAAGGCGTCATTCCGGAACAGGGACGCGCTGTTGACCAGCAGGGTGACCGGGCCAAGCGAATCGATGACACGGCGGACAAGGCCCGTCACCTCGCCTTCGTCGCTGAGATCGCAGGTAAAGAGACCTCCCGATCGTCCGGTCTCGCGCACTTCCGACAGCGCCTCCCGGGCGTCCTCGTCCTCGCGGCGGCAGTGGATGGCGACGTCATAGCCTGCGGCGGAGCAGGCTCGGACAAGCTCCCGGCCGATCCGGCGCGGCCCGCCAGTCACCAAGGCTGTGCCGCGCGCCGACATGGGCATGGCCTAGTCGAGCCGGCCCATGTCGATGATGTTCATCACGGCGAAGAACAGGAAGAATGGGATCACGATGAAGAGGGGGCTCATGGGGCTCTCCTTGCAGCAGGACGGGCTTTAGCTGCGGTCGCCGCACTTGTCGAGGCGGCCATGCTGCGCGCAGACTGCCCGAAGTCGCCCGGAGACCGTCATGCCTCTTTCGCCCATCGACACCGCCTCGTTCCGCAAGATCGCCATGGGCATAGACCGGCCGGAGGATGTGGTCGTGAGCGTGGAGGGCCGGGTCTTCGCCTCCGACCACCAGTGCGCTGTGGCCGAGATCCTGCCGGACGGGAGCTTTGTCCGCATGGGGCCGCAGGGCGGGGCGCCGAACGGCATCAACATGGACCGGGACGGCCGGATCCTGATCGCGAACTTCGGCATCTATGACCGTCAGGAGGGGCCTCTCCAGCGCTTCAATCCGGCGACAGGCGTCCACGAGACCCTGGTCTCGGAGGTCGGGGGCCGGCGGCTGACCAGCGCCAACTATCCGATCATGGACCGGGACGGGAACATCTGGTGCGCCAACTCGACCCATGCCGAGACCTGGCCCCGGGCGTTGGACGGCCGGGCGGACGGGTTCCTGTTCGTCCTGAGGCCCGACGGGACCTGTGAGATCGTGGCCGAGGGCCTGAAGTTCCCGAATGGCCTGGCCCTTTCGGCGGACCACCGCCGACTGTTCTGCGCCCAGACCTCGGCGGCGGATGTCCTGGTCTTCGATGTCCTGCCCGGCGGCCGGTTGGGCCCCGGGGTCCGCTATGGCCCCGTACTTGGCCAGCTGGCGGGGCCCGGCCTTCCGCCCGCCCGGGAGGAGGATCTTGGCTATACAGACGGGGTCGGCATGGACGCTGAGGGCAACCTCTGGGTCTGCCTTCCAGCTGCGAACAAGGTCATCGCGATCACGCCGTCAGGGGAGAAGGTGACCATGATCCACGATCCCTCGGGGGAGGTGGTCAACCACCCCACGAATGTGACTTGGGGCGGAGCGGACCTCCGGGACCTCTACATCGGCTCCATTCGGGCGGCCTATGTCCTGAAGGGCCGAAGCCCTGTCGCCGGCATGGCCCTGGTCCACCAGGCCTGACGCCGCGACTTCCGAGTCTGAATCCCCCTTCCACCGGGGCGCCTGATCACTATTGTAGGAAGATGAAGGCGCTCGCGGGTTTCCCGGCGCCCGCAAGAACCACATCCCGGAGGACGCCATGCGCGAGTACGTGAAATTCTATATCGACGGCCAGTGGGTCGATCCGGTCGAGCTGAAGACCCTCGACGTCATCAATCCGGCTACCGAGGCCGTCTGCGGAAAGATCGCCTTGGGCTCGACCAAGGATGTCGACAAGGCCGTCGCCGCCGCCAAGAAGGCCTTCAAGACCTGGTCCCAGACCACCCGTGAAGAGCGCCTCGATGTCCTGAACCGCATCCTGGCCGAGTACCAGAAGCGCTTTGGCGACCTGGCCGTCGCGGTCACCGAGGAAATGGGCGCCCCCGCCTCCCTGGCCCAGCGCGCCCAGGTGCCGATCGGCCTCGGTCACCTGTCCACCGCCATCAACGTGCTCAAGGACTTCAAGTTCGAGGAGCAGCGCGGTCCGACCCTGCTCGTCAAGGAGCCGATCGGCGTCTGCGGCTTCATCACCCCCTGGAACTGGCCGCTGAATCAGATCGTCTGCAAGGTGGCTCCGGCCATCGCCACCGGCTGCACCATGGTGCTCAAGCCCTCGGAAGTGGCGCCCTTCTCCGGGCACATCTTCGCCGAGATCATGGAGGCCGCAGGCGTCCCGGCCGGCGTCTTCAACCTGGTGCATGGCGATGGCCCGGGCGTGGGCGTGGCCCTGTCCAGCCATCCCGACATCGACATGGTGTCCTTCACCGGCTCGACCCGGGCGGGGATCGAGGTGGCGCGCAACGCCGCACCCACCGTCAAGCGCGTGGCCCAGGAGCTGGGCGGCAAGAGCCCGAACATCGTCCTGGACGACGACGCCTTCGCCAAGGGCGTGGCCCGCGGCGTGGCGACCATGATGACCAACTCCGGCCAGTCCTGTAATGCGCCGACCCGGATGCTGGTGCCGAAGACCCGCATGGACGAGGCCATCGCCGTCGCCCGCGAGGCCGCCTCGCAGGTCACCGTCGGCGATCCCAACGGCAACTCGCAGCTGGGTCCGGTGGTCTCGGAGGTCCAGTTCAACAAGATCCAGAAGCTGATCCAGGCCGGGATCGACGAGGGTGCGACCCTGGTCATCGGCGGCACGGGGCGGCCTGATGGTCTGGACAAGGGCTACTATGTGAAGCCCACCGTCTTCGCGAACGTCACCAACGACATGACCATCGCCGCGGAAGAGATCTTCGGACCCGTCCTGTCGATCCTCGGCTACGATACCGTCGACCAGGCGATCGATATCGGCAACGACACCGAATACGGCCTGGCCGCCTACGTTCAGTCGGCTGACCTCGACAAGGCCCGGAAGATCGCTTCCAAGCTGCGGGCCGGTCAGGTGTCCATCAATGGCGGGGGCGGCGACATGATGGCGCCCTTCGGCGGCTACAAGATGAGCGGCAACGGGCGCGAGTGGGGCGACTACGGCTTCCATGAGTTCCTCGAGACCAAGGCCGTCCTGGGCTACGCGCCCCAGGCCGCCGAGTAAGACCAGCGCCGCCCCGGGTCCCCGGTCCGGGGCGGCCGCTGCCTTTCCGATGACGACCCATCCCGAAGCCGACAGACTGCGTTCCCATGCCTGACGCGCCCAAAATCGTCCTGCCGGACCTCTCCAGCGCCGCAGATGTGGTCCGCCACCACGCCCGGGTCCGTCCGGAAGCGGTCGCCCTGGTCTACCAGGATGAACCTATCACCTACGCCGAACTGGACGTCCTTTCGTCTCGGTGCGCCAACGCCCTGATCGCTGCTGGCGTCCAGCCGGGCGACCGGGTCGGGACCCTGGCCCGGGGGAATGCGGACTTCTTTGTCCTCTGGTTCGGCTGCCTGAAGGCAGGCGCCTGCCTCAACCCCGTCAACTGGCGCCTGGCGCCCCCCGAAGTGGCCTTTATCCTGAAGGATGCCGGCTGCCGCCTTGCGGTGATCGGGGCGGACTATTCGGGGATGATCGAGGCCCTGGCCGGGGACCTGCCCGACCTTTCCACCCGTATCCAGTTCGAGCCGGGCCACGCCGCCTGGCCGGGCTTCCGCGACTGGATTGGCGCCCATTCCGACGTCTACCCCATGCGCACCGCCCAGCCGGATGATGACGTCATCCAGCTCTACACCTCGGGTACGACCGGCCTGCCCAAGGGCGTCCAGCTGACCGAGGCCAACTACGCCGCCTGCTTCAAGAGCGCCAGCACCGCCTGGGCCCTGATCGAGCCGGGCGATTCTGTTCTTGTGTGCATGCCGTTGTTCCATGTGGCCGGCGCCAACCTCGGCATTCTCGGCCTCCTCATGGGCGGGCGCTGCATCATCATGCGCGAGGTCGACATTGGCCTCATGCTGCGCCTCTTCGGCGAGCACGGCGTGCGCCATGCCTTCCTGGCCCCGGCCATCATCAACATGGTGCTCCAGCACCCCGAGCAGGCGCAGGCTGACCTGACCCGCCTGGACTATGTCTATTACGGCGCCTCGCCGATCTCGGAGGAGGTCCTCACCCGCGCCCAGGCCCGATTTGGCTCGCGTTTCATGCAGCTCTACGGCCTGACCGAGACCATCGGCGGCGGCGCCTACCTGCCGCCGGAGGCCCACGACCCCGCCCTTGGCAAGCTGCGCTCATGCGGGCGGCCCTCGCCGGGATTTGAGATCCGCATCCGCATCGATGGGCGTGACGCCGAAGTCGGCGAGGTGGGGGAGATCGAGATCCGGTCCGAGGGGGTCATGAAGGGCTACTGGAACCGGCCCGACGCCACCGCCCAGTCCATCGACGCTGACGGCTGGTTCCGGTCCGGCGATGCGGGCTTCTTCGACGCCGACGGCTACCTCTTCATCCACGACCGGGTGAAGGACATGATCGTGACCGGCGGCGAGAACGTCTACCCCGCTGAGGTCGAGAACGCCCTGATGTCGCATCCTTCCGTCGCCGACGCCGCGGTGATCGGCGTGCCGGACGAGCGTTGGGGCGAGGCGGTGAAGGCCATCGTCGTGCTGCGGCCCGGCGCATCCCAGGATCCCGAAGCCATCATCGCCCACTGCCGGACTCTCATCGCCGGCTATAAGGCCCCCAAGACCATCGACTTTATCGACGTCCTGCCGCGCAATCCTTCAGGCAAGGTCCTGCGGCGGGAGCTTCGCGAACCCTACTGGCGGGGCCGCGAGCGCCGGGTCGGCTGACCCCTCACCGCCAGCAGGAGGCGCACCCATGGATCCGCATTTCAAGGCCATGCTGGAGGCGGAAGCCGCCGCTGCAGCCGGCCAGGAGGTCCCGCCCCTCGACAGCCTGCCGCCGGACATGGTCCGCGCCGGCTACGTCATGCAGCGGACCAGCCAGAACACCGGAGCGCCCAAGGATGTGGCGACCCGCGACCTGCAGGTGGACGGTGGCGCGGGCCCGGTCGGCGCGCGTCTCTACACCCCCGCCGGCGCGCCGGCGACGACTCCCGGCCTCGTCTATTTCCATGGCGGCGGCTTCGCGATTGGCAACCTGGAAACCCACGACGGGCACTGCAGGCGCCTTGCCGCCTATTCCGGCTGCCGGGTCCTGGCGATCGACTACCGCCTGGCGCCGGAGAACCCCTTCCCCGCCAGCCATGACGACTGCCTGGAAGCGACGAAATGGGCGATCGACCATGCTGCAGAGATCGGCTTCGATCCCACCCGCATCGGGGTCGGCGGTTGCTCGGCGGGCGGCAATCTCGCCGCCTCGGTCGCCATCGACCTGAAGGCGGACCAGTCCCGTCGCCTGGCCTTCCAGATGCTGCTCTATCCCTACATCTGCCCTGAGACCGAGACCGAGAGCCGCAAGCGGATGGACGGTCCCCTGCTGACCAAGGCGGCCATCGACTGGTTCGTGAAGTGCCTGGCCGCCGAGGGGCACCCGCAGATCGACCGCGTCATCCTGGGCTCGAAGGTCGACGTCTCCGCGACGCCCGCCGCCTACATCGTGACCGCCGGCTACGATCCCCTTCAGGACGAGGGACGCGACTACGCTCGCCGGCTTGAGGCCGCAGGGGTCCCGGTGCGGCACGTCCATTACCCGGACATGCTGCATGACTTCTACATCATGGGGGATGTCTCGCCCGCAGTGGAGGTCGCCGCCCGCGAGGCGGGGGAGGCCCTGAAGGCGGCCCTGACCGCCTGACGCCAAGGGGCCCGCCTCCGGAGGGCGGACCTAGCCGGGTCCGGCAGGCTTCGCCGCTTCTGCAGAGGTTCCGAGCTCGTCCCGGACCTTCTGGCTCCAGGCGAGAACCGCCATGCCCAGCGCGCCTGAGAGGATGGATCCGCCGATCACGCCAAGGCGGACCGCACTCTGCGCGGTCGGGTTGTCAGCGTCGAAGGCGAGGGCGCCGATAAACAGGCTCATGGTGAAGCCGACGCCACAGAGCAGCGCGCAGCCGTAAATCTCCAGCCAGGTCGAGTCGGTCGGACGCCGGGCGAGCCCCAAGCGGATGGCCAGCACCGCGGCGCCGAAGACCCCGATCTGCTTGCCGATGAAGAGACCGGCGGCGATGCCGATCGCCACGGGACTGAGAAGGTTTTCCGCCGAAAGGTCCCCGAACGAGAAGCCCGCCGCTGCAAACGCGAAAACCGGCATGACGCCGTAGGCCACGTAGGGGTGCAGGCCGTGCATCATTTGCTTGAGCATCCCGGTCTCGCCGGGCCGCCGCGGTTCGATCGGAATGGTCATGGCCGCTGCGACCCCCGCGATGGAGGCGTTGACCCCGCTTTCCAGGGTGAAGGCCCAGACAAGAAAGGCCAGGACGGCGAAGAGCCCGTAGGGCGCGCCCCGCCAGCGACCGGCCAGGGCCATGAGGGCGAGCACGAAGCCCGCACCTCCCAGGGCGACGAGGTCGATCTGTTCGGTGAACAGGGTTGCGATCAGCACCACCGCGCCAAGGTCATCGGCGATGGCGAGGGTCAGCAGGAAGGTCCGCAGGGCCATGGGCAGTCTGGGGCCAGCGATGGCCAGGGCCGCGAGGGCGAAGGCGATGTCCGTGGCGACCGGCGTCGGCCAGCCCTCAAGGGCTCCCCCGGGGCCCAGGTTGAAGGCGAGATAGACGACCGCTGGCACGACCATTCCGCCGACTGCGCCGAGGACCGGAAGGGCCAGCTTACGGGGGTTGGACAGTTCACCGCGCAGGATCTCGTGCTTGATCTCCAGCCCGACGACGAAAAAGAAGATCGTCATCAGGCCGTCCTTGATCCACTTCAGGACGGTCTTGGTGATCTCGATGTCCCCGGCCTGGAAGGTCAGGGGATGTTTGATCAGGCCGAAATAGCTGTCCGCCCAAGGGGAGTTCGCCAGCAAGATGGCCAGGACCGCCGCCAGGGCCAGGATGATGCCCGAGGCGGCTTCGGTCTTGAGGAAGGCGAGGGTGATCTTGCGGCTCATCGTTTCGGGTTAGCATGCGTCGGGCGATTGGCAAGGATCAGGACTTGCGACCCGGCCGCGTCGCAGTCATTTCGACTCTATGCCTTTCTCTCCGGATTACTCGCCTGACCCCCGCCTCGTACAACTCGGCCCCGACTTCGCCGATCCGGTCCGGGCCGCCGACTTTCCCCGGCTGGACCTGCGCTGGCGAAACGACCGAGCGGCGGCGAGCGTCGGGCTGGCCGAACTCAACGGTGCCGAATGGGCCGATCACTTCGGCCGGTTCCAGCCGCTTCCCGGCAATCTGCCCGAGCCCCTGGCCCAGCGGTATCACGGACACCAGTTCCGGGTTTACAACCCCGATCTCGGGGATGGCCGGGGCTTCACCTTCGCCCAGCTGCGCGAGACCGGCTCCGGCCGCCTCCTTGACCTCGCCACCAAGGGATCCGGCGTCACGCCCTGGTCGCGCAGTGGGGACGGACGACTGACCCTCAAGGGCGGCGTGCGCGAGGTGCTGGCGGCGGGCATGCTCGAGGCCCTGGGCGTTCCCACCTCCCGAGCCTTCTCCCTGATTGAAACGGGAGAGGACCTGGTGCGGCAGGACGAGCCGAGCCCCACGCGCTCGGCTGTCCTGGTCCGGCTCAGCCACAGCCACATCCGGTTCGGGACCTTCCAGAGGCCGGCGGCCCTGGAGCGCCCGGACCTGGTCCGTAGGCTGGTGGACTACACCCTGGAGATCTACTTCCCCGCCAGGGTGGGGGAGGCTGATCCTGGCGCGGCCCTGCTGGACGAGGCTTGCCGGGGCGCCGCCCGCCTGACCGCCGCCTGGATGGCCGCAGGGTTCGTGCATGGTGTCCTGAACACCGACAACATGAACATCACCGGGGAGAGCTTCGATTACGGGCCTTACCGGTTCCTGCCGCACAGCGATCCCAACTTCGTGGCCGCCTATTTCGACCATGCGGGCCTCTACAGCTTTGGCCGCCAGCCGGAGGCCGTCTTCTGGAACCTGCGCCAACTGGCGGGATGTCTCCTGATGGCGGGATCGCCCGAGGATGCGCTGGTGGAGGTTCTGAACGGCTTTGGAGATCTCTATCGGGAGGCGCTGGCCCGGGCGGTGGTGCGTCGCCTGGGCCTGACCTTCCGGGGGGATGGTTCGGACGCCCGGCTGGTCGGCGCCGCCTTCGCCGCCCTGGCCGCGGGCGGTGCGGAGATCCGCTGGGAGCCGTTCTTCTTCGACTGGTTTTGCGGCGACGAGGCCCGGGCCCTGGCCGGCCCCAGGGGAGAGATCTATCGCAGGCCGGAGTTCGAGGACTTCCGCCGGGAAGTGGCCGGGGCTGAGCCAGACCGTCCTGAGCGGCTGGATCACCCCTTCTTCCGGCGCGAGTCGCCGGTCGAACTCCTCATCGACCGCATCGAGGGGATCTGGGCGCCCATCGCCGCCGCGGATGACTGGTCCCTTTTCAACTCCGCCATGGCGGAGATCGAGGAGGCCAGGATGGCCTGGGGGCTTCAGCCAGGCTGAGCGGCCGGGCGCGCCGCCCGCTGGGCCAGGACGACCCCGGTCAGGGCGATGGCGCCGCCCAGCATCTGGCCGGGTCCGAAGACCTCTCCGAACAGCAACCAGCCAAGGACCGTCGCCACCACCGGCTGGACCAGGACGACGACCGAGGTGACCGAGGCGGGCAACCGGCCCAGCGCCCAGGCGATGGCGCCCTGTCCAGTCACGTGCATGATCCCAAGACCCACGCAGGCGGCCCAGCCACCGGGTGTCGCGGGCATCAGGCGTTCGCCCAGCAGGCCTGAAGCCGCCAGAAGCAGGGGCGCTGCGGTGAGGCTGGACCAGAACATGACCTGGGCGGCCCCCCGGGTCCGCCGGGCGTTCTGCACCGCCAGGAAGTAGAGGGCATACCAGACGGCCGTCATCGCCGAGAAGGCGTCTCCCAGGGCAGGGTTGACCCCCGGCAGGCCCGGGTCGCGCGCCAGGGTCATGAGGCAGGCGCCGCCAATCGCCAGGGCGACCGCGGCCAGGAAGAGGGGGCGGACCCGCTCGTGGAAGACAAGCCAGGCCACGCCAGTCACGATCACCGGCGTCAGATTGGACAGGATGGTCGCCTTGGCCACGGAAGTCAGGGCGATCCCGTAGTGCCAGAAGGCCAGGTCCAGCGCGAAGGCGGCCCCGGCGAGCCCGAGCACCCATCCCGGCGGGCCGACGCCTCCGCTTTCCCGCCGCGCAAGCAGGGCCAGGAGGGGCAGGGCGAAGAGCATGCGCCAGAACCCGACCGCGGCGGGCCCGGCGTCGGCCAGGCGCACGAGGATGGGGGCGAGGCCGATGATGCAGGCGCCAGCGACGAGAACGATCATGGCGGTGCGGCGTTCCACACCGCCGCTCTCAGCGATCTCCGTCAAGGTCAAGCTCCGCGATAAGCCAGTCCGGGCTGACGCCCTGTTCGCGAAGCGACTGCAGGGTCTCCGCACGATCCCGCTTGGCGTAGCGCTTTCCATCGGGTCCGACCAGCAGCCGGTGGTGTCGATAGACGGGCTCTGGCAATCCAAGCAGGACCTGGAGCAATCTCTGGACGTGGGTCGCTGCGAAGAGGTCGCACCCACGGACGACCGTCGTGACCTCCTGGAAGGCGTCGTCCACGACGACGGCGAGGTGGTAGGCTACGCCTATGTCCCTGCGGGCCAGGACAATGTCCCCCGCCGAGTCCGTCTGGGCGATCTGGCGCCCGGTCTCACCCGCAGGTCCCGCCCCGGTCTCGAGGAAGCTGAGGGGCCCCGAGCGTTCAGCCGCCGCACGGACGTCGAGCCGCCAGGCGAACGCCTCGCCTGCCGCGAGGCGGGCCGCCTCCTCCTGTTTCGGCAGGCGCTCACCGAAGAACACGACCTCGTCCCCGTGCGGCGCCCGGGTCATGGCGTCGGCCACCTCACGCCGCGTCCGAAAGCAGCGATAGGTGAGCCCCTCCTCAGCCAGGTGGGCCAACGCCGCCTCATAGGCCGCCCCGCGTCCGGACTGGCGCAGGACCGGACCGTCCCAGTCCACACCTAGCCATGCGAGGTCTTCAAGGATGCCCGCTTCGAACTCCGGGCGGCAACGGACCCTGTCGATATCCTCGATCCGCAGCCGGAAGGCACCTTTGGCCGCCCTGCAGGCGCGCCAGGACATCAGCGCCGAAAAGGCATGACCCCGATGAAGACGCCCGGTGGGCGAAGGCGCGAACCTGAAGACCGGCCCCGCCACGTCAGCT
Organism: Phenylobacterium sp.; assembly: GCA_020402745.1. Classification (GTDB taxonomy): domain Bacteria; phylum Pseudomonadota; class Alphaproteobacteria; order Caulobacterales; family Caulobacteraceae; genus Phenylobacterium. The sequence continues at coordinate 56,634 of JADBYZ010000008.1, forward strand.
TTTCAGCCGGCGGCGACCGCGGATCTCGGACGGAACAGGTCCAGCTGGCTGAAGATCGCCCGAAGGAAGGCTTCCTCTCCGCCCAGGCGGGCCTGAAGGGGCCCGAACTCCTTGAAGCCCACCATCTCGGCGACCCCGTGGGCGGCGCACCAGATGGCGACGGCGGCAAGCTCCAGGCCGACTTCGTCCCTGGGGTCGATACCGGACTCCACGAGGGTGTCGCAGACCAGGCGGTAGGCGCCCTCGTCGCGCAGCTTCTCCGGCATGGATTCATGACTCTGGCTGCAGTTGAACATCACCCGGTAGATGGCGGGGTTCATCCTGGAGAACCGCACATAGGCGACGCCCAGAGTGACCAGTCGATCGCGACCGGGCGCAGCCTCGGCGAGGGCGGCTCGCATCTGTTCTGCAAGCTGGTCCCATCCCTCGAAGGCAAGGGCGTCAAGGAGTTCGCTCTTGTCTCGGAAGTGATGATAGGGGGCGGCTGGGCTGACGCCAGCCTCCCGGGCCACCGCCCTCAGGGAGATGCCCGCGCCGCCTTCAACCTCCAGAAGGCGCCGACCGGCGTCGACAAGGGCGCGCCGCAAGTCGCCGTGGTGATAGGGGCGGGCTTCAGTCAGTTGGGCCTGTTCCATGAAATCTCAGTAATGGGGAACAGAAACCGGGGCAAGCCAATCTTGACAACGATCAGATCAGCCCCATCTCGCAAGTGCAGCAAAAAAACGGCCCCGCTCCCCCGGGGCGCTAACTCAAAGGTGTGTCATGTCTCTCATGTCTGTTCTGCGTCTCATCGATCGCCTGACCCCGGCCTATCTCCTGGCCCTGGTCTTTCCCCTGGCCTTCGCCTCGCTGGCGTCGTTCACGGGATAGGCCTCTCGCATACGGCGCAAAGGGCCCCTGTTCGGGGCCCTTTTTTGTTGCCGGGTGCGCCGGGTCGGAAGGGCGCTGGAGCGCGCCTGAACATTTTTACAAATGTATCTTTACATCGCTCAGATGTCTGGTATCTAAGCGGTGTTCAAATTGAACGCCCGCTCCCCCGGGTTCCTCCAAAAGAAGGTTTACGTCCATGTCCTCGCTCCCCGCCCCCCTCGCCTTCGCCGTCAACCTGATTGATCGCTCCGGATCGATCTTCCTCCTGTCCCTGGGCCTCGTGGCCGCGATCGGGAACCTGATCCTGATCCTCCCCTGATCACCGGTCTCTCCATTCCAGACTCCTCCCCTGGGGGCCCTGTCAAAGGGCCCCCTCTTTTTTTGTCTCGGAACCGTCACTGGGCGCCGCCGCGAGAATCGTCACCATACTGGAGCGGCACAGGTTGGAGCGCAGGGAGGCGTATCTTCACACGGCGACCTCAGACTTCAGTCCACAAGGCCTGTGCGATGGGAATGGTCCATGCAGGTCCTTGACCAGGCTCCGTCCGGGTGGCCCGCGCTTGTCCTCAACGCGGACTTCCAACCCCTGAGCTATTATCCTCTGTCGCTTTGGTGCTGGCAGGATGTCGTGAAGGCGGTTTTTCTGGACCGTGTGGATGTGCTTTCCACCTACGACCAAGAAGTCCGGTCGCCCGCCTTCTCAATGCGCTTGCCTTCGGTCATCTCCCTGAAGTCCTACGTCGCCCAGGACCGCGCGCCCGCCTTCACGCGCTTCAACGTCTTCCTTCGCGATGGCTTCGCCTGCGCCTACTGCGGTCGCGCCGAGGACCTGACCTTCGACCATGTGGTTCCACGGTCGAGAGGCGGACGAACGAGCTGGGACAACATCGTGGCCGCCTGTTCCCGCTGCAATCTCGACAAGGGCGGGCGCACCCCGGAGGAGGCCCAGATGTCCCTCAGGCGCCGGCCGGTGCGCCCGACCACCTGGCGCCTCCAGGAACAGGGGCGGCGCTTCCCGCCGCATCATCTGCACGAGTCGTGGATGGACTATCTGTACTGGGACGTCGAACTGGATCCCTGACCGGGCGTTATCCGCCGTCAGATCTTCTCGCTGATCCGGATCGCCGCCCGGCATCCAAGCCGGATGGCCGCCGCAAGGAGCGGGTAGCCTGGCGCCTCCCGTGCGCCCTCCTCCACGGCGAGGTCCCGATGCGCCAGTTCCTCGTCGCGAAAGCCTGAGAGTTCCGCCGCAAGCTCAGGATCCCGGTCCGCCAGTTCAGCGACCTGCCGGGCGTAGTGGTCTCCGATCACCGTCTCCACAGCCTCGGTACAGGCGTGAGCGGCCTTCTCCCCCAATAGGGCGGTCCCAGCCCCGAGGGTGAAGCCCGCCAGGCGCCAGAGCGGCGTCATCAGTGTGGGACGGACCCTCCGTTCCGCAAGCAGGGCCTCGAACCTCGCCAGGTGGCGAGCCTCATGGGACTCCATTTCCTCCAGCTGACCGGCGATCCGCTCCTTTCCGGGGGCCTCGCCGAGGATGGCCCGCTGGCCCCGATAGATGTGGACAGCGCCCAGCTCGCCGGCGTGGTCCACCCTCAGGATCTCGGCGAGACGGGCCTGGCCCGCCCCGGCGCCGGGCCGTCGGGGTGCTTGCATCATGGTGACTTTCCTTCCCAACGCCAGGCAAGGGCGCCCAGGCCTGCGAACACCAGTGAGGCCAGGGCGTTCCAGCCCGCCATGGACAGGCCCAGCAGACGCCAGGCGGCGTTATCGCAGGCCGGCGGCCTGACCTTCAGCGTACCGTCCAGAAGGCCGGCCATGTTCAGGCTGGACACCGATCCCCCGACCCCCGAACAGGCGCCTGGACCCGCCCACCACTTCCACTCCACCCCGGCGTGATAGGCGGCGAGGCCGGCGCCGAAAAGGAAGATCGCGGCGATGAGGAGCGCCAGCCATGGCCGGACACTCTGCGCCTTCGGGGTTCTGAGCAGGCCGATCCCGACGAGGGCGACGGCGCCCGCCACCCAATAGACCTCTCTCTGCCTCAGGCAGAGCAGGCAGGGCGCATAGCCCCCGAACCGCTCGAAGGCATGGGCTGTCGCCAGCATGAAGGCGCTGAACGCCAGGGCGACCGCCGGCCAGGCGGCCGGCAGTCTGTCCCTCAGTCCTGCAGGGAAGTACGCCATGAACGCCTTATCCTCCGAAACCGGGTCCGGACCAAGTGGCCCCTCATCCCGCCGGGGTCCCGCCCATCCGGGCGAGCATGGCCCGGAAGACCTCAGGCCAGCCCGAGCGCGCGGGACGCCTGGAAGACCAGGAAGGCCGCTGCGTAGGCGAGGCCGAGCATGTAGGCGAACATGATCGATGGCCAGAGCCATCCGCCTGTCTCGCGTTTGACCACCGCCAGGGTCGCAACGCATTGGGGAGCAAAGACATACCAGGCCAGGAAGGCGAGCCCTGAAGCCAGGGACCACTGTCGAGCAAGGATACCGGCGAGAGCCCCTTCCTCGCCACCCACGGCGTAGATGGCCCCGAGGGCGGCGACAGCGACCTCACGGGCCGCCATGCCGGGGATGAGGGCCACCACCATCTCCCAGCTGAATCCGATGGGAGCGAAGATGGGCTCCAGCCAGTGACCGAGACGTCCGGCGGCGCTGTAGGCGATATCCGGTCCCTCCGCCCCTTCAGGGGGCGCCGGCCAGCTGGAGAGGGCCCAGACCAGCACCATTAAGGGCAGGATGATCCGTCCGGCCCGGCTGATGAAGGCCCAAGCCTTCTGACCGAGGTTGCGCAGGACATTTCCGGGTTCCGGCCGCTTGTAGTCCGGCAGCTGCATCATGAAGGGCTCGCTGCCGCCCCGCCAGAATACCTTTCGGATCAGAAAGGCCACCCCCAGTGCAGCGAGGATTCCCGCAGCGTAGAGGCTGAACATCACAAGACCCTGCAGGCTCAGCACGCCCCCCACGGTGCGGTTCGGAATCAGGGCGCTGATGATCAGGGTGTAGACCGGGATCCGGGCGGAACAGGTCATGAGCGGCGCGGTCAGGATGGTGGTCAGCCGGTCTCGCCGACTGTCGATCACCCGGGTCGACATGATGCCCGGGACCGCGCATGCGAAGCTGGAGAGCAGGGGAATGAAGGCCCGGCCATGCAGCCCGGCGCCGCCCATGATCCGGTCCATGAGAAAGGCCGCCCGCGCCATGTAGCCGGAGTCCTCGAGGAGCAGGATGAACAGGAAAAGGATGAGGATCTGCGGCAGGAAGACAAGGACTGATCCGACGCCGGCGATGAGACCATCGACCACCAGCCCCGTCATCCAGCCGTCCGGCAAGATGGCCTCGGCGCCGACGCCCAGCGCTGCAAACCCGGCCTCGATGAGGTCCTGGGCAGGGGCCGCCCAGGTGAAGACGGCCTGGAACATCAGGAAGAGCAGCCCAAGCAGGACAGCGACGCCGCCCACGGGGTGAAGCAGGAGCGAGTCGAGGCGGCCGGTCAGGGTGTCCGGCCGGCTGGGCGGACGCACGGCCGTGCGCATCAGATCCCGTGCCTGGCGGTGCGCGACGCGGACCTCTGAGGCTGCAGGTTCGCGCCAGCCGGAAGGCGGGGTTGCGGACGATCCGTCGGCCTGGGTGGCGGCGAGTTCGAGAAGGGCCTCCAGCCCCTTCTTCCGGGTCGCCACGGTTGCAGTGACCGGGGCTCCCAGTTCCCTGGACAGGGCCTCAACGTCGATCTCGATCCCCTGACGCTCGGCGATATCGATCATGTTCAGCACGAAGACCATGGGCAGGCCGGTGGTCTTGAGCTCCAGCGCGAGGCGCAGCACCAAGCCCAGGTTGGTGGCGTCGGCGACGCAGATGATCACATCCGGCGGCGGCTCGCCGGCCAACCGTCCCAGGACCGCGTCCCTGGTGATCACCTCGTCCGGAGAGCGCGCCCGGAGGGAATAGGTTCCCGGTAGGTCGAGGATCCGAAGCTGGCGTCCCGTGGGAAGGTTCGCCAGGCCTTCCTTCCGCTCCACTGTCACGCCTGCGTAGTTGGCGACCTTCTGGCGGCCGCCTGTCAGGGCGTTGAACAGGGCCGTCTTGCCGCAGTTTGGATTACCAACAAGGGCGACGGTGGCGATCCTGGTAGGGGTCACGCCGCCTCCCGTTTAAGGATCACATTCATCGCCTCGGCCCGGCGAAGGGCGATCCGGATACCGTCGACACGCACGGCGATCGGGTCACCTCCTATCGGGCCTTCGTGCAGCACTTCAACCCGGGCGCCCTCGACAAAACCAAATTCCAGGAGCCGCAGTTCGATCTCTCGGGCCGTCAACTCATCCGGATCCCGGTCGCCGCCTGTTCGAACCTTGATGATCACGCCCAGGTCCCCAGGGTGAGCCTCACCGAGGATGAACGGATTCGTTCGCTCGGGGTCTGGAACAGCGTTCGGCATCAGTCGGGGGTTCCGGGGAAACGAGTGGGTCCGGCTCTTGTGGCTGTACCCCCCTGAATTCGCAATGTCGCCGGTTGAGTGAACAGACCCGCACGAAAACCCGCCCGGAACTTCCAACCCAGGTCGCCGGCCCTACCCGAGACGCGACAGGTCCGCAGCCGCCTGTTCCAGGATCGGAGACCATTTCCCTGGCTCAGGTTGCCGGTAAAGCCTTGCGTTCGGGTACCAGGGGCAGTCTTCCCGGTCCAGCAGCCAGCGCCAGTCCGGGACACAGGCCAGAAGCACCCAGGTCGGCCTTCCGAGCGCTCCCGCCAGATGCGCGACGCTGGTGTCGATGCTGATCACCAGGTCCATCAAGTCGCA
>JADBYZ010000009.1 GCA_020402745.1 Phenylobacterium sp.
TCATCACTCAGGGTATTGAAACTTGTTGTGCGGCAGGCTTGGGATAACGACGCGCGCAAGTCTGGCCATCGGTGGAGCTCCCCAGGGTGATGGAACTCCCATGCACAGGAGGAGGTTTCGTACAGTGTCACCGTAAACCCGAACTAGCGGTGCACGGCGTCAAACGATACGTTGTCGACAAAGAGCCTGGATTTCCTGATCGGATCGAGATGCGGGATTGTGCGCCGGGAGAAACGGTCTTGTTGCTCAATCATGTCTGTCAGACTGCGGATACGCCTTATCGTGCGTCGCATGCGATCTTCGTACGTGAAGGCGCTCACATGGCCTACGATGCCACCGATCAGGTTCCTGAAGTGATGCGCAACCGTCTTCTCTCGGTAAGAGGTTTTTCAAAAGAAGGCATGATGCTGGATGCCGATGTCGTCGAGGGCCACGAATTGGAACCGCTCATCCAACGTTTTTTCGACAATAAGCAAATTGACTACATCCACGTTCATAACGCCAAGCGAGGCTGTTACTCCGGAAGGATCGATCGGGCGTAAGCCAAGAATTTTGCAGTAAGCTGACGGCAAGATTTCCCCTTTCGCGGCAAAACTCGAGACAGTTAGACCAGCGACAAAATAGCCAGAGAGACACAATGCCAGATTTCCAGACACTCATGCTTTTCAGCATCGCTTGCTTGGCGCTTACCGCGACGCCCGGGCCCGACATGCTGCTGATCGCTTCGCGCAGCGTCAGCCAAGGTCGGTCGGCGGGCTTTGCGTCACTCGCGGGGATACAGACGGGAACTTACATCCATGCCTTGGCGATGGCGCTGGGGTTGTCGCAGTTATTCCTTATTGTGCCATTGGCCTACGACATCGTGCGCTATGTCGGAGCCGCATATCTCTTGTATCTCGCCATTCAAGTATTCCGTTCGTCTGGTCAGTCAGCATTCCCCGCGCCGGACACGCAACGATACGCTGTCGCTGAAATGTTTTGGCAAGGCCTGCTCACGAACTTGCTGAACCCGAAAATGGTTCTGTTCGTTCTCGCACTCTTCCCGCAGTTTGTTAGGCCAGAAGCGGGTTCGATTGCGGTTCAAATCCTTGTCCTTGCAACCGTCCTCAATCTCATAGGCTTGCTCGTCAATGGCATCGTCATTCTGATGGCAAGCCACATGGGCCTGATGTTCGCAGGACGAAGCCGATTTCGCCGCGCTTCACAGCTATTCCTCGGAACCGTGTTCGCGGGCCTCGCGGTTCGTCTGTTGCTCGAAGAACGGCGTTGAAGCATAGCTACGGGCGCGAATCTCAAGAATTTTTTATCGGAATTTGTGGCGGTTTTGAGCCCTTTAGCGGCCAGTCGGGGCTGCAGAAATTTCTTTGCCGAACCAGTCCAGATAGGCACGGATCGCCGCTTCATCCCTTTTGCAGTAAGACCATTTAAGGTGGCGGTGCACCGTGATGAACCCAGCATGCCTGAGAATGTCCAGATGCCTGCTGGCAGTAGGAGTGACGGTGACACTGTAGGAAATAGATCATCACCCAAGGCATCGGGACTTGTCGCCCTCGGCTTGGGTTACGGTGACACTGTACGAAACCTCCTCCTGTGCGACAGAGGTCCTTCACCCTGGGGAGCGCCGCCGATGGCCAGACTTGCGCGCGTCGCTGTCCTGACGGCCTGAGCCCCGTCAGCGCCAGGCGAAGACCGGTTGCTCCAGGTCCGTCACCCGGGTGACGCGGCCGGCCACGAGCTCCCGCAGCTGGTAGACGACCGCCGCAGTCGGCGCGTGAATCTGGTGCTCATCCGAAATCCTCAGCCGGATCAGCGGCCGGTCGCTCTCGGGGATGGTCTCGAAGTCCACGGCGTCGGGGGCGGCGATGTAGTCGAGCCGGATCAGGTGGGTCGAGGCCACCTCCGCCGGGTTCGGGCGCAGGGCCGCCGGGTCCCGGAGCCAGGCGACCACCGGGGTGATCACATAGCCTGACCGGGTGGGATAGTCGTCCAGGAGGCCGAGGATCTCGCTCTTCGGGAGGTCCAGCCCGACCTCCTCCGAAAGCTCCCTCAGGGCGGCCTCCTCGAGGGTCTCGCCGGGGTCCAGCCGTCCGCCGGGCAGGGCCCACTGGCCGGAGTGGGCCCGCAGGCTGGCCGCGCGACGGGTCAGGACGAAGGCGGTCTGCCCCGATCCATCGTCCGCCACCGTCAGGGTCAGGGCCACCGCCGCCCGCTTCAGGTCACCGCCGTCGTGGACAATGCGTGGGAAGGCCGCGCAGGCGCCGGCGAGGCGGTCTCGGAAGGCAGGGGTGAAGGCGTGGGACATGCCGCATCTGTCCTAGGCCCATTGAGGCCAGCCTGTCATCCCCCGGCGCGGGGGCCTCAGGTGAAGGCCGACAGGAGAAGTCCCCCGCCGGCGCAGACGGCCAGCACCCTCAGGACGCTCCAACGGGCGCCGAAGACCAGGACCAGTGCGAGGATCGCCAGCACCAGGGCGCGGACGTCCAGGCTCTCCGCGGCGGGGATTGGAAGGCTGAGGGGGCCCGCCTGCAGGGTTCCGACCCGGGCGAACAGGACGTGCATGGCGAACCAGAGCGACAGGCTCGCGATCGCGCCGACCACCGCCGCGGTCAGGGCGGACAGGGCCCCCCGTAGGAAGACCGACGCCTGCAGCCGCTCGATCCAGGGCGCGAAGGTGAAGATCCACAGGAAGCAGGGGGCGAAGGTCACCCAGGTGGTCAGGCCTGCCCCCAGGAGGCCCGCCACCAGGGGGGTGAAGGGCTCGGGCGCCCGGAAGGCGGCGAGGAAGCCGACGAACTGGGTCACCAGGATCAGCGGGCCCGGCGTGGTCTCGGCCAGGCCGAGGCCGTCGGCCATCTCCGGCGTGGAGAGCCAGCCAAACCCCTGGACCGCCTCCTGGGCCATGTAGGCCAGTACGGCGTAGGCGCCGCCGAAGGTCACGACCGCCAGCTGCGAGAAGAAGACGCCGATCTTCCAGAGCACATGGTCGGGACCGACCGCCAGGAAGACCGCCGCCAGGGGCGCGCCCCAGATCAGCCCCCAGACGAGAACGCTCCGGATCGACGCCGCCCAGGGCGAGGCGGCCCGGGCGCCGACATCGGTAGGCGGCGACACTCCCAGCCAGCCGGGGCGCAGCCGCGCCACGAGGGCGCCCAGCACCGCCGCCATGCCGACCACCCAGGGAAAGGGCAGGTCCAGGGTGAAGAGGGCCAGGAAGGCCGCCCCCGCCAGCCCTTGCCTCAAGGGGGTGTCCAGGGCGCGTCCGCCGATCCGGATCAGGGCCTGCAGGACGATGGCGAGGACCGCCGCCTTCACCCCCAGAAAGAGGGCGGCGAACCAGGTCGCCTGGGCCGCCATCACATAGGCCAGGGTCAGGGCCAGGATCACCAGGGCCCCGGGCAGGATGAACAGGAGCCCCGCCGCCAGCCCGCCCCGCCCGCCGTGCAGCTTCCAGCCGATCCAGGTGGCCAGCTGCTGGGCCTCCGGCCCGGGAAGCAGGTGGCAGAAGTTGAGGGCGTTCAGGAACTGGTCTTCGGTCAGCCAGCGCCGCTCCTCCACGATCTCGCGATGCATGAGGGCGATCTGACCGGCAGGGCCTCCGAAGCTGAGGCACCCAATGCGGGCGAAGGTTCTGACAAGCTCCCGGAAGTCGGGGGGGTGCAGGGTGTCCGACATCATTTCCTCACGCCCTTTCATCCGCCGCAGGGCGGACGGGAAAGGCAACGCTTGGGCGGTGAGGCCTGTCCGGGAGGTTGCGAAGTCCCGATGACGGAAGGCTATCCCGGAGCCGTGATGTGGACAAGCCCGCCGCCGTCAGCCCGGCTCGGTCGGCGGCAGCCTCCAGTCGAGCTGCAAGGCGAGGATGCGAAGGCCCGTGGTGACAAGGGCGCAGGCGGCGATCGCGACGCCCGCGGGGGCGTGGAGCAGCGTGGCGGCGGCGTAGGTCGCCCCCCCGGCCGCCGCGCAGATGGCGTAGGGGCGATGGTCACGGAACAGGGTCGGGATCTCATTGCAGATCAGGTCGCGCAGGACGCCCCCGAAACTGCCGGTGATGACCCCCATCAGGATGGCCACCAGGGGCGGCTGGCCGGCCATCCAGGACAGGTGGACCCCTGTGGCGCTGAACAGGCCCAGCCCGATGGCGTCCGGGATCCGCAGCCACCGCTCACCGGACTCCAGGCCCCTGCGCCCGACAAGGATGGCGCTGCCGGCGCTGAGGATGAGGACCGCCAGGAGGACCCCCTGATGCTCCACGAAAAAGAAGGGGCGCCGGTCGATCAGGATGTCCCTCAGCACCCCGCCGCCAAAGGCCGCCAGGAAGCCGCAGACGCAGATTCCGACCAGGTCCATCCTCTGGCGCAAGGCGCCCAGCACCCCAGAGAGGGCGCTGGCCAGCACGGCCATCATCTCGAGGGCGAAGAGGGACTGCTGGCCGAGGGTGTGAAGGGTCGTCATGGCCACAGGCCTAAAGTCTCCGGCGGCGGATGGCGAGCCCTACCTCCGTAGGCTTAATCTGCTACGTCCATCAGCGCATCCACCTGCGCCTTCAGCACCCTCTCGGCGGACTGCCGGAGGGCCAAGGCGCCTTCGCTTTGCAGACCCTTGCTGAGGGCGATCTGGAGCCCGAAGCCATCGATGAGACCCATCAGGGCGTCCACCCTCAATGGGAGGTCGGCTTGGGTCCCCGCCAGGTCGCGCACGAGGGTCTGAAGGAGGGCGCGCCACTCCGCATAGCGGGCAAGGTTCTCCTCGACGAGTGCGGGATTGCCCGCCGCAGCTCCCCAGAACGCCAGCCAGACCCGCCATTCCGCCAGCCGTTCGGGATCGAGCGGGAGCGCCTCCATCAGCACCCCCCAGAGGCGGTCCCGCGGCGAGGCGCCTCTCCCCGCCGCCCGCAACATGCGGGCCCCGGTCGTCTGGTGGGCGCGTCGCAGCATCGCCACCAGAAGGGCGTCCCGGCCCTCGAAATAATAGGTGATGGCCCCCGTCGTGCAGTCCGCGGCCCGGGCCAGGCGACGAAGCGTCGCGGCCTCGATGCCCTCTGACGCCACCAGGACGAGGCTGGCGTCGAGGAGTTCCCGTTTCCGGGCGTCGTGATCCACAAGTCTCGGCATGGCTTGACGCATAACATACGTGATGCCAAAAGGGAAACATAACGATCGATATGCCAAGGAGAGAGAAGCGGTGACGGAAGTGCTGCTCAAGCGCGCGGGCGATGTTCCGATGAGCCGGGCCCTCGCCCTGGGCATCGTGATCACCGATGGGGTCTTCTCCCTCTACTGGGCGCTCTCGGCCGCCTACCTCTCGGGGCTCGTGGACGTTCCCGACGCCTACCTCTTCTCCGGGTATCATGATCGACACCTGGTCGCCTGGAACTGGTCGTTCTTCCCGCTGGACCTGGCGGCGACAGCATTCGGCGCCTGGGCCATCCTGGCCTCCCGGCGACAGGGCGAGTGGCGAACCCTCGCCGCCGTTTCGCTGGCGCTGTGGTCGACGGCGGGCGGGATGGCCGTGGCGTACTGGACCCTGATGGGCGAGTTCGACCCCTCCTGGTTCCTTCCGAACCTGGTTGTCTTCGTCTGGCCGCTCTTCTTCCTGCCAGGACTGATCCGCCCGTCGGCCTCGACCTGAAGCCGGCTCAGACCGGGGCGGACGCGCCCGCGAACCGGGCCAGCTCCTCCGCCATGAGCGTCTTCAGCCGGTCCGGGCCCAGGATCTCGATCTCGCCGCGCCATGTGAAGAGGTGCCAGCAGAGTTCCAGCAGGCCCCCTGTCCTAAGGCGCAGGAGGAGGCCGCCGTCGGGCTGGGGCTCAAAGGTCTGGCTGGGATGGAAGAGGAAGGAGCGGGCGAGGTCGGCCGAGCCGGGCCGGACGCGCAGAACGATGTCCTCCGCCGGTTCCTGGAAGACGCCGAAGGACTGGCGGGCGAAGGCGTCCATGTCAAAGCTTTCGGGGACCTGGGCGGGGCTCTCCAGCACTTCCACCCCGGCCATCCGGTCCAGTCGCCACAGCACGGGATCCGGGGCCCCGATCCGCCGGGCGACGAGGTAGTAGACCGAGCCGAAGAGAAGACCACAGGGGTCCACGGTCCGCTGGACGGTCTCGGCGCCGCCCCGCGCCGAATAGTCGAAGCGGACCTGCCTCATGGCCAGCAGGGCGGTCCTCAGCTGTCTCAGCACCTCGGGGTCGCAGGCCGGCCGGGGACCGGGACGCAGGGCGATGCGCTCTGTCAGGGCCAGAGCCTCCACGTCTGCGGCGTAGCGCACCCTCAGCCCCGGCCGGATGCGGGATTCCACCTTGCCCGCCAGGCTGACCAGGTTCTCCGCGCGCCCCTGCAGGCCGTCCTGGCGCGCCGCCTCCGAGGCGAGGGCGAGGTCGGCCAGTTCCTCCACGGTGGGGGTCTCGAAGAAGGGGTCCAGGCCGCCCGGAATCCGGAAGCGCTTGGCCCGGCCCTCGCGGATCTCCTCCATCTGCGGGAAGAGGTCGCGCACCGCGTCCCGCATCCGCTCCGCCGTGCGCCGGTCGACGCCGAACTCCGCCGCGATTTCCTCCAGGGCGAGGCCCTCCGCAGAGGCCGCCAGGCGGCGGGCGAGGTGGAGGAGGGCGGTGGCCTTATCGAGGCGCATGGAGGGCTCCGGACCGTGGACGGGACGCCGGACCCTGTCCCCGCCGGACGCCGGAGATCAAGGTCCCGCCGGGCCTCGGGCGAAAACCTGCGACCGATTCTGTCGTTCCGGGGGAGGCTTCCCTACCAGGTGTCGATCCAGGCCCGCTTCTTGCCGGCCCGCGCCGGCTGGGGATTGGCTTTCAGGCCCATGGCCAGCCACCTGCGGGAGTCGGCCGGGTCGATGACATCGTCGACCTCGAAGACCGTGCCGGCGTTCACCGCCCGCGCCCAGTCGTAGGCGTCGGCCACCCACTTGTCGTACAGGGCCCGCCGGGCCGGGATGTCCTCGATGGCCTGTAGCTCGCCCCGGCGTCCCAGCTTGATCTGGCCTTCCAGCCCCATGCCGGCGAACTCGCCTGTGGGCCAGGCCACCGAGAAGAAGGTCTCGTCGAAGCTGCCCGCCGCCATGGCGATGGCGCCCAGGCCATAGGCCTTGCGCAGGACGATGTTGAAGACCGGGGTCGTGATGTTGGCGCCGGCCACGTACATCCGGGCGCAGTGGCGGATCAGGGCGGTCTTCTCGGCCTCGGGCCCCACCATGTTCCCGGGGGTGTCGATCAGGGACAGGAGGGGAATGTCGAAGGCGTCGCACAGCTGCATGAACCGGCTGGCCTTGTCGGCCCCGACGCTCTCGATGGCGCCCCCGGAGGTGGAGTTGCAGTTGTTGGCGATCACCCCGACCGTCCGGCCCTCGATGCGGATCAGGGCGGTGATCATGGAGGTCGCCCAGCGCGGCCTCAGCTCCAGCATGGAGCCCACGTCGGCCAGGGTCTCGATGACCTTGCGGATGTCGTAGACCGCCCGGCGGTTCTCCGGCACGATGTGCCGCAGGGGCCTCTGGTCGTGGGCGGTCCAGCCTGAAACGGACCCCTGGAAGTAGGACAGGTAGGTCTTGGCCAGGGCGACGGCCTCGACCTCGTCCTCGGCCAGCAGGTCGATGACCCCATTCGGCTCCTGGATGGAGACCGGCCCCACCTCGTCGGGGGAATAGGCGCCGAGGCCGCCGCCCTCGATCATGGCCGGGCCGCCGATCCCCATCGAGGAATCCTTGGTGGCGATGATGACGTCGCAGGCGCCCAGAAGCACCACATTGCCAGCGAAGCAGTAGCCGGAGTTGATCCCGATGATGGGCACGAGCCCGGACAGCTTGCCCAGCTCCCGCCAGGTCCGGGTCGACAGGCCGCCCAGGGAGGTGACCCCGGACGAGCCGATGGGCGGGCCAGAGCCTCCGCCCGTGCGGCCGCCGCCACCCTCGGAAAAGAGCACCACCGGCAGCTGGCTGTGCTGGGCGACGCGGAGCATCCGGTCGGTCTTCTGGTGGCTCTTGGTCCCCTGGGTCCCGGCCAGAACCGTGTAGTCGTAGGCCACAACGGCGCAGCGGGCGGCCTCGGGACCGAAGAGGTCGCCGTTCACCTGCCCGACCCCGATCACCATGCCGTCGGCCGAGGTGCGCACAAGCCGCTCCTCAAGCACCTCCTGGGTGTCCGAACGCATCCGGCCGGCGGTGACCAGGGGGCCGTACTCGATGAAGCTGTCCGGATCGCAGAGGTCGGCCACGTTCTCCCGGGCCGTGCGACGGTTCTGGGCCCGTCTGCGGCCCACGGCCTGGGGCCGCCCGGCGTCGCTGGCCAGGAAGTGCAGGCGCTGGACCTCGGCGAGGTCGGGGCGGATCTCGTCCGGGTCCGGGGCCCGGGCGCCGACATAGTCGCCCTCCACCTCGGCGGGCTCCACGAACAGGAGAGGGGTGTCCTCGAAGACCGTGTCGCCGGGCTCCAGCGTGACCTCGCGGACCACGCCAGAGACCTCGGAGACGATCACGTGCTCCATCTTCAGGGCCTCCATCACCGCCACGGGCTGGCCGGCGCGGACGGTGTCGCCCACAGCGGCGGAGAGGCTGAGGACCAGCCCCTGGAGGGGGGTCAGGACCGCCACGGTTCCGGCGGGCCCTTGCGCGGCCTCTCGGGGGGCGGCGAGGTCGGGCGCCGGCCCCGCGCCGCCGTCGCCCGGCTTCACGGACAGGACCGCCAGGGGATCGACCAGGTCGATCTTGGCCCCCGCCTTGCGCACCGAGCCGCCGGCCGGCTCGAAGTAGCGCGCCCGCCCCGCCTCGGCGGCCAGCAGGTCCGCCGCGTGTTCCTCCACATAGCGCGTGTGCAGGGTCCCCGCCGGCAGGGCGTCGCTGGCCAGCAGGGCGTCCAGAAAGTCGATATTGGTCTTCACCCCGCCGATCTTGAACTCCGACAGGGCGCGCCGGGCCCGTGCCGTGGCCGCCGCCAGGTCACGGCCGTGGGTGATGACCTTGGCCAGCAGGGAGTCGTAGCGCGCCGAGGTGGCGTAGCCGGCATAGCCGTAGCCATCGACCCGGACCCCGGGCCCCGAGGGCGGATCGTAGGCGCTGAGGACGCCGCCCGAGGGCCGCGAGCCGCCGTCGGGCGTCATGGTCTCGAGGTTGACCCGCGCCTGGACCGCCGCCCCCTGGGGCGCAGGGGCGCCCTCGGCAAGCCCCAGGTCCGCCAGCCGGGCGCCGTCGGCAATGCGCAGCTGCAGCTCCACCAGGTCCAGGCCGAGGACCATCTCTGTCACCGTGTGCTCCACCTGCAGGCGGGCGTTGGCCTCGATGAAGGCGAAGCGGGGCGGCGCCCCCGGCCGGGCGTCCACCAGGAACTCGATGGTCCCCAGGCCCCGGTATCCCGCCGCCTGGCCGAGGGCGACGGCCGCCGCCAACATTCCCTGGCGCAGGGCTTCCGGCAGGCCAAAGGCGGGAGCGATCTCGATCACCTTCTGACGCTGGCGCTGCAGCGAGCACTCGCGGTCCCACAGGTGGATGACCCCGCCTTCGCCATCGCCCAGGATCTGGACCTCGACGTGCCGAGCCCGGGGCATCAGCTCCTCCACATAGAGGTCGCCGGAGCCGAAGGCGGTCTTCGCCTCCGAGGTCGCCCGCTCGAAGGCGGCGGCAAGGTCCGCCGGGTCGCTGACGGGGCGCATGCCGCGCCCGCCGCCGCCGGCCACCGCCTTCAGCATCACCGCACCCCCGGCGCCGAGGGACGCGAGGAAGGCCTGGGCCTCGTCCAGGGTGACCGGTCGGCTGATCCCGGCGAGCAGGGGAACCCCGCAGGACTCCGCCAGCGCCCGGGCCGCAGCCTTGTCGCCAAAGACGCGCAGGCTTTCGGGCCTGGGGCCTACGAAGATCAGCCCCGTCGCCTCGCAGGCCTCGGCGAATCCGGCGTTCTCGCTGAGGAATCCATAGCCCGGATGGACGGCGTCGCATTCCGCCGCCCTGGCCGCTGCGACAAGGCCCCCAATATCCAGGTAGGCAGGGACCCCTGTCTTGCGGAGGTCAACCGCCTTGTCGGCCGCCCGAACATGGAGCGAGGCCGCGTCGTCGTCGGCATGGACCGCGACGGTCTCCACCCTGAGGTCGGCGGCGGTCCGGGCGATCCGGATGGCGATTTCGCCGCGATTGGCGATCAGAAGGCGCTTGGGCATCGGGTTTCCTTCCCACGGTCGGGCCGTCTTGGGCGGCCTCGGGAGCCGGTATAGCATTCATCTCCCCACAGGACGCCAGCCCCGGGGCTCGCTTGGGATCCGGCCCTGGTCTAGGCTGGACTGAACCCGATCTGGTGAGGGCGCCTGCGACATGAAAGCGGTCTGGTATGAGGCCACGGGCCCGGCGCGGGAGGTCCTGGAGTATGGCGAGGTCCCCACGCCGACGCCCGGACGGGGGCAGGTGCTGATCCGTATCCACGCCTCGGGGGTCAACCCCTCCGACGCCGGCATGCGGGCGGGTCCCGCGCCCATGGCCTATCCGCGCATCATCCCCAACAGCGACGGCGCCGGGGTGGTGGAGGCGGTGGGTCCGGAGACGTCGCCCGGGTGGGTCGGCCGCCGGGTCTGGTTCTATAACGGCCAGAGGAACGGCCGGGCCTTCGGCTCCGCGGCGGAATTCATTGAGCTCGACGCCGACCTCGTCACCCCCCTTCCCGACGCCGTATCCTTCGCTGAGGGCGCGACGCTTGGCATTCCGTGCATGACCGCTCACCGCAGCCTCTTCGTCGCCGGGCCGGTTCAGGGCCGGACGGTGCTGGTCACGGGCGGGGCGGGGGCGGTGGGCCTCTACGCCGTCCAGCTGGCCAAGTGGGCGGGAGCCACCGTCATCGCCACCGTCAGCAGCGAGGCCAAGGCCGCCCGGGCGCGGGAGGCCGGCGCCGACCTCGTCGTAAACTACCGTTCGCAGGACGTGGTCGCCCGGGTCCGCGACTTCACCGGCGGGGCCGGCGCGGACCATGTGGTCGATGTGGACTTTGGCGGGAACCTTGCCGTGACCCTGGCCTGCGTGAAGGTGAACGGCGCCATCGCCTTCTACGCCACCAAGGGCGAGACCCGGCCCGTCGTCCCCGCCGGAGACCTGATGCGCCTGAACCTGAACGTCCACGGGGTCTACCTGCCCATCAGTCCCCACGAGGCCCGACGCCGGGCCCAGGCCGACATCCTGCAGTGGATTTCCACAGGCGCCCGGATCCTGCCGGTCGCCGGCCGCCACGCCCTGAAGGACTGCGCCGCCGCCCACGAGCAGGTGGAGTCCGGGACCAAGGCGGGCACAGTGGTGGTGGAGCCGATCAGGACCTGAGGGGGGGGCGAAGGGAATGAACGGAGCGCGCCGCCTGCCTCAGTAGGCGTAGCGCACGAAGAGGAGCAGGCTGAGCCAGCCATCGGGCTTGGTGGTCAGGGCCTGCTTCACCGCATCTCCGGGCTGGGTGTAGGCGATATGTCCGTGGACATAGACCTTGCGCGAGACAAACCACTTGCCCGTGATGTTGGCCTCCGTTCCGTAATCCCGGCTGGACAGAGAGGATAAGGCGGGGTTCCCGCCGATATTGTTCGTCTCAGCGGCACGGAAGACCCAGAACTGGGGCACGATCTCGATCCGGGGATCGGGCTTCAGCCGCGCCTGCAGGCGGTGGGCGATGACATTGCTGTCCTGAACCACCTTGAAGTGGTTGGCGCCCTGGACCCACTGCTCGCCATTGCCACCCGAGAACAGGGGGTCCCAGCGTTCAAAGGTCGAGGTGGCTGGATCATCCCCGGAGAAGTAAGAGTACCGGTAGCTGACCGAGGGCGCCCAGGGTGCGGCAGGCAGGCGGTAACCGATCTCGGCCCAACCGGCCCGGGCCCGCATGGGGAAGTCTTCGTTCTCCTGCAGGGCGAACTCGGCCCCCCCGAACAGTCCAGGCCCCGACGGAGCGTAGCTGAACCGGGCGTCATAGACCTTCAGGCCCTTGCGGGTCCCGACAGGGGTCCCTGCCGGACCATAGTACGCCGACCGTGACTCCGTGGCCGTGACATAGCTCGCGGCGACGAGCCAGTCCGGGTCCGGGCGGAACTCGATGTTCGCCCCCGCAAGCCGCGTCCCGGAGTCCAGGATCGGCAGCTCGTCCGGATCAAGGTGGAAGACCTCCAGCTTCAGGCGGTTATAGGCCAGCTGCGCCAGGACGAGGTTGTCGGCGGCCCAACGCGCATTGGCCTGGAGGGCCGCCCGGTCGTGTCCGTTGGCCGCAGTGTTGGCGATCAGGAAGGCGCCCGCCAGGGAAAACTTCTGGCGTCCCGCAGAGAGGTTGACCACCAGGCGATTGCCAGCCGCATCCGTCGATCCGCCGACGATGCCGACATAGGCGTCCTCGACGCCGGTATGGGTTCGGGTCTTGCTGCTGAACAGCTCGTCCCCGCTCGATCCTGCGGTGATCGCGCTCAACCCCCCATAGACGTAGACCTGCCTGGAAAGCGGGGTGATGCCGTAGACGCCGTAGTGGATATACCCTTCCGCCCAGTCGCGGTATCCGGCGCCGGAGGGCTGGCCCTGGACGAGCGGGTTGCCCGCCAGCAGGGGGCCGGGCTGGCCGTACCAGGAGTTGTTGTTGGCGTAGTAAAGGCCAAGGGCGTCGAACTTTCCGACCAGGTAGGTCCCGTTTTGGTCCAGGAGCAGGGACCCCGCCGCGGCGTCCCCGGCCAGTCGCCCGCGCCCCTCGCGGGTGGCGGCCCCATCGCCCAGGGTCACCTGCACCGTCAGGTTCACCCCGCCGGCGACGCCAAGACTGACGTCATAGTCGAGGCCGGCCACCTCCGGCGTCCGACGGGCCTGCGCCAGCTGGAGGGCGAAGGTCTCCCTCGAGAATCTCGCCCCGGGAAAGAGGGCCAGGGACCGCCGCACAGAGTCCGCGATCCGGTCCGCGACGGCGGCGTCAGGCCCGGGATTGATGACCACCACCTGGATCGACTCGATCGCCGCCCCGTTCAGAGGATCGGCTCCGCTGACCGACTGAGCCCATGCCGGAGCCGTCACGGGAAGGACCCAGAGGGCCAGGGACAGGCCAAAGACAGCAGCGATCCGGCGCACGAGGCCGGTGAGAGTCAGGGGTGTGTGTGTCACGGGTCGGTCCATTCGTCAGGCGGGGCGGGCGCACCCAAGATGCACCTTGAGATTGCCGTGAGGTCAAACAATAGTCGCCGCCAGGGGGCGCCGGACTTCCTGCCGCGCCATTCAAAGGAAATGATCAGATGGAACGTCGTGACCTCTTGAAGGGCATTGCAATCGCCGGCGCCGCCGCGACCGCTGCGGCGAGCGCCCCGCCCGCCGCCGCCCAGGTGGGCCCGAAGGGCGCCAAGGGCATCGGGGTCAAGGACATGACGCCCGTCGATCCGGAGTACGTCATCCCCGACCGGTTCAAGGGCAAGACCCTGATCGTGACCGGCTGCGCCCGGGGCCTGGGCGCAGCGGCGGCCATCCGCGCCGCCAAGGAAGGCGCCAACATCGTCGGCGTGGACTGGATCAAGGACCAGGGCCAGGAGGTCATCGACGGCATCAAGGCGGCGGGCGGCAAGGCCGTCTTCGTTTACGGCGACGTCTCTGAAACCGCCGTCTGCGACGCCATGGTCCGGGCTGCGGTGTCCACGTTCGGAGGCCTGGACCTGGCGCTGAACAATGCCGGCGTGATGGACGGCGTCTTTTCTGGCGAAGCGCCGGACTACGCCCGCCAGAAGAAGCTGGTCTTCGCCCCCATCCACGAGGCGTCGGACGAGTACTTCGACACCGTGGTGAGGATCAACACCGCGGGCGTCTTCCGCAGCATGCGTTCCGAACTGCGCCAGCTCATGGCTCAGGGCCGAGGCGGCGCCATTGTCAATGTCGGCTCCATCGCCGGCTTGACGGGCCTCTCCGGTAATCCGGCCTACGTGGCCAGCAAGCACGCCGTCACCGGCCTGACCCGTAACGCCGCCATCGACTATGCGCCCTATGGCATCCGGGTGAACTCGGTGAACATGGCGGCCACGGACACCCCCATGGTGGAGCGCGCCGGCATCCTGGTGGCCGCGTCCATGAAGGACCAGAAGGGCCCGACCATGGGCCGGCTGAAGATCGACAGCCTCCTGTCCTACACGGACTCCAACAAGCGGCCGTCGACGGTGGGCGAGCAGGTCTCCATGATGCTGTTCCTGCTCTCGCCGGAGGCGTCCAACTTCACTGGCGGCACCTACGCCACAGACGGCGGCTGGACGGCCTACTAGGGCGCTGCGCCCGGGCGTGATCGATCCTGCGGACGCCATCCAGGCCCGGCGGCGGCTGACCAACCGGTTCATCGCCGGGCGGGAGGCCGCGCGGCTTGGGCCGGTCTTCCTTCCGGCGGCGGTGGTGATCGCCGGCGACGGCTCGGTCATCACGGGCCGCGAGGCCATCCTCTCCGCCTTCGCCGGCCAGTTCGCAGACCCCGGTTTCGGCGGATATGTCCGCACCCCTGAGCGCATCGAGGTGGACGCCGGAGGCGATCGCGCCGCCGAGCACGGCCGCTGGACCGCCAGCTGGAAGGACGCCCCGCCCCAGTCCGGCCCCTACCTCGCCGTCTGGCGGAAGGTCACAGGACAGTGGATGATCGAGTCCGAGACCTTCGTGACCACAGGCTGAGGAGCCTCCCATGCCCGCGACCCTCTACGGCATCAAGGCCTGCGACACGGTGGCCAGGGCCCGCGCCTGGCTGGCTGACCGGGGCGTGGCCTACGACTTCCATGACTACAAGACGGCGGGGATCGACGCCGGCCGCCTCGCCGCCTGGGTCGATGAGTTCGGCTGGGAGAAGGTGCTGAACCGGGCCGGAACCACCTTCCGCAAGCTGCCGGAGGCGGACCGGACGGGCCTGGACGCCGCCGGGGCCATCGCCCTCATGATCGCTCAGCCGTCGATGATCAAACGGCCCCTGCTGGACCTGGGTGACCGCCGGGTCCTGGGTTTTCGGCCGGAAATCTATGAAGCGGCGCTCGGAAGCGGCCCGTCGCCGTCCTGAGGCCCCGCCCGCCGGCTCAGATCAGCGCCCCGTGACAGTGCTTGAACTTCTTGCCGGACCCGCAAGGGCAGGGGGCGTTACGGCCTGTCTGTTGCCAGCCCTCGGGCAGGGCGGAGAGAGGCAGGGCCTGTCTCTGATCCACCGACAGGCCATCGGGAAGGACGCCCATGCGGGCAGCGTTTTCACCGGTCAGGGGGTCGAGGTGGATCTCCTGGAAGGCGGCGGGCCGCGGCTCGGGATCGGCGAACTGGAACTCCACCGTCATGTGCCAGCGGGTGACATTGTGGCGAAGGTCCACCAGAAGTCTCTCAAAGAGTGAGAAGGCCTCGGTCTTGTACTCGTTCAGCGGGTCCCGCTGGCCGTAGCCGCGCAGGCCGATCACGTTGCGCAGGTGGTCCAGCTGGGTGAGATGCTCGCGCCACTGCAGGTCGACCGTCTGCAGGAGGAAGCTCTTCTCGATCGTCCGCATCTGGGCGGGGCTTATCAACGCTTCCCGCTCCCGGACCCTCGCGTCACAGGCCTCAAGCAGCCGCTCTTCGATCTCCTCGTTGGCGATGCCCTCCTCCGCCGCCCATTGAGCAACGGGGACATCGAGGCCGAGGACGGAGCGAGACTGTTCGGTCAGGCCCTCGATATCCCACTGCTCGGCATAGGCCTTTGGCGGCAGGTGCCGACGGACGAAGTCCGCGACAGTGTCGCGGCGCATCTCAGACACCACATCCGAGAGGTCATCGTCGGCCATGAACTCGGCCCGCTGCTCGAAAACCGCCTTGCGCTGGTCGTTGACCACGTCGTCATACTTCAGGAGGTTCTTGCGGATTTCGTAGTTGCGGGCCTCGACGCGCTTCTGGGCGGTGGCGATGGCGTTGTTCAGCCACTTGTGGGTGATGGCCTCGCCGTCCTGCACGCCGAAGGTGCGCATGATGGCGTCCAGACGCTCGCCAGCGAAGATGCGCAGGAGGTCGTCCTCGCAGGACAGGAAGAATTTGGACCGGCCCGGGTCGCCCTGCCGGCCGGTCCGGCCGCGCAGCTGGTTGTCGATGCGCCGGCTCTCATGGCGCTCCGTGCCCAGCACGAAGAGGCCGCCGGCGGCCAGGGCCTGGGCCTTCAGGCCGGCGATCTCGGACTCGAGCTCGGCCTTGCGGGCGATCACCTGCTCGGGCGAGACCTCGATGCCAAGCCCGCGCTGCTCGTCCTGCCAGCGCAGGACCCGCATGTCGATGTTACCACCGAGCTGGATGTCCGTTCCCCGGCCGGCCATGTTGGTGGCGATGGTCACGGCCCCGGGAATGCCGGCGTCGGCGACGATCATCGCCTCCTGCTCGTGATAGCGGGCGTTGAGGACGTTGTGCGGGATCCCCTTCTGGATCTTTCCACCCGCCTCGAACGCGTAGGCGTGAAGAAGGGTGGAAAGGGCCTCGGACTTCTCGATCGAGACCGTGCCCACCAGGATGGGCTGGCCCCGGGTGTAGCAGTCCTCGATCTGCCTGAGGATGGCGCGGTTCTTCTCGTCCTCGGTCCGGTAGACCTCATCGTCGTCGTCAATCCGGGCGACGGGACGATTGGTCGGGATCTCCATCACGTCCATCTTGTAGATGTCCGCGAATTCCTGGGCCTCGGTGGCGGCCGTACCCGTCATGCCCGAGAGCTTCCGGTAGAGGCGGAAATAGTTCTGGATGGTCACCGAGGCCAGGGTCTGGTTCTCGGGTTGGACGTGGGCGCCTTCCTTGGCCTCGATGGCCTGGTGCAGGCCTTCGGACAGGCGGCGGCCCTGCATCATTCGGCCGGTAAACTCGTCGATCAGGATCACCTCGCCGCTGCGGACGATATAGTCCTTCTCGCGGGTGTAGAGGACGTTCGCCTTCAGGGCCTGGTTCACGTGGTGGACCACGGACACATTGGCCGCGTCGTAGAGGCCGGTGGTATCCTCTTCCAGGTGCCCGCCCGCCCGGAGCATTTCCTCGACGGTCTCGGCGCCGTCCTCGGTCAGGATGACCTGCCTCTGTTTCTCGTCATGGTCGAAGGTCGAGCGGTCCTTGATCAGCTCTTTCACCAGGGCGTCCACGGTCCGGTAGAAGTCGGACCGGTCCTCGGTGGGCCCGGAGATGATCAGAGGGGTGCGGGCCTCGTCGATCAGGATGGAGTCCACCTCATCGACGATGACGAAGTTGTGCCCCCGCTGCACCATCTCATCCATCTCGTAGACGAGATTGTCGCGCAGGTAGTCGAAGCCGAACTCGTTGTTGGTGCCGTAGGTAATGTCCGAGGCGTAGGCGGCCTTGCGCTGGCCCTGGCTCAGGCCATGGACGATGACGCCCACGGAAAGGCCAAGGAACCTGTAGACCTGGCCCATCCAGTCGCCGTGCAATTGGGCCAGGTAGTCGTTGACCGTGATGACGTGGACGCCTTCACCGGGCAGGGCGTTCAGGTAGACCGGGGCGGTGGCGACGAGGGTCTTGCCCTCGCCGGTGCGCATCTCGGCAATGCCGCCTTGGTGCAGAACGATGCCGCCGACAAGCTGGACATCAAAGTGGCGCTGACCAAGGACGCGCCGCGAGGCTTCGCGGACGACGGCGAAGGCCTCCTCCAGCATCTGATCCAGGGTCTCGCCCCGGCCGAGGCGCTCACGAAACTCCGCGGTCTTGGCGCGCAGGGCCTCGTCGCTCAGCGCCTGGATTGCAGGCTCGAGGCTGTTGATCCGGGCCACCCGGGCCATCATGGCCTTGACCTTGCGGTCACTCGACGAGCCAAAGAGACGCTGGAAGATGCTCAAGGGATGAATCCGGACCTGTACGGGATGAGGGGGCGGCGCTTGGACGAGGCCTGCCGGGAACCCGGAAAACCCGCTTCCTCCGGGGTGCGGGTGACTTAAGCAGCCCCCCCTTGCCTGTCAACGCGGCGCACCCGGACCGGGTCGGTCACCAGCGCACTTTGCAGGTCGCGGCGGAAGGTCTAGGGACAATATCCGGTTGGCTCGGGCAAGGATTTCCGACGGAATGACACAGGTCGTCTCCCCCCATCGGTCCCTCCGACTCCTCGCGGGCATGCTGGCGGTTGTCTGGCTCGGGCTTGCCGGCTGCCAGGGCCGCGAGCGTTCGGACTCACCCCCTGAGGCCGGAGACGTGGTGGTGGCCCGGGTAAATGGCGTTCCCGTCTGGACCTCCGACGTCAAGCGCGAGGCTGTCGCCCAAGGCCTGATCGGCGAGGGCGAGCCTCTGGACCCGGCGTCTGAGCAATTCAGGCGCACCACCGATGAGGTGATCGATCGTCGCCTGCTGGCGGCCGAGGCGTCCAAACGCAAGCTGGACCGGGACCCCGCTGTCCAGAGGCGGCTCGCCGCCGCCCGGGAGCGGATCCTCGCGGACCTTGTGGTGGACACTACCGTGACGGGCGCCATCAGCGAGTCCGCCATCCGCAGCCTCTACCAGGAGCAGGTCCGGCTCTCCCGCCAGACCGAGGAGATCCGGGCTCGCCAGATCGTCGTGGCCACCCAGGCCGAGGCGGACGCGATCCGCAAGCTGCTGGGCTCGGGCGGATCCTTCGAGGCCCTGGCGATGGAGAGATCGCTGGACGCGGCGACACGTTTCAACGGAGGAGACCTGGGATATTTCACCGCCGACATCATGCCCGACTCTTACGAGGCGGTCCTGAAATCCGCCAAGACGGGCCAGACCCTGGGCCCCTTCCCGGTCGAGGGCGGCTGGGCCCTGGTCAAGGTCGAGGACCGCCGGCCGGAGCAGCCCATCACACTTGAGGCGGCGCGTCCGCAGATCGTCCGCTTCCTGACTTACGACCAGGTCCGGGACCTCCTGGAAAAGCTGCGCGGTCAGGCCAAGGTGCAGACCTTCCTGACGACCACGCCGGATGTGCCCGGACAGCCCCGGGAGCCGGCTTCGGGAACGCCTGCGCCGCAAGACAAACCTCAAGGCAAGACGGAGGGGACCCCGCCATGAGCCGCAAGCCGACGCCGCCGGAGTCCGGGTCCACGCGCCGCCGCGCCGCTCCCAAGCCCGTGGAGGCTGTGGGCCAGACCCTGGAACGCGCCCTGGACCCGCTGGCCTCCGCCCTCAAGCGCGCCGCCCTGCTGCGGGCTGACCGCCAGTCGCGGGCCTTTGACAAGCCGGCGGACGCCCCTGTCGCGCCGGCCAAGGGCGCCCTGCCGGTCTCGCCTCTGGCGGTTCCCTTCCCGCACATCCCGCCTATCGATGGGGTTGAGATCGCCACGGGCCGGGCCGGCTTTTACAAGTCCGAACGCGAGGACCTGCTGGTCATGCGCTTCGCCGAGGGCACGAGCGTCGCCGGCGTCTTCACCCGCCATGCCGTGGGCTCAGCGCCGGTGGACTGGTGCCAGCGGGCCCTGGCCCAGTCCCAGGGCGAGGACGCCAGGGCCCTGGTGGTCAACGCCGGCTGCGCCAACGCCTTCACGGGCAAGCCCGGGGCGGACGCCGCCCGGCGGGTCGCCTCGGCGGTGGCCAAGCGGTTCGACTGCCGCCAGCGCGACGTCATGCTGGCTTCGACGGGGGTGATCGGCGTGCTGCTGGACGACGCCAAGATCGTCCAACGCCTGCCCGAGGTCGAGACGGCCCTCGTAGCCGACGGCTGGGCCGGTGGAGCGCGGGCCATCATGACCACCGACACCTTCCCCAAGGGCGCCTTCGCCGAGGCCGAGATCGACGGCAAGACGGTTCGGATCGCTGGCATTTGCAAGGGCTCGGGCATGATCGCGCCGGACATGGCCACAATGCTGGCCTTCGTCGCCACCGACGCCGACATCGCCCCCAAGGCCCTGCAGACCCTGGCCAGCCTCTACACGCGCTCCACCTTCAACTGCGTGACGGTGGACGGCGACCGCTCGACCAACGACACCCTCCTCCTGTTCGCCACCGGCCAGTCCGAGGCCCCGCGCATCAGCCGCGCGGGCGACCGGCGTCTCGCGGACTTCCGGGAGAAGCTCGAGGCGGTCCTGCTGGACCTGGCCCTGCAGTTGGTGCGGGACGGGGAGGGGGCGACCAAGTTCGTGCGCATCAATGTCTCCGGCGCCGAAAGCCCCGCCTCGGCGCGCAAGATCGCCCGGACCATCGCCGAGAGCCCCCTGGTCAAGACCGCCTTCGCCGGCGAGGACGCCAACTGGGGTCGGATCGTCATGGCGGTTGGCCGGGCGGACGAGCCCATCGACCGGACGCGCCTCAAGGTCCAGTTCGGCCCCCTGGTCGCCGCACAGGACGGCCTCATCGCGCCGACCTACGACGAGGCGAAGATGAGCGCGTACATGAAGAAGGACGAGCTGGAGGTCAGCGTCGACGTCGGCGTCGGACGGGGTTCGGCGACCATCTGGACCTGCGATTTGACCAAGCAGTACGTGGCGATCAACGGGGACTACCGGAGCTAGCCTCCGACTGACCTCCTCATCTGGCCCCCCAATTCCTCTTCACTGGGAGAGGTGGACCGGAGTAGCGCCCCGGGACGGAGCAACCATGTTTCATGCGGGCATGTCTTTGACCCAGGGGTGGCCAGTGTCTTGGGCATGAGCGCCTGCAGCGAGGTCATCCCGTGCAGCCTCTCGGGCCGCCCTGACCGGAGCCTCCGGCGCGCGCGCGGGCTCATCGCCTGCCATTCGTGAAGTCGGACCCGCCGGATCGCCGCCGTTCGTTCAGTGCGCAGACCGTTCGTGCAGGATTTCCGGGGCGCCGCCCGCCGCCTGTGCATCGCGTGTCGACGCGGTCTGGGGCCCTTCCTAGCTTTCCCGCACGCCGAACGGGCCTGTCGCCCGATGCAGCGGCGACTTCCGGCTAGGAGATCAGAGATGAAGATAGGGGTCTGGCTTGCAGCGTGTCTGGGACTGCTGTTGGCGGCGTGTGGCGGCGGCGGTTCGGTCAGTGCGTCCAAACCCGATGCCGATGTTGTCGGGGTGGAACAGTTCCGCAAGGCGGCGGCTGGCCATCGGGTTCTTGAGTACAAGGTGAAGGGCGCCGACGGCACCAACCTGGCGACCTATGTCTACCTGCCGAAGGAGGGCGCCGGGCCCTTTCCCGTGCTGGTCATGCGCACGCCCTACGAACTGCCGATCACCCCCGTAAGCGGCTTTCCCGAAGACCACCCGAACGCCGAGATCGAGGCCAAGGAGACGGACGTGGGCTGGACCGAGGCGACCGACCGCGGCTATGCGCTGGTGGTCCAGTTCGTGCGCGGCCGCTATGAGTCCGACGGCCTCTTCAGCCTCTTCCTCAACGAGGTGGCGGACGGCGACGCCCTCCTCCGCTGGGTCGAGAAGCAACCCTGGTCCAACGGGAAGATCGGCGTGTTCGGCGACTCCGCCAGCGGGAACGTCTCCCTGCAGGCCGCCGCCTCCGGCCGGGCGTCTGTGCGGGCGGTCTATGCGCAGGCGACCTCGCCCGACTTTGTCGGCGGCGTGATCTTCCCGGAGGGGCGGATCAAGTGGGAGGCTCTGTTGCCCTGGGTGCTGGATCAGTCCACCGAGAACAGCAAGGACCACGACGCCCGGCTGGGCCTGACGCCGCAAAAAATCCTTGAGCTCCAGGAAGCGGCGAACGAGGCGCTTGAGGAGATGACCGAAGCCGTCATAGAGGGCGATCCCAGCGCTTCCAGCTGGTGGACACGGGCCATCACGTCCGACTTCCCCATCGTCAGCCAGCTGCAGCCGCGCTGGGGCGCCCTGCTCGCCGCGGGAAGCACCGCCTCCTCGCGCGCCGCGCAGGATGTCACCGACCGCATCACCGCGCCGACGCTGCACGTCTCGTTGTGGCACGACTTCTTCCAGGAGAGCGCCTTCAAGTCCTACGGGCGCATGCAGGCGGCGCGCGGCAATCAGAAGCTGATCGTGCTGGACGGAACCCACTATGACGTCGACGACCCGGAGCTTTGGCCCTCGCGACCGATGTTCGACTGGTTCGATTACTGGCTGAAGGGCTCCAACAACGGCGTCGCGGGGTGGCCCACCGTCCAGTACCGGGTCGCCGGCAAGCCGGAGGCCGGGCTGCGGACCTCAGCCACCTGGCCCCCCGCCGCCGCCGTCGTGCAGACCCGCCAGCTGGCGGCGCCGTCGAAGACGCTGACGATCGATCCGACCCGGCCGGCTCCCAGCCTCGGCGGCAGTCACCTGAGGTTGCCCTCTGGCATGGAGGACCAACAGCCCCTGTTGGCGCGCGCCGATGTGGTGGAGCTGCCCGGCGCCCCGCTGGACAAAAAGGCCCTGATGACGGGCTCGGCCAGCGCCACCCTGCAGGTGCTCGAGTCCGGCGGCGGCGACATCGTCGTCAAGCTTGTCGATCGGCGCCCCGATGGCGAGGTGCGACTGCTGCGCGAAACCGTCGTCGTGCTGGGCGGTGCAGGCTCTGTCACGGTGAACTTCTCGGGACTGGCCTATGAGTTCGACGCCGGCAGCGCGCCGGGCCTGCTCATCGCCGGGGCTTCGCTGCCGGCCTTCCGGTCGGTGACGCCGCCCCTGTCGGGCCAGGTGCGGCTGGGCGCGGCCCAACTGCGGCTGCCGCTGTCGCCCTGAGTGCGCCCCGGCCCTCCGCGCGAGGGCCGTTCGCCTCCCCGCGGAGCGCAAGGGGGGCCGGGCCCGGCGGATCAAACCGCCGAGCCCGGCCCCTCCGACGTTTCCGGCCGCAGGGCGCCCTGATCGCCCACTTCCCCCCTCCGCCCCGCCGTGACAGACTTCGCGCCTCATTCCACCCACAGGAGGCCCGCGCATGACGCTGACGGTGCAGAGGCGGTTTGTCACGCCGGAGCCGGACGAGACCCTGGAGGCCCTGGCGGCGCGGGCCCTGCCGGGCGTGGCGCTGGACGAGGCGATGGATCGCATCCGGGGCTGGAACCTGCACATCTTCGCCATGCGCAAGCCGCGCGGCCTGTTGCTGGGCGGCGACGTGGTGTTTGTCGAGCCGCCGCTGTCGTGAGCGGGGAGACGGTGTCCGGCGAGGCTGTGGTGCTGGGGGCCGAGGTCACGGCCGGGCACGACGGCGAGGCCGAGCTGACCCTGACCGTACGCTTCGAGAACGGCGTGGTGGCGCCGGTGGTGCTGGATTCCGAAGCCGGCTTCGAGGCCCTGGCCGCCTGTGGCGCGGCCTCGGCGGCGGAGCTGGCCGGCCAGCCCTGGCGGCGGGTGATCGCGGGCCTGGCGCGCTAACTCTCAATTGCTCCCCCAAGGGGGAGCTCCGACCGAAGGTCGGTGAGGGGGTCTGCGGAGCCGCCGTCTGGACACGCCGGGAGGAAGGGCTTGCCCGGGCGGGGTTTCGCGGTCGAGTATATGGGCAGGCACGGGAGGCGCGGCATGTACGACCTGGTGATCCGCAATGCGCGGGTGGTGGACGGCACGGGGGCGCCCGCCTTCGCCGGCGAAGTGGCGGTGAAGGACGGCAGGATCGCCGCCCTGGGGCCGAAGGTGGAGGGCCAGGCGCGGGCGGAGATGGACGCCGGCGGCAAGGCCGTGGCGCCCGGCTTCATCGACCCGCACACCCATTTCGATGTCCAGCTCTTGTGGGACGGGGCGGCCAAGCCCAGCCTGGAGCATGGCGTCACCTCCATCATCCCGGGCAACTGCTCGCTGTCCATGGCGCCCCTGCGGGCCGGTGACCGGCCGGCGGTGATCGGCATGTTCCAGCAGATCGAGGAACTACCGCCCGAGGCCTTCACACTCGCCTTCGACTGGACCTGGGAGGACTGGGAAGGCTATCGGCGCGCCCTGGAAAAGGGGCTGGCCATCAATGTCGCCCCCCTGGTGGGGCACAGCGTCATCCGCGTCTGGGTGATGGGCCCTGAGGCCAACCAGCGCGCGGCGCGGCCCGACGAGATCGCCGCCATGCAGGGCGTGCTGCGCCAGTGCCTGGAGGCCGGGGCCATCGGCCTGTCGACCAGCTTTGTCGACGTGGACGAGAACGCACGGCCCGTGCCCAGCCGCTTCGCCCAGTTTGCCGAGCTGGACGCCCTGTGCGCCGTACTGGGCGAGTTCGGCCGGATGCTGCAGATCGTGCCGGAGTTCTACGACGCCGACATCACCATCGCCCGGATCGACCAGCTGGCCGAGTTGAGCCTGAAGCATGGCATCCCCACCACCTACTCGCCGGTGTTCGACAACCGCCAGACGCCGGCCAGCGTGGACCGGATCCTGAACCGCTCGGCCGAGCAGTTCGCTCGCGGCGCCCGGGTCTGGCCGCAGATGCAGACCCGGCCCATCGACATCAGCTTCTCCCTCCTGCGGCCCAGCCTGTTTTTCGCCCGCCTGCCCCGCTGGGTGCGGGTGCTGCGCCAGCCCCTGGAAGCGCGGATCGCCTCCCTTACCGACCCGGAGACGGTGGCGCGCATGGTGGAGGACGCCGGCCCCGACGGCGGCGAGCGCCTGATGGGCCGGCTGGTGGTGCGCGGCGGCGGCGAGGCCCCGGCCCACCTGGCGGGCAAGACCCTGAAGGAGATCGCCGACGCCCGCGGCCAGTCCTGCGCCCTGGCCCTGATCGAGGTGTCGCTGGAGCATGGCCTGGACGTGGCCTTCTTGTCGGCCAATGGCGGCCACGACAACACCGACCGCATCGGCCCCCTGCTGGCCCGGCCCGATGTTCACATCGGCGCAGGCGACGGCGGGGCGCACCTGGCCTCCTTCGCCACCTACGGCGACACTGGCTACCTGTTCAGCGAGTTCGTGCGCGGGACGGGGGCCCTGACCCTGGAGCAGGCGGTGGCCAAGATCACAGGCGAGACCGCGGCCATCTGGGGCCTGAAGGATCGCGGCCTGCTCAAGCCCGGCCACGCCGCCGACATCGTGGTGTTCGACCCCGACCGCATCGCCCGCGGTGAGGAGCGCCCCGTCTTCGACATGCCCGGCGACGGCATGCGCTACACTCGGGACTCCGTGGGGGTGGAGGCGGTGCTGGTCAATGGCGAACTCGCCTGGACCCCGGCCGGTTACACCGACGCCAAGGCCGGCCGCATCTGCGAGATGGCGGGGTAGGGGCCCTGATCTGATCACGGCGCCATGCGGCGGGGCCGGAGGGGGTCTGCTGAGCCGCCGTTGACCCCCTCAGTCAGCTTCGCTGACAGCTCCCCCTTGGGGGAGCAATGGGCTCCGTAATTCCTCCCCCCAGGGGGAGGTGGCGCGCGAAGCGCGTCGGAGGGGGTCACGGGACTGTCAGGCCGGGGCCTTCTCCTCGCCCCGCGCCGCCAGCCAGTAGAGCACCGGGGTGGCGATCCGGCTGAGCAGGGTCGAAGAGATGAGCCCGCCGATGATGGCGATCGCCAGGGGCGAGTAGAGGCCCGACCGCTCCAACGCCAGGGGGATGAGGCCGCCGATGGCGGTGACGCTCGTCAGCAGCACCGGCAGGAAGCGCACCTCTCCGGCCCGCTCGATGGCCTCGCGCAGGGGGACGCCCTCGCGCCTCAGTTGCTCGGTGAAGTCGACCAGCAGGATGGAGTTTTTGATCTCGATGCCGATCAGGGCGATGATGCCGATCACCGCCGTGAAGGACAGGGAGTTGCCGGTGATGGCCAGGGCGCCCACGGCGCCGAACAGGCCCAGGGGAATGATGCCGGCCACCACCAGGGCGCTCTTGAACCGCCCGAACTCCAGGACCAAGACGGCCAGGATGCCGAAGATGGCGATGGTGATGGCCGCCCCCAGGCCCGAGAAGCTTTCGGACTGGGCCTCGGCCTGGCCGCCGAAGCTGAGCCGGTAGCCGGGCGGCAGGGCGAGATCCGCCAGGCGGCGCTCGACCTCGGTCGTGACCGTGGAAGCCAGGGCGCCCGGTTCGAGGAAGGCCGAGACCGTCACCGTTCTCTCCCGTTCGAACCGGTCGATCCGCGCAGGTCCTGTCACAGGCGTCGGCGCAGAGAGGGTCGAGAGGGGCGTCGCCCCACCGTTGGCGGTGGGCACGTAGATGGAGCCCAGGGCGTCGAGCTCATTCCGGTCTCCGACGCCGGTCTGTTCCATGGGCAGGCGCACCTTGACCGAGTAGTCGTCGCCGTCGACGTCCCGGAAACGGGCGGCTTCCTCGCCGCTCAGGGCCAGGCGGACGGTGCGTCGGGCCGCCCCCGGGGCGACGCCTAGGGTCGCGGCCTTGGCTTCATCCAGGCCGAGGTCGAGGTCGGTCCGCTCCACCCGCAGGGGATTGCTGATGTCCCGCGCTCCGGGAGTGGCCTTGAGGATCTGTTCAATCCGGTCGGCGCCCGCCTTCAGCACCTCCAGCCGCTCGCCACTCAGGCGGACCTCGATCGGCGCCTCTACGGGGGGGCCGTTCTCGAAAAGAACAAGGGTGATCCGGGCCCCGGGATACCGGGCGAAACCCTCGCGCAGGCGAGCCACGACGTCCTCGCTCTTGCCCGGCTTCCAGGCCTTGAGGCCCACGAAGACCTCAGCGTAGGCCGTGCTGCTCTCCCGCTGCTGCTGGTTGTAGAAGATTTGCGGATTCCCACGGCCGAGATTGGCCGCCCGCCAGGCGACCTCGGGCTCGCGGGCCAGGACCCCGTCGACATAGCGCAGGGCCTGCTCGGTCCTCGTCAGGGCGGTTCCGTCAGGAAGTTCGACCCGAACCAGGAACTGGGGCGTCTCGGCCGGAGGGAAGAGACTCGTACCTATGGCCCGGACCATCGGAATTGCGGTCAGGCACAGCCCCAGGATCAGCGCCGTGGTCAGGAGCGGCCTTGCGAGTCCGGCGTGCAGGACGGGCGCATAGAACCTCTGGATACCGCCGTTGATGGTTTGCAGGAGGCGGTTGCCCTCCGGATCTTCATGGCGGGACAGGATTCGGCTGGCCAGGAAGGGGATGATGGTCAGGGCGACCACCAGGGAGGCGCCCACCGTCGCGAGGACTGTGACCGGAAGGGACCGGATGTAGGCGCCGGAGCCGCCGGGCAGGGCCATCAGCGGCAGGAAGGCCAGCATCAGGGCTGCGGTGCAGCCGACGACCGCCAGGCCGATCTGCCGGGTCCCGTTGATGGCTGCGGTGATCCGATCCTCGCCCTCACGCATACGGCGCGCGATGTTCTCGACCACCACGATGCTGTCGTCGACCAGGAGGCCGAGAGCCAGGACGAACCCGGCGATCGACAACTGGTTCAGGGTGAAGCCGAAGGCCTGGACGAGGGCGAGGCCGATCAGCAGGGACAGCGGGATCGACATCATCACCACCACCCCGGCCCGGAGGCCGAGTGGCAGGAGGGTGAGAAGGACAAGGCCGACGGCGATGCCGAAGTCCCGGAAAAGCTTCCCCAGGCGATGATCGACATTCTCTGACTGGAAGAAGGCGCGCTCCAGCTTCACGCCGGCCGGCAGGGTCTTCTCGTATGCGTCGAGTGTCTGGCGGACCTGCGCCGTGATCCGGCCGACATCCTCGCCATCCTTCTGGGTGACGGTCACGAACACCGCCCGCTTGCCGTTGAACCGGGCCAGATGGCCGGGCTCATCCTGCGCCCAGGCGACTTCAGCAACGTCGCGAACCCGGACGACCCTGCCCTCAAGGCTGCGCACCGGAGTCTCCGCCACGGACTCCAAGGTCTCGAAGGCGCCGCCCGTCTTGACGTTGAACCGGCGATCGCCCGCCTGGAGGGCGCCCACGGGGGCCTCGGCGCCCCGCGCCCTCAGGGCGTCGGTGACGGCGGTGGCGGGAAGCTGGAGCGCTGCAAGCCTTGCCAGATCAAGAGAGACCCGCACCTCCGAAGCCGGCGCCCCCCAGTAGCGGGCCTGTCGGACGCCCGGCGTCCGGGCGAGGTCCTCGCGCAGGCGCTCCGCGGCCTTCTCTAGCCGGCGCATGGGCAACGTGTCGCTGACCAGGGCCACCTGGACGATGGCCACCTCTGTCGTCCGCGCGCGGCGGACCTCCAGCCTGACAATGCCGTCCGGCAGCGTCGGGCGCAGGGCGTTCACCTCCCGCACCACCTCGTCGTACTTCCGCTCGGGATCGACGTCATAGGTGAACTCCACGTCCACGACGCCGACGCCGTCCTGGCTGGTGGAGCGGATCTGAGCGACCGAATCGAGACCGTCGATCGCCTCTTCGATGGGATCGACGATCAGCTGCTCCACCTCTGCCGGCTCGGCTCCGGGCAGAACCGCCTGGACGATGACGATCGGCAGCGGGAAGTGCGGGTCCTCCGACCTCGGGGTCGAAAGAAAGGCGTTGACGCCCAGGGCCGCCAGCAGGGCGAAGGCGACGAGGGTGAACTGCCAGCGGCGGACCGCAAAGCCGGCGATGTCGAGGTTCATTTGACGGCGCCGGACAGGGCGCTGGCGTCGGCGACCCGGACGCGCTCGCCATCGCTGAGGAAGCCGCCGCCGGCGGTGACCACCTGGTCGCCTGCAGCGAGCCCGCGCAGGCGTGCGTGGTCGCCGTCAAAGCCAAGGAAGACGACCTGCGTGCGGGTCACCCGGTCGCCCTTGAGACGAAAGACGTAAGCCTTTCCGCCGCTGGCCTCAATGACGGCCTCGGCGGGCGCCCGGACGACATCCTGGACGCCTTTGGCAGCCGGAAAGACCGCCTTGGCGGTCAGGCCGCTCCGCAGATCCGGTCGGCTGGGCACCTCGATCTCCACCGTCACAGCGCCGGTGCGGGGGTCGGCGCCCTGGCCGACCCTGGCCACCCGTCCGGCAAGCGCCTCGCCCGGCAGGGAGTCGATCACGGCCTTGACCTCCTGTCCGATGGAGACCCGGTTGATGTCGCGATCGGCGACAGGGACCCGCAGGACAAGGGGGCTGGAAAGGTCGGCCACCCGCAGGATGGTCTGTCCCGGCTGCAGCACTTCGCCGGCCTGGGCCAGCCTCTCGAGGACCACGCCGCTGGCCGGTGCGACCAGCCGCGACCATCGACCGTCGAAGGCAGCGGCGTCGTAGGCCGCCTGGGCGGCCGTCACAGCGGTGCGGCGATCCTCCAGCCGCTGGTTGCTGACGTATCCCTGGGCGAAGAGGGCTTCGTCCCGACGCAGGTCCCGACGCGCGCGCTCCAGGTCGGCCTCGGCCTGGGTGACCCGGGCGTTGACCGCCGCCGGATCGATCCGGGCGAGCACCTGACCGGCCGACACCGGGTCTCCGGCGTCGACGGCGAGTGAGGTCATGACCCCTCCGACCCGGAAGGAGAGGTTCATCTCCTTCTGGCGCTCCAGGGCTCCGCTGACGGTCAGGCCGCCGCCCGACCCATCCGGTTCAACAACGGCGGTCTCGACGGCCGGCGGTTGCGGCGGAGCCGGGTCTTCGGGGGAGCTGCAGGCCCCCAGGGCCAGAAGGCCCCAGGCCATCAAGGCCGGGACGACAATGGGAGGCCGCAAGCGTCGGAGGGGCGGGGCCATGGCGATGCACCGGTAAAGCTATCAATCTGCGCTTATCACTGATAAGGAAAGTGACCTTGTCAAGCTGGACCGGGCGCCCGCCCGGGTGAATTCGACGTCATGATTCCCACTGAGGTGCGCTCGACCCGGAAGCCCAGAGGCCACGGATTCGAAACTCGCGACGAGATCCTCGATGCGGCGCTGCGTCTGTTCTCGGAACACGGGGTTATGGGGGTCTCGACCCGTCAAATCGCAGGGAGGGTCGGCATCTCCCAGCCTGCGCTCTATGCGCACTTCCGAAACCGGGACGACCTGTTGGCGGAGCTGTGCGAACGGGCCTTCTCCGAGCTGGAGCAGCGCCTCAACACCCTGCCCGAAGACGCCATGACAGACCGCACCGCCCTCCTGCGTGTCTGCCGGTTCTATATCGACTTCGGCCTGGAAAGGCCGGACGCCTATCGCATGGCCTTCATGCAGGAGAAGCGAAAGTCCCCTGAAGAGGACCTGGATCCGCGCTTCCTGGCGGCGGGATTGACGACCTTCGAGGCGTTTCAGAAGCGGCTGACGCGACTGGTCTCCCTCGGCCTGACCCGTCCCGGGGACGCCCGGCTCCTGGCTCAGTCCCTCTGGGCGGGACTGCACGGTTTGGTCTCGCTTCTACTCGCCCGGGGTGAGTTCCCGTGGGTGGAGAGAGAGACCCTCATCGCCCGCCATCTGGATCTTCTGGCGGATGGCGTGCTTCACCCTGACTCTCTCACCCCCCGCCGTTGATGTTGATCTTCTGGCCGTTGGCGTAGGGGTTGGCCGACGAAACCAGCCAGGTGACCGCAGCGGCCACGTCCTCGGGGGTGGAGACCCGGCCGAAGGGCGAGCGGGCGTCCAGCTCGTGGATGTCGGCGAGGCCGGTGGTGGCCTTGGTCAGGCGCTTGCCCATCTCAGTGACGGTCAGGGACGGGGCGACGATATTGCAGCGGATGCCGTGCGCGCGCTCCTCCTTGGCGATGGTCAGGGCCAGGGCCTCCATGGCCGCCTTGGCCATGTTGTAGGGTCCGCCGCGGGCCGCCATGCCCATCGTCGCGACGGAGGAGATCATGATGATGTCGCCCCGGCCGCGGGTGCGCATCTGGGGGATCAGGAGCTTGCACAGATAGTGCGGGCCGAAGGCGTGGACCCGGACCACCCGCTCCATCTCGGCGGGGTCGGTGTCGGCCACCGACTGGCCGCGGCTGGCGATGCCGGCGTTGTTCACCAGGATGTCGACGCCCCCGAAGTCGCGGACCACAGCCTCGGCCATGGCGGCGTCCTGGTCGAAGTCCTCCACCGCGGCGGCGTAGGTGCGGGCGGTGCGGCCCAGGGCGCGGATCTCGGCGGCGGTTTCCTCAGCCGCATCGGCGTCGGAGCGGTAGTTGACGGCGATGTCCGCCCCGGCCTCGGCCAGGAAGAGGGAGATGGCCCGGCCGATGCCCCGGCCCCCGCCGGTGACAAGGGCGACGCGCCCGGAAAGATCGATCTGCATGGCTGTCAGTCTCCTCCACTCACGGTTTTCAAAGTCCTAGAGCCTGTTCCCTTCAGACGGAATGTCTGAAGGGGAAAAACAGGCTCTGAGTCCGAAACGTGAGATCATGTTTCGATCCGATAACCGGTTCCCACCTCCCGGGACATGATCTGGCGGAGGCGTGCTGCGGGGTCAGTGGATGTCTGACGACCCCTTCCCTTGACCGGCGCCCAGCGCGTACGGGGAGGCGGGTCAACCTCGGGAGAGACTCGGCGGGAGTGGAGCCATGACATCTCAAACGAGGTCGGGACTTTCGGGTCTGAAGGTCTGGGCCGCGACGGCGGGAGCCGCCGGGCTTTCCGTCTTCGCGGCGGGCCTGGTCGGCGCCGCTCCCACAGCGGGCGGCGCTCCGGATCCCGCATTTCTCTTCGCTGTTACCGGACAGGGGCCGGCGCTCCTGAGCACGGGCCCCGAGCCCGGGTCCGGCCCGGCGGGACGGCTTGAGGCCGGGGCGTCCGGCCTGGTCCTGACAGGGCGCTGGGCCGAAGGAGTTGGCGGACGGGTCTGGGAGGTGGTGGTCGGGCCCGGTGATCGCCTGGCGTGGGCCGCAGCCGAGCGACTGGCCCCCGCCGCCGCCGATCCGTCGCCTGCGCCCCTGCAGTGCTCGGGAACCGAACCCTTCTGGGGGCTGAAGACGGCGGGCGGACGCGCCCGGATGAGTCGGCCCGGAATGAAGGACGCCGTCTTCACCGCCGGCCCCCGGCGGGGCGCAACGGGCGATTCCCGGGTCTTCGTCCAGCGCCTGTCCGGGCCGGGAAGGGCCCTGGGCCAGCTGGCGGTGATCCGCCGCCCCGACGGCTGCTCCGACGGCATGTCGGACCTCCTGGCCCCCTACGAGGTGGTGGTCACCACCCCTTCCGGCGAGGTCCTGGCGGGCTGCTGCCGCCGGGCAGGGGACTGAAGGGGGTTTGACGGCGGCGAGGCAAGGGGATCAGCTAGGGGCCTGACCTTCGCCGGAGACC
This sequence comes from Phenylobacterium sp., assembly GCA_020402745.1. Taxonomy (GTDB): domain Bacteria; phylum Pseudomonadota; class Alphaproteobacteria; order Caulobacterales; family Caulobacteraceae; genus Phenylobacterium. The sequence continues at coordinate 31,779 of JADBYZ010000009.1, forward strand.
TTCCCGCCATGCCCGCCCCCGCCAATACCGAGTTCGATATCCGCGGCGTCAACCACATCGCCCTGGTCTGCCGGGACATGGCCCGCACGGTGGCCTTCTATCGCGATGTCCTGGGCATGCCCCTGGTCAAGACCATCGAGCTGCCCATGAAGTCAGGCCAGCACTTCTTTTTCGACATCGGCAACGGCGACTCCCTCGCCTTCTTCTGGTTCCCCGACGCCCCGGCCCAGACCCCGGGCGTGTCCTCGCCCCGCACCCTGCCGCACGAGGGCGGGCTGGTCACCGCCCACGGCTCCATGAACCATCTGGCCTTCAACGTGCCGGTCGAGAAGTTCGACGCCTATGTGGAACGGCTCAAGGCCAAGGGGATCGAGGTCTCGCCGGTCTTCAACCACGATAACTCGGCCTTCCAGATCAGCGCCGAGGTGACGGACGAGGTCTTCGTGCGCTCGGTCTACTTCTTCGATCCCGACGGCGTCTGCCTGGAGTTCGCCGCCTGGACCCGGCCCATGGGTCCGGCGGACGTCGAGCACGAGGCGGCTACGGCGGAGGGCGGCCGCAGCCAGGGCCTTGTGCTGGATGCCGACGGCGCTCCCATCCAGACCGCCCGGACGGGGGGCTGAGCCATGCCCGTCCTGCGCCAGGTCCCCCGCGCCGAGGTCGGCTCGGACCTGATCCACCGTTATTACGACCTGCTGTTCGGCCCCGGGCGCGACCCGGTGGCCGAGCCGGGCACCGCCACCGGCACGCCCGGCGACTGGTGGACTGTCTTCGCCCTGGCGCCCGACATCTTCCGCCACGCGGTGGAGGGTTTCGCGGTCTACCGGCATCCCGACCGGAAGATCGATCCTGTCCTGCGCGAGCTGGGCCAGACCCGGGCCGGTTGGGCGCACGGCAGCCAGTTCGTCTTCTCCCAGCACTGCAAGTCCCTGCGGGGCCTGGGCGTGCCGGAGGCAAAGATCGCGGCCATCCCCGCCTGGGCGGTCTCAGACGTCTTCGATGCGCGCGAGCGGGCCGTGCTGGCCTATGCCGACTGCCTGACGACCGGGTCGGGGCGCACCCCGCCCGAGGTGTTCGAGGCCCTGCGCTCCTTTTGGGGCGATGAGGAGATCCTGGAGTTCACCTACATCACCGCCCTCTACGGCATGCACGCCGTCATGACCCGCGCTCTCCGGCTGGAGTTTGACGACCGCGACGATCCCATCACCGAGGTCGCGGCTCCGGAAGGGTTCTCCGCGGCCGATTTTCTGAGCGCACGCCCAGGGTCCCGCTGAGCCGGTCGGAAAGGCCGCCGCCCTGGCCCGGGCGCTGGCCCCCTGCGAGCGCGCAAGGGCTTCCGGCCTTCCTGCGATGACGCTACCCTGCAGCTTCATCCCCGCAGGAGGGGTCAGCAGGGAGACGCAAGATGACGGAGCGCAAGGCGGTCGTGGCGGGCAAGGCCCCCATTCCGGTCGAGGTCGAGGCCGGCAAGGCCTATTTCTGGTGCACCTGCGGCCTGTCCAAGAACCAGCCCTTCTGCGACGGGGCCCACCTGCGCGAAGGCACGGACTTCCTGCCCCAGAAGTGGGAGGCCCCCGAGAGCCGCACCGTCTATTTCTGCGCCTGCAAGCAGACCGTCGGCGCCCCGCTCTGCGACGGAACCCACAACCGGCTCTGACCGGCGCCCCTTCCCGCCTTTGCCGCGTCCTCTCCCGGACCCGGCCTGACACAACCGCTCCTGATCCGGAGTCCCCCATGCGCGCCCTCATCCTCGCCGCCGCCCTGGCCGCCTCGGCCCTGCCGGCCCTGGCCGCTGACAAGCCGCCGCCGCCGGCTTCGGTCCTCTTCTGGTCGCAGGCGCAGAAGGAGTCCGGCTTCCCGAAGATGGAGGCCTACTTCCCGGTCAGCACGGTGGTGCGGGGCGAGACGGTTCACCCCCTGCCGGCCGGCGCCCCGCTTGAGCTGACGCGGATTGCGGGGCGGGCCTTTGACCTCTCCGTCTACATGGAGCGGGAGAAGACCGCGGGCATTCTCGTCCTGCAGGACGGCAAGGTGCGGCTGGAGCGCTATGGCCTGGGCTTTGGCCCGGACGGGCGCTGGACGTCGTTCTCGGTGGCCAAGTCGGTGACCTCCACCCTGGTCGGGGCGGCGGTGAAGGACGGCTACATCCAGAGCCTGGACGATGCAGTCACCCGCTACATCCCCGGCCTGCGCGGCAGCGCCTACGACCAGGTCAGCGTGCGCCAGCTCCTGACCATGACCTCGGGCGTGAAGTGGAACGAGGACTACACCAACCCGAAAAGCGACGTGGCCCTCCTGTTCTCCACCCCGGCGGATCCGGGCCTGGACTCCACGGTCAGCTACATGCGCAGGCTGCCGCGCGAAGCCGCGCCGGGCGGCAAGTGGGTCTACAAGACCGGCGAGACCAACCTGATCGGGGTGCTGGTCACCTCGGCCACGGGCAAGTCCCTCTCGGCCTATCTCTCCGAGAAGATCTGGAAGCCCTACGGCATGGAGCAGGACGCCCTTTGGATGATCGATGAGCGGGGCCAGGAGGCGGGCGGCTGCTGCCTGTCCATGACCCTGCGCGACTATGGCCGGGTGGGTGAGTTCCTCCGCACCGGCGGGATCGGAGAGGGCGGGCCGGTCCTGCCCGAGGGCTGGATCGCCGAAGCCACCCGTCAGCAGGCGCCCACCGACGAGGGCTTTGGCTATGGCTACCAGTGGTGGACGCAAGCCGGCGGCGTCTACAACGGCATAGGTATTTTCGGGCAGCGCCTGCATGTGGACCCGGCCCGGAAGCTGGTGATCGTGCTCTCCAGCGCCTGGCCTGAGGCCACCAACCCGGTCCGCTCCTTCCGCCAGGACGCCCTGATCGCCGGCATCGCCGCCCAGCTGGACGCCGAGGCGAAGCCCTAGCGGCCCGGTTTCGCTGAGCCGCCGTTGACCCGCCGGAGGGCGGGAAGGCGTCCCGCGAGGTGGTCGCGGTGGCATCGGAAGCAAATTCAGCCGGGATCATGGCGCTGCCTCCAGGCCCTGCAGGGTTCCTGGGCGGAATTTGAGCAACCGGTTGGGCGATCTGTAGGACCGAAGGTCCGTCGCGCAGAACATCGGCCCCGCCGCCGGTGAAAATCAGTAGCCCCCCTGACGTGGCGGCAGGTCTTGTCCCTGCGGGCGGGCGGGGTAAGCTTGGGAAAGATACGCGCCGGATCCCCGGCGCCGGCGGAGACAGGACCATGGCGGATTTCGGCGGCGACGTTGAACTCGAGGCCTTCCGGAAGGAGGCCCGCAGCTGGCTTGAAGCGAATTTTCCCGAGTCTCTGAAGGGCCAGGCCGGTGCGGCCCTCGCCTCCATGGAGGGCTCCGGGCCTCAAGGCGACATGAAGCTCTGGAAGGAGCGGATGGCTGACAAGCGCTGGGGCGCCCCGACCTGGCCGGCGGAGTACGGCGGCGGCGGGCTCACCCCGCAACAGGGCCGGGTCCTGTCGCAGGAGATGGCCAGGGTTGGCGCCTTCAATCCGATGGTCTTCGGCATGGGGATCACCATGATCGGGCCGACCATCCTGGACTACGGCACCGAAGAGCAGAAGAAGACCCACATCCCGCCCATCGTGCGCGGCGAAGTTCAATGGTGCGTGGGCTATTCTGAACCCAACGCCGGCTCGGACCTGGCCTCCCTGCAGACCCGCTGCGAGGACAAGGGCGACCACTGGCTGATCAACGGCCAGAAGATCTGGACCTCCGGCGCCCAGTACTCCGCCTGGTGCGGGGCCCTGGTCCGCACGGACCCGACGGTGAAGAAGCATGACGGCATCAGCTTCCTGCTGATCAACATGCGCCAGCCGGCCATCGAGACCCGGCCGATCAAGCTGATCGCCGGCGCCTCGCCCTTCTGCGAGACCTTCTTCACCGACGCCGTGGCGCCCAAGGACGCCCTGCTCGGCAAGCTCAACGAGGGCTGGTCGGTGGGCAAGCGCCTGCTGCAGCATGAGCGCGCCAGCCAGACCGGCGTCTCCATGGGCGGCCGCGCCACTCCGCTGGAGGAGATCGCCCGCAAGTATGTGGGTGAGGACGGCAGGGGCCGGATCGCCGACGGCGACCTGCGCACCCGGATGATCCGCCACATCATGGACGCCCGGGTCCACAGCCTGACCCTGGCCCGCGCCGCGGCCGAGGCCAAGGGTGCTTCGGGCGCCACCAACGCCGCCTCCGTGCTCAAGAACTCGGCCACCCACGTGGCCCAGATCCGGCAGGAGATGGTGCTGGAGATCATGGGCCACCAGGGCCTGGGCTGGGACGGCGAGGCCTTCACCGGCGCCGAGATCGAGGCCGTGCGCAGCTGGCTTTCGGGCCGGGCCATGTCGATCTACGGCGGCTCGGTGGAGGTGCAGAACAACATCATCTCCAAGCGCATCCTCGGCCTGCCGGACACCACCCAGTCGGCCTGAAACCGCGTCGGCTTTCACTTGCAGTCGGCGGCCGGGCCGTTCATCCAGAGGGGCATGGACACCGCCCAGGCCCCTATCCGTGATCCCCGCTACGCCCCCGCCCGTCTCGAGGTGGAGGACCGGCCGGACGGAACGCGGATCCTGTTCAACCCGACGCCGCTGGACGGGCCCTTCCCGACGGTGGCCGGCCCCCTCCTGCACTGGGCCGAGCGGGCGCCCGCCCGGACCTGGCTGGCCGAGCGGTCGGGCGAGGGCTGGCGCGAGGTCGGCTATGCGGAGGCCGCCGGGCGCGTCGCCGCCTTCGCGGGCGGCCTGCGCGAGCGGGGGATCGGCGGGCCTCGGCCCCTGCTGATCCTGGCCCGCAACGGGATCGACCACGCCCTCATCAGTTACGCGGCCATGAGCCAGGCCATGCCGGTCGCCCCGGTCTCGCCCCAGTACGGCCTGCCGGGCGCCAACCTCGCGCGCCTGGCCCAGGCGGTGGAGACCCTGAACCCCTCGGCCATCTACACCGAGGACGCCGCCCTGTTCGGCGAGGCCCTGGCGGCGCCCTTCCTGGCGGGCCTGCCGGTGATCGCGGGTCGCAACGCCCGGCCCGGGGACGTGTCTCTGGCCGACCTGGAGCGGGCCTCGCCGGCGGCCCCCTCGGCCCGGCCCGGGGACCACGCCAAGTACCTGTTGACCTCCGGCTCCACGGGGCGTCCCAAGGCGGTGATCAACCTGCAGGAACGCATGGCCGCCAACGCCGCCCAGGTGGCCGCCTGCTTCGCCGACCCGGACCCGCCGGTGGTGGTCAACGCTGCGCCCTGGAGCCACAGCCTGGGCGCCAACGCCATCCTGCACATGGTGCTGCACCGGGGCGGGACCCTCTACATCGACGCCGGCCAGCCGGTGGAGGGCCGCTTCGGCGACACGGTGCGGAACCTGCGCGAGGTGGCGCCGACCTATCACAACATGGTCCCGGCCGGCTGGATGATGTTCGCCGGCGAGCTGGAGGCCGATGCCGACCTCGCCCGCAACTTCTTCTCCCGGGTCCGGCTGCTCCAGTACGGCGGGGCCAATTTGGGGCAGGAGATCTGCGACCGCATCCAGGCCGTGGCGGTGCGCACGGTGGGCGAGCGGATCAGCTTCTCCTCGGGCTATGGCGCGACCGAGACCGGTCCAACGGCGGCCAATGTCCATTGGCCCAACACCCGCATGGGGATGATGGGCCTGCCCCTGCCGGGCACGACGGTGAAGCTGGCGCCCCTGGCCGGCAAGCTGGAGTTCCGGGTCAAGGGACCGCAGGTCACCCCGGGCTATCTGGGCCAGCCCGAGCTGTCGGCGGCGAGCTTTGACGAGGAGGGCTTCTATCGCCTGGGCGATGCGGCGCGGCTGGTGGACCCGGAGGACATCCGCAAGGGCCTGGCCTTCGACGGGCGCCTGTCCGAGAACTTCAAGCTGGCCAGCGGCACCTTCGTGAATGTCGGCGAGCTGCGGATCGCCGTGATCGGCGCCGTCGGAGACGCCGTGACCGACGCCATCGTCTGCGGCGAGGGCGAGGCGGGGGTGGGCCTGCTGTTCTATCCGCGGCCCGGCCACGCCCCCGAGGCGGTGGCCGAAGCGGTGCGCGCGGGCGTGGCGGCGCACAACGCTCGGGGCGGCGGCGGGGCGGGGCGGGTGGCCCGGGCCCTGGTCCTGCCCGACGGCCCGGACGCCAACGCCGGGGAGATCACGGACAAGGGCTACATCGCCCAGCCGGTGGCGCGGGCCTTGCGGGCCGCCGTCATCGGGCGGATGTTCGCAGGCGCGCCGGACCCCGGCGTGATGGTTTTCGAAACGGCCTGACGCAGAAGGCCACGACGGGCGGGGAGGCCCAAACCACATGAACGGCGCCGACGCCCTGATGCGCACCCTGGTGGACAATGGCGTGACCGCCTGCTTCGCCAACCCCGGCACCAGCGAGATGCAGTTCGTCAGCGCCCTGGACGGCCAGCCGGCCATGCGCCCGGTCCTTTGCCTGTTCGAGGGGGTGGCGACCGGCGCCGCCGACGGCTATGGCCGCATGGCCGGGACGCCCGCCTGCACCCTGCTGCACCTCGGCCCCGGCTACGGCAACGGCCTCGCCAACCTGCACAACGCCCGGCGGGCCTACACCCCCATCGTCAACGTGGTGGGCGACCACGCAACCTATCACCGCAAGTATGACGCGCCCCTGAACTCGGACATCCCGTCCATCGTCGCGGCCAACTCCCTCTGGGTGAAGTCGGCCGACACCCCGGACGAGGTGGCCGCCGTGACCGCCGAGGCGATCACCGCCAGCCATGGCCCGCCCGCCGGCCCGGTCAGCCTGATCCTGCCGGCGGACGCGGCCTGGACGGAAACCTCCGTGACCTTCGCCCCCGCCTCGCGCCCCGGCCCGAGGGCGCCGGACGGCCAGGCCGTGGAGGCCGCCGCCCGCGCGATCCGGTCCGCCAAGGCGCCCGTGGTGCTGATCGGCGGCGGCGCCTGCCTGGCGGCGGGCCTGGCCCAGGCCGCCCGGCTGCAGGCGGCGGGCGTGCGCGTCATGGCCGACACCTTCGTGGCTCGTCAGCCGCGCGGCGCCGGCGTCTTCGCCCCGGCCCGTATGCAGTACTTTGGCGAGGCCGCCCTGGAGGAGCTGGCCGGGACCGACCTGATGGTCTTCGCCGGCACCACCCAGCCGGTGGCCTTCTTCGCCTATCCCCGCCGGCCCAGCGTGCTGGTGCCCGAGGGCTGCGTCACCCTGTCCCTGGCGGACCGGGCGACCGACTCCGCAGCGGCCCTGCAGGCCCTGGCCGACGCCCTGGGCGCGCCGGCTTCAGGGCCGACCCAGCCCCTGACGCGCCCGGCCAGCCCGGCCTCGGGGCCCCTGACGCCTCAGGCCTGCGGCGTGGCGGTGGCCCGTCACCTGCCCGAGGGCGCCATCCTGTGCGACGACGCGGTCACCTCCGGGGGCGGGGTCGCTGTGCCCTGCATGACCACGGTTCCCCACGAGGTCCTCGCCCTGACCGGCGGCGCCATCGGCATCGGCGGCCCCATGGCCATTGGCGCGGCGGTGGCCTGCCCGGACCGGAAGGTCGTCTCGCTGAACGGCGACGGCTCGGCCATGTACACGGTGCAGAGCCTCTGGACGATGGCCCGGGAGAAGCTGGACGTGACCGTGGTGGTTTTCGCCAACCACAGCTACCGCATCCTCAATATCGAGATGAGCCGGACCGGCGCCGGCCAGGCCGGACCCTCGGCCCGCAAGCTGCTGGACCTGGGCGATCCCGAGATCGACTGGGTGTCCCTGGCCCGGGGGCTGGGTGTCGAGGCGGTGCGCTGCGAGACCGGCGAGGCCTTCGAGGCCGCCTTCGCCAGCGCCATGTCCCAGCGCGGCCCGCGCTTCATCGAGGCGGCGATCTGATCCCCGACCCGCGGGCGCAAGGAAAAGGGCCCGCGGGAGCGATCCCGCGGGCCCTCGTCGTTCCGGGGTGAGCCGGTCCTACTTGTTGCCGGGAAGAGCGCAGTCCTTGGAGAAGGCGCAGCCGACGGCGCTGATCGGCGTCAGGGGCTCGCTCTTATACTCGAGGATATAGCCCTTGAGGCCGTCGGCGCAGGCGGTCTCGAGATAGGTGGTCCCCGAGGCGGTCTTGCCGAGAACGCGGACCGCGGAAACCTCGCACTCGTTCTTGCCCATCTTCTTGAGGTCCGCCGTAACCACTTTCAGCGAGGCCTCAGGCTTGGAGAAGGAGCAGCGGTATCCGACCACCGGGGCCCGGGCGCAGTCCACCACCTGGGTCGTCTCAGCCTTTGTTGTAAAGATTCCGACGGCGCCGTCCGGCCGGTTGCCGCAGGACAGTTCCACCACGTCCCTGCCGGGGGGCGAGGGGAAGGGGGCGTACTTGGACACCTGGCAGTCGAAGCCGGCCTTCTTGGACAGGTTGGAGTAGAGGCCGGCCTGGGCGGTCTGGGCCTCCTTGGCGTCCGTCAGGGCGCAGCCGCCCAGAAGGGCCATGGCCTTCTCGCAGGACGTGGTCTGGGACAACTGACCCTTGTCGACCTTGTAGATGTAGCCCTTACCGTCCTGGCAGGCGGCCTCGTAGTAGACGGATCCGGCCTGGGACACGCCGATGTAGCGGCGGTCCCTCACGACGCAGCCGTTGTTGGCCGCCGCCGCATAACGATCGACCACGGCGAGGCGGTAGGCGGCGTCATGCAGGGTGCACTTTATGTTTCCATCGTTGGCGTCGAAGACCAGGCAGTCATTGGCGACCGCCGACCCGTCCGGATTGGCAGGGGCGTCGACCTGGAGAACGTAGCCCGTCCCGCCCTGGCAGGACACTTCCAGGAAGGTGTTCTTGGTGGTCTGACCGATACCCCGGGCGCCGTCGGGCGTGCAGTTGAGGCCCGCCTTGGTCAGGAGGGGCGCCAGGTCGGCCTGGGGATTGGCGTTGCCGGGGAGCTTACAGGGCAGGGAGGGCGGCTTGCCGTCGGGCTGGGGCGAGTTGGCCTCGATGCAGGTGAAGGCGGTGGGCTTCACGCCCGCAGGGGGGGCCTGCAGGACGAATCCGACGCCGCGGTCACAGTCGATCTCGTAATAGCTGGTCTCGGCCTTGGTCTTCGGATCCCTCATCTTGCCAACGAGGCGGGCATCGGTGACCTGGCAGGCGATGCCGGCGGCCTGGGCGACGGCGGGAGCCTCCGCCATACCCTGGGTGCGCGCAGCGGCCAGGGCGGCCTCTTCCTTCTTGGAGGCCGAGACGGCGGTCACCGTTCCCAGGGCCAGGGCCAAGGCCGCGGTGGCCAGGCCGATTGCGACGCGTTTCATGATGGGGTTTCCTCCGGGAGACGTGTTCCTTCGGCTCTTAATCCCTTGCCGCCTCTGACGGCAAGTCGCCTTGGCACGGTAAGAGGTTGCAATGCGCCTGTGACCGTTTGACGTCGTCTCATCGGCAATAGGATTTGATCCCAGCGCGCCGAGGGCCGAAACTGTCTGTTCAAGGAGGCTGGTCATGCGCGATGGTTTCGAAGATCCGGTCCAGGAGGCCCACAAGGCGAAGATCACCTATCCCTTCCCGGGCGGGCCGGAGCAGGGCGAGGCGGTGGACGTCGCCCCCGGGGTGAAGTGGCTGAGGATGCCCCTAGGCGGGTCGCTGGCCTGGATCAATGTCTGGGCGATCCGCGAGGCGGGCGGCTGGGCGATTGTCGACACCGGCCTTGGGGGGCAGGCGACACGGGAGTCCTGGCGCAAGGCCCTGGCCGGTCCCCTGGAGGGCCTGCCGGTCACCCGGGTCTTCGTGACCCACATGCACCCCGACCATATCGGCATGTCCGGCTGGATGACGCGCAAGTTCGGGTGCCGCCTCTGGATCACCCGGCTGGAGTTCCTGATGTGCCGCTCCCTGTCGGCCGACACCGGCCGCGAGGCGCCCGAGGACGCCCTGGTCTTCTACCGGGCCGCCGGCTGGGACGAGGAGGCCCTGGAGGACTACCGGGCCCGCTTCGGCGGCTTTGGAAAGAGCCTCCACGCCCTGCCCGACAGCTTCCAGCGCCTGTCCGACGGCGATGTCGTCCCGATCGGCGACCATGACTGGAAGGTGGTGGTCGGCTCGGGCCACTCACCGGAGCATGCCTGCCTCTGGTGCCCAGAGCTGAAGCTGATGATCAGCGGCGACCAGGTCCTGCCCAAGATCACCTCCAACGTCTCGGTCTTCCCGACGGAACCCGCCGGCGACCCCCTGACCGACTGGCTGACCTCCCTCGCCCGGATCCGCGGGATCATCCCGGACGACGTCCTGGTCCTGCCCGCCCACAACGAGCCCTTCCATGGCCTGCACGCCCGGATCGATCACCTGATCGGCGGGCACGAGCGCAGCCTCATCCGGCTGCACAAGCTGCTGGAAGAGCCGAAGCGGGCTATCGACACCTTCCACATCCTCTTCCGGCGCAAGATCGACCGCTGGACGCTGGGCATGGCCACCGGCGAGAGCCTGGCCCACCTCAACTGCCTGCTGGCCCGGGGCCAGGCCGTCCGCACCCAGGACGAGGCCGGGGTGGACTGGTATCGTGCCGTCTGAGGCGGTCCGGGTCCGGGCGGCCGGGCCGGCGGACCTGACGACCATCCACGGCTTCATCCTGGACCTGGCGGCGTACGAGCGGCTGTCGCATGAGGCTGAGGCCACTCTGGCTGACCTCGAACGGGACCTCTTCGGGCCCGCGCCCCGGGTCTTCTGCGACATCGCCGAGATCGACGGCGCACCGGTGGGTTTCGCCCTGTGGTTCTACAGCTACTCGACCTTCCGGGGCCGGCACGGGATCTGGCTGGAGGACCTCTTCGTCCGGCCGGAACGCAGGGGAGCGGGGGCGGGACTGGCCCTGCTGAAGGCACTGGCCCGGCGCTGCGCCGATCAGGATCTGGCGCGGCTGGAATGGTCGGTGCTGGACTGGAACGCCCCGGCCATCGGCTTCTACGATTCCCTTGGCGCCCTGACGATGGACGAGTGGACGACACGTCGCCTGACCGGCGCCGCCCTGGAGGCCCTGGCCCGATGAGCGATCCCCCCGTCACCGCCCTCCGAGCGACCCCCGAGGAAGAGGCCGACATCCGCCGGCGCGTCCGTGAGGTGGACCCCGCAAGTCTGGGCCCTGACCGGGTCATCGCCGTCTCCGGACACGCCGCCGCCCTGGCGCGGATGCTGGCCGACCCCCGGGTCTCGGACCCGATCTACGACCTGCCCCGGCCGATCACCGAGGACAGCGTCCGGGCCTGGATCGAGGCGACGGCGGCGGACCAGGCGCGGGGCGAGGCGGTGTTGATCCTGTCCCTGGACGAGCAGGGGGAGGTCGCCGGCTACTCCCGCTTCAGCGTCTGGCCGGACAGGTCCTCCGCCGAGATCGCCGGCGCGACCCGGGCCGACCGGCAGAACCGGGGGCAGGGAACGGCAGGCGCCGCCCGGTCCTTCGGCTGGATGTTCGAGGTGCTGGGCGTACGCCTGATCGGCCTGACGGCGGCGCTGGACAATGTGCGCTCCGCCCGGGTGATCGAAGCCGCCGGCTTCCGCCCCATGGGCGAGCGCGACAGCCGCCGTCCAGACGGGACCCTCCGCCGTTCCCGCTACTGGGAGATGACCGTCGAGGACTGGCGCCGGGCCCGCGTCTCCGGCCCTGAAGATGCTCCTTCGTGAGCCAGTAGCCAGGCCTTGCGCTCCAGCCCACCCGCATAACCGGTCAGGGCGCCTGACCGGCCGACCACCCGGTGGCAGGGGATCAGCAGGGCCACGGGGTTGGCTCCATTCGCCAGGCCCACCGCCCGGACGGCCCGGGGCGCGGCGACCTGGATGGCGATGTCGAGATAGCTTCGGGTCACGCCTTGCGGGATGTCGCAGAGGGCCGTCCAGACCTGCTCCTGGAAGCGGGTTCCCGCCGTGGCGCAATCGAGCCGGGCCAGGGCGTCCGGATCGCCCTCGAAGTATCCGCCCAGGGTCTCGGATACGCGAGGCGGCGCGGCGCCCGTCTCCAGGGAGATCCCGGGATACAGGCGCGCCATGCGCTGGCGGATCCGCGGCAGGCCGGAGCCGAAGTCCAGGCCCCGGAGGATCCCCGCCTCGTCGAGGATCACCTCGATCTGGCCGACGGGTGAGGCGACCTCCGAGACTGTCAGTCGGCGGGGCGGCGGCGCGTCGATCTTCATTCGGCGGGTCCTTTGCGGGGGAATGCGTCGTCGGAGTCCTTCGCCCAGAGATGGGCGGCGGCATAGGCTCGCCAGGGGCGCCAGGCCTCAGCCCGCGCCAGCAGGGCTTCGGGGGTGGGTCTTCGGCCTTCGGGGTCTGCAGCCGCCCTCAGGAGGGCCAGGTCCGAGTGCGGAAATGCGTCAGGCTCTCGCAGGGCGCGCATGGCGATGTACTGGGCGGTCCAGGCGCCGACCCCGGGAAGGGCCGAGAGCCTGCGGACGGCGCCTTCGAGATCCTGGCCCGGTGCAAACAGCTGGGCGTCCTCCGTCGCCAGACGGGCGATGGCCGCCAGGGCCCTGCCGCGCGCCCGGGGCATGGGCAGGGTTTCGGGATCAAGGCCGGCGAGACGCTCCGGTCCCGGGAACAACCTGTCCAGGCCAAACCGGCGGGCGGGCTCGGTGTCGATGTGGGCGCCATGGTTGGCCGCCAGCCGGCTGGCCAGACCCCGCGCGGCGACGACCGTCACCTGCTGGCCGAGGATGGCCCTGACCGCCGTCTCGAAGCCATCCCAGGCGCCGGGCGCCCGAAGGCCCGGATGCTGGGCGACCAGCGGTCCAAGTTCGGGATCCTCGCCCAGATGCGTCCGCACGGGCTCAGGGTCCAGGGCAAGGTCGAAGACCCTGCGGATCTGGGCCAGGACCCGGGGAAGGACTCGGAGGTCCGGAAACCAGAGACTGGCGGACAGGGTGTCGCCCCGCCCTGGCTCGACACGGACCACGCCGGCGGCGCCTGCAATCGCCAGGGTCCGGACATAGGCCGGGCCGTCGATCCGCTCGACCCCCTCCACCTGCCGTTGGGCGAAGAAGTCCAGCATCCGGGGCCAGTCGTAGGGCGGTCGGTAGGCGAGCCGCAGGGTGACTCCATCGGCGGGGTGCGCCTCTGCGCCGGGGCGGCGGCGCAGGCTGGAGGGCGTGCGACCGCAGGCGGCCCGGAAGGCCTCGTTGAAGCGCCGCAGACTGCCGAAGCCGGAGGCGAGGGCGACCTCTGACATGGACAGACCCGTCTCTCGGATCAGTCGGCGGGCCATGTGCAGCCGCCGGGTCTGGGCCACCGCGACCGGGCTGGCGCCCAGGTGCTCCTGGAACAGGCGTCTGAGATGCCGCTCTCCCACGCCCAGGCGCCCCGCCAGGTCCTGAATGTCGCCGCTGTCCAGGGCCCCGAGGTCGATCAAGGCGAGGGCGCGGGAGACCGTATTGGCGGTCCCGTTCCAGGCGCCGAGCTGCGGGGCGGCTTCCGGGCGACACCTCAGGCAGGGGCGGAAGCCGGCAAGCTGCGCCGCCGCCGCCGAACTGAAGAACCGCACGTTCTCGGGCCGGGGCTTCCGGGCCGGACAGACGGGCCGGCAGTAGATTCCGGTCGTGACGACGCCCCCGAACAACTGCCCGTCGAGGCGAACGTCCCGGGTGGCGAAGGCGCGAAAGCTGGCGGCGGGGTCCAGGTCCATGGCCTCAACATGGTCTCATCCGAGGCGAATGTCTGGCGGTTTTCGGACGCCGATTCCGCGGTCGGCGTCCCCGGCCAGGTCAGGGCCTGGCCGGGGAGCCGGTCTCAGGACGCCGGCTTGGCGGCGGCGGGCTGCTGGGCGTTGTTGCCGCCCGGCAGGGGTCCACGGTTCAGGTCGAAGAACTTGGGCGCCATCTTCGGCACGGCCTCGTCCAGGATGGTCTGGACCGTCCAGCCCTCTTCCTTGGTCACGGTCTCGACCGGACGGGGCTGGGAGTAGAGGATGATGTTCTCGCCCGAGGCGCCGAAGATCTGGCCCGAGACGTGGGCGGCGGCGGGCGCCACCATGGCCACGGAGAAGCGGGCCGGCTGGTCGGCGCGGATCGTCTCGGCCATGACTGCGCGGCGGGCCGCGGCGGCCTCATCCTTGACCGGCACGGACTGGGTCATGCGGGTCCAGGCCACGGGGGCCAGACAGTTGGAGCGCACGTTGTTGCGGGCGCCCTCCATGGCGATGATCCGCGACAGGCCGGCGATGCCCATCTTGGCCGCGCCGTAATTGGCCTGGCCGATGTTGCCGAACAGGCCCGAGGTCGAGGTGAAGAACATGTAGGCGCCGTCGTTCTGCTCGCGGAACACCTCGATCGTGGCCCGGGCGACATTGAAGGAGCCGCGCATGTGAACGTCGATGACCCGGTCCCAGTCGTCCTCGCTCATCTTGTGGAACATGACGTCGCGCAGGATCCCGGCCGGATTGATCACGGCGTGCAGGCCGCCGAAGGTGTCCCGGGCCTGTTCGACCATGCCCTGCACGGCCTTCATGCTGGTCACGCTCTCGGAGTTGGAGACCGCCTCGCCGCCCGCGGCGCGGATTTCCCGGGCCACCGCCTCGGCGGGACCGGCGTCGCCTTCGTCGCCGCCCTTCAGGCCGCCGCCCAGGTCGTTGACCACGACCTTCGCGCCCTCCTGGGCCGCGATGAGCGCGCAGTCGCGGCCAATGCCGTTACCGCCGCCGGTGACCAGAACCACTTTTCCGTCAAGTGCGCCCATTGAAATGCCTCCCGATGAAAATGATCGCGCCGCCAGTTATTCGAGGCGGTCGGCCTTGCGCAAGTCAGGAAAGAGCCGCGCCCAGAGGCCGGTCGCCAGGACGGCGCCGACCCCGCCGAACACCGCTGCGCCCACCGGACCGAGGAAGCGCGCGGCAACGCCACTCTCGAATTCTCCGAGTTCATTCGAGGCGCCGATGAACAGACCGGACACGGCCGCCACGCGACCGCGCATGGCGTCTGGCGTGACGAGCTGAACCAGGGTTTGGCGAATGTAAACGCTGAGCATGTCGGCGGCCCCGAGAACGGCAAGGGCGAACACGGAAAGGGGCAGGGAGGTCGAGAGACCAAAAACGATGGTGGCGATCCCGAAGACGGCGACCCCCGCGAACATGACCGGGCCGGCTCGCCTTCGTATGGGATAACGGGCCAGGATGACAGCCACCAGTGTGGCCCCGATGGCGGGTCCGGCCCGGAGAAGGCCAAAACCCTCGGGACCGACATGCAGGACATCCCGGGCGAATACCGGAAGGAGGGCTGTGGCGCCGGCGAGAAGGACGGCGACAAGATCCAGGGAAATTGCCCCGAAGACGATCCGATTGGTCCAGACATAGGCGACGCCCTCGCGGATCAGCGCCCAGCGCGAGCCCGGCGAAATCTCAGGCTGCGTGTTCCCGCGGATGCCGGAGATACAGACGAGGGCGAGGAGATAAAGCCCGGCCGCCGCCCCATAGGAGGTCGCTGGCGACAGGGCGATCAGGAGTCCGCCGAGGGCGGGTCCGATGATCGAGGCCGCCTGCCAGGCGAGGGAGTTCAGGGCGATAGCCCGAGGCAGCAGACGGCGGGGGACCAGCATAGGGCCGAGCGCCGTTCCCGCCGGGCCCATGAAGGCGCGGCTCGCCCCGAAAGCGGCGGCCAGGGCCAGCAGGAGGGGGAGGGTCGCAAAGCCGAAGACGGTGGCGGCGACCAGGACGAGAACCGTGAGCGTCTCAGCGAAATAGCAAAGGCGAAGAATGGTCTTGCGATCATAGCGGTCCGCCGCCTCTCCGGCGGGCAGGGCCAGGAAGAAGACCGGGATGAAGGCGGCCAGACCAATCATGCCCACGAAGAAGGCTGAGCGGGCGACGTCCATGGTCTCTCGGGCGACCTCGTACACCTGCCAGCCCAGGGCGACGCTCTGGATCTGCACTGCAAGGGTGGAGCTGACGCGGGAGAGCCAGAATCGCAGGTAGTCCGGGCGTCCTAGCAGGGCGCGAAGGGAAAGGTCGTCGTCGTCGAGGGACTCGCTCATCTGAGACCACCTTGGCCCCATGGTCGGCATGCGGCAACTTGCAGCTTCGCAAACCGGAGACTCAAATGCCCGGGTGGGTGATCGCCGTGCTGACCGAGGCGGACGGAGAATCGCGTCGGCTCTACTTCGCCGTGGGGTTTGCCGACCAGGGCCAGGCGGAGTGGAAGGCGGTGGACGCCGCCGCGGCGGAGGCGCCCGTCGCGCCGGGGCCGCGCGGGGGTCTTGAGCCCGTGCAGGCCCTTTCGTCCCTTACGGACATCGCCATGCGCCGGAAAGGGCTGTTGGCCGGCGAGGTGCGCCCCCTGGGGGAGGCCTGGCCGCGCAACTGGCTGTGATCGCGGTGTTGACGCGACCGGCGACCGGCCCTAAACGCCCGGCCCTCGCGCCCGGGGGGGAAGTCTTGGCGGATATGAATGCAACCGAAGCCGTCATCCGCCCGGAGACGCCCGCAGATGGCCGGCGGATCGAGGCGCTTCTCGACCACGCCTTTGGCCCAGGCCGCTTCGTCAAGGTCTCGGAACGGGTGCGCGAGGTCGCCCGGTTCCGCCCGGACCTGTCCTACTGCGCCGAGGCGGAGGGAGAGGTCGTCGGCCTGGTCCGGCTTTGGGACATCCATATCGGTGAGACGCCGGCCCTCTTCCTGGGCCCCCTGGCGGTGCACTCGGGCCGCCGGCTCGATGGCCTGGGGGGGCGGCTTGTGGAGTGCGTCGGGGCTGCAGCGGACAAGCTTGGGCAAGGCCCGATCCTTCTCGTGGGAGATCCACCCTTCTTCGAGCGTTTCGGCTATGCCGCGCCGCCGACGGTGGGAGTCCGGTTGCCCGGTCCGGTCGATCCCCGGCGGGTTCTTGTCCGTGGCGCTAAGGGTCCCTTGAGCGGACCTGTGCGCGCCTGATCCCGGCCGAGGTTGAGCCTAGCCCTGCGCGGGCCTACCTTCCGGGCATGTCTGAGACTCAGCACCCTTCCGGCCTGGACGGCGTGGCCGCTGCCGCGCGGCAGGCGCCCGGGCGCGGCCTGCCGCCCGTCCACCTCTGGAATCCCGCCCACTGCGGCGACATCGACATCGTCATCAAGCGCAATGGCCAGTGGTTCCACGAAGGCACGCCCATCGGCCGCGAGGCGCTGGTGCGCCTGTTCTCCACTGTCCTGAGGAAGGACCCTGACGGCTTCCACCTGGTGACTCCCGTGGAGAAGATGCGGATCACCGTCGAGGACGCCCCCTTCATCGCTGTGCGGGTGGACCGCGACGGCGAGGACCTGGTCTTCCAGACCAATGTCGGCGACGAGGTCCGGGCCGGCTCGGACAATGCCCTGCGGGTGGAGACCGACCCACGCACGGGTGAGCCGCGGCCCTACCTGCACGTCCGGCGTGGACTTGAGGCCCTGGTGGCCCGTCCGGTCTTCTATGAACTGGTCGGCATGGCCGATGAGGCTGAAGGGCGGCTTGAGGTCCGGTCGGGCGGCGCCGCCTTCGACCTGGGCGCGTCCGGGGACGGTGCGGCGTGAGCCCTCAACAGCTGGCGGCGCCGGGCGCCCGGCCCCTTCTGGCGGCGCGGCTGGCGGAACGTCTGGACCCCCTGGCCGACAGGACGCTGGACGAGATCAGTTCGGACTTCGACTTTGAGCCGGATCCGTACTTTCCGCCGCTGGAGAGCCTGACCCCCGCCGCCGTCCTGGTGGGACTGATCGAACGCTCGAATGGATTCTCAGTCCTGCTGACGACTCGGCTCGACACCCTGCGCCGCCACGGGGGCCAGGTCGCCTTTCCGGGCGGCCGGTGCGATGCGGGAGAGACGCCCTGGCAGGCGGCCCTGCGCGAGGCCGAGGAGGAGGTGGGTCTGGCGTCTGACTTCGTCTCACCGGTCGGGCTCTCGACCCCCTATCGGACGGGGACGGGATACCTCGTCACACCGGTGGTGGCCTTCATCGAGGAGGGCTTCAGCCTCCAGCCCAATCCCGAGGAGGTGGCGGACATCTTCGAGACGCCCTTCGGTTTTCTGATGGACGGGGCCAACCACGAGACCCACGAGCGCCAGCTGCCGGATGGCGGCAAGCGCCGGTTCTACGCCATGACCCACGACGACCGGTTCATCTGGGGCGCGACGGCGGGGATGCTGAGGGTCCTGTCTCACCGGCTGTTCGGGGCGCGGGCGTGAGCGTCGCGGGGCCGGATTTCGTTCTCGAAGGCGCGGCCTGGCTGGAGGATCCGGCCGCCGCTGCGGTGATCGACGCCCTGGAGGCGGCGGGGGGTCCGGACTGCACGCGCTTTGTCGGCGGCTGCGTCCGAAATGCGGTCATGGGCCGCTCTGTCGCCGACATCGACCTGGCCACCCGGCTGGAGCCTCCGGCGGTGGTCGCGGCCCTGCAGGCCGCCGGCCTGAAGGCCGTCCCCACCGGCCTCGATCATGGCACCGTCACCGCGGTCAGCGGCGGGCGCGGCTTCGAGATCACTACTCTGCGGCGGGACGTGGAAACCGACGGCCGCCGCGCCGTCGTGGCCTTTACGTCCGACTGGGCCGAAGATGCGGCTCGCCGCGACTTCACCCTCAACGCCCTCTACGCAGACCGGAAGGGCCGGGTCTTCGATCCCACCGGCCTCGGCCTTGCTGCGGCCCGGGAGGGCCGGATCGCCTTTGTCGGCGAGGCGAGCCAGCGGATCGCCGAGGACCATCTGCGCATCCTCCGTTACTTCCGCTTCCTGGCCCGCTATGGGCGGGGCGAGCCGGACCCCGCCGCCATAGCCGCCTGCGCGGCCCAGGCTGGCAGCCTCGTCACCCTGCCCGCCGAGCGGGTGCTCAAGGAACTCCTGTCCCTGCTGGGCGCGATCGATCCCAGGCCCTCCGTCCGCCTGATGGCGGCGACGGGCGTGTTGCCGCGCCTCCTGCCCCACGCCGGCGACCTCTCGCGGTTCGAGGGGCTTTGCGAGGTCGAGACCCTGGAGGGCTCTGGTCCCGATCCCCTCCTGAGGCTGGGCGCCCTGTTCCCGGAGACCCCTGCAGAGGTCGCCAGGGAGGCGGAGCGCCTCCGGCTCTCAGGGGCCCAGAGGGACCGGCTGATCGCGGCTGCGGGACGCGAGCCCCGCCTCATCCCCTGGATGTCGCCCTCCGCCCTGCATCGGGCGCTTCACCTGCTGGGAGCCGGAGCTACACAGGATCGGCTACGGCTGGCCTGGGCCCATGCGCCGCATGGGGCGTCGGCGGGGGACTGGCGGGCCCTGATCGCCGAGGCCCGCGCCTGGACGCCGCGGACCCTGGGCGTTTCGGGCGCGGATGTCGTGGCGGCTGGCGCCCCGCCTGGGCCCCGGATCGGCGAGGCCCTGCGCGAGCTCGAGGCCTGGTGGATGGAGGCGGACTTCCCGGACGATCGTAAGGCCCTTCACGCCCGCCTGGCCGCCATCCTGCGCGGCCTGGAGGACGGGAATTGAGGATCGCCATCCTGGAGACCGGCGCGCCACCCGGCGACCTCGCCGCGCGGTTCGGGGACTATCCGGACATGTTTCGCCGCCTGCTGCTTGAGGAGGGCGACCAGGCCGAGACCTTCGACGTCGCCGCCGGCCGGCTGCCCGTCGACCCCTCCGCCTTCGACGCCTGTCTCGTGACAGGGTCTTCCGCTGGCGTTTACGAGCCCCTGCCCTGGATCGCCCCGCTCAAGGCCTTCCTGAACGCGGCCTCGGGGCGGACCGCCCTGGTCGGAGTCTGCTTCGGCCACCAGGTCATGGCCGAGGCCTTCGGCGGCCGGGTGATCAAGTCGCCCAAGGGCTGGGGCGTGGGCCTGCACCGATACGCCGCTTCCGGAGAGGGCTGGCTGGCGGGGCTGGACACCGTGGCGGTCGCGGCCTCGCATCAGGACCAGGTGGTCGAGGCTCCCGAAGGGGCCCGGGTGGTCGCAGGCAGCGACTTCACGCCCTTTGGCGCGCTTTCCTATCCCGACCGACGGGCGATCTCGATCCAACTGCACCCCGAGTTCACCCTCGACTACGCCCGGGCCCTGGTCGAGGCCCGGCGGGGCAACCGCTACACCGACGAACAGGCGGATGCGGCCCTGGCCAGCTACCAGGACGCCAACGACCGGCTGGAGGTAGGCCGCCGGCTGCGTCGCTTCATCGAGGCCGGGGGCGCCTGATCAGGGCCAGATCACCTCGGGCGGCATGGAGGACAGGATGCTCTCGATATTGCCGCCGGTCTTGAGCCCGAACATGGTGCCGCGGTCGTAGAGCAGGTTGAACTCCACATAGCGGCCCCGCCGGATGAGCTGCTCGCGCCGATCGGCCTCGGTCCAGGGCTCGTGCATCCGGCTCCGGGCGATGCGCGGATAGACATCCAGGAAGGCCTCGCCGACGTCCTGGGTGAACCGGAAGTCGCGCTCCCAGTCCCCGGAATTGTGGTGGTCGTAGAAGATGCCGCCGATCCCCCGGGGTTCCTTGCGGTGGGGCAGGTAGAAGTACTCGTCGCAGCGGACCTTGAAGTCCGGATACCAGGCCGGGTCATGCCTGTCGCAGGCGGCTTTCAGGGCGGCGTGGAAGGTGATGGCGTCCGGGGCGTCCTGGCTGCGCTGTTCGTCCAGGGTGGGGGTCAGGTCGGCCCCGCCGCCGAACCAGCCCGTCTGGGTGGCCAGGAACCGGGTGTTCATGTGCACCGCCGGGACCTTGGGGCTGCGCATGTGGGCGATGAGGCTGATTCCCGTGGCGGTGAAGCGGGGGTCCTTGTCGGCCCCGGGCATGTTTGCGGCCATCTCGGGGGTGAAGGTTCCGTGCACCAGGGAGATGTGGCAGCCCATCTTCTCGATGAATCGCCCGCCCCGCAGGAAGCCCATTACCCCGCCGCCGCCGGCCTCCCGCACCCAGGGCTTCAGCTCGAACTTCGCCGGCTCACCGGGAAATAGGTCGGCGGGGGCGTCGATTTCCAGCTGCTCGAAGGCGGCGACGATGCGGTCGCGCAGGGCGTCGAACCAGGCGCGGGCGCGGGTGTTGCGGGTGTCGAGGACGGCGGGATCAATCATGGGCGGGAAAATCTTGCGGGTGGAATGCGGGAAAACGCCCGGTCTGACGAAGGGCCTCGGACAGGCCGATCGCCGCCGAGACGGTGAGGTTGAAGGATCGGCGCCCCCGGCTCAAGGGAATGATCACCCTGGCGTCGGCGGCGGCGTGCACGAAATCGGGAACCCCCGAACTCTCCCGTCCGAACAGCAGGACATCGTCGGGCCGGAAGGCGAAGTCGTGGAGGGGGCTGGCCCCCCGCGTCGTGAAGAGCACGATCCGGGCGGGCGCTGCGGCCCTGAAGGCCTCCCAGCTGGGATGGCGGACGACCTCGCCAGGATCCCCATAATCCAGCGCCGCCCGACGGATCGCCTTGTCCGATATGGGGAAGCCGCAAGGTTCGATAACGTGCACCGGGGTGTCGAGACAGGCCCCCAGACGGATGGCTGCGCCAAGGTTTTGCGGAATGTCAGGTTGAAAAAGCGCGAGCAGCATTCTAGGTGATCCGGCCACGGGCTTCGCGCATCCTGCCGCGAATCAACGGTTGGCCCTTCGCCACATGGCGGGGGGGCGTCCGGGCCGGTTCGCAGCAGGTGGCGCGTCCAGTCCGGGTGACCCTTACCAGATGTTCTGGCGGGGTCGAGGACGGACGGCGCCCCAGTGGCGCAGTCCCCAAGCGAAGGGTGGCTTCAAGGTGGCCGACGGCGTGGCGGGCGCGAACCCCGAAAATGGCGCGGGTGGGGATGACCCCAGCCGTCGCGACTTCATTCATATCGCCGCGGGCGCCGCGGCGGCAGGCGCGGCGGTGACTATCGCCTGGCCTCTAGTCGACCAGATGAACCCGGCGGGCGACACCCTGGCCCTGGCGTCGGTCGAGTTCGACCTGACCAAGGTGGAGCTGGGCCAGTCGGTGACCATCAAGTGGCGCGGCAAACCCCTGTTCATCCGCCATCGCACCGGCGCCGAGATCGCCGCCGCGATCAAGGATGACAACGCCCCCATGCGCGATCCGCAGACCGACGAAGTGCGCCACAAGCCGGGCAAGGCCGAATGGCTGGTCCTGATCGGCACCTGCACCCACCTGGGCTGCGTGCCGACCTTCGGCGGCGGTGACTACAAGGGCTGGTTCTGCCCTTGTCACGGGTCGCACTACGACACCTCCGGCCGCATCCGGAAGGGCCCCGCGCCCACCAACCTTGCGGTTCCGGAATACGCCTTTGTTTCCGACACCATGGTCAAGGTGGGCTGAGCGAGATGAGCGGACATTCGAACTATGTTCCCAAGACGGGCTTTGAGCGCTGGCTAGACGCCCGTCTCCCTGTCGCCCGGCTGGCCTATGACAGCCTCATCGACTTCCCGACCCCGAAGAACCTGAACTATTGGTACACCTTCGGCGGCATCCTGGCCCTGTGTCTGGGGATCCAGCTGGCGACCGGGATCGTGCTGGCCATGCACTATGTGCCGCACGTAGACTACGCCTTCGCCTCCATCGAGCGCATCATGCGTGACGTGAACTATGGCTGGCTGATCCGCTACATGCACTCCAACGGCGCCTCGATGTTCTTCATCGCGGTCTATGCTCACATGTTCCGCGGCCTCTATTACGGGTCCTACAAGGCCCCACGCGAGCTCCTCTGGATCCTCGGCTGCGTCATCTACCTCCTGATGATGGCCACGGCCTTCATGGGCTATGTCCTTCCCTGGGGGCAGATGAGCTTCCATGGCGCGGTGGTGATCACCAACCTCTTCGGCGCCCTGCCGATCATCGGCGAATCCATCACCACCTGGCTGTGGGGGGGCTTCGCGGTCGACAACGCGACGCTGAACCGTTTCTTCTCCCTGCACTACCTGATGCCGTTCATGATTGCGGGGGTCGTGATCCTTCACGTCTGGGCCCTGCATGTGACCGGGAACAACAACCCGACCGGCGTACATGTGCAATCGAAGGCCGATACGGTGCCATTCCATCCGTACTACACGGTGAAGGACGGCTTCGCGATTGCGGTGTTCATGCTGATGTTCGCCGCCTTCGTCTTCTTCAGCCCCAACGCCCTGGGCCACCCGGACAATTACATCCCGGCCAATCCCCTGGTGACGCCCGCGCACATCGTGCCCGAGTGGTACTTCCTGCCCTTCTACGCCATCCTTCGGGCCGTTCCGGACAAGCTGATGGGCGTGCTCCTGATGTTCGGCGCCATCGCGGTGCTGTTCATCCTGCCCTGGCTGGACACCTCCCGCGTGCGGTCCCTGCGCTATCGGCCGACCACCCGGATGTACTTCTTCATCTTTGTGGTCGCCTGCTTTGTGCTGGGCTTCTGTGGCGGCAAGCTCCCCGACGAGCATGTCATCCCGGGTCTCAAGACCTTCCAGCTGATCGACGCCGACCTGAACTCGATGGTCTGGCTGTCCCGCTTCGCCACGGCCTACTACTTCGCCTACTTCCTGATTGTCCTGCCGGTGATGGGTCTTTCGGAGGCCCCTCTGGATCAACCCAAGTCGATCAGCGAACCGGTCCTATCGCCTTCCGCTGCACTGCCTGCGGGCGCTGCAGCGTCGCCCGAAAAGAGGGGTTGAGCCTGATGCTTCGCAAAGGTCTCGCCATTGCGGCGCTCGGCCTCGCCCTCGTGGGCGGGCCGGCCCTGGCCGCCGGCTCCCAGAAGGAGCCCCGCACTGTCGCCTGGAGCTTTAGCGGCCCCTTCGGCAAGTTTGACCGGGCCCAGCTCCAGCGGGGGTTCAAGGTTTATCGGGAGGTCTGCGCCGCCTGCCACTCCATGAACCTGATGTCGTTCCGGAACCTCGGCCAGAAGGGCGGTCCCTTCTATGACCCGAAATACCCCAACCCAAACGACAACCCCTATGTGAAGACCATCGCCAAGGAATACGAAGTCTCGGACATCGATCCGGAGACGGGGGATGTGGTGAAGCGGCCGGCGACCCCCGCGGACCGTTTCCCGAACCCCTACCCGAACGAGGCGGCGGCCCGGGCGGGCAATGGCGGGGCCCTGCCCCCGGACTTCTCCACCCTGTCCAAGGCGCGTAAGGGTGGCGCGGACTACGTCTATTCCCTGATGACCGGCTACGGAACGCCGCCCGCCGGGCTCGAGGTGCCTTCAGGCCAGTACTACAATCCCTACATGCTCGGCGACGTCTCCGCCTTCTGGAAGGGTGAGGGCTATGCCCCCAAGGGCGGCTTCATCGCCATGCCGCCCCAGCTGACGCCCGACAAGGTCACCTTTGACGACGACACCAAGTCGACCATCTCGCAGCAGGCCAAGGATGTCGCGGCCTTCATGGCCTGGGCCTCGGAGCCCAAGCTGGAAGAGCGCAAGGCCTTCGGCGTCGGCGCCATGATCTACCTGACGATCCTGGCCGGCCTGCTCTATGTGAGCTACCGGCGCATCTGGCGGAACGTGGCTCACTAAAGACCCGCCGACCGCCAGCGGAAAGGGCCGGTCGCCTCCAGGGCGGCCGGCCTTTTTCTTGGGATCACACGTTGAAGCGGAAGTTCATCACGTCGCCGTCCTTGACGAGGTACTCTTTCCCCTCGGAACGCAGGCGGCCTGCGTCGCGGGCCCCCGCCTCGCCCCGGAACTTCACATAGTCTTCGAACGCAATGGTCTCCGCCCGGATGAAGCCCTTTTCGAAGTCGGTGTGGATCACGCCGGCGGCCTGTGGTGCGGAGGCGCCCACGGGGATGGTCCAGGCCCGGGCCTCCTTGGGACCCGCAGTGAAATAGGTCTGCAGTCCGAGGAGGGCGTAGGCCTCCCGGATCATGCGGTTCAGGCCCGGCTCGTGAAGGCCAAGGGTCTCAAGGAACTCCGCCCGCTCTTCGCGGTCCAGGAGGGCGATTTCGCTCTCGATCTGCGCCGAGATCACGACCGACTTGGCGTTGTCCCGTGCGGCGCGTTCGGCCACCTGGCCAGAGAAGGCGTTGCCCTCCGCCGCCGACCCTTCGTCGACATTGCAGACATAGAGCGCGGGCTTGGCCGTCAGCAGCTGGAGCATTCGCCAGCCCTTTTCCTCGCTGGCGGGAACCTGGGCGGCCCGGGCTGGCCGGCCCTCACGAAGCTGGGCGAGGGCGAGGTTCATCAGGCCCAGGGTGGCGGCGCTTTCCTTGTCGCCGGTCTTGGCCCGCTTCTCGAGGTTGACGACCCGCTTCTCAAGGCTCTCCAGGTCGGCCAGCATCAATTCCGTCTCGATGATGTCGAGGTCGGAGATCGGGTCGATCCGGCCCTCCACGTGCGTGATGTCATCGTTGACGAAACAGCGCGAGACGAAGGCGACGGCGTCGCAGTCCCTGATGTTGGCGAGGAACTGGTTTCCCAGGCCTTCGCCCTGGGCCGCGCCGCGGACCAGGCCGGCCACATCGACAAAGTTGATGCGGGCGGGAATGACCTCCTTGGATCCGGCGATCTCCGCCAGGGCGTCGAGGCGGGTCTCCGGGACCGCCACATCGCCGACATTGGGCTCTATGGTGCAGAAGGGATAGTTGGCCGCCTGGGCCGCCGCCGTCTGGGTCAGGGCGTTGAACAGGGTCGACTTGCCGACGTTGGGCAGGCCGACGATGGCGACTTTCAGGGCCATGGTGCGAACTCCTCGGAACCAGAGGCGCGGCGACTAGCACGCGCCCGGGAAATGGTCACGCTGGATCGCCGGACCTTCGGGGATCCAGCTTCTCAGCGGGCGCCAGTCGCATGACTTCGGCCTGGTAGCGTTCGTCCTCGCCAGCGGCGAGCAGGGGGGCGGCGTCGGCCACGGCCTCCAGCATGTCGGAGACCCAACCGGTCTCGGTCTTGTGGAAGTCGGAAAGGACGTACCCGTGGACCCTGTCCTTGTGCCCCGGATGTCCGACACCGAGGCGCGCCCGGCGGAAGTCTGGCCCGATGTGGGCGGATACGGACCGCACGCCGTTGTTTCCGGCAGCGCCGCCTCCGGTCTTCATCCGGAACCGGCCGGCGGCCAGGTCGATCTCGTCGTAGAAGAGCACCAGATCCGCAGGGGTCAGCTTGTAGAACTTCAGCGCTGCGGCCACGGAGCGACCGCTCTCGTTGTAGAAGGTCTGGGGCTTGAGGATCAGGGCCTTCACGGCCCCGGCCGGCGTGTCGATCACGCCCTCGCGGGCCAGGCCCTGGAAACGGCTGCGCTCCGGCCCAAACCCCCAGCGGGTGGCGATGGCGTCCACCGCACGGAAGCCAATATTGTGCCTGTTGCCGGCGTAGGCCGGCCCCGGATTTCCCTGGCCGGCCAGAATCAGCATGGGTCGGCGTCAGGCCCTAGGCCTAGGCGCCTTCCGCGTTGGCTGCTGCGGCGGCGGCGGCCGAACCGGCCACGGTGGCCACCACCACGTCGCCCGAGGCGCTCGCCGTGGCGCCTGCGGGCAGCTTCAGCGAGCTGATGCGGATGGTCTCGCCAATGTCCAGGCCGGTGAGGTCGTGGATGATCTCTTCGGGGATGTGGTCGGCGGAGCAGTTCAGCTCGATCTCGTGCAGGACGACATTGAGCGTGCCGCCGCGCTTCAGGCCCGGCGAGGCCTCCTGGTTGCGGAAGTGCACGGGCACGGCGATCCGGATCTGCTGGTGCTCATCGACGCGATAGAGATCGAAGTGCCAGGGCTCGTCGGTCACCGGATGCATGTCCACGACCTTGGCGATGACCGGCTGGGTCTCCTCGCCATGCTTGAGCGTCACCAGGTGACCGAGCAGCTTCCCGGTGTAGAGCGCCTTGCGGAACTCGTTGGACTTCACCGCGATGGCCACGGGATCCTTCGCGCCGCCGTACAGGACGCCGGGGACCTTGCCCTCGCGACGGGTGGCTCGGGCGCCGCCCGTTCCGGTGCGCTCGCGGACTTCGACGTTCAGAATGATATCGGCCATGGCCCTGCCTCGAAACGAAACCGCCGCGCGGACGCCGCGCGGCGACGGACGACCCGAAAGGGGTCGAAGGGTGGGGCTAGATACACAAAACACCGGACCCTTGCAACGCCCCAGCGCCCGTGTGCGCCTGACCTATTTCTTCTTCGGCGCAACCCGGCGGGAGGGCGCCGGCACAGGCTTGGGAGGGCGCACGGTCGGGACGAAGCGAGCCTCATAGGGCTCGGGCAGGCCCGAAGCCCGGATCACGCATCGGCCGCTGTCCATCATGATATGCTGGCCGAGGCAGAAAATGTCTTCGTAGTATGGCTTGGACACCGCAAGGCACTGATTGAGGTTGAGCTTGGTCATCCGCGCGCAGCTGCCGGTGTTGGTATCCTGCATAACGGCGCCCACGGTATCATTGCGGAGTGCGCCCGTGTGTCCCAGCACCGCCATGGCCGCCACCGCTACCGATCGGACCACAGTCTGGGTGTAAGGCGCTGAAACAGGGCCCCCCGGAGGGCGTCGGCCCGCCGCGTGCGCCCTCAGATCCACCTCACCAAGGTCACTATCGAACTGCACTGCCGAGAGCGATTTGGCGTTCGCCAGACGGCCGGTTCGATTTGCCACCTCCTTCTTGGACCAAGCCTGCTTCTGAACGTCGTACGCGGCCTGCTTGACCGCCTTGCCGGCGTCGTAAAGGCGCTGGCCGTCTTCGGCCAGGACCAGGGCGACCCGGTTGGCCGCCGAGCCGGATCCGCTGATGGCCAGGACGTTGTAGGGATTCGCCGCCAGACTCTCAGCGAGCTGCTGGCGCTGGACATCGCCGATGGCCTGGGCCCGGACGCCGGCGACGAAGGCGGGGTCTTCGAGGGCGACGATGGCGCCGTAGCCGATAAGCCCCTGCATGATCTGGCCGGACTCAATGGCGCTGCCAGCCTCCACGGACTTCGCCACCATGGCGCCATCCACGAAGGCCGGGGAGATGGAGGAGGTGCGGTCGATGAAGGTCCTGTAGGCCCCCGCCTGGTCCACGATCCGGGCGCCGAGGGTGATCTCCGGCGGCTTGCTCGGGGCGATGGTCGGGGCCGGCCTCTCGGGCCCGCAGGCGGCAAGAGACAGACCGGCCAAGGCCAGGGCGGCCAGTCGGGATCGGTTGGAAATCATTCGGACCATAAGATGGCGCTCCCAGGAGCTCCCGCAGCGGGTCTTGCGGATATCGGCGCCATTATCTCCTGCTTCGAAGGGCCGGGCAAACCCGACGGCTCAGTCGAACAGTTTGGAGACGGATTCCTCGTTGGCGATCCGGCGGATGGCTTCGCCGATCAGGGCCGCGCAGGACACCACGCGAACCTTGGACGCCCCTGCGACCTGGGGAGTCGCCTCGATTGAATCGGTGATGACCAGTTCCTTGAGGACCGAGTTCTGGACCCGCGCATAGGCCGCGCCGGACAGCACGCCATGGGTGACATAGGCCGAAACCTCCACCGCCCCTGCGTCAATGAGGGACTGGGCCGCATTGCACAGGGTGCCCGCGGAATCGACGATGTCGTCAAAGAGGATCAGGCGTCGGCCCTCGACGTCGCCGATGATATTGGCGACCTCGCTCTTGCCCGGCCCCGAGCGGCGCTTGTCGACAATGGCCAGTTCGGCGTTGAGCCGGCTCGCCACGGCCAGGGCGCGCACCACGCCGCCGACATCCGGCGAGACGATCAGCAGTTCCTCGGTCTTCTGGTAATTGGCCTTGATGTCGCCGGCCATCAGGGGAGCAGAGACCAGGTTGTCGGTGGGGATGTCGAAGAAGCCCTGGATCTGGCCGGAGTGCAGGTCCATCGTCAGGACGCGGTCGGCGCCGGCCCGAGTGATCAGGTTTGCCACCAGCTTGGCGGAGATGGGGGTCCGCCCGCCCGTTTTCCGGTCCTGACGAGCATAGCCGAAGTAGGGCATAACCGCCGTGATCCGCCGTGCCGACGCCCGCTTCAGGGCGTCGATGCAGATCAGCAGCTCCATCAGATTGTCGTTGGCCGGGTAGCTGGTGGACTGGATGACGAAAACGTCCTCGCCACGCACATTTTCCTCGATGGCGACGAAGATCTCGTTGTCCGCGAAGCGTTTGACCTGCGCGCGCGTGAGCGGCAGGTCCAGATGGGCGGCGACCTCTTCGGCCAGGGTCCGGTTGGAGTTGCCTGCCAGAAGCTTCATCGGGGCTCTCCGCCTCATCTCATCTTTCGGGGCTTTTAGGCAGGGCGAGTGAGGCGGGCAAGGCCCCCTGGCGGGAATTCGAGTTCACACAAGAGCGATGGCGGACAGGAGGCGGCCGAAGTCGGGCTCGCTCTGGTGAAGCGCCCTGCGATTCGAATAAAACCGGCCGGCGTCGGCATAGGTATCTGCGCCGATCCACTCCGCCCCGCCGACGCCGGCCCGTTCCAGCCGCGAGAGAGCGTAGGCGGGCAGGTCGAAGTAAAGACGATCACCCTCACCGGCGGTGAAGCAAGCCTCGCTGAGGGCGCACTCCGCGACGATCTGTTCGAGGAACTCGGGACCCACCTGATAGGAGGCCGGTCCGATACAGGGGCCGATAGCGGCCAGGATCCGAGCAGGCCGGGCGCCCAGGCTGGCCATGGCCGCCACCCCGGCCTCGATCACTCCGGCGAGGGCGCCGCGCCAGCCGGCGTGGACGGCGCTGACCACCCGGGCCTCAGGGTCCGCCATAAGCACCGGCGCGCAGTCAGCGGCCAGGGCGCCGCACAGCAGGCCGGGCGTCCGGGTGGCGACGCCGTCGCCCCGAGGCCGCGCCTCGCCGAACGGCTGGGCCGCCACGTGCACAACGGCGGAATGAGTCTGGTAGGCGATGCAGAGGGATTGGGGCCCGAGGCCGAATGCGGCTGCAGCGCGAGCGTAGTTTTCCCGGACGGCTTCGGGATCGTCGTCCGATCCCAGGCCGAGGTTGAGGCTCTCGTAGATCCCCCGGGACACACCGCCGCGGCGGGTCAAGAAGCCATGATGAATCCCGGCGACGTTCAGGCGGGAGGAAGTCAGGACTTCTGGGGCTTCGGGGCTCAAGGGGCGTCTCCAAAGCCCGGCGGCTGCAGGCCGGGGGAATGCAGAGCGGCGACCAGGAAGAGCTCGCCCATTTGCTCTGGCGCGGCCAGTCGCTCGATCTGCCGGCGGATTCGGGGCGCATCGTCAGGACGGGCGCGGACCAGGGCGTCGGCCCGCGCCTCCAGCCCCAAGGCTCGCAGGAAGCGTCCCTGGCCGCGGGGGCCCGCGGTTTCGATCCCCTCGCGGCGGGCGGCGACCAGGACCGAGGGGAAGTCTGCATGGACCGTCAGGTCGGCCTCGCCAGGGTGCTCTAGAGGATCCTCACGCCGATGCCCGCGAACGGCCTGGAAGGTATCGCCCAGCCCGGGTTCGGCGCGGCCATAGTCCACCAGAAGGGCGGCCCCGCCATCGCCGGCGATGCGGGCGGCGAGGTCCGAGGCCAAAGCCTCCTGGGCGGGAGAGTGCTCGAACACCGCGCCCTCTGGGGCGGTGTCCGGCGCTGCGATCGAAGGCGGTGCGGGCGCAAGACCCAAGACCAGTCGCTCACCCTCGAGACCCACGCGCCTTTCCATCCAAGCGCCTTCCCGACGCTCCCACTGGCGGGCGGGCAGGCAGTCCAGGACCTCATTCGCCACCAGCAGCCACGGGGCGCCGCCGGGAATCTCATCCAGGCGGTCCACCTGGCGAAGGGCGGGACCCAGGCGGTTCTCTTGAAGGCGGCGGAGGGGACGCGACGGCTCGACAAGCCAGACCTCCGAGGCCTCCCTGAAGCCTTGCGCCCGACCGGCCGCTCGGAGGAGATCGGACATCAATGTCCCGTCGCCCGGTCCCAGCTCCACAAGGCGAAAGGGGGAAGGCCGGCCCATCTGCCGCCAGAGTTCGACCATCCAGAGGCCGATCAGCTCCCCAAACATCTGGCTGACGAGGGGTGCGGTGATGAAGTCGCCCTGCGCACCCACGGCCGGTCGGGTGGCGTAGTAGCCGTCCGCAGGATCATGCAGACACACGTGCATATACTCGGCCACGCTCATCGGCCCGCCTGAACGGATGCGGTCGGCGATCCGCGCCGCGAGGCTCACCGGGCGCCAGCGCCCGGGGCGGCGGCCAGGCCGCGCCGGATCAGCCAGGCGCCAAACAGCACCATGGGCAGGCTGAGGATCATGCCCATGGTCAGGCCGAAGGGAAAGGCGGGCATGTAGAAGTCAGGCTCACGGACGGTTTCCACCAGGATCCGCGCCAGGCCGTAGCCGGCGAAGAAGAGGCCGGCGACCACCCCGGGTCGCGACAGGAGGCCCGCCCGGTGGGTCGCCCAGCGCAGGACCAGAAACAGGACGATCCCCTCCAGAGCGGCCTCGTAGAGCTGACTGGGATGGCGCGGCTCAGGGCCTGCGGCGGGGAAGACCATGGCCCAGGGCAGGTCGGACGGGCGACCCCAGAGCTCGCCGTTGATGAAGTTTGCGACGCGTCCGAGGAAGAGTCCGATCGGAACCACGGCGCAGACCAGATCGCCGAGGGAAAAGATGTCCAGGGCCCGACGTCGGACGAAGACGCCAACGGCGACCAGGACGCCCAGGCAGCCGCCGTGAAAGCTCATCCCGCCATTCCAGACCTTCAAGACCTCCAGCGGGTCGGTCAGCAGGAGTCCCGGCGTGTAGAAGACCACATGGCCCAACCGTCCTCCCACGATGATCCCCAGGGTGATCCACAGGACGAGGTCCTCAAGGCCCGTCTTGTCCACAGGCGGTCCACGCTCGTTCCACAGGGCGGGTCGGCCGATGATCGCGCCGGCATAGCGCCAGCCGGCGAGGATGCCGACGATGTAAGCAAGGGCGTACCATCGGATGACCAGGGGCCCGATCTGGATCAGGACGGGGTCAATCTGCGGAAAAGGCAGGGCCAAGGCGCGACTCCGGGTCAGTACGGACCCGTGGTTTAGCCGATAACCCCTTCGCTTTCACCCCCGGCGGGCCCATATAGGCCGCATGCAGACACAGAACCCCTTCCTCGACGAAATGGCCCGCCTCACCAACGCCGCTATGGGCTTGGCGCAGAGCGCAGGCGAAGAGGCCCGGGCCGCTTTCCGAGCCCAGGCCGACCGCTGGGTGGCCGAACTGGATCTTGTGCGCCGCGACGAGATCGAGGCCTTGAAGGCTGAGATCGCCGCTCTCCGGGCGGAGGTCGCGGCCTTGAGCGCCGCGCCTGCGACGCCCAAGCGCCGCAAGCCTGCGTCAAAATGATCCACAGGTCCGGGATGCGTCCCGGCGGCTAGTGGAAGAATCCGACTCTAGGGAATCCCCTGTTCCGGATTAGCCTGCCTCCAGCAGATCGACGATTCGATCTCAACGAGGAGGCTGTCGGCCCGATGGAATCTTTCCTGTCCGAGGACGAGGCCCTGTTGAGCCAAGACCCCCTGGACGTGGTCGAACATGTTCTCGAAGCCGAGAACCTGCAGTTTGACCGAACAGAGAAGGGCGATGTCGCCTTCACGCTCTCGGGTGGATGGCGCGAATTTGGCCTCTGCTTCACCTGGCGCCCCGATGTCGACTGCCTGCAGGTCAGCCTGTCTCTCGACATGCGCGCGTCGCCTGACCAGAGGGGCGAGGTGTTCGAGTTGCTCGCTGGTGTGAACGCCCGGGCCTCCCTCGGGCTCTTCGAGATGCGGGAAGACGGGGAAATCCTGTTCCGCTTTGGCACGCCTTTGTTGCCTGGCGAGTATCCGGGCCTG
This sequence comes from Phenylobacterium sp., assembly GCA_020402745.1. Taxonomy (GTDB): domain Bacteria; phylum Pseudomonadota; class Alphaproteobacteria; order Caulobacterales; family Caulobacteraceae; genus Phenylobacterium. The sequence goes on from JADBYZ010000009.1 coordinate 64,292, forward strand.
GGGCAGACCGCCGGAATGATCGATGTGGCCATGGAGGCGGCGGAACGCTTCTTCCCCGCTTTCGACTTCCTCGTTCGATGCGGCAAGTCCCCCTCAGAGGCTCTCACCGCCTGCATGTTTGAGACAGTGGGCGAGGCCTGAAGCCACCGCGAGGGGCGGGACCGGAGGCGACGATGACCCCTGTTCTGATGCTGGGTGCGGGACGCCTCGGCGGCGCCCTGATCGAGGGCTGGGGCCGGTTTGGCGGACCGGCCGGGACGGATCTTCTCATTCTCGATCCGGCGCCCTCCGAGGCGGCCCTCTCTGCAAGCCGGATGGGCGCCCTTCTGTCGCCGGGCCCTGCGGACCTGGCCCGCGCGGGAACCGTCGTCCTGTCGGTCAAGCCGCAGATCTGGCGGGAGGTCGCCGCGACGGTCTCGCACAAGCTGGCGCCCGACGCCGTGATCGTCTCCGTCGCTGCGGGCGTCCGGGCGGCGGACATTTCGGCGGCCTTCGGAGGCCGGAGGGTCGCCAGGGTCATGCCCACCACGGCGGTTGCGGTGGGAAGGGGCGTGGCCAGCCTCTTCGCCACGGACGCCGAGGCGGGCCGCCGGGCCGCCGACCTGTTCCGGCCCGTCGCGACGGTGGTCTCCCTGGCCGAGGAAGACCTGCTTCACGCGGCCACGGGCGTTTCCGGTTCCGCCCCGGCCTACTTCTACGCCTTCGTGGAGGCCCTTGAGGCGGCCGGCGTCGCCGCGGGTTTGCCGCAGGACGCGTCCCGGAACCTTGCCCGGGCCACGATGATCGGCGCGGCGGCCCTGCTGGACGCCAGCGGTGAGGAACCGGCCGAACTGCGACGGCAGGTCACCTCGCCCAAGGGCACGACCGAGGCCGCTCTGGAGGTTCTGATGGGCGAGGGCGGGCTTGGGCCCCTTCTGGAAGCCGCGGTCGCCGCCGCGGCCCGACGTTCGCGGGAACTCGGAGGTTAGTCCGCCTGGGTCCAGGTCTGGCTCTGGCAGATGACCGTGACGCACCCTTCGACCTTGAGCACCCCTCCGCCCGACAGGCTGATCTTTGAATCGTAGGTCCTTCCGGTGTTCGGGTCATAGATCTTGCCGCCGCCCCAGCGTCCCGGTCCGGTGGGCTTGAAGTCCCGAAGGATCTGGAGCCCCAGGATCGGGCGGTCTCTCAGGGCGGGGTTCGGATTGGCCTCGTCCCGCGCTTCGGAGGCTGGCTTCCCGTCCTGGCCCCGGCCCGAGATGATGACTCCGCACAGCTTGTCACCGCAGGGGGCGATGCGGACCTTCCCCTGTTTGCCCTGGGTGTACCAGACGCCGACCGGAGAGGCGCTGGCGAGGGCCGCGCTGGCGGAGAGGGCCAAAGCGAGGCTGGCGAGCACTGCGATCTTGGAAGGGGTCATGGGAGCTCCGGTCTGGTGGGATCTTGGTAACATCGGCTCTTCCCCTAGGTCAATTTTCCGCTGCCCGGCAGCCTGAGGACGGCGCGCAGCCCGCCGAGGGGGGAGTCTTCCAGCCGCACATCCCCGCCGTGGCTGCGGGCGGCGTCCCGGGCGATGGCCAGGCCCAGCCCGACTCCCTTGGTGTTCTGGTTCCGGGACTCATCGAGGCGGTTGAAGGCCCTGAAGGCCTCTTCCCGACGTTCGGGGGGGATGCCCGGGCCATCGTCGTCAACGCGGATGGTGATCCCTGAAACCGAGACCTCGACGTCCACGCAGACCTCTTGACCATGCGCGGCCGCGTTGCCGATGAGGTTGGCGAAGGCGCGCTTGAGGGCGCTGCGCCGGCCTCGGAAAGGAACTTCTGCGGGCGCTGCGACCGCCACCTTCGCCCCGGTCCGCCGGGCGCCCTCGGCGGCTTCCCGGACCAGTGCGGCGATGTCCAGAGCGACGGCCTGTTCTCCGCCCTCTCCGCGGGCGAAGGCCAGGTACTCGTCGATCATATGCTCCATCTCGATGAGGTCCTGCTTCATGGCCTGGGTGGCCGGACCGGGTTCAGCAAGGGCGAGTTCAAGGCGCAGCCGGGTCAGGGGCGTGCGCAGGTCATGGCTGACAGAGGCCAAAAGGGCCGTCCTCTGCTCGATATGCCGCTGTATCCGGGCCTTCATGGCCAGGAAGGCCTGGGCGGCCTGGCGCACTTCGCGGGCGCCGTGCGGCTTGAAGGCCGGTGCGTCCCGGCCCCGCCCGAAGTCCTCCGCAGCCTGCGCCAGCCGCTCGATGGCCCGGACCTGGTTGCGGATGAACAGGAGCGAGACCCCGGTCAGGATCAGGGTCGCCGCCGCCATCCAGCCCAGGAAGATCAACCCCTGTGAGGCGATGGCGCGTTCCTTGGGCGCCAGGACCCTGAGGACCCCGCCCGGAACCTCCACCCGGATGTCCACATAGGCGGGGTATCGCGTGGTGTCGAACCAGAAGGGGGCGTCAATCCGCGCCGCCAGAGCCTGCCTGAGGGAGGCGTCCACCGCGGCCAGTGCGTTACGACGACGGGTCTCCGGAAGGGGGCGGTCCGGCTGGAAGGCGATGGACAGGCTCATGGATCGCTCCGCCCGTCCGGCGGTGCGGGCCAGGCCGGCGGGCGTGGGGTCGTCGGCATAGCTTTCCAGCGCCCAGGCGATGTCGCCGGCCAGGCCCTCGGAAAGCCTCATGGTCACCGTCCGCCAATGGGCGTCAAAAAAGACCCAGGCCACCGCCAGCTGCATCAGAGCCACCGGCAGCACGATGATCAGGAAGGTGCGCCCGTAGAGGGTGGTGGGCAGGCTGCGCTTGACGAGCCGCCGCCAGGCGTCCGAGGCCGGACCGAAGCGACCCATCAGTCCGGCGCCAGCATGTAGCCGATCCCGCGCACCGTCTGAAGGTAACGCGGTGAGCGCGGGTCCGTCTCGATCTTGCGTCTCAGGCGCGTGACCTGGATGTCGATCGCCCGGCCCGAAGGGTCGACATCGGCCTGGATAAGTTCTCGACGCTCGACAGGTTCATGAGCGCTGAGGGCCAGTCTCCGAAGCAGACTGACCTCCGCCTCTGTGAGCCGGACGGGATGTCCGTCGCGGACCAGTTCGCCTCGACCCGGATCAAAGGTGCTGGGCCCGAGACTGAGAGCGGCGCCTCCGTTGACGGTCCCTTCCGAGGCGCGCCGAAGGATGGCTTCAATCCGCAAAACCAGCTCTTCCGGCTCGAAAGGTTTGGCCAGATAGTCATCCGCCCCGAGCTTGAGGCCCTCGATCCGATCCCCCGGCTCGCCGCGCGCGGTCAGCATCAGGACCGGGAGACGACCCGTGCGCCCAGGCCGGCCTCTCAGCCAGGCGATTAACGACAATCCATCCTCGCCGGGCATCATGACATCCAGGACGGCGAGGTCGAAATCCAGGGCGTCCAACATCCGTCGAGCCGGATCCGCTCCTGAGGCTGCTGTGACCTTGAAGCCGGACCGGGTCAGGAACGTCTTCAGCAACTCGCGAATCCGGTCGTCGTCGTCGACGACAAGGATGTGGCGCACGCTGGGAGGAGAGCCCCTCTTCATGCCCCCGGTCGTCCGCATAAGCACGGGTTAGCCCATTGACGCCGGACCCTCCCGGGGCTGTAAGAGACCGCCTGCGAAAGGAGACACACTTCCAATGTCAATCGTTCCCTTTGACGACCGCGACGGATGGATCTGGCTCGACGGCCAGTTTACGCCCTGGCGCGAGTCGAAGGTGCACGTACTGACGCACGGCCTCCATTACGCCTCCGCCGTGTTCGAAGGCGAACGGATGTACGGCGGGGAGATCTTCAAGCTGCGTGAGCATACCGAACGGCTGTTCAAGTCGGCGGAAATCCTGGATTTCGAGATCCCGTTCACGGTGGACGAGATCGATCAGGCCTGCAAGGACGCTTGCGCCCGTAATGGGCTGGAAGACGCCTACATTCGGCCGATCGCCTGGCGTGGCTCCGAGATGATCGGGGTCTCGGCCCAGAACACCCGAACCCACGTCGCCGTGGCCGCCTGGGACTGGCCGTCCTACTTCTCGCCGGAGCAGAAGGCCCAGGGGATCCGCCTGTGCTGGGCCAAGTACAAGCGCCCGTCGCCCGAAACCGAACCGGTGCACGCCAAGGCCACCGGCCTTTACATGATTTGCACCCTGTCCAAGCACGCCGCCGAGAAGGCGGGCTACACTGACGCCATGATGCTCGACTATCGCGGGTATGTGGCCGAGAGTACGGGCTCCAACGTCTTCTTCGTCCAGGACGGGGCGCTGATCACGCCGACGCCGGATTGCTTCCTGAACGGCCTGACCCGGCAGACTGTGATCGCTCTGGCCCGCGCCAAGGGTTTCGAGGTGATCGAGCGTCATATCCTGCCCGAAGAGCTATCCAGTTTCTCGGAATGCTTCGTCGTAGGCTCCGCTGCGGAAGTGACACCTGTATCCGAGATCGGCGAGTACACTTTCAAGCCGGGGAACATTTCGCTCAGTCTGATGGACGACTACGCCCGCCTGGTGCGACGCCAGGCCTGACCGAGGGGTCAGGCCTTCGGGCTGGCCCAGAACCGGACAGTCCGGCGGGCAACCTCCCGGGGCAGGGCTTCATAGATCTCGCCATATTCGCGGGCCCGACCCATGGGATTGTTCTCTCGTCCCAGGACCAGGACGGCGAGGGTGATGAAGATCGTCCGGTCGAAGCCCGCCGCCTTGCAGATGATCGACAGGGCGTCGAGTTCCCTTCGCTCATGAATGGTCCGGGTGATCTCGAAGTCCACGCCGGCCATTTGTGAAATCGCGATCAGGTATGCGGTGGTCTCGCCATTGCGCAGGAAACGGACCAGCGCGTTGGGGCCGCCGCCGCCGCGGGCTTCGGCGGCCTTGACCGCCTCCTGCGCCGCCTCGAAATCCTCGGGGACGGGCTTCTTCCGGGTTGTGACGCGATGGCGGCTCAGCCTTAGGGCCTCATCAAGATCCTCCGGTCGGATCCGGGCGTTGCGCTGGAGGATGGCGTTGCGCATGCGCGACTCCACCACGAAGTACATCTCGTTCAGCAGGTCGACCGGCAGTTTGGCGTAACGGACGACTGCGCCCTGAAGCGATGGATGTTCCATCGCCCGGTCCACCAGACGCTCGTGCGCCATCCTGGAGAGGCTGGCGGAGGCGTTCGCCAGGAGAACCTCCAAGGTGCTCTCTTCTGCGCGCTCAATGATGAGGTCTGAGACACTGACGGGCAGGTTGGACCTTCGTGAGATGGCTTTCAGGTGCGCCTCGCTGCGCGACCTGGCCACCTCGATCAGATCCTCCTCGGCCACAGCGCGCGAGAGCTGCAGGACGGGACTGGCGACGTCAATGGTCTCGTCTAGGGCCAGGGAGCGGATCAGGGCCCTGGGCGGAGTCCGGGCCAGGGCCATCCGATTGGCCAGCTCCGCCCGCACCCTGCTTTCCAGCTCCTGGGACAGCTGACTTAAGATGTCGTCGAAGAGGACCAGCTCCGGGCCGTCGGCGCGAGGCCCGAACTCGAAGAACAAGTCCGCCACCCGGTGCATAAGTTCACGCCGCCGTTCCCCGGACCTGTCCCGGGCCAGCTCCATGAGCTGTGAGGCGCTTTGCTTCATGCCTAATCACTCGCGGCCGGCGTTTCTGCAGCCTGCAACGGAATGTTGTCCCGCAGACCCTAGACCCTACCGACGGCGCTGTTAACCGCGACCTAACGGCCGCGCCATCATCGCGCCGATGATGAACCATCCGGCTCTGAACCGAGGGCGCGTCAAGCGGCAAAGACCACGAACCTGACGCTGTCCTCGACGTCACCGGGCGGCGCAGGCTGGCCGCCGGAATCCCCCCAGAGGCGCAAACGCAAGGTCCAGCGTACGATAGATGAACCCCTGTGCGCTTTCTGCAACTCCCTCGATCGCGGCCTCTTAAAGCCCAAGACAGCCCAAGAGCTGAAGGCCCTGCATCACCCGGCCATCGAAGAATCTCGGCTTCCGGCTAATCGCCTTCGGAGACTGCAGGTTAGGCGCTCCGCCAGGAGAACCGGGATGCGGTTTCGCTTTGCGGGCGATGGTGGTCGGGCCCTGACAGGCGTGCGGCTCAGCCGATGCTGGCGCCCTTCAAGCCGGGCGCCAGGCGGCTTCACGAGTCCGAGTGTTCCATTGTCGACCTCACTTCAGGTGGTCGAGCGGCATCGGCGCCACGTTCTCCAGATTGTACGAGAAGAGCAGGTTCACGATCCGCCAACCGCTGTCACCCTTGATCATCTGCCAGCTTTCTGCGCCCCAGTTGGACACCTTGCTGTTCTCCGTGAACGCGTAGCGGAAGGTAACTGTTGCAAGCTGTCCGTCGCTGACGATCACCGGCGGACCAAACCGCTCGGCAAGCGCCAAGCCTTTTGCCTCCGGCGTGCCGATAAACTGATGAGCTCCCTGATCTTCAAGGGCTGCAACAGGGGCCTTTGTCGCTTTCTCGACCCATGCGCGGGAGGAGGGATGCCCGGTTGCGCGCCAGCTGATCTTGTCTTCGTGGAAGAGAGACTTTAGCGCAGCAAGGTCTTGTTCGCGGATCGCTGTGTCAAAACGTTTGATGACCCCACCGATCTCGGCCGCGTCGCTCTGCGCTTGGGTTGCCGCAGGTGCGGGTTGGGCGTTCACCGCACCTGACGGGGCCAGTGCCAGCAGGAACAAACTTCCCAGGACGATGTAACTACGCATCTTGTTCTCCTTTTCTTTGCGCCCGGGGAGTGACCCTTGACGCGGGTTACGATAGGCATGCTATCTTATCTTCGATAAAACTTTATCGTTTTACAGGAAGGAGTGTCAAGATGGGTGGGGCTCAGTGGTCTGGCGCTCCCATTGTGCGACGGGTTCGACGGGTTGTGCAGGGCCTTGGGCTCATTCTTATCGCACTCCACCTCGCAATGTGGCTGAGCCCCTCCAACCCCGTCTTTCAGGTTCTTCGCGCCGATCGGGGCGGCAACGCGTTCGTTGACGCTGCAATGCTTATTGGAGCGATCGGCCTGTTTGGCGCCCTGCTGCAGCTCGAACGAATACTCCGTTCGCTCGAACGTGGCTTTCCCATCACCCGTAAGATCGTGACGGGGTTCTATCGCTTTGCGACGTTCGCGAGCGGCTCGATGTTCATCATCGTCGCGGCGCCTTCCTTGGGATCGCTGACGAATTCACGTCCGTACGAAGTGGCCATCACCCTGAGGATAATTGATGTTCTTCTCCTGGTGATTTGTCTGTCGTTCTTCGCCGTCGCTGCGCTCATTGCTGAGGCGGTGCGTATCGACCGCGATAATCGTTCGATCGTCTGACCTATGCCAATTGTCGTGCGACTCGACATGATGCTGGCCCGGCGAAAGGTGAGGTCCCGCGAATTGGCTGCCTATATCGGCATCACAGAGGCCAATCTCTCCCTCCTCAAGTCAGGGCACGTTAAGGGCATCCGCTTCGCCACACTCGCAGCGATTTGCAGATACCTTGATTGCCAGCCAGGCGATCTGCTCGAGTTCGTCGATGTCGACGACGCGTGACGGCCCCCGCGCCAGACTATGCTCCGTCCTACAAAAGTCCGCGATCAAGACCTAACGGCCGCGCCACCATCGCAGGCCCGCGCGCTCTACGCGCTCCAGGCCGGCGTGAACGGCGACGCCCATCACGGCCAGCACCACCAGGGCGGCGATCATCCGGTCGGTCTGCAGCTTGTTTCCGGCATCGAGGATCTGCCAGGCGAGGCCGCGTACGCCTCCGGATCCCGCGGCGAATTCCGCCACGACCGCGCCGATGATGGCCAGGCCTGCGCCGACCTTCAGGCCCTCCATCAGGAAGGGGACCGCCGCCGGCAGGCGCAGCCGCATCACCCTCTCGAGCCGTCCGGCCCCGTAGAGGTCGAACAACCGCTCCAGGTCGGGATCCGCTGACCGGAGCCCGGTCACTGCGCCGGAGAAGATGGGGAAGAAGGCCACCAGCACCGCAAGGGCGATCACCGCCCGCTCCGGGTGGTCGATGCCGGCCCAGATCAGGATCAGGGGCGCCACGGCCACGACGGGCGTGACCTGCAGGGCCGAGGCCAGGGGGCGAACGGCGCGCTCCAGCAGGGGGCTTAGGCCCACCAGGATCGCCAGGAGCAGGGCGCCCGCGGCGGCCAGGGCGAGGGCGACGAGGGCCACTGACAGGGTGTTCCAGGCCGCCGAGACCAGCACCGGAAGGCCGGTGGCGGCGGCGACGGCCACCTGCGAGGGCGGCGGCAGGAAGTAGGCGGGCACGCCCGTCAGGCGGCAGGCCGCCTCCCAGGCGCCCAGTAGCAGGAGCATCAGCCCGAGGGGGGCGAGGGCGTCGGCCAACCGGCTCACGGCGCGACCTCCGCGCCCTTGGCCAGGAGGGCGGAGATCGCCTCCGCCGCCTCGGTGAAGACGGGCCAGGTGCGGAAGCCCGCCGGACGGGGCAGGGGCGCCTCGACCCGGACCTCGCCGGCAATGCGTCCGGGACCGCGGGTTAGCACCACGATCCGCCCAGCCATGTAGGCCGCTTCCTCGACATTGTGGGTGACGAAGACGATGGCCGGCCGGGTCTGGGACCAGAGGGCCAGGACGTCGTCGGCCAGGGTCCGCCGGGTGATCTCGTCCAGGGCCGCGAAGGGCTCGTCCAGCATGAGGAGGCGGGGCTGGGTCACCAGGGCCCGGGCAAGGGAGGCGCGCATGGCCATGCCGCCAGACAGTTGGGCCGGCCGCGAGGCGCCGGCGCCCGCAAGGCCGACCCGCTCCAGGGCTTCCAGGGCGCGGGCGCGGGCCTCGGGCTTAGGGGTCCCGGAAAGCTCGAGGGGAAGGGCGACATTGGCCGCAGCGCTCATCCACGGGGCGAGGGTGGGGGCCTGGAAGACCACGGAGGTCTCGCCACGCCCCGGCGCGCGCTGCACGACCCCTCGGGTGGCGGGCTCCAGCCCGGCCAGCAGCCTCAGGGCCGTCGACTTGCCGCAGCCCGAAGGTCCTACGAGGGCGACGATCTCGCCATCCCCGATACGGAGGGACAGGGGACCGAGGGCCCTTCCGCGACCGCGGTAGTCGACCTCGACCTCCTCCAGGGCGACGGTGGCGGGGGTCATCTACTTCGGCGCCGGGCCTGCAAAGCCGAGGCTGTAGGCCTTCGTGTAGTCCAGGGTCTTGGGATAAACCCCCTGGGCGATGGCCATCTCGGCGAAGGCCTTCCAGCGCGCCTCGGTCATCACGCCGACGCCCCCTGTAGCGGCGTCCCCGCCTTCGACGAGGGCGTACTGGCGCATCTTCTCCCGGGCCTGGTCCAGCACGTCCTGGGTCATTTCCGGATTGTCCTTCAGGATCAGGGCGTCGCCGGGCTTCGGGTCGCCGTTCAGGTAGGACTTCCAGCCCGCCGCGCTAGCCTCGACGAAGGCGCGCACCCTGGCCGGGTCCTTGTCGATGGCGGACTGCGGGAAGAGGATCATGGCCGCGTAGGACGGATAGCCGTTGTCCGCCAGCAGGAAGACCTTGGGCTTCAGGCCGGCGGTCTTCTCGATCGTATAGGGCTCGCTGGTCAGGTAGCCCTGTTGGGCCACGGACTTATCCGCAAGGAAGGGCGCGGCGTTGAAGGTGTACTTGCGGATCTGCGCATCCTCGAAACCATACTTCGACTTCAGCCAAACCCAGAAGGCGGAGACCGAGGCGTCCGACAGGAGGATGGGCCGGCCCTTCAGGTCCTCGATCCTTTCGATCCCCTGGTCCGGATGGGCGATCAGGACCTGGGGGTCCTTCTGCATCATGGCGGCGACGGCGCGCACCGGCGCGCCCTGATTGGCCAGGTTCAGGGCGATGAAGCTGTTGGAGCCCATGCCCGCCTCGACGGCGCCGGCGGCCAGGAGCTGGGGCACGTTCACGCCCGGGCCGCCCTGGATGATCTGGACCTTCAGCCCGCGCTTCTCGTACTCGCCGGTGGCCAGGGCCTGATAGAAGCCGCCCTGTTCGGCCTGGGCGCGCCAGTCGGTGGCGAAGCGGATCACGCCGGCCTCCCCTCCCGAGGGCGCGGCCTCCTTCTGCGGCGAGCAGGCCCAGGCCAGGGCTGCGGCGGCGAGGATGGCGAATGTCCTGACGATCTTCATGGCGCAGGCTCCCGGGCACGTCTCCGGGCAAACTAGGCGCCTTTCAGGCGAAGGCAACCGCTGAGGCGACCCGCAGGGCCTGCCCCGAACGGCAAGAGGGCGACGCACCGGTCGCCCGGTCCGCCGCCCTCTTTCAGATCCGTTGGGAGATCTGAGTCCCGAGGCAGGTCGACTGAGGTCCTGCGGGTCGCCCCACCGGTTCCGCCGCGCCCGGGACCGCGTTCCTGGACGTCTCCCGGGGTCGCCCCCGATTGTCGTCCTGGTCCGGCCCTCCCGCTCGGCTCCGTCCGGGTCGCCCCTTCCGTCACCGCGCGTCGCCTCTCGACAGCCCCACGCTCTCACCGGATCGCCGGGCCGACAAGGGTCGCCGCCTGAGCCGGAGGGGACGGTCCAGTGGACAGGCTGTGGGCATCTTGTGAAAGGCCTGTGGAGGCGGTCGCTTTCGCCAAGGAATTCAGCGGTGGGACGTTCTCCACAGGAACCCGGAGATCAGCTTCCGGAGGCGAGGCTGGCCTTGAGCTCCTCGAGCTCCAGCCACTCCGTTTCCGCCGCCTCGAGGCGCGCCCTGGCGGTGTCCAGCTCGGCTGTCAGGCGCTCGAAGGCCTTGGGGTCGCGGCGGTATAGCCCGGAATCTGAAAGACGCAACTCCAGCGCCTGGATCTCCGCCGGCAGGCTGGCGGCCAGGGCCTCCGCCGCCTCCAGCCGCCTCTGGTCGCGGTAGGACAGCTTGCCCGGGCGGGGCGGGGGCGGGGGCGCGGCGGCCTTCCGGGCCGGAGCGGGCGTGCGCGCGGGCGGGAGCAGGAAGCCCGGGTTCTGGCTCTCGAAGTCCTTCCACCCGCCGGGTGTCTCGACGATGTCGCCGCGACCATTCAGGGCGATGGTCGAAGTGGCCAGGCGGTCGATGAAGTCCCGGTCGTGGCTGACCAGCAGGAGGGTGCCGGCATAGTCCTCCAGGGCCTCCTCCAGGAGGTCCAGGGTGTCCATGTCGAGGTCGTTGGTGGGCTCGTCCAGCACCAAGAGGTTGGACGGTGCGGCCAGCACCCGGGCGAGGAGGAGGCGGTTGCGCTCGCCGCCGGACAGGCTCCGGACCGGCTGGCGCAGCTGGGCGTCGGTGAATAGGAAGGACTTGGCGTAGGCGGCCACGTGCCAGGGCTTGCCGCGGACCAGGATCTGGTCGCCGCCCAGGGGCGCCAGCACCTCGCGCAGGGTCATCTCGGGCTTCAGCTCGGCCCGGGTCTGGTCGAGATAGGCGACCTCCAGTCCGGTCCCCAGCTTCACGCTTCCGGAATCCGGCGCCTGCTGGCCCACCAGCATCCGCACCAGGGTGGTCTTGCCCGCCCCATTGGGTCCCACCACGGCCACCCGGTCGCCCCTCTGGATGCGGGTGGAGAAGTCGCGGATCACAGTCCGGCCGGCCCAGGCCTTGGCGATGCGCCGCACCTCGATGACCCGCTGGCCGGAGCCCTCGCTCGCGGCCGCCTCGAGGCTCATCTGGCCCCGGGCCTCGCGCAGCAGGTCGGCCCGGGCGGCGCGCAGGTCCAGGAGGGCGCGTCGCCGGCCCTCATTCCGGGCCCGGCGGGCGGTGACCCCCCGTTGCATCCAGTGCTCTTCCTGCTCGATCCGCTTCTGCAGGCGCCGGGCGTCCTCGGCCTCCGCGGCGGCGATGCCCTCGGCCCAGGCCTCGAAGTGGGCGAAGCCGCGGTCCAGCCGCCGCACCCGCCGCCCCTCCAGCCAGAAGCAGCGGTCCGACACCCGCTCCAGGAAGGCCCGGTCGTGGCTGACCAGCAGGACCGCCGCGCGGCTGGCGGCGATCTCGGCCTCCAGTGTGGCGATGGCGGGGATGTCGAGGTGGTTGGTCGGCTCGTCCAGCAGAAGGACGTCAGCGTCCCGGGCGAAGGCGGCGGCCAGGGCGGCGCGCCGGACCTCGCCTCCGGAAAGGCCTTCGGACGGCTTGGCGGGATCGAGGCCAAAGGTCTGAAGGGCCGCCTCGGCCTCATGCGGCGCCGCCCCCGCGGCGACCAGGTGGTCCAGCACCGTTGGGCCCGAGATCACCGGCTCCTGCGGGACCCAGGCGATCCGCAGGCCCGGGACCAGGGTGCGCTCGCCGTCGTCGGCCTGGACCTCGCCGGCCAGGATCCGCAGGAGGGTGGTCTTGCCGGCCCCGTTGCGACCCACCAGGCAGGCGCGGCAGCGGGGCTCAAGGGCCAGGTCGACCCCGTCGAAGAGCATGCGCGGCCCGTCCGCGAGTCGGACCTGCCTCAGGGCGAGAACGGGGGGTTTCATGGCCCCCCTTAACCTCCGCACGGCCGCGCTCCAACCCCCGGGCTGGCGCCCCCCGGGCGCCGAGGCTAGACAGGGGCCATGAGCCGGCCCTTCTGGGAGACCACCCCCCTCGATCGCATGAGTCCCAAGCAGTGGGAGAGCCTCTGCGATGGCTGCGGCCTGTGCTGCCTGGTCCGGTTCGAGGACGCCGATACCGGCGAGATCATCCCGACAAGGGTTCACTGTCGGCTGCTGGACCCCGCCACCTGCCGCTGCTCAGACTATGTCCGCCGCAAACGTCGTGTTCCGGACTGCATCACCCTGACCCCTGAGATCATCCCGCGCCTCAGCTGGATGCCCAAGTCCTGCGCCTACCGGCGGATCCACGAGGGTCGGGGGTTGGCGGACTGGCACCCCCTGGTCAGCGGCGATCCGGAAAGCGTTCACCGGGCGGGAGTCTCCGTGCGCGGCCAGACGATCAGCGAGGCCGAGCTGGAGCACGAAGACGACATGGTGGACCACGCCGCGCCCGACCTCTTGCCCGAACGCGGGCTCGAGGGCTGAGGCCTGCTCGCCGCGCCGCTAGTGACATTTCCGCAACACTTGCCCTTGCAAGCCCGGCGGCGGACCTTAACTCTTAGGACTGTTTGTTTTCCCTGCTGAGGTGACCCCGTGGCGCGAGATCCCTACCAGGTGCTCGGCGTTCCCCGCGGCGCCGGGGCCGACGACATCCGGAAGGCCTTCCGCAAGCTCGCCAAGAAGCACCATCCCGACGCCAATCCCGGCGACAAGGCCGCCGAGGAACGGTTCAAGGAGGTCAGCGCCGCCTTCGACATCCTCGGCGACGTCGAGAAGCGCCCGAAGTTCGACGCCGGGGAGATCGATGCCGACGGGCGCGAGACTTTCCGGGGCTTTGGCGGCGGGCCGGGACAGGGCGGTCCATTCGGCGGTGGCGCAGGCGGCTTTGAGGGTGCGGACTTCAGCGACATCCTTGGGGAGATGTTCGGTCGCCGGGCGGGGCGTGCAGGTCCGCGCGGGGGCGCCGGGCCAGGTCCAGGCGGGGGATTCGCCCCCAAGGGTTCCGACGTGCGCGCGCGCCTGGAGATCGACCTCGAGGAGGCGATCCTGGGGGGCAAGAAGCGCATTTCCTTCCAGGACGGCCGCACCCTGGACGTGACCATTCCCGCCGGCGCCGCCGATGGTCAGACCCTGCGCCTGCGGGGCCATGGCGAGCCTGGGCGCGGCGGCAAGGGCGACGCCCTGATCGAACTCGCCATCAGGCCCCATCCGGTCTTCCGCCGGGAGGGGGACCAGTTGATCATGGACCTGCCGGTCTCGGTGCCCGACGCCGTCCTCGGCGGCCGGGTCCAGGCGCCGACCCCGGACGGGCCGGTCACCCTGACCGTGCCGAAGGGCGCCAACTCTGGTCAGTCCCTGAGGCTGAAGGGCAAGGGGCTGGCCGACGCGCGCGGCGTGCGGGGCGACCTGATCGCGCGGATCCAGGTCATGCTGCCCGAAGGTCCGGACCCCAAGCTCGAGGCCTTCGCCGCGCGCTGGCGCGAAGAGCGGCCCTATGTCCCTCGCCGTCGCTGAGGACGGTTCAGCCCGTGTTCAGGCGGGCCCGTTCAGTGTGCGAATATGAGCGCAAGTCGACGCGGATCCCTTTTGCTCCTCGCCGCCGTCCTGGCGGCGGCTCCCCTGCCGTCGGCCGCCCAGCAGGGCTCTCGGCGCTCCGAGCAAGACCAGGCGCGGGACGCTGTTCGCGACGGGAGGCTGGCGCCCCTGTCTCAGGTTCTCTCAGCCCTGTCCGCCCGGACCCCAGGCGAACACCTGGATACACGCTTCAGCGAGACCACAGACGGCCGCCCTGTCTACATCGTCACCTGGCGAACCCCGGACAACCAGGTGGTCATCTTCATCGTCGACGCCCGCACGGGCCGGATCCTCCAGCAGAGGGGGGGCTGACGCATGCGCCTCCTCCTGGCCGAGGATGACCCCGACCTCGCGCAAAGCCTGCGACTGTCCCTGACGGACGCCGGCTACGCCGTTGACCTGGCCCGCGATGGCGAGGAGGGCGCCTTCCTGGGCGAGACCGAGCCCTACGACGTAATCGTCCTCGACCTTGGCCTGCCGGTCCTCGACGGCGTGAGCGTCCTGCGGCGCTGGCGCGCCTCGGGCGTGACGGCCCCGGTGCTGATCCTCACCGCCCGGGACGGTTGGGCCGAGAAGGTGGCCGGCTTCGACGCCGGCGGCGACGACTACCTGACCAAGCCCTTCAACACGCCTGAACTCCTGGCCCGACTTCGGGCCCTGCTGCGCCGGGCGGCGGGCCGCGCCAGCGCCAATCTGTCGAGCGGCGACCTGGTCCTGGATCCCGGCGCGGCCGTCGTCACCCTGGCGGGCCAGCCCGTGCGCCTGACCTCGCTGGAGTATCGCCTGCTGCATTACCTGATGATGCACGCCGGGCGCGTCGTCAGCCGGACCGACCTGGTTGAGCACCTGTATGACCAGGACTTCGACCGGGACTCCAACACCATGGAGGTCATTGTCGCCCGGCTCCGAAAGAAGATCGGGGCCGACCGGATCCTGACCCAGAGGGGCCTCGGCTATCGCCTTGCCGACCCGGCTGAGGCGGGCTGAAGCATGGGAGTCCGCCCCGCGGCGCCATCTCGCGCTCCGTCCCTGGTCCGGCGCCTCGTCCTCCTGGCCTCCGTCTGGTCGCTCGCGGTTCTCATCGCCTCGGCGGTGTTGCTGGGCCTGCTCTTCGAACAGGCGGCCCTGAGGCGGTTCGACCAGGGCCTCGCCGACCTGACCGACAGCCTGGCCGCCGCCGCCCAGCCCGAGGCGGGCGGGGGTCTCGCCGTGCGGGACCTCGGCGACCTCCGCACACGCCGCGCCTACTCCGGCCGCTACTGGCAGGTGTCGAGGGTCGCTCCCGACGGCGCCCCCGCCGTTCTCGCCCGCTCGCGCTCCCTTTGGGACACCGAGTTGGGGCTTGAGGCCGGCCTCGCCCGGCGGCTGGAGGCGCGACCTTCCGGCGCCGTCAGCTTCGCCGCCCCGGGCCCCGAAGGGCAGAAGCTGAGGGTGCGGGCCACGCGGCTCGTCCTGCCCGGCGACGTCGGACCGGTGATCGTCCTGGCCGCAGAGGACCGGCGGTCGGTGGACGCCGACGTCCGCGGCTTCTACGTCGCCACGGTGGCGGTCTTCGGCCTGCTGGCCGTCGGGCTCCTCGCCGCTGTGGTGATCCAGGTGCGCCTGGGCCTGCGGCCGCTGTTCGCCTTGAGCCAGGAACTCGGGGACTTGAGGGCAGGTCGGGCGGAGGGTTTGAGGGGCGGCTATCCCCGCGAACTCACCCCCCTGGTCGATCAATTGACCGCCCTCATGCGCCACAACCGGGAGAGCCTCGAGCGCCAGCGGGCTCATGTGGGCAACCTGGCCCACGCGCTGAAGACGCCCCTGGCCGTCCTGTCCTCAGCCGCTGCGCGCGAGACGGGGCCCCTCTCGGGCCTGGTGGTCCAGCAGGCCAGCGCCATGCAGCGGCAGGTGCACCACCATCTGCGGCGGGCTCGGGCGGCCGCCTTCGCGGGCGGGGCAGGCGCAGGCATTGCAACCCCCGTGGCCGAAGTGCTGGACGATCTTGTGCGGACCCTGTCCCGCCTGCACCAGGACGCCGGGGTCCGGATCGACTGGGACGCCCCCGACGACCTCGTCTTCCTTGGCGAGCGGCAGGACCTGATGGAGATCGCCGGCAACCTGCTCGAGAACGCCTGCAAGTGGGGCGGGGGCCGGGTTTCGGTCCGGGCGTCCGCCGGGGGCGCCGAGCAGCTTGTCCTGGAGATCGACGACGCCGGCCCGGGTCTGACCCCGGACCAGCGCCGTGACGCCCTGGCCCGTGGCGCACGGCTGGACGAGTCTGCGCCGGGGACCGGGCTGGGCCTGAGCATCGTCAATGATCTCGCCCGCGCCTACGGCGGCGACCTCGACCTGGGCGTTTCACCCGCCGGCGGCCTGAGGGTCCGAGTCCGCCTGCCGCGCGCCGTCGATTGAAGGGCCGGGACCCCTCGCGCCAGCGTTGAAAAACGCCTACATGGCGCCCATGGTCGTTTTCTGGATGGGGGCGGGGCTGATCGCGGTCGCCGCTGCGGCAGTCATCCTGCTCCGGGCCGCCCGGGCTGCGCTTCAGCCGGGAGCCGAGGACCCGACTTTGGAAGTCTACCGTCGTCAGCTTTCCGAGATCGACGATCTCGCTGAGCGAGGTCTCATTGAAGTCGCCGAGCAAGAGGCGGCCCGGGTGGAGGCCAGTCGCCGGCTGCTGAGCGCCGCCGACGCCTCGTCTCTGGGCTGGGTGGCTCCCGCCAGCCAGCGCCCATGGATCTTCGCGATAGCCGGAGCCGTGGGCCTTGCTGCGCTCGGCGGCTACCTTGTCCTGGGCCAGCCCGGCGCTGCCGATCAGCCGCTCCAGCGCCGGATCGAGGCCTGGCGTTCGGACCGGCTGACAGACCTGACGCCTCCCCAACTCGCCGCTGTCCTGCGTGAGGCGATTAAGGAGCGCCCAGAGGTTGAGGGCTTCCGCTTCCTGGCGCTCGCCGAGGCCCAATCCGACAATCCCGCCGCCGCCGCCCGCGCCCTTCGCCGCGCCCTGGCGCTCGCCCCTGAGCGGGCGGATCTTTGGGAGATGCTTGGGCTCAGCCTGCTAAGCCAGTCCGGCGGCGAGGTTACGCCGGAGGCGCGCGACGCCCTCGCCCAAGCGGTCCGCCTGAACCCCGAGGCCCTCGCCGCCCGTTTCCACCTGGCCCGTGGCCGCGCCGCCTCCGGAGACCGGGAAGGCGGGGTGAATGACCTCAGGACTCTGGCCCGTGCGCTTCCTGCGGGGGATCCCCGCCTCGTCGATATCGACACCGCCATCCGAGAGGCGACAAACTCCCCGCCGACCGTCGCCGTGGGACCGGCGTCTGAGATGATCAATCAGATGGTCGCAGGGCTCGCTCAGCGCCTTCAGTCCAATCCGGACGATCCAGAGGGCTGGGTCCGGCTTGTCCGATCCTATGCTGTCCTTGGGGACGGGCCCCGGCGCGACGCCGCCCTCGAGCAGGCGCGCCGCCGCTATGGCGCCAGGCCCGAGGTTCTTGAGCAGCTTGAGAAGGCCGCGGCAACGGAGCCCATGAGATGACTGGCTGGCTGCCACGCTCTCCCCGCGCCCGCCGCCGGCTGACCCTCCTCGCCGTGATCGCCCCCATCCTCGCCCTGGCTGCGGGCCTGACCCTTTGGGGCCTGAGGGACTCGATCTCCTACTTCTATACGCCGGCCCAGGCTGACGCAGCCCAACCTCCTGCTGGAAGGTCCGTACAGCTGGGCGGTCTCGTGGTGGATGGCAGCGTGTTGTACCATTCTGATGGAAGGGTCGAGTTCAGCATCCGCGATAACCTGGCGGCCGACCGGATTCACTACCGGGGCGACCTGCCGGATCTGTTCCGGGAGGGTCAGGGGATTGTGGCCACCGGCGCCTTCAGGGCCGATGGGGTGTTCGAGGCGCGACAGGTCCTCGCCAAGCATGACGAAACCTATATGCCCAAACAGGTGGCGGACTCGCTTAAGGCTCAGGGTGAGTGGCGCGGCGAAGGTGCTCCGAGGACCGCTCCATGATCGTCGAGTTCGGCGCTTTCGCGATGATTCTGGCCCTCGTCCTGTCCGTCGCGCAGGTCGGTCTTTCGGCCGTTGGCCGCCTACGGCGCTCGGCCCTGCTGGCTGGAGCGGGGGAGGGCGCGGCCCTCGCGGGGTTCGGCGTGCTCACCCTGTCCTTCGCAGCGCTGATCTACGCCTTCGTCATCTCAGACTTCTCGGTGGCCAATGTCGCGGCGAACTCTCATTCCGAGAAGCCGGCTTTGTATCGCGTGTCGGCAGCCTGGGGCAGCCACGAGGGCTCCATGCTGTTGTGGAACATCGCGCTGACCGGATTCGGCGCGGTCCTAGCCTGGCGGGGGCGGGCTCTTCCCCGAGACCTGAAGGCATCGGCGCTCGCCGTGCAGGGCCTGATCGGGACCGTCTTTCTGGCCTACACGGCCCTGGCGTCTAACCCCTTCGTCCGCCTCGCAGACCCGCCGGTGGAGGGGCGCTCGCTCAATCCCCTGCTTCAGGATCCCGCCCTGGCGGTGCATCCGCCCTTTCTCTACGCCGGCTATGTCGGCATGTCGGTGGTCTTCTCCCTCGCCGTGGCGGCGCTGATCGAGGGCAGGATCGATGCGGCCTGGGCCCGCTGGGTGCGGCCCTGGGCCCTGGCCGCCTGGAGCTTTCTGACGGTTGGCATCGCCCTCGGCTCCTACTGGGCCTATTACGAGCTGGGGTGGGGCGGCTGGTGGTTCTGGGACCCGGTCGAAAACGCCAGCTTCATGCCCTGGCTGGTCGGCGCCGCCCTCCTGCACTCGGCCGTGGTCACCGAGAAGCGCGGCGCCCTGCCGGGCTGGACGGTCTTTCTGGCCATCGCCGCCTTCAGCTTCTCAATGCTGGGCGCCTTCCTGGTTCGGTCCGGCGTGCTGACTTCGGTGCATGCCTTCGCGGTGGATCCAACCCGGGGGGTCCTGCTGCTCGCCATACTCCTGGTCTTTTCAGGCTCGGCCTTCGCTCTCTTCGCCTGGCGGGCGCCGAGCCTCACGCCTGGCGGAGTTTTCGCCCCCATCAGTCGCGAAAGCGCCCTCGTCACCAACAACATCCTCCTTTCGGCGGCCACTCTGACCGTCCTCCTGGGGACTCTCTTCCCACTGATCCGAGAGGCGGTCACCGGAGAGGCGATCTCGGTCGGACCTCCCTACTTCAACCTGACCTTCACGCCCCTTATGGCGCTGCTTTGCGTTGTCGTGCCGTTCGGCCCCCTGCTGGCCTGGAAGCGGGGTGACCTGTCGCCAGCGGTCCGCGCCCTGCTGCCCGCCCTCGTCCTTGGGGTCGCCACAGGCCTCGCAGCTCTCTGGCTCCTGACTCCGCGAAAGGCCTTCGCCAGTCTCGGGCTCGCCTTGGCGGTCTGGCTTATCGTCGGCGCCCTGACCGAAGCGGCCCAGCGCATTCGGCTCTTCAAGGCGCCCCTGGCCGAGTCCTTCCGCCGCCTGCGGGGCCTGCCGCGGGGAGCCTGGGGCGCGACCCTGGCGCACGCTGGCCTGGGAATCTTCGTCTTGGGGGCCTGCTTCGAGACCGCCTGGAAGATGGAGGCCGCCCAGACCCTTGCTCCTGGCCAGTCGCTGAGGCTCGGCGCCTGGGAGCTGGTGCTGAAGGACGTCCGCCGCCTGGACGGGCCGAACTACGAGGCCGTAACTGCGCGAATCACCGCCCTTCGGGACGGCCGCGAGGTTTGCGCCCTTTCGCCGTCCCGCAGGTTCTACCCGGCGGGTGGCCAGACCACCTCCGAGGTCGCGATCTGCAGCGTCGATGTCAGCCATCTCTATGTGGTCCTTGGCGAGCGCCGCGAGGGTCCGGGCGGAAAACCCGTCTGGCTGGTCCGAGGCTACTGGAATCCTCTGGCGGTGCTGATCTTCGCCGGTCCTGCGGTCATGGCCCTCGGCGGGCTGATCTCGCTGACGGATCGGCGGCTGAGGCTGGCGCCCGGCCGGCGCCGGGAGGCGCAGACGTGAGGCGCGCCGGGTTGGCGCTTCTGGCCGCCCTCGCGTCGGCCCTCTGCTTGGCCGCCGCCGCGGACCCCGCTGAGAGACTTCCGGACCCGGCCCAGGAGGCCCGTGCTCGGATCCTCTTCAAGGAGGTCAGGTGCATGGTCTGCCAGAACGAGTCCATCGAGGACTCGGAGGCTGAGCTTGCGGTCGACCTGCGTCGGATGGTCCGCGAGCGAGTCGCCGCCGGCGACGATGACGCCGCCGTGCGGCGCTGGCTGGTCGAACGGTACGGGGAGTTCGTCATGTTGCGGCCTTCTTTGTCGGCCGCCAATCTGGTCCTCTGGCTCGCCCCTCTCGCCGCCGTACTCGCGGGCGGGCTGGCTCTCGCCGAGCGCTTGCGCCAAGGCCGGGAGGCGGCGGCGACCCTCACCCCTGAAGAAGCGGAGCGCCTCGCCAGTCTTGTCGGCGGCCGGAATGGTCACGATCCTGCCCTGAAATCGTCCCCGGACGATCCCATTGCATGACGTAATGCTCATTTGAGCGGTTCGCCGCTCTTTGGCATGAAGGTTCACACCCGTCCGCGCAGGTTCGCAGCGGGCCTCAAGGAAAGAAGTGCGCAATATGAGCTCGACCAAGCGCCGTTACCTGATCAGCGCCCTCGCCGGGGTCCTCGTCGCCGGAACCGCCATGGCGGCCGCTGGCCTCAGCGCTGGGGACCGCGTCAGCCCTGTGGCGGCCCCGGGGGCGCCAGCCGCTGCGGCGCCTAACTTCGGGCCTCCGCCCGGGGCGCCAATGTCCTTCGCCGACATTTTCGAGAAGGTCTCGCCGGCGGTCGTCTCGATCAATGTGACCACCCGGGTCGATCTCAGTCGAATGCCGCGGCAGATCCCCGGTCTGCCTTTTGAGTTCCGGCCGCCGCGCCAGGGTGGCGATGAGGATGGCGATGGAGACGGGCCGCGCGGCCCGCGTCGCCAGTCCGCCGGCTCAGGCTTCTTCATTACAGCCGACGGCTACATCGTCACCAACAATCACGTCATCGAGGACGCCGAGAGCATCAAGGTCGTCCTGAAGGACGAGACCGAGCTTGACGCCACAGTCGTCGGCCGGGACGAGGGCACGGACATCGCCGTCCTGAAGGTCAAAGGCTCGGGCTACACCATCGTCAACTTCGAGAACTCGGCCCGCCCCCGGGTGGGCGACTGGGTCCTGACCGTGGGCAACCCCTACAACCTCGGCGGCACGGCCACGGCCGGCATCGTCTCGGCCTATGGGCGCGACATCGGCGAGATCTTCGTGGACTTCATCCAGCTCGACGCCCCCATCAACCGGGGCAATTCGGGCGGGCCGACCTTTGACACCTACGGCCGGGTGATCGGCGTCAACACCGCCATCTTCTCGCCCACAGGCGGTTCGGTGGGCATTGGCTTTGCCATCCCCGCCGAGGTGGCCGCCCGGGTCTCGCGCCAGCTCATCGCCAACGGCAAGGTGGTGCGCGGCTACATCGGCGCCAGCATCCAGAACTTTGACGAGGACATGGCTGCGGCCCAGGGCATGGCCGGCCAGAAGGGCGCCATCGTCGCCGAGTTGACCCCCGGGGGCCCTGCGGAGAAGGCGGGCCTCGTCACTGGAGATATCGTCCTGTCGGTAAATGGCGCTCGGATCCGGTCATCTTCGGAACTGACCCGCCAGGTCGCAAAGGCCTCGCCGGGCGACCTGCTGCGTCTTGAAGTCATCCGGGAGGGCAAGCGGCGCACTGTCGAGATCCGCTCAGGCACCCGGCCGCCGGAATCCGAGCTGGCGGCCAGCCAGGGAGGTCCAGGCGGACCCGGCTCCGGACCCGCCCGGCCGGGTTCGTCCGCAGGTCAGAGCCTGCTGGGCATGACTGTCGCCCCGCTCGATGACGCCGGCCGTCGCCGCGCAGGCCTGCCAGCCGACGCTCGGGGCCTGGTCATTACAGCGGTCGACAAGTCCTCAGACGCGGCCTCCAGGGGGATACAGGCCAATGATGTGCTCCTGCGTGCGGGCGACCGCGCGCTGGCCGCGCCGGCGGACCTTGCGGCCGTGGTCGATCAGGCGCGTCGCGCAGGCCGGCCCAGCGTGCTCGTCGCCGTTTGGAGAAGCGGCCGGACCATCTTCCTGCCGGTCAAGATCGCCGACTGATCGGGGCTCGGGGCATGCGCATCCTAATCGTCGAAGACGATGTGTCCGGTGCGGAGGTGATGACCCGCGGCCTTTCCGACGCGGGTCACGCCTGCCGCGTCTGTCATGACGGCGCTGCGGGGCTTGAGGCCGCCAGAGCCGGCGGTTTCGACGTCCTGATCGTCGATCGCATGATGCCCTGTCTCGATGGTGTCGGACTGGTGGAGGCCCTGCGACGCGACGGTGACGAAACGCCGATTCTCTTCCTCTCCGCCCTCGGAGAGATCGAGGATCGGGTGACAGGCCTAAGGGCCGGGGCGGACGACTACCTGGTCAAGCCCTACGCCTTCGCTGAGCTTATCGCCCGGGTGGAGGCCCTGTCCCGCCGGCGGGAAACCGGCTCCGTGCTCACCCAGCTGCGGGTCGGGGACCTGGAGATGGATCTCATCGCCCGTCGGGTGTTTCGCGCGGGCCGGGAGATCGACCTCCAGCCCCGGGAGTTCCAGCTTCTGGAGTTCCTGATGCGCCACGCGGGCCAGGCCGTCACTCGGACAATGCTGCTTGAGAAGGTCTGGGAGTATCATTTTGATCCCCAGACCAACGTGATCGACGTCCACATCTCGCGCCTGCGTTCCAAGATCGACAAGGGTTTCGAGCATCCCATGCTCGAAACCATTCGCGGGGCGGGGTACCGGCTGGATGCCTGACGAACGGGATGCACCCGCCGCGGGGTTGCTGCGCCTCTTCCGCGCTGCGCCTTTCCGGCTGACCCTCCTGTCTCTGGCCCTGTTCGCCTTCGCGGGGTCGGCCTTCATGGCCTATGTCTACATCGCCGCCACAGGTGAGGCCCACCGTCGGACCGACGCGGAAATCCGCCGGGAGGCCGAGAGCCTCGTCGAGGTCTATAATCGGGCGGGTGTGGCGGCCCTCAATCCCGTCCTGGTCAGCCGCATGGCCGGGGAGCGCAGATTCGTCTACCTCCTCCTCGACCGTGACGGCCGTAAGGTCTCCGGCTCCCTCGCCGAAAGTCCCGCAGAAGGCTTCACGGGTGCGCCGACCTGGGTCCGTTTCTTCCTCTCCGGCCAAGATCCCCAGGGTCGGCCGCTATCGACCCCGGCCCGGGGTTTTCAGCAGCGGCTCTCCGGTGGCGAGATTCTGTTTGTGGGTGCAGACACCGGGGATGACCGGGACTTTGTCGTGACCATCGTCAGGGGGCTCTGGGGCGCCGGAGCTCTGGTGGTTGTGCTCGGCATAACCGCAGGCCTGCTCGTCAGCCGCAATTTCACCCGGGCCATGACCGGCCTGACCAATGTGGTGGCCGCGGCTCGCAATGGCGATCTGACCGCCCGCGCCGCCGTGCGCGGAGCCGGAGACGAGCTGGACCGACTCGCCGAGGGCCTGAACGACATGCTTGACCGCCTCGATCGGTCCATGTCGGCTCACCGGCACGCCGGGGACGCCATCGCCCACGATCTCCGCTCGCCCTTGACCCGGCTGAAGGCCCGTCTTGAGACGGCCCTGCTCGACATAGAGGCGGGTAGGGGAGACGCCCGTCAGGCCCTGCGTCAGGCCCTTGAAGACACGGACGGCGTTCTTCGGACCTTCTCGGCCGTCCTGGCGATCTCCCGACTGCAGGCGGCCGGCGAGGCGCCCAACGCTGTGGTCTTCGATCCAGCCGGCGTGGTCGGCGACATGACCGAGCTCTACGGCCCCCTCTGTGAGGATAAGGGCCTGGAGATCGGCTCGGACATCGCCGCCGGCCTGACCGTCCGGGGCAATCCGGCCTTTGTGGCCCAGGCCTTGGCCAATCTTGTGGATAACGCCGTCAAGTACACGCCGCAGGGCGGCGCGGTCATGGTGCGCCTGCGCCGTCGGGCCTGTGGCGATACCGAGATTTCCGTCACCGACACAGGCCCCGGCGTTCCTCATCACGACCGGGACCGGGTCGTCGGGCGCTTCGTCCGCCTCGAGAATAGCCGTAACCTTCCGGGCGCCGGCCTCGGCCTCTCCCTGGTCGCCGCCGTGGCGCAGGCTCATGGCGGCCGTCTTGAGCTGGGCGAGGGACCCGGCGTCTACGACGGCTCCGGGCCAGGCCTTCGGGCCGCCCTGATCCTCCCCGCCATCTCATGAGCCCGCTGGGCGAGCGCCTGCGCCCCTGCGGTCCGGTCATCGACGCCCGGTCGGCGGAACGCCTGGTGGACGCCGTCGCCGCCCACCGTCCGCTTTCAGAGGCTGAGCGGGAGGCCTTGGCTCCCGTCTTCGGCGCCTCGCCCTACCTGGCGGGTCTGGTCCGCCGCGATCCGAACCGCCTGGCCGGGCTCTTGGACGATGACCCTGCCGCTCGGCTGGAGGACATCCTGGTCCGGACCCTGGCTCTCGCAGGAGCCGCCCCGGAAACTGTGGCGCCTGGCCTCAGGCGGCTGAAGGCCGAGGCGCACCTCCTCACCGCGCTTGCGGATCTCGGCGGCGTTTGGGACCTCGACCAGGTCACCGGCGCGCTGGCGCGCTTCGCCGACGCCGCCCTCGCCTCCGCCCTCGCCTCCGCCGCCGCAGCCGAGGTCTCCGCTGGCCGCCTTCGCCCCATCGAAGACCCCGCCCATGGCCCCGTCCCCGGCTTCTTCTGCATCGCCATGGGCAAGCACGGCGCCTTTGAGCTCAACTACTCCAGCGACATCGACATCTCCATCTTCTTCGAGCCCGGGGCCCTGCCCCTCGCCGAGGGGATTGAGCCCCAGGCCTTCGCTGTCCGTCTGACCCATCGCCTGACCGAGCTGATGCAGGAGCGAACCCCCGACGGCTACGTCTTCCGGATCGACCTCCGGCTGCGACCGGATCCTGGCTCCACGCCGCCGGCCGTCTCCGCCGCCGCCGCCCTGGATTACTATGAGAGCGTCGGCCAGAACTGGGAGAGGGCGGCCTTTATCAAGGCCCGGCCCTGCGCCGGGGACCTGCCCCGCGCTGCAGCCTTCCTGCAGGAACTCGAGCCCTTCGTCTGGCGACGGAATCTCGACTTCGGCGCGATTGCCGATATCCACTCGATCAAGCGCCAGATCCATATCCACAAGGTCGACGACCGCCTGGCCGCCCGGGGCGCCGACCTCAAGCTGGGCCGCGGCGGCATCCGCGAAATCGAGTTCTACGTCCAGACCCAACAGCTCATCCTTGGCGGCCGTCAGCCGGATCTGCGCAGCTTTCGCACCCTGGAGGCCCTCGCAGCCCTGGCCGGAGCCGGTCACGTCGCTCCCCAGGCTCGGGACGATCTTCACGAGGCCTATCATCAGCTGCGGGCGCTGGAGCACCGGGTGCAGATGCTGGCTGATGAGCAGACTCACCGCTTGCCGGAGTCCGACGCCGACCGGCGTCGGGTCGCCGCCCTGTCAGGCTATGACCGCCTCCGCAGCTTTGACGCCTGGGTCGAGCGTATCCTCAGGACGGTCAATCAGCGATATGGCGAGCTCTTCCCGGGAGAAGAGCCCCTTTCGTCGCGCTTCGGCAGCCTGATCTTCACGGGGGTGGAGGATGACCCGGAGACCCTGAAGACGCTTTCACGGATGGGTTTCACCCAGCCCGCCCAGGTTTCCCAGACCATCCGCGCCTGGCATCACGGCCATATCTCTGCGACCCGGTCGGAGCGGGGGCGAGAGCTGTTCACCCGCCTGGCGCCGAGGCTGCTGGAGGCGGCCCAGGCGGCGGGCGCCCCGGACGCAGCCTTTCTGCGCTTCGGGGCCTTCTTCTCGCGTCTGTCCAGCGGCGTGCAGCTTCAGTCCCTCTTCCTCGCACAGCCCGCCCTCTTCGAGCTGATCGTCGAAGTCATGGCCTTCGCCCCCCGGCTGGCCGATACCCTGGCTCGCCGTCCCGCAGCCCTGGACGCTATGCTGGACCCAGCCTTTTTCGGGGCAATCGATCCGCAGGAAGACCGCCTGGCCCTGCAGCGCGCAGTCGCTGGCGCCGGCGACTTCGAGTCCGCCATGGACACAGTCCGGCGCCAGCACCGGGAGCAGGCCTTTCGGGTGGGTGTCCAGGTCATGAGCGGGTCTGCAGGCGCCGAGGCGGCGGGTCGCGCCTTTGCGGGCCTGGCTGACGCCTGCATCGAGGCTCTGGCCCCCGCCGCCCTCGCCGAGGCGACCCGGATCGGCGGGGCCTTTGGGGGGCAGGTGGCCGTGGTGGCCCTGGGCAAGTGCGGATCTCGGGAGATGAGCGTCGGCTCCGACCTCGACCTGATGACCCTGCACCGGGCCGCCGCGCCCGACGCCCTGTCCGCCCTCAAGGGATGGCCGGCTGAGGTCTTCTACGCCCGCTTCACCCAGCGCCTGGTGGCGGCCCTTTCCCTCCCCACCGCGGAGGGGGAGCTCTACGAGGTCGACATGCGGCTGCGGCCTTCGGGCGCTAAGGGGCCCGTGGCGGTCGCCTTCCCCGCCTTCGGCGCCTACTATGAGGGCGAGGCGGAGACTTGGGAGTTCATGGCCCTGACCCGGGCCCGGGTGGCCTGGTCGAGCGATCCGGCCTTCGCGGCGGATGTCACCGCCGCCATTGAAGCGGCCCTGCGCCAGCCCCGGGACATCGTCGCCCTCGCCCGGGATGTGAGGGAAATGCGAGCCCTTATCGCGCAGGAGAAACCGGCGTCGGGGCTCTGGGATATGAAGCTCGCCCCCGGGGGTCTGGTGGACATTGAGTTCGCCGCCCAGTTTCTCCAGCTCGCCCACGCGGCGGCAGGCGGACCGCTCCGTGCAGGAACCGCGGAGGCGCTTGAGGCCCTGGCGGCGGCGGGGCTGACCGGGCCGGTTGGACCTCTCCTGGACGCCTGGACCCTTCAACAGAACCTGACCCAGATCCTGCGCCTGGCCCTGGGGGATCGCGATGATCCCGCTGATCAACCTGAGGCCTTTCGTCGCAAACTCGCCCGGGCAGGCGGGGTCCGGGATTTCCGAAGCCTTGAACCCCGCCTGCTCCGGGCTCGAAAAGGCGCTTTGGCGGCTTTCGACAGCCTGGTTCGCCCTTGAATCGCCGGAATTCCCGGTTCACTCCGTTGAATATGAGACAGCCGGAGTTTTCGCCGTGCCCCTGAGCCGCCCCGCCTTCGCCGCCGTCTTGGGACTGGCGTCTCTCTTCGCCCTTCCGGCTGCGGCCCAAATGGGTCCGCCCAAGCTCGACCAGAATGGCGATGGCCGGGTGGTTTACGCAGAGTACCGGTCAGCCAATGTCGACAAGACCTTCGAGACCTTCGACGCAGATCGGAACGGGCAGATTTCGCGCAAAGAGTTCGACAAGTTCGCCGGCATGGCCCGCACCTTCGGCGGCGCAAGGGCGGCGGCGGCGATGGATCGGTGGTGGCGCACAACAGACGTCAACACTGATGGCGCCATGTCCCGCGCCGAGATGGAGGCTTCTTCCCGGCGACGCTTCGACGCCGCCGACCTCGATCGCGATGGCGCTCTGACCAAGACCGAGGTGGCGGCCATGCGGGAGAAGCAACGTGCTGCGTCCGGTAACTGACGCCCTTCGCCTTGCGGTCGGCGCGGGGCTCGTCCGTCCGTCGAAGCCTGCCACGGGCGCGGAGGATCCTGACGCTGACCTGGTGCGCCGGGTCGGCCAAGGCGATCTCCTCGCTGTCCGCGCCCTGACCGCCCGCAAGCTCCCCCGCCTGACCTCCCTCGCCGCCCGGATGCTCGGAGACTTCGCCGAGGCCGAGGATGTGGCCCAGGAGTCCCTGATCCGCGCCTGGCGTCAGGCCCCCATCTGGCGCTTCGGAGAGGCCCGTTTCGACACCTGGCTCCACCGGGTGGCCGTCAACCTCTGCCGCGACCGACTGCGCCGCCGACGTCCGGGCGACGCCGCCGACCTCGACGCCCTGGTGGATCCCGGCCCCGCTCCGGACCGCGGCCTGGAGGCCCGGGACGTCGGCGATCGGGTCGCCGCCGCCATGGCGACCCTGCCGCCTCGGCAACGCGAGGCGGTCGTGCTCTGCCACTACCAGGAACTCGGCAATATCGAGGCCGCCGCCGCCCTCGGGATCAGCGTCGAGGCCCTGGAGAGCCTCCTGTCCCGCGGTCGCCGCGCCTTACGCGCCGCCCTCTCGGACCTGGTTCCGTGAGCGCGCCCCGCCACCCTCTGAACGCCAGTCGTTTCCGCGCCCTGGCCGAGACCTTTGGGGGCGATATCGGCCGCTGGCCAGAGGCCGAGCAAGAGGTTGCATCCGCCTGGCGGGCAGCGCATCCCCGGGAGGCGGCCTCGGTTCTCAAGAGCGCCCGTGCCCTTGATGATCTCTTGGGAGCCTGGCAGTCGCCCGCGCCGGCGGAGACGTTGCGCGGTCGGATCCTTGACGCCGCTCCAGCCGTCGTTCGCAGCGCCCGCCGACGGGCTCTTGTCCTCACGCTCGGCGGTGGCGCTGGCCTGGCCGCCGCCTGCCTTGCAGGTATACTTGTTGCACCGGTTCTTCTGTCAGCCCCTGCGCTCAGACCCACCTCTTCGAGCGCCATCTCCCCGCCGGCCCTGACCAACGTCCAGATGGAAGAGGTCCTGACGGAGGCGCTTGCCGGATGGGAGGCGCCTGTGGCGGGCTCTGAAGCGGACTCCGGCGCTTGAAATTCCCGGCCTTGCCAACGGCCTTCTTCCTCTCCCTCGCCCTCAACCTCTTTCTGGTCGGCGTGATCGCCGGGAGCTGGCGGGAGATTCGCGGGCAAGCTGAGCTTGCGACCTTGGCGGCGGTCGCACCCGGGCCATCAGCGCCTCCGGAACCTACGGGATCTGACCTCCAAGAACCGGCGGAAGCCCCGCCGCGGGCCGCAGAACCGCGCCCCGCGAATCCTGTACCTGCGGGCGGCATGATCGCCCGAAAACCCCCACCGCCCCCTGCCGTCTTGGGCCCGGCGGACGAGGTCGTTGCGCCTGGTCCCGAAAGATCCCTGGGCGGTCCGTTCCCGCACGCCGTCGGCGCGCCGCAGCGGTTCTTCGGCAATCCCCTTGTCCTGGCGAGCCGGGACCTTCCTCCAAGGGAGGCGCGGGCGCTTCAGATCCTATTGCGCGCCGAGAGTGAGGCGGTTCGGGCGGACCTCAGTCTGGCGCGGAGAGAGCGCGCCGAAACCTGGCGCGCCCTGGCCCGGGGCGAGGTCGGCGAGGCTGAGGCGAACCGCAGGCTTGAAATGGCTCATCGCCGGGAACTGGCGGCGCGCAGCCGCGTCGAGAATGCGGTGGCCGACTGGGCCCTTCGTCAGTCGCCAGAGGTGAGGGCGCGGGTCGGAGAAGCCCTGGCTCAGGGGGCTCAGCCCCAGTGGAGACGCCCGGTCAGGCCCTTCCCACCGGGTGAGGGCCAGGCTCCTGGCGCCCCGATGGCGGCAGGAGAAAGCTGACCCGCGTTCCCTCTCCGGGCGCGCTTTCAATGGTCAGGTTCGAGCCGTGCAACTCCACGAAAGCTTTGGACAGGGCGAGGCCCAGACCTGTGCCCTGGGTGGTCTTGGACTGCTGGCTTTCAACCTGCTCAAAGGGCGCCGCAAGCCGTAGAAGGTCGTCCGCGCCGATTCCGATGCCAGTGTCGTGGACAGAAAGACGAACGCCCCCTGCCTCCGCACGCGCACGGACTGCGATCCGGCCGCCCGCAGGGGTGAACTTCACGGCGTTGGAAAGAAGGTTCAGCAGAATCTGCTTCAGCGCCCTCGCGTCCGCCTCCACCTCCGGCAGGTCCTCCCCGACATCTGCGATCAGCATGAGGCCGGAATTCTCGGCGCGGTTTCGAACCAGTCGCAGAGCCTCCTCCGCCAGGGCCTCCACGTCGAGCCGTTCACGGTGCAGAGTCATCTTGCCCGCCTCGATCTTCGACATATCGAGCACGTCATTGATCAGGGCCAGCAGGTGCTGACCCGAGGCCAGGATATCGTTGGCGTAGCCTCGGTAGGTGCGCGCGCCGAGAGGCCCGAACAGCTCCTGGGTCATGATCTCCGAGAAACCAATGATGGCGTTCAGCGGAGTTCGCAGTTCGTGGCTCATGTTCGCCAGGAACTCGCTCTTCGCACGGTTCGCCTCGACCGCGCGGAGCTTCTCGGCCTCATACTCTCTGGCCAGATCCGAGAGCTGGGTCTGGCTCCCCTCGAGACGGTTGATGGCGTCCCGGAGGGCTTCCTCGTCCCGGCTGCGCTCGGCCTCCCTGAGCTTCAACGCGGTGATGTCCACAGCGGTCATGACCAGACCGCCGGATGGGGTCCGGCGTTCATGGGTCTGGGCCCATCGCCCATCCCGAAACTCAATCTCGCGCAGGCCGGATACCCCCGCCTCCGGTTTGATGGACTGGCGGATCATCTGTCGCGTGTGTTGGGCGAAGTCGGCGTGCGCGGTGTCAGGTCGCAGGGTATCCGCCCCTAAGCCGAACATCCGGGTGAAGGCGGGGTTGGCGGCCACCAGTCGGCCCTCGGCGTCCCAGCAGGCGAAAGCAGAGGCCATGACCTGCATCGCCTCGATCAGGGACTCCGGAGGCGCCTCGCCGGGGGGGGTGGCGCCCGATGCCTGGCCGCGTGCGCCGCGGCGTCCCCACCAAAGTCCCCCTGCGCCGGCAATGGCGCCCGCGGGCGTCGCCATCATCAGGACTTCGGACCAGACCAGCGCTGCATCCTGCAGGGCGACGGCGAGGCCAGCCGCCAACGCGGCGGTCGCTAGAACGCCCAGAGTCAGGGAGGGCGGGACGAGGCGTTGGAGCGGCGCCGACCGGTCTGACCTTGCGAAATCGCTGACTGCGGACACGCCCCTGGCTCCCAGTTCGCCCGGCTTCTTCGCCAGGATACTTCGTTCCTTGACCATGTGGACGGTAAATCTGCCCTTAAGGACGGCCTGCCGACCCCGAAATCAGCCTTCCAGGGCCCGGTTGATCAGTTCCACCACGTTTCGCGACAGGTCCGGCGCTGCGGCGATCCGCTCCAGCTCGGCCTTCATCTTCGCGCCCAGGTCGGGCCGATACCGGCGCCAGGATCCCAGGGGCTCCACCAGCCGGGCCGCCGTCATGGGGTTGAAGCGGTCCACCGCCAGGATCTGGTCGGCGAGGAAGCGATAGCCGGACCCGTCCTCGGCATGGAAGCGGGCGGGATTGGCCGAGGCGAAGGTCGCCACTAGGGCCCGAAGCCGGTTCGGCACCCGGGCGTCGAAGTCCGGATGGGCGGTGAGGGCCGCCACCTTCTCCAGTGCGTCCGGCGACGGGTCGCGGGCCTGGAGGGCGAACCATTTGTCGATAACCAGGGGCTCGTCCTTCCAGCGGGCGTGGAAGTCCTCGAGGGCCGAGGCGAAGGCGCCCCCGCCCAGCAGCATCAGGGCGTTCAGGCCGCCCATGGCGTCGGTCATGTTGGAGGCGGCGCGATAGTGGCTTTCCGCCAGGGCGGTGGCCTCGGCGCCCGGCCGGGCGGCCAGGGCCTCCAGTGCGGCGTTGCGCAGGGCGCGCCGGCCCGCGCTGGCGGCGTCCGGCGAAAACTCTCCGCCGTCCTGCAGGCCCAGGTGAAGGCGCTTCAGCGTCTCCTCCAGATGGACGGCGAGGCGCAGGCGCAGGGCCTGCCGGGCCGCATGGATGGCCCCCGGGTCTGCGGGCGGGCTGGCCACCGCCAGGTCCGACTCCGTAGGCAGGGCCAGCAGCAGGGCCTTGAAGGCGGGCTCCGAGGCCTGGTCGTTCAGCGCCCGGCCCATGGCCTCGGCGAAGCGCTCCTCGCCCACCTCGTCCGGCGCCCCGCCGGCCCGGGCCAGGATGAGGTCGCGGGCGACCTCCTGGCCGGCCTCCCAGCGGTTGAACAGGTCGGCGTCGCCGGCCAGCTGGACATAGCGATCGCCGGGCCGGGCGTCGGAGGACAGCTCCACCGGCGCCGAGAAGCCCCGCAGGGCCGAGACCACCGGCCGCGAGGTCACGCCGGTCAGGGTCACGCGCGTCTCCTCGCCCTCCAGCACCACCAGGGTCTCATCCACCGCCTCGCCATCGCGTTCGAAGGCCAGGGTCCGGCCTTCTCCGTCCAGCAGGCCCAGTCGGACCGGCACGGGCAGGGCGCGCTTTTCGGCCTGGCCCGGGGTGGCCGGCGTCCTCTGGGTCAGGGTGATCTCCAGTTCGCCCGTCTCCGGCGTCCAGCGCGAGGCCAGCCGCACCCGCGGGGTGCCCGCCTGCTCGTACCAGGCGAAGAAGGCCGACAGGTCCCGGCCCGAGACCTCGGCGAAGCAGGCGATGAAGGCCTCCACCGTCGTGGCGTGGCCGTCCCAGCGCTCGAAGTAGAGGTCCATCCCCTTCCGGAAGGCCTCGGCCCCGATCAGGGCCTTGAGCATGCGGATCACCTCGGCGCCCTTCTCGTAGATGGTCGCCGTGTAGAAGTTGTCGATCTTCAGGTAGCTGGAGGGGCGCACCGGATGGGCCAGGGGCCCCTGGTCCTCGGCGAACTGCCGGGCCCTCAGGGCCTTCACGTCCTTGATCCTCTGCACCGCCTCGCCGCGCATGTCGGCCGAGAAGGCCTGGTCGCGGAAGACGGTCAGTCCTTCCTTCAGGCACAGCTGGAACCAGTCGCGGCAGGTGATCCGGTTGCCGGTCCAGTTGTGGAAGTACTCGTGGGCGACGACGCTCTCGATCCGCTCATAGTCCAGGTCCGTCGCCGTTTCGGGGTCCGCCAGCAGCAGGGACGAGTTGAAGATGTTGAGGCCCTTGTTCTCCATGGCCCCGAAGTTGAAGTCGCGCACGGCGACGATCATGAACAGGTCCAGGTCGTACTCCCGGCCAAAGGCCTCCTCGTCCCAGCGCATGGACCGCTTCAGGGCGTCCATGGCGTAGGCGGCCCGGGCCGCCATGCCCGGGTCCACATAGACCTTCAGCTCCACCTTCCGGCCGCTGGCGGTGACGAAGCTGTCGGCCAGATCGTCCAGCTCCCCGGCCACCAGGGCGAAAAGGTAGCAGGGCTTGGGGAAGGGATCGTTCCAGACCGCATAGCGGCGCCCGTCCGTCCCCCGGCCGGTCTCCACCAGGTTGCCGTTGGACAACAGGCGCGGCCAGGCGTCGTCCGCCGTCATGCGCACGGTGAACCGGGCCAGGACGTCCGGCCGGTCGGGGTACCAGGTGATGGTCCGGAAGCCCTCGGCCTCGCACTGGGTGCAGAACCGTCCCCCCGACATGTAGAGCCCCTCCAGGGCCTTGTTGGCCGCCGGGTTGATCTCGACCTCGGTCTCCAGGACGAAGGCGTCGGGAACCCCGGGGAGGGTCAGGCTGTGGGCGTCGGTGGTGTACTCGTCCGGCCCCAGGACCCGCCCGTCCACGGCCACCGACAGGGTCTTCAGCCGCTCCCCGTCCAGCCGCAGGGGCGCCCCAGCCTCGCCGTTCCGCCGCAGGGTCAGCCGGGCCTTCACCCGGGTGGCCTCGGGCTGCAGGTCGAAGTCCAGGTGGACCTCATCCACGAGGAAGGCGGGCGGCCGGTAGTCGGTCAGGCGGATCGGGGCGGGGGTTTCTGTGCGCATGCCTCCGATTTAGGCCATCCGTACGCCGAGGGGGAGGGGCGCAGGCTCAGGAAGGACTCGCCAATCGCCGGCTTCCCATCTGAAATGGCCGGGACACTGAAAGGCCGCCCATGATCAAGCTCACCTTCGCCCTCGTCCGCCTGCCGCACCTCACGCGGGAAGAATTTCAGGACTACTGGCTCAACACCCACGGCCCCCTGGTGGCCAGCGTGAAGGACGTCCTGCGCATCCGCCGCTACGTCCAGCTGCACTCCATGGACGAGGGGATCAGCGACAGCATCCGCGCCAGCCGCAACGCCCCGCCCCAGTTCGATGGCGTGGCCCAGCTCTGGTACGACAGCCTCGAGGACCTGGCCGCCCTCGGCAATGATCCCGCCGCCCGCGAGGCCGGGCGCATGCTGCTGGAGGACGAGAAGAAGTTCATCGACCTGCCCAAGAGCCCTCTCTGGTGGGGCGAGGAGAAGGTCATCATCGGCGGTTGAGGGGGTCAGCTGAGAGACCGTTGACCCCCTCCGGCCCGCTGCGCGGTCCACCTCCCCCTGGGGGGAGGAATTACGGAGCCCATTGCTCCCCCAAGGGGGAGCTGCCGGCGAAGCCGGCTGAGGGGGGCTACGGCTGTCCGGCTCTCACCCGTTCGCCGGCGGGCCTTCCATCCAGGCCTTCAGGATGGCCAGGACCTGGTCGCCGGGGTTGTAGCCGCGGGTGACGACGCCGTAGGTCCCTTCCGGGCCGGGACCCGCCACCAGGGTGGGGAAGCCGGTCACGCCGGCGCGCTGCGAGACGCCGTAGTCGGCCCAGGTCTCGTGTTTCAGGTCATCGGTCTCGAAGTCCGAAAGGAAGGCGTCGGGGGCCACGCCGTAGTCGGCGGCCAGCTCGGCCAGCACTTCGGGGCGGGTGATGTTGCGGTCCTCGGCGTAAAAGGCCCGCTGCAGGCGCCCCAGGTAGGCGATGGCGCCCTCGGGATTGTCGCGCCGCACCCGCACCACGGCCCGGGCGGCGGGGTCGGTGTCATAGAGGAAGCCGGGCTCATCCAGCACGGCGCCGCCAAAGGGCAGGCCGGTGGCCTCGGTGATGTGGGCCCAGTGGCCGCGCAGGCTGTCCCTGGCCTCCGGGGTCATGGGGGTCTCGGTCCCGGGGCGCAGGCCGCCCATGACGAGCCGCACGGGCAGGGCCCGGCCGAAGGCGCGGCGGATGTCCTCCATCACCGGCGAGAAGCCGTAGCACCAGGAGCACATGGGGTCGGCGAAGTAGATCAGGTGCGGCGCGGTCATGGCGGGCCTCCGGGGAGAAGAGGGTCAGCCTACACCCGGTCCGAACCCGCGGCTATCGCGCGCCAGGCGACTCCCGCAGGGAGGGCGGAGCCTCTGGGGCGGGGGCCTCGAAGGGCGCCTCAGGCAGGGTTTCAGACGCCGGGGCGTCCGGCTGCGTCAACGGGGCGGAGTTGGGGAGGGGTTCGGCGGGCGCGCCGGGCTCTGTCGAGGCCGGTTCCGGCGAGGGCGGCGGCTCGGTCGCCGAGACCTCAGGAGCGGGAGGGGGAGGCATTTCTGCGTTGGGGTCGAAGGCGGCGCCCAGAAGGGCGGCGTTGAGGGTCAGCCGTTCGGCGGCGATGGGGCAGGCCTTGGGCAGGGTCCAGCCCATCCACTGCTGGGCGACCGACCGGGTCGGCAGGTTGGCGGCGGGGGCCCAGACCGAGCGACCCTTCGCGATGGCGGCCTCGCCCCGGGGTCGCAGGGCCGACAGGCTGGCCTTCTCGGCGGTCTGGAGAGCCTTGGTGAAGGCCGCGAGATGGAGGCGTCCCTGGGCCTGCTGGTCGGCATAGACCTTGAGGTCATCCTCCAGGGAGGAGCCGGGGCGCCGGTAGGTGGACTCGATCCGGGTCACGTCCGGCATGACCCGGTCATGTTGGGCGAGATAGCCTTCGAGGACGCCCAGGCACCAGCCCACCAGTCCGTAGTCATCTGTCGGCGCGCCGGTGGGCAGGGCCGGCGCCTCCGGGGGCGTTGGTGCGACCGGGGACGCCGGCTCGGCGGTCGCTATGGGCGCATCGGCCCCCGCCGGCGGGGCGGCGGGCTCCTGGGCGACCAGAAGGAAGGCGAGGACGAGGGCGATCATGCGGTGGGGCTAGCCTCGGAATCCGGCGCAGGTGTGGCGGCAGACGCGCCGTAGCCGCCGCCGCCGGGCGTGTCGATCTCTATGGCCTCGCCGGCCGCGACAGTCACCGAGAAACAGCCCTCGAGGGGCCGG
This sequence comes from Phenylobacterium sp., assembly GCA_020402745.1. GTDB lineage: Bacteria > Pseudomonadota > Alphaproteobacteria > Caulobacterales > Caulobacteraceae > Phenylobacterium. Next base: position 100,039 of record JADBYZ010000009.1, read on the forward strand.
ATCGACCCGTCGGCGCGGATGAGGCGCTGGGCGCCGGGCAGGGCGGGGCCGCCTCCTGCCAGGCCTTGCGGGGCGAATGCGCGACGGGTGGACAGAAGGGCCGCCTCAAGCGGGGCCAGGAAGCGCACCCGCCGCCGCACCCCATCGCCGCCGCGGAAGGCGCCGTCGCCGCCAGAATCCTTGCGAATTTCAAAGGTTTCCAGCCGGACCGGAAAGCGGCGCTCCAGAATCTCCGGGTCGGTGAGGCGCGAGTTGGTCATGTGGGTGTGGACGCCGCTGGCGCCCGGGCCACGGGCCGAGGCGCCGGCCCCGCCGCAGAGGGTCTCGTAGTACTGGCGGTCCTCATCCCCGAAGGTGAAGTTGTTCATGCTGCCCTGGGCGTTGGCCATGACCCCGAGGGCGGCATAGAGGGCGTCGACCACGTGCTGGCTAGTCTCGACATTACCCGCCACCACCGCCGCGGGCGGGTTCGGGGCGAGGAGCGAGCCCGGGCGGGTGCGCACCCTCAGGGGCTCCAGGCAGCCGGCGTTCAGCGGGATGTCGTCGTCCACCAGGGTGCGGAAGACATAGAGGACGGCGGCGTCGACGATGGCCGAAGGGGCGTTGAAGTTCGACGCCAACTGATCGGACGAACCGGTGAAGTCGATCTCGGCGCCTTGCCGGTCTGGGTCCAGCCGGAGGCGTACGGCGATCTCGCCGCCCCCGTCCATGGGGACCTTCGCCTCGCCGTCCGACAGCCGGTCCAGGGCCCGGCGCACGGCGCTGGCGGCGTTGTCCTGGACAAAGCCCATATAGCGGGCGACGACCTCGGCGCCCTGGTCGCGGATCATGGCCGCCAGGGCGTCGGCCCCGGCCTGGCAGGCGGCGAGCTGGGCCTTCAGGTCGGCCAGGTTGCGGTCCGGCGCCCGGCAGGGCCAGGGGCCGGCCAGCAAGGCCTGGCGGACCTCCGCCTCCAGGAAGACCCCGCCCTGCATGATGGGCAGGGCGTCCAGCAAAACACCCTCATCTTCAAGGGTTTGCGAGAAGGGCGGCATGGAGCCGGGCTGGATGCCGCCGACGTCGGCGTGATGCCCCCGGGCGGCCACATAGAGCTCCGCCGGCCCCTCGGACTCCGGCCGGGTGAAGACCGGCATGACGACGGTGATGTCTGGCAGGTGGGTGCCGCCGGCATAGGGATTGTTCAGGGCGAAGGCCTCGCCGGGGCGCACCGTCCCGCGTCGCTCGCGCACCGCCCGGACTGAAGCGCCCATGGAGCCCAGGTGCACGGGCATGTGCGGGGCGTTGGCGACAAGGCCGCCGTCGGCGTCGAAGAGGGCGCAGGAAAAGTCGAGCCTTTCCTTGATGTTGACTGAATGCGCCGTGCGCTCCAGGGCCGCGCCCATGGCCTCGGCCACCCCCATGAAGCGACGATTGAACAGCTCCAGGGTGACGGGGTCCGGCCGGTCCAGGCTGACGCTCCGGGCGCCGGCGCCGGCGACCTGGACCAGGCGGATCAGGCCGTCAGCCTCGCCCTGCGCCCACCAGCCGGGCAGGACGGCGATCTGGGTGTCGTCGCGCACAATGAGGGCCGGACCCTCGATCCGGGCAAGGTCCCCGGCCTCCACGACAGGCGTCGGAGCGGCGCCCGATCGGCGGGTCTCTTGCGTCACGGTGGGCGTTCCCGTGGCCGTCGGCGCGGCGTCACCCGGGCGTACTTGCGGCGGAGAGGAAGCTCCCATCGGCTCCACAGCCTCCACCTCGACCCGGGCGATCAACAGGGCGCGGTCCGGCTCGACGAAGCCGAAGAGGCGCCGGTGGGCCGTCTCGAAGGCCTGGCGAACTTCGGCCTCCGGACCCGGCGCGACCGCCAGGACGGCGTCGGCGCCGTCATAGCGAAGACCGAGCCGGACCTCGACCGCGCCGCCCGCGACTCCCTGGGCGAGGAGGCCGTCGAGGGCCTCGCGCGACAGTCGTCCGGCCAGTCTCTCCGCCGCCTCCAGGCCTGCGGCGTCGAGAGGCGCCTCCAGCCCCGCCTGACGAAGAACGGTAGGCCGGGCCTGGCCCATGCCCCAGGCGGACAGGACGCTGCCCCGCCCCGGGCAGAGGACCTCACGGATTCCCAGGGCCTCGGCCACGTCGCAGGCGACCTGGCCGGCTGCGCCTCCGAAGGCGACAAGGGCATGGTCCCGGGGGTCGAACCCCCTTTCCGTCGAGATGCGCCGCACGGCCTGCGCGGTCTGTTCGACGGCCACCGCGAGGAAGCCTTCGGCCGCCGCCTCCGGCCCGGCCAGACCCATCCGGGCCGCCAGGTCCGCAAGGGCCGTCCGCGCAGCCGCGGCGTCCAGGGGGGCGTCGCCCCTGGGCCCGAAGACGGCCGGGAAGCGCGCCGGGTCCAGCCGGCCCAAAACCAGGTTGGCGTCCGTCACCGTCGCCGGCCCGCCGCGCCCGTAGGCGGCAGGCCCGGGGTCCGCCCCCGCGCTGGCCGGCCCCGCCCGCGCCCGGTCGCCGTCGAAGTGAAGGATGGAGCCGCCCCCCGCCGCCACGGTCTCGACATCGACCATGGGCGCGCGAAGGCGCACCCCGGCCACCTGGGCGGTCTCGCGCCGTTCCAGGGTCCCGGCGAAGCGGCAGACATCCGTGGAGGTGCCGCCCATGTCGAAGCCGAGGACCGCCTTGGCCCCCGCCGCCCGCGCTGCGGCGGCGACGCCCGAGACGCCCCCGGCGGGCCCGGAGAGCACGGCGTCCCGCCCGCGGAAGGCCTCAGCGCAGACGAGGCCGCCGGCGGAGGTCATGAACCAGAGGGGCGCCCCGCCCACCGCCGCCTGGACCCGGTCCACATAGGCGCGCAGCACGGGGGTCAGGCAGGCGTCGGCCACCGTCGTCTCGGCCCGGGGCAGGAAGCGGGGCAGGGGCGAGACCTCATGGGAGAGGGCGACGAAGGGGGCGCCGGCCTCCCGCGCCAGCCGACCGGCCAGCTGCTCGTGAGCCGGGTTGAGGTCGGCATGGAGGAAGGCCACAGCGACGGCCTCGTAGCCCGGCGCGACCCCGGCGAGCCGGGCCGCCAGGGCGGCCGGGTCCAGCGCCTCGACCACCGAACCGTCCGCCGCCAGCCGCTCGTCCACCTCCAGGACCCCTGCGAACAGGGGCTCGGGGCGGCGGATGTCGAGGGCGAAGAGGTCGGGCCGGGCCTGGTCCCCGATCCGCAGGGCGTCGGCGAAGCCCCGGGTGGTGACCAGAAGGGTGCGGGCGAAGCGTCGCTCCAGGAGGGCGTTGGTCGCCACTGTCGTGCCCATGCGGATGGCTTCGACCCGCTCGCCGGGGAAGGGCGCCCCGGGCGCCACCTCCAGCAACCGCCGCATGCCCTCGACAGCGGAATCGGCCCAGGCCGGGGAGGCCGACAGCAGCTTGGCCGTCGCCTCCCGGCCGTCATCGGTCCGCCCCACCACGTCGGTGAAGGTCCCGCCCCGGTCGATCCAGAAGGTCCAACGCCTGTCCAAGGGGCCTCCGCCGCCACGTACCGGGGCTTAAGATCACACCGGGGAAAGGCGCGTCCAGTGGCGGCTTGGTGCGGCAGGTCCGCCTGTCGAAAACGTAACGATCCCGCGGCGAGCGATGGGTGTATGCATTCCCTTGGGTGAAGGGGTGCGCGGGCCGTATAGCGGTCGCGCTGGCTTGGGACATTCGAATGGGTTTCTGGAACAGGATTGCGGCCCTGGCCGTCCGTCGCCCCGATCCGGGGGATTGTGACTGCCCGCCCGGGCCGCCCGGCGCCGACCCGGCCTTCTCCACGGCGGTGACCGCCCTGGGCGCCAAGCTCGCCAAGGCCGACGGCCGGGCGCGGGTCTCTGAATTCGACGCCTTCGCCGAGGTCTTCTCCCCGGAGGCGGCCTCCGAGGGCAATGTGCAGCGCCTCTACGAGCTGGCCCGCCAGACCACCCATGGCTTCGAGGGGTATGCCCGCCAGCTGGCCCGGCGCTACCGTAACTGCCCGGGTCTCCTGGAGGACGTGCTGGACGGCCTGTTCCACATCGCCGGCGCCGACGGCGCGGTCTCACTGGAGGAGGAGTCGTACCTGGAGCGGGTGGCCGAGCTGTTCGGCTTCGGCCCGCTGTCCTTCCGCCGCATCCGGGCCACCCATCTGGGGGCCCCGGCCGACGATCCCTACGCGGTGCTGGACGCCCCCCACGACGCCCCTGATGAGGACCTCAAGGCCCTCTGGCGCCGGCGCATCTCAGATGCGCATCCGGACCGCGTCCACGCCCTCGGCCTGCCCGAAGAGTACCTCGACATCGCCCACGCCAAATCCGCCGCCCTCAACGCCGCCTACGACGCCATCCGCCGCGAGCGGATGGAGCTGGCGGGGGCGCGGGGGTAGGTTTCAGTTCGTCGGTGTCACGGGCGTCGACCCGTCGATTGACCGACACCAAGAAGGCGGCAGGCCCCGAAGGACGCAGGCCATGGCCCTGCCCCGGACTGACCCGTAATCGGCGATCAGATCCGACTGAAAGTCCTTCCAGATGCGTTCGGTCTCGCCAGTTGCGGCGTCGAAGGCCCGGGCGAAGTTACCTTCGATGGCGCCGCGGGGCGTACCGCCAACGGGGGGCAGGGTGGCGTCCGCCCGGCGATCCTTGTTGAGATCCTGGTGTCGTGTGCGACCCACGCAGAAGGCGCTCTCAGGGAAGAAGACGAAGCATCCGGAGATGAGGCCGGCCGGTGGGGCGTCCTGGTTGTCGGCGGCCAGCCAGGGGATCGGACCGGCGCTACCCAGCCCCGGCGGGTTGTGAAGCGAGACCCGAGAGTCGACCGGCAGTCGGTCGACCCAGTTCGTATGGGCGTAGAAGTCCTGAGCCGCATGTATCGCCCGCCCCAGGTTGAACTCCACTTGACGACGTGAAGACGATGGCCCGGTCAGGCCTCTGGCCAGGACAGGGTTCCCCTGGGCGTCGACGAGGCCATCTGCGGCGCGCCGGGCGTTCCGAAGGTGAAGACGAATCCAGTCCCGGCAGGCCTCAAGGGCCGCAGCGCCCCGGCGCCCCCCGACGCCGTCAGGCGCAGGATCGCCCCCGTCGCAGTGAGCGGCGTTCCAGAAGGTGATGGCGGTGATGTCGGGCAGCCTCACCGCCGACTCAAGGCGATCCAGCCCCGCCTTGGACCAGCAGCCGGGGCGGCTCTGACCCAGGCATCCCAATCCGGCGTCAAGGATCCGACGATGCTCGCTTGCACCCCCGACGACGGGGAAGGGATCAAAGGCCCGGGCGGGCGAGCCGGCGAGCATGATGGTGAGGCAGGCGGCGAGGCAAAGCGACAGCCGAAGCTTCCAGTGATTGCGGGCCGCATTGGCTGTTTGTTCGTCCTCAACGAGGAACGCCCCCTCCCAGTCCCTCATGACTCCATCCCCCTTGGTTGCACGGACAAACCCTCACTTCTCCTGGTGGCGAAACGAGCATGCGCCTTGATCGGAGGTCAAGGTCGGTCCTTACGCCCGGAACCTGTGGCTTCAGGCGCCATCCAGCCGCTGAACTCCCGGCCAGCGTCCAGGTTTCGGGCGCCTGTCGCGACGGGACGACGCTGAGCTCCGATTCCCGTTGACGCCGGTGCGGCGGCGCACAACATGTCAGTGACAAGGGCCGGCGGGTCTGGCCCAGACTCCTGCAGAGGACGAAGATGATCCGTATCGCCTACAGTCCCGGGTTCTTTAATCTTCGGGGTCCCAAGCTCTTGCTCGCGGTCCTGGCGGCCGTGGCGGGGCTGCTGCTGGCCGCTGTTGCGGCCTTGTTTGCGGCGGCGACGGTGGTGGTCGTGGCCTTGGTGGGCGGGGCGCTCCTGGGCATGGCCGCCCTGACAAACCGGTTCCGTCGAAGGCCAACGGCGGTTCCACAAGGCGCAGCGGGCGAGGACGGCGTGATCGAGGCCCGCAAGGTCGGCGGCCATGAGTGGGTCGCCTATGGCTGGAGCGACCGGGACAGCCCCGAGCGCTGATTTCCCGCAAGGTGACGCTGCGGCGGGGCTTGTCGCCCGCCAGAGCCGCCTCTACCGTCCGCCTCCTCACACAAACGGAGGAAACGGAATGATTGGCGTCATCGCGACCCTGACCGTGGCGGAAGGCAAGAATGCGGAGTTCGAGGCCATCTTCACCGAACTGGCCAAGCAGGTGCGGGCCAACGAGCCCGGCTGCCACGCCTACCAGCTGACCCGCAGCCGCTCCAACCCGCAGGTCTACAAGGTGCTGGAGCTCTACGCCGACGAGGCGGCCCTGAAGCACCACGGCGGCACGGAATACTTCAAGGCGGCGGGCCCGAAGATGGGCCCCTGCATGGGCGGCCGGCCTGAGATCGAATACCTCGACGGCGTCTGATACGGAGACGAGACCCATGGACCTGGCCTTCAGCAAGGAGGACCTCGCCTTCCGCGACGAGGTCCGCGCCTTCATCGCCGAAGCTTTCGATGACGACATGCGCGCGCGCATGGCCCAGTCGAAGAACGCCCACATCGACAAGGCGGGCCAGGTCCGATGGCTCAAGCGGCTGCACGACAAGGGCTGGATCGCCCCGGACTGGCCGGAGGAATACGGCGGCACGGGCTGGAGCCACAGCCGCAAGTACATTTTCGAGATGGAGATGGCCCTGGCCGGCGCGCCCTCGACCTCGAACATGGGGCTGACCATGTGCGCCCCGGTGGTCATGGCCTTCGGCACGCCCGAGCAGAAGGCCCAGCACCTGCCCAAGATCCTGTCCACCGACGTCTGGTGGTGCCAGGGGTATTCCGAGCCGGGGTCGGGATCGGACCTGGCCTCCCTGTCGCTGAAAGCTGAGCGGGACGGCGACCATTACGTCCTGAACGGCTCGAAGATCTGGACCACCTACGCCCAGTGGGCGGACTGGATGTTCTGCCTGGTGCGGACCTCGAACGAGGCCATCCGCCAGGTGGGCATCAGCTTCCTGCTGCTGGACATGAAGACGCCGGGCATCTCGATCGTGCCCCTGCCGACCCTGGACGGACCGGCCGAGGGTGAGCAGGAGATCAACCAGGTCTTCTTCGAGAATGTCCGCGTGCCCATCGCCAACCGGATCGGCGAGGAGGGCCAGGGCTGGACCTACGCCAAGTACCTGCTGCAGTTCGAGCGCGGCAATCCCTACGCCCCGGGGCTCACCCACCAGCTGGAGAAGGTCAAGCGCATCGCCTCGCTGCAGGCCTCGGACGGCGGCGGCAAGCTGGTCCATGACCCGGCCTTCCGGCGCAAGCTGGCCGAGATGCAGATCAAGGTGGACACGCTGAACGCCACCGAGCTGCGCGTCTTCGGCGCCCGGGTCACCGGCGAGACCCTGGGGGCGGTGTCCTCCATGTTCAAGCTGGAGGGCAGCCAGGCCCAGCAGGCGATTACCGAGCTGGCCCTTGAGGCCGCCGGCGTCTACGCCGCGCCCTTCGTGCGCGACACCTGGGCCGAGATCCGGGGCGAGCGTAACGAGCCTCGGGCCGGTCCGGACTATGCCGCCACCCTGGCGCCGCACTATTTCAACTATCGCAAGACCTCGATCTACGCTGGGTCGAACGAGATCCAGCACAACATCATGGCCAAGATGGTGCTTGGCCTCTGACCCGGGAGGCGGGCGTGTACGCAGGCTTTGAGAAGGCCCTGGAGGCGGCGGTCGCCTCCGGGCGGATCGCCGGCGCCGTGGCCGCCGTGGCCGACCGGGACGGGGTGACCTATACCCGCGAGGCCGGGGTGCGGCAGGCGGGTGAACCTGCGGCCATGACCCAGGACACGATCTTCTGGCTGGCCAGCATGACCAAGGCGATCGTCTCGGTCGCCGCCCTGCGCGAGGTGGAGGCGGGCCGGCTCAGCCTGGACGGCGATCTTTCGGGCCTCCTGCCGGAATTCGCGGACCTGAAGGTGCTGGAGGGCTTTGGCGAGGACGGGGCGCCGCGCCTGAGGCCCGCCCGCCGGGCGCCGACCCTGCGGGACCTGCTCACCCACACCTCGGGCTTCGGCTACGCCTTTCTGAGCGAGGACCTGACCCGCTGGCATGCGGCCACCGGCGCGGCCGATCCGAACGGCGGGACCCGGGCGGCGCACGTCCTGCCCCTGCTGCATGATCCGGGCGAGGCCTGGAGCTATGGCATCGGCGTCGACTGGGCCGGCCTGGCCGTAGAGGCGGCCAGCGGCCAGCGCCTGGACGCCTACCTCGCCGAGCACATCCTGGGCCCCCTGGGCATGACGGACACCGGCTTCGCCCCGGTGGACCCGACCCGCCGCGCCACGGCGCACCTGCGGGTGGAGGGAACCCTCTTCCCGGCCCCGACCCCGCCCGGCGGGACGGAGGCCGAGGTCCTGTCCGGCGGCGGCGGCCTGCACGGCACGGCGCCGGACTATCTCCGCTTCCTGCGCATGCTGCTGAACGGCGGGGCGCTGGACGGGGCGCGGATCCTGAAGGCCGAGACCGTGCGCGCGCTCAGCGAGGTGCAGACGGGAGCGCTGAGGGCCGGGGCCTTCAAGACCGCCAACGGCGTCCTGACCACGGACTTTGACCTCTATCCGGACATGCAGACCGGCCACGGCCTGGCCACCGTCGTCACCCCCGAGGCGACCAAGGAAGGGCGCAGGCCCGGCGCCCTCAACTGGGCGGGGATTTTTAACACCTATTTCTGGGCGGACCCGGAGGCGGGCAAGGCCGGGGTGCTGCTCACCCAGCTCATGCCCTTCGGCGATCCGGACGTCCTGGCGCTGTTGCGGGCGCTGGAGCGGGGCGTTTAGGCGAAGCCAACCGAAGGGAGGGAGCTGCGAGGCCGTTGACCCCCTCCGTCGCGCTGACGCGCGCCACCTCCCCCTTGGGGGGAGGAATTAGAATGCGCTCAATTGCTCCCCCTAGGGGACCGTTGCAATATTCGGAACACGGCGGAACGGATCGGATTCACAAGCTGAACGTAACGGACTCAGATCGGGAATATCGTTCTCGTTTTACCCCATTTCGCAACAGTCCCCCTAGGGGGAGCTGTCAGCGAAGCTGACTGAGGGGGTCTGCTGAGGGGCCGTTGACCCCCTCCGGCCCGCTTCGCGGTCCACCTCCCCCTGGGGGGAGGAATTGAGGGTGATTACAGACGGGAGGGGATGACCACCTGCATGCTCTCGTAGCCCTTCACGAAGGACGAGAAGACGCGCTCCGGCTCGCTGACGACCTGGATCTCGGGGAAGCGCTGGAGGATTTCCTCCCAGAGGATCTTCAGCTGCAGCTCGGCCAGGCGGTTGCCCACGCAGCGGTGGATGCCGAAGCCGAAGGACAGGTGCTGGCGCGGACGCTCGCGGTCGATGATGTAGCTGTTCGGGTTCTCGATGACCTCATCGTCCCGGTTGCCGGAGACGTACCACATGACGACCTTGTCGCCCTTGCGGATGGTTTTGCCGCCCAGCTCATAGTCCTGCAGGGCGGTGCGCCGCATGTAGGCCAGGGGGGTCTGCCAGCGGATGGTCTCGGAGACCATGGAGGGGATCAGGTCCGGGTTGGCCTTCAGCTTGGCGAACTGGTCCGGGAACTGGTTCATGGCCAGGACCGATCCGGTCATGGTGTTGCGGGTGGTGTCGTTGCCGCCGACGATCAGCAGGATCAGGTTCCCGAGGTACTCCATGCGGTCCATGTTCCGCGTGGCCTCGCCATGGGCGAGCATGGAGATCAGGTCGCCCTTGGGCTCGGCGTTGACGCGCTCGTTCCAGAGCCGGGTGAAGTAGTCGACGCACTCGAAGAGATACATCTTCCGCTCGGTGTCCGGATCGTCCGTCTTGAAGAGCTTGGACGTCAGGTCGGCGGTGGCGATGTCGGACCAGAAGGTCAGCTTGCGCCGGTCCTCGAAGGGGAAGTCGAAGAGGGTGGCCAGCATCTGGGTGGTCAGCTCGATGGACACCCTGTCCACCCAGTCGAAGGGCTCGCCGATGGGCAGGCTGTCCAGGGTGTTCTGGATCCGGCTGCGGATCAGGGGCTCCATCATGTGGAGGTTCTGCGGCGAGACGATGGGGCTCACCGTCTTGCGCTGCACATCGTGCTTGGGCTGGTCCATGGCGATGAACATGGGCAGGGTGAAGTCGTCATCGGGATCGAAGAGGGTGATCGCCGGCTCCGAGGAGAAAACCTGGTGGTTGGTGTCTACCGCCATGATGTCGTTGTACCTGGTCACCGACCAGAAGGGGCCCTGCTCATGGTGGCCCTCGGGGTGAAGGTGGACCGGGTCCTCCTTCCGCAGGCGCTCGAAATAGGCCCACTGGGTGTCTGTCCGGAAGAGCTCCGGGTCGGCGACGTTGATCTCGTCGAGGGGGATGGAATAGGCCCGGGCCCGGGCTTCAGCCTTCAGGTCAACGGCTCCGTCGCTCATGGCGAACTCCTCTGGCAGGCGCGCGCCGGCGCGGGCCGCCAAGCGCGATTTGAGCATTGTTCAGACCATGGCGAAAGGGCGACCGAATTGCAAGGCGCCCGCGCCTCCGGGTCATCCCGGAATTTCGCCTGACGCCGGCGCGGGGACGGTGCATAAGGTCGCGCCGAAACACCGAAACCGGGGCCTGGCGTGACGGGCCCGATCCAGGAGACGCCGCCCATGGCCGCAGAAGCCCTCTTCCAGCCCTGGTCCTTCAAGGGCCTCAACCTGAAGAACCGCCTGGTCATGGCCCCCATGACCCGGTCCTTCTCGCCCGACGGCGTGGTGACGGAAGAGGTGGCCCAGTACTATCGCCGCCGGGCCGCCGGCGAGGTGGGCCTGATCGTCACAGAGGGCACGGGCGTGGATCGCGCCGCCTCGCTGAACGACCGCAACATCCCGCGCTTCCACGGCGAGAAGGAGCTGGCCGGCTGGAAGCGGGTGGCCGACGAGGTGCACGCCGAGGGCGGCGCCATCGCCCCCCAGCTCTGGCACGTGGGCGCCGTGCGCTCGCGCGATCCGGAGTGGAAGCCGGAGGGCGGCTATGACAGCCCCTCAGGCCTGTCGAGCCCCGGCAAGCGGTTCGGAGAGGGCATGAGCGAGGAGGCCGTGGCCGACGCCATCGACGCCTTCGCCCGGGCCGCCGCCGACGCCAAGCGGCTGGGTTTCGAGACGGTCGAGCTGCACGGCGCCCACGGCTACCTGATCGACCAGTTCTTCTGGGACGGCACCAATGAGCGCGAGGACGCCTATGGCTCCAAGGACCTGCCCGGCCGGGCGCGCTTCGCCGGCGACATCCTGCGGGCGGTGCGCAAGGCGGTGGGGCCGGACTATCCGGTGATCATCCGCATCAGCCAGTGGAAGCAGCAGGACTTCACCGTGAAGATGGCGCCGACGCCCAAGGAGCTGGAGGCCTGGCTGACGGCCCTGACCGACGCCGGCGCCGACATCCTGCACTGCTCGCAGCGCCGCTTCTGGGAGCCGGAGTTCGAGGGCTCGGACCTCAACTTCGCCGGCTGGGCCAAGAAGCTGACCGGGGTTCCGACCATCACGGTGGGCTCGGTGGGCCTGTCGGGCGAGTTCGTGGCGGCCTATGCCGGCGAGGCCTCGCAGCCCGCCTCCATCGACGACCTGCTGCGCCGTCTGGAGCGCGAGGAGTTCGATCTGGTGGCTGTGGGCCGGGCCCTGCTGCAGGACCCGGACTGGGCGGTGAAGATCCGCCAGGGCCGCAATGACGAGCTGATGAGCTTCGACCGCTCGGCCATGGCCAGCCTGTCCTGAGGCCGGAAGGCCCCGGCCCTCTCAGGCCGGGGTCATCGCCTGGTCGGGATGGGTGACGTACCAGTCGAGGTCGGCCAGGGTGGTCTCCCAGGCCGCCTCCCATTCCGGCCGCCAGTCGTCGCCGCAGACCTCGCGGACCGCGTCCCGCACGGTGGCGAAGAAGGTGCGGAACACGTCCGGCGGCACGTCGTAGCCCTCGTGCACCACCACCTCGCTCTGGATGAGGGTGCGGGAATAGAGCCGCTCGCCCACGAAATCGAGGATGGCCTGGAGCACCCGGGTCAGCATCTCGCCGCGGATCTGGTGGTTCTGATCCCGCCAGAAGAGGATCTCCATCTCCGGCTGCTCGCGGAACAGGCGGTCATAGACCACCGGCGTCAGGTCCTCGCAGAGCTCGCCCGCCCGTTCCAGGCTGGCGACGATCTCCGGCTCGTGCGGGTCGGGGGCGCGGGGCATCCGGGCCTCAGGCGTTGAAGTTGAGCTTCAGGCCCGGCCGCGGCCAGGTGGCCCGGTAGAGCTTGCCGGTGGCCGAGGCGGTGATCCAGGCTGTCCGCATGTCGGCCCCGCCAAAGCAGATGTTGGTGGTGACGAGGTCCGGCACGGGGAAGTGCTCCACCGAGCCGTCCGGGTCGAAGGCGGTGATCCCGCCGTTGATGATGGTGGCCACGCAGACCTTGCCGCCGGCCTCCACCGCCAGGCTGTCGAGCAGCTGGTAGCCGGGCAGGTTGCAGACGACGCGGCCGGGGGCGAAGCCGTCCGGCGGGCCCAGAACGCCGGGCTCGGCGATGTCGAAGGCCCAGAGCCGGCCGAGGTTGGTGTCCGCCAGGTAGACGACCTTCTCGTCCGGGGAGAGGCCGATTCCGTTGGGCGAGATCAGGTGGTCGCGCTGGCGGCTGATATGGCTGCCGTCGATCTTCGCATAGTAGATCGCGCCGAACTTGCGCCCCTCGGGGGTCGAGCAGCCGTGGTCGGAGAACCAGAAGCCGCCCTGCCGGTCGAAGACGAGGTCGTTGGGGCCCACCAGCTTCTTGCCATCGCACTCGGTGTAGAGGGTGGTCAGCGCGCCGGTCTTCAGGTCGAAGCGCTGGATGTAGCCGCCGGTGTGCGAGGGCGGGGTCGGGCCGGGGATGGTCATGCCCATGTTGTCCAGCCACTCGAAGGACCCGCCATTGTTGGTGATGTAGATGGCGCCGTCGGGGCCGATGGCCGCCCCGTTCGGCCCGCCGCCGGTGTTGACCAGGATCTCCTTGGACCCGTCGGCCTTCACCCGGGTCAGGGTCTGGCGCTTGATCTCGGTGAGGATCACCGAGCCGTCGTTCATGGCGATGGGGCCTTCCGGAAACTGGAAGTCCTCGGCGATCAGCTGCAGGTCCATGGCCCCTCTCCTCCCGGGATTGTCATTGGGCGGGGACTATGGGCGAGGGGAGGGGCGAGGAAAAGGGCCTCAGGCCCGCTCCAGCACCCGCAGGGTCACGGGATACTCGTCGCCCTCGCCGGCGGGCAGGTCCTCGCGGCGGACCTCGCGCCAGCGGCTCTCGTCGAAGGGGGCCAGGGTCACGTCGCCCTCGATGTCGGCGTGGACCTCGGTGAGGTAGATGCGCCGGGCGCGCTGAAGGGCCAGGGCGAAAAGGGAGGCGCCGCCGATGACGCAGACCTCGCTGGCGCCGTCCTCCTCGGCCTGCTCGCGGCCGATGGCCACGGCCTCGGAGAAGTCCTCGCAGACCACGCAGCCGCCGGGGGCGTAGGAGGCGTCCCGGGACAGGACGATGTTGGTGCGGCCCGGAAGGGGCTTGCGGGGCAGGCTCTCCCAGGTCAGCCGGCCCATGATGACCGGCTTGCCCATGGTCAGGGCGCGGAAGCGGGCGAGGTCGGACTTCAGCCGCCAGGGCAGGGCGCCGTCCCGGCCGATCACGCCGTTGCGGGCCCGGGCGATGGGGCCGGCGGTGAGGAGGGGGGCGGCCACGGCCCTCAGACCGCGATGGGGGCGGAGATGGCCGGGTGGGCCTTGTAGCCCTTGAACTTCACGTCGCCGGGTTCGAAGGCGAAGAGGTCGTCCCGGGCCGCCAGCTCCAGCCGGGGCGGCGCCAGGGGTTCGCGAGTCAGCTGCTCGCGGGCCTGGTCCAGGTGGTTCAGGTAGAGGTGGGCGTCCCCCAGGGTGTGGACGAAGTCGCCGGCGTCAAGCCCCGTCACCGCCGCCACCATGTGCGTCAGGAGGGCGTAGGAGGCGATGTTGAAGGGCACGCCCAGGAAGACGTCGGCCGAGCGCTGGTAGAGCTGGCAGGACAGGCGTCCGTTCGCCACGTGGAACTGGAAGAGGCAGTGGCAGGGGGGCAGGGCCATGTCGTCCACGTCCGCCGGGTTCCAGGCGGTGACGATGTGGCGGCGGCTCTCCGGGCTGCGCTTCAGCCCTTCGACCAGGGCCGCCATCTGGTCGATGACCCGGCCGTCCGGCGCCGCCCAGGAGCGCCACTGGCGGCCGTAGACGGGCCCCAGCTCGCCCTCGGCGTCGGCCCACTCGTCCCAGATGCTGACCCCGCGCTCCTGCAGCCAGCGGACATTGGTCTCGCCGCGCAGGAACCAGACCAGCTCCACCACGATGGAGCGCCGGTGCAGGGTCTTGGTGGTCAGGAGGGGAAAGCCGCGCGACAGGTCAAAGCGCATCTGCCGGCCGAAGACGCCTCGCGTGCCCACCCCGGTGCGATCGGGACGGTCGACGCCATTGGCCAGGATGTCGGCCAAGAGGTCGAGATAGGGCTGCTCAAGCGCCGGCCCGGTCCCGGCGGCCTGTTCTGCGTCATCGATGCGGGCGGGGGCGTTCATGCAGGCTCCGGGCGATGGCCTAGGGGACCCGATTCGCGCCCTCCCGGGAACCGTCGCGGGGACGGCGGTCCACAGGACCGGCGGAGTTATCCCGCAAATCCGCCGTCGGCGAGATAGGCCAGCTCAGCCGTCGTGCTCTCCCGGCCCAGGGCGGCGTTGCGGTGGGGGAAGCGGCCGAAGCGGTCGATGATGTCGCGGTGCAGCTCGGCGAAGCGGAGAAGCTCGGTGTCGCGGGTCTCGGCGCAGAGGGCCTGGATCAGGCGCACGCAGTCGGCCTGGTCCACTGGGTCCTCGGAATGCTCCAGCGGCATGTAGACGAAGTGCCGCAGCTCCGCCTCGACCTGCAGGTCGAAGCCCCGGCGCAGGGCCAGGCGGGCGACCCGGCGGGCCTTGCCGTCAGTGGCGAAGGCGTGGGCGCTGTCCCGGAAGATGTTGCGGGGGATCTGGTCGAGCAGGAGGATCAGGGCCAGGGCCGGTTCGGCCTCCTGCGCCCAGTCGTCGTACTGGCCCCGGGCGGCGGCGAGGTGGACGGGCTCGAAGCGCAGGCGCAGGGCGTCGTCGAAGGCGGCGTCCTTGCGGAACCATCGGCGCGGGCCGGCGTTGCGCCAGTAGCCGACGACGTCCTGGGGAAGGGCGGGCATGATCTTTGACCTCCTGCGGAACACACATTCAACCGCGGTTCAGGTTGACCTTCCTAATCCGATGCGTGCGGGGGCGACAACCGCCTGGCGCCCTTCCGGCGCCGGCAGACGGAGACACGGACCATGAACCGGCATGCGGCCAGCGCATCTCTCCTGACGCTCATCCTGGCCCTGGGCCTTTCCGGGGCGCTGGCGGCGTCCGCGCAGGAGGCCGACGGGGACGGCGGGTCGCGCCCCGCCGAGAGCCTGCGCTTCGATCCCCGCGGCGAGCCCGTCGGAGAGACAGAGCCTCCCGCCCCCTTCACCGCGCCCCAGTCGCCCACGGAGCGCCGCCCCGAGGCCTGGGGACGGTACGGCCAGCCCCGGGAGATCCCGCCCTCCGCGGAGCGGCCGCAGCCGCGCCCGGAGTCCGGCCGCGACGACCGGCGCGACGACTGGCGCGACGACCGCCGAGACGACCGCCGGGATCATTGGAGGGATAAGGACGGGCGCCGCCACGGCGGTTCCAAGTCCTACGGATACTGGGGCTGGGATCGCTATGACCGGCGCCACTACGACCCCTACCGCTATGACGGCTACGGCTATGACGGCTACCGCTATGACGGCTACCGCGCCGACCGCTACGATCGTCATCGCCCGCCGCCCCGCCCGCCGCGCTATGACCCCCGCTGGTATCCGCCGGTCTGGACCCCCTACGATCGCTACCGGGGCGCGCCCTGGGTCCCGCCGCCGGGCTTCGTCCCCCGCCGCTGGTCCCATGGCGAGGTCCTGCCCTGGACCTGGTGGACGCCGCGCTACCGGATCGAGTCCTGGTGGAGCTATGGCCTGCCGGTCCCGCCCGTCGGCTTCGCCTGGGTGCGGCTGGGGCGCGACGCCGCCCTGGTGGACCTGTGGACCGGGCGCATCGTCCAGGTGGCCTACACCCTGTTCTGGTAGGGCGCTTCCGGCCTTCCGCGGCGGCGCCCGGAGGGCCGGCCTTGCTTGACGCGGCGGGAAATTTCCCCTTCAAGCGGCGGGCTCTCGCGCGGCCGGCCCAGCGGCCCCGCGCCCGTCTTGTCCAAAGGAGACCGCCCATGCGCGTCTATTACGATCGCGACGCCGACCTCGCCCGCATTCTGGACAAGAAGATCGCGATTGTAGGCTACGGCTCGCAAGGCCGGGCCCACGCCCTGAACCTGCGCGACTCCGGCGTGAAGAACGTCGCCGTCGCCCTGCGGCCCGACTCCGCCACCGCCCGCAAGGTCGAGGCCGACGGCCTGAAGGTGATGAACGTGGCCGAGGCCGCCAAGTGGGCCGACGCCCTGATGGTGCTGGCGCCCGACGAACTGCAGCGCGGCATCTACAATGCCGAGATCGCCCCCAACCTGCGGGACGGCGCGGCCCTCTTGTTCGCCCACGGCCTGAACATCCACTTCAACCTCATCGAGCCCAAGTCCACGGTGGACGTGCTGATGGTCGCCCCCAAGGGCCCCGGCCACACCGTGCGCGGCGAGTATGAGAAGGGCGGCGGCGTCCCCTGCCTGATCGCCATCCACCAGAACCCCACGGGCAACGCCCTCGACTTCGGCCTGGCCTACGCCTCGGCCATCGGCGGCGGCCGCTCGGGCGTGATCGAGACCAGCTTCCGCGAGGAGTGCGAGACCGACCTGTTCGGCGAGCAGGCCGTGCTGTGCGGCGGCCTAGTGGAGCTGATCCGCGCCGGCTTCGAGACCCTGGTCGAGGCGGGCTACGCCCCCGAGATGGCCTATTTCGAGTGCCTGCACGAGGTGAAGCTGATCGTCGACCTCATCTATGAGGGCGGCATCGCCAACATGAACTACTCGATCTCGAACACCGCCGAGTACGGCGAGTACGTGACCGGCCCGCGGATCATCACCCCCGACACCAAGGCCGAGATGAAGCGCGTGCTGGAAGACATCCAGTCCGGCCGCTTCGTGCGCGACTTCATGCTGGAGAACCAGGCCGGCCAGCCCAGCTTCAAGGCCACCCGCCGCCGCGCCTCCGAGCACGGCATCGAGGAGGTCGGCGCCCGCCTGCGCGCCATGATGCCCTGGATCAGCAAGAACAAGCTGGTGGATACTGCGCGGAACTGATCCGCGAGGCGGCCTCCCGACGCCGGGAGGCCGTCGAACGCCAAGGCGAGGTCGAGCCATGTTCGCGTCCCTCACCCTCGTGCGCGCCCACCGGATCCTGGCGGCAGGCCTGGCCGTCTTCATCCTCGGGCACCTGGCCACCCACCTCACAGCGGTGGCGGGGCCGGAGATGCACAAGCAGGTGCTGGGAGCGACGCAGGGCCTCTACCGCAACCCCTTTGTCGAGCCCGTTCTGATCGTCGCCCTGCTGACCCAGATTGTCATCGGCGGCCGCCTGCTGGCCCGGCGCTGGGGCGAGGCGGACAAGGGGTTCTGGGGCTGGGCCCAGCTGCTCTCGGGCGGCTATCTCATCGCCTTCATTTTGATTCACTCCAGCGCGGCCCTGTCGACGCGGCATGTCTTCGGCATGGATACGGATTTCTACTGGGCCGCCGCCACCGTGAACCTGGCGCCCTTCAAGTACGGCTTCTTTCCCTATTACGCCCTGGGCGTGATCTCGGTCTTCACCCACCTGGCCGCCGCCGTGCGATTTGGCTGGGGCGAGCGGGCGGGCTGGGCGCCGCCGGCCCTGATCGCCCTCGGCGTCGTCGTCGCCACCGTGATCCTCGCGAGCCTCGGCGGGGCCCTCTATCCCATCGAGCTGCCGCCGGCCAACGCGGCCTACTTCGAGAAGTTCGGCTTCTGAGCCGGACGGGGCCTCGGCCCTACAGCGCCCCCGCCGCGAGGGCGTAGAGGGGCAGGCCGAGGATCAGGTTGAAGGGGAAGGCTACGCCGAGGGAGAGGCCGAGATGAAGCGCGTGCTGGAGGACATCCAGTCCGGTCGCTTCGTGCGCGACTTCATGCTGGAGAACCAGGCCGGCCAGCCCAGCTTCAAGGCCACCCGTCGCCGCGCTTCCGAGCACGGCATCGAGGAGGTCGGCGCCCGCCTGCGCGCCATGATGCCCTGGATCAGCAAGAACAAGCTGGTGGATACTGCGCGGAACTGATCCGCGTCGAAAGTCGCGCTACTGTAACCCTCCACCATACAGTAGTGCACCCGCTGCAGGGGCGGTATTGGGCTAGGTCGGGGTTCAGAAATCAGGGCCAGTCCCTGCGTTTTCGCGGGAGGGATTGCGTGCGACGGGTCAGTCGTTGTCGTTCTCAGGTGGCTTTCTGGGGATGGAATGTCGCCCCAAGAACATAGCTACGACACCTAAAAGTATCGCTGCGCCAAATCCGGCTCCTTCGACGGGATGGTTCAACGCAACGAAAACTGTCACAACGACTAGGCTCAGTATAAGTGCGCTTATCGCGAACCACTGACCGCGAATCTTAATTTTAGCTTCTGTTCCTATCGCTGTAGTCTCTAGCGCATGACGGTGTTTTTGCTCATTCTCGGCCATAATCAAAATGCGATCAGCAGCGCCAGGAACAACGGTGTTGTAGCGTCTGAACTCAATCGCCGGAGGTAGCGGGCCTCGATGGGTCCTTTGATGAACTATCATCCCTTGGACGATGCGCGCGGCCTGCTCTTCTCTTCCTGGTTGGAGGTAGGGCTCCAAGCGTTCAATAATCTCTTGCCTCGGAGGCGATACACCAGTTTCTCCATTGGCGTCCTCAGTGGCGTCATTGTCCTTGACGCCAGTTTGGCCTTCAAATGGAGTGGTGTCTTCGGATGGCTCAGAAGGACTTTCGTTCACTGCGCTCCCCGCTCTCAGGAATAGCCAACCATTCTTCCTCGTCGTCGGTTTCATCCGGCGAATGAGCCCAAGCGTTCATTGCATTCCGGATGTCGCGACCAACACGAACCCAATCGGAAGCTGGCCCGTTCCTTTCGATCATGGCCATGGCGTCGGCCATACTCGGGAAGAGATCAATTGACCTCACTCCAGTCCAAAAAGCACTAGCGGCGTCCGCCGTAGTGGGGCGAGCCTTGCTAGAGCGGGTACCACTCAATGTCACCACCCACAGGGGGTCTCCCGCATCACCCGGGGCAAGAACTGTCCAAAGCGTGACGTGGCGATCGAGCTTACGCATGGCTGACATGTGTGCTTTCAAGCCCCCGCTTGCAATGAGCCCGGTGAGTGAAAGTTGCGACCGATAGGGCGCTGGCTTTTCCTCGCCTGCGCTTAATCATGAACGCCAAAATCTAAACGCCTATCCATCGGTCGTTGCAAGAGGCATCCAAACGCCTCTCGAACAAATCAGCCTCCAGGAAAAGAGGGATGGGCGGTACCTCGCCATCTGACCAATCCAATGGGCCTCTCCCGAAACCTACAGAAAGAAGCCCTTGCACCATGACAAATCCACATTCGGGATCTCCGTTCTTAGCAACAACCCTATCGCAACCCGATGGCTAAAGGAGTCCTTGGTACCAAACCACTGGCTCAGGTCGCCTTAGGCGACTGGCCGATGAAGATGTAATCGGTGCCCTTGACGGTGCTTGGCTCCGAGGCTTGTCTAAAGCTCTTTTCGCCACCAGACCTTCGGCGGTGCCCCATTGAGCGACTCACCGATCATCGTGGCGGCCATCATCGCCGCATTAGCTGGCACATTGGGTCTTGTTATCGGCAAGGAGCAGAAGACGGCGGAGTTTCGCCAAGCTTGGGTGGACGCCCTAAGGGCGGAATGTGCCGCCCTAGTCGCTCAGGTTCAACTCATGGCCCATGTCCCACAAGGGGGTTCCAGCGCCGTCGATCGGCGGACTGAGTCCATTGTGGCGTTCCGGATCTCAGAGGCGGCCATCCGCCTTCGGCTTAGCCGTGATTTCGAAGAGTCCCGGAGCGCGAT
This sequence comes from Phenylobacterium sp., assembly GCA_020402745.1. Classification (GTDB taxonomy): domain Bacteria; phylum Pseudomonadota; class Alphaproteobacteria; order Caulobacterales; family Caulobacteraceae; genus Phenylobacterium. The sequence goes on from JADBYZ010000009.1 coordinate 120,020, forward strand.
TGTCTGTCTAGACCAGCTTTCGGAGCGAGTGGCGCGAGGCGACCTAGCCAGCGAGTCCCTGACGCCTATCGCGGAGAGGTTCATCCAATCAATTCAGAAAATCAGCAGAAAGGAATGGCGGAAGGTCAAGAGCGGGGTGGTGGCCTTCTTTGTCACCTTAATCCTGATCTTGATCTTCTTAATCGCCTTTGCCTGGTTTCTCATCCAAATGTTCATCAAAATCGCAGGCTAATATTACCTCCAGCCCCCCTACAGCGCCCCCGCCGCCAGGGCGTAGAGGGGCAGGCCCAGGATCAGGTTGAAGGGGAAGGCTACGCCCAGGGAGAGGCCGAGATAGATGCCGGGCCGGGCCTCGGGCAGGGCGGTGCGCATGGCGGCGGGGGCGGCGATGTAGGAGGCCGAGGCGGCCAGCAGGATCAGGAGGGCGCTGTCGCCGGGGGCGAGGCCGGCGAGGCGTGAGGCGAGCCAGCCGGCGCAGGCGCCCGCCAGGGGCAGGGCGATCCCCAGGGCCAGGACCCGGGCGGGCGGCCTTCCGGCGTCGGTGAGGCTGCGGGCGGCGGCCAGGCCCATGTCCAGCAGGAAGAGGCAGAGGGCGCCCTGGAAGAGGGGGTTCACGAAGATGTCCAGCCGGGCCATGCCGGCCTCGCCCGTCGTCAGGCCGATCAGGAAGCTGCCCACCAGCATGAGGGCCGGGCCGCCCAGGAAGACCTCGCGCAGTATGCTTCCCATGCCGTGGCCGGCGCCGGAGCCTTCCGCCGCGCGCCTGGCGATGATGAGGGCGGTGAGGATGGCTGGGGCCTCCATGATGGCGAGGACCGCCGTCATGTAGCCGCTGAACACCACGCCGTGCGCGGACAGGAAGTCCGCCCCCGCCGCATAGGTGACCACAGAGACCGAGCCGAAGGCCGCCGCCGTGGCCGCCGCCGAGGCGCGCTCCAGTCCGCCGAGCCGCCTCAGGACCGGATAGGCCACCAGGGGCCAGGTCAGGGACAGGATGAGGCCGGCGATCCCAGCCCGTACGAAGCCCTCGCTGAGACCGGCGTCGGCGGCCTCGACCCCGCCCTTGAACCCGATGCAGAGCATCAGGAAGAGGGAGAGGGTGCGGCTGGTGGAGGCGGGCAGGGACAGGTCTGACTTCGCAAAGCCGCCGAACAGGCCGAGGACGAAGAAGAGGATGGCCGGCGCAAGCAGGTTCTGGGCGCCGAGGGCGGCGGCGGAGGTCAGGGCTTCGGGCATGGAAATCCGGATGATCAGCGCGCCCCCCCGGGCGCCGGGAGCGGACCTCTAGGGCGCGTCGCGGGACAAGGGGCGTTGAAAGGTGCTATTCCTGCAATGAGCAAAACTCATGAAGGACCGGGGCCATGCCGCGCGACGTCAACCTGGACCTCGACCTGGTCCGCACCTTCGTGACCATCGCCGACACCCGCAGCTTCACCCGGACAGGGGAGAGGCTGGGGCGCAGCCAGTCGGCGATCAGCCTGCAGGTCCGGCGGCTGGAGGAGCGGCTGGGGGTGAAGCTCCTGGCCCGCGACCCGCGCCGGGTCGGCCTGACCGAGGCGGGGGAGGCCTTCCTGCCCAAGGCCCGGCGGCTGCTGAGGGTGAATGACGAGATCCTCGCCGAGCTGACGGGAGAGGACCTGGAGGGTGAGGTGCGGCTGGGGGCGCCGGAGGACTTCGCCACCGTCCACCTGCCGGACATACTGGGCGCCTTCGCCCGGGCCCATCCCCGGGTGGCCCTGGCGGTGACCTGCGACCTGACCCTGAACCTTCTGGACCGGCTGCAGGCCGGCGCCCTGGACCTGGCCCTGGTCAAGCGCGAACCCCTGGGGCCGGACCTGGGGGTGCGGGTCTGGCGCGAGCCCCTCGTCTGGGTGGCGGCCGACCGGGCGGTGCTGCGGCCCGATGAGCCCGCGCCCCTGGTGATCGCCCCGGCGCCCTGCGTCTACCGGCGCCGCGCGGTGGCGGCCCTGGAGGCGCGGGGGCGCACCTGGCGGGCGGCCTATACCAGCCCCTCCCTGGCGGGCCAGCACGCCGCCCTGCGCGCCGGCCTGGGCCTGACCGTCCTGCCCCGGGAAATGGTTCCCGACGACCTGGTCCTCCTGAGCGAGGCCGACGGCCTGCCGCCCCTGGAGGACGCCGAGATCGCCCTCTTGAAGGCGCGGGGCGGGGCCCCCCGGGCGGCGGACCGTCTGGCGGAGTTCGTCCTGGCGTCCCTGGACCGGCGCTCAGCCCGGCCGGCGGGCTAGTTCCTACCCCCGGGGAGATGGGGCAACTGGACCGCCGTTGACCCCCTCAGTCAGCTTCGCTGACAGCTCCCCCTTGGGGGAGCAATTACCGCCTCATTCCTCCCCCAAGGGGCAGGGGAATCGCATATGCCGCCGCCTCTGACAGGAAACCGACGCTGGTAAGCGTCTGCAGTCCAAGAGGCAGTCACCGATTCCGTTTTGTTCCCGGTTTTTTGATCGAGCGAGTCTTGCGCA